>JBEBPQ010000010.1:0-129275 GCA_040395835.1 Advenella kashmirensis
CAGATTTACAGTCTGCCCCCTTTAGCCACTCGGGCACTCCACCAAGAGAACTACGAATTATGTATTGTTTAGACAGAGGTGTCAAGTCATATTTGCCGATTGCGCAGCAAAAAGGCGGATTGCGGCGCAGATCGTGCACCTTCCCTGCCGATAGTGTGGGTTATTTACCGCAATCCGGGGCTCTTCGATCAGATATGACGGGCGGCCTAGCTATCCATCACGCTGCCCAGACCCTGTTTTTCCAGCAAGGAATTCAGGTGCTCCCAGCCATGGAAGTCGATCAGCAACTGGCCCTTGTCCTTGCTTCCCATCTTCAGGCTGACCCGGGTGCCCAGGTGATCTGACAGCGCCTCTTCCAGGCGTTCCACGTCGCGGTTGACCGGCTTGGCCCGGCTGGCGCTCTTGCCGTTGCCCGCCTTGCCCGCCTGATTCACCAATTTTTCCGTCTCGCGGACCGAAAGCTGGCGCGCCACAACCTGGTTGGCCAAAATAATCTGCGTGGCGGAATCCACGGCGAGCAACGCCCGCGCATGCCCCATATCCAGCTTTCCTTCCAGCAGGAACGTCTGGACAGGCATGGCCAGATTCAGCAGGCGCAGCAAGTTGGTGGTGAGCGAGCGCGAACGGCCAATGGCCTGCGCAGCCTGTTCGTGGGTGAACTGGAACTCCTCGATCAGCCGCTTCACCCCTTGCGCTTCCTCCAGCGGATTCAGATCTTCACGCTGGATATTCTCGATCAAGGCCATGACGGCCGCGTTTTCGTCGGCGACTTCGCGCACCAGCACCGGCACTTCGGCAAGTCCGGCCAGCTTGGCCGCCCGGAAACGCCGTTCACCGGCGATGATTTCGTATTTCTCAGCCTGATCGCCGCCAATCGGACGAATCAGGATAGGCTGCATAATGCCCTGGCTGCGTATGGAATCGGCCAGCTCATTGAGCGCCGTTTCATCCATTTGCGTGCGTGGCTGATACTTGCCCGCCCGGATCTCGCCCAGCGGCACGCTGGAAGGCAATTCGGGGCCTTTTTTCTCGTCCCTCGACAAATCGTCGATCACATTCACATCATTGCCCAGCAGCGCCGACAGGCCGCGCCCCAGGCCTTTGGCCTTCTTGGCCACGGTCTTGGCCGGCGCAGCCGATTTGGCGGTCTTGGTGGCGGTTTTGGTGGCTTTGGCAGCCGTTTTTGATGAAGCAGTAGCCATTGGTTTCCTCAGTTATTCCTTGTCCATCGTCTTGACGCGCTTGATCAGCTCGGCACCGAAATCCCGATAGGCCTTGGCGCCTCGGGATGATTTATCGTATAAAACCCCCGGAATGCCATGGCTTGGCGCCTCGGCAAGGCGCACATTGCGCGGGACGACCGATTTAAAGACGTTGTCGCCGAAATGCTCCAGCAGTTGCTCCGAGACCTGCTGCTGCAGGGTCACGCGCGAATCAAACATGACGCGCAGCAAACCGATCATTTTCAATTTAGGATTAATGTTCTTGTACACGCGCTTGATTGTGTTGACCAGGTCGGACAACCCTTCCAGCGCATAGTATTCGCACTGCATCGGGATAATCACCCCATGGGAGCTGGCCAAGCCGTTGAGCGTCAGCAGCGATAAAGTTGGCGGGCAATCGATCAGCACGAAATCGTAATCTTCCGCGACCTGCGCAATGGCGTTCTTCAACTGGTGCTCACGTTCATCGAGCTGAATCAGGTCAAAATCGGCGCCGGACAGTTCGCGATTGCCTGGCAGCACATCATAACCACCGGTCTCGGACCGCACCCGTACATCGCGGATATCCGCTTCGCCGATCAGCACCTGGTAGATATTTACGCTCAAGCCGTTCTTATCGATGCCGCTGCCCATGGTCGCGTTGCCCTGGGGATCCAGGTCAATCAGCAGCACGCGCTTCTTGTGCAAAGCCAGACTAGCAGCCAGATTGGTTGCCGTTGTTGTTTTTCCCACGCCACCCTTCTGATTGGCGATACAAAAGACGCGCGGTGATTTTATTTCATTTGTCATATTTTCCTACTTGCTGCAACCATACGAGACAACGTTCTGCATCCAGTTCCGGCACGTCCAGTTTCTGAACCTGCGCAACCTCCCAAGCGCCCTTTTCTCCCAGCTCCGTCTTTTCCTGCTCGGTCAACCGGCCTTTCATGGCCACCAGCCGTCCGGCAGGCGCAACATGCTTTCCAGACCAACTGCTGAAGTCAGCCAAAGAAGCAAATGCCCTGGATATCACCACGTCCGCCTGAGCAGCGGGTTTTTCCTCGATGCGGACATGTTCGGATTTCAAATTAGGGAGCGCCAGCACGCCGGCAACCTGCCGTATGAACGCCGTCTTTTTCTCGACGGCATCGACACAGCATATCTGCCAGCCAGGTCTCATTATAGCCATGACTGCCCCCGGCAGGCCACCTCCGGAACCCACATCCAGCACAGAAATTGTCCTGCCCGGGCCACCCGTCCCCTGCTCCACCGGAACGATTACGGAAAGGCTATCGAACACATGCTGGACCAGCACCTTATCAGGGTCCCGCAACGCCGTGAGGTTATACACTTTATTCCAACGTAGCAGTTGTTCCTGATAGTGCCGCAGCTGCTCCAGCTGCGCGTCGCTCATTTCCAGTCCCAATTGCCTGCCTGCACGCAGCAGCCTTTCCGCAGTCTGATCTCTACTGTTATCCATCATTCGTGCGGCTCATTCCTGTACTGTCACTGCGCCAGGCTTGTGCAGAGCTTGCGTAGACAATTGCTGGCGTTTCAAATGAATCAACAGAATGGAGATCGCCGCCGGCGTCACGCCGGAAATACGTTGTGCCTGGCCGATTGTCTCCGGCCGGGCGTCTTTCAGCCGCTGCCGCACCTCAAAGGAAAGACTGGCAACCTTGTCATAATCCATATCAACTGGAATTTTCTGCGTTTCCAACTGGCTCTGCCGCTTGACCTCTTCCTGCTGACGCGCGATATAACCGGCATATTTCACCTGGATCTCGACCTGCTCTTTCTCGACCGGATCCAGTGGCAAGTCTGACGCCAGGATGCGGCCATCCTCGGTCGCCGTGCCCACCAGCGCCTCATAGGTAACCGCAGGGCGCTTCAACAGGTCCGCCATGGAATATTCGCGCTCCAGCGCCTTACCCAGCAGCTTCTCCGATACTTCGGCGCTGAAGGTCTTGGGTGAAACCCGTGTACCGGCGAGTCTTGAGATTTCTCCCTGGACCCGCTCTCGTTTACGGTTGAAGACATCCCAGCGGGCATCGTCCACCAGACCCAATTCACGCCCCTTCTCGGTAAGTCTGAAGTCGGCATTATCCTCACGCAGACTCAAGCGATACTCGGCGCGCGAGGTAAACATGCGATACGGCTCTGTGACACCTCGTGTCACCAAATCGTCAACCAAAACGCCAAGATACGCCTCGTCACGCTTAGGTGTCCATGGCTCCAGATCCTGCGCCTGCCTGGAAGCGTTCAATCCCGCCAGCAATCCCTGCGCCGCGGCCTCTTCATAACCGGTAGTGCCATTAATCTGCCCGGCAAAGAACAACCCGGCAATGTTTTTTGTTTCCAGACTGCGTTTCAATCCACGTGGATCGAAATAATCGTATTCAATCGCGTAGCCGGGACGAAGCACATGTGCATTTTCCAGCCCCGGCAAAGTATGAATCAGATCTAGCTGTACATCAAAGGGCAAACTGGTTGAAATTCCGTTCGGGTAGATCTCGTTCGTCAGCAGCCCCTCCGGTTCCAGGAAAATCTGATGTGAATCCTTATCCGCGAAGCGATTGATCTTATCTTCAATCGACGGACAATAGCGCGGACCGACGCCATCGATCACACCAGTATATAGCGGTGAACGATCCAGCCCCGCTCGAATGATATCGTGCGTTCGCTTGTTGGTATGGGTAATCCAGCAAGATACCTGGCGGGGATGCATTTGCGCATTCCCCATATAGGAAAACACAGGTATCGGATCGGTATCCCCCGGTTGTTCTTCCAACTTGCTGAAATCGATGCTTCTTGCGTCAATACGCGGCGGCGTACCTGTTTTCAAGCGTCCCTGCGGCAAATTCAACGCTTTCAAACGCTGCCCCAGACTGATTGCCGGCGGATCCCCTGCCCTACCGGCAGAGTAATTATTCAAACCAACATGAATCAACCCATTAAGAAAGGTTCCCGCCGTCAACACTACCGTTTTCGCGCGAAAAACCACGCCAATCTGAGTCTTGGCGCCAACCACCCTATCCCCTTCAAGGATAAGATCATCGACGGCTTGCTGGAACAACCATAAATTTTCCTGATTTTCCAATCTGGAACGTATTGCCTGCTTATAAAGTAAACGATCCGCCTGAACACGCGTCGCACGTACTGCAGGCCCTTTCGAACTATTCAAGATTCGAAACTGAATCCCACCTTCGTCCGCGGCAATAGCCATGGCGCCACCAAGCGCATCTATTTCCTTAACCAAATGCCCCTTGCCAATGCCGCCAATCGAGGGGTTGCATGACATCTGGCCCAATGTTTCGATATTATGAGTCAATAATAAGGTTTTTGAGCCCGTGCGCGCAGAGGCCAACGCTGCTTCCGTTCCAGCATGGCCACCACCAACAACAATGACATCAAATTCGTCCGCGTAGTTCATTTTCTTCAGCGATGTATAAATAAACAAAAATGTTCCACGTGGAACATTTTAATGCAACACCATATTTTGATCGGGTTGCAGATTTAATAAAACTTTGAGAATCCAGTGAATTGTTCCACGTGGAACAATGAAATGTGGATAACTATGTTGATAACGTTATGAATATGCTGTGTATATATGTGTATTTATTGTTTATAACATTCTCAACAATCAGGCATAATAAGGATTATAGCCCTGTTGATAAAATTAATACAGCATGAGACGTAAAAAGTGACAACACATATTTCTTCGAAACTTCCCCTGGTTGGGACCACAATTTTTACAGTAATGAGCAAAATGGCCGCTGATTTCAAGGCCATTAATCTTGGACAAGGTTTCCCAGACTTCGATCCTGATCCCGCTTTGGTAGATTTGGTAACGGAAGCCATGAAAGCAGGGCACAATCAATATCCCTATATGCCCGGAGACCCGCAACTGCGAAGCAGTATCGCAAAGAAAGTGGAAACGCTCTACGGACACCATTACGACGAAAACACCGAAATTACCATTACTAGTGGCGCAACCGAAGCGTTGATGGCAAGCATTTTGTCGATTGTGCATACTGGGGACGAAGTTATCGTTCTTGAACCCTGTTACGACTCCTATGTTCCGGCAATTACATTGGCCGGTGGGGTGCCGGTATTTGTGCCGCTTGAAGCGCCAAATGAAAACAACAGCAGTTTTTCTGTTGATTGGAGTAGGGTGGAAGATGCAATTTCACCCAGGACCCGCCTGATTTTGCTGAATTTTCCGCATAATCCGACCGGTATAACGCTCAAGTCTCAAGACCTGGATGCTTTAGAGGCCATTATTGCCAAACACAGTGTTTTCCTACTTGCCGATGAAGTGTATGAACATATTGTGCTCAATGGGGACACTTTTCTCAGCCTGGCGACCCGACCTAGTCTGGCAGCCAGAACCTTTCTTATTTCTTCGTTTGGGAAAACTTATCACACCACGGGGTGGAAAATAGGGTACTGCTGCGCGCCCGCAACAATGACGACAGAACTACGCAAAGTACACCAGTTCATGGTTTTTACCGTTAGCTCTCCAATGCAGGTTGCATTGGGCGCTTATTCTGCAAATCCGCAAACTTATCTATCGCTGCCAGCGTTTTATCAGGAAAAGCATGATTTTCTTTATGAAGCCCTGCAGAACACTCGATTTAAACCCATTCGTAGCGAAGGTACTTTCTTCCTATTGGCTGATTACTCCGCCATATCTTCGGAAAGTGAAATTGACTTTGCCAAATGGTTGACTCAGGAAAAGAAAGTCACGGTCATTCCGGTATCTGCATTCTATAGAGATCCAGATGAAGAAGAATCCAACCATTCCTTGGTTCGCTTTTGTTTTGCAAAGAAACAGGAAACCCTGGCCAATGCGCTGGAGGTGCTCAAGCACCTCTAGTTATTAATCTTTTTGAATATATAACAGATTAAGAGATAGATACTTTGTGGATATGTGAGTATTCTAGAATAGTTCCGAATATTCAATAGGTTAGTGACAAATTTTTCTGGTGAGGACCTTGTTTTTCCAAAGTGGATAAAAATGAATAACTTTGAGCCGAAAAAATTGGCCTATGCTTATCAAATATTGGTACATAAGTTATTCACAATTTCTTTGCTAGAGCTTATCCACAGGCTGAAATGTCGGATTTGCTCGTTTTTTAGCAGGAAATCAGGAGCTTCTTTGTTCCCAAAGAGGGGAATGCCTGCCGGAGATTTCCTGGTTTCCGCAAGGTAGTCGCAGCGCGGAAAATGGGGTGCATAAGAATGCGTCGCAAATCACTCAGTTTTTCAAGCTTTGTTTCATTATGGATCAGCGCTGCTAAAGCGTAATCGGGAAGCGGGTAAGCCCGCCGCCGGCAAATCGCTAATACCAGTCGTAATTTCGATCTAGCGCAGGACCACAGATCGTTGTTATAAAAAGCGGATTTGCCGGAATGTGGATTTGTGTTCAGAATGCTTGTCCGAGCCTTGTTTTCCGGGATGGCCTGAGGGTATTCTGTAATGAAGCATCCCGGAAGGGGCAGTAGTCAGCCAATAGCCACGATTATTGCCTTTTCCCGGGAAAACAAGAAAGCGCTTCGTGTATATAGCAAATAACAAGGCCGTTCGCCCGAATCTGCTTGCGGAGAAGACCAATGCGGTTTTGTCTTGCTTTTTACTGCAAAATTACTATCCTGGTATAGGATAGTCGCGCTTGACCCACTACCTCCTACCTAAAGACCGCGCAATGCCCGGGTGAGGCTATACACAGATGGCGAAGGGCAGGTTGTTGCAATGGGCACTGGCTGGTTCGATCTATCAGCAGGCAAAGCGCGACCACGGCAGGAGAACGGGTGCCGTTCAAGGAAGAAAATTGCCGTGAAGACAACCGGATCGGGAGGCATTTAGGCCAGCTATCTATGTGTGCGGCTGCACCGCGGAGGCGCAGGTAGTTTGATGTCCAATAGGCAAATCGCGAGCATCCTGTTGCCCGACACCGACACCGACACCGACACCGACACCGACACCGACACCGACACCGACACCGATAGCGACACCGATAGCGACACCGATAGCGACTTTGGTACGGCCATGCCGGTCAGCCTAACCATAGCTAATGTCCTCATTAGTATCTCTAACGCGATTTTTATGCGGTTTGGCATTAATGCGGTGGACCAATGGCGCAATGATCAAGCGGCCATGCCCGGACCGATACCCGAACAGGGCCTCTGCCTTGTATCGCGGTCGACTCGGATTCCCGGTAAACCTGAGCCGTTGAAACAAGAATTGGCTAGCGTGGGAGGAGTGTCGCTGGCACGCCCAGCCGCGGGCTTTTGAGGTCTTATTCCCGCGCCATCGAGATATCACGATATCTGGCAATCCGGGACTAGAATGCGCCGTGCGACGGCTTTGGGGGCCTTTGGGAGCAAGTCATCATATAATCGACCTATCATCAGATACGGGATTACAAGCTGTTTTCCGGCTATTATCCGGATATTGAGTGTGTGATTCCATAACCAACTGATTTTATTGATAAAATTTACAGGAGCGATAATGGCCTACAATAGTCAGAATATTTTTGCAAAAATCCTTCGCGGAGAAGCCCCTTCGTTCAAAATATACGAAGATGAGCATACCTTCGCCATGATGGACATCATGCCGCAGACGCGCGGGCATTTGCTGATTCTGACCAAAGAACCCGCGGCAACGTTGCTGGAGCTATCGGAAGAGGGCGCAAAGGCATGCGTGGCTACCGCCAAGCGGATCGCACCGGCCTTGCTGAAAGTGACGCAGGCCGATGGCTTTGTCATGTCCCAGTTCAACGGCGAGGTTGCCGGCCAAACCGTCCATCATGTTCATTTCCACCTGGTTCCTCGTTACGAAGGGCAGAAAGTGCAGCGGCATGCAGAAGTCAAGGGCAATATGGAAGAGATTGCCGAGCTGGGCAGGCAAATTGCGGCAGCCATTGCCTGAGTGGTTATTCAGCATCGCTAGATGATTACCTGTCCTGGCAGCGCCAAAGCGGCATAATATCACATATGTAATATTATGCCGCTTTTTATTTTCGATATCGCATTTTCTCGTTGTCGCTTGCGTGGCGAGAATTTCCGGCGCATGTGGGTATGCCTTGCCAAGCGTCTGCTGTGATCAGGGGTATGGCGGCAGACAATGCCAAGGTATGTACAGGACCGAAACTATCGCTATCGCACCGTTTATTTATGCAAGATGTCTTGCGCGAATCAGTTGCCTTTGGACGATTCAGAGGCGGCCGTGGCCGTTTTTTTGGGCGCTGGCGCATTCCTGTGCTTGCCCGACCGGACCCGATTCTTGCGCTCCTTGTGCACGGTAATACCTTCGCCGGCCTTGGGATCCAGTTTGTAGAACCAGTAGGAAGCCACGATGGACAGCAGGCCGATGACCCAGAAACCGGTGTGTATATCGGCAATGCCCAGGCGTTCGGCGCCGCGAAGCTGCATGCTCAGGTCCAGCGTTACGGTGGCGATACCCATGCCGAGGCTGATGCCGATCTGCTGCGCGGTGGCGGAAAAGGAGCTGGCCTGGCTCATTGCTTCCGGTTCGATATCGGCAAAGGCAAGGCTGTTCACGCCGGTAAATTGCAAGGAACGGAAGAAGCCGCCCAGCAAGAGCAGCGTAGCCATCAGCAGTACTGGCGTGGTTTCTATGAAGAATGCGTTTGTGATCGTCATCAGTCCGGTCAGTGTGCCGTTGATGATCAGCACCTTGCGAAACCCCCAGCGTCCGAATACGGCTGTCGCGATGAATTTCATCATCAGCGATCCAACGGCGATCGAAAAGGTAATCATGCCGCTGGCCATCGGCGAATAGCCGAAACCCACCTGGAACAGCAAGGTAAGCAGGAATGGCATGGCACCCACCGCCAGTCGCGTCATATTGCCGCCCAACACAGCCGCGCTGAATGTCGGGATGGAAAGCAGTGACAGGTCGATGATCGGTTCCGCATGACGCTTGGCATGCCTGACATAGAGTATCCAGCACAGGAGTCCTGTGCCGATTAGGCCTATCGGGTAGGCATAACCATGCGTGTGGTTGCCAATGGCCTCGATGCCGATCACAAACGTAGCCATGCCTATGCCCGTGAGTACGAATCCGATCCAGTCCAGGCGTGGCTTCTTCTCGCTCTTGTATTCGATCACAAACTTAAGCACCAGAACTATGCCGATAATGCCGATTGGAATATTGATCAGGAATATCCAGTGCCAGCTCGCGTAGGTCACGAGAAAACCGCCTAGCGGGGGGCCGAGGATGGGGCCGAGCAGGGCGGGGATGGAGAGAAAGGAGGTGGCTTTCAGTATCTGGTTGCGGGGAATGGTACGCAACATGATAATGCGGCCAACGGGCACCATCATTGCCCCGGCAATACCCTGGATAAAGCGGGAGACCGTAAGGGAAAGCAGATCCCAGGACAAGGCGCAAGTCAGCGAGGTGAGGGAAAACAGGAAAATGGCAAAGATAAACAGGCGTTTGGCGCCGAAGCGGTCGGCGGCCCAGCCGCAAATCGGCACGAACACGGCGACAGCCAGCAAATAGGCGGTAATTGCCACGTTCATGCGCACGGGCGTGGCGTCCAGGGAAACGGCCATCATCGGCAGCGCTGTGGCCACCACGGTGGCGTCCAGCATCTGCATGAACAAGGCGCAACCCACAATGAAGGGGATGAGCTTGGCGGCAAGATCCTGCTGGACGGGGGAAGACTTTTTCATTGCAGCTTATATTTCCTCGCGATAATCCGGTAAATCGGTCCGGTAACCAGCAAGACAAATACCATCCTGGAAACATGAAAGGCCGTGACAACCGGGGGGCTGAGCTGCAAGACTTTGGCGGTGATGGTCATTTCGGCGATACCGCCGGGACTGTTGCCAAGGTAGAGTGTGGCCAGGGGAATATCCGATACCAGGGTCAAAAGCGCGGAAAAGCCCAGCGCCAGGAGCAACGATCCCAGGCATACAAGGGCGACGACGCCCAGGTATTTCGGTGCGCGGCGAAAAAAATCAGGCCCGAACTTGTCGCCCAGGGACCAGCCAATAAACAGCTGGCCCGCATGCTGCACTTCGGGTGGAATCGTCGACAGCTCAATATGGTTGCTCGTCAGCACCGTCATGATAAACAACGGTCCCAGCACCCAGGGATTGGGAATACGCAGTTTCTGGAAAAGAAAGCCAAAGACGCAGGTAACCGCAATCATCTGCGCGAAACCGCCGTAGGAAAATGCCAGTGTCGAAACGGTGCTCGACGCCAGTCCGTGCAATCCCAGGAACTTATACACAAACGGAATGATAACGACAACCAACAGGACGCGCAGGCTATGGGCGGATGCGACACGATCGATACGGGCATGGTTGCGCTCCGCCAGATTGGCCATCTCGCTGGCGCCGCCGATTGCCGAGGCAAACCAAGCTGTCTTGAAATCGACGCCGGCCCAGCGTCGCAACAGCAGGGCGCCGGTGCTACCCAAAAACAAGGCAAACAGCATACCAAGGACGATTGCAAGGGTATTGTCCAAGATGACTCGCAATACTTCATCTGTGAAGTAAAGACCCAGCGAAGTGCCAATGACCCATTGCCCCATGCTCCTGAATGCGACGTGGGATTGGGTGCGGGCGCCCCGCAACTTGCTGACCGCCGTGGCCAGCAGGGGACCGATCATCCATGGCAGTGGCAGGTTAAGCCAGCTTGCCAGCAAAGCGCCGGCAAGCGCAAACAGGAATCCGGCTAAGTAGCGACGCATCATACCCGACATAATTTATTTGAATTAAGTAATTATTGTACGTTTTTGTTGCAAAAAATGCGAAGGAAAACTGTATAAATTTGAAAGCGAAACAACAGTCAGGCTCAGAATTGGCGGCAGGTACGGGCAAAGATGGGAAATCTGACAATAGGCTTAAAAACGAAGCTTACCTGTCTATTTCGCCAATCGACGAAGGGCAGCAACAGCAGGCAGGGCGTTTGAGCTGCTTCGCAAGGAAATAAAAAACAGGGGAAAGGAGAATGTGGCGCCGCAGGAAGCGTGCTTGTATGAAGCAGGCCATTGCGATGTTCGGGTGTCAGAGGCAAGCGTACCCACCGCGCGCCAATAGCCAATGGGCTTGTCGCCGGGATGCCGGGACGAAAAAAATGCCCGCACTAGGTGCGGGCAAGTGGCTGAAGTTCCAATTTACCACCATTGAAAAAAAAAGTCCATGGTTTAACGTAATAAACATATTCATCTGTGATAATCGGGAGCGTTCGCCCTGCCTGGGCCGGGCTGTCACTTGCGGGCCCGCCGGCGCGGAAGCGCCGACAATACCCGATATAATAGGTAAAACTGACTCTTCGTGCCTTTATGCCTGTTTTCAATAATGACCCTATCGTTGCCATTGCAACTGCGCCCGGCCGGGGCGGTATCGGGGTTATCCGTGTTTCCGGTCCCGATCTTTCCACCTACATCCCCTTGCTGTTGGGGCGCGAATTGGTCCCACGCCATGCCCATTTCCTGCCTTTTCGCGACCAGCAGGGCCTGCCCATAGACGAGGGCATCGCGCTTTATTTCCGGGCGCCCAATTCCTACACGGGAGAAGATGTGCTGGAATTGCAGGGCCACGGCGGCCCGGCTGTGCTCAAGCGTATTCTCGACCGCTGCCTGCAGGCGGGCGCGCCTTTTCGGCTGCGCCATGCCGAACCGGGGGAATTTACGCAACGGGCATTCCTGAACAATCGCCTGGACCTGGCCCAGGCCGAAGCCGTGGCCGATCTGATCGATGCCTCGTCCGAAGCGGCCGCCCGCAGCGCCATGGCCTCGCTCAGTGGCACGTTTTCGACCCAGGTCAATAATCTGGCGGACCAGATTATCCATTTGCGCATGCTGGTGGAAGCCACGCTGGACTTTCCCGAGGAAGAAATCGAGTTTCTGGAGAAATACCAGGCGCGCGAAACCCTTGGGGGAATCCTGGCGGCGGTCGCCGAACTGATCCGCCAGGCGCGCCAGGGCATGATCCTGCGCGAAGGCATGCATGTGGTCCTGGCGGGCCAGCCTAACGTGGGCAAGTCCAGCCTGCTCAATGCGCTGGCGGGCGACGATATCGCGATTGTGACGCCGATTGCCGGCACCACCCGCGACAAGGTGACCCAGCAGATTCATATTGATGGTGTGCCGATCCATATCGTGGATACCGCCGGCTTGCGAGAGACCGACGACACCGTCGAGAGTATCGGCATTGCGCGCAGCTGGGCGGAAATAGAAAAGGCGAACGTGATCATCCATCTGCAAGACGCACGCACGCCCAACGATGAGCTGGATGCGGGTATCACGCGCCGCTTACCGGCGCGCACGCCGGTGCTGGAGGTATTCAATAAAATTGATCTGCTGGACGATATGCAATTGAAGCAGCTTATCGGCAAACCGGCGGCCAACGGCAATACGGCCAGCAGCCACGAGGTCTCGCGCATTCTGATTTCGGCGGTGCATGAAACCGGGCTGGACGTGCTGCGCAGCAAATTGCTGCAGATCGCCGGCTGGAACCCCAGCGGCGAATCGCCATGGCTGGCGCGGGAGCGGCACTTGGAAGCTCTGCAGGCGGCGGCGGAGCATTTGCTCAAGGCTAAGGAGCATGCGGCGCAAAACGACCGGGTGCTGGACCTGTTCGCCGAAGAACTGCGGCTGGCGCATGAATCGCTATGGAGCATCACGGGGCAGTTCTCCAGCGATGATTTGCTGGGGGAAATTTTTTCGAGCTTCTGCATCGGGAAGTGAGGCTTTATGCCTGCCTGCTTGTCGATCCAGATAGCGCAGAGCCCGAAGACGGGCTCCTGATCCGACGCGTGCGGCCGGCTTATGCCGACGCGGTAACTACATTTGAAATATCCTGTTTTTCCCCAGCCAATGCCGTTCCTTGTTCCGAGGAAAACCGCAAGTCATGCAGCCCGATGGTTCCCAGTATCGCCTTGAGATAGGGTGTGAGAAAGTCCGGCTGTCGCGCCCGTTCCGTGCCGAAGTAACCGCCCGAGGCAATCGCGATATACACCGGCCGGTCACGCAGCTTGCCTACCTTGCCTTGCGGCGTGGCCGCGAAGCTGCGATGTATCCGCACGACCAGATCGATCCAGGCCTTCAGCGCCACGGGCACGGTAAAGTTATGCATGGGCGTGCCGATAACGACAATATCGGCGGCTTCCAGTTCGCGTATCAATGTTTCCGATTCCGCCATCGCGCCCGCATTCATGCTCGCGCTATCCAGACTTGCCGGGTTTGATAATGCCTGCGCATATGCGTCGTCAATGCGGGCCAGCGGCAGGCTTCCAAGATCCCTTCTAATTATATTGCAATTGTCATGGTGTGACTGAAGTTGATGCACGATGTCTTCGGATAAACGCGTACTCAAGGATTTGGAATGGCGCGGGCTGAATGTCAAATGTAATATATTCATATTTCTGCTGGCTCTTGATTTTCATATGGAATAGTATTGCCTGTCGCGATGCAATTTTCTGAAAGATCAGGCGGGTGTCAATATTTCGCTGAAATGCAGGGCGGTGCTTAACAATCCCTGGCGGAAATAGAAACGTTGCGCCAGGCAGTTCGCCAAACCGGTATCGAGCACGAGCCGGTTGCAGTGCTGGGAGCGGGCAATCGCCTTGGCCTCGTCCAGCAGCCGGGCACCCAGGCGCGCGCTTCTTGCCGTGTCCAGGGTAATCAGGTCATCCACATACAGGAAGCGGCCGTAGATCAGGTTCTCCTGGATGCGATAGCCCGCCAGCGCCAGTACCTGCCCGCCACGCTCGGCAGCCAGCAGCCGGTAGCCGTCGCTCTGCCGCATGTGCTGGATGCGCGCCACCATATCGGTTTCGCTTTGCAGGTGCGGGCGTAGTTGCTGCATCACGGGGAAGGCGCTACGCAGTTGTTCGGCGGTTTCCAGATGCGCCAGACGAACAGCGGCGGCGTTCTCTTCGATCAAGCCGGCACCGCCATCAATGGCTGTGATGGCGCTGTTGGCACGGTTTGTCATTTTGGTTTGGGTCATATCGGCTGTTCCGGTCATGGGTTTCATTTGTGATTGCTTGCGATCATGGCTTTATGCTAGTGTCGTTATGCCATAATCAGAAGGGCCAAGAACCAACATTTTGACTAGTCCATGAATGTCGACGCCCATGAATCAGATGGAAAGCTTGATCTATCCACGCTGGATCCACGCGCTGAAGCGCCGCTGTACCAGCAGATCTATTTGCGTTTGCGCAATGCCATCGCCGAAGGCCTGATCCGGCCGGGCGAGCGGATTCCCGCCGCCCGGGCGCTGGCCAGGGAGCTGGGGCTGGCGCGCGGCACGATCGAAACCGCCTATGGCTTGCTTGCCGCGGAAGGGTATGTACAAGCGCGAGGGCAGGCCGGGACCGTGGTTATGGATGGCGTGCGGCACCATGCGGCCGCGCCCGCGCCGATTCCTCCTGTGCCGCAGCCCCAGTCGCCGGTCCAGATCTTCGGCGGCTATCCGGACGGACCCAGGCCATTTCAGATGGGATTGCCGGCGCTGGATGCCTTTCCGCGCAAAATCTGGGCGCGTCTGGCCGCGCGCTGCGCGCGGGCCATCCGCAGTGAGGATCTAGTGTATCCGGGCATGTCGGGGTCGGGCGAACTGCGTGCCGCAGTTACAGGCTACCTGCGCGTATCGCGCGGCATCGACTGCACACCCGAACAGGTATTCATTACCACCGGCTATCGCCAGACCCTGCAATTGGCCGCCAGGGCGGCCATGCAAGCAGGAGAAACGGCGTGGGTGGAGGACCCCTGCTATCTGCCGACGCGTGCCGTGCTGGACGAGTCAGGCATGAGATTGGCGCCGGTGCCGGTGGACGAGCAGGGGCTGTGCGTGGAGCAGGGCGTGCGCAGTGCGCCGCGAGCGCGCTTGGCCGTGGTTACCCCGGCGCACCAGAGCCCGCTATGCGTCTCGCTGTCGCTGCCCAGGCGACTGGCGTTGCTGGACTGGGCGGGCCGGCGCGATGCCTGGATCCTTGAGGACGATTATGACGGCGAGTACCGCTTCCAGGGGCGTCCCTTGCCGGCGCTGAAAAGCCTGGATGGCGATGGAAGGGTCATTTACTCTGGTACCTTCAGCAAGGTGCTGACGCCAGGCATTCGCCTGGCTTATTTCGTCGCTCCGCCCTCGTTGGTGCCGCGTTTTACCCAACTGATGGGGACATTCGGTGGCGGCGTTCCCCAGCTTACGCAGGCGATCGTCACGGCCTTCATGAAAGAAGGTCATTTCGCCCGTCATATCCAGCGCATGCGCAAGCTGTATGCGGAAAGACGCGATTTTGCGGCAGCCGGCCTGGGCGATGTTCTGGGCGAGTATGTGCAAGTGGATCCCCAGCCAGGTGGCATGCACCTGGTGCTTCGCGGCAAGGGTGTGTTACAGGACGGCGAGATCGCGCAACGCATGCGCGATCAGCAGATGTTCGCGCATGCCCTGTCCGATTGCTATATGAGCCCGCCGACGGGATCCGCCCTGCTGCTTAGCTTTACCAACATTGTCGACCGCAGGCACGCGCAAGCACTGGCCCGGCGAATACTGCCGTTGCTGGCATAGAAAACGACAATGGGCCCGGCGTGCTGCCGGGCCTCGCATGCCATCGTGACCGATATGACAGATAAAGCGACGCATCATGGCCTGGTCGAAATATCGATTCTTGGCTCTTTTTCCTGTCCATATTCGGCCTTACTATCTGGTTATCCATTGTAGCGATCACTGTGAGAGGAATAATCATGACTGTGGAACGAATCGAATACGGCGCTGTCGCCCCGGAAGGCAGGAAAGCGTTTGTCCCCCTGATGACCTATGTCAGCCAATGCGGACTTGATCCCATACTCATCGACCTGGTTTACCTGCGGGTTTCGCAGATCAATGGCTGCGCCTATTGCATCGACAAGCATTCCCGGGATTTGCTCAAGCGCGGGGTAAGCCTGGAAAAAATCCTTATGGTGCCAGTCTGGCATGAAGCCGACGCGCTCTTCACCGCCAGGGAACAGGCCGCGCTGCGCTGGTCGGAAAGCGTGACCAGTGTTTCGCAGACGCATGTTCCAGACGCGGCGTACACTGCCGTTACCGCCGAATTCAACGGCAAGGAATTGGCTGACCTGACGATTGTGATTTCCCTGATGAATGCGATGAACCGCATGGCCATCAGCTTCCGGATGATGCCGGAAGCGGTGAAAAAGCAAGCGGCCATGGTGGCGTCACAGCCCGAACCGCTGGCGCAATGAATATCGCGCAAGCCCTATGACTGGCGCTTGCCGCCACTGGCCAGAAAGGGGATAGACCGATCGCCACCGATCGCCCGCCCGATAGCAGAGCCCGAATTTTCCAGTACTTACCGTTTTTCAATCGGAGTGAATAATGCAAGCCCGTTATGATTTTCCCACGACTGCCCCCGCTGTATTCAAAGCCATGCTGGCGCTGGAGGCGGCAACCGTGAGCAACAAGCAATTGAACAAGACATTGCTGCATCTGATCAAGATCCGCGCCTCGCAGATCAATGGCTGCACCTATTGCGTCAATATGCATCTCAACGAGGCGCGTGCGGATAACGTCTCGCAGCAGCAACTGGATCTGCTTTGCGTATGGCGCGAGGCCCAGGTCTTCAGCGCAGAGGAACGCGCCGTGCTGGCATGGACCGAAGCCATTACACTGATTGCCGATAGCGGTGCGCCTGACGATGGCTACGAGGCCATGCGCGAATTTTTCCCGGAACAAGAGGTGGTTGCCTATACCTTGGCAATCACGACCATCAATGCCTGGAACCGCATGGTACTGACCGCCAGGTCGGTGCATCCACTGGCAGCCTGATATGCCGGCCCACGGCCGTTGCCCGCCGACAACCGAATCGGCAGCGGCAGGCTACAGCTTGTGCCTGAACAACCATGCCGCCAACGGCATGGTAACCAGCGTGATGCCGATAAAGGGAATGAAGTCGTGCCACAGCAGCGTCAGCGGCGAGCCCTCGAGGTAGATTCTGCGCACCAGGTCGATGGCAAAGCGCAACGGATTGGCGTAAGTGGCGATTTGCATGAACTCGGGCATATTACTCACCGGCGTCGCGAGTCCAGACAATAGCGTGAGCGGCATGATAAGCACAAACGTATAAAGCATCGCCTGTTGCATATTGGCCGAGAGCGCCGAGATGGATAGCCCGATGCCGACGATGGTGACCATGAACATCAGCATGGCCAGCAGCAGAGCCCAGAAACTGCCCGCCATGGGAATATCGAACCAATACAGGGAAATGGCCAGCACCAGCATGGCCTGCGATAATCCGATTGCAATCGAGGGCAAGGCCTTGCCGATCATGATCTGCAGCGGCGTGTAGGGAGTGACGAGCAGCTGATCGAAGGTTCCCTGTTCGCGTTCGCGCGCCACCGATAGCGCAGCCAGCATGATGGTTTGAATCATGCTTAGTGAAGCGATCAGCGCCGGTACGATATTCCAGCGTGTCTCCAGATTGGGGTTGTACCAGGCGCGCGAGGTAACGGTTACGGCCGGGCCGCCCTGCTTGCCATCGCGCTGGTTATACGCAGACACAATCGCCTGCAACTGGCCAGCCGCAGAGCCTGCCGTGGTCGAATTGCGGCCATCCAGGATGACCTGCAACGGCGTGGCCTGGCCCGCCGACAACAGCCGTTCAAAATCGGGACTGAAATGCACGACCAGCAGCGCGGAGCCGGTATCGATGACGTCTGCAATCTGACTGGCCGACTCCAGCGTCGCCACGCGGTGAAAGACGCCAGTGCCGTCGAAACGGGCGATCAGCTCGGTCGATGCGCCGCCACGGCTTTCATCCAGGACAGCGTATGGCACGTTGGTCAGATCGAAATTGGCCGCATAACCGAACAGCAGACTCTGCAGAATCGGCGGGACGATGAGAATAACGCGATTGGCCGGATCCTTCAGGACCGCGATGAACTCTTTCTGGCACAGATTGGCCAGGCGCAGCAAGTAATGAAAAAAGGCCAGCATAAACGTCAATCCAGGGTCTTGCGGGTGACAAAGCGCGCCAGTCCGAGCAGGACGACGGCATAGGCGGCGAGCACGCCGCAATTCTTGATGATCATCGGCCAGTAGTCACCGGCCAGGAACAGCGATTTGACCAGCTCCAGAAAGTATGTCGCCGGCACCAGTTGGCCGATGACATACACCGCCGTGGGCACGTTGCGCAGATCGAATATGAAGCCGGTCAGCATCATGGCCGGCAGGAAACTGGCGAGCAATGCCACCTGGCTGGCCAGGAACTGGTTCTTCGTCATGGCCGAAATCAGCAGGCCGATGCCCAGCGAAACGAACATGTACAGCATTGATGCCAGCACCAGTACCCACATCGAACCATAGATCGGTACGTCAAACAGCACGCGCGCGGTGAACACGCACATGACCAATCCGAACAGACCGACCAGGAAGTAGGGAATGATCTTGGCGATCAGGATTTCCACGGGATGAACCGGGGTGACAAACAGCGCTTCTATCGTGCCGCGTTCCCATTCGCGGGCCATGACCAGCGCGGTCAGGAATGTGCCAACCAGTGTCATGATAAGCGCGATAAGACCGGGAACCAGATACCAGGTACTGTTGTTGGCGGCATTGAACCACATGCGATCGACGATGGTCACCGTACCCGTGCTCGCGTGGCTGTTGCCGCGCACCGCTTGCTTCTGGCCCCAGATTGCCACCGCGCCTTCCAGGTAACTGCGAATGGCGCTGGCGCGCGTGGGGTCGGATCCCAGCAACAACGTCTGCACTTGCGCGTCGCCAACCGACAGGCGACGGGAAAAATCGGATGGAATCCTGAGCACGGCATCGGACTCATGCGCTTTCATCATTTGCGTGGCCTCGTGCATGGAGGTGACTTTGACAGGAATGAAATACGGGGATAAATCCAGGCTGGAGACCAGGCTTTGCGCGGTCGGCGACGGATCCTCCAGGACCACGGCCACGCGCGCGTCGCGCACGTCGAAGGTAAGCGCATAGCCGAAGATGAGGATCAATGCGATGGGTAAGCCGATGCCGATCATCAGATTGCTGGCATCGCGCCATAATTGGCGAAATTCCTTGCGGGTCAGAGAGATCAGGCGAAGCCAGAAACCACTGTGGTAAGCCTGTGCAGGGGGCGCGGATGGACGCTCCGGCGATTGACGTGGCGTCTGCGTGTTCATGCCGCCACCTTCCGACCGTTCTGGCGCTCGCTGCGACCCTGCTCGACAATGCGGATAAAGGCCGTTTCCATGGTCATGCGATCGTTGCCCGCCGCCTGCCTGCGCACCTCATCGGGTGTACCGTAAGCTACCAGCTTGCCCGCATCCTGAATGACGATGCGATCGCAATACTCGGCTTCTTCCATGAAATGCGTGGTAATGACAATGGTGGTGCCACTGCCAGCCAGCGCGGTAATGCGGCGCCAGAATCCGCGGCGGGCCAGCGGATCGGTACCGCTGGTCGGTTCGTCCAGAAACAGTACGTCGGGTTCATGCAACAGGCCGACGGCCATGGCCAGGCGCTGTTTGACGCCGCCCGGCAGTTGTCCCGCGGGCATCTTGACATAGCGTTGCAGATCGAATTGGGAAAGTACAGCAGCGATGCGATCCGCCAGACGGGTGCGCATCAGACCGTAGGCGCGGCCGAAAAAACGCAGATTCTCCAGTACCGACAGGTTGCCGTATAGCGCGAATTTCTGCGAGACATAGCCGATGCGTTGCCGCGCCTCGGCGCGCGCCTTGCGCATGTCCATGCCGGCAACTTCCGCATGGCCGCTGGTGGCAGGCAATAGACCGCAAAGCATGCGAAAAGTTGTTGTTTTGCCGGCGCCGTTGGGTCCGAGCAAGCCGAAGATTTCTCCGCGCTTGACGTTGAAAGTGGTGCTGTCCACCGCCGTGAAATCGCCGAATTTTCGAACCAGATCGCGTACGTCAATGACGACGTTGTGGTTGTCGATACCATTGCCGGCCTCATCGCTGTTTCCCGCGATATGGCGTGGCGCGGGATGCGCGATTGCCGGCACATTGCCCGCCGTTTCGCTGCCGGCGCGCAGCAGCACCATGAATCCGTCTTCCAGCCGCGCGCGCGCGGCCTCCAGATGGTGTCCATTTAATTTCATATGTGATAGATCCGCGTTGCCGCGCCGAATCATACGGACTTGGCCAGCCTCGGGAACGGCATCGATCACGGCATCGGCGTCGTCCAGCAACCGGGCTTGCAGATCGCGCGGATGCTCATTGTCCAGCGGCGTAATCAAATAGCACAGGTCCCGCGCTTTTTCGCTGGTGCTTTCCGGTGGCCCGCTGGAAAGCAATTTGCCTTCATGCAATACATATACGCTGGCGCAGCGCTCCGCTTCGTCCAGATAGGCTGTGGTCAACAACACCGAAAGATTTTCCTGTTCCCGCAATTGCGCGACGATTTCCCATAGTTCGCGGCGTGACAGGGGGTCTACGCCCACGGTGGGTTCGTCCAGCAGCAGCAACGCCGGTGAGCGGACCAGCGTGCAGGCCAGTCCCAGTTTTTGTTTCATGCCTCCGGACAATTTGCCGGCCAGTCTCGGGGTAAAGCGTTTCAGGTCTGTCATCTCAAGCAGGCTGGCGAAGCGCTGGCGGCGTATCTCCTGCGGCACCCCGTGCAGATCGGCGTACAGATCGAGATTTTCCTGCACGCTCAGATCTTCATACAGGCCGAACTTCTGCGGCATGTAGCTGATGCGATCCTGTACAAACTGCGCGTTGCGAGCCACATCGGTATTCAGCACCCGCAAAGTCCCGGCGTCGGGCCGCATAAGGCCCGAAACGAGCCTCAGGAAAGTGGTCTTGCCGGCGCCATCGGGCCCGACAATGGCGGTAAGCTGACCGGTAGCGACCTGGATATCGATGTTGTCGAGCGCTTGTACCAAGGCACCGGTTTCCTTGACCTTGAAACGCTTGCTGACACCCGCGGCGCTGACGATGAATTCATCGGCGGTATGCGCGGATGCGGCTGTTCCCGCTGGATCCGGATTGCTAGCGGTGACGGCACGGTCGCCAGCTGCGGGAATGCGGCTGGTCATTTGCCGGGCCTGCTTGAAAGCGCGCCGCCGTCATTGGATACCGCCTTGTCCAGTGCGATATCCACGGTGGCGGGCATGCCCAGGCGCAAGCGGTTCTGCGGATCGTCAACCAGGATGCGCACCTCGTAGACAAGACTGGTGCGCAGTTCCTCGGTCTGGACATTTTTCGGCGTGAATTCGGCCACCGGCGAGATATAGCCGATGCGCCCGGCGATCGCTTCGTCGGGATGGCTGTCTGTGCGTACCGAGGCGGTCATATCCGGTTTGATATGACCCAGCTGGATTTCATTCACATAGGCCCGGACCCATTTTGGCGAAGTGAGCGCCAGTGTGTAGGCCGGTTTTGCCGGAGAAGCCATGTCGCCGGGTTCTAGCAACCTGGCCCGTACAATGGCATCGGTCGGGGCCTTGAGTACGGCCAAAGACAGCTGATGCTCCAGCAACGCCAGGCTTGCCCTGGCCGCTTCCAGCTCTGCCTGCGCTTGCGCGATGTCCTCTTTGCGTGGACCGATCTGGGCCAGCCTCAGCGCCTTGCGTTGGTTCTCAAGCTGGGCTTCGGCGACTTGCGCCGTGGCCAACGTGTCATCGACTTCCTGCTTGCTGATCGCTTGTCCGCCTGAGCGTGTGGCGATATCCTTCATTCGCTTATAGCGAATCTGCGCTTGCCTTGTTTCGGCTTCGGCTGCCCTGACCTGCGCCTGCAATTGGTCCACTTCCTCGGGGCGGGTGCCGTTTTTCAAGCGCAATAAGGCCTGTTCCTGCGCGCCAACCTGTGCTTTCGCCTGCCCGGCCTGCAGTGCAAGGCTGCGGGTATCGAGCAGTGCCAGCACCTGGCCGGCCTTCACGCTGTCGCCTTCTTCAACGCGCATTTCGCGGACTCTGTCGCTGTTTTCAAAGGCCAGCGATACCTGGCGGATATCGACATTACCATACAGGGTTAGATGGTCCATTACGGGAGTGGGACGCCAGTAGAACCACCAGGATCCTGCTGCAATGACAACGACAGCGAGAATGATTACAGCTGCAATTTTCTTGTTCATGATTGAAAGAATCCGTTCACGATGTGTGTCGGCGATGATGATTTACGCTATAATTCTAATTCAAATTTGAATTATATGTAAAGCTGGCAGCAGTTTATAGTTATTACAACAATCATGAGTACAAAGAAAACCACCGAAACCAAGGCGAGAAGGCGCGTACCGGCCAATCCGACTCGCAATGATCGCTCCAGCCGCAGCGATGGCGATGCGACGGTGCGCCATATTATCGCGCAGGCTGGCGCACTGTTTGCCGAGCGCGGCTATGCCGATACCACCAGCAAGGCGATCTGCGAGCGCGCGGGCGTCAATATGGCTGCGGTGAACTATCATTTCGGCAGTCGAGACGGCTTATATCTGGTTCTGCTCAAGGAAGTCCATCGCGAGGTCATGAGCCTGGACTTCGTGCGGCAGATCGGGCAAAGCGCCGCGCCGCCTTCGGAAAAACTTTATTTGCTTATCGAGGGGTTGCTGCGCGCCACCTATGACGCCAAAAGCTGGCATATTCGCCTGTGGGCGCGGGAACTGCTGGCGCCATCGCCGCTGCTGGCGCAGGTCATGCAAGAGGATACGCTGCCCAAGTTCGAGGTACTGCGCGATGTGATCATGGAACTGACGGGCCTGTCGGTCGACGAACCCGAACTGTTGCGATCCGTGCTCAGCGTCATCGGGCCGGTGCTGCTATTGCTGATCCTTGACCGGCGCATCGAGACACCGATACAGGCCCTGTATTCGCATCGCGTGGAGGACATGGCGCGCCATATGCACACCTTCACCATCGCGGGGCTCGGGGCGGTCAGCGCCAGGCAGGGGATCCCAACTGATCACGATCGCAATAGCTGAAGTCATGGGGGCGCACATAGGCCAAGGGCGTATCGACGGACCGCGCCGTTGATACGCGTTGTCCAATTTGGCTAGGCAACCTTGAGCACGCCGGCCGCGGCCAGGCGCGCAATCTCGGCGGCATCGTAGCCCAGTTCCCGCAAAACACTTTCGGTATGTTCGCCAATCCTTGCGATCGGCTGCCGCGGCTGCAGGCGCCGGCCGTCCATGCTGATGGGCAGCAGCGGCATTGGCGTTGCCGTGCCGTCTTCCAGTATTTGCCGGCCCAGACCGCCGCTTTGCTGGAGGTGTGGGTCATCGAACAGTTCTTCCGGCTTGGTAATATAGGCGAAGGGAATCTGGCGGTCCTCGAAGATGGGCGCCAATTTCTCGGCGTCAAATTGCTTCAGCGTCTCGCCCAGCGCCGGTATCAGCCACGGGCGGGCAATCACGCGATCGTTGTTGGTCTTCAGGCGTGGGTCGGCATAGAGGTCGCTGCGTTGCAGGATATCGCATAGTTCCTTCCATGGGCCATCGCCGGTCGCGGCAATGAACATGAGGCGGCCGCCAGCCAGCTCGAAAATATCGTAAATGCCCCAGGCACTGATGCGCTCCGGCATGGGGTTGGCGGGAATGCCGGTGACCGCGTATTGCTGCATATGCTGGGCAGAGAGCAGCACGCAGTTTTCAAACAGCGCGCTTTGAATTTCCTTGCCTTTGCCCGTCGCGTTGCGCTGGAACAGTGCGGCCAGCACGCCCAGCGCGCCGAACATGCCGCCCATGATATCGTTTACCGAGGTGCCGGCGCGCAAGGGTCGTCCGACCGGACCGGTCATATACGCCAGGCCGGCCATCATCTGCACGACTTCATCCAGGGCCAGGCGCTTTTCATAAGGGCCCTGCAAGAACCCTTTGTGCGACACATAGATCAGACCTGGGTTGCGTTGCCGCAAAGCGGCGTAATCCAGCCCCAGCGACGCCATGCGACCGGGTTTGAAATTTTCCACGAAGACGTCCGCGGTATCGACCAGCCTGAGCACGGCCTCGATCGCTTGCGGATCCTTGATGTCGACCGACATGCTCTTTTTATTGCGGTTGAACGTGCGGAAAAAGCCGGCCCCAGCACCCAGCAGCTCGCGGGTCTTGTCTCCGCTAATGGGTTCGATCTTGATGACGTCGGCACCCAGGTCGGCCAGAATCATACCGCAAGTCGGGCCCATCACCATATGCGACATTTCGACGACGCGCACGCCTGCCAGCGGCAGGGACTCGGTTGTATCATTGCTCATTGTATTGCTTGTGCCTGTGTGGAAAAGGTATTGGGTAGCCCCGCCTTGCCGATGAAGCCGTGCAGTGGCTCATCGGGCAAGGCTTGCCGCAGAATGTCCCGGCAGGCCAGCAAACGGTCAACCGAAATGCCGGTGCGATAGCCCATGCTTTCCAACATGAACACCAGGTCTTCGGTGACGACATTGCCGGTCGCGCCAGGAGCATGCGGACAGCCGCCAATGCCGGCCAGCGAGGCATCGAATTCGGTAATGCCGTTTTGCAGCGCGATAACGGTGTTGGCCAATCCCATGCCACGGGTGTCGTGAAAATGCATGCTGCGCAGGCGCTCGCCCGCGATGGATCGCACGGCGCCGATCACTTCGCCCACCTGGCATGGCGTGGCGTGCCCGGTGGTATCGGCCAGGGCGACGGTGTCGGCGCCGGCCGACAAGCATGCCTGGCTTACCGTGCACACATCGTCTAGCGGCACCACGCCCTGCAGGGTGCAGCCAAATACGGTAGACAGCCCGGCAATCAATTGGGTGCCGGTATTGCCCGCATCGATCAACGCCCGCATTCGGGCCAGCTCCGCGACCATTTCCAACGGGGGGCGTCGCACGTTGGCAAGGCTATGTTGCATACTGACCGAAACCGGCGCCACGATGCGGTGTGCGCCTGCCTTGAGCGCGTTCTCCGCGCCCTTGAGATTGGGCACCAGCGCCGTTACCGTCAGGCCGTCCAGACCCCGTGCATACGCCACGATCTCGGCGGCGTCGGCCAATTGCGGCAGCAGCCGAGGCGGCACGAAAGAGGTGACTTCGATATGACGCAGGCCCGCGTCGTAGGCCGCGCGAATCCAACGTTTCTTGTCCTGCGTCGACATGGGTGTGGAGATGCTCTGCAAACCGTCCCGCAGGCCGACTTCCTGAATGATGATGGGCTGTCCTGTCATAATGAATCCTTTCAAGCGACAGTGACAGTCTATGCGCAAATGCGTTCGAGGGTAATCCCCGTTAGGTCATGGCAACCATCGGCTTTGGTTATGGGCGGCCGTCGCGACCGTTCATTCGTTGTCGGTTGCGCCGGCTTGCGCCAGCAAATGGTCAAACAGCTTTTGCGCCGCGCCCGAAAGACTCTCGTTTGCGTGCGTGCAAAGCACGAAATTGCGCTTGGCCCAGGGATCTTCCAGCGGGATCAACTTCAGGTTATACAGGTAGGCGTAGCGCTGCACGGCCTCTCGGGGCAGGGCTGCGATCGCCAGGTTGGCTTCGATCAGGCGGTAGGCGGCATCGAATGAACTGACATGCGTGCGGTAGGTAAGGGTCTTGCCCTGACGTCCGGCGATATGCGACATGAGCGTGTTCATGGAAGTCTGCATCGAAAACCCGATTTGGGGATAGTCCAGGGTCTCCTCGAATAGGAGCGAGGTTCGATCGGCCAGCGGATGCGCTTTGTTGGCGACAATGGCGAAGTGATCGTAGCGATAGGGCGTGACCCGGGTATTCCCGGTCGGCACGAAATCGCGGCAGATGCCGATATCGGCATTGCCGTCTTCGATTTTTCGAGGAATATCACTGCTGTAATGTTCTTCCAGGTCCACCTGGATATTCTGATGGGTCTCCAGGAACGATGTCAGATCGGCGGGAAGGAACTCCATGATCGCCGAGACATTGGACAGCAGCCGGACGTGGCCTTTGACGCCCTGTGCATGCTCGCTCAGTTCGCTTTGCAGCTTGCGGTAATCAATCATGATGCTGCGGGCATGCCGCAGCAATACTTGCCCGGCCGGTGTCGGCGTAACACCGCGCTGGCTGCGCAGCAACAATGGCGCGCCGATTTTCCTTTCTATTTCGACCATGCGCTTGCTGACCGCCGCGGCTGAAAGCAGTTCACGCTCGCCGGCGCGCGCGATACTGCCGGTTTCACAGACGGCAATAAACAAATGCAGGGAGGTGGGATCAATGGACCACAAGTCAAACTCGCGAAATTCAGGCTTGACTGGGATTAAAGCATTGCGCGGCATGTAAGTAAATAGTGAAAAACCAGGGATTCGGGGGCAACATCACTGAACGGTGGCGAATGGATGCACGGGCGGGATGGTTGCTGAGTGATGGACCCTTTCCCGGGCATGATCCATCACAATGCCGGTTGTGATGTGCCTGCCTTGTCCCGGCAAACGGGCCTGCCGCGACAAGGCAGACTTGATCGTGGCCTTATTGAAGCATTTGCGTGCTTTCGTCGATGTCGTGCTGGATAGTCTTGCCGAAGCTGGACGGATCCGACACAATGATATTGAAACCCAGTTGTTCCACCTTGGCTTTAACTTGCGGCACGGCGAACACTTCCTTGAGCGTGGTGTTCAGCTTATCGCGAATGTCATCAGGCAGGCCGGCTGGACCGATCAAGCCAAGCCAGGGCTCATAAACATAACCGGGTACGCCGGCTTGCGCCATCACGGGCATATCCGGCACGATGGCGCTGCGCTTGGCCGAGGTGACCGCCAGTCCGCGCAGCTTGCCGCCCTTGATTTGTTCCGACACGCTGGCCACGGCCAGGAACGCCAGTTGGATCTGGTTTGAAATCAAATCGTTGACCGTGGTATTGCCCCCTTTATAGGGAATATGCATCAGTTGCACGCCGGCATGCTTCTCGAACAGCATGCCCGCCAGGTGCAGCGAGGTTCCCACGCCTGCCGAACCATAGTTGATTGTGCCAGGCGCCTTTTTAGCCGCTGCCACCAGATCTTCAACCGTCTTGTAGGGCGAGGTCGCGGGGACAGCCAGCACCAGCGGCGATGACACAAGATTGGAAATGGGGGTGATGTCCTTGATTGAGTCGTAAGGCAGATCCTTGTGCAGTGCCGGATTCACCGCGTGATTGGATGAAATCAGCTCCAACGTGTAGCCGTCGGGCTTGGCGCGCACCAGTTCGCGGGTGCCCGATATATTGGATGCGCCGGCCAGGTTCTCTACCACGACCGATTGCTTCAGTTTCTCCGCCAGGACCGGCGCAAAGGCGCGCCCCAGGTTGTCCAGGCCCGAACCCGGGGAACTGGGCACGATCAACCGTATTGGCTTCCGCGAAAAATCGACCGCTGCGCAGGCATTGGCCGTGATTCCCAGGGCACCGGCACAGGCCAGCAGAAAAGAAAGTATGCCTTGTCGCATCCGAAGTGTCTCCTTGTTATTGATTTGCTTAAGCAGTCATTCTATTTGTCATGGCAGCCCGCGGTGGCCACGGGATCGGGCATGATGACGCTTGTCTTACCCAAGTCTATGCGCAAACGATGCCCGGCGTAAGCTACAAATGGTCATGGACAGCATCACCGTTGGTGATGGTAACCCGGACGGCAAGCGATAGCGCGATGCCAGGGGAGATCCGCCGTGACGGGCCGCGCGAAACGGCTGTTTCCGCTTGGCGATATGGCAGATGCCGGGAATCGTTGTCGGTAAATAGCCTAGTCGCGGGCAAGGCCAGGCGTCGGGTGCGTTCTTGTGCAGGTGTGGGCTTGGCGCAGCCGAGATAGCACCGTTGAATTTATTTCAAAGCTCAGGCCGGCGGTTTCTCTAGAATGAATCCAGCGATTTTCAATAGCTTTCCGATACTTGGTTTCACTTATGCTTATACATGAACTTGCCGCTTACGGTGCGGCCGATAGCCAGCGAACCGACCTGCCCGAACCGGTGTTGCATCACGCCAAGCGGGCCGTGCTGGATTGGCTGGCGGCCCTTTACCCGGGAACCCGGGTATCGCCTGGCCTGGCGTTACTCAAGGCCCATGCCGATGAGCTGGGCCATGGGCAAGCCCGACTTCCGGGATTCAATGCCAAGGTATTTCCGGCGACGGCGGCCTGGATCAATGGCAGCATATCCCATACAGTCGAATTCGATGATATTTTCCGCGACGCCGTATACCATCCGGGATGTCCGGTCATCGCAGCGGCCTTGGCTGCGGCGGAGACGTGCAATAGCGATGGCCGGGCCCTGCTCAATGCGATCGTGGTCGGGTACGAAATTTCCACGCGCCTGGGGGCGGCGATACAGCCGGCCCATTATCGATTCTTCCATACAACCGGCACGGTGGGCTGCATTGGGGCCGCCGCCGCGGCTGCCGCCATTTATGCGCCGGGCGATACAACGGTCATGCAGCATGCCATTGCGACGTCTGCTACCTTTGCCGCCGGATTGCAGCAAGCTTTTCGCTCCGATGCCATGACCAAGGCTTTGCATGCCGGGCATGCCGCGGCAGCCGGACTGCGCTCGGCGACAGCGGCCGCGGCCGGCGTCACCGGCGTTGCCGATATCCTGGAGGGTAAGGCGGGTTTTGCCGCGGCACTGGGCGGCCAGCTCAATCTGGCGGTGGTGACAGCCGGCCTGGGCAAAGACTACAACATCACCCGCATGACGCAGAAAAATCACGGTTGCTGCGGTCACACCTTCCCATCCATCGATGCCGTGCTTGCGTTGCAAACCGAGCACGGATTCACCACTGCCGCGATCAAGGCGATTCATATTGGTACCTACCAGACCGCCATCGATGTGACCGGCAATTTCGCGCCTGCGACGGCCTTCGAAGGCAAATTCAGTCTGCCGTATGTGGTTGCGCATGCCTTGCATTACGGATCGGTGCGGCTTGATGCTTTCGGGGAAGATCGGCTACAGGACAAGGCATTGCGGGCGACGATGAAGAAGATCATGCTATCGCGCGACGACGCGCTGACTGCTGACTTTCCATTGCATCGCTCGGCCAGGGTCCGCATTGTACTGGACGACGGCCGCGAGCTGACGCATTACGCCCGTGATCGGAAAGGCGACCCGGAACTGCCCTTGAGCGATACGGAGTTGGAAGATAAGTTCGACGAACTGGTCGAGCCCGTTTTGGGCCAGGCGGACGCCGCAAATCTGAAGGCGCAGGTGTGGCAACTGGAAACCCTGCTTGCGCGCCAGCTGCTCCTGAAATAGCGCCCCAGGCGGTTGCCCCCGCCCAAGCGTCAACACAAACTGAATATTACGGAATGAGCAACGAATGAACGATGCTGCTATTGTGGCGCATGGTCGCGAAACATTGCGCCATGCCCTTTTGAACCCGAAGTCTGTTGCCCTGGTGGGTGCCTCGGGCAATCCCAAGAAAAACACTGCCAGGCCGCTGCATTTCATGAGAAAGCATGGCTTTGACGGCGCCATATTGCCAGTGAACCCGTCGACCGCGCAGATCGATGGCATTGACACCTATCCGAGCATAGATGCGTTGCCCGATGGCGTGGATCATGCATTTATCATGATTGACGGTGCGCGCGTGACGCAAGCCGTGGAACAATGCGCGGCCAGGGGCATCCCTGTCGTCACGATCTATTCGGATGGCTTTGCCGAAGCGGGGGAAGCGGGGCAGGCCAGACAAGCGGAACTGGTCGATACCGCCCGCAGACTGGGCGTCAGGCTCCTTGGCCCGAATAGCATCGGCGTGGCCAATATCCATAGCGGAGCGATTGTTTCTGTGAACGCCGTGTTCGAAATGGAGCAGTTGCGACCAGGCAATATCAGCATGATCTCCCAAAGCGGCTCGATGATGGGATCGTTGTTGTCCCGCGCCGCGGCCAGGGGCTTTGGTTTTGCCAAGACGATATCGGTGGGCAATGAAAGCGATGTATCGGTAGGGCAATTGCTGGATGCGCTGGTCGACGACGCGGCAACCGAAGTGATCCTGCTGTTTCTGGAAACCTTGCGTGATGTCGATGCCCTGAGCGCCGCCTTGCGGCGCGCCAGGCAGGCCGGCAAACCCGTCATTGCCTACAAGCTGGGACGTTCTGAGCAGGGCGATGCATTGTCGCAATCGCACACTGGTGCCATTGCCGGCAACGACGCCGCTATCGACGCCTATTTCCGCGCGCACGCGGTGATCCGGGTCAATCACCTGGAGGCGTTATTCGAAATCGCGCCGCTTGCCGCCAGATACGCGGCGCTGCGCCCGCAGGCAAGGCCGGATCACCCGGTTCGGGTCGCGGTCATTACGACGACCGGGGGGGGCGCGGCAACGGTGGTGGATAATCTGGGCCTGCACGGCCTGGTGGCTGTCGCGCCACCCGTGGAATTCATCGCGCATATGGAAAAGCGCGGGCTGTCGCTGCGACAGACACCCGTCATCGATCTGACACTGGCGGCTAGTAGCGAACAATACCAGGATTTGCTGGAACAATTGCTGCAGACCGACTGGTGCGATGCGGTACTGAGCGTCGCGGGATCTTCGGCGCAATTTCATCCTCACTATGTTGTACAGCCTATTACAAATGTAATGAGCGGAGTCCATGCAGGAAAAAAACCGTTGGTGGTCTTTCTTGCGCCGGATGCCCCGGCTTCGTTGCAACTTCTGCAGGACCAGCAGATTGCCGCATTCCGCACACCCGAATCCTGCGCCGATGCCCTGGCTGCGTTTTTCTCACCCCAGGAGGCAATGGTGCCTGTTACGGATGAGCTTCCCGTTATGCCGGCAGGCAGCCCCTCGACGGAGAACTTTACCGAGCCGGAAGCCATGCGGTTGTTTCGGGCGCTGGGTCTCGACGTGGTGCAAAACCAGATGCTCGATAGTCATACGGGAGAGCATTGCGTGCCGTATCCGGTGGTGCTCAAGGTTATCTCACGCGACATTCTTCACAAAACCGAGGCCGGTGGCGTTTGCGTAGGGATCGCTTCCTCGGACGCCCTGGAAAAGGCACACCAGTCTATGATGAATGAAATAAAACGATATGCGCCGGAGGCCAGGATTGATGGCTTTATGGTGCAACGGATGGAAGGACGCTTGCTCGAGCTCATCCTCGGATATCGCCATGACCCCCTGGTCGGGCCGACCATCATGCTGGGCGCCGGCGGCGTCGCGGCCGAACTCAATCCAGATTATTCACTCAGGCTCGCGCCGGTTTCCCGCGCCCAGGCCTGGCAAATGATCGACGAGGTGCAGCAGACCAAGCTGGTGCGCGGCTATCGTGGGCTTCCCGAAGGCGACTGCGAGGCACTGGCCGATGCCATTGTCGCTTTCTCCAGGCTGGCGCAATTGCCATCCCTGCCGGTGTACGAAGCGGAAATCAACCCGTTATTCGTGCAGGCGGAACAGGTCGTGGCGGTCGATGGCGTCGTAAGGCTGCATGCGGGCCGGACCGAGCAAGAAACAAATATGGAAAACAGGACAGGAGTATAGAAACATGGATTTCGAATTGAATGAGCAACAAAGGGAATTTGAGTCGGCCGTTGCAAAGTTTGCCGACAAGGAACTGAAAGCCGGCGCCGTTGCGCGCGCGCATGCCCAGGATTATCCATGGGACGTTTCGAAGAAAATGGCGGAACAAGGCTTGCTGGGGATTACGATCGCCGAGCGAGATGGCGGGCTGGGCGGCTCGTTGATGGATGCGGTGATTGCCATCCAGACGGTGGCGGCGTTCTGTCCGCGGAGCGCGGACGTGGTTCAGGCCGGGAACTTCGGTGCGATTCGCGTGCTGGCTGAATATGGCTCTGATTTCCAGAAGGAGAAGTATCTCAAGCCCTTGCTCGCGGGAGAAGCGCTGATTGCGGTTGGCATGACCGAACCGGACGCCGGTTCGGCCGTTACGGAGCTGAAGACGACAGCGACACGGGACGGCAAGGGATGGCGCATCAATGGTTCCAAGATATTTACCACGCACGGTCCGCATGCGGATTTTATTCTTGCCTATGTGCGCTTTGGTCCGGGACTGGGCGGGATTGGCTCGGTCATGATAGAAACCCGTGCCGAAGGCCTGAACCTGGGCAAGCGTTCCTCGTTCATGTCCGACGAAGAATGGGTCGAAATCCATATGGATAACCTGTATATCCCCGACGAACAGGTCGTCCTTGGCGAGGGTGGCTTCAAGAAGCAGATCGCGGGTTTCAACGTGGAACGATTGGGCAACACCTCGCGCTCGCTGGCACTCGGTCGCTATGCATACGAAGAAGCGAGGCAGTGGGCCTTGCAACGTCGGCAGTTCGGTAAATTGCTCTGCGAGTTTCAGGGAATCCAGTGGAAATTCGCCGATATGCGCATCAAGCTCGATGCCGCTCAATTATTGCTGTACAAGGCGGCCGCCGGCGCGGACAACGGGTTCCCGTCACCCACCGAAACCGCGATTGCCAAAGCTTATTGCAATCAGATCGGTTTTGAAGTGGCCAACGAGGCGCTGCAGGTCATGGGCGGCATGGGCTACAGCCGCGAATCCCTTGTGGAGTACTGCGTGCGGCGCTGCCGCGGCTGGATGATCGCGGGCGGCTCCATCGAGATACTGAAAAACCGCATCGCCGAAGGCGTTTTTGAACGCAGCTTTTCGCAACGCGCCAACTGATCCGGGGACAGCCTCCCCGACCGTTGATTGCGATTGTTATAGGGTTAATGCTAATGCCTAACGCGCCAAAGGCGGTTTACGTATGTGATTTTATTGTGCATACTATTGAATGCACATGAATACATTAATTCGAAAGGAGCCAAAATCATGACGCAATTGCAGATAACCAGCGTCCGTAATTCCTGCAGCAAACAGGAATGGCAGGCGCGGGTAGACCTTGCTGCCTGTTACCGCCTGGTTGCGCATTACGGCATGTCGGACATGATCGCTAATCATATTTCGCTGCGTGTACCGGGCGAAGACGATGCATTCCTGATCAACGCATATGGCTTGTTGTATGAGGAGATTACCGCGTCCAGCCTGCTCAAGATTGATCACGAAGGCAATATCCTGAGCGCGCCTGATTTTGGCGATCTCAAGTACGGCGTGAACAAGGCGGGTTTCGTGATTCACAGCGCCATTCACAAGGCGCGTCCTGAACTGGCCTGCGTCATCCATACGCATACTTGGGCGGGGATGGCGGTGTCTTCGCTCAAATGCGGCTTGCTGCCGCTGAATCAGACCTCGATGCGGTTTCTCAAGATTGCCTATCACGATTACCAGGGCGTTGTGCTGGATTTGGCCGAGCAAGCCTCGCTGATCGAGGATCTGGGGCAGGCGGAAGCCATGATTCTGCGCAACCACGGGCTGTTGACGGTCGGCAATACCATTGGTGAGGCCTTCAACTGGATGCACCGGCTGGAACTGTCCTGCCGCGCCCAGATCGCCGCCATGTCCTGTAACTCGCCCCTGAATGAGGTCAATGCCCAAGTGCTGGAAGAAACCTACCAGAACTACCAGCCGGGCACGCGCAGGCCCTATGGCCTGATGGAATGGCCGGCCTTGCTGCGCAAAATGGAAAAACTCGACCCCAGCTTCAAGGACTGATGCACCGGCTGTTTTTTATTCACAGTTGTAATCTATTTTGAAAACCAGGAGACATGAAAATGCAGATACGTCAATCAGGGCGTAGCGTGCCGATGCTGCTTGCCGGCTTGCTCGCCATCACAATCGGCGGACAGGCCGCGGCCGAAGACAAGTGGCCAGAGCAGCCGGTCAAGACGGTCGTCGCGTTTACCGCAGGCGGCACGACCGATATCATCGCCCGCGAGATCGGCAACGAGCTGAGCAAAATGTGGAAAGAGAGCGTCGTGGTAGAGAATAAGCCTGGCGCCGCGGGCAATATCGGCACCCAGGCGGTGGTCGGCGCCAAGCCGGACGGTTATACGATTTTGATGAACTCGATCGGACCGATAGCCGTTAACCCCTATATCTACGCCAAGCAGTCGTTCAATACCATGACCGACCTGCGGGCCGTGGTCCTGGTTGCCGATGTTCCCAACGTGCTGGTTGTCTCCCCCTCGCTGAATGTCAAATCCGCCAAGGAACTGACCGAGAAGATCGAGAAAAATCCGGGATCCTTCAACTGTGCCTCGACCGGCGTCGGCACGGCTGCCCATCTGTCCTGCGCGCTGATGGCAAAAACCCGCAACCTGAACGTGACGCATATCCCGTATAAAGGCGCCGATGCCCTGAACGACGTGCTTTCCGGCAGGGTGCAATTCATGTTCGCCACCCTGCCTTCCGTGATTGGCAATATCAAGGCGGGCAAGCTGGTGCCGTTGGCGGTCTCGACAGCGAAACGCTCTCCTGCGCTCAAGGACGTGCCTACAATGCAGGAGGCTGGCTACAAGGACTTTGCCATGGGATCATGGTTCGGCTACTTTGCGCCGGCCAAGACACCGGAACCGATTATCCAGAAGCTGAACCAGGATATCAATGCGGTGCTCAAGCTGCCGGCATTGAAGACCAAGCTGTCGAACGAAGGCGCGGAGCCTGTCGGCGGAACCACCCAGGCATTCACAGACTTTGTGAAACAGGAAAACCAGAAATGGCAGGCCTTCACAAAAGAAATGAATATTTCCGCCAAATAGGCTCGTAAACAATACTGTTGAAATATGATGGTCATGACCTGCCGCAACGGCTGGCCTAGGCGTAGGCGCTGCGGCAGGTCAGATTTTATGTGTCGGATGCCCTGATGTCGAACAACGCGCTGAACATTCTCATTTCGGCCGATGCGCTGCCCTATGTGCGTGAGCGGTTGGCTGCAGAGCCAGTAAAAACAAACTTGAGGTTTATTCCTTATCGCGGGCAGCCTTTGGATATGCTTGATCTGCAGGATATCGATATTGCGTTCGTATCCAGGGATATCACGGGGCGCTCCACCAAGTACGTATTGGAGCCGCATACCGAATTGTTCTACCAGACGCTGGAGACCGCGCCGAACCTGCAATGGGTGCAGGTGCATTCGGCGGGCGTGGACCGGCCGGTCTATATCAATCTGCACGCAAAAGGAGTGAAAGTGACTTCGTCGGCAGGTGCGCTGGCCGGCATCGTGGCGCAGAGCGTCCTGGGCGCGGTCCTGGCGTTGAACCGGCGCTTTCGTTACCTGGAGGCTTCGCAGCGCGAACACCGCTGGACGCCCTTGCTGGGCGACCTGATGCCCCCGGACCTGGCTGGGCAGCGGGCATTGATCGCGGGCTGGGGGCCGATCGGTCAAACCGTGCAGCGCTATCTGGCCATGCTGGGCATGCATGTCTCGGTTTTGCGCAACCGTGGACTGAACAAGACGGATGACGTCGACCAGGCAATTCCCATGATTGCCTATGCGGATATGGCAAGTGAATTGAGTCGCGTTGACTGGCTGATCCTGGCCTGTCCCCTCACCGATACAACCCGGGGCCTGGTCAGCGGGCAAGCGCTGGCGGGGATGAAACCGGCCGCGTGTATCGTCAATGTATCGCGCGGCGAAGTCATCGACGAAGCGGCGTTGATCGCCGCCCTGAAGCAAGGCAAATTGGGCGGCGCGTATCTGGATGTCGTCGATAAGGAGCCGCTGGATGCCGGATCGGAACTCTGGGATATGCCCAATGTCATTGTCTCGCCGCATACGGCCGGGCATTCGCTGGGCAATGAGCGGCGCGTGGCCGACATTTTCGTTGAAAACCTGGCCAATTGGGTTGCCGGCCGTCCCCTGCGCAATCTGGTCAAATAGCGATGCCGCCCGGCGCTACTTGAGCAATGCATCCATCAGGCTGCGCACCAGCGGCTTTTCCGCGTCCAGGGTTTTCACGCAAACATAGAACTGGCGAATCGCCCAGCCATCATTGAGCCGCAATAGCTGCAAGCCCATGTGTTGCAGGTAGTTGGCGGCGATCTTCTCCGGGACGACACCGATGCCCAGCCCTTCGCGGATCATGCGGCAACGCGCTTCGAAGTTGGAAACCTGCAGCTTGACATTGGGCGGGCGCGATAGCGAGGGTTCGACATAGGCCAGGAACGAATCCAGCGAGTGCCGCGGGAAATAACCCAGTAAATCGTATTCCAGCGCCTCTTCCAGAAACAGCGATTCCCGGTCTGCCAGCGGGTGTCCGTTGGGTACGACCAGACCGACCCGGTCTTTCTTGTACAGGAACGACAATACGCCTGGTGCCGGCTGATCCGTGTGATAAATGCCGATGTCGCCCTGATCCTCTGCAATCAGGCGTGGAATGTCATAACTGTGGCATTCCACCAGATCGACCCGCGTGCGCGAATTGCGTTTCATGAACTGGGCCATTTGTTGCGGCAGGAATTGCAGGATCGTGGACGGATTGGCGAGCAGGCGCAAGCGCGCGGCGCCGTCATTGGCAAATTCATGCAACAGGTCTTCGGTCAGCCGGATATTGCGAATGATGGACTTGGCATGCTGATACAGCAGCATGCCGGCCGGCGTGGGCTCGACGCCGCGGCCGTGGCGCAGCAACAGACTTTTGTCCAGATGGTGTTCCAGTTCGGTAATGCGTTTGCTGATGGCCGAGGTGACGAGATTTTCGCGCTGCGCCGCCTTGGACAGGCTTTTTTCTTCTACGGCGGCAACGAACGCTTCCAGTGAAGGAATATCCAGCTTTTTCATGTGTCTTTTGTCTCCAGTTGCCGGAGCCTTCGCCCGGTGCCCGGCCTCATTGATCATACCATGGAACGCGAAGCGAAAAAAAAGCCGCGATCTCGGACTTGCATCCGTGATCGCGGCTTTTCAGCACTTGGCCAGCGCTACCCGATTGTTGCGTCGTTGGCGGCCTTGTTCAAGTTGCGCGTGATGAACCATTGCTGGGCAATGGACAGCACGTTGTTCACGCACCAGTACAGCACCAGGCCGGCAGGGAACATGAACATCATGGCGCCGAAGATCAGCGGCATGAACATCATGATCTTGGCCTGCATCGGATCCGGTGGTTTCGGATTCAGGCGCATTTGCAGGAACATGCTGCCCATCATGAAGACTGGCAGGATGAAATAAGGATCGTGTACCGAAAGGTCGTGAATCCAGCCGATCCAGGGTGCGCCGCGCATTTCGACGCTGGCCAGCAGGACGCGGTATAGCGTCAGGAATACCGGGATTTGTACCAGAATCGGCAGGCATCCACCCAGCGGATTGATTTTTTCCTTGCGGTACATTTCCATCATGGCGGCATTGAGCGCCTGCCTGTCGTCGCCATGCTTTTCCTTCAGCGATTGCATGCGCGGCGCGACGTTCTTCATCTTCGCCATGGAGCGATAACTGGCGGCCGAGAGCGGATAGAAGATCAGCTTGATCAGGCAGGTCAGCAAAACGATGGTCCAGCCCCAGTTGCCCACCAGGGAATGGATCCACTGCATCACGGCGAACATGGGCTTGGCGATAATGGTCAGCCAGCCGTAATCCACGACAACATCCAGGCCGGGGGCGACCGCCGCCAGGGCATCCTGGTCCTGAGGGCCGACCCACAGTTTGGCGTTCGTCGTAATCGTGGCGCCGGGCGCCAGCGTGCCCAGCGGCTCCACTGTGCTGACGGCATACAGATTGTCGGGTGTTTTCCGCAGGTTATACAGGCGTTCCTTGCCTTCGGGCGGCACCCAGGCCGTTACGAAGTAGTGCTCCACCATGGCCACCCAGCCATCCTTGGCCTGCTTGACGTATTCGGCCTTGTTGCCGTCGATGTCGGAAAAAGAGGCTTTCTGGAAGCGTCCTGCCTCGGTGTAGACCGCAGGGCCGGTGAAGGTATGGTAGAAGCTGGAGGCGCCCGGAGGGTCCTTGCTATCGCGGGTGATCTGCAGGTACTGCGACGGTTGTTGCGGCTCCTGGCTCACGTTGGTGATATCGTCGCGCACGTCGATGCGGTAGCTGCCTTTATTGAAGGTATAGGTGCGCGTGACTTTCAGGCCGCCGGACTCGGATTCGAACACCACGGGCAGCGTATCGCCGGTCATGGTTTTCTCGGTGGAGACCAGCTTGAACGGCTTGTACTGGTCCGGATAGCTCTTGTTTTGCCCGGCCGGCGCTACGATACCGCTTTGCACCGTGTACTTGGAGGTGGCGCTGTTTTCCAGCAGTACGGCTGCCTTGGCGCCGTCTTCCGTATCGTGGTGCTTGCGCAGTTCGGCGTGAACCAGTTGCGCACCCAGCGTATCGAACGAAATGCGGAACTCATCGGTCTCGATCTGAATGGTTTCCGACGGCGCCTTTGCGGCGGCAGTGGCTTGCGCAGGAGACGTGGCGGCACCAGGGACTGCGGGGGCAGCGGGCGTATTGGCTTGGGGCGTGCCGGAAGCGGGAGCGGCGTCATTCTGCTGCTGCGCTGTCGTGGGCTGCTCACCAAGAAGAGAGGGATGACCGTTGAAGGTTTGCCAATTGTTCCACAGCATGAAGGCCGAGAAAACAAAAATCATCCAGAGTATGGTGCGTCGGATATCCATGTAACCTAATCAGAAGGAGCGGTTGGAAAAACGCACTAGTTTAACCCAGTGCTTGTCCAGGTAACGCGGTTTTGCAGCCAGCGCCCTGAAATTATTCAAGATTTGTCATGCAAGCGCGTGTGGCCGCGGGGGCTTGCGGGAGGAACGGGATCATGTCCGCCGGCACAGAAAGGATGACAGCGGCAGAGCCTTTTGGTTCCCAGCCACAAGCCCTTGCCAGCCCCGTGGGTTTCGATCGCCTGCATCATGTAGACCGAGCAGCTCGGGGTATAGCGGCAGGATTGTCCCGTCCAGGGACTGATAAAGTAGCGATAGAAGCGAATGGGGGCGATCAGCAGTTGTCGTATCATGCCGGATCCTTGCGTTGACCGGGTGTGCCCGTTGCCGCGGCAAAGTGGATGTCGACCTCGGCCCGCACTTGCTTGCGCAGCGCCGTCAGGGAACAGGGCTGGATATTGCCGTGGAGTCGGACCAGGTAATCGGCGGGGGGCAGGTTGTGACGGCAGTGCCGGAATGCCTCCCGGATGACCCGCTTGATGGTGTTGCGCGTTGTCGCCCTGGCGGCGAAGCGCTTGGCAATGACCATACCCAGCCTGGCGGTGGGCAGCGCCAGCGGCGGCGCGGGTTGCGCCCGGCTGAGCGTAAACAAAGCCCCTCGGGAAACGCGCCGGCCCTTGAGGGCGGTCGTGAATTCGGAGGGGCGGTGCAGGCGCGCCGCTTTCGGGTAGGTGGCGCTTTGCATGAAACGGACGAGATCCGGCATCTGCCTATCTGGCGCGCTCGGACGCAGGCCCGAACGGCGCTTAGACGGCCAGGCGCTTGCGGCCTTTTGCACGGCGTGCGTTGATCACGGCACGGCCACCGCGGGTTTTCATGCGCACACGGAAGCCATGGGTGCGTTTGCGACGGGTAACTGAAGGTTGAAAAGTACGTTTCATGGGAATTTCACCAAAAATAAAGAGCTGAAAGTTAAATACGGGCTGTGCCGGATGTGTATTGCCTTCGCATCCACACGCCGTCGCGTACTGCCACGATAGCCAAAACCCGCTATAGATTCCGGATCGCCGTCAAAGCAAAACCTGCCACAGACGCCAGCATGCGCGGGCATTGCCTGTTTGTCGTTTTCTGCCGAAAAGCGGTCCATCATGCATAAAGAAGCCTTTTGCGCCTGGTGGAATCATCGGCGTTTTTTGCGAAAAATTAACGAATGATCCCGATCCTGGCTACCCAATCCTCTTGCCTGATATTTGCAATACCTCGGATTCAGTCGGGGTTGCCTCAAGCCTTGCGTTTCGCAATGCCAAAGAAACCCGAACAGGAAAACCCGCAGTGTTTACAAAGAAACGGCCCAGGATTAGGGCTTCAATATGTATTGAATTTTGTAAAGCCTTATATTTCATCAAATTTTTTGTGTTTAGTCAATGGTTTAGCAAGCGATTTAGGCAAATTGAGCCAAAAAAGCCGGTGTTGTCGGCTCCAGCCGACAGCCTGGAGGGCAATATAGCGGCTTTTTCGGTGGAAAATCGCTGAAATTGCGTCCGATTGTCGCGTTTTTGGAGATCGGATGGCGATCATTGTGGAAACTTTCAACAGGCTGTCGCCACTTGTGGATAACTTTGCGTGACTCAGGGTAAAATAGGACGTTTTCAGATTGACGTCGCTATGCAAGAGTTTTGGCAATCCTGCGTGCATTCCCTTGCCCAGGAACTCCCTCCCGAACAGATGAAGGCCTGGGTGCATCCCTTGTCTTTTCTCAGTTTTGATGAAGAACTGGGCGAGGTTCGTGTGTCCGCGCCAAATGCCATCAAGCAGAACTGGGCCCGCACCAACTATACGCAGCGGATCCAGGAACTGGCCAGCAATTGGTTCAACCGGCCAGGTATCAGGGTTATTTTCCAGGTAGCGCGGCGCGATCAGCACCATGTCTCCCAGGTTCACGGGCCGGCGGTAACCCCGCCGTCCGGCCAGGGCGCGGCTGTCCCGGCCGCTTCGCCAGCCGCTCAGCCTGCTGGCAATGGCGCCGCGCGCGGCCTCAACGGCCACGCAAACGGCGCCGGCGTTGCCGAGGCGGCAGGCGTTCTGGCTGCGCGCGCCACCCAGGACAAAGAACCTACGGTCATCATCGAGTCCGCGGGACAGGCGCCGGAAGATCACGTCTACAAGCGCTCGCACATGAACGCGAACCTGACGTTCGAGAGCCTGGTCATTGGTAAATCGAACCAGCTGGCCAACGCCGCTTCCGCGCAAATCGTGGAAAACCCGGGCGTGTCCTCGTATAACCCGTTCTTCCTGTATGGCAGCACGGGCTTGGGCAAGACCCACCTGATGCACGCCATCGGCAATGCGCTGTTCAAGGCAGGCAAGGTCAGCCGGGTGCGATATATCCACGCGGATCAGTACTATTCCGATATGGTCAAGTCGTTCCAGACCAACACCTTCGACGATCTGAAGCGCTATTATCATTCGCTGGACTTGCTGCTGATCGATGATATCCAGTTTTTCCGCAAGAAGGAACGCACCCAGGAAGAGTTCTTCCTGCTCTATGAAACCATGGTGCAACGCGGCAGGCAAATCGTGATCACGTCCGACACCTATCCGCGCGAATTGCAGGACATCAACAGCCGCCTGACCTCGCGCTTCGATTCGGGCCTCACGGTGCAGATCGAACCGCCCGAGCTGGAGATGCGTGTTGCAATTCTGCTGCGCAAGGCAGAGGAAAAGACCAGCATTGTGCTCAAGGAAGAAGCGGCTTTCTTCATCGCGAAGCATTTACGTAGTAATGTGAGGGAATTGGAAGGGGCGCTAAGCCGTGTTTCTGCCTATGCCGGCTTTCATGGCGTGAAAATCATTACCGTGGAGTTCTGCAAGGAGGCGCTCAAGGACCTGCTGTCCGTTTCCATCGGGCAGATCACGATTGAAAATATCCAGAAGACAGTGGCAGATTTCTACAAGCTGAAGGTACAGGAAATGTACTCCAAGCGCCGGCCCGCCAATATCGCCCAGGCCAGGCAGATTGCCATGTATCTGTCCAAGGAGTTGACGCAGAAAAGCCTGCCGGAAATCGGAGATTCGTTCGGCGGGCGGGATCATACAACGGTGCTGCATGCCGTCCGCAAGATTACGGAACAGCGTGCCAAGAACGCCGAATTGAATCACCAATTACACGTATTGGAACAAACCTTAAAAGGATAATCATGCAACTGCTACAAGCGAATCGCGACGCACTGCTCAAACCGCTGCAAACAGTAGCCGGTATCGTGGAGCGTCGGCATACGATGCCGATTCTGGCAAATATTCTGTTGCGTAAGGAAGGCAATAAAATTGCGTTTGTAGCGACCGACCTAGAGGTTCAGATCACCACGCATGCCGACTTCGGCGTGGGTGACGATGTGGACTCTACCACGGTTGCTGCCCGCAAGCTGCTGGATTTTGTCCGTGCACTTCCCGCTGCCAACGACGTCAAGCTCAAACTGCAGGACGGCAAGCTGGGCATCCAGTCCGGCAAAAGCCGCCTCGAATTGCAGACGCTCAACGGCGCCGAGTACCCCACCGTATCCGTACCGGAGACCTGGAACGTCTCGTTCACCATTCCGCAAAAAGCGCTGCGCAAGCTGTTTGGCATGGTGCACTTTGCCATGGCCCAGCAGGATATCCGCTACTACCTCAATGGCACGCTCATGGTGTTTGAGCCGGGTATGGTACGGGCGGTGGCGACCGACGGCCACCGGCTGGCGCATGCCGCCGAGGAAATCGAAGGCATCCAGTCCTCCAGCGAGGTCATCCTGCCGCGCAAAACCGTGCTGGAAGTACAGCGCCTGCTGGATGACAGCGACGAGCCCGTCAATATCGATGTCTCCTCCAGCCAGATCCGGTTCCGCTTCGGCGACATCGAACTGATCTCCAAGCTTGTCGAGGGCAAGTTTCCCGATTTCAAGCGCGTCATTCCCAGTGACTACACGCGTCATTTCAACGTGAACCGCGAAGCGCTGCAAAGCAGCTTGCATATCGCTTCCATTCTCATGACCGACAAGCTCAAGGGTATCAAGCTGCAAATGGAAAACAACCTGCTGCAAATGAAATATATCAACGCAGACCAGGAAAACGCCCAGGACGAGATTGAAATCGACTACAGCTTTGAGCCGCTGAGCGTGGGTTTTAACGTGACGTACTTGCAGGACGTGCTGTCTATGGCCAAGACCGAAGAAGTCATTTGGTCCGTCAAGCCCGACGTCAATGCCTCGGCGCTCATTACCTTGCCAGAAGAAAAACATTTCAAATACGTGGTCATGCCAATGCGTATCTGATCCGAGAACAGCAGGTGCGTGCCCGCGGGCGCGCGCTTGGCCCTGGTTCCCTGTGGGCGCAACGGCAGGCGAAGGCATGCAATTTCAATAGCAATATTTGCCGGTCGCGGGCAGCAGGCGTCCACCCGAAGTTATTTTATCTAAGAGCGTTACCAAAATATGTCAGAAACAACTCAGCCAGTTCAGGAAGCCGGATACGGCGCCGATTCGATCAGAATGCTCAAGGGCCTGGAGGCCGTGCGCAAGCGACCCGGTATGTACATTGGCGATACCTCCGATGGCACCGGTCTGCATCACATGATTTTCGAAGTGGTCGACAACTCCATCGACGAGGCGTTGGCCGGGTATTGTGACGACATCGTGGTAACCATCCACACCGACAACTCCATCTCGGTGATCGACAACGGGCGCGGCATTCCCACCGACATTCACAAGGGTGATGAGTTCGGGCGCAGCGCCGCCGAAATCGTCATGACCGAGCTGCATGCCGGTGGTAAGTTCGACCAGAACTCCTATAAGGTATCCGGCGGTCTGCATGGCGTTGGCGTGTCATGCGTGAACGCGCTGTCAGAATGGCTGCGCCTGTCGATTCGTCGCAACGGCAAACTGCATCAAATGGAGTTTCGTCGTGGCGAGCGTGTCGAGCCGCTTGCCGTGGTTGGCAATACCGACAAGACCGGCACCGAGGTGCGCTACCTGGCGGACAAGGCGATATTCGAGAACATTGAATATCACTACGAGATTCTGTCCAAGCGCCTGCGTGAATTGTCCTTCCTGAACAATGGCGTGAAGGTCCGCCTGGTCGACGAGCGCCAGGGCAAGGAAGAAAACTTTGCCTTCTCGGGCGGGGTCAAGGGGTTTGTCGAATACATAAACCGCACCAAAACGGTATTGCATCCGAATGTGTTTTCGGTTTCCACCGAATCCAGCTCGGGTGGCGCCAATGTGACCGTTGACGTAGCCATGCAATGGAATGACAGTTACGGCGAGAGCGTGCTGTGCTTCACCAACAATATTCCACAGCGCGATGGTGGCACCCACCTCACGGGTCTGCGCGCCGCCATGACGCGCGTCATCAACAAGTACATTACCGATAACGAACTGTCCAAGAAGGCCAAGGTCGATACCACCGGCGACGATATGCGCGAGGGCTTGAGCTGCGTGCTGTCGGTCAAGGTGCCCGAGCCCAAGTTCAGTTCCCAGACCAAGGAAAAGCTGGTCTCCAGCGAAGTGCGTCCCGCAGTAGAAGAGGCGGTGGCACGCACCCTGGAAACCTGGTTGCTGGAAAACCCGACCGACGCCAAGGCCATTTGCGCGAAAATCGTTGATGCGGCCCGCGCCCGCGAGGCGGCGCGTCGCGCGCGCGAGATGACGCGTCGTAAAAGCGTGCTGGAAGGCGCAGGCCTGCCCGGCAAGCTGGCCGATTGCCAGGAAAAGGATCCCGCCAAGTCTGAAATCTACATCGTGGAGGGTGACTCCGCGGGCGGTTCGGCCAAGCAAGGCCGCGATCGCAAGTTCCAGGCTATCCTGCCCCTGCGAGGCAAGGTGTTGAACGTGGAGAAGGCGCGTTTCGACAAGCTGATTGCCAGCGAGCAGATCACAACCCTGATCACCGCGCTGGGCACCAGCATTGGCCCCGATTTCAATGTCGAGAAGTTGCGTTACCACCGCATCATCATCATGACCGATGCCGACGTCGACGGCGCCCATATCCGCACCCTGTTGCTGACGCTGCTCTATCGCCAAATGCCGGAGCTCGTTGAGCGCGGCTATGTGTATATTGCCCAGCCGCCGCTGTTCAAGGTCAAGGTGGGGCGCGAAGAACGGTACCTGAAGGACCAGGCGGAAGAGGCGCAATTCATGATGCAGGTCGCTTTGAAGGAGGCCGGCCTGGAGCCGTCCGAGGGTGCCCCCGCCATCACCGGCGATGCGCTGGAAGAATTGGCGCGCCAGTATGTGATTTCCGATAGCGTCATTCATCGGCTGTCCAAGGTGATGGATGTCGAGGCGCTCTCCGCGATTGCCGAAGGCGTTGCCCTTGATCTTGCCGATGAGGCCTCCGCAAGCGCATCCGCCGCGAGTCTGCAGGCGGTCCTGCAGGATCCGGTCCGGCCTGAGGCGGTGACCGTGACGGCAGAGTACGATCAGGAGACCGAGAAACATCGCCTGGTCCTGCGTCGCATGCACCATGGCAACGTGAAGGTCACCGTATTCGACAGCCGTTTTGTCGATGGTTCGGACTACGGGATATTGTCACGCGCCGCGCATACCTTCAATGGCCTGGTAGGCAAGGGCGCGCGGGTCTATCGCGGCGAAGGCGACAAACGCAAGGAAAGCTATGTCAGCGACTTCCGCGAAGCCATCCAGTGGCTGCGCGGCGAAGCCGACCGTGTGGTCAGTAAGCAGCGCTATAAAGGCCTGGGCGAGATGAATCCGGACCAACTGTGGGAAACAACGATGGATCCTTCGGTGCGCCGCCTGCTGCGCGTGCAGATCGAAGATGCCATCGCCGCCGACGCCGTATTCACGACGCTGATGGGCGACCAGGTCGAGCCGCGGCGCGAGTTTATCGAGAGCAACGCGTTGATGGCAGGTAATCTGGATGTGTAGTTGTTGTCGATTCTCATAATTAGTGAAAAAGTCTCACAATTAATGAAAATATTCGAATTTGGTAATTAAACGAAAAATAGGCAAACATACTAGAAATGTTTGCCTATTCTTTGTTCTGCAGATAAAAAAGGGTAAATTACGCCCATGCGATTTATTCACGTTATCTTTGCCATCGACGTAATTGTGGTACTGGCATTCCTGTTCTTATTCCTGAACGGCATCAGTATTTCGTCGATAATTTCATTTTCCACCGGCATTTGGTGGGCGTTAGTCGTAGGCACCCCTCTTATTTTCGTCAGCAGTGTTATTCTCGATCAACATGGGTTTCACCGCATGGCAGTCGGTTTGCTGCTCATATTGACGAGCCTGGCCATCGCGCTTCTGATGTTTATGGTGTCGATGGTGGATACTTTGATCTCTGATACTATCGAAGTGATATTTCAAGGTATACGCGCTATTTGGCCCAAAAGCCAAAAGTGAGTTGGCCAAGATGTTGTGCTGCATTGGAACCCATAGACCGAACTTGACCAAACTAAAGGTGGTGCTACTCAGTGGTTTAGTTCAGATAAGAGTGCTTGGAGCAAAAAATAATGGAAATACATATTCCTCAGACTGCCATCGAATATGTTGATAGGGCGTTAATAATGGCTAATAGACGTTATGAAGCTAATAGAAGCAAGCAAGAATTAGAATCAATTAGCTGTCTGGCGGTTATGTATGACTCGATCGTTCAGCAATTAACATTTGTCCGAAGAATTTTAACTGGAGAGGAAAAAGATAAGGCTAGGTTATGGGAGCTTACATTTGGTATGTATTCAGCGAAAGAGTTTGATGCTAGTGATCCCGTATTTTTCGATAGATTAGGAGATGCTTTCTTTATAGCTTCTCAAATCAAACAAGGGTTGAAAGTGCGACTACCTCATGAAGTCGATCCTAATTACGCGACAAGGGAAAGAGAACTTCGAGCTAAGTACCCGCAAGATTTTTAAGCCATATCTGCAATAGATCGCCAAAGCTAGGGCGGTATGATGCCTTGAATAAAGGGCAAATTTTATGAGTAGGCTACCCCCTGAAGCAGTGCATGATGCATTTACACTGCTCAAGAAGGCGTCCATTGAGCGCGCGCTTGGCACTGAGCTGGTCCATCATCTGGCTTACTCCAGTGGGCAGGCCAAGCCTCAGTCGAGTCAGAATCAGCGCCGAGACGGTGCTGACCGACACTAGACCGGTACCCCTGGATATATTCCGGGTTCGACAATAAGATCGTCGCGATGTATGCCCGGGGCATGAGCGTGCGCGAGATCCAGGCGTTTCTGGCTGAGCAGTACGGCACGAACGTCTCTGCGGACTTTATCAGCTCAGTCACTGACCAGGTCATAGAGCAAGTGCAGGCCTGGCAGGTGCTGGCGCTTGAACCGATGAATCCGGTCGTGTTCTTCGATGCGCGTCTTTAACGCGTTCAGGACGCGAGGCGTGCAGGACATACTGATTGCGGTGACCTGTTAATCAACCTTTCGATGCCTGCTCTTCTTTCTCTTCGCGCAACGCTCTATATTTTACGCCCCACCCTTCGGGCACCATTACTACTACAGGAACAGTTCTATTTAAATGAATGACGTCTTTTTTTGCCCTCACATCCACTCTTCTTTTCCAAGCATCGCCGCACTTACCCTTTTCTCCATATAATTTATTATTAGTCTCCAACTCCCAATACATCAGCCCCCTACCCGGTACTAGCTTAGGATTGAATTCTCCACCTATTTTATTTTTTTGGCAATTTACCTCAATATTTTTGAACGCCCACACCTCGATTTTTTGCACATCTTTTTCTATTATTTTTTGACTATTTATTATGTATCTAATATACCCTTCTTTGGCTTCTGGGTATTGCCTTAATATGTCATCCCCCTCTTTTGCCTCATCGGCATAAGCCGCCTTGGCAGGTAACAACAATACCATTGCTATCAGCGACAATGCACAAGCAACCCTAATCATTTTATTCCTCTCTCATAAATAAAATGCACCCGAGCCACAATAATGGCCGGGCGCACTATCACCCCTGAAACATCAATGCACTGTTTCATCCTTGACTTTTTTACCGCCACTTTCCCTTATGGCATCTGCAGTCCCCTGTATATATGCTTTTATGGCGCTAACATCATCTTGCGACAGCTTGTCAGTAAAATCCGGCATCCCTAAGCTATAGAATGGCCCTTTGAATACAAAAATTCCCAGATTCTCCACTATATTTTTATCCACGTACGCAAGATTTGGCAACGCTCCGCCTTTTGTAGCCCCTGGGGCTCCATGACAAGTTGCGCAGGAACTCGTATAGAGCTTCTCTCCATATTCTATTTTCGACGGGTCATAATCAACGCCTTCAACTAATTTTCCTGTTCCTTCCTGCAAACTTCCGGGAGAAACGGCTTTACCGCCCAGCTTAAACGTATATACAGTGCCGGATCCATGCTGTTCAGCCACCTTTCTGGGCAATCCATATGCACCACCCCAGCCTACTGGTATTGAGATATATTGCTCTCCTTCAATTTCATATGTTGCAGCTCCAGCTCCTGCCCCACCATTCAAATCAAACTTCCATAATTTATCGCCGGTCTCTGCATCATATGCTATAAATTTCCCATCAGACGTTCCTTGGAATACCAAGTCCCCACCGGTAGACAACACACCTCCATTCCAAGGGGCATCATATCTAACCCTCCAACGCGATTTTTTTGACACTGGATCCCATGCCACTAGCTCACCAAACTCGCTAACAGCGCTGCTACTCCCCATTGTTTTTGCTTCGTTCCTACCAATAAACGAGCCTCTCACCCCGGGTTTCGGATCTTCAAAGCGCCAATCCATTTGATCCTTATATGTTACTGATATTTGTTGAGCCGGTATATAAACAAGACCCGTATCTTTGCTATATGACATAGGATGCCAATTATGTGCGCCCAACGGTCCTGGTATCTGCAAATATTCATTTTTTGTGTCTCTTGCTGCCGCAAATTCTATTGGCCTTCCATTCTCGTCGTACCCTTTCGCCCAAGTGACGTCCATATAATTTTTAGCGGATATAAACTTCCCTGTCTCTCTATCTATCACATAGAAGAATCCATTCTTCGGAGCATGCAATAATACTTTTCTTAAATTTCCATCTATTTTTATATCCGCCATAATTATTGGCTGCACCGACGTGTAATCCCAGTTATCGCCGGGCGTCTCTTGATAGTGCCACTTATATTCCCCGCTGTTAGGATCTATAGCAACGATAGACGCTAGATATAGATTGTCTCCACCTGCTGGGCTCCGAAGTGCTGTCGCCCATGGATTTCCATTTCCTGTGCCAATATATAACGTATCGAGCTCCGGGTCATATACCATCGAATCCCAGACAGTTCCACCCCCACCGTTCTTCCACCACTCCCCAGCTGGGTCCCAGGTCTCAGCCGCCTTCTTCATCGCCTCATTCTCAAAGGGCTCTTTGGGGTTTCCAGGAACGGTGTACCATCTCCATTCCTTTTCTCCAGTATCTACATTGTAAGATGTAATATACCCACGTCCAGAATACTCCGCTCCTCCGTTACCTATCACTACGTGACTTCCCGCTATTCTTGGCGCACCAGTTATCGTATAGAACCCCTGTTCTCCATCGAATGTATCTTTCTCCCAGACGACCTTCCCGGTAGATGCATTCAGAGCGATCAGCCTCCCATCAAATGCAGCTACATAAACCTTATCTCCAGATAAAGCAACGCCTCTATTTACCGCATCACAACAGGCTTTGACACCCCATTTCCCCTTATCCACCTCTGGATCATATTTCCATATGCTTTCTCCAGATTTAGCATCAATGGCATGAACGACCCCCCAGTTAGAGGTTACATACATTATGCCATTCGCGACTACTGGGGTTGATTCTATTCCTCGGCTACTTTTTAAATCATAAGACCAGGCTAGACCCAACTCTTTAATGTTAGATTTATTTATCTGATCCAGTGGACTATAATGCGTCTCATGATAATCCATTCCAGTTGTTAGCCATTCCGCACCTTTTGCTGAATTTTCTATTATTCTATTCTCTGTGATTGGCTTATATTTAGGTCCGCTGTTTTCCGCATGAGCGCCGGTAATTGTCATACCGAACACCATAGATGACATAATAGCTACAGCTGTTCGCGAATTCATTTTATCTCCTCAGTTAAAAATACCATTTATTAAATTTTCTAATTTAGCGTTGATGCGCTCGGGCGTGAACGGGATCTGGCGCAGGCCGGTGGCGTCAAAGACGGCGTTGCTGATGACAGCAGCGGTGGGGTTGGTGGAGGACTCGCCACCACCAGTGAACTTGTGTTCGGGGTTGTTGTTGACGAGCATCATCTCTATGTCGTCGGGGATTTTGGAGAAGTGCAGGCTGGTGGGGTGGCCCGGCAGCTTGCCGTCCCGCTCGCGCTTCTTGTCATGGGCCGGGCGTTCGTCCCAGCCGTACTTCTGCACTGCGGCCTTGAGCACAGCTATGGCGTGCTCGTCCTCCATGTGCTGCAGGTGAAAGGCCAGTAGATCCTTGCCCGCAGCGGCCGCCAGCTCGTCGGCAAAGGCCTCCATGACAAAGGTGGTCTCATGCTTGCCGGGCGAGCGCAGCCTGGCGGTGACCTGACCATCAGCTTCCGGCGCGCCCTCCAGTTCATGGACGCTGGTCGTGCCCATGACCACCGACTGGCGCTCGAACGGGAAGTCCAGTTCCTCGGCGACAATCTGCGCCAGCGCGTTGAGCGAGCCGTTGTCCTGCTTTATCTTGCCGGTGAACAAGGCGGCAGTGTTGTCCGGGTGGATGGCCAGCCAGGCATCGAGTCGGGCGGCGTCCACTGACTGTGACTCGGGTACGTCCAGCGTGGTGATCTCGTGGCCCTCTGCCTGCGACAAAGGGGTCACACAGGGCATATGGCCTTGCCATCCAGGTGGACCGTGCAGGCGCCGCACTGGCCCAGGCCGCAGACAAACTTGGGGTCGTACAGTTCCAGCCCATCGCGCAGGACGTAGAGCAGCATGGTGTTGGCCTCGACGTCGATACCCTGCGTGCTGCCGTTAACTTTCAGTTTCAATTCATTTGTCATTTTTCTGAACTTCCACTAATTCTCCAGGCTGGATAACAATTAAATCCACAAAACTATAAGTTTTAAAATAAATTGAATTCACAAGAAGCAAAAACTAATTACTCACAAGATCGCCTCAAGGTTCCTTACACTCGTCCCTCTATTCATGTTGCCGCACGCTATGGAGGGTAGGATACGCAAGCTATACGAGCGCACATACACCGTCCTTTCCATCGTGTCGTTTAGATTAAACACGTGAATTAGATGACATGTCAAGGAACTCATCTACGCTACGCACTGCCTCCTTATGCACAGAGAATATTTGTACAACTTCCGAAAATTTTCACTAATTATGAGAATTCGAAAATAGGCATCCTCACAATTAATGAAAAACGCCTTTAAAATCAAGCGCACGATTTTCACTAATTAGTGAAAAAATCTGTAGTGATACAGATAGCAAACAGGCTCCGGTTTTTTCAACGGGCCTGTTTTTATTGGGTGCCGGTTTTCACGGATTGCCAACGATCTTCGCTTGGCAAATGCGCTTCGACGTCCGGTATCGCTTAAATTTGCGCCAGCCCACCGTCAACGAAGACTTCGCTACCTGTCATAAAGCTGCTCTCGTCAGAAGCCAGGAATAAGGCGACAGCGGCGATCTCATCCGAATCTCCAATGCGTCCAAGCGGCGCTTCCTGAGCGAAATTGGCCAGCAAACTCTCTTTTTTCCCCGAGCTCTCTAGTACATTAAACAGCCCTGGCGTTGCGGTGGAGCCCGGAGAGAGCACATTTACGCGGATCCCCGTTCCCTGCAGGTCTAGCGCCCAGCTTCTGGCAAAGTTACGAATTGCCGCTTTCGAAGCGCTGTAAACGCTAAATGCCGGTGTACCCATTGAGCCGGTTGTCGAGCCGGTCAGAATAATCGAACCCCCGTGCGACATGAGCGGCAGCGCCTTCTGCACGGTAAACAGCGTCCCTTTTACGTTAACGTTAAACGTATTCTCATACGATTCCTCGGTAATCGCTCCAAGCGGCTGAAGCTCACCCAAGCCCGCATTAGCGAAAAGGATGTCAACTTTCCCTTTCACTTGCCGGATGTGAGAAAAAATACGTTCCAGATCGATCAGCTTTGATACGTCGCCCTGAATCGCAAGCGCTTCATGACCTATCAGCATAATGGCCTCATCAAGCGCTTTCTGACGGCGACCTATGATGACCACCTGCGCGCCTTCCTGGGCAAAGCGTCTGGCCGTAGCCAGACCTATACCACTATTTCCGCCGGTAATCACCGCTATTTTTCCTGCTAATCTACTCATAACGCACTCCTCAACATTGGAAGGTCATAGCATATACAGCATTAAATAATTAGTATAGTATGCACTTTTTGGTAAGTACCTGGCGAATGAGAACTTATATGCTAAATCCAAAATTCAACTGCGGTCTGGAAGCGTCATTGGCGGTACTAAGCGGGAAGTGGAAACCGCTGGTACTATTTCACCTCGCCCATGAGATACATCGTTACGGGCAGCTGAAGCGCGCCATTGGAAAAGTAAGTGACAAGGTATTGATTCAACAGCTGAAAGAGCTTCAGCAGGATGGCGTGGTCGAACGCACCGACTACGGCGAAATTCCGCCCAAGGTTGAATATTCCTTAACAGGTTTCGGCGACTCGCTGGCCCGCGCGTTAGCGCCACTCTGTCAGTGGGGAGAGCTGCATACGGAACAGATTGGAAATATCGTGCGCAACCGAGAGAAGCCGCAGGGCGAACATCAGTAAGCGGCGGTAATGGCAGCGCACCGAAAATGAATGAGATGGATGCAACTGGTTTCGACAGAAAACGATGAAATTATGAAATATGATTAAAAATAAAATGGTTATTATGGTTTTTGCTCTGAAAGCAGTTTCATTAATTGCGAGGCAAACTTTGGAAATTTTTACTAATTATGAGAATTCGAAAAGAGGCATTCTCGCAATTAATGAAAATGCATTCTCATAATTAGTGAAAAAATCTGTAGTGATACTGATAGGCAAACAGGCTCCCGTTTTTTCAACGGAGCCTGTTTTTATTTGGGCGGTGATTCAGAACTCATGCCAACTAGAAAGGCATTAGTGTTGTGCTTAACTGGAATTCATGTAGATGGTTGTAGCCGTTAAATCCCAGCATGAGTTACGGAAAAACCGATCTGCTAAATAAAATCTCATCAGTTGTCTCGCGCATTAAGTGGCTGTCCATGACAACTCATTTACGCGGATGCGCTTTTTCCAGTTGAACCGGCTTGAGCAGGACGGGCGTACCTGCAATCCTTATACACGAGTAATGGGACAGGCCACGCCGATGCTTACAGCGGTGGCGTGGTCGGTGGCGCCTCACGCACTTTGGATACGGCTTCCCAGGCTGATCCGATGCGGATCAGCGTTGGCTCATCAAACTGCCGGGCCAGTAGCTCAAAGGCCACGGGCAATGCAGGTGCGCCGTCGGTAGGCTTGACCATCGCGGCAGGAATGGACATGGAAGGGTAACCCGTAAACGAACCCAACCGGATGTTGTGCATGGCATCCGGTTGCTCGCCTATCGGTGCGGGCAGCGACTTCATGCCAGGATACAGCAAGATGTCGTAAGGCTTACCCAGCGGCTTATCATTGCCGTCCAAGTTGTCGATGGCGCGATTCACGCGGGACCGAACGAACACATTGCGAGCATCGACATTGAGAAAGTACTCGCGGCGCTGCTTTGGATCGGAATAATCCTTGTCATAATCTTTGAAGTTTTTCATGGCCGTACCGCTGGCCATGATGTCCGCATACGAACGCACATGTCCGTCTTTGTCGCTAGGCCAGTTGGCCAGGTAGGCGTTCAGTGACTCCTTGAATTCATAAAACGAAGCGCTGGGGTATGCCAGGATCTCGGGTAGATCTTCCACTTTCACCTCGTCTACCGTGGCACCGGCAGTACGCATTTTTTCCAGGGCAGAGTCAATCGCTTCGTTGACCAGCGAATCTTTGCCATACAAGGCTTTCACCACGCCGATGCGAACACCTCGCAGGCCATCAGCATCTGCCAGATACCGGGTGTAATCGCGCTTTGCGCCAGTCATCGATTGGTACTCTGCAGCGTTGGTCACCAGCGGGGCCGATCGGTTCGGCGAGCGGCGATGGCCGGATGTGGCCTGGGCATCGTAGCCTACCATCACCGACAGCAAGCGTGCACAGTCAGCAACGTTTCGGCACATGGGACCTGCTGTATCCTGGGCTGGCGCCAGCGGCATGATGCCGTCCTGGCTGATTAGGCGCAGGCTGGGGCGCAGGCCGACCAGCGCAGTGGCGGCCGATGGCACGCGCACCGAGCCACCGGTATCTGAGCCGATGCCTGCCGTGGCAAAGCTGGCTGCAACACCCACTGCCGTACCCGAAGAGGAACCACCGGGTCCCTTGCTGAGGTCATAGGGATTGAGCGGTTGGCCCCCCAGCGTACTCTCGCCTGTATAAGTCTGGGCAAACTCCGACAGATTGGCCTTGGCGATGATGATGCCTCCGGCCGCACGTACCTTGCGCAACACAAAAGCGTCATCGGGCGGCTGGCTGTGCGCCAGCGATAAAGCGCCGGCTGTCGTAGGCATATCAAAAGTATCGATGTTGTCTTTGGGCAGGATGGCCACGCAATGCAACGGGCCACTCAGGCCACCGCTATGGGCCTGTTCTGCGTCCAGTTTTGCAGCCTGAGTCAGGGCCTGCTGGTTCACCGTAATGATGCTGGTGAGTTTCGGATTATTGGCCTGCTTGCCGTGGTTATCCTTGTCATAGGACTCAATTCGGTCCAGATAGGAACGGATCACTTGCTGGCAACTGGTTTGCCCAGATAGCAAGGCGGCATGCAGCGATTCAATTGAGGACTCGGCCACATTGAAAGGCGGGGTGGGTGCGTTACTGGGCGCGGGGATTTGGGCGCAGGCGGTCAGCATCGCCATGATAACGACCAGACTGGTGCGCTGGAACCTGTTGCGCATGGGCTTCTTCATTCACAAACTCCGAAAAGATAAAAAAATCCGGCCAGCATCAGCACAGCGGTCGTACTAACCCCAGGCAGACGACTGTTGCCATCGGCTCGGCAACCGATGTGAAGCACACCCCGGCTAATCCTTGCGCTAAGGCGGACTCGAATATGAGGGCACCCACGAGTAAATAAACTATGGGCGATAAGGGGAAGCAGATAAATTGTCGGCATGGATATTGCTGTCACGATGAGCCCCGACGTTCATGTCGTACTTTGTTGCGCTAATGTACGTGCGTTCATATGGCGGGAGTCAGTCGTGTTATTGGGAAAATCTGCGTTATCTTCAATAATTATTTTGAAGATAATATACAGTATACAGTTTTTCGATTAAATGGGCGAATGGCTTCGTCACCCTTTCGGCGGCAGTGAATGAGCTGTGAGCATCAGAATCTATATCGCAGAGCTGCCGTAGTGTTTCTGGGCGTACCGTTTACGAATGTGCTTTTCGAAGGTATGCCGCTCCGGCTGAAAACTGATATTTTTGAATATTAACGGGTTGCACCGGTTATGGCTCGACACCCTGGACGATGGCCTTACCGAAGTGTCGTCCCTTGAACAGATCGATGCCTCATTTGTAAGGCGAAATCCGAATATTTGCACTAATCATGAGATTTCTAAAAGAGGCAGTCTCACAATTAATGAAAAATACCCTTAAAATCAAGCAAACTATTTTCGCGTATTGTGAAACTCGACAACATCCGTAAGTATTCATACTGGGCGCGCGGCAAGAAAAAGCCAGCTGTAGTCCAAGCACCCAGCACAAAATTTAAGTCGAGGTGTTTAATGTAGGGCTTTCCAGAGCATATAAATAGCTAGCAAATACAGAATGACGGCAAAGACTCTCTTTAGCGCCCGAACAGGCAGCATATGTGCCGTTTTTGCACCCAAAGGTGCGGTTAACACACTGGGAATGGCGATGGCGAGCAGGCCAGGCAACCAGATATAGCCAAATGATCCAGGAGGGAGGTCGGGTATTGATATCCCACCTGTGATATAGCCGAGCACATTGGCCAGCGCGATTGGGAATCCTAGCGCGGCGCTTGTCGCGACTGCGGCATGCATGGAAATGTTGCACCAGACCATAAACGGCACGCTAATGAAGCCGCCACCGGCCCCGACGAGGCCGGATATCATGCCAATCATCGCGCCTGCCCCAAGACGCCCGGGTAATCCTGGCATGGTGCGGCTGGGTTTTGGTTTGCGATCCAGAAACATTTGTGTCGCTGAAAAAATAACAAAGCAGCCAAAAAAAACGGCCAGAGTAGTTCCTCTTGCGAAAGTGAATAAGCCAAGACTGCCAGCCAAGGCGCCCAGGACGATGCCAGGCGTGAACGCACGCACCAAATCCCACCGAACGGCTCCTCTTCGCTGATGGGCACGAACGCTGGACATGGAGGTAAATAAGATAGTGCCCATGGAAGTCGCGATGGCCATTTTTACGCCCAGATCCAGTGGTACAGCCAGTGTAGATAGAATGGCGGTGAGAAATGGCACGATAATCATACCGCCTCCGATGCCAAGTAAACCGGCAAGAAAGCCGGTGCATGCGCCAAGAGCCAGCAAACTGCCCAGTAGTATAGGGTCGATGAGAGTCATGGATGTCTTCTTTTCAAACTAAAAAATCTAAGCAACCCGCGTCGAAAATCAGACTTCTGTCAGCGATTTCCCATACATTGCTATGCGTCATGGATGTTCTGGTGGTTGTTTTTCTCGGGCTTCGATATAGGCGCGAGCAGCATTATGGACGTGTTGTGTGGCTAGCAGACAAGCAAGCTCGCCATTGCCGGTAATCACTGCATTCAGAATCTGAGAGTGATCGGACCAGTTTTCTTTCACTCGTTTCATATTGCTGGGGGCAAATACCAGAGCTGTGCGGTCTCGAAGAGAGCGCATCAATTCGCTCAGCACGGCATTGCCGGCAACCTGTGCCAGGTGTTCATGGAATTGAGCGTTCAGTGTTCGACATTTGTTCATGTCGTTGCGGCTGACGGCATCAGCGCCTTCTTCCAATATAAGTTGTAATTTCTTTATGGTGTCTTCATTACGTCGCTGCGCCGCCAACTTGGCATTCAGGCCTTCCAGTGAGGCGCGGACCTCGACCATATCATATGCTGTTTCTTCGGACAGGATTGCAACGGAGGCGCCTTTGCGAGGTTCAATGGTGACCAGCCCCTCAGATGCGAGAGCCCGTAACGCTTCACGCACAGGAATGCGCGAGACAGCCATTTCAATTGAAAGCTTGTCTTCCACCAGCCTGGCGCCCGGCTGAAACTCGCCTGACAAAATGCGCTCTCGTAGTTTATCGCGAATAACTGCAAATAACGGAGAATGTTTTTGGCCAATTTTGAGGTCGGGACCTGCGGCTTGGGAATCGTCTCCAGCGATGCTTGAGCTAATTTTCATAGAAGTGAGTCTAGTACCAGTGAATGTAAACAAATTGATTATAAATGATCAATCTTATCGCAGGTAGATTTGTATACTGTATATCGATGAGATTTCGTCCACATTTCATCAAATCGTTTTAATGAGCAAGCCTATTGCGCTGAGTGAACAAAAAAGCAGCAGACCTTTACGCAAGGCGAGTTGGCTCACTTTATGCCTGACATAGCCAGACAGCCAAAATCCCAATAACATGGAAGGCACCAGTGTCGTACTCAACCAGAATTCGTGCCAGCCGTAGTGGCCAGTTAGTCCGAGCATCGATAATGAAAAGACGGATCCACAGAACAAAATAGCGCCCATGGTCGCGCGCAGCACTGGCGGCCTATGTTGTTGCAGCAGGATGACCAATGACGGTGCGCCCACAGAGGTTAAGGTGCCCATTATCCCCGAAATGACTCCAGCCACAATTGTATTGAGGCGTGTTGCCTGAATTCGCAGACCCGCAATAGTCAGGGCTACAGCGACGATGATCAGGCCGGCAAAAAGAACGTTAAGCGGCCGTTGCGCCAGTTGATTCAGGGCGAACACAGCAACCACAGTGCCGGCAGAACGCCCTATCAGTGCAGAGCCGGCAACAGACCACGAGATGTGGCGACGTTCTCTTACCGCGGTCAGTAACGTCACAAACCCACCCAGCGTCAGTAGGGGGCCGGGCACCAATTCTGGGCACATGATTGCGGCTGCTGGCGCGGCAACGAGTGTGAAACCCACCCCGCCAATACCCTGAACAAAGGCTGATCCAAATACAAGCATGCCCATGAGCGCATAGAGCCATGGATTGGTAAACGGCAGCAGGTCATTTATAGGCATGGGAATTGCTTCGTAATGCAGGCGTCCGTATCGGCTCTCGATGTGGCACGATTTATATCCTCGTATAAGATGACGCAGGTCACCAACATAGGGAAAACCAGCGTATGCGGTATCAACAATTTTGAAGATAATATACAGTATACAATTTTTTAAATTAAAATCAAAAATTATTGCTGGATTGAGCGTAGCGGTTTTTTTGGTATGGGAATAAGGCTTCTTAATGCAATCTGACGTTGTCTTGAATGTATCGCACTGGATATATTTATTAAGCGTATTGGTAATCATCGTAACAATGCTTTTGCGAGCCAACGTAGTTGTGCCCTCCGTGCTCGGCACGTTTCTGGTGGTGACGGCGATAACCGGTAACCCGATCAGCGGGTTGATTGGCATTTTCTCCGCCAGTTTCGTGGCGGCTAAGGAATTGTTCAATATCTTTCTGGTAATTACCTTCATGACCGCTTTGCTCAATTCGCTGAAGGTGATAGAGGCCGATGTCCGAATGGTTGAACCTTTTCGCCGCATTATGCGGGGCGGGAACGCCTCCTTTTTGGTGATTGCAATTTCGACTTATACCATTTCCCTTTTCTTCTGGCCGACTCCCGCGGTTCCCCTTGTTTCCGCCATTCTGCTTCCTGCTGCCATAGCCGCAGGCCTGCCACCGTTGACCGGGGCGATGGTTATTGCCATCACGGGACAGGGGATGGCACTCTCTTCTGATTATGTTATCGGTGTTGCGCCGGGTATCAGTGCGAAGGCGGCAGGGGCTGCAGTTAGCGCCCAGGCTGTGGCGGACAAGGCGCTGGTGCTTTCTCTGATCACAGGTGTGGTTGCCCTGGCAATTACTTTTTTCTGTGCCCGTAAGCATTTTCGTAAACCCGATCCTGACTTGCTGGTTGCGTGGCAGGCCCGTGCCAGCGATGGCTCAAGCGAGGAACTGGAGCATCAAGGCAGTTTCGACAAGGCGGAGATGGCGCGCGCACTCGATTATGAAACGCCGCCCAACGATGCTCAGCATGTCGAAGACCGACGCATCGTTGGTTGGGCCCGCGTCTTTGCCGTGCTCACTCCTCTGGCCTTTCTGGGGGTGATTATCCTGCTGGCGCTGCCAAGAGTGATACCGGGCCTGCCCGTCCTGCGCGGAGGTGATGCGGCCGGTCTGGTCGGTGGTGTGGCCTTCATTCTGATGATGCTGGCCACACTGGCAACAGTGGGTACACGCAAGATGCTTGATGTTTGTCCGGAGCATATGACCGACGGATTTGTCTTTGCTTTCAAGGCCATGGGTTCGGTGCTCCCGATAGCGGGCTTCTTTTTCCTGGGCGCCAATGAGGCCACTGCGCAGATTCTTGGTATTGCGCTTGATCAGGCGCCCAGCCTGTTGTTTGAGTTGATTTCAGCGGGGCAGCATTTGATCCCGGACAACCACTTCATGATGGCCTTCGGTGTTCTTCTGGTCGGCATGATTTCAGGTATTGATGGTTCGGGCTTTTCCGGTTTGCCGCTGACAGGCACGCTGTCGGGGGCGCTGGGGCCCGTCATAGGCATGGATCCCTCCACGTTGGCGGCAGTGGGGCAAATGGGATCTGTCTGGACCGGTGGTGGCACCCTGATCGCATGGTCCTCTCTGATCGCGGTGGCCGGCTTTGCCCGTGTGCATATACTGGATTTGGTTCGCGCACTTACCATACCGGTATTGATCGCATTGTTTGTCTCAACAGTCAGCGCTGTTTTGTTGTTCACTTGAGGGACGCTATGTATACGAAGCAATGCATGGGCGCGCGCTCGATGATTGCCACGGGGAACCCCTTGGCCGCTGCCGCGGCCAACGCGATGCTACAGGCTGGTGGTAGCGCGATAGACGCAGCGATCGCTGCTGATGCCGTGCTTGGTGTTGTGGAACCGATGGCCACCAGTATCGGCGGGGACTTACTTGCCACAATATGTTCGCCAGATGGACAGGTCAGTTGCTATAACGGGACCGGGCGCGCGCCTGCCGCCATGGATCCTGCGGCATTCACTGATCTGCCTTCCCACCGGATACCCGAGCGGCACCCGTGGTCGGTCACCACGCCGGGCGCTGTCAGGGGTTGGGCGGATTTGCATGCCCGATATGGCAGGCTGGATTGGCAAGACCTGTTTAAGCCGGCTATTCATTATGCGCGCGACGGTTTTGCCGTGGCCGCTGTCGCGGCGCAGGAGTGGGCAATCTTTGATTTTGTATTGAAGCGTGATCCGGTTTGTGCCCAGCTTTTTCGCGCCGGCAATAGCCCGAAAGCCGGCGAGCATTTTGCGAATCCGCAATTGGCGCGAGTGCTGGAAATGATTGCTCAGGAAGGGGCTGACGCGTTTTATAGTGGCTGGGTCGCGCAAAGCGCCACACAAGCGGTTCAGCAAGTCGGTGGCCTGCTGGATACAGCAGACTTTCAAGGTCACACAGGTGAATTCTGTGAGCCTGTCAAGGTGTTGTTCAATGGCGTAATGGTGCACCAGTGTCCGCCTAATACACATGGCGTCGCCATCCTGGATGCGTTGCAGCGGATACAGGAAGATGACCTTGATCCTGCGGATCCTGTTACACACGTGTCTATCGTGCAGGCGACCGAACATGCAATGCGTCGAGCCAGCCAGACGGTCGCGGATCCTGCCGGTAACACGGTATGCACAGTGGTTGTGGATGAGCAAGGCCTGGCAATCACCCTTATGTCCAGCATTTTCAAGCGTTTTGGCAGTGGTATTGCGGTGCCTGGCGGCGGGTTCGTCCTGCAGAACAGAGGTTTTGGGTTTGCTGAGCCCGGACATATCAACGGTCCGGCCCCCCACAAGCGTCCTTACCATACCGTAGTGCCTGGGATGAGCACCTTGGACGGGCGTTTTCATCTTGGCATGGGCGTGGTCGGCGGACTGATGCAACCACAAGGGCAGGTACAAATTTTGACGCGTGTGCTCGGTTGGGGGAGCGCCATATCGGATTCCATTACAACGCCGCGCTGGCGGCTTGAAGCCGGTAACACCCTAGCCATTGAATCAGGGATGGATGATCTGATTGAGAAAGCCTTGCGTTATGCCGGCTATCAGCGACCTGCAGAGGCGGTGGGCGAGCTGGCCGGGCGCAGCGATTTCGGCGGGGCTCATGCGGTCATGCGGATGCCTGATGGGGCGCTGCTAGGCGTGGCCGATACTAGAAAAGACGGTCAGGCGCTAGGTAAATAAGCGGTCTGGACTGATGATATTTGTTGCCACCAATTCCGGGTTTGTCTGAAATCCCTGGCGCTTGGGTTTGCCGGTTGTTTCCCAGTAACCCCCTCGTACTGCATGCCTTATTCATATCCTATGGGTTTTCCCTAATTATTCTTTAATGTATATAGTATACAATTTATAGAAATGTTGATTTCACCACCACGCCCTGAGTCCATTTTCCAGAGCGTACTTATTTAAAGGATCAAGAAATGGCTAACCTTATGACTCGTGACGAATTCCGTACAGCACTGGAAACTGCTATCAAAGGCAGAAGTGCAAATGCCTCTCCCTTCAGCGTTGCGTGGGCAACAGGCAAGCTCAGCCGCGAACACATGGCTCGTTGGGCAGAGAACCATTATCACTATGTCGGCCCTTTTGCCGACTATCTTGCCTATGTTTACGCTCGTACTCCTGATACCTACACTGAAGCCAAAGATTTTCTGCTGGCCAATATGTATGAAGAGGAAATTGGCGGGGACCGACATACAGATTTATTAATTCGTTTTGCAGAGGCCTGCGGGACGACGCGCGAACGCGTGGTCAATCCTGACAACATGTCGCCCACCACACGAGCACTGCAATCCTGGTGTTATTCAGTTGCAATGAGAGAAGACCCTATTGTTGCCGTGGCAGGATTGGTCGTCGGGCTAGAGTCGCAAGTGCCTTCGATCTATCGTAAGCAAGCACCCACATTACGCGACACGTATGGTTTCAACGACGAGGAAGTCGAGTTCTTCGATCTGCATATTGTCTCCGATGAAATTCATGGTGAGCGCGGCTATCAGATTGTGCTGGAGCACGCCAATACTGTAGAGCTCCAGCAGCGTTGCCTGAAGATCTGCGAAATCGGCGCCCAGATGCGCCTGTTGTATACAACAGCGCTGTACAACGATTATGTCAATGGTGATGTTTCCCTACAGGAACTGGAACTCGCTGCTTAAGCGGCGTGACCATACCTGTAAAACATATCAGTTCCACCCCTCATTATTTATCGAACAACAGGAAAGCGAATCGTGCAAGATCTACAGAATCAGATATTTCTTAATCACATCGGTGGTCAATGGCGTGCAAGTGTATCTGGTGAGACCTATACCAACGGCAATCCCGCCGATCAGCGGGATATCGTGGGCCGTTTTCAGAGTTCAGTGAAAGAAGATGCCGTTGCTGCAGTACAGGCAGCGCAAGCGGCATTCGAGGGTTGGAAAAAGACGCCCGTGTCCAGGCGCGCCGCAATTTTGTTTGCTGCAGCAGATGATCTTCAGACACGGGCAGAGGATATTGCAATTGAATTGACTCGGGAAGAAGGAAAATCACTGGCGCTTGCCAAGGGCGAGGTCTTGCGCTCGGCCGAAACGTTGCGTTTCTATGCCGTTGAAGCGCAAACCTATACGGGAGAAACCTTCCCCCAGGACGATCCCGATATGGTGGTCTATACGCAACGCGAGCCTTTGGGTGTCGTTACCGTCATTTCGCCATGGAATTTTCCGATATCCATTCCTTCGCGCAAGATAGCCCCTGCCTTGATGACAGGTAATACGGTTGTTTTCAAGCCGTCTACAGAGACCCCGTTAAGTGGCTACCGGCTGGCCGAGGCACTTGTCAATGCGGGGCTGCCGCCCGGTGTACTCAATTTTATTACCGGCAAGGCTTCGCGTATTGGTTATACGTTGACGCAATCTTCTGAAGTGCGTGCGGTTACATTTACCGGTTCGACTGCGGCTGGAGAAGCAATTCATCGCTCGTCGAGCATGACAACTCGACTTCAGATGGAACTCGGAGGCAAGAACCCGCTTATCGTGCTTGCAGACGCAGATCTGGACCAGGCAGTGGACCTTGCGGTGAAGGGCGGACTTTCCCTAAGCGGTCAGGCTTGCACGGGCACGAGTCGTATTCTGGTGGAAGCGGGTGTGCTTAAGGAATTTACCAGTAAATTGGTAGCGCGCGTGAAAGCGCTCAAGATCGGCAGTGGCCTGCAGGCCGGTTGTGATCTGGGGCCGATGGCTACGCAGTCGCAATTGGAAACTGTGCTGGAGTATGTGGAGATTGGCAAAAAAGAGGCAACACTTCTTACTGGCGGCGAGCGATTGAGCGGTGGTGATTATGACCAAGGCTTTTATGTCGCGCCGGCCGTGTTTACTGATGTCAGCCAGTCAATGCGTATCGCTCGTGAGGAAATCTTCGGCCCGGTGCTTTGCATCATTGAGGTACAGGATTACGACGATGCCATCGTCAAGGCCAATGATTCCGAATATGGCTTGTCTGCGGCACTGGCGACACGCAGTGCACGCTATTCGCATCGGTTTGCTCAGGATATTCAGTCTGGCACTGTGAAAATAAACCGAACCACGACGGGCAACTTGATCAATGCTCCCTTTGGCGGCCTTAAACGATCCAGTACCTCGACGTTTCGCGAATCTGGGCGCGTTGGACTGGAGTTTTTTACCCAAATCAAGACCGTTTACCGCGCAGCGTGACTGCACTGCGCCCTGGCGGCGTCCCGCTTCAATCCTGAAGCGGATAGCTAATCACCCTGCAAGCATCTTGCCGGGGTAACGAAACCTATAGAGTAAAGATATGAAAAAAATCGTACGTATCGAGTTGGAAGAAGCTCGTCTGATTGTTGATGCCGCTGTGGCCAAGTCCAAAGAAATTGGTGTTCTGGAATCGGTTTGTGTTGTCGATGAGGGCGGTTTTCCAATTGTGCTGGAACGCATGAATGGCGCCCGGATCACAGGCCCACAAATTGCCTGGAACAAAGCGTTCACGGCAGCGGGGCACAAGCGCTCTACCCATTTGTTCACCACACCGCCGAATGGCCCGGCACTTCCGGGTAACGAAGCGTTTGGAATTCAGCTCAGTTTCGAAGGCAAGTTCGCGGCATTTGTCGGCGGCTTTCCGATCGTGATTGATGATGAAGTGGTGGGGGGGATCGGGCTTAGCGGCGGTAACGGACAACAGGATACTGCAGCTGGTTTGGCTGGTTTGCAAGCGCTCGCCGATGCGCTGGCCGCAAAAGGTATGAATGTTCTGGTTCAGGCAGACATTAAAAAATAAATTTGCGAGTGCCGAACTGAACATTCGAAATCGGAGGTAAACAGATAATGCCAAACTTGGTTAGCCGCTCAGATACAGGCGAGACTTTTGAAATAGCAGATGGCGAGAGCATTCTTGAGGCAGCCATCCGCGTCGGCGTTCGTCTGCCGCATGAGTGTACTTTCGGCGGATGTGGAACTTGCCGCGTCAAGGTGCAACAGGGATCGGTGTGCTATGACGAGTTTCCCATGGCATTGACCGAAGCCGAGCATGAACAGGGTTTCGCCCTTGCTTGTCAGGCAAAACCGTTGAGCGATCTTGTGATCGAACCGGAGACGGCGGGGCTTGAATTTGCCGATCCGGTCAGTGTTGCGGCGAAGGTTGTTGCCGTTGAGCCGTTAACGGCCAGCGTGGTGCTACTCAAATTGCGCCTGCCTCCGTTGCCGGAAGTGGCTTACAGGCCAGGCCAATATATGAATATTATGTTGCCGGATGCCGGCGCACGAAGCTTTTCCATGGCGTGTGCCCCAACGCCTGAAAACATGGTGGACTTTCATATCAGGCGTATTTCAAACGGGTATTTCACTGACGGGATCCTCAACGAACTTCAGCCGGGGGATAGTCTCGATATCGAAGCGCCTTTAGGCACATTTTGTTATCGCCCGGATGACTGGCGGCCCATGATTCTGGCTGCAACCGGCACAGGGCTGGCACCAATCAAAGCCATCCTGGAATCGTTGCTCGATAGCGACGACTGTCCGCCGGTATCGCTCTATTGGGGTATGCAGACTGAAGGCGACCTGTATCTAAGGGACGAGATTGAATCCTGGCGGGACCGCCTGTATGAATTTGAGTTCGTGCCTGTCCTGTCGCGCGCAGACGAAGGTTGGGCCGGACGGCGCGGATATGTGCAGGACGCTATTGTGCAAGACTATCCTGATCTGTCGGAGCATGCATTTTACCTTTGCGGGTCACCGCAAATGATTCAGCAGGCGCGCGTCGCATTTGTAGGGAACAAGGCGGATCCGGCCTTTATTTATTCTGACAGTTTCACATTTCAGCATGCAGAGCTCTCAGCGGCATAAAGGGATACGCGAGTGTTTACCTGACATAGATCCGCAGCGAGCCAGTTGTGTTCTATGGCACGCAACTGGCATTTTCAGATATGGGCTACTCGGTGGTGAGCGCCGTCGTCTTTGTCATCGCAATTGCTACTGACTTGTTGATCCTGACTTCTTTTGCACTGGCCGAATAGTGCGAGCAAGGACCGGGGAAAAAGTGGCGTTGTATGGCGCAAGTGGTTTCTTTTATTGAGAAAGACAGCCATTTGTTGGCCAATGGGAGTATCGCGGTAGTAGTGAATGTGTTTAGTCATGGTAATTACCTATTGCATTAAATACAGTATACCATTTTTAAATTTTATATAAGTAGTTTCCCTAGTATCTGGCCGATTTGTGCCGGTGTTTTAGTGCCGTGAGGTTGCCCTGTTGGACTGTTTTTGCGGCTTTGCGGGGGGTCGTGGCGGATCGTATGTGGCCAGTGTGGTAATGGGGTAATCCGGCAGCGGATGTGCTCTTTGATTTAATCGTATACAGAATTCTAATTTTTTGACGCAACCGCGTTCTGACGGGTGAATGGTATGCCAAATATCAAGTTTCATAAAAAGGGCCAAATCTATGAAGGTTCAGTGGAAAGCAACACGAACTTAGTGGTGCGTGCCGGAATTAAACAATTTCCTTATCCCAATCTGGCATATAAGTGCGGCATGGGCAAGTGTGCAACCTGCGCATGCAAGGTGTTAAGTGGAGCGCAATATTTGCCGCCGCCGAACTGGAAAGAGAAGAAACAGTTGGGCGATAAGCTTGAGGATGGGTATCGATTGGTATGTCAGTTGTGGGTCACGCACGATATTGAATTGACCCAAGATGTTGATCCCGTAAATGCAGCTTAGATTGTGAATGAAAAAGGTGTGTCGAATGTACGCAATTATTACGAGTAAACCTGGACAGTATAAGGCCCACGTGTGTGGCGATGCGGCTGTGGTTGAAACTTACGAATACATGTTTTATGGAAGGATCAAAGCGATATATCAGGTGATCGAATTACAGGCAGAGGCTCAAATCCAGATCATCGAAGATGATCCTCCTTATGCGACCAATACTGTGTCCACCAAGTTTCTGGATAAATTTGAATCATTGGAAGCTGTGCGATCAGAGTTAAAGCATCTGAGCACTTTTGGTCGATTGGAGGCCACATTGCGTAAATGTGACGCTCAGGATATCGGGAGTAACTAGTTCATGGTCAATATTACGTTCATCAATAACAATGAAAAAGTGGTCAGCGCACCAGAAAACAGCAATCTGCTGCGGGTGTCGATCAAGGAGCAGGGCGGAATCCCTTTCAAATGCGGCGGTGGGCTGTGCGGCACATGCAAATGTCTTATTGAAGAAGGTTTGGAAAATACAGATAAGATCAAGCCCAAAGAGCGTAAGCACTTGAAAACCGAAGATTTCGAGGCGGGCTACAGAATGGCTTGCCAGACCTTTGTCACCGGCAATGTGAAGGTCTCCTGGAAATAGCCATCGCACTATTGTGGCTCGATGACATACGTCATATCCAATATGACGGGATTTATATTTCTGTTTGACTCTATTAATTGAAGGAAAATTTCAGTGCTGCATATTACCGACAGGATGATCGATGAGGTAATTTCCCCAAGGCAGGCACAGGATGTGCTGCGAGATGCATTCTTGAATCACGCATGTGGCCAGGCGGCCATGCAGTCGCGCATCCGCACCGAAGCACAGGGTATCAAGTTATCTACGCTGGGAGCGGTGATTCCCCGACAAGGCGTCGTGGGCGCAAAGGTCTATACGACGATAAACGGGCAATTTAATTTTGTTATTCTGCTTTTTTCTTCGCATAACGGCGAGCCGCTTGCGACATTGGATGCCGGAGCATTAACCCGCATCCGTACCGCGGCATGCTCTGTGCTGGCCGCACGCTCATTAGCCAAGCCAAATGTACGCACGCTGGGTATTTTCGGCGCAGGAATCCAGGGTCAAGAGCATGCTATTCAGATGGCAGAATCATTTGAGTTGGAACAAATCCTGGTGTCCGATCCTTATGCTGATGCGAGCATCGGGCATCGCCTTGCTGAGCGAACAGGCGTGGCAGTGAAGTATGCTGAACCCGATGAGATTTCATCTACCTCGGATATTATCGTCACGGCCTCGCGTTCACAAACGCCAGTCTTTTCCGGGAAAATGCTCAAGCCCGGCGCCGTTGTGGCTGCGATAGGTTCAAGTCTGCCGACAACCCGGGAATTGGATGACGATGCTTTGACCCGGGCGAAAGCGATCGTCGTTGAATGGAAGCATCAGGCAATGACCGAGGCGGGAGATTTGTTGCAAGCCGATTCGGCATTACGGGCGCAAGAAAAGTTGGTTGAACTATCTAGCGTATTCTCAGGGGAGTTGCGACGTCAATCCTACGACGAAATTTTTGTGTACAAGGCGGTCGGTGTCGGATTGGAAGACATAGCATTGGCTGGGCTGGCATATCAACTGCTTAATAAAATTTAATTTAAGGGGATAACCTGGTTCAGCTGAATTTATCGAACATACTTACCCATTTTTGGACGAAAATATCGGGAAAATCACCTATGCCGCGCGATAGCGCTCTTTGTGCAATAGAGGCATATCCGGGGGAGCGCCTTATGAGCGTTCAAGCGCCCACCTACGCTTAATTAGGGGTTAGCGTTGTTTTGCGTAGGATAACCAGAGAAAGCGATGATAGATTAAATGTCATTAAAAATCAATTGGTTATGACCTAATTGTTTTTCTGAAAAATATTTGCATTAATTATGAGACACCTACAGGAGTGTCGATTTTCACAATTAGTGAAAATTCAGTCTGACAATTAGCGAAAAATTCTGTAGCGATACAGATTGCAAAAAAGGCTCCAACGTTTTCGTGGGAGCCTTTTTCATTTGAGCAGAGTTTATGGAGCGGGAGAAACGACCACCGCTCAGTCATCAGACTGGCCAATAACCCGCTGAATAATGCCGTTCTCGATACGCTTGCGTCATCAAAAAATTTTGATGGTTCTTGCCTCGTATTTCGTCATCAATTTCAATCGTATTTAGAAAGGAGGTTCGCCGCCTTTTTAATCATCAACCATTTGCATTAGGATTTGAGATTCGGAATGGCTGATTCATCATCTTCACGGTATAACATGCTTTGAACCAAGTGTTATCTTGCTCAATGTTTTATATATCCCAGGAGCAATTACACGCTGAAATTCATTGCGTTGACGTGAATTTTCGTCTATCAGTACGTTGTTGCGCTTTTCCCTTCGGCATGCCCCCAACCCTTTGGAACGCAGATAGCAGTTATCTTTAATCTCCAATACTGATACTAGAAGACTCATACTTTTCTCTCACAAGCGTTTATCTACTTAGTTCATCTTTGGTGAACAAGAGGCAGAAAGTATCAGCGCCATCATAATACAAGGCAGGAACGCAAATATTCCTAGCTACTTTGCTGCACGCGGAAACAGCTTTTAAAAAAGTATTTACATTCGCGGATTTCGAAAATTTGGCGACGGCCAACATCTTAAAATCTTGCGATATGAAAACAGCACCTTCGGTTCCAGGTATAAAGTGATCCCGCAAGCTTTTGTTGGACATCAATTGAGAATACCCATCTCCATCATCACGTCGAGCGTAAGACAACATTGTCTCATACTCAGATGATCCCATTTCGGTACGTTTCTGATCGATTTTCCGTTCCAACTTTGGCCGATCACAAAGGAGTTTAATTTTTTCAGCGCCCAATTGCATCGGTTTGATTACATCGACTATTAACGAATTTGAATCTTGCGCATAGCCGTTACCGGAAATCAAACAACAGGCCATTATTGCTACTTTAATGTTCCTTTGTATTATGCCAGCTTCTTCAACACCCATTGTCACCTCCCGCAGCATACTGTTCTCTCATTTTAACGACGTACTCAGGAACTTCAAATTGTGGTGGAGGAAGCATTCTCAGATATCGAATTGCGGCAGGCAACTAAGAAATTTCTTCCTATGAAGCATTTTTTTTCAAGCATTTGGTGCGGCTGGTTCGGCTTAATAAAAAACTGCAGTAAGCGATTAAAACCAAGATAAAAATCCATAAGCCATAAGAGCCCACATAAGGCTGGTAGAAACTTTTCCTTGCAAACCGGAAATCTATTATTTTTCTTGCTATGTCAAAATAGGAATCCACTCCCGCACCGGCTTTAATCAGCCATTGGCTACCATTTTGGCTAATCTCAGCAATCCCAAACACTGAAAACGCTTCATTAACCATCAATAGAGTGGAACCTGCTTTATGCTTTTCCAAATACAATGGTGGTAGCTCGCATAGATTGGTCGCATCAAATTCCAACCAGCTAGGTTTTTTAGCACTAGGGAGGGTAAGGGATGAACCATAGTCATATCTATTGATTAAAGACCGAGTAGCATTAGAATCCATTGTCTTACAGTCTGATTTACAAACTGGAATTGCAATATACTGCTTCTTTATTCCTCGACTAAAATCATATATACCAACCGACAAAATTATTAAAATAAGCAAAACTGAGATTTTACAAGTTGCTGAATATATTTGATATTTTTGGAGTTGTCTAATCATAACGCCGCCTAATTTCTAAGTCATATTTGTCCCATTCTTGCTTGGTGAATTCGCTGGCTTCAATACGATTTTGTACTTCTTCCGAGATTTTACTCAGCTCTCTGGAAAAATAATAAGCTGCCATCGCAGTAGAAGCAATGCCAGCAAACGTAATAATATGACCTAATGCGCCAGTAACTCTAAGCACCGTAGCTGCAGCGCGTATCTTGGCTGCGGTATCCACTGCTATTTTCCCGTCTCTGCGATCGTACCGGCTGTCCCAACAATACTCCATACCTGGTGCCAATAAGATGCTGTTTCATATTCTTTAAACAATTCATCCTTAGACCATTCTGTAATTGGGTACTCTAAAGTTCTTCCCAAAGATGCATAATTTGCCATCAAACGTATCATGACTCGATGAGGAGGAGCATAGGAAAATCCGCGTGTGGTCTTTCCAAATACTTCATGGACATGGCTATGTTCCGATTCGTTCTGACAGGCGTGCGACTCAAAGGCATCGCCTTGACGTATCGCAGGAATGCCATCAATAAATACATTAGTAGACGTCTCCATTCCATGCGTCGCCGGAGCATCATCATGATCAGACGCTTTATCACCCAAACGATTCGCTTCAGGCGTAACCCCCTCTGCAGGCAATATCAGCAAACGCGGAGTTAGGAAATGACAAAGCTTCCCGATTTGATGATGTCCAATCATCTTGAATGCTGCCTGACGCTCTTACACAGCTTAGAGCAAAGGCTAGGGGACGTCCTACGGTGCGAGTCATTAAATCAGTCAGTGTAGTGCCAGTTTCAATAAAATTGATATGGACAAGCCGGGCGCTTTGCGCAAATACAGCAGTCGGCATGATCGTAGCACCTATACTATTCCAAGCGTTAACTAAATGCTGTTCGTTCGCTCCATCACACCATGAAAGTGCTGCAGCAGCGATTTCCGTCCAGCCAGCGCCTTCGCATAAAAGTCTCCATCTTTCAATAGGGCAAGTCTCTAACAACTTCAGCAATTCATTATTGGCGCTATTTAGCATAGCGCGTAAGCCTTTCGGATCGTCTACTGCGAGTTCAAATTCCAATCGGGCATTCGAATGCAATATTCGCCAGATTTCGGGTAGGCTAGTTTTACCGTTAGGTAAAAATGCGCCGCTGAGAGGTCCTTCAGTCACACCAGTAGCGACAGTCATCGTAGGGTTCTCTGCCATGGAATTTGTGGACGGAAAACATCCGGAGTCAATTCGCACCCAGATGGTGGAAGCTCCCGTAGATATTGATGAAGGTTTCCGAATTGCATATAGGGTTGAGCATAAGTAGGTGACGAGTTTTCAAGCTGGCATTGTTCGCGCGCAGCATCGCCGATTTCAAAATATAGATTGAAACATTTCCCTACACTCCACACTCCTATTAATCCCCCAACCCCCGCGGCCACAAGCCCTGTGCCAGCGTTTGCTACAGTCCAGGGGCCGAAAATGTGCTGGGAGCGCAACATGTCTCTAGAGTTTGCAAATCCCTCTAAAAAATACATCCCTGCTGCGCCAACGACCTCAACTTGCGCTCCGGCAACCGAACCAGGCATTCCTGCCAGATCTTCGAATGACATTGGGAGAGATTCTCGTAATGTAGGAATACCTTCTTTCATTTTGTTGTACAAAGCCATTCCATTAGATATTTCATCGATAGATTGGGTGTACTTAACATGATCTCCAATACTTTTAACTTTTCCCACATCGCCCAAAAATTCTTCAATTCTTCGGGCGACTGTTTTGCCCATTCCTGCGATGCCTTGCCCTAGCCTACCTATTGGTGCCTCTACCACAGGACCGCAACCATTCAATGTTACAACCCCAATACTTAACGATTCCAAACCGAAGAAAATAAAACTATGATAGCCACAGCCAATTGCAAATGAATTGACGTACGAAACCAACCAAGTTGATGATTTAGTATTTCTGTAACCCACCCATGAGTTTGGTTTGTCAAGATTGTTGCCGTATGGGAAGATATCACTCATTTTTTTCCATCGCTGGTTGCTGTAAGCAGAAATTCTCATTGTGAAAACGAACAGCAAAATACATACAGTTATCGTAGTGTTTTGTCTTGCACTGCGACATGGGTTCATTAACCTCATCAAAACTGCAACTTTCTTTCGTACATTCAACTGGAAATATATCGCCTGTTGATTTATGAGCTACAACAAAATAGGTTTTCCCATCAACGAAAGAGAGCTGTTTGAATTTTTTGTGAATTGCACGATGTTCTTGTAATGTTCCAGGGTGCGAGCTCGGCCCAACGGTCATGCGACCGGCCAAAATTTGAATGCGCTCGTAATCTCGGACACGCTGGTCATTACACACGAGATCGGTGCTTGCAGAAGTGTCCGCGTTTGAAGCCACTGCTGTTCCATTTTTTATTGAAAGCATAGTCAGCGCGACCAGCCCAACCGGAAGGATCGTGAAAATAATTTTGCGTAACATCGTATCTTATTCAATTCAAATTGATTTTAGGAGATTTAAAGCAAATTTCTTCACCGCCAATTCCCTCAATACCATTAGTAAAGTCTAAATATAATGTATTACCCGTTAAGCGGATATATCCTTCGCTATCCATCATAATCTGCGATTTACCACAACGAATAAAAATTTCTTTGCCAGAGGAAAAGGCCACCGTATCTTTCGCATCACCAGTAAGAGCGGAGCCAGACGTCAATTGAATCGCGTGACCAGCACGAGCATTTATGTTATGTCCCGCATGGGTTGATTTCTCTACACCTATGAACTCAGTTTTCACACCCGCTGTAGCCTCGTTAATGGCTTGCTCTGCAAATAGGGAATAGATACCCTGGCCGAGTTGGTTTATACCGGGGATCGGCAATTTAGACGCAATTTCAGCTATCCCTTCAGTAAGCTTACGAAACATGCTATTTAGAACGCGCCCAGCGCCACTAGGACCTACGTGCACTATCATATTACCTAGCACAGTTTCGTTGTGATTTCGATCAACTTCGATAACCTTCTGACCGCCAATCGACTGCACCCAGTTTCTGTCTATACGTTCAGTATGATTATTGAGCGTTTTTTCGTTGCGATCCTTCTGAGCATGAATATAGATTTCCTCATTTTCTGCCTTGTCTTCAAACCTTAGAACATTGGCAGTACGATAATTACCCCCTGGTGTAGAGCGCGAATAAATCCCCATCTGGGTCTCGTTCTCCGGCAGCTTCCACGGCGGCATCATCGCCGCGTTATACACCCGCCCGGTAATGATCGGATAGTCCGGGTCCCCGTTCAGGAAGTCCACGATCACCTCATCGCCAATGCGCGGCACCTGGATCGCCCCGAAGTTGCCGCTGGCCCACGCGCTCGACACCCGGATCAACCGGTCCGGGTTCAATCGATTTGATCGCTTTTGCTTCGCAGACATCTCAACCTGAACGGGCCCGCATCTGGCCCGCCTCCCTCTTTTGTAATTATGTTTTTTTACATGAAACAACAGGCATTTGCCTTGATGTAAGGAAAGGTTTATCTGTGTTTGGAGGGGTGTTTACATCAAAATACTAAGGTACGCGTTTGCGGACACCATCGCGGCCTATAGCCGTTGCGTGGACCAACTATCGTCATCCATGGCGTTGTTGTAGAGCAATTGGTGTTTGGAGGGCGTTTGACGATGCTGGAAATGCGGCGAAAAGATAGATGTTTATCAAGCCCATAAAACAAAGTCTCAATCTGTGGGTCGACCTACTCAATCGGCGACCATTGAATATCGAAAAATAAGAATGCGGTGGCGTTGTTTTCGCCGTCGATTCCGATAAATGCGGATCTGGATATGGGGTGCCAGTGCGTTGGCGAAAGTGCATCAAGCAAAACCAGAATCGCGTTCCCATATTTCGGTGACGTCAAAAGCGTGGTCCGGATCGATTCGATATCGTATTCCTCGATTGCGGGATCGGTGACCGCGGCCAGCAAGGTCTTTTCCGGCACGGGAAGAAGATGATCGAACTCCGGATACCATTGGCCGGGGATGATTGGCTGTCGGAATGCAATACTTGAAATAATCCCGGCGTCATTGCAAATGAGATCGAAAGTCATGCCGGCATGGTCATTGAAATATATCCGGTTATTTTCGTGAAGCCTTAGCCAGGGAAGGGGCGCGCTGACGGTGTTTACGTCGGCAACATAATAGAAGCAATAGTACGGATCGTATGCACTGGTTGCGTTTGGCGCTTCACGTTCAACAAGATTTACACGCATACATTACTGTTCAAAAAAAGCATTGTGATTGATCCCTGTCATTGAAAAGGGATGTTCTTCTTTCGTGCCATCCGTTGTAGTGTAAACCTATTAGGTCTCCACCGGAATTAATGCGAATCCCCGGTGGTCATGATCGTGCCGTCAGATGCGCGTTGAACTGGGGATTTCCGGCCACTTCACGAAACGAGAGACAGTCGGTGACCAAAGCCATCGTGTCGCGACAGGAAGAAGGGAAGGAAGCAAGACAGGATACGTCGCCGGCAGAAAGACCACGGTGAATAGAAAACATAATAATTGGCCTGTCCGGCGAGCCGCCAGGGCACAATGGGTGCTAATATCGACAGCATTCATTGAGAACTGGGGAAGCGACCGATGGCGCCGTATAAAAATCGCTGGGCATTTCATCGATACCTTGCCGTATTTGCCCTGGTGCTGGCAACGTTTTCCGCCGCCGCCCAGCAACCCGAGGCCTATCGTCCCGTGACGGCGGGAGAGCTCTATGCCGGCATTATGGAAGGGGCATTGGCATCGTGGGTCAAGGACCCCGCGCAGCGCACCATGCTGTCCACCGCGATGGCGACGTCCTATATGCTTGGCGTGGCAAACAGCACGCAAGGCAGGCAGTGGTGCCCGAAGGAGACGCTTGATGTGCAAGCTGTTTCCGGCGCGGTATTGGACTATCTGGCCGATCTTCCCGAGAATAGGCATTCGGAGAACGCAGCGACCGTGATCACCGAGGCGCTGGGCAAGCGCTATCCATGCCAGTGACAGAGGGTCACGGCAAAGGCCGGCAGCCGGGCCGCCGAACGAACCGGGCGATGAGGCCCCTGGTGCTGGGTATGATGCTGACCGTCTCTGCCCTTTGCCAGGCCGGGGACGTCAGAACCTGGCATTTCACCGGCTCGGAGCTGATCGCGGCGCTCGAGGGCAAGATGCCCTCGCAATTCCAGGACCTGTCGTTGCGTCGCCTGTTTTCTTCTTCCCATGGACAGGCATATATCCTCGGGATCGCGGACCAGACACAAGGCAAGCGCTGGTGCAGCCGCAGCGGTATTCTGCCGCATGAAATGAGCGACAGGGTGTACACCTACCTGTCGACACTGCCCAAAGCGCGCCTGAACGAAAATGCCGCACCGTTGGTTGGCGAGGCGCTGCAGCGGTCTTTTGCATGCAGGTAGGATGAGCGCTCTACTCGCTAATCCTAAAGGGAATTAACATTGAGGATTGATTTTGTCGCCGCATCGGAAGAGAGTGCCGAAGCGCTAGCGACGCTACGGGTTGAGTTTGACACTACAATTTGGCCGCGCTAACGCGGCCACGGATTAATCTTTGCCGCTTGTTCGAACCCTTTGCCTGAAGCGTCGGAAAAACTTCCGAATATCCTCGACAAACCGGTCTGGTTCCTCCATGGCCGTAAAGTGTCCGCCTTGGGGAATTCTCGTCCATTGGACAATGTTCAGGTGCCGCTCCACCCAGCGGCGGGGCGGCGGCAACACGTCGGCGGCGAACGTCGCCAGCCCCGTTGGCACGCTGATGTCTCCGATGGGTGGCAATGCGCGCATATTGTCGTAATAGATATTCGCCGACGATCCGCTGGTCCCGGTCAGCCAGTACAGCATAATGTTCGTCAACAGTTCGTCCTTGTTGAAATGCGCTAAGAGATCGCCCTTGCAGTCGCCCCAGGACATGAATTTCTCGATGATCCAGGCCGCCAGGCCGACCGGGGAGTCGTTCAGCGCATAGGCCAGTGCCCAGGGCTTTGTCGCCTGCATGGAAATGTACGCACCCTCGGCGCCCAGCCATGTTTGCACGGCTTTGCGATATTGTTGTTCCGCTTCGGAGAGGGGGCGCTCTGGCTGCCTAGGCCTCATGTTTGCCCAGGCGTTGCGAGCGAACCAGCCAGCTTTGCGTTACGAACCCCAGCACAAAGACGATAAACCACATCGCCAGAACCATGCGCAGCACGGGAGATTGCGGTCCGTCCGCCACGGGATTGGCAACGGGCAATCGCATTAATGTCTCGCTGATACCGGGCACCATGAGCAGGAAAAAACTGAAGGTAAAACCAAACAGCGACAGGTATGGCCGCAAACGCGTCATGATTGGGGCCCGCGATGCATAGTGTGCGCCAGACACGGCGAGCAGCGCCAAAATACCCAATGCATGGCCGATGTTGAAGCCACCGGAGCTGGACAGCCCAAACGAAGTCAGCACGGATAAAACCAGGCCGGCCACATAAAGCTTACCGGCCGGCTTGCTGCTGTCGATTTGGCGATAGCGGGCAAAACTATACAGCCCCGAGATAAGCGGCACGAGACTGATCAGGGTGTGCCCCGCGCCCAACGTGGAAATAGGATGAGACATGTTGGTAGCTCCTTTAAAGCATTGATAAATTACGATTTGACGGGATCCGTCTCAAGACGGCCCAAGATTTCTGCCTATAAATAGCTATCTACTAATTGGTAGATTTTGTGGCAAAATTGATGCATCCGTTCGCCTAGACTCGGGACTATGTGGAGGGAATGAGTTGATTCGTCGCGACTTGCGCAATGGATTCGAAGGCTTTCGGATCATTGAATGCGCGGGCGGTCAGCATGGCGCCATGTATCGCGGCCATAAAGGCGTTGGCTTCGGCCGTCGCGCTGTCGCGCAAGATGAATTGGCCTTTGGCTGCGCCGGCTTCCAGTACCGTTGCGAGCCAAGCGGCAAGCTCTGCGAAGTGGCCCCGCACTTCGTCTGCCACTTCGTCGGGAATCATGGGCAACTCTGCCGCCAGCATTGCGCAAATGCATATGGGCGAGGTGTTTTCGCGAATGCAATTTGCCCAATAGCCAATATAGCCATTCAATCGGGCCTGCGGGTCAGTGAGGTGCCGATCCAGGTAAGCCATCCCCTCTCGCGCCTGCTCTCGATAATGCACGATCACGGTATGGACTAATTGGGCCTTGCTTGGGAAATGGTGGTGGATGCTGGCCTTCCGGATGTGTACCCGATCGGAGATATCGGCATAGCTGAAGCCGTTATAACCACCCATCGCAAGCAACAGCTTGGTATGGTCTACAATTTCAGTGGCCTTGGAGGAAAGTTCCATGTTCATGATAGAGGCTCTGTTGTGCGCTTTCGATGCAATTGGCCAAAAGTCGGCGAGGGCAATAATATTAATAGCCATTCTACTAGTTGGATGGTTGACATGTCAAATTTCTACTTGCTGTGGCAAAATTCGCAGGGCAAAGCCATAGATTATTCGAAGGCAATGCGCCGCCTTGGCAGCAAAACCCTGGCTTGCAAAGAAATTGCCTGTTCCCGGCGGGCTGGAAGCCGTGGTCGAATCAGTCTGCGATAATGCATCCATGTCGCCCAACCGTCCCTTAATCCTTCGCAGCATGATTTGCCAGATCCTGGTCTGGTGCCTGCTGTTGCTTGCCGCCGCCGGTTCGCTGGCCGCCTGGCAATACCGGACACTGCTCGGTACGCTGGAACAGGAAAGCGACGCCTTGCACAGGCTGGCTTCGCAGCGTGCCGGGCAACATGACGCGCATCTGACGGCGTTGTCCGCCATCGCCACGGCGTCGGGTGATGCGCGCCACAGTCTATTTCTTGACGTGGCCGCAACCATCACACATTTCTATCCACGGATCGACGATATACAGCTTGTTCCGCTAGATGCGCGGGTTGCGCCCAGCGGGGTGGGGGCGCTGGCGACCGGACTCGCGCAGCGCGTGCGCGATGCGGCACGCAATACCGATGGGCGTGTTGTCGTGCTGCCTTTTCCCGATAGTGCCGACCATTACCTCTTGGTCAAACGCAGTCCCAACACCGCGGATGCGCGCTACGGCCTGATGCTGCGCATCGATGCCCGCAAGCTTATCGACGACGCCAGCGCCTTCTGGTCCGAACCCGGGGTGGCATTGCGCTTGTCCCTGCCCGGCGGCCAAACCCTGGTGAGCGATGGGCCGTCCACAGCCAGCCCGATGCGCTTTTACAAGGTATTGGCCAGCGCTTCCCAGCCTCTGGCGCTGGAAACCGGAATGGCCATCGGACCGGGCGATCTTTTTCCTCCCTTGCCTACCGCGGTGGCGCTTTTGCTGGCCAGCGCGATTTATTTCGCTATCCTGGGCGCATGGCGCCAGCGGGTCGGTACGCGCGCGGCGATGGAGCAGGCCCGGCTGAGCGCACTGGAATCGCGCCTGGCGCACGCTTCGCGCGTGAACGCGCTGGGCGAGATGGCCAGCGGTCTGGCACATGAGCTGACCCAGCCCCTGACCGCGATTCTGGCCCAGGCGCAAGCCTCCCGCAGAATGCTGGACCAGGATGGCGGCAAGGCCCTGGCGCCGGTGCTTGAAGACACCGTGTCGCAGGCAAAACGGGCATCTGCCATTCTGGAGCGGTTTCGCAACTGGTCGCGCCCCCAACTTGAGCGCGTATCGGTATTCGACCTGCGCGATGCCCTGGATAATGTCGGGGCGCTGCTGGCGCCCCAGGCGGCCTCTGCCCATGTCCGGCTGGACTTCAATGTGCCTGCGACGGCGGTGTATATCAAGGCGGATCCCATCGAAATAGAGCAAGTCATCTTTAATTTGATACGCAACGCGCTGGATGCCTTGGGCGAGGTCGACCAAGGGCGGGTGACGGTCACACTGGAACAATCGGCCGCCGACGTGGTGCTTGATATCTCCGACAACGGTCCCGGCATTGATCCGCAGCTCAGGCATCGGCTATTTACGCCCTTTACGACGAACCGGACGGGCGGCACGGGCCTGGGCCTCGCCTTGAGCCAACGCCTTGTGGAGCGCGCCGGTGGGGAAATCTTCCTGATTGACGATGGCCCCGGCGCATGCTTCAGGATCCTATTGAAACCGCAACAGCCGGCAGCAGGAGCGACATCATGATGTATCCGGTCTACCTGGTGGATGACGATGAGGCGGTATGCCGTGCCCTGAGCCTGCTGCTATCCACCGTGAACATCCAGACCGTGGCCTTTACCGAGCCCCAGGTCTTTCTTGCGCAGGTACCGCAGCTCAAACCGGGTTGCCTGGTGCTGGATATCCGCATGCCCACCATTTCCGGGCTGAAACTCCAGGAGCGACTGGTGGAGAATGGCGTTGACTGGCCCACCATCGTGATCTCCGGCCATGGCGACATCGAGGCCTGCCGGCGCGCGTTCCGCAATGGCGCCGTGGATTTCCTGTCCAAGCCCGTCGACGAGCAGGATCTGATTGATGCGATACAAAAGGCGCAGGATGCGCTTGACCGCAACCTGCGGCATCGGGCGCAACAGGCGGAAACGCTGGATTTGCTGGCCGCGCTTACGCCGCGCGAGCGCGAGGTGCTGGATCGGCTGGCCCAGGGATTTACCTCGAGGCAGATCGCGGATGCCTTGGGTCTTTCCCCTCGTACCGTGGATACGCACAGGGCCGCCATCGGTACAAAGCTTGGTACGACCTCGCAGGCCGAATTGACCCGGCTCTGGCTCGAGGGCAACGGATCTACGTAAAACTACGTAGGTCGTTGCGAAGCCTACGAATATTCACAGGATTCGGCTTGAAGTAACCTTTCCTTGTTAACTTGGAAAGGAAAAACAATGATCCGACATTTCTCTACTGCTGTTCTTATGTTCGCCCCTGTTCTGGCTTCGGCTGCGACGCAATTGCCGAGTGCGCCCTATCTGCCGCTCGAGCTGGCGACACAGGCCGCCCAGGCTGCACTGAAAACGTGCGGCGACCAAGGTCACAATGTCAGTGTGGCGGTTGTTGCGCGCGATGGCGCGACCAAGGTCCTGCTCAAGGCGGATGGCGCCGGCCCGCATACCGCGAGCAGCGCACAGGGCAAGGCGTTCACCGCCGCGGCCATGGGGCGCGATACCGCCGGCCTGGCCGAATTCATTGCCGGCAAGCCGGCCAATGAAGGCTTGCGCGATATGGATTCGCGCATGGTTATCCAGGGGGGTGGCCTGCCAGTCAAATTCGGCAAGGCGCTGGTGGCCGGCATCGGGGTGGGTGGCGCCCCCTCTGGCGATATCGACGCCGGCTGCGCGGCGGCGGGACTGAAGGCGATTGGCGCGGAGTAAACCGTCAGGCCCGCGCCTGGCCGCCATGATCACGGCCAGACGCGGGCTGCCGTCGACGTGGATCGGCCGCCGGCGTGCCGGTTCATCAAGCAGGCATAAAACCGCGATTGCCCGTGGGTTTATGCCGTGTTTTCGACAAAAGCAGCCAGTTGCGCCAGCGTGGTGCCCCAGCCTTCATGAAACCCCATTTCTTCGTGCTTGCGACTGTCGTCGGCGTGCTTGTGCAGCACCCGGGCCGAGTACCGGGTGCCTTGCCCTTCGGCCTCGAAGGTAATGATCGCGGTCAATGCGAGCCAAGGTTCGGTGGGTTGCCACCCCTCGGCCAGAACGGTGGTGAATACGAGCCGCTGCCCGGGAACGACATCCAGGAAACAACCTTCGACATGTGGCTTGAATTCGCCCTCTGCCTCGCGCATCCGCGTCTCGAAGCCGCCACCGGGGCGCAGATCCAGCTTGACGACCTTGCATTCGATGGGGGCGGGAATCCACCATTTGGCAAGATGCTCGGCATCGCTCCATGCCTTCCAAACCCTGGCGGGGGAAGCATTGATGTAGCGGGAGATAGTCAGTTCAGCGCTTTCATTCGTCATGTGCATTCTCTTGTGACAGATGGGTTTCAACATAGTTGGCAAGGCGATCGGCGCTTGCCTGCCAGAATTTCCTTTGTTCAGAAAGCCAGGACTCGGCCTTGTTCAACTGCTGGATCTGGATACGGCAGGTACGGATCCTGCCTGTTTTTTCTGTTGTGATGAGACCGCAAGCCTCCAGTACGCGAAGGTGCTTCAGGAACGCAGGAAGGCCCATGTCGAATGGCGCCGCCAGCGCCTTGACAGGGGCGGGATTGCGGATCAGGCGTTGAATGACCGCTCTTCTTGTCGGGTCGGAAAGCGCATGGAATGCGGCGTCCAATGAAGTCTGATAGTTTTCCATATGGCGAAGTATATCGTAAAGTTTCCCAAATGGGAAACTAATTTTAGCGCTACGGATATTCGATGCCATGTATCGATACGCAAATAGTCCTGGCGGTGTTCTCGTCGGCTGTAGCGGGCCATGAGGGTGCGACGCACGACAGCTTTGCACCGGCTTTTCCTGGGAAATGGCATGCGTCGCGATTCCTAGCCCCGGATCGGCGGGTTCAGGCGCGCGAAACCCTCCTGCCGTCGATACGGAAAATACGGGTATGGCGCGGTAACAGTGCTTGCCTTGTCGAGCTTTGCCGCTTGCTCCGCGGTGAGCGACCAGCCGATCGCGCCGAGATTCTGGCGCAGCTGCGCCTCGTTGCGAGCGCCGACAATCACGGAAGATACCGTGGGACGTTGCAGCAGCCAGTTCAGCGCGATTTGCGGCACTGTCTTGCCCGTTTCCACCGCCACCTCGTCAAGGGCGTCGACAACGCGATAAAGGTGTTCCTCGTCCACTGGCGGGCCATAACTGGCCGTCTCATGCAAGCGGCTTCCTTGCGGCATGGGCGCGTCACGCCGGATCTTGCCAGTGAGCCGTCCCCAGCCCAGCGGGCTCCAGACAAGAGCGCCGAGCCCCTGGTCGATACCCAGCGGCATCAGATCCCATTCGTAATCCCGCCCGATCAGCGAGTAATAGACCTGATTGGCGACATAGCGTGACCAGCCGTGCCTGTCTGCGGCGGCCAGCGATTTCATGATCTGCCATCCGGCGAAATTGGAAACGCCGATATAGCGGAGTTTACCGGCCTTCACCAGGCCATCCAGCGTAGATAAGACTTCCTCGACCGGCGTTCCCGCATCGAAGGCATGCAATTGCAGCAGGTCGATATAGTCGGTATCCAGGCGGCGCAGCGCGGCGTCAACAGACGTAATCAGGCGTTGGCGCGACGTACCGGCATCGTTGGGGCCGTCTCCCATGGGAAGCCCGGTCTTGGTCGAGATCAGCACGCGGTCCCGGCGGCCCTTGAGTGCTGCCCCCAGCACCGCTTCCGAGGCGCCATTGGAGTAAACATCTGCGGTATCGAAAAGGTTGATGCCCGCCTCAAGGCAGATGTCGATCAGGCGGCGTGCCTCCTGCACATCGGTAGTGCCCCAGGCGCCGAACAGCGGACCGGATCCACCGAATGTGCCCGCGCCGAAACTGAGCGCAGAAACCTGTAAACCGGATTTTCCAAGCGAACGATATTGCATGATGATTTCCTTGATTGCTTGCTTATGTGAAGGCAACAGCACTGTTGCTCCATGGTGTCAATGGTTGAAAAAAGACCGCTTCAGCGCTTGGCCTCGCCGGTGATGCCCAGCAGCGTATCGAGATCGATGGCCTCGGCCATGGCCTGGTAGCCCGCGTCGCTCGGGTGCAGGTGGTCGCCCGAATCCAGCGCTGGCTTCATGCGCGAACGACGGTCAGGATCGCGCAGCACGGCGTCAAAGTCCACGACGGCATCGAATGCGCCGCTTTCGCGGATCCAGCGATTCACTTCTTGGCGCACCTTGTCTTTTTCAGGCGAGGCATGTCCTTCCAGCGGGGTACCCTGAAGGGCATGTTCCAGTGGCGCAATGGTGCCGGCGACAATCCTGACGTTATTGGCATGCGCCAGTTCGATGAGTTCGCGAAAACCTTGAATCAATGCTTCGGCGGACAAGGGGGGCTCATCCGGGGAAAACGGCCCGCCCGGCCAACCGATATCATTGGTGCCCAGCAAGACGATCATGGCACGTACGCCCGGCTGGCTGAACACATCCCGCCCCACTCGCTCCAGTCCGGCGCGGCCCATGCCGTCCTTGAGCAGTCTGCCCCCGGAAATGCCGGCATTGAGGACGGCAACGTTGCGATTCGCCAGCCTTGCCGCCAGCACGTCTGGCCAGCGCGTATTGGCATCTGGCGTGGACCCGTTGCCATCGGTCAGGGAATCGCCAAGCGCCACCACGGTCGTGGGTGCAGCGGTTGTCTCGACGCTGACCCCACTGACGTAGACCCGGGTGCCCAAGCGGGTGGCTGCCGTTGGCATTTGCGGCGCTGTGGTCAGATCGCCAGCGGCGACGTAGGCGGTCTGTCGCGCATCGAAGTGAAAGCCCGCGGGTTGGCTGGGGCGGGGCAGGTAGAGCGATACCGCAACCTCGCTAAGGGCGGGCACCGGCATATCTACCGCGTCGCTGACTAGCCGGGCGCCGGGTGGCACCGTCACCGTGGTCTTGCCGCCAAAGCGCAGCGGCTTGATGCTGGCGGCGAGGACCGACGCCTCTTTCGCATGGCGCGCAATGCTGGCTGCGCCGATATGCAGCGCGGCGTTGCTGCCTTCGTTGCTGACGACGACCCGCACTCGCGTGCCGCCAATACTCAGCCGCGCGACCTGGCGCACAGTGTGGCGGTTGAACTGGAAAGGCAATCCGGCCGGCAGTACGAAGTCGCCGCCCCAGATGGGCTGCGTGCTGGCCATCCAGCTCGGGCTCCAATAAGCGGGTTCCGCTTGTGTCGTGGCGGCAAATGCCGGAGTGCCGGCCAATGTCAATGCAATGACACTATGGCGAAGGAAAGCGCGCAGGGGCTTGGAAGTCATGTCATGTCCTTGAAAGTAGTGATACAAGGCCTCCAGTTTCTATCTTTCCAATTTATTTGGGTAGATGGTAAGATTGCATTCATTTCATTCCAAATAGGAATGCTTTATGGATACATTACGCGCACTCAAGGCCTTTGCATTCAGCGTCGAGCTCGGCAGCCTGTCGGCGGCGGCACGTGCGTTGGACACGACACAGCCAACCATAAGCAAACTGGTTGTGCAGTTGGAGCGCATGCTCGGCGTGCGCCTGTTGCGCCGCAATGCGGCAGGATTGAGTCTGACCGAAGAAGGCCAGCGTTTTTTCGAGCGGGCCAAGCGCATGCTGGAAGATTATGAAGAGGCGGTGGCCGAAGCGCGGGAAGGCCTGCAGCAGCCCCGGGGCCTGTTGCGGGTAAGCGCGCCGGTGACGTTGGGACAGCGGCACCTGAATGCCATGGCGCTGGCGTTTCTCAGGCAGTATCCGGAAATTCGCCTGGAGTTGCTGCTGGACGACCGCTTCGTGGATCTGCAGGAAGCGCGTATCGATGTTTCATTGCGCCTGGGGGGCGCGTTGCCGCAGAACCTGGTTGGTCGCCATCTCGCAACCTGGCCGCGCGTGCTTGTCGCCGCGCCGGCATACCTGGCGGCTCGCGGCGTGCCCGCCACGCCGGGGCAATTGCTGGAGCATGATTATCTGCGCTATGCGGCCGGCGATGACAGCCTGCTGCTGCAGGGACCTGAAGGCCTGGTCACCATACCGGTGCAAAGCCGTTATCGCGTGAATAACGCGATCGCGCTGTTCGATAGCGTGATCAATGGTGCCGGCATTTCGCTGCAACCGACCTGGATGGTGGCCGAGTTACTGGCGCAAGGAAAACTGGTGCGTGTCCTTCCGGCGCATACCGGCCCCGCGCAGGAAGCGCACCTGGTATATGCACCGCGCAAGCACCAGCCGTTGCGCGTGCGTGTGCTGGTGGACTTTCTTAGCGAGCAGATCGCCCGGCTGCCTGGTGCCGAAAAATCGGCTCCAGAAATATCACGTGCGCAAGCCATGATATAGGCGATCCACCGTTGTGGTGGCCGGCAAAAAATGCGCAGCGTTGCGGGCTCGCTGGCATCCAGCTGCGATAACGGGTACATTCAAACATATTCGGCTGTACGATTCGCTTTATGGTTCCATTGAGGAAAAAAGCGCACGGCGCACGATATCCATGATCAAGATTGAAATGGTGTGTCCCGGGCTCCGACATTATCTTGAAGGTTGAAGGGGTAGCGCCATGCTCAAGAAAATTACCTGCAACGCGCTTGAGATTGTCTATGACGAACAGGGCGCGGCCGAAGGATGGCCGGTCATTTTGCTGCATGGGTTTCCTTATGACATCCAGGCCTACAAAGCGGTCACGCCCCGCTTGACAGCCCGGGGCGCGCGCGTCATTGCGCCATATCTACGGGGCTATGGACCAACGCGATTTCTTTCGCCCGATACACCGCGTTCGGGCCAGCAGGCGGCGCTCGGCGCCGACTTGCTGGCGTTGCTGGACGCGCTTGGGATCAACCAGGCGGTGTTGGGCGGCTATGACTGGGGCGGCCGGGCAGCCTGCATCGTTGCCGCATTGCATCCATCACGCGTGCGCGGCCTGGTGTCCGTGAATGGGTATAACATCCAGGATATCGCCAATGCCAAGCTCCCGGGCAAGCCCGAAAAGGAATACCGACTGTGGTACCAGTACTATCTTCATGGCGAACGCGGCCGGGCCGGTCTGGCGGAAAACCGGTATGCGTTCTGCAGACTCCTGTGGTCGCTATGGTCGCCGACCTGGCGATTTGACGAAGACACCTACGCGAGCTCGGCCACCGCATTCGATAATCCGGATTTTGTCGAGGTGGTGGTCCATTCGTACCGGCACCGTTTCGGCCTGGTACCAGGAGACCCGCAGTTCGAAGAGATGGAACGTCGCCTGGCGCGCATGCCGCCGATCACCCTACCCGTGATCACGCTCGAAGGCGATGCCGATGGCGTGACGCCACTGGCGGAAAGCGAAGATGATTTCAAGCGTTTCACGGGGCGACATGAAAACCGCGTCGTGCGCGGCGTCGGGCACAATCTGCCGCAGGAAGCGCCGGAAGCGTTTGCCACAGCGGTGCTCGATATCCACGAGCGGGCTGGCTAAGGCCTGTGCGGCCAAGCGACTCGCCCGCAAGGTATTCGCGCGGTGGCGCGCCGGCATGGCATGGCCTTTTTCAGAGCATGCGAACAGTGTTTCTGTTAAATATTTTTACACTCCCGTTTTGCATTGATGCGGTCATGTATTTGCCGGACAATGAAGACTCCCACAGGTAGCTCAATTGGCAGAGTATCCGAGTACTTCACGAGGAGGTTTACGGTTCGAACCCGTACCTGTGGAAGGCATTCCGAAAGGCCCGGGGCTTGTGGCGCGAAAGCCCCCGGCCATTGCGGCCTGGATCAGTCCGCTATTTCCTGCGGCTAAGAATGCCTGCGTCCGCCTTGATGTCCAGGGGCCGATCAAGCACTTTCAGATTGCTTTTGTCCACAGCCTGCAATACGTCTTTAGTTCGCACCCCGAACAACCAGGCGCCTGGCCTGCCGGCGTTCGCTGTGAGTTTCAAGAGCGTATGGCGTCCCATTTTCTCCAGAGTCCAATTGCCTTGTTCCGGTTTTTCCACGGCGCCGCCGCTAAGGCGATATTTCCCTTGGGATTTCAATTCCAGCAGGATATCGTCACCATCAAATTTTCCGGTCGGCAGTATCAGCTCCGCGTCGCCAGATGGGGGGCTGGCGGCAGCGGCTGCCGGTTGATCGCTGGGCTGGGCATTGCCTGCTATCGCCGTCATGCTCAGGCAGGCCGCGAGCAGGGTCTTCACCAAGGAAAATTGGATCATACTTGTGATACTCCTATTGGGTTCTCTTCTTGATAACTTAAGCGGGATCGAATCCTGATCACGATTGCGGCGGTGTCCTGTTGTCTATTGCCAGAACCGAAGCGCATCATGCGATGGCTAGCGGCAGCCGCGCGATGCACAACGCCCGCGCACCGTCGGCGCCGGACAAGATGTGCGCAAGCCGCTATGCCTGCCCACATCTTGCCCCGTATGCGGCTATGAGTGGGTGCCGCCGCGATGCATTACGGTTTCCCGGTCTGTGTCACTGCGTCGAATGCCTGCTGCGCCTTGTCCGGTGCCGTGATTTTATTGGCGATCAGCAACTGTGCGAGGATACGGGCCTTGGGTGGATTCAAGCCGGCCGCAACAACAAATCCCGCTTTGTCGTCGTCGACTTCGACATTGCGCTTGACCGCTCCGCTATAGGTGCGCGAGGCCCTGACCACCATTACGCCGTCGGCCCGCGCCTTTTCCAGTGCCGCGAGCGCGGCAGCCGACGTATTGCCGTCACCCACGCCGGCCAGCACAATGCCGGCGGCGCCGCCGCTGACCGCGCTGTTGATCAGCTTGTCATCCATATTGCTATGCGAGTAGATAATCTCGACCCTGGGTAGCGCATCGCCAGCGGGCAGCGGCAGCGTGAAGGGCTGTTGCGATACCGCTGACTGGTTATAGCGAAGATCGGCCGCATCGACATAGCCTAGCGGCCCGGTGTACGGAGAGGTAAATGTTGCTACATTGGTGGTATCGGATTTCGTGACCCACACCGGCGAGTGGATGGTATCGTTGAGCACGACCATGGCACCCTTGTCGCGCGAGCGAGGATCTGCGGCCACTTTGACGGCCTCGAACAGGTTCGCAGGGCCATCCGCGCTTAACGCCGATGCCGGTCGCATCGCGCCAGTCAGCACGACAGGCAAGGAGCGATCCAATACGCAGCTAAGGAAGAAAGCGGTTTCCTCCAGCGTATCGGTACCATGGGTAATGACGACACCGTCGGCCGCCTTGTCATCCGACAGGCTTTTGATTTTCCTGGCCAGATCGAACCAGATTTTATCGTTCATGTCCTGGGACCCAACGGACGCGATTTGTTCGGCATCCAGCGTGGCAAGCTCATCCAGGCCGGGCACGGCGCTGATCAGATCCTTGGCGCTTAGGGTCGCGGACTTGTAACTCAGGGCAGAGGCATTGTCGGCCTGTTTTTGTCCCGCAATGGTGCCGCCTGTTGCCAATATCGTTACGCGCGGTGCGCCAGTTTTTGCGGGTGCGCCTTCCGTCGCGGCGGCGGTTGGCTGGGCAGCCGTCGCGCCTAGGGCCCAGGGCCCGATCGTGGCGGCGGCGACCAGCAGCATCATTGACGGCCAGCGTTTGACCATAGAGGGTGTTGGCATGAAAAACTCCTTATGAGAGAACTCGGTTCGTAAAGTATGGCTATTGGAAAATAGCCTCGAAACATCGCTGATAATGATACGAATGCGTTTGTCGCGCAAGCGATTTCTTTGCATGCGTTGCCGCGCGCCTTGCGTCGCTGATATCGGCGGTACAGGCCAGCATTCAAGCATGCGCGCCGCAGCGACTTATCGCTTTGCGCCGATGCCGGGCTAGCGGCGATTCAAATCACTGCTTGAGAAGGGATATCGCTTGAGTTACTATTTCTGTTGATATCCAGACACAAGCGGTTGCGTTGATGCTTGCTGTATTCCTGAACCGGAGATGCAAATGGGCGATCTTGTCCTGACTACGTTCGATTGGGTGCCGGAAATGCCAAGGGGCTTTGTCCGCGATTTACGGGTGCGCTGGGCACTTGAAGAGGCAGGACTGCCCTACCGTGTTGAAAGCGTGTCGTTCCGCGAACGGGGGGCTGAGCATTTCCTGCACCAGCCCTATGGTCAGGTTCCCTGGCTGCGCGATGGAGATATTTCCATCTTCGAGAGCGGTGCGATCCTGTTGCATGTGGGCGAGCATAGCGACCGGCTGATGCCATCCGATACACAAGGTCGTAATGATGTCATCAAGTGGCTGTTTGCGGCGCTCAACTCGGTCGAAGCCGCAAGCTTGCCCTGGGTCTTATGCCAATTCGCAGGCGATAACGAAGAAACGCCTGGGCGCAAGCTTTTGAACGATTTTTTCAAGATCCGCCTGCAGCGTACCGAAGCCGTGCTCGCGGCCCGCGAATGGGTGGCCGGAAAATTCTCGGTTGCCGATATTCTCATGGCGGATGTGTTGCGCATCGTGGATCGTTTCGATGGCTTGGCCGGGTATCCCGAGAGTCGCGCTTATGTGGCACGCGCCACCGGCCGGCCTGCGTTCCTGAAGGCGCATGCGGATCAAATGGCGCATTTTGCCGCCGCCGATTGATTGTTGTCTATCATCCAACGTTTGTCTAAATCCGGTCTTTGGTGGATACTCTGTCCTTGCGGCGAACCATTTGCGGCGCTATTCCGAAGCCGCGCAGAAACGCTTCACGCATGTGGCGTCGATCACGAAATCCCGACTCGCGTGCGATGATCTCCATTGGGTGGCGGGTTTGCTCGATCATGAGCCGGGCGGCTTCCAGGCGAAGGTTTTCCACCGCCTTGGCCGGAGTCTGTCCCGTTTCCGCGGAGAAGATTCGACTGAACTGACGCGGACTCAAATGCGCCGCTTCGGCCAATGTTTCCACGCTAAGCGGGCGTGCGAGATTGCGGCGCGCATATTCGAGCGCTTGCTGGATCCGGTCGGAACGAGGAGCCAATTTCAACATCTCGGAATACTGGCTCTGCCCTCCCAACCGACGTTGATCCATGACCAGATGATGGGCGACCGATCGGGCGACTTCAATTCCAAGGTCTTTCTCGACCATCGCCAGCGCCAGATCCATGCCAGCTGTCATACCGGCCGAAGTCCAGTATGTGCCATCCACGATGAAAATGCGATCGGCCTCGATCTGTATCGAGGGATGGCGTTGTTGCAGCACGTCGGCATAGTGCCAATGCGTTGTGGCGCGACGATTCTCCAGCAAGCCGGCCTCCGCGAGAATGAAGCCCCCGGTGCATAGCCCTACGACGCGATGCGCGCGCGGGCCCGCCTTGCGTAGAAAGCGGAGCGTGTCCGGATCGGGTGAGGTTGCGAGCGGATCAATATTTCCTACGACCATCCAGGTATCCGCGCCGCCCCGTCCTGGCAATGGCTGCGTCAGGACCGGCAAACCCATGGAACTGCTTACCTGGCCGCCAGTCGCAGAGAAGTAGGCCACGTCGTACCAAGGCGTTTTTGCCACTAGGTTCGCAAATTCAAATACCGCTTGCGTTCCCAGCGCCAGCGTCTGAAATCCCGAGGAGAGTATATAGCCGACGCGATGCATGATGGGCCCGATCCGTGATGTCCTGAATCATGACTATAAACGTCATTTGAGATATTGTCCATCAGGCGGATGATCTGTCTTGTGATATTTCAATTTTGATAACAAGGAGTTTCGCAATGACGCAATCGCATATCGGTACCGCACTTATTACTGGCGCCTCTTCAGGTATTGGCGCCCTGTACGCCCAAAGGCTATCCGAGCGCGGCTACAACCTCGTTCTCGTTGCGCGTAATCGCGAGCGCTTGAATACGCTTGCCAAGGATATCTCCTCGCGCACCGGGGCCGATGTTGAGGTACTGCAGGCCGATCTCGGTATTCCTGAGCAGCTTGCCGCAGTGGAGGATAAATTAAGACAGGACGCCAGCATTACGCTGCTGGTGAACAATGCGGGTATCGGCACGCATAAACCGCTACTGGAAAGCGACGTCGATCAAATGACGCGGATGATCGCTTTGAATGTTACCGCGCCAATGCGCTTGGTGTACGCCGCGGTGCCTGGTTTCATTGCGCGTGGCGCCGGGGCGATCATCAATATCGCTTCCATTGTCGCGATCGCGCCCGAGTTGCTAAATGGCGTTTATGGCGGCAGCAAGGCATTTGTGCTCGCGCTTAGTCAATCACTGCAATCGGAGTTGGCGGACAAAGGCATTCAAGTGCAGGCGGTATTGCCCGGCGCCACAGCGACGGACTTCTGGGCCGCGGGCGGCCTCGCGGTGGCACATTTGGATCCGAATATTGTCATGGCTGCGAAAGACCTGGTAGACGCCGCGCTAGTCGGATTTTTCCGTGGCGAGCGTATTACCATTCCTTCGTTGCATGAGATCGGACAGTGGGATGCCTACGAGGCCTCGCGCCTGGCCATGCAGGGGAGCCTCTCTCGCAATACGCCGGCGGCGCGATACCTCGAGACTGTCTAGATCACCGGCGTATCGCGCCAGGCCCGCTATGGGGTGGGGTTCAGCGCCTTGATCGCTTCAGCGTACATGGATTTTTGATTTTGCAGGTATGCCGAATAGGCCTTGGGGCCCAGCAATTGTATTTCCGCGCCGAGTGTTGCCAGATTACGGGCGATTTCATCTTTGTTTGTGTCGATGGCTTGCTTTGCCGCCTCGTAGATCGCATTGACGCGTGCCTGGGGGGTTCCGGCGGGGGCGACGATGCCATATAGCGCGGGACTGTCAAGGCCGAAGCCCAGTTCGGAAACCGTAGGGATGTCCGGCAACAAGCTGGAGCGCTGATCGCTGATGACGGCCAGCGCGCGCAGCCTGCCTGACTTGACGTATCCCAAGGCGGGCGCGATGGCGGCGGTTGCCATATCGATCTCCTTGCCCAGCAGATCAACGACAGCCGGCGTGCTTCCCTGGTAGGGGACGTGCATCAATTTGATCTTGGCGTTCTTCGAGAATATTTCTGTCAACAAATGCGTAATTCCCATCGTGCCGGAACTCCCGTAGGTGATTGTCCCCGGTTTTTCCTGAGCTGTCCTCACAAGGTCTTTCAGTGACTTATACGGAGAATCTCCAGGCACAAGCAACAGGAAAGCCCCTTTGGAGAAAGCGGCGATCGGGGTGAATGATTCGGTCTTGTACTTGACTTCCTTATTGGCCAGCGGCACGATGACCAATGCGCCGGGAGAACTGCCCAACAGGGTGTAGCCGTCCTTCTTGCCGCCCGCGACCTGGCCTGCGCCGACACCGCCCCCCGCGCCGGGCTTGTACTGCAGGACTACCGGCTGGCCCAGGGTATCGCGCATGCGGTCTGCGATTGGCCGCAGCATTTTATCCGTGTCGCCGGGGGCGAACGGGATCACCAGTTGAATTGGTTCGTTCGGAAAGTCGTCCTTGGCGAACGCGGACTGCGTCAGCACAAAACCCGCGAATAATGCCGTTGCTATTTTCTTCCAACTGCAAAAAGTATTTTTCATTGTTGTCTCCTGATTGTTATATGAGTCGTCCTTAAGCCTCAAAGACTAATCATGGTCGACCTCCAGGGCCTCCAGGAATCTGGATACCATGTTGTAAGCGCCAATGGTTGCTGTTATCTCGACCATTTCCTGGTTATTGAAATAGGGGCGTACCGCCTCGAAGACTGCGTCCGGTACCCGGATATGCCTGGTCATGGCATCGCAATAGGCGATCAATGCCTGTTCTCGGGCGTCGAAGGCGCTGAGTTCGTTGCCTCGCAGCTGCGTCATTTGCGCTTCCGTGAAGCCGGCTTTGATTGCAAAAGGCATATGTTGTGCGAATTCGTACTCCGCATTGTTCAATACCGCTACCCGCATAATCAGCAATTCTCTTGCATCCGCGGGCAGGGAGCTTTTTTGGCGTACCGATGTCAGAAAGGCTAGCCAGCCCTCCGCGATCGGCGGGCTGTTGAGCAGCATGGCGTAGAGGTTGAAAATCTTTCCACGTTCGGCTTCGATCCGCGCTTCCAGCGGTGCCGTTGTGGGTTGATTCAAGGTTGCATAGGGTATTCTTGCCATCACTTGTCCTTTTTAAGTTGCAATCATCTATGTGTCGGTGCGCGTTCAATCGCAACGCGCGCTCATGCCGCCATCCACGACCAACTCTGTGCCGGTGATAAAGCGGGCGTCGTTGGAAGCGAGAAACAGTGCCGCGCTGGCCGTGTCCCTGCCGTCGCCTGTCGCCCGCAATGGAATGCGCGCCTTCCTGCGCGCCAGCAGGGCGGCGATATCGCCGTCCGCCTGGTCTTTCGCGAGAAAAGCGTCTACCAATGGCGTATGCAATTGGCCCGGAACCACTGTGTTGACACGGATACCCTTGGGGGCGTATTCGACGGCGGCGACACGTCCGAACTGGATCACGCCGGCCTTCGCCGAGGCATAGCCGATCTGGGCCGCGCCAGTCCAACGTATCCCGGACGTCGAGGCGATATTGACAATCGCGCCGTGGCGCCGCGATGCCATGATGGGCAACACGTGCTTGCACATCAGAAAGACAGTGCTCAGGTTAAGGTCCAACTGTTTCTTCCATTGATCCATCGATAGGGCCACGGGTCCGCCCGGTATCGGCGCGCCGACGTTATTGATCAGGATATCGATACGGCCGTGTTGCGCACAGACTTTTCCGATCAGCTCGGATACCGCACCGCCATCGGTAACATCGCATGCGACGGGCAGGATCCGGTGCGCCTGGTCACCTGCCAGCCTGAGTGTCTCGTCCATCGCAGCTGCATCGCGATCGACGGCGACCACAATAGCACCTTCTCTGGCCAGCCGCACCGCGATGGCGCGTCCGTTTCCCCAGCCGGGTCCGACTGAACCCGCGCCGGTTACCAGCGCCACCTGGCCGCTGAAACGCGCCTCGAAGTGATGTATGTCCTGTTCCATGATCTCAACCTGTCGTCATTGTGACGCCGCCGTCCACGACGATCTGTTGTGCCGTGATGTAGCGACTTTCGTCGCTGGCCAGAAACAGGACGGCTTGCGCCACATCCCAGGCTTCACCCATCTTTCCGGTGGGTACCTGCGCATGCCGGTGCGCGACAAAGCTTTCGTAGTCGCCGCCGGCGTACTTGTTTGCCAACCGTTCCACCAGTGGCGTGAACATCAGCCCCGGCACAACGCAGTTAAGCCGTATCTGCTTTTTTGCGTAGATGACAGCCGTCGTTGCCGTCATTTGCATCAGCGCCGCCTTGGCGGCGGCATAGGCAACCTGCGGTTTGCCGACATAACGCAGACCGGCGATCGACGAAATATTGATAATGGAACCGCCGCCCTGTCGCTCCATGGCCGGGATGACATGCTTGCAGCACAGGAAGGCGGAGGTCAGGTTCACCTGCAACTGCTCATGCCAGGTTTCTTCCTGCATAGTGACGGGATCGCCGGGCTCGGATCGGCCCACGTTATTGATGAGTATGTCGATTCGGCCGTATTCGTCCAGGCATCGCTCCACCATGTCGGCGACCTGCGCCGATCGCGTTACGTCGCAGTCCTGGACGCTCGCCGTGCCGCCTTCCCCTTGAATAATACCGCGCGTGTCTTCCGCGGCGCGCAGGTCCCGGTCGCAGCCATAAACAATCGCACCTTGCCTTGCCAGCAGAACCGCGGTGGCCTTGCCGTTTCCCCACCCCCCCTCGGCCGTGCCGCAACCCGTTACCAGCGCTACCTTGCCATCCAGTCTTAACATGTTATTCCTCTTTCTGATAGATGGTATTAAGGTTACACTCGGCCGAAGCAAACGATAAGTTCCTTTTTTTACCAATTTAATAGATAAATGGCATGAATCTGACTCCAAGGCAGTTGCAGTTATTTGTCGTGCTTGCCGATTCGCTGAGTTTTAACAAAGCGGCGGAGCAACTGCATATTACCCAGCCTACTTTGAGCAAGCTGGTCAAGTCGATCGAGGAGACAGTGGGAGTGCGCCTGTTCGAACGCAGTACCCGCCACGTCAACTTGACCCGTGACGGCCAGGCATTGCTGGAGGTCGCAAGGAAGACGGTCAGGGGCTATCAAGAGGGCATGAACAATTTCGAGCAGATGGTTCGGCTGCGTAACCAGCGGATTTCGGTGGCGGCACTGCCTACGCTGGCGGCAACACTTTTGCCGAAACTGATTATCGCGCTTGCGGGAACCCATCCAGAAGCCCGCGTTCAGGTGTTTGACGTGATCGCCAATGAATCCATGGCGTTGTTGCATGCAAGAAAGGTGGATATCGTGCTGGCGGCCAAAGAAAACAGTTTCGATGGCTTGCGGTTCACCAAACTGTTCGTGGAGCCGTTTGTCTTGATGCATCGATCAGATACGGAGATCGCGTTGACTCATTGGACAACGACAGGCCTTTCGGGATTGCCGATCATCTCCATGCCACAGGGCACCAGCACCCGTGCCGGCGTCGATAGCTGCTTTGCCGAATGTGGAGAGCGGTTCAACCCTGTGTTTGCGCTAAGGGATCTCAATACCATTGCGCAGTTTGTCAGGAACGATTGCGGTATTGCACTGCTTCCGTGGTCCGCCGCCAGACCATTCATGAAAGACGATTTGCGTATCACCCACCTGGAAGGCGCGCCCCAGCGCCATATTGGCATATACACCTTGAAAGGCGTGGTCCATTCGAAGCTGACGCTGCATGTCATGCGCTGGCTTGTTGCCACGAGCGTCAGTTTGAAAAAAGTGATCTGATGCCGCTTGCCATTTGGCGAGTGGTTCTCTGCCGTAGCAGTGTTGCGATTGCATCCGCGTTATGATCAGCTTTGGCTTGGCTATGTTGCAAAACGTTTATGAGCCCGAGTCCGTCCGCTGTTTCGATACGCGCGAGCGATTAGGCATGGTCTTTCGAAGGCCTGGAATATATATTCGAGTTGCGCGATTCTGGAGAAAAAAATGCACAGTCCTGGCAATTGGCTGATTGATCACACTGGGATCGGCGTTGCCGACATTACCCGTTCCGCCGTGTTTTACGAAGCGGTCCTGGAACCATTGGGAGTGAGCGTCGTGATGCGTATATCTCTAGAGCGGGAATTGGTCGTAAACGATGATTCGGCTTTGGGCGGCATTGCATTCGGCGTTGATTATCCGGTGTTCTGGATTGACCTGTTCCATCCGCACAGCGTCAGACAGCATACGGCCTTTCGCGCGACAAGCCGGGAACAGGTCGATGCTTTTTATCGGGCCGGCCTGGCAGCAGGCGGTACCGATAACGGGGCGCCAGGATTGCGCGATGAATATGCGCCCGGTTACTACGCCGCCTTTCTGCTGGATCCGGACGGCAACAATACAGAAGCGGTTTTTCGTGAGGCCTAGTGTTATATCTGTAGTTGCGGTCGGAGCCTTGCATTGGAAAGCCCGAAGTTTCTCGGCTATGGTATGAACTGCCCACGTCGGCGCTGAGATTTACCCACATTTTCTGCTATGGGCGTCCTACACTTGAAACAACTTTTATTCACTACAGAAAATGGGCCCTAATACGCTTGTCCGGTGCGGGGCGAGTGCGATGGCTGTCGTATTCTAGATTTTGCGGCCGCGGTAATGTCGCGTATGAGCATCCATGTGAGCGGTATTGCCTTGGCTGAGGAAGAAGTGCGGGTAATGGAGCGATGAGCCAGTGGCAAGGTCAGCCATTTTTTCGCTCTTTGTAAATTCCGCATGTTCAATCATATTTTCGTCAATATTTTTCATGATAATTCATATGTGATTCATATTAAAGCGATTTGATATGGATCAAATATATTAAAAAATACATATATCATATTTGTGATATTCAAGTTATATTTACGTTACCGGGTGATTTTTATCGCTTTTTCCAAGGTGGGCACACAAGCATCGACCCGGGATGTTGCCTGTCTGCTCGCGTGTCCTTCCGATACTTGTCTGGGTTGGCGTCGAGGACGTTTTCAATGCCAGATGTTGCACCATGTTGAGTTCAGGAGATTTTCGTGGCGGAAGCAAAAAAAATCGGTGTGATTGGCGCAACGTTTCTTGTTGCCGGAAATATGATGGGTTCGGGAGTGTTCCTGTTGCCTTCCAGTCTTGCCAAGATTGGAACTGCCTCGATATGGGGGTGGCTGATAACTACGGCCGGTTCACTGATGCTGGCATTTGTTTTCGCCAAGCTCGGTAAGTTGGCGCCGAAAGCCGGGGGGCCTTATGCCTATGCCCGAGATTGGTTCGGACCATACATGGGGTTTCAAACCAACACGATCTATTGGTTTGCCAATTGGATTGGCAATGTGGCCATCCCCATCGCTGCGGTTGGCTACTTCAGCCATTTTTTCCCTATTCTCTCAGATCCTTTTGTTCGCTGCATTGCTGTACTGGCCCTGATCTGGGCCTTAAGTTTCGCCAACGTGATTGGACCGCACTTTGTCACGAAATTACAGACGGCAACGACAAGTTTTGCACTCATTCCGATCCTAGGCATTGCTATCTTTGGCTGGTTCTTCTTCGATCCCAATATTTTTCAGGGTTCCTACAATGTGTCCGGAGAATCCAATTTTGGCGCGATCTCCAGCGCGGCCGCGCTAACGCTTTGGGCGTTCATCGGCGTCGAGTCGGCTTCGGTGACCGCCGCCGTCGTGGAAAATCCGGAAAAGAACGTCGCGCGGGCGACGCTTGCCGGCGTTTTCCTAGCGGCGATTGCTTATATCGCGAGTTCTACCGTGATCATGGGTATGGTGCCCAATTCCGAGTTACAGACGTCCGATGCGCCGTTTGCACTCGCGGCGGCCAAGGCCGTTGGCGGTTGGGGAGGCGCCGTTGTGAGTCTTTGTGCCAGCGTGGGCGCCGCGGGCTCCCTTGGTGGCTGGATTCTGCTGACTGCCCAGAGCGCAAAGGCGGCTTCGGAAGATGGACTGTTTCCAGGTATATTCAAGAAGACCAATAGCGCGGATGTTCCGGTACAGGGCATTCTCATTGTTGCCGTTCTGATGAGCGTGGCTGTGCTGGTTACGGCAACCTCGGAGACCGCGTCGGCACAGTTTGACGTTGTGACTTCAGCGGCTGTGGTGCTGACCCTGCTGCCCTACATCTATTCTTGCGTGGCGTGCTATTTCGTGGTCGAACGTTCGCATACGCTGGTTCATACCGGCGCTTTCTGGGTGCTGACCAGCATCACCGTTGTCTATTGCTTGTGGGCAATTTACGGCTCTTCCGGGACGCTGGTCCAATACTCTTTTCTATTTGTCCTGTTCATAACGGTGTTTTATCCGTTCTTTAGCGAAGATCGGCGTCGGCAGCGCGGTTTGGCCACGAACGGGGCCGGCGCTGCCGGCCATTGAGCTCACATAACTGGATAGAGGGAGGTCCAAGGTGTATTTCAAAACTCTTGATTATCCGATCGTGGTGATCGACAGCGATTACGAATCCCCGCGTATTGGTGGAATTCTTATCCGGGCCCTGGTTGAGGAATTGCGCAAGTTCGATCAGCGCGTCCTATGCGGCCTTACGCTAGAGGATGCCCGAGCCGGTGCACGTACTTATATCGCGGCCTCGGCGGTATTGATCTCCATTGACGGCAGTGAAGAATCCAATGGCGAGTTTCAGCGTCTGACCGCATTTTTACGCAGCCAAAGCGAGCGGCGCGAGAATCTGCCGGTTTTCCTTTTCGGTGAAAGACGCACCATAGAGAAAGTACCGAGCAAGCTGCTCAAGTATATCCACGGGTTTATTTTTCTTTTTGAAGATACCAAGAATTTCATTGCGCGCCAGGTAATGCGCGCGGCCGAGGAATACATGCAGCAGCTGCTGCCGCCATTCTTCAAGGCGTTGTTGCATCACGCATCGGAGTCAAACTATTCCTGGCATACACCTGGTCATGCCGGTGGGGTTGCCTTTACCAAGTCTCCCGTGGGACGGGCTTTTCACCAGTTCTATGGCGAAAATACCCTGCGCAGCGATCTATCTGTCTCTGTTCCCGAATTGGGTTCACTGCTGGACCATACGGGCCCGATCAAAGATGCCGAAGAGGAAGCGGCGGCCAATTTTGGTGCGGATCATACTTTCTTTGTAACCAATGGCACGTCCACCTCCAATAAGATTGTATGGCACGGATCGGTTGCGCGTGGAGATGTCGTTTTCGTGGATCGCAATTGCCATAAGTCGCTACTGCACTCTCTGGTGATGACAGGTGCTATACCTGTTTACTTTATGCCAAGCCGTAACGCGCATGGCATCATCGGACCGATCAGCCTTGACCAGTTTACACCGGAGGCGATTCGCAATAGCATTGAACAGAATCCGTTGGCCAGTCAGGCATTCAAGGTGGGTTCGAAACCGAAGATCGCCGTGGTGACCAATTCGACTTATGATGGTCTGTGCTATAACGTCGAGAAAATTGCCGAGGAAATCGGCAGTGCGGTGGAATTTTTACATTTCGACGAGGCATGGTACGGTTATGCCGCCTTTCATCCGTTCTACGAAAACCATTACGGGATGGCCAAGGGAAAGGCACGAGAACAGGATGCGATTATTTTTGCCACGCAATCGACACATAAGCTGCTGGCAGCTTTCTCCCAGGCCTCGATGATCCATGTGCGCAATGCAGCTAACCGCAAGCTGGACGTGGCGCGGTTTAATGAGGCCTTCATGATGCATACCTCGACCAGCCCGCACTATGGCGTGATCGCTTCCTGCGACATTGCGTCGCGAATGATGGCGGGCGAAGCTGGGCGTTCATTGGTGCAAGAGATGCACGATGAGGCGACGGCATTCCGGCGTGCAATGTTGCATGTCCGTAACGATCTGGGCAGGAACAATTGGTGGTTCAGCGTCTGGCAACCTACCGATTTGGAGCGCAATCTAGACAAGGGAGAAACCACGGCACCTTTGGCCACAGGCAGAGACGCCTGGTATCTGCAGCCGTCCGATTATTGGCATGGCTTTGATGGTTTGGTAAACGATTATGTATTGATCGACCCAATCAAGGTGACGTTGCTCACGCCTGGGTTGTCCGTTGATGGTGCCATGGGTACTCAGGGTATTCCGGCTAGTGTACTGAGCAAGTTTCTTTGGGGACGGGGTATCACCGTTGAGAAGACAAACCTATACTCTGTGTTGTTTTTGTTCTCGATGGGCATTACCAAAGGGAAATGGAGCACATTGGTGACCGAGCTCATGGCGTTCAAAGAGCTTTATGATCGTAATGCGCCCCTGAACCAGACATTGCCGTCATTGGTGGAGAGCTATCCTTTGGCCTACGCCAATTGGGGCCTGAGGGATTTATGCGATGCACTGCATGCGTTCAATCGCGAGTTTGAGGTCGCTAAGGTCATGCGTGAAATGTATGTCGATTTTCCCGAACCTGTGATGACGCCGGCAAGCGCTTATGATGAATTGGTCAAGGGAAAGATTGAACGTGTGGAAATCGAGCAACTGGGTGGCAGGATCGCCGCCACGATGTTGGTGCCATATCCTCCGGGCATTCCGACGATTATGCCCGGGGAGCGTTTTGGCGGTAGCGATGAACCCATCATCCAATCCTTGCGGATTGCGCGGGAACAAAACGCCAGGTTCCCGGGATTTGAGTCGGATGTGCATGGTTTGATCGTTGAGCATCGTGATGGCGTACCGACGTACAAGGTAGAGGTATTGACGGATTGATCTTTAGGTATCCATGTAAGGAACAACGATGCCGGCGTTTTCCACGCATGATATAGGCGCGATCTGAACTGGGGACTCCCGGGTTTGCCACCGGAGAGTGCGAGGCATCAAGATATTAATCGCAAGCGCTCCGACCCGGAGGGTTCCGTATCCAGGGCAGCGATTCGCAGAAGCCACATCGTTCTCTCTTGTAATTTGACAACCGGCGGTTGCTGATCACTTGAATCTGGTGCACGATTCGATATATATTTAACTATATATCGAAATCACTGGCTTTTTTCATGAAAACATTCTTCACCAAAGCGCTCGCTGTGCTACTGTGCCTGTGGACTGGCCTGGCCCAGGCCCACCGTATCGTTACCGATCAACTGGGCAGGCAGGTCGGCATTCCCGACAAAGTCGACCGTGTCATCGTGCTCCAGCACCAGGCGCTTGATATCCTGGTGCAATTGCAATCCATGGATAAGATCGTGGGCGTGCTGGAGAGCTGGGAAAAACAATTGGGGCCGGAGTTTGCGCGGTTTTCCCCTGCGCTTGCCGCCATGCCTGCCCCAGGCGATCTGACTTCTGTGAATATCGAAGCCGTGCTTGCGCTTAAACCGGATGTGGTGTTCATTACCAACTACGCGCCAGCCGACATGCGGCGGCAGCTCGAGAAGAGCCATATTCCCACGGTCGCGATCTCCCTGAGGCGAGACGCACGCAATCAGGCTGCGCTCAATCCCAGCCTGGACAACGAAGAGGAATCCTATACACAAGGACTGAAGGACGGCATCCGGTTGATTGGCGCCGTGGTGGATAAAAAGGCGCAGGCGGAGAAGCTCATTGCCGCCTTTGAACAGCCGCGAGAGCGCCTCGGGAAGAGGCTGGCTGAGCTTGCGCCGGCGCAGCGCAAGCGGGTGTATATGGCCAATCCAGAGCTCACCACCTATGGTTCGGGTAAATACACGGGCTTGATGATGCAGCATGCCGGTGCCATGAATGTCGCCGCAGCCGACATCAAGGGTTATAAGAAAGTGTCCATGGAGGACGTGCTTAAATGGAATCCTGAAGTCATCTTTGTCCAGGACAGGTATCCCAAGGTGATCGATGAAATCATGAACCAGCCGCAATGGAAGCCTATCGATGCCGTAAGAAATGGGCGGGTGTATCTGATGCCCGAGTATGCCAAGGCCTGGGGCTATCCCATGCCTGAAGCCATCGCGCTGGGTGAGACTTGGATGGCCAAGAAGCTCTATCCCGGTCGCTTCGCCGACATTGATATGCAGGTGCTGGCGGATCACTATTATTCCTCGTTCTATGGCATGAAATACGATCGGCCCAACTGATGCGTCGCGTTTACTCGGTAAGGTCGCTTGTTGCCATTGCCATGTTGCTCTGGCTAGGCCTCGCAGCGGTATCGCTCACCGTCGGGCGCTACCCGGTTGCGCTGCCGGAACTGGCCCATCTCCTGCTGGAACCGTTGGGCGTGCCCGCGATGGGGGTTAGCGAGATCGAAAAAACCGTGGTGTGGACCGTTCGCATGCCGCGCATGCTTGTGGCGTCGCTAGCCGGAGGCGGCCTTGCGGTCGCGGGCGCCGTGCTGCAGGGCGTCTTTCGCAATCCGCTGGTGGGCCCCCATATTATTGGCGTGTCCACCGGCGCCACGGTGGGGGGTGCGCTGAGCATTTTGCTGGGGCTTGGCAGCGTGGGGTTGCTGGTGGGGGCGTTCAGTTCCGGCATGCTGGCCTTGTTGCTGGTATTTGCCACCACGCTCGCCTTGCCGCGAGCCAATACTTTGGCCGTGGTCCTCGCCGGTATCGTGCTCAGCGGGTTGTTCGGGGCGCTGGTCAGCCTGATACAGTATCTCGCCGATGCCGAGGAGAAATTGCCTGTCATCGTCTACTGGCTGATGGGCAGCTTTTCCACCGCCGGCTACGACAAGCTGGGGTTGCTGGCCGTGCCAGTGCTGCTGGGAGTCGCAACCATGCAGTTGTTTGCCTGGCGCATCAATATCCTCTCCCTGGGAGACGAGGAAGCCAGGCAACTGCACATCAATGTCGGTCGCTTGCGCTGGATTCTGCTGACTGGCGTCGCGGTTATCGTTTCTGCCCAAGTTGCGGTAAGCGGCAGTATCGGTTGGGTCGGACTGGTCGTACCGCATGCCGCGCGCATGCTGGCCGGGCCGGATCACCGGCGATTGGTACCGGTCTCGTTCATGATGGGCGCGATCTTCATGATGCTGGTGGACAACGCCGCCCGTACGCTCAGCGGCGGTGAGATCCCGCTGAGCATTCTGACCGCAATTATGGGCGCACCGGTATTTATTCTCCTTTTGCGCCGATCGCAAAACCGGGGGTGGGATGCCTGACATCGCGATCAATGTGCGTCGCGCCGGTTTTTCTTACCCCGGGCAATCCCCTGTGTTCACCGAGATCAGTTGCGATATCCGGTATGGCGAAATATTCGCGATCCTCGGACCCAATGGACAGGGCAAGACGTCGTTCATGAAGACCTTGATGCGTCTGCTGCCGCTGTCGCAGGGTGTGATCGAACATGATGAAATCATCGGATTTGTGCCGCAGAGTTTTGCTCCTGCCTTTTCCTATTCCGTATTCGATATTGTGCTGATGGGGCGTGCGATGCATCTACCCTGGTTGCAAGCGCCTGGCCGGCGAGACCGAGACCAGGCCTGGGCTGCGCTATCGGCGTTGGGACTGGCACCCGTATCCGATCGTCCGTTCAATTCGCTCTCCGGGGGACAGAAGCAGTTGGCGTTGATTGCCAGAGCCATTGCCATGGAATGCCGGGTGTTGATGCTCGATGAGCCGATGTCGGCGCTGGATCTCGGAAACCAGAACCGTATACTGAGACTGATACGGGAGTTGGCGAAGCAGCAGATTGCAGTCGTGTTTTCCACGCACCAGCCGGCGCATGCGCTCGGTATTGCCGATCAGGTGATGTTGATGGCTCCAGGTGCTGCGGCAATGGTGGGAAAGGCGGAACAAGTGCTGACATCGGACCGGCTGACCACTGCCTACGGCACCGCGTTGGCAGTGGAAACGGTTATGCATGGCGGCCATGCATATCCCGTTGTTATTGCACTTGAGACCGATGCCGAAGATGCGGCCGGTATAGCGGAGGCCGACCGGCAAAAGGAACCTTGGCATGGATATGAATGACGCAATCGTAGTCTTTGCCGCTGGCAGTCTTAAGCGTGCTTTCAGGGAGCTGCTGGGCCATTTTGGCGAGACCACCGGTATTTTGGCGCGGGCGGAATTCGGGCCGGCCGGATTGCTGCGTGAGCGCCTGGAGCAGGGCGAACAAGCGGATCTATTCGCGTCTGCCGACTGCGCCAGCCCGGCGAGGCTGGTAGCGCTAGGAAGGGCGACCGGCTTGCGGGTATTTGCCAGGAATGAGCTTTGTGCCGTGGTCCGGCTGGATTCAGGCATAGACAAGCATGGCCTGCTGGACGCCATGATGGCGCCTGAGCATCGGCTCGGCATGTCGACACCAGTGCTGGATCCTTCGGGCGACTATGCACTGCGGGTTATTCGGAATGCGGACACCTTGCGTCCCGGCGCCGGTCGACGGCTGCGCGAAAAAGCGGTTTCCCTGGTGGGTGGCAGGACACCGACGGAAATACCGGACGGATGGGTCGCTGGCGAATATCTTGTGTATTCCGGCGCGACCGATATCTTCCTTTCGTATGCCAGCTATCGCCAAGCCATACTGGAGGCAGCACGTGTCAGGGTGATCGCGCTGCCTGATACCTTGCAAGTGCGGGCGGAGTACGGCATGGTGATCATGACGCCGCGGCATGGCGCTGTTAAAGCACTGAGTGATTATTTGATGGGACCGTCGGCGCAGGCGATCTTGCGGCACCATGGATTTCTTGCGCTGGTGTGAACCACGAACGATCTATTTGCCGCGATTCGAACCGGTGTTGCGCGTGTGCGGCAGAAACCGCCAGAACAGTGCAGCCGCCAGAAAACCGAATAGTCCTGTCATGGTGATGCCGGCGGCCAGGGACACGAGCGCGGTCATGCCGGACAGGATAAATGGGCCGGCACTGGTTCCCACATCCGAGATCAGGCGCCAGAGCCCCAGGAATTCGGTGCGTCCTTTATCCGGCGAGGCATCGGCCCCCAGGGTCATATTGATGCCTGAACCGAATCCATTGCCCAGGCCCATCAGCATGGCAATTCCCGTGAAGGTGATGGCTGTCGAGCTGAACGGCATGAGGACCAGCGCCAGGCCCATGATCAGCGTACAAGGCAGCGCGACCCATATCCTTCCTAACTGATCCATGATTTTCCCGGCCGGGTAGAAGAACAGCATGTCCACCGCGGAGGAAACGCCGAAAATGATGGCCGTGGTTGTGGGACTCAGTCCAATATGTTCCGCCCAGAGCGGAATGACAATCTGGCGCGCAGCGCGCATTGCGCTGATCAGAAGCACGCCGAGCCCCAGCGTGAGGAATATGCCCGAGTGTTGCCTGGCGATATGCGTCATGCGAGGTCTGTCGGTGGCGACACCGGTCGATACCGTTGCGGTTTCCAGGTCTTGCATGAAGTAGGTGAGCAACAGTGCGGCGACGAGGGCGGCAATGCCCACCCAATAGGCACCGGCCAGCCCCATGAAATGCATCAGTGCGGCGCCGGCGAAAGGGCCGGCGAACATGCCGATGCGATTGACGCCGCCGAGCGTCGACAAGGCGCGGGCGCGCATATACAAGGGCACCGCATCGATCATATAGGTCTGCCTGGCCAGCAGGACAACCGAGGAGGAGATGCCGATCAGCAATGCCGCCAGTGCGATCAAGGCGGCGTTTCCCGCGAAAATGCACAGCAGCAGCGCAAGCAACGTTACCAGGAACGCGCCCAGCAGCGCAAGGCGCTCCCCGACTCGTGCTGTGATGAGCGCCGCCGGGATATTGGCGCCCAGGGAGCCGAAACCGATCAGGGCGATGATCAGCCCGGCGGCAGCCGGCGTGGCGCCGGCATCGCGGGCGCTCAAGGCGATAACAGGCAGGATGGCGCCATTTGAAAACCCGAACAGTAACGTCGGTCCGAATGCCGGTATGGCTATGCTTTTCAAACTGAAACTACGATCTTCCATCCAACTGGGCCTTTCCGCTGATTGCCGTCAATACACGCTGTGTTCTGGTGAGGCCAGTGAATAGCAGTTTCCCGGCCTTGTGTCCGTGAATCATACCGCCATTTCGCGCCAGAGGCTGCCTGAAGATGCATGTTGTCCAATTCAGGTGTGGGAAGGATTGGGTCGCCTGGCTGGTTTATCCGGTCTGCATCGGAGTAGGGGTATCGCGGGAGCAGGCCGGCGGATTGCCATGCGGCGCGGCCCGCGTCGACGGTGTTTTAAAAAAGGGCTGGCGCGGCTCCCATCGAAAGCGGCGCCTATTTTTTGCTATCACGATTGCGGTATTCCATGGGATGCCAGCTGAATTTGCCATTGCCTTCGGCGCGCACGCGGCCCACGCCGGGAAATTGCAGATGCGGCGCCGCGACCAACTGCCGCCCATCGGCAAAATCGGCAAAGGCTGTTTTCCGTGTGGATACTGCCGCCCCGGGTTTCAAATCGTAAGTGATGGCAACACCTGGGTCCGGAAATTGAACCGCTGCGACATGCACGATATCGCCGATGAACACAATCGACTGGCCTTTGCTGGTTACCTTGAAGAATGCGCTGCCAGGCGTGTGTCCGGGATGGATGGTGCCGACGATACCTGGCAGGATCGTATCGTTTTGTCCGAATACCTTCATCTGTCCAAGTTTGTCATAGACGCCGATGGTTTTGATGGCTTCCTCGAAGTATCGTTTGTCATAGCCGGTTTTCCCGGCATTTTTCGGATCCAGGAAAAAGGCCGCATCGGGCGCGCCAACATGGACCGTGGCGTTTGGAAAGACCGGCTTGCCCTGGCGGACCAGGCCGCCGGTATGATCGGTATGGATATGGGTGATCAGGATATCGGTGATCTCGTCGGGTTTGATTCCCAGGCTGTCCAGGCTGTCCGGCAGCTTACCGCCGAAGCCAGGCCCGAAAAGCTCGCCCGAGCCCGTATCGACCAGGATCATGCGCTTGCCGTCTTGGATCAGAAACGCATTGATCGATGCTTCTACCGGATTGGCGAGATAGGCCGCGCCAAGCAGGTTGTCGATATGGTCGTGCGAGGCGCCGATCAGCAGCTTGTACAAGTCTTGAGGCACGGTACCATCGGACAGCGCGGTAACAGTGATATCGCCAAGGGGGAACGCGTAGCTGTCGGCGGCCTGCCGGTAGCCGGCCTGGACAGCCTGCGCTGGCGGTGTCGCCATGGCAGGCGCCATAAACGTGGCGGCGGCGAGCGCGCCGGAAAGCAGAATGGGGCGAAGCAGACTCATTTCGTCTATTTTCCTTGTTGCGGATTGGGAAAGCCGATGATGAGCCAATTGGCACGAAGGCACAAATCGTTAATGCCGATTCGTCCCATCGTTGTCGGCGATACCCCTGCTTGCGGACTCCGGCCGTCGCGTGGCTTCGATGGCAATGGAGCGCAGCCATTTATGTGCAGGATCGGCGCCCATGGTCGGATGCCAGAACAGCATCATGGTGAGCGAGTCCAGCGGCAGCGGCGGGGTAAACAGTTCCAGGCGATCGGAAAAACGCGCCAGAAAGCGCTCAGGCAGTGTGCAAATGTAGTCGGTCGAGCCAAGGATAAGCGGTGCCAGTGCGTAGCTTTGTACCGAGACTGCGACACGCCGGCGACGACCCTGTTCGGCCAGCACCTCATCGATCATGCCTGAAAAATGCCCGCCGCTGGTCGAAATCAGCACATGGTCCAGTGCGCAGAAGGTGTCCAGGGTGAATGGCGCCTGGCCGCGCGGATGACCAATACGTTGCGCCGTGAGAAATTGTTCATCGCACAAGGTTCGCCCGATCAGGCTGGGCGACGCATCTGCCGCCGTGCCGACGAACAGATCCACCTCGCCCCGCTCCAGGTGTTCATTGATCCGGCCTTTGTCGGGAAGCACGAACGCGATGTTGACGCCGGGAGCCCGTGCCTGTACCAGCGGCAGCATGATCGGAGCAAGCATGGCTGCCGGATTGTCCATTGCCGCGATCCGAAAGGTTCTTTTGCTGGTCATGGGATCGAAGACATGCGCCGACTGGATGAAATGCGACAGTTGCTGGAGCAGACGCTGCAGTTCGGGTTTGAGCGCGAGGGCGTGCGGCGTGGGCACCATGCCACGTCCGCTTGACGCGGGAACGAGCAACGGGTCGTTCAGAATTTGCCGTAGCTTGGTCAATCGTCCCGACATGGCCGATTGGGTGATATGGAGCGTATCCGCGGCATGTGTCACGTTTTGCGCTGTCAACAGCGCATCCAGCGCGACCAGAAGGTTGATGTCCAATTCGCCGATGTGCCGATTCAAGCCGCCCCCTGAGGAAAATAAAATGATTTCATGTCAATTGTACAGCGCTCGACGCTACTCGGACGTAGCGCATTCAGTCCGTCGTATCCTTGCAAAGACAATAAGGCAGGTTGGCGTGTATATTTCGTCTGTGTTTGCAGGTCGAAGGGAATTGATTTCAGGCGGACTCCAGTTATCCGCCGCATAACGATAGGTCGTGTGGCCGCAGACCCGGAGACTAAGGAGGACTAATGGCAAAGGCACAGCAGACAGAGGCGGGCTCCGCTTCCGAATATATTGACAGAAAGATCGGGGAACTGGGAGACTGGCGCGGCGCCACGCTTGCCCGTGTTCGCGAGATAGTCAGGAAGGCGGATCCTGACGTTGTCGAGGAGTGGAAATGGCGCGGCGTGCCGGTGTGGTCGCATGCCGGTACGCTTTGCACCGGTGAAACCTACAAGCGGGTTGTGAAGATGACTTTTCCCAAGGGGGCGTCACTGGCGGATCCGTCTTCGTTGTTCAATGCGAGCCTGGAAGGCAACACGCGGCGCGCCATCGATTTGCGCGAAGGGGAGTCGGTCGATGAGGTGGCGCTGGCCTCGTTGATCCGGGAGGCCGTTGCATTGAATCTGTCAACAGTGAAAAAGCGTACCCGCTAGCCGCTGGCAAAAAAAACAGCCGTCCTTTTGCAAGGATCGGCTGTGGTCGCGACATTGGGGTCGCGGGATCACGAACCAGAGTACAAATGCTCGTCAACTCGGTTTGCGTCGCGGTAGGCAGCGAGGTCGCGCAGCACATCGCTGCGATTGGCAGTGCTTCTTACCAGGACTGCGGGATAAGCGTTATTGCTCATGGTATCTTGTTCTACCACCAGATTTTGCTGGACAGGACTTACTGCATTGTCGGGAAAGGGATAGGCGCTTTCGGAACTGGCGTGGGCAGCGCCGGCGGCTGCAAAACTGGCACTGATAAGAAGCGTTGTAAATACTTTTTTCATGATATTAACTCCATAAGTTGTTCTGTTTGAAACCGGCTTTGCTCGTGTTTTTTAGTGCATCGCCGCATTCAGTGACTTCATTATGGACTTTCAGAATCAATAGAAAAATACTTATTACAGAAATATTAATTCCAAAAATGGAACAATATCATTTTTGATAGAGATAATATATCATTTATTTCCATATTTGGCGCTATGTTAGGGGTTATCCCTGAGCAATAATACTGTGCATATGCTCCGGTTGCGAGCCGGGATCAGGGTCAGGTAGCCAATGTCTTTATCCTGGTCGAAGAGATGCAACGCAGCAAAAGCGTAATGCGGCCGTGTGCCGAGCATTGCGGACGCAGGTTCGAAGAAGTGGAGCGCACGCTGGACCTGATCGCGATATGACCCCGAAAGAGGCGCTGGCGCGAAGCCTGATCGACCGGGTCCTGAGAAAAAAGGACTGCCAAGAAGCCGCCGCATCGCGGATACCCATTTGCGCCGTACCGCGTATAACTATTGTCTTTATTGGTCAGTCGCGATGGGGGAGCCTTTGATATTTGACCATTGGCTCCATGAGCCGGGATAGAGTGCCGCGCCGGGCATGCCGGCCACCTCCATGGCCAGCAGATTGTGACATGCCGTCACGCCCGAGCCGCATTGACTGATGATGTGTTCCGGGGCATGCCCCTTCAGATGTGCGTCAAGCTCGGTGCGCAGCGTATGGGCATCCTTGAAGGTGCCGTCGGGCTGCAAATTATCCTTGAAAAAACGATTGGCCGCGCCCGGAATATGACCTGCGATCGGGTCCATGGTTTCGTTTTCTCCACGGAAGCGGTCCGGGCTGCGGGCGTCGACCACCAGCCGTTGCGCCGAGTCGATATTTGCAAGTACGTCGTTGTAGTCGACCGTGCTGACAAGCGACTTGCGCAGCTTCAGATTGCCTTCTTTTGCTGGCTGCGTCGGTTCCGTGGATACCGGCAGCCCCGCCTGCTGCCATACCTTCAGGCCGCCATCCAGCACTGAGACGTTGGCGTGGCCGATCCAGCGCAACATCCACCATAGGCGCGAGGCGAACATGGCGTCGTTGGCGTCATAGCAGACGATATGGGTTGATTCGTTGGCGCCCAATGCCGCCATGGATTGCGCGAAGTGTTCGCGGTCGGGCAAAGGATGCCGGCCCTGCTCCGGGGTTCCCTTGACGCTGAGCAGCAGGTCCAGGTCGACATGCCGGGCGCCGGGGATGTGTCCTGCGTTGTATTGCTGGACACCTTGTTGCGGATTGGCCAGTTCGAAGCGGCAGTCGCAGACGAGCAAATCCTGTTCGCTGGACAATAGTTCGGAAAGTTCTTGGGCATTGAGCAATGGCTTGCGGTTCATAGGCTTTCAGTGTTCCTGGTTCCGGATCCGAGGGGATGGAGATGACGGGGGCGAGCGACAATGTGGTCTTTTGGCATGCAACATGCGAAAAGGCATGTTTTTTGCTTTCACACAGACTGAAGGTGGATCCAGCATTGTCGGACTCTGTCTTTATTGTCCTTTTCCTTGGACAAACCTGCAAGCCGATTCGGTCGAGCGGGTAAAAAGAATAGAGGCGGGCTGCCCGGCGACGGCGGATAGTTCTAGGCCTGAATGGGCAGCCATCGAGAAAAGGGTGTTCACGTTTACCCTTATTGCAAGTGCAATGTATATCGTTGTAATTTATTAATTAATTGGTTGTTTAATTATTTATTTTTTCCCGGTAACAATCTTGTCCCAGGATCGGTATTGGCCGGCGATCACAATTCATTATTGTTGGGGTGTTCAATGAAATATTTCATGCTACATATCAGTGCCTTGATGTTCGCCAGCTGTGCGGCTGGCGCGGCCTTGGCTCAGGAGCCGATCAAAATAGGGATTATCCAGCCGCTGACCGGTTCCGTTGCCTACAACGGGCAGGCATATGTCAGGGGCGCCAAATTGGCCGTCGAGGAGCGTAATGCCGCGGGCGGGGTCAAGCAACGCAAGGTCGAGTTGCAAATCGAAGATGGCCAGTGCCAGCCGGCCAACTCGGTCAATGCGGCCGAGAAGTTGATACAGCGGAACAAGGTGCCGGTGCTGGCCGGCGCATTTTGCAGTTCGGCGACGGCTGCCGTCATGGCGGTGGCTGAAAAATACAAGGTGCCGCTGCTGTCGGGTGTTTCATCCAAGGCCGATTTGACCGAGAAAGGCATGAAGTACTTTTTTCGTTCGGCGGAAACGGACAAGTTGATGGCCAGGACATTCAGCAAGATCCTCGCAAACGATCTCAAGCTCAAGTCCGTTGCCTACATTGGCGTGAACGATGATTGGGGGCGTGGCGGCGTGGAGGACTTCGAAACCGATCTGGGGCAACTGGGCGTCAAATCTGTCATGAAGGAATATTTCGACCATGGGACGACCGACTTTTACACGTTGTTGACCAAACTGCGCGCGTTGAAGCCCGATGGCGTATTCGTAGCGGCTGAAACGCAGGACGGTTCCATTCTGGTCAAACAGTTGAAGGAGTTCGGTATCGAGACCAAGGTGTTTGGGGTCGGCTCCTGGGCGACGGCCGATTTTATCGGCTTGACTGGGGACGCCTCGGAAGGGATTTATGCCGCCGTTCCCTATGTGGCCAATATGAAGGGAACGCGTAATGCGGATTTTGTTAGCAACTATGAGAAAAAATACAAGCAGCTGCCCGGAAAATACGACGCCGCCGGATACAACGCCATGAACATTCTAATGCAGGCGATTGAGCGGGCGGATGCCGTCGAACCGGAACCAATCCGGAATGCCTTGTACAAGACCGATTATGCGGCGCCAAACGGACGTTTCCAGTTTACCGGCAAGGGCGAGGGGTATGGGTTCGACACCGTACTGGTACAGATTCAGGGCGGCAAGACGCATGTGGTAACGCAAGCGCCGACCGAAAAACCCTAGGACGATTGCGGCCAACCAGGCAAAGGAAAAACGGGATGGAATTGTTATCGCAATATATTGCAAATGGCCTTGTCATCGGATCGTTCTATGCGCTTTCCGCGTTGGGTCTGACCTTGATTCTGGGTTTGATGCGCGTGGTGAACTTTGCTCACGGCGAATTGTATATGGTCGGTGGCGTCATGGGATGGTGGGCCACGACGCGTCTTGGACTGGATTTCTTTTCCGGTCTTGTGCTGGTCGCCGTGGTGCTTGGTACCTTCGGCTGGCTGATTGACCGGTTTCTGATCGAGCGGATCCGGGATCAGGGCGAAGAACCCGGTATTCTCCTGACCATCGGCTTGTCGATATTTCTGGCGAACACCGCGTTGCTGTTGGTCGGTACTGCGCCATTGAAAATTGAATCTCCCCTGGCGGGAAGCCCGTTGTTCCTGGGGCCCATCGTCTTGACCAAGGCGCGCCTGTTCGCCGTCGCGGTCAGCATTGTGCTGATGATCGCCACCTATCTCATTATCCAGAAGACCAAGCTCGGGCGCGCCATGCGGGCGACGTTCCAGGACCCCATGGCGGCCAAGCTGGTGGGCATACGCACGGCCAATATCTACGCGGGAACGTTCGCCATGGGTACCGTAATTGCCTCATTGGCCGGCATGCTGCTGGGGTCCATTTATTCAACCCAAGTGACAATTGGCGGGCTTGTCAGCATGAAAGCCTTTGTCGTGGTTATCCTGGGTGGCATGGGTAGCTTTGCCGGCGCGATTGTCGGCGGCCTGCTGCTTGGCTTGGCGGAGGCATTGTGGGGCGGCTATGTGGCGACAGGGTGGGTTGATATTATCGGCTTCATCCTGGTCATTCTGACCTTGCTCTTCCGTCCTTACGGCCTGTTTGTGAAACGCGCGGAGCGAGCATGACTATTCAACGAAATTTCCTGATGGCATTCATGGCGCTGGCGGCCATATTGCCATTTATCGTGGGCGACCAGTACATTCTGCATGTGGCCATTATTGTGATGTTCTACGCCATACTGGCGACCAGCCTTAACCTGGTGGTTGGTTATGTCGGCGAGTTTTCGCTCGGGCATACAGCGTTTTTGGGAACGGGTGCCTATGCCGCCGCGCTTCTGTCGACGCAGGCCGGCTGGCCCATGTGGGCCACCATACCCGTCGCCGGCTTATGCGCTGCGGTCATGGGTTTGATTATTGGCGCGATCACCTTGCGCTTGCAAGGACCGTTTTTCGTCATTATCACTCTATCGTTCGCCGAAGTGCTGCGGCTGATCGCCAATAACTGGGTGGCGGTGACCAAGGGACCCATGGGGATCGCCGGTGTGCCGCAGCCAGGTTTTCTGGCCGATGCGGAAAGCCTGGTCGCCAAGCATTTCTACTTTGGCATTGCATGGTTGCTGTTGGCGATCAGCCTGTATCTCTCTTATCGCTTTGTCAATTCCAACGCCGGCCGGGCGGCTGTCGCCATTCGCGAGAACCGGTACGTGGCCCAGTCCGTGGGTATCCGTCCATTGAATTATTCAATGATGGCACTGGTGCTTGGTGCCATGCTCAGCGGCATGGCAGGCGGGTTCTACGCGCATTACATTTCCTTTGTCGGTCCCGAAATGTTCCGGTTCGCCTTCATGGTGACGATGATCACCATGGTGCTGATTGGCGGCAAAGGCACATTGATCGGTCCGCTGGTTGGCGCCTTGCTCGTGACGTTCCTGGAAGAGTATCTGCGCGAGGCGCAGGAACTGAGGCTATCGCTTTTCGGTTTGATCGTTATTGCGATTGTCCTGTTTTTACCCAATGGCATCATGGGCTTTGTCAATCAGCGGCGAGAAAAAAGAAAGCAAGGCGACGCCTCGGCGGTGAAGCTCGCGTTGTCGCAATCGAACAGGAGGTCGGCATGAACGGACATGGCCAGCCGCATGGTGCTTTGGACGGCACGCTGCAAATCGAAGGCTTAAGCAAATCGTTTGGCGGCATCCATGCTGTCAAGGACATCAGCTTTCGGGTGGGAAAAGGGGAGATCGTGGGGCTGATCGGCCCCAACGGTGCCGGCAAGACGACGTGCTTTAACCTGATTACCGGATTTTACGTGCCTAGCGCGGGCAGGGTGCGTTTCGGCGACCAGGACGTGACAGGGGAAAAACCTTATCACATGGCGCGCCGGGGCATTGTGCGCAGCTTCCAGAAAACCAATATTCTGAAATCGCTTTCTGTTTTCGAAAACGTGTTGACGGGACATTATATGCAAGCCCGCCAATCCATCTGGCAGACTTTTTTTCCCGGTGAAAACGTCCGTAATACCGAATTGGCGGTGCGCGAAAGCGCGGCGCGCATTGTCGAGACAATTGGCTTGTCCCGGCAAATGAATGTATGCGCGAATCAGCTTTCCTGCGGCGAACTCAGATTGCTGGAGGTGGCATTGGCGCTGGCCGCAAAACCCAGAATCCTGATGCTGGACGAACCGGCGGCGGGACTCAATAGCCAGGAAGCGAAAGTATTCGGCGAGGTGCTGAAAAAGCTCGTCGGCAACCTGGTGGAGTCCATCCTGATCGTGGAGCACAACATGGGATTGGTCATGAGCGTCTCCGATCGCGTGGTCGTCATGCATTTTGGAGAGAAGCTGGCGGAAGGCACGCCGGCAGAGATACAACAGGATGCGCGTGTCGTCGAGGCTTATCTCGGGGGCAATGGAAAGGAGAAATCATGATTGCGGCCGCTTTGTCCAATATTGAAACCCCCTCCGGTGTGCTCCCGGATTCGGGTGTGTTGCTCGACGTGAAGGATCTGCATGTCAGCTATGGGAAAACCCAGGCCTTGCACGGTGTGGACCTGATGGTGCGTCAGGGCGAGGTCATCGCGCTGATCGGCGCGAACGGTGCCGGAAAAACCACGACCTTGCGCGCCATATCGGGGTTGTTGAAACCGAGTCGCGGCCATATCAATTATCAGGGAAGCAATATCGCGGGTGTCGCGGCAGACCGGATCGTTGCCCGCGGTATTGCGCAATCGCCCGAAGAGCGCCATATCTGGCCGACCATGACCGTGTATGAGAACCTGACGCTGGGCGCCTACCTATGCAAGAAGGATGCCGAGGTGGAGCGGCGGATCGCGCAGGTCTACGAACGGTTTCCAAGACTCAAGGAGCGGCATCGCCAACTGGCCGGAACGTTGAGCGGCGGTGAACAGCAGATGCTGGCGATTGGACGGGCACTCATGTCGGAACCGTCGCTGTTGCTTCTGGACGAACCCAGCCTGGGCCTGAGTCCGCGCATGGCGGACGAGGTATTCGATTTCGTGCGCGAGATCAACGCGCATGGCGTGACTGTCCTGTTGGTTGAGCAGAATGTCCATAACGCATTGTCGGTGTCCTCGCGCGCCTATGTCTACGATACCGGGCAAATCGTCGCCGAAAAAGATGCGGCAAGCTTGTTGAACGACCCCGAGTTGCTTGGCGCCTACCTGGGAGCTTGAGGATAGCGAGCAACGGCTGTAGCGGGAGGGGATCCCGGGCTGTTGATCGGTATGATATCGATCATAAATTAATTAATTGTTTATTTAATATTTATGTGCGCCAATGTGAGCGCATGAGATTTGAACAGGAGAGTAGTCAATGTCAAATACCATCCGAGTGGCAATCGTGGGGGGAGGAATCGGGGGCGCCGCGCTGGCGCGCGCGCTGCAGCGGCGCGGCGTCGATGCGTATGTTTTTGAGCGGGCGCCGGCTTTCGGAGAGATTGGCGCTGGCGTGCAGATGACGCCCAATGCCGTGAAAGTGCTCAGGGCCCTGGACTTGCAGGCGGACCTGGATCGCATTGGCTTTTTGCCGCAGGCCATGGTGGGGCGCAACTGGGATGATGCCAGGGAACTGTTTCGCACGCCTTTGCAGAAGATTTGCCGCGACAACTTTGGCGCGGATTTTCATCATGTACACCGCGCCGACCTGCACGCCATTTTATGCAAGGATATCCCCGCGGATCATGTCAGGTTCAACACGGTATGCACGCATGTCACGCAAGATGGTGCCAAGGCGACGGCGCATTTCGAGGATGGCACGTCGTTTGAAGCCGACATGATCGTCGGTGCCGACGGCATCCATTCCTCGGTCCGGGATTCGCTCTGGGGCAAGGATTCGCCCAGCTTCACCGGACATATGTGCTGGCGCGCCCTGGTGCCGGTAGCACAGCACCCGCTGCCTTCGGTCAGCCCCGACGCCTCGTTCTGGTTCGGCCCGAAAGCGCATATTGTGACCTACTACGTCAAGGGCGGCGCCGCAGTCAATATCGTCGCGGTCAACGAAAGTACCGAATGGGTCGCGGAATCCTGGACAGAGCCGAGCACCAAAGCGGAGCTGATGGCGGCATATCACGGTTGGCATCACAATATTATCGATCTGCTTGAGCGCACGGATCCGGACCAGACGTTCAAGTGGGGACTGTTCGATCGGGACCCGATGCCGCAATGGTCAAAGGGGCGGGTGACTTTGCTGGGCGATGCCGCGCATCCCATGCTGCCGTTCCTGTCGCAGGGGGCCGCAATGGCGATCGAAGACGCGTATGTCCTGGCGACAATGATCGCCCGATTCCCCGGCGATCACGAGGCGGCGCTGGCCAGCTATGAGCTTGAGCGCATCCCGCGCACGTCCCGGGTCCAGTTAGAGGCCCGTGAGCGTGGCCGCACCTATCATTTGTCCACGCCCGAGGAACAACGTGCAAGAGACGAGGCACTGAAAAAACAGCAGGCCGAAAATCCCAACGCCGTCGGCATCAAGGCGGAGTGGGTTTATGAATATGATGCGACGCGTTGCGAAGAACGCATCGGCGTAACCGCGACAATGGCCTGAAAGCAAGGATGACATGCAATGACTAACACTTATCTGTACGGCGCGAATGTTCTCGCCAACGGCATCCGCCAGCATTATTTGCGCTTTGGCGGGCAAGACGGGGCAAGGGCGGAGCGAGATCCTATCATACTGGTGCCAGGGATCACCAGCCCGGCCGAGACCTGGCGCTTTGTCGCCAATCATTTCGGTCGTCATTTCGATACCTATGTCCTGGACATCCGGGGCCGGGGTTTGAGCGAAGCCACGGATGAGCTCGATTACAGCCTGGACGCCATGGCCGAAGATACGATGGCTTTGGCGCAAAACCTGGGCTTGTCGTCCTATTCACTGGTTGGCCACTCCATGGGAGGCCGGGTCGGTATCCGGGTGGCCGGCCGCCAACCCGAGGGCCTGCGCAGACTGGTCGCCATCGACCCGCCGGTGTCAGGGCCGGGCAGGCGGCCTTACCCGGCAAACCTGCCCTGGTACATCGATTCCATCCGGCTGGCGCAACGCGGCATGACTGTGGAGCAAATGCGCCAATTCTGTCCGACATGGTCGCAAGCGCATTTGCTGGTGCGGGCGCAATGGCTGCATACGTGCAATGAACGGGCCATTACGCAAAGCTTCCACGCTTTCCAGACCGATGATATCCATAGTGATTTTGCCCGCATCGCCGTACCGACGCTATTGATGGCCGCCGAAAGGGGCGATGTCATTCTCGATTCGGAGCTCGAGCAATTGCGGCAGTCGCTTCCCGCCATCCAGACGACAAGAGTGCCTGGCGCAGGTCACATGATTCCGTGGGATAACGAACCGGGGTTCTACGCAGCGTTTGGCGACTTCCTGGGGCATTCCCTGGATACCTAACCTTTTCTTTAAGCAGGAGACATTATCATGGCGGTTCGCGATACCGAACTGATTCAGGCATGGATCAACGTACTGAACCTATCGAAACTGAAACAAGGCGATGCGGTCACCGTGCTCACGAGCGACCATACCCATCCTCAGACACTGCGTTGCGCCATGACGGCGGCGAGCATGCTGGGGGCGGTGGTCAGCCGCTTGGATTTGCCTCCGGTGAATGCGGAAAAATCGCTAAGCCGGGATCCGCTGGCCTATCTGGGAACGACACCATTGACGGGAAATCGCCCGGCACTTGCCGCGTTAAAGGCAAGCGATTTGATCCTGGACTTGATGACCTTGCTGTTTTCCCCGGAGCAACATGAAATATTACAGGCCGGTGGCAAAATACTGCTCGCGGTTGAACCTCCCGAAGTCCTGTTGCGCATGGAACCGACCCGGGAGGACCGTGAGCGTGCGCTGGCGGCAGCGGCGCAGCTCAAGCAGGCCCGCCAGATGCGCGTGACGTCGGCTGCCGGGACGGATCTGGTATGCCCCCTGGGGCAGTATCCTTGCGTGTCGGAGTATGGTTTTGTCGACCAGCCTGGTCGCTGGGACCATTGGCCCAGCGGCTTCGCCTTCACCTGGCCGAACGAGGGGCAGACACAGGGAACGATTGTCTTGTCAAAAGGCGATATTCTCCTGCCCATGAAATCCTATGTTGGCGAACCCATCGCATTGACGGTGCAAGACGGTTTCGTCACGGATATCGCTGGGGACGTCGAGGCCGATATGCTGCGCGAGTACATGGAATCGTTCAATGACCCGGAAGCATATGCCATCTCGCACATCGGCTGGGGGTTGCAAAAGCGAGCCTATTGGTCGACGCTGGGGCTGTATGATCGCGAGGCTACGATCGGCATGGACGCCAGGGCAGTCAGCGGCAACTTCCTGTTTTCACTGGGGCCCAACAATGAAGCGGGAGGCAGTCGGACCACGGCATGCCATATCGATGTCCCCATGCGGCGTTGCAATGTGTACCTGGATGATCTGCAAGTGGTGGCGGAGGGCAAAGTGCTCGAGGCTGCCGCTGGCAAGCATGCTGGAGCCGTGGCATGAGCGGCGAGGCGCAGGTCTTCGAGCGCCAGGGGTTTGGCCAGGAACTGGCACTGGCGCCGCCTTTCGGCTTGCTGATCATCGACTTCGTGAACGGCTTTGCCGATCCTGACCGGTTTGGCGGTGGCAATATTCCGCAGGCCATCGACGCGACGCAATCGCTGCTGCAGGCGGCACGCGATCGGAAATGGCCGGTTGCGCACAGCCGGATTGTTTTTGCCGATGACGATGCCGATGAGAATATTTTCACGCAAAAAGTGCCCGGCATGCTCACGCTCAAGGAGAACAGCCATGACAGTGCGATTGTACCGGCGCTGGCGCCTGTCGCCGGCGAATGGGTGGTTCGCAAAACCGTGCCATCGGCATTCTTTGGCACCTCGCTGGCTGCCTGGCTGACACAACGCGGTGTCAAGACATTGCTGGTCGCAGGTTGCGTGACCAGCGGTTGTGTGCGGGCCAGCGTGGTGGACGCCATGTCGCATGGTTTCATGCCATTGGTGGTGTCCGATTGCGTGGGCGACAGGGCGATCGGCCCGCATGAAGCGAGCTTGTTCGATATGCGACAGAAATACGCGGTAGTGATGACCAAGAAAGCGGCATTGCCGTTATGCACTTCCTAGTGCACAGCCGTCGGAGCAACGCTGATCCACTGCAGTATGCGCGTTTGCGGCGCGTATACTGCAGCGGTGCCGTCGGATCGGTGTCCTGTCAGGCGGCCTGCAGGCCGCCGACGACAAATCGGGTAACTTGCTCAATCAGTTCTTCGGTGTCGTTGACATCATATTGTCCCTTGGGCGCCATATCTTCCATGCGATGCGTGTCCGAGAACGCGTACAGATAGGTGCCGATCATGAAGGTTACCCGCCAGCATGCGTCCAGTTCGCTCAATGCAGGCAGCGCTTTTCGCACGATCGCGACATATCGCTGCGTCGATCCACCATAGGCTTCGGAGCGGAGCGAGTAGGATATTTCCGAAGGTTCCGTGTGCAGGCGCGCTTGCAAGCGCAGAAAAGCGCGTCCTTGCAATGTCGAGCGCAATTGCAGCACCGGTTCCAGAAAGGCGCGTACGATGTTTCTGACCTTGGGCGTCTTTTGCGCTTCCAACGCCTCAAGCCGCGTCATTCGTTCCTTGGAAACCAGCTCGCTCCTGCGCAAGAAAACGGCTTCGAACAGGCCGAATTTTGAGCCGAAGTAATAACTGATCAATGCCTGTGTGACATTGACCTTATCGGCGATCTCTCTGAGCGCAGTGCCCGCATAGCCCCGATCAGCGAAAATCACCTCCGCTGCATCCAGTATTTCATCGCGCATCACACTGGCGCCCTCCGGGCGTCCCGGTCCGCTGATTTTTTTTGGACGGCGTGCTGACGACTTCTTTTCCGGCTTTTCTGATTTATTCATAATTGATCGATTAATTAAATATGCATTTGTATACTGCCATACGGGATGGCAATTGAGTGGAATGCATGGTTTATGCCTTCATAAGGTATCATAAATCGATCGATCGCGAAGGCGATTCCCGCGAAAAGCACTGCCGGTAGTGTCGATCGTGGTGCGCTTGAAACACCCGCGGCGCGCGGCGCGTGAATCGATCGGAAGAAGCCCGATGCGATTGGGGGCAAGGCTAGGTATGCCAGCCCGCCAGACCATGATGCAACTGGCGGCAGAACCCTGTCGCTGGCGCGCTGAGCAGTTCAACGACAGATGTGGTGCGTTGCGCGTCATAGCGGATCGTGCTGCGTAGCGCCGCTTCGAACTGGTTGGCCTTTGCCGTGAGTTCAAGTGGGCAAGCGTTGACCAGAATGACGGCATGCGATAGCACGGAAAAGCGGCTGCCCACCGCCCTGTTGCGACGCCAGTACTGGGCGGTGCCGGCGATCTTGCGGCCATTGACGGCGAGGTTGAAGCGACCATCGCAAAAAGAACCCTGCACGTTCTGGCAGCTTGCCCGGATATGGTAGCGGACCAGTGTGTCGGCGATTATTCGACAAAGTCGTCGATAGTGATCCTCGGCCACCCGCATAGGGTGATCCGTATCCACCGGGTAGGCCAGATGCAAATTGATGACACCCCTCGCTTGGGGCACCACGCCACCCCCGGAAAGACGCAGGCTTACCCGCAGGCCGCGTTCGGCCAGGTCGGCGCATGCCTGGACAAAATGCGGACTACGCTGATAACTGCGTGGCACGACGATGCCATCCTCCGGCTCATGAATGACCGCGCAATATTGTCCCTGATCCGCGTAGTCCAGCAGCCGGCTCTCGCTCTGCCGAAGGTTGAGCATATTGTGGCCGAATATCGTATCGGCCGATAGTATGGAGAAGGCAGGCATCATGAAAGTATACGGGGATCGTGGTTGTGGGGCCGCAGTCTGGCCGGCTCGGCGTGAGATCCGAGCCAGGCCATGCGGCTTGTCTAGAAAAATGCTTTCAGCAACGCGTTGACTTCCGCCGCCTTGTCCATGTGGCACATATGTCCCGAATCCGCGAACCGGTGCAGCACCGTCCCTGCCGGCGCATTGTCGGCCTGGGCAGGATCGATAATGCGGTCAGCGTCGCCCCACAGGATCATGAGTGGATGGCTGGCGGTGTTCAGCGCCAGTCCGGGGCGGCTTATCTGCTCGCCGTTACAGAACAGATTCTGCGCCAGGGTCTGCAGGGCTTCGGAGATACCGTCAAGGCGCTTGTACTTCAAGGTATCGTCGACCATGCCGCGACTGACATCATCGGGATTGGCCAGCAGCAGGCCCAGCACGGGCTTCAGATCGCGGCGCGATTCAGCCCGCACAAACCCATCGATATAGTCCATATTGACGTCTTCGCCGAATCCGGCGGGAGACACCAAGGCCAGTTTTTCCACCCGTTCAGGATGGTCGATTGCCAGTTGGGAGGCAATGCCTCCCCCCATGGAGTGCGCCAGAATGGAGACTTGATCGATATCCAGTTGATCCAGCAGTTGGAGAACGACGCTGGCCAGGCCGACGTAGTTGGCGCTGGCGGGCAGTTGCGCGCTGGATCCGCCATGGGCGGGTAGATCCAGCGCAAGCACGGTGTGGTCCTCCGCCAATGCATCGATATTGAACAGCCAGTTGTTAAGGTCGCCGCCAAATCCGTGAATCAGAAGAATCGTCTTGGCGCCATTGCCGGCCTTGCGGTAGCGCAGCTGCATGCCATTCACGTCGGCGCTGTCGAAAGCGCTCGCCTGTTCGCCGTCATCGGCATTCTCTTCCTGTGGGACTTCCCAGGCCGCGATATATGCGTCGATCTGCGCCTCATCCACGCTTTGCGGTGCCAGCACGCCCAGTAAGGCCTTTACGGGCAGCACTTCGCCCGCCTGGGCGATCTGCCGGCGCAGTAGGCCGGCGTCGGTCGCCTCCACGGCGTTGGCCAGCTTATCGGTTTCCACGTCCAGGATGGCCATCCCGACTTCGACCCGGGTGCCCACCGGGACCAGCCATTCATTGACCTTGCCCTCTTGCATGGACAGGCCCCATTTGGGCATGACGATAGGGGTGATTTCAGCCATTATCTGCTCTCCTTCATGGCCTGGCGCGCAGCCAGTACGATACTTTGCGCGCTGGGGATGTATATGTCCTCAAGCGAGGGCGAGAAGGGCACGGGCGTATGGGGGGGCGATACCATGCCGATACCGCTTTTAAGCGCCGGGAAGATTTGCTGGCATACCTGGGCCGCGATGTCCGTGGCGATATTGCAGCGCGGGCTGGCTTCGTCGATGACCACCAGTCTTCCGGTATTTTCGACCGACTCCAGTATGGTATCCATGTCCAGCGGCGACAAGGTGCGCAGGTCGATGACCTCGCAGTGGATATTCTCTTTCTCGAGTATGGCGGCGGCATCGAGGGCCCGGTGCACCATCAGGCCGTAGGCAACCAGGGTGACATCCTTGCCCTCCCGCACGACATTGGCCTCGCCAAAAGGGATGCTATACAGTTTTTCCGGCACATCGCCTTCAATCCCATAAAGATTCTTGTGTTCGCAGAAAATCACTGGATCATTGTCGCGGATCGATTGCACTAACAGACCCTTGGTATCGTAGGGATTGGACGGGCAGACGACCTTCAGGCCAGGGATATGGGTAAAGAGCGGCGTCAGCATCTGGCTGTGCTGGGCCGCAGCCCGGAAGCCGGCGCCGACCATGGCGCGGATAACCACGGGGGTTTCGGCCTTGCCGCCGAACATATAGCGGAATTTGGCTGCCTGATTGAATATCTGGTCAAAGCAGACCCCCATGAAATCGATGAACATCAGTTCCGCGATCGGACGCATGCCACAAGCGGCGGCACCGATAGCGGCGCCGACATAGGCCGACTCGGACAGCGGCGTGTCCATCAGGCGCTCGCCGTGTTTTTCGTAAAGCCCCTTGGTTACGCCCAGGACGCCGCCCCATGCGTCCATTTCTCCCTGGGTGCCGCTGCCGCCCACGATGTCCTCGCCCATCATGATGACGCTGGTGTCGCGCTCCATTTCCTGGTCGATGGCTTCATTGATGGCCAGCTTCATGCTTAACTTTCTTGCCATGATTGTGCTCCTTTGTGTTCTGTATTTTGATTCGATTGAAATGGGATCAGTATTTGACGTAGACGTCGTTGAGCAGGTCCTGGGCATCGGGTTCCCTGGATGCGCGGGCCTCCTGCACCGACCTGTCGATCAGCGCAACGACTTCCTTGTCGATGCGCTCCAGGGTGGCTGCGTCCAGCGCCGCCGATTCGAGTACGCGCTGCCTGAAGATTTTTATGCAGTCGCGGTTGGCTCGAATATCGTCCAATTCGCCCGGCGCGCGATAGGTCTGTGCATCGCCCTCGAAATGCCCGAAAAAACGATCGGTCTTGCATTCGAGCAGGGCGGGCCCGCCGCCTTCCCGGGCGCGCCGGATGATCTCACCGGCAGCCTCGTAGACCGCGAAAAAGTCATTGCCGTCTACCGTCACACCGGGTACGCCGAAGCCGGCGCCGCGGTCGGCAAAGCTGTTGGCGGCGGTCGCATAGTTGCGCGAAGTGGCCTCGGCAAAGCCGTTGTTTTCAACGACAAAGATAACCGGCAGATTCCAGATGGCTGCCAGGTTCAGGCTTTCCAGCACGGTGCCCTGGTTGGCACCGCCATCGCCGCAGAACGTGACGGCCACCTCGCCTTTTTTGCGGAACTTGGCGGCCAGCGCGGCGCCGCAGGCTAGCGGCGCACCCGCCCCCAGGATGCCATTGGCTCCCATCATGCCTTTGGACAGATCTGCGATATGCATGGAGCCGCCCTTGCCGCGGCAGACGCCATCGCGCTTGCCATAGATTTCCTTCATCATGGCGATGACATCCACGCCCTTGCCGATGCAATGGCCGTGACCCCGGTGGGTGCTGGCGATGCGGTCGTTGTCATCCAGGTGTTGCAGGACGCCGATGCCCGTCGCCTCTTCGCCGGCGTAAAGGTGCACGAAGCCGGGAATGTCCCCTCTGGAGAAGTCGATATGCAGTCGCTCCTCGAATTCTCGGATGGTTTTCATTTTTCGATACACGTCAAGCAGGTCATCTTTGCTTAATGGCAATTTATGATCCATGGCTGTCTCCTTGTTGTTAACACAAATGTGATGAAAGTTGATGCTTCGAGATATGTTGCATGCATGCTGGAACATCAATGGAAAGAAATGCGTCTTGCCGCAGGGTGACGGCAAGCCGTTCCCCGGCCTGGAAGCTGATTTCCCGTTCGCCGTCCAGGGCAACCAGTCCGGATTGTTTCTCTACGACATAGGGCCGCGCGTGTGTCAGACGGGTATGCGACAGCACGGGACAGGGGACGATCAGTCCTGGCGCGAGCGCCGCTGCCAGCATGCGAGGCACTACGCCGGTGTCGACGCTGGGCCCGGTCTCAGGCCGCAGTTCCACCACCAGCCCTGCGGGTTCCTCGGTGCCAAGCGGCTGGCACATGGCGGCAATCGCCGACAGGCCAACCGATTCGGGCAAGGCCTGGGTGACGATCAGACTGCGTAGGGTCCCGATGGCGCCGATGGCTTTCATGCCGAGTATCTGTTCGTTGAAAATACCGACGTCCACCAGCGCAAGGTCGGACTGCAGCAATGCACCGCTGGCGTCTTGCCGAGTCACTTGCAGGCATTTGCGGGGCTGTAAGGCAATGGCGCGCGGCACCAGCCCCGCAGCGAACATGCCGGTGGCCAGTGCGGTCACGGTGACTTCACGAAGCGGCGGGAAGGCGTTGTTGGTGCCGGTCGATACTGCGGCGATCGGCACCTGTCGGCAATGCTTGACGACGGCGCGATGGGTGCCGTCGCCGCCCAGCACCAGGATCGCGGCGATCCCGTGTTGCTGCATCAGCGCCGCGGCGGTATGCGTATCCTCGGCGGTGCCTTTCACCGCCATGTCCAGCCACCGCAATTGTGGCAAGGGGTGTACGAGCTGTGTCGCAAGCGATATCAGTTGCTTTTCCAGCAATGCGCGCAGGCCCTCGCGTTCCGGCATAAGCCAGACTTCGGCAATCCGGCAGGCCGCCAGCGCGGCGAGCATGCGCATCAGCATATTGGCTCTTTCCCCCAGGGTCAGCCCCGCCGCGTGGGTCATTACCCGGCGAACGTCTCGCGCCGAGAGCGGGTTGGCGATAATACCGATGCGTACCGGTAAAGGCTTTGTTTCCACTGCTTGTCTCCTTGCCCATGCGTTCATGCGCATGATTTTGCAAGGCATGCAGCAACGATCGTGCCAGTTCCGTTGTCCAAGGGGGCGGGGCGCCATTTACACGCTTTTTCTGCCGGATGCCGTGATGTTTTACCTCTCGCTGCGGAAAATGTGACAGTCACATGCTTGCGAAGTGTCACATCATGGCGTGTACGCTGTCACAATGGCTGGCAACTGGTCGGAATCCGTTTTTTTGCGGACTTTCTCAGGGATTCGCTTTATGGACTTATCGTGGAAAAGGAATTAGTATTTTTGTTTTCACACGAACAGAATAACCAGCGTGTGCAGGAGACTTTGATGCACGATAAACAAAAGCGTCATATCGAGGATGTCATAAAACTGGTTCGTAATCCCCTACTGCCGCTAGAGCGCTATGATCTGGCAATCCAGGAGTCATGGCATCGTTGCGTTCATACTCACGGTCTTGATCCGGAACAAATGCAGGATGCCATGGTATTGCCCGAGTATGTGTGGAAAGTGCATCAGCAATCGCTGGACGAGCTGGTTTTCACGGCCGAGGCCAGCATGAAGGCCTTGTGGCAGCAGATCAACGCGATGGGCTATGTCGTACTGCTGGCCGATATCAATGGGGTGATTGTTGAGGCGCTGGGGCGGGATACGCAGGTTGAGCAATTGCGCAGGGCAGGGCTTTATGCCGGCGCGATCTGGAAAGAGGCGGAAAACGGAACCAGCGCCGTCGGTACGGCCCTGGCAACCCGTCAGGCGATCACGGTGCATCAGCAAGATCATTTTGATGCGACCCATATTCACCTGACCTGCTCGGCCGCGCCCATTTTTGATTCGCATGACCAAATACGGGCTGTGTTGAATGTTTCCGCATTGCAGTCCGAGCAGGTCAAGCACGCACAGTCTTGGGTTTTCTATCTCGTGCAACATTATGCCGTGCTGATCGAGAACGTCAATTTCATTCACGCCTATGGTAGGCATTGGCTGGTCAAGCTCAGCGAATCAGTCGATTTTCTCGAGCTGAATCCCTCCTATCTGCTTGCGGTTGACGACAACGGGCGGATCTGCGCCGCCAACCACGCATTCTATCAATGGGCAAAACAGCACGCGGGCCTGGATGCGGAACAATTGCGAGCGTCTTCGTTCGAGCTGCTGTTCGATGTGGCACTGCCCCGCCTATATGCCAGAGCCACCCCCGATCGTCGCATCGGCCTGGGCGAGAGTTGGCTGTATGCTTCGGTTTTACCGTCTCCGGGGTCGCGGCATCGGACCGCCGTGGCGTTGCAGTCTGCATTGCCCGAGCCGTTGGCCCGCCTTTGCGGACCGGACAGCTGTTTCCGGGGGCAGTTGCAGCGCCTTGCGCATACCGTCGATACCACGATTCCGATCCTGCTCAATGGCGAGACCGGTTGTGGTAAAGAAGTGCTGGCGCGGGCCATTCATGACGCCAGCCGTCGGGCCCAGGGGCCTTTTGTCGCGGTCAATTGCGCCGCCATCGCGGAAAGTCTCATAGAAAGCGAATTGTATGGCTATGCACCCAACAGTTTTTCCGGAGCACATGGCAAGGGCAAGACCGGTCTGATCCAGGCGGCGGATGGCGGCACCCTGTTTCTCGACGAAATCGGGGATATGCCGTTATACCTGCAGTCTCGTCTGCTGCGCGTGTTGTCGGAGCGGGAGGTGCTGCCGGTGGGGTCAACGCGGGCGATCAAAGTCGATATCCGCATCGTTGCCGCGACCCATTGCAACTTGCTGCAGGCGATCGAGCATGGCCGCTTCCGCGAAGATCTGTATTACCGTCTCAATGGCTTGCAGGTGCGTTTGCCCGCGCTGCGGGAACGGGATGATTTTGATGCCGTCGTGGACGGCATCGTGTCGACCTGCGATGCCGGCGCACATCCGGTGCCCAAAGAAATCGCGCCAGATGCCAGGCTTGCAATGCGCAGTTATGCATGGCCGGGGAATATTCGTCAATTGCGCAGCGTACTAGAGGTGGCTGTGCTGATGTCGGATGGCGTCGTGATCCGCCTTGAGGATCTGCCCGAGGAAATCCGCGCCGAGACGACGGCCGATATAGCACCGGTGGCTGTTCCGACAGGCGATGTCGACAAGTCGATACTGGAAAGCCGGCAGGACCTTGTCGACGCGCTTGAGCGGGCGCGCTGGAATATTACACGGTTGGCGCGCGCCATGGGGGTGAGCCGAATGACCGTCTATCGGTATATCCAGAAATATGCGATTGTCAAAGCTCAGTCGCTGCAGGATGCAGGTAGCGCCAGCGACTGTCTTGCACCATAGCGTTTGACGGTGGTGCGTCGCCGGGGATCCTCCGCGGCAACGAAGCGGGCAGAAAACGTTTGTGTTGCAAGGCTCCCGCGCGCGGGCGCGCCAGCCGCTAGCGGGTATTTTTCAGCATCTGTCCGTCGCTGTCGACGACGCCCCACCAGCGCAAGGTTTTTTGCAGATGGGTCCTGACCGACTCGACAGCCAATTCCGGCGCGCCCGACCGGATATGTTCGATAATCTGCAGATGCTCCGTCATCGCCGGGATGATTCTTTCCGGCAAGGGACGACGGGAGTGTTGCATGACGCTCAGGCGGTATCGATTTTCTTCATACACGCCCAGTGCGACCGGGTTATTCAGTGCAGCTGCAAGATACGCGTGCAGCGACCAATCCACCTCCATGGCTTTCAGTTGCAGCGCCGCTGTGATTGTGCCTTCCGACGCTTCTTCAAGCACCTGTTCATGTTCCCTGCGCAAGTGGTCCAGATCGTGGCGAGTGGGTCGATGCGCCAGCAGGCGTGCGCCTTCCTGGTCGAACAGATAGCGCAAATGAAATCCCGCTTGCAATGCATCGGTGGTGGCTTCCAGCACCAGTACGCCGCGCTTGGGCAGGATCGAGACCAGGCCCGCCGCGCCGGCCCGTTTGACGGCTTCCCGGACGGGCGCGAGCGGAAGCCCCGTTGCCTCGACCAATTCCGCGATGGAAATCATCTGGCCTGAGCGTACTTGCCCGCAAGCCAAGAGATCCCGGAATGCCTCAAAGGCCTGTTCCGCCAGGGACTGTTCCGTCGTCGAGGTTGTGTTTTGCATGTGGGACTGGCCTTTTTAGGGTTTTTACGACTATCGCATTTGTTATGAACATAATTATAGTTGAAATGTTATGTTATATATCAACTAACATGTCAGATGGAATGTTAGGTTCATTAGAGGATTGGCACGGCCGGTACGGCGTTCCAGGGGAGTCAACAACAAATGCGAGTTTTCTATCGAAGTCTTTTCGGCCAGGTGGTGCTGGCATTGATCCTGGGGGCCGTTATCGGCATATTCTGGCCTCATCTTGGAGAGCAGCTCAAGCCGTTGGGCGATGGATTCATCAAGCTGATCAAGATGATCATCGCGCCGTTGGTATTTTGCGTGGTGGTGCACGGCATATGCGGCAGCAGCGATTTGAAGAAAGTGGGGCGCGTCGGTGCAAAGGCGTTGCTTTATTTCGAGGTTGTCACAACATTTGCGCTGGCATTGGGAATCGGCCTGGCCTATCTGTTTGCCCCCGGCCATGGCATGAATGTGGATACCTCGTCCCTGGATGCCAGCGCGATCGCGCCTTATGCGACACAGGCCGAGCACGCAACGGATACGATAAGCTTTCTGATGCGGATCATCCCCAAAACCTTCACCGATGCGTTTGCCTCGGGTGATATCCTGCAGGTGTTGCTGATTGCGATCCTGTTTGGCGCCGCAGTTGTCATGATGGGCGAGCGTGGCCGGCCAGTCGCGTCCCTGGTCAACCAGCTGTCGCATGTTTTTTTCAAGATCATTGGCTTTATCGTGCGTCTTGCGCCCTTGGGCGTGCTGGGGGCGGTCGCCTTCACCGTGGGCAAGTATGGTGTGGGGACGCTAGGTCAGTTGAGCATGCTGGTTGCCCTGTTCTATGTCACCTGCGCCGTATTCGTTATCGGGGTCTTGGGATTGATCCTGAAATTGGCCGGTTTCAATATTTTCAAGCTGTTGGCCTATTTGCGTGAGGAATTGCTCGTGGTGCTGGGAACCGCGTCATCGGATGCGGTTCTGCCCCAGGTGATGCATAAGCTGGAACGGATGGGTGTCAAGGATTCCACGGTAGGCTTGGTTATCCCGACTGGCTATTCCTTTAATCTGGATGGTTTTTCCATCTACCTTACGCTTGCCGCGGTATTTATCGCGCAGGCCACCAATACGCCTTTGTCTTTCACGAACCTGCTCACGATTCTGGCGATATCGATGCTGACTTCCAAAGGCGCGCATGGCGTGCCGGGCTCGGCGATCGTCATCCTGGCGGCAACGTTGAGCGCGGTTCCCGCCATTCCCGCCATCGGCCTGGTGCTGGTGCTGTCGGTAGACTGGTTCATGGGTATCGCCCGCGCCTTGACCAATCTGATCGGCAATTGCGTCGGTACCATCGTCATCGGCGCCTGGGAAGGCGATATTGATCGCCAGCAGGCGCACGCCACGCTGGATGGATGCTGCCGCAAGCGCGAGGAGTAGGGATGGCGGCATTGATACAACGACAACGCACGCTACCCATAGCGCCATTGAGCGCCGAGTCGTTTGCGCCCTTCGGCCAGGTGATCCAGGCCAGCGAGGCCG
>JBEBPQ010000011.1:0-122817 GCA_040395835.1 Advenella kashmirensis
TTTGCTTTTAGGCTACGCCTTTTTTATTTTAGGCTACGCCTTTTTTATTTTAGGCCACGTCCTTTTAGCTACCCCAGTTAGGCCCGCCCCATTAGGCCTGGCCACCCCAGCCAGCAACGCGCGCTTGGCCTGCCGCGCCAAGGACGCGGCAGGCCCGATCGGGGCCTCGCCTTGGCTTAGCTTCTGCTTCATCCGTGCTGCTCAAATTAGCGCCAAAACACCTGCCCAGCGCCTCTGACACAACACTTACCATCACCGCCTGCAAGCGTCTCCTGCCTCTGCGCTCAACTCCAACTCGGGGAGCTCTTGCGCTCCGATTCACCGATGCCAAGCGGTGCAGGACACAATGGCATAAAGGCCGCGAAGGCGGCCTCTGTTTACTGTTACGCGAGTCTTTGTTTATTCCGGATCGGCGCCCGCTTGGCGAACCATGGCGGATAGCGCATCAATGCAAGACAAGGTTCGTTTGCTAGCCTTGCCGGTGGCTTAGTCTTCCGTAGCTGGCGGCATATATCGCGACGATGACAAAGCAAACCAGTGGCAGCCCATAAGACAGTGCGGTGTGTTGCCCGTCGGCGATCCTGCCCATAAAGTATGGCATGATGGCGCCGCCCACGATCGCCATGATCATGAACGAACTACCGATTTTGGTTTTGGAGCCCAGGTTCTTGACGCCCATGGCGAATATCGTGGGAAACATGATCGACATGAAAAAGAAGACCACGATGGCGGCGATACTGGCGACGGCGTTGGCGCCGCTCATGACGACTGCACAAAGTATCGTATTGATTGCCCCATACAGGGCGAGCAGTTTTGCAGGCGCGATGCGGGTCATGATGCCGGTGCTCAGGAAACGCCCGATCATGAATGCAAGCATGGCGATGGATAGCAGGAAGGCGGCGCCTTTTTCATCCATGCCGCTCCAGGTCTCTATTGTCAGATTGATGAAAAAGGCACCCACGCCAACCTGGGCGGCAACGTAGAAGAACTGCGCGATCACGCCGCCTACAAATTCCTTGTGCGAGAGCAGTGAGCGTTGCTGGGCGCTGGCGTTGCGTTCATCCAGCGCGTGCTCGGCTTCCCTGAGGTCTGGCAAGCGGGTTTTCGCGAACAGGGCAATCAATAGCATCACGATAACGGCGATGGCCACATAGGTGATGGTGACCGCGCTGGATTGTCCGCCGCCTTCTTGTGTAAACTGCTGTTCATTGAAAAAAAACAGTCCACCGATCAGTGGGCCGAAGAACTGGCCCAGGCCATTGAACGATTGGGACAGGTTCAGGCGGGTCTCCGCCGTCTCGGGCGCGCCCAATGCCGAGGAGTAAGGGTTGGCCGCGGTTTCCAGAAAACCCAGTCCGCTGGCCAGCACGAACAGGGCGAACAGGAAGAAGGCGAAACTCATGGCGTTAGACGCGGGAATGAACAGGAGCGCACCAATCGCGTACAGGGACAGGCCGGTAATGATGCCAGCCTTGTAGCCCTTGCGGGAAATGAACAGACCGGCGGGAATGGCGACAATGAAGTACGCGCCGAAATAGGCGGCCTGCAGCAATCCGGATTGCGCTTTCGAAATATGAAGCGCATTCTGGAAGTGTTTATTGAGGACATCCAGCAGGCCATAGGAAAGGCCCCACATAAAAAAGAGTGTGGTGACAAGAATGAATCCGACGCGGTAGCGCGGATCGGTGATTGCCTGTTTCATTGGTATCTCCATTGATAGTGCTGCGTATTCTTGAAGTATGCGAAACCGTGATCTGCGCGCCTGCGGACATGCCCGGCTTTGGCAAGGCAAGCATGCGAGCGTGGCGCATGCCTATGGCTGCGGCAATTGCTGCTGCAAGTCAAAGATTTTTTCCATGGCGACCCATTTTTCACCTTCCCGGGCCCAAGGGGTCGCGACTTGGAATTGCCACATGAGCGCTTCCCACGCCTGAACCTTGGGATCGAGAGCCGCCTTGGCAGCCGCTGCTGCTGCATCATAACTATCGTTCGTTTCCATGATCATGAACAGACGCGTGCCCAAGCGCCAGATCTGCATATCGGCAATGCCGCAATCGACGATATGCGTCCGGATTTCAGGCCAGATCGCTTGATGATGCCGGATATAGGTCCGGATTTTTTCGGGATCGTTAACCAGGTCCAGCGCCTGGCAATAGCGTTGTGCCATGATTGTTCTCCATTTTCAAAGCGCGCGGTCCAGGTGGGTATAGCCGCCATCGACGAACAGGCATTGCCCTGTCGTATGGGAAGCGCGCTCAGACAGGAGAAACAGCACCGTGTTTGCGATCTCCTGCGGCGTCGTCATGCGCTGCCCCAAGGGAATGCGGGCGGTAATCGCCCGCAGTTTTTCCTCGGGATTGTCGAAGCTGCTGATCCATTGTTCATATAAGGGCGTCATGACTTCGGCGGGAATCACGGCATTGACCCGGATATTGTCTTGCAACAGCGCCACGGCCCATTCGCGCGTCAGCGCCAGGCGACCGCCATTGGCCGCGCAATAGCCGCTGGTCTGCCCTTGTCCGGTCAGCGCTGTCTTGGATCCAATATTGACGATGCTGCCCTGGTTTTTCTTCAAATGGGGCAGGGCGTAGTGAACGATCGTAAAGTAATGCACCAGGTTTTTTTCCAGTGATTGCCTGAATGCGTCTACGCTCGCGGTCAGTGGAATATTGTCATTGATGCCGGCGTTGTTGACCACGCCGTCCAGCCGGCCGTATTGCGCAACCGTGGCCTCGATCGCGTCGCGGCACGCTGTTTCGTCGGTCAGTTCCACCGCATGGAAACCATAGCCGGCGCGACTGTCCTTGAGTCGCGCGGCCAATGCCGCCGGCAAGGGCGAGCGGGTTAGGATGACGGGAATGGCGCCTTCCTCGGCCAGGCCCAGGCTGATCGCCTCGCCAATGCCCGAGCCGCCGCCGGTGACGATGATGACTTTGTTCTCCAGATGTAAGTTCATTGCCTCTCTCTTTCGTGATGTCTGGCATTCACGGGGACTGCCTATAGTTGATAAATGCGCCGGGCCGTGCCGGCTTGTACCGCGTGTTTTTCGTCGCGGCTCCATTGGTGGGTATGTGATTCCCAATGGTCAAGCAGGGTCGCATAATCCTGGGTCGCCGAAGATACCGGCCAGTCCGAGCCCCACATCGTGCGCGAGGGACCGAAAAGCGTCATGACTTGGTCCACATAGGGTTGCAGGTCGGCTGCCGTTGCTTGCGGACCGGCTTCGGTCACCAGCCCGGAAATTTTGACGGCGACATGGTCCAGCCGCGCCAGCGCCTGCATATTGCGTCGCCAATCGTCAAAGTGGGCGATATCGCCAAAGCGGGGTTTGGATAAATGGTCTATGACCAATTGCCCTTGATCGTGGCGCCGGCAAAATGCCAGTGCCGCGGGCAAGTCGGCCTGACGCGTCAGGACCTCGTAGACATAGCCGTGGCGCAGGATGGCGCGCACACCGTCTTGCAGGCCGGCATGTTCAAGCAGATAGCGGGACGGGTCGGGTTCGTCCTGGATCAGATGGCGAAAGCCCTTGAGCGCCGGAGTCGCCTTGGCGTGCTGCAGTTGGGGCTCGGGCGCTGCGTTGAAATCAAACCAGCCGATGACGGCTTGCACCTGCGCATGACGCGCGGCCAGATCAAGCAGAAACGCGTTTTCAGCCAAGATGGGGCGGGCCTGGACTGCGATGACGCCCGTGATTTTCTGGGGAATCATACCAATCAGATCGGCGGGCAGCCGATCCTGTTTCAGGGCCAGATCGTGCTCGCCGATCCAGGGATAGGCCTGCGCGCTATAGCGCCAGAAGTGAACGTGGGTGTCGATCATGCGAAATCCCTCGTATGGTTTGCCCGGCGCTCAGATCAGGCGTGATGGGTATATCGTTGTCTTGAGGCGGGCTTCATTTCTATGCTGAAGCCTGGCGCCGTGGGTGGCAGATAGGCGGCATCGCGCACGATGCAGGGGTGTTCGAAATGCTCGTGCAGATGATCCACATATTCTGTGACCCGGCCTTGCTTGGTGCCGGAAAAACACAAATAATCGATCATGGATAAATGCTGCACATATTCACACAGGCCGACGCCGCCTGCGTGCGGGCAAACCGGCAAGCCGTATTTGGCGGCAAGCAGCAGCACCGCCAGCACTTCATTGACGCCACCCATGCGGCAGGCATCGATCTGGACGATATCGATGGCCTGCCGGCTCATGAACTGCTTGAACATAATCCGGTTCTGGCACATTTCGCCGGTCGCCACCTGGATCGGCGCGACCCCCTCGCGAATACGGCGGTGAGCTTCGATGTCGTCGGGGCTGGTCGGCTCCTCAATGAACCAGGGCTTGGCAAAGGCCAGGGCATTGACCCAGGCGATGGCCTGATCCGTTTCCCAGATCTGGTTGGCGTCGATCATCAATTGACGCGATGGGCCGATAATATCGCGGGCAATTTGCACGCGGCGCTTATCCTGTTCCAGGTCGCGGCCGACCTTGAGCTTGATATGCGAAAAACCCTGGTCGACGGCTTCCTGGCAAAGCCTTGCCAATTTTTCTTCGCTGTAGCCGAGCCAGCCGGCCGATGTCGTGTAGCAGGGGTATCCCTCTTGAAGCAACGTGGCCTCGCGCGCCTGCTTGCCCTGCGCTTTTTCCGTGAGCAACTGCAAGGCTTCTTCCCGGGTGATGGCGTCGGTCAGGTAACGAAAGTCGATACACCCGACCAGTTGCGCCGGGTTCATGTCCGCGACGAGTTTCCAGACTGGCTTGCCTTCCATTTTTGCCCATAGGTCCCATACCGCATTCACGACCGCGGCCGTTGCCAGGTGCATCGCGCCTTTGTCCGGGCCGACCCAGCGCAACTGGCTGTCGCCGGTCAGGGTACGCCACATGGCCGCGGGATCCTCGCGCACCTGGCGCATATCCATACCGACAACAAGATGGCGCATGGCTTCGATGGCCTGGCAGCAGATCTCGTTGCCCCTGCCAATCGTAAAGGTCAGTCCGTGGCCGGCCTGGCTCGGGTCGTCTGTCTTGAGAATGACGTACGCGGCGGAGTAGTCGGGGTCTGGATTCATGGCGTCGGAGCCATCCAGGCTGGCAGAAGTGGGGAAGCGGATATCCAGGACTTCCATCTCTCGCACGATAGTCATAGTGTCTCCCTGATATAATTTTTTCACTGATCTGACCGATTTGGTTCATTTGGGGATTTTGGTCTGACCAATTAAACTGGTCTGTACAATTTAGGCGAAAATACCGGCCTTGGCAAGTTTTTTTATTAATTATTACTAGAATTCAGCATGGAAAAAGATCGCATCTATCAACGGATTGCCGGCCTGATTCGCGAGAAAATCCGCGATAAAACCTACGCCGTAGGCAGCCGTATCCCGCCCGAACGGGATCTGGCAACGCAGTTGGGGGTCAGCCGGACATCCGTGCGGGAAGCGATCATCGCGTTGGAAGTCTCTGGCTGGGTCGAGGTGCGCGTAGGCAGCGGTGTGTATGTTCGCCAGCCCGAACCGGGTAACGTGCATCATGAGGATCCGCCAATTCACCCGGCACTGTTGCCGCATCTCGCGCAGGCAAACGAAATCACACCTTTTGAGCTGTTGCAGGCGCGCCTGCTGCTGGAGCCGGAAATCGCCGCGCTGGCGGCGACGCGTCGCGATGCCGCGCAGCTGCAGGCAATCAAAGAGGCCTATCTGATGAATGTGCAGGACAATGTGAATCACTCGCGGGAGCACATTGGCGATCGCCTGTTTCATATAAGGATTGCGGAGGCGGCGGAAAACGAAGCCTACGCCTTTTTTATCCGCTATCTCCTGGGCAAGCAATACACCGAATTGTTCGGACGTTTGCAGCAACTGTATACGCCCGAGGATATGCCGCTGCGTTCGCAGTTGGAGCACCACCATATCCTGGTTGCGCTGGAGTCCCGGAATGCGCCGGCCGCAAGGCAGGCCATGCACCAACACCTGACCAATGTGATCCGTATTTTCATGCGCAGCATCGAGAGCGATGCCGGCGCATCTGCGGACAAATCCTAGGGGCGAAAAAAAACGAACCGCAGCGGATTCGTTTTTTCGTAGTCGAGAAGGCCGAGGCAGCTTATTTCAAGTGCGCGCTGACCAGTTTTGTCATTTCGAACATGCTGACCTGGTCTTTGCCGAAAATTGGGCGCAGTTTCGCGTCGGCATTGATGTTGCGACGATTTTTCGGGTCTTGCAGATCGTGTTGCTTGATGTATTCCCAGATCTTCTTGGTCACTTCTGTACGAGGTAACGGCTCGCTGCCGATAACCTGAGCCAATTCAGCGCTTGGGGTCAGCGGTTTCATGAAGGCTGCATTCGGCTTGCGGGCTGGTTTTTCTGAAGTTGTTGCCATGTCTGTAAATCTCCATATAGGCGTGTGTTTTCGTACAGGCAGAGAATAACGTGTAATTCCGCTCTTGCATAGTTTTTTTTTCTGGAAAAATTATGAAAATTAAGTATCCCGGTTTTTGATAGCAAAATATTGAATAAAGCCTGAAAATGGCTGCATGTTTACGATTTTTGTCAATATTTCTGAAATGATCGCATTTGTTAAAAAATATTGAAACATTCTGTCGAATCACCACACTCGCGGTGAAAATGCGTCGCATCAGGGGGTGCCGCGGACATGGCGGGCTGCGCAACGCGAGCCGGCCGGCGCGGTGAGGCGATTTTTGCCGGGCTTTTCGGTATAGTATGGGGCATTCGACGAACATCCTACGATATCTATTCTTCATGCTTATTACCGACTCAGCCATTACTTTTATCCAGCCGGACGACTGGCATTTGCATGTGCGCGACAATGAGGCCATGCAGGCCGTGATCGCCGATTCCGCGCGCCAGTTCCGCCGCGCGATCATCATGCCCAATCTGCGTCCGCCGGTCACGACCACGGCACAGGCCGGGGCGTACCGCCAGCGTATTCTCGACGCGCTGCAGCATGCCGGGGCACTCGCCGATCGCTTTACGCCACTGATGACGCTGTATCTCACGGCCGAGACCTCGGCCGAGGATATCCGCGAAGCCGCCGAATCGGAGTTCGTCCATGCGGTCAAGCTGTACCCGGCCGGCGCCACCACCAATTCCGAGGCCGGCGTCAGCAACCTGCTGGACCAATGCGACAAGGCGCTGGCCGCCATGCAAAAGCATGGCCTGCCGCTGCTGGTGCACGGCGAAGTCACAGACTCGACGGTAGACTTGTTCGATCGCGAAGCCGTGTTCGTGGAACGGGTCATGATCCCCTTGCGGGCGCGTTATCCCGGTCTCAAGGTGGTGTTCGAGCATATCACCACTCGCGACGGCGTGGACTATGTGACCCAGGCCGAGGGACCGATAGCGGCGACGATCACCGCGCATCATTTGCTCTATAACCGCAATGCGATTTTCCAGGGCGGGATCCGGCCGCACTACTACTGTTTGCCAGTGCTCAAGCGGGAAACCCACCGCCAGGCGCTGCTGGCGGCGGCCACCGGCGAGAGCGATCGCTTCTTTCTGGGCACCGACAGCGCCCCGCACGCCAAGGGCCTGAAAGAACATGCCTGCGGCTGCGCCGGTTGCTACACCGCCTTGCATGCCCTGGAGTTGTATGCCACCGCATTCGAGCAGGCTGGCAAGCTGGATCGCCTGGAGGCTTTTGCCAGCTTGAACGGACCTGCCTTTTACGGTTTGCCGGCCAATAGCGGCACCGTGACGCTGAATCGCCAGCAATGGGAAATTCCGCTGGCGCTTCCCTATGGCGCCACCGAGCTGGTGCCCCTGGCGGCCGGCGAGAAGCTGGGCTGGTCGTTTGCCGGCTGATATCGCTGCCACCCTGGGCTTGTGGCCCCAGGGTTGGCGGTGGCGTTGCCCACCCCATTGATTTGCAAGCGACAAGAGAAATGTAATGGCAATTAAAATAACCCCCGAGCGTTACCGGGCTGTTGACGACTACTTTAATGCGCTTTTGCTGGCGGACGACACGATCCCGGCCAAGGTGCTGCAGCATTGCGAAGCCAATGCCATGCCGGCGATCCAGGTGGCGCCCAACCAGGGCAAGCTGCTGAATTTGCTGGTCCGGATCAAGGGTGCACGGCGAGTGCTCGAAGTGGGTACCCTGGGCGCCTACAGCACGGTGTGGATGGCGTTGGGCTTGAGTCCGGGCGGATATTTGCTCACCCTCGATTTTGACGAGAATTATCTGAGGGTTGCGCGCGAGAGCCTGCGTATCGCCGGCGTCGAGGACCGGGTGCAATTGCGCCAGGGCAGGGCGGCCGAATCCATGCAAAGCCTGATCGACGAGGGCGCGGCGCCTTTTGATCTGATCTTCCTGGATGCGGACAAAGAAAATAATCCGGTCTATTTGAAGCTGGCATTGCAACTATCGGCGCCCGGGACGGTGATCGTGGCCGATAATGTGGTGCGGCAGGGACAAATCCTGGATGCTGATTCAGATGGCAAGAACATCAAGGGTCTGCGCGAATTTTTCGACGATATCGCCGGCAATGAGCGGCTATCGGCCACGGCCTTCCAGACCGTTGGAGGCAAGGGCTGGGACGGGTTGTCGATTGCCGTCGTAAATCGCTGAGTCTATGCCCAGGCGTTGCCTGAGCGCCAGCCAGCCGGCCGGTGTCACCGTCACGCTTCTTGTGCCTGGCGCGCGGCGCAACCAGTCTTTCTCGCAGAAGGCGTCAAGCAATCGGGTGGCCAGCGGGCCGGCCAGATGATGGCGACGCTCGGTCCAGTCCAGACAGGCGTAGACAAGGCCGCGGCTGGCCGGCTTTATCTTTTCCACTTCGATATCCAGTTCGGCCAGCCATTGCACGCCCTGGCCGGTCAATACGTATTGCCGGTCGGGCCGGCGGTCCAGATACCGCTGGTTGATCATCGCATCGGCAATGGCGACGCCCAGCGTACCGGCCAGGTGGTTATAGCAACAGCGGCAAAAGGCAAGGCGCCGCTGCTGCGGCGACGGCAGTTTTCTACGAACCTGCACGGCAGGTTGCAGGCTTGCCAGATGCTCCAGCACTTGCGCGACATGGGGACCTGCCAGCCGGTAGTAGCGGTGCCTGCCTTGCCGTTCCACCAGGATCAAGCCGCCATCCATGAGCTTGGCCAAATGCGAGCTGGCGGTCTGGGGCGTAATGCCCGCGGCATAGGCCAGCTCGCCAGCCGGCCACGCCCTGCCGTCAAGCAGGGCGGCAAGCATGGCGGCCCGCGCATGGTCCGCGATCAGATGCGCCGTATTGCTGAAACTGTTTGATGACACCATAAGGCATGGCTCCGGGGAAGCGGCGGGAACACTCCATATCATACGCCGCCGCCGCGAGCGATGTTTCGTTCCGGGTCGAAACATCGCCTTTCAGCACGCTCCTATACTGGCCTTCTCCAGATCAGGATTACCCGCATGCATACCCTCGAATCAACATGCCATCCCGTGACACGGCGCCCAAAGCTGACGCTGGTCACGCTTTGCCTCGCGGTACTCGTCGCGCAGATCGATACAGCTATCGTCAACCTGGCCGCCACCCCTGTCGGTATGGATTTCGATACGGATGTGCAGACGCTGCAGTGGTTCATCGATAGCTATAACCTGGTATATGCCGTGCTGTTGATGACGGGCGGGCTGATGGCGGATATCTATGGGCGCCGTCGGATCTTCATGGCCGGCGCGGCGGTCTTTGCGATGGCTTCGCTCCTGTGCGCGCTGGCGCCGACAATGGCTTTGCTGATTGGCGGACGCGCACTCACCGGGTTGGGCGCTGCCTTGCTTTTGCCGGCGTCGCTGGCGATTATACGGGTGGCCTGGCCCGATGCCGCCAAGCGCAATCAAGCGCTGGGCATCTGGACTGCGTGCAACGGCCTGGCCATGGCGATCGGCCCTGCGCTGGGCGGATGGCTAATCCATCACGCAGGTTGGCGGAGTATTTTTGTCATCGTGATTCCGTTCAGCGTGGCGGCACTGGTGCTGGCCGCGGTGAGCATCCCCGAGAGCGCGCACCCCGACGGCCGGCGTTTTGATCTGCGAGGGCAACTGTTGGCGGCGTGGGTGTTGGGCGCCCTGGCGCTGGCAGGCATCGAGATGCACGCGGCGCCCGGGCTCGCGGCAGCGATATTGCTGACCGTGCCGCCGGCCTTGCTGGCATTTGTACGGGTTGAGCGAACGCAGGGCCAAGGTGCGTTGGTGCCGCTTGACCTGCTTCTTTCACCGGTCTTCCGGGGCGTTGCCGGGCTAACTGCTGCCATGACGTTCGGTATGTATGGCTTATTGTTCCTGCTCCCGCTAAACTGGTTGGCAAGGGGTGAAATGAGTTCGGTCCAAGCCGGGGCGGCGTTGCTGCCCATGGCTTTGGTGTTCCTTTTGGTTTCCGCGTGTTCGGGAGGCTTTCTATGCCGTTTGGGGCAGCGGCGGGCGATTGTCGGCGGCATTGCATCGATCAGCTTGGGGTTGCTGGCCGTGAGCGCCGGCAGCGGCGTTGCGGCCGCCGGCAGCCCCTCTGTCCTGGTCGAGGCCGGCCTGGCGCTCACTGGCCTGGGCATGGGGTTGGCGACGGGGCCGTTAATGGCGGTTGCAATTGCGGCGGTTGCCGCGAAACGGTCTGGCACGGCCAGCGCATTGATCAATGTGGCGCGCATGGCGGGCGCCACGCTGGGTGTCGCCATGCTTGGCGCCGTGTACGCCTGGGCCGGGCAAGGTGTTGCCGGCTTGCGCCTGGCCTTGCTACTGGCGGCGGCGCTGCAATTGGCTTGCCTTGCCATATTGCGCAGGCGGTTGCCGGCGTGAGGGAAGCGAGAGGAGAGGAGCAACAGGCACCGACGTCATGGCATGCGACCGGAGGCTGCGCCCGCAGATCACGGGGCGGGATCAGCTATTGCCCTTTTTGTTTTCCAGATACTCCCAGCGCTCGAGCTTTTTCTCCAGCATGTCCTCGATTTTCTGCAACCGTTCGTTAATACCGGCGGCTTTTTCCGGACCTTCGGTGTAGAGATCGGGTTCCGAAAGCAATTGGGTGAGTTCCGCCTGTTCGCTTTCCAAGGCCACAATCTCTTCGGGGATCTGGTCCAATTCCTTTTGTTCCCAAGTGGTAATGCGACCGGGTTTGCTATCGCGGCTTTTTGGCGCAGGACGCTCGGCCTGGTCGGCCGCTTTCGTCGGCGCGGCCGGCTTGTTGTCCGGTTTTGAGGCCGCCTGGGCCGGGCGTTGCGCGAGCCAATCATCATAACCACCGACATAGTCGCGCCAGTGGCCGTTGCCCTCGAAGGCGATTGTCTGGGTAATGACGTTGTTCAGGAATGTGCGATCATGGCTGACCAATAGCACCGTGCCGGAGAACTCCTGCAGCAATTCTTCGAGCAGTTCCAGGGTTTCGATATCCAGGTCGTTGGTGGGTTCGTCCATCACCAGCACGTTTGCCGGTCTCGCGAAAAGCCGCGCCAGCAGCAGGCGCGCCCGTTCTCCGCCCGACAGGCTGGAGACCGGCGACTGCGCCCGGGCCGGCGAAAAGAGGAAATCCCCGAGATAGCTCATGACGTGCTTGCGCTGGTTACCGATTTCCACCCATTCGCTGCCGGGGTTGATGACCTCGGTGAGCGCCGCATTTTCATCCAGTTGCTCACGCATCTGGTCGAAATAGGCGATGGACAGGTTGGTGCCCAGTTTGACCGTACCCTGGTCGGGCGACAGCTTGCCAAGAATGATTTTCAGCAACGTGGTCTTGCCGGCACCGTTGGGGCCGATAATACCGATGCGGTCGCCGCGCATAATCGTGGTGGCATAGCCGCGGATCACGGTTTTATCGCCGAAGGTCTGCGTAATGTCGGTCAGCTCGGCCACCAGCTTGCCCGAGCGCTCGCCGGTGGCAAGCGCGAAACTGACGTTGCCCACGCGCTCGCGCCTTTCGGCGCGCTCGCGACGCAGTTGCTCCAGTCTGCGCACGCGCCCTTCATTGCGTGTCCGGCGCGCTTCCACACCCTTGCGGATCCAGACTTCTTCCTGGGCCAGCACTTTGTCGAACCGTTCGTTTTGCAGTTTTTCGGCAGCCAGCCATTCGGCCTTGTGTGCTTGCCACTGGGAGAATGTGCCGGGATAGCTGTGCAACTTGCCGCGGTCGAGCTCGACGATGCGACTGGTGACCGCATCGAGAAAACGCCGGTCATGGGTAATGACGACGCAGGCGCTGCGGCTCTCCTGAATCTGTTTTTCCAGCCAGGCAATCCCTTCGAAGTCCAGGTGGTTGGTGGGTTCGTCCAGCAGCAGCAGGTCGGGCGCCTCGACAAAGGCGCGCGCCAGGGCAATGCGCTTGCGCGTGCCGCCGGACAGTCCGGCGATACGGCTGTCGGCGGTCAGGCCCAGCGCGTCGATCATGGCATTGGCGCGCGCCGGCCGCTGCCAGTCCTCGACAGCCAGAAAATCGCCGACGATGGTGTCAAAGACCGTGCTTTCCTCGGGCAATTCGGGCTCCTGCTCCACAGTGATGGCGCGTAGCGAGCCCAGCCGGGAGACTTCGCCGTCGTCGGGATCGCTGCGGCCATCCAGGATGCGCAGCAATGAGGACTTGCCGGCGCCGTTTCTGCCTATCAGGCCGATGCGCTCGCCCTCCTGGATTGTCAGGGAGGCGCGGTCCAGCAATGCGTGGTGACCGTAAGCAAGCTGGGCGTCGAGAAGGGTGATGAGTGTATTGGCTGCCATGGGAACTGCGAATGGGAAGTCGGAACTGAATAATGATACCGGCATTGTCGCATTATTCCTGCGGCTACCGGGCGATATTGCTGGTGCGCAGCATATTATCGCGGTTACAATAGCGGTCGCAGGGAAAGCTGGGCAATCGCGGTGCTTTTGCATCGAGGAATGTCCGGACTCCATAGGGCACGATAGCGGCTAACAGCCGTCCGGCGGCTTTGCCGTCGAGGAACAGGGCCACAGAGACGAGACTGGCACGCGGGCTTGACAGCACTGGTACGGCGACTTCCGTACGGCGCCATCCCCAGGATGGCAGCGTGGCAGGGTGAAACGCGGTAACCTCTATCGGGAGCAACATCAAATAGGCATGCGAGTGATTCGTCACGAAGGGCGGCTCGTCCGAGCATGCGGGTAGATGGCTTGAGCGCCTTAGCAATAAGGTGGCCAGAGGAATGATTGCCAACCGGGCGACCGGTTTACAGAATCCGGCTTATAGGCTTTCCCTGTCTTCTTTTTCTCACAAGTCGCATTTGTTAATAAATGCTAATAAATATTCGGAATTTAGCGACTTTTTCTGACAGTTCCCTTGCACTTATTTTTAACTTCATGATTTATAAAGACAAAAATTTCGCGTTTTTCGCGAAGTTGGCTAAGTCTTTGTTGTGATTGAAAAAAGTCACGAAATAGCACTTGACCATTTGCGCGCATTCACTTAAAGTGGGAAAAAGTAGGATAAAGTGCAAAATTGTGGGATAAAAAGTGATTTTTCAGGGAAACAGTGCGCTCACGCTGGATGCCAAGGGGAGGATGACCATTCCGACCCGGTATCGCGACGCCCTGACAGAGGCCGCAGACGGCGCCCTGACCATCACGCGCAATTTTGACGGCGGTTTGCTTATCTATCCGCGCCCCGTCTGGGAAGAAAAACGCGAAGCCATCATGGCCTTCCCGATGTCGGCCCGCCATGTACAGCGCATGTTGCTCGGGAACGCGCAGGACGTGGAGATCGATGGTTCCGGCCGCATCTTGATTGCCCCCGAATTACGGGTGGCCACAAGCATGGTGAAGGACGTGGTGCTGGTCGGTATGGGTAAGCATTTCGATCTGTGGGACGCAGCGATCTTTGCCCAGCAGCAGGCGCAGGATCTGGCCAAGGGTCTGCCGGACAGTCTTGAGCATTTTTCACTGTGATGGCCGAGGCGGATTTCGTTCATCACCCGGTTTTGTTCGAGGAAACGGTCAACGCCCTCGTGGATGTGGATTTTCACGCCAAGTCCGCTGCGGTACGGCGGTGGGCGCCGGCAGGTAAGCGAGACGGTGTCTATGTCGACGGTACCTTCGGGAGGGGCGGGCACAGCCGCTTGTTGCTGTCGGCCCTGGGCGACTCGGCGCGGTTGTTTGTGTTCGACAAGGATCCGCAGGCAATTGCCGCGGCCAGGCAACTGGCCAGCGAGGATAGCCGGGTAACGGTGGTGCATGACGGTTTTGCGACCATGGTGCAGGCATTGGCCGCCCATGGGGTGACGCAGATTGATGGAGTAATGATGGATTTGGGCGTGTCATCACCCCAAATCGATGACGCAGCCAGGGGGTTCTCGTTTATGCGGGACGGTCCGCTGGATATGCGAATGGATACGAGTCGCGGTCAAACGGCGGCGCAGTGGCTGGCCGAGGCCAGTGTGGATCACATGAAGGAGGTCATTAAATATTATGGCGAAGAACGGTTTGCTTTCCAGATTGCAAAGGCGGTTGATGCTCGCCGCCAATCCAGCCCTTTGTGCACAACGCTCGAACTTGCCGAGCTCGTCGCAAACGTCGTCCGGACGAGGGAAAAAGGTCAACATCCGGCCACACGTACCTTTCAGGCTATACGGATTTACATCAATGAGGAACTCAAGGAACTGGCGGACGCCCTCTCGTCAATTCTAAAGGTGCTGGCTCCACAAGGAAGAATGGCGGTGATCAGCTTTCACTCTCTCGAAGACCGTATGGTCAAGCAGTGCTTCGCGGCGGGCTTTCAGGTGCCCGCGGCGCTGGCGCGCCTGCCGTTGCGGGAAAGTGAAATGCCCAGCCCGATCCTGCGCAATCTCGGGCGCGTGCTGGCCACCGACGAAGAGGTGCGCGAGAATCCGCGTTCCCGTTCGGCCGTGTTGCGTGTCGTAGAGCGCACCACGGCCCCCTGGACGCATGTGCATGACGAGGCGATCGGCTCAACCCTGCCTGGCGCCGAGACACAAAAACGGAGAGGATCATGGCCCGGCTCGCATTGATATTCCTTATCGGTTTTTTCATGTATAGCGCGATTTCCCTGGTATCCAGTCGATACCAGCAACGCCTGCTCTATATTGATATCGGGCGCGCCCAGGCCGCGGAGCGCGAGCTGGAGGTGGACTGGCGCCATCTGCTACTGGAGCGCGCGCAACTGACGACCAGCGCCAATATCGATCGTGTCATGTCTGAAAAACTCAGCATGCAAACACCAAAAATCAATCAAACAATTTATATCAAAGCATCTGAAATGAATGCCAGTGCAGCCAAATCTACGCCGGCCGCGCCTGCCCAAGGGGGAGCGCAATGAAGCTGAATCTGGATTTTCTCAAGAAAAAAAAATCATCAAGGGGCGGTTACCAGTCAGAACGGCGGGCCCGCCCGCATCATTTGCAATACTACAGCAGCAGCCCGGTCCTGCATGTGCAGATCCCCAAGTGGCGGGCGCGCTTGCTGTTTGTCGTAATCAGCCTCGGGTTTACAACCGTCATCGCCAAATCGCTGTACCTGCAGACTATGAGTACGGACTTTCTGCAAGCCGAAGGCGGCAAGCGCTACGAACGTACGCTGGTGTTGCCGGCCAGCCGTGGCCGCGTGCTGGATCGCAATGGCGAATTCCTGGCTACCAGCATTCCCGCCAAGGCGGTCTGGGCGTCTCCTGAGGAAACACGCGCCGCAACGCCGGAGCAGCTGGCGCAACTGGCCAAATTGCTGGATATGTCGCTCAAGGATCTGACTACGCGCCTGAGCAGTTCCGACAAAACCTTCGTCTATCTGCGCCGCCAGGTGGCGATGGAGCCGGCCAACGAAATCCAGAAAATGAAAATCCCCGGCATTGGCTTGTTGTCAGAAACACGCCGCTCCTATCCTCAGGGTTCCCTGATGGCGCATATCGTCGGTTTTACCAATATCGAGGACCGCGGTATCGAGGGCGTCGAAATGGCGTTCAATAAGCAATTGTCCGGCCAGCCCGGACTGCGCAAAGTCTTGCGTGACCGCCTGGGCCGGATCATCGGCGATGTGCAGGAAGTCGAACCTGCGCGCGACGGCCAGAACCTGGAACTGACGATCGACAGCCGGATTCAGTTCCTGGTATCCAAGGCGCTGCAGAAAGCCATCTCCGATCACGAGGCCTCCTCGGGCGCGGCTGTGGTGGTGGATACGCAAAATGGCGAAATCCTGTCCATGGTCAGCCTGCCCACCTATAATCCGAACATGCAGCAAGAGCGTCGTGGCGCTGCGTTGCGCAATCGCGCCATTACCGATACGTTTGAACCGGGTTCGATCATCAAGCCGCTGGTGGCGGCCCTGGCGCTGGATGCCGGTGCGGTGACCACCAAGACCAAATTCAATACCGGTCACGGCACCTACCGTTACCAGGGTGCGACCATTACCGACGTGAGCACCCGCAATGGCGTTCTCGATGTGGCCGGCATTATCCGGCGCTCCAGCAACATTGGTATGACCATGATTTCCGAGCGCTTGCGCTCGGATCAGATGTGGACGGTGTTCAACGCGCTCGGATTTGGCCAGGCGCCGAATATGGGGTTTCCGGGCGCCGCTTCCGGGCGGGTTCGTCCATGGGAGCGCTGGCGTCCGATCGAGCGCGCCACCATGGCCTATGGCTACGGCCTGTCCGTATCGCTGTTGCAAATGGCGCATGCCTACACAGCCCTGGCGCGCAACGGCGATATGATTTCGCTGTCGCTCGTCAAAAACCGCAGCAACCCGACCAGCATTCAGATATACAAACCCGAAACGGCGCGCTCGGTGCGCGCCATGCTCGAAGATGCCGCCGGTTCCGAGGGAACGAAGATCCAGGGCAAAGTCATGGGCTACCGCATTGGCGGCAAGAGTGGCACTGCGCGCAAGATCGTCAATGGTCACTATAGCCGCAAGGATTACCGCGGCTCTTTTGTCGCCATGGCGCCCATTTCCAAACCGCGCATCATTGTCGCGGTCACGCTGGACCAGCCGCGCAAGGGCGGTTATTACGGCAGCGTGATCTCGGGCCCGGTCGCCGCGGCGATCATCGAAGACACCTTGAAGTATCTTGCGGTTCCGCCTGATGCACCAATCGAACCGGCTCCTCTTGAGGCGCGTAATACCGTACCCAAGAGGAGTCAGGGATGAAGACCGATGAGATTGTCGAATGGCTAGGCAGCCATGTCACGGATAAAGCAGATCTAAGGCTAGACTCCAGAGACATCCAGAAAGGGGATGTCTTTGTTGCTTGTGCAGGTACCATTGCCAATGGTCTTGCATATATTTCAGATGCAATAAAACGAGGTGCGGCGGCCGTGTTGGCCGATGCTTCCGAAGCGCAGGACGCCCAGGCGCCGGCTGCGCCAGGATACGCGGCGCCAGTGCTGGCCGTTCCCGATCTGCGCAAGCGGCTGGGCGAGCTGGCCGACACCTGGTATCGCCGTCCTTCGGAAGCGGTATCGGTGATCGCGGTGACCGGCACCAACGGGAAAACCTCCTGCGTGACCTGGATTGCTGAAGTGTTGAACGCCGCGGGCAAGCCTTGCGCAACCATTGGCACGCTGGGCATCGTCTTGCCCGATGGCAGCAATCTCGGCGGCTCGCTGACCACCCCCGATGTGCTGACGCTGCATCGGCAAATCGCGCAAATGCGCGATGCCGGCGTCGAATATGTGGCCATGGAGGCATCCTCCATCGGTATCGAGCAGGGGCGCATGGATGGCTTGCGCGTGAAGGTCGCCGCCTTTACCAATCTGACCCTGGACCACCTGGATTATCACCAAACCATGGCGCGCTATGAAGCGGCCAAGGCGGCGCTGTTTCATTGGCCCGGACTGAACCACGCCATTCTTAACCTGGACGATGCCGCTGGCACACGTATTTTTACGCAGACGACGGCGCAGCAAAAGGCCGGCTATTCACTGACCGGCAACCCGGATGCGGCCTATACCGGCACCGAGCATAAATTTCGCGATTACGGCTTGGTCTTTACACTGCATACGCCGCAGGGCGAGGCGCAGGTGACCACGCGCCTGGTGGGCGAGCATTCCATCGCCAATATTCTGCTTGTCGTCGCCGTGCTCGACGCGCTGGGTATCCGCCTGCTGCAAAGCGCGGGCCTGGTCTCCATGCTGACGCCGGTGCCGGGCCGCCTGCAGACTGTCGCGCCGATCGAGGCCCAGTCCGGCAGCAAGCTACCGTTGGTCATCGTGGACTATTCGCACACGCCCGATTCGCTGGAGCGGGCGCTGGCCGCCCTGCGTCCGGTTGCGGCCGCCAGGGGCGGCAAGCTGTTCTGCGTCTTTGGCTGCGGCGGAGACCGCGACACCAGCAAACGGCCCATCATGGGCCGTATTGCGTCAGACCTGGCGGACCGCGTATTGGTGACCAGCGATAACCCACGGACTGAACAGCCCGAGGCAATCCTGGCCGACATCCTGAAGGGGATGCCAGCCGGCGCGCAGGCGCAGCTCGACCGCGGATGCGCGATCATCGACATGGTGCTGGCGGCCGATACGGCCGATGTGGTGCTGGTCGCGGGCAAAGGGCATGAAACCTATCAGGAAATCAATCACGTCCGCCATCCGTTCGACGATATCGAATGGTCCCGGCTCGGACTGCTGCTGCGCAGCCAGCCCGAGATATGCACAGATTCGCGCAATGTTGCCGCTGCAAGCCTATTCATCGCCATTCGCGGGGAACAATTCGATGCGCATGATTTCCTCGCCGACGTCAAGGCGGCGGGGGCGGCCGCGGCATTGGTCAGCCGGCGCGATCCCGCTGTCGAGTTGCCGCAGATCCTGGTCGCCGATACGACGCAGGCCCTGATGAGCATGGGGCACGGCTGGCGCAGACAATACGCCATGCCGCTGATCGCCGTCACGGGCAGCAATGGCAAGACCACGACCAAGGAAATGATTTCCGCCATCCTGGCCAAAGCGGTGGGCGCCGATCATCGGTTTGCGACCCAGGGCAATCTGAATAATCAATGGGGCGTGCCGCGTAGCCTGCTGGCATTGCGTCCGGGGCATGCGCTGGCCGTGCTTGAGCTGGGAATGAATCACCCGGGCGAGATCGCGCAATTGGCGGCCATTACCGAGCCGTCGATTGCCGTGGTCACCAACGCGCAGCGCGAACATCAGGAATTCATGCGCACGGTCGATGCCGTGGCCCAGGAAAACGGCGAAGTGTTTCAATACCTGCGCAGCGGCGGGACGGCGGTCTTCCCTGCCGACGAGCCGTATGTGTCGCTATGGCAAGCCCAAGCGCAGGGCCGGCGGATCCTGACTTTTGGCCTGTCCGGCGCATCGGATTTTTCCGCCGAGGCAATCTTGGCGGACCCGCTGGGCACGTCATTTGTGATGAAAACGCCGGTTGGCGCTATTGACATAAGATTGTCCATCGCCGGGGTGCATAATGTGCGCAACAGCCTTGCCGCCGCCGCTTGCGCGCATGCCGCCGGCATCGGCCTGGCGCAGATCCGCGAAGGGTTGCAGGCCTTCAGTCCCGTCAAGGGGAGAATGCGCACGCATACCCTGGTTGGCGGGATAACCTTGATCGATGACTCGTATAATGCAAATCCCGATTCGGTGATCGCGGCCATCAATGTCCTGGCGGCGTTGCCGGGTCCAACCGTTCTGGTGCTGGGCGATATGGCCGAGGTCGGTGAAAACGGGCCGCAGATGCACCGCGAGGTAGGGCTTCACGCAAGCGGCCAGGCCATCGCGCACGTTTTCACCTTTGGCCAGGCCAGCCGCCTGGCCGCCGAGGCATTCGGCAGCGGTGCGCAACATGTATCGGACATACAAGACATCGCCGGGCGGGTAGCGGCATTGAAACCGGCCAGCATATTGGTAAAAGGATCAAGGTCCATGAGAATGGAAAGGGTAGTACAGGATTTGCTGTCCTGGTCGGAGCAACAAGGGGAAAAGCATGCTATATGAGTTAAGCCGGTGGCTGTCCCCGACTTTCTCGGTGCTCAATGCATTCGAGTACATCACATTGCGGGCCATGCTGGCCTGCGCGACCGCGCTGCTCATCGGGCTGGTGGCGGGACCCCGGGTCATCCGCAAGCTGACCGAATTGAAAATCGGGCAGGCCGTACGCAGCTATGGCCCTGAAACGCATCTGGTCAAGAATGGCACGCCAACCATGGGCGGCGCGCTGATCCTGATCGCAATCGGCATTACCACGCTGTTGTGGGCCGATTTGAGCAATCGCTTTGTCTGGGTCGTGCTGCTGGTCACGTTCGGGTTCGGCGCGATCGGCTGGGTGGATGACTATCGGAAAGTGGTCTATCGCAATCCCGAGGGCATGAGCTCCCGCGAAAAATTCATGTGGCAGGCGTTGATCGGGCTGATTGCCTCGGTCTACCTGACTTTTGCCGTTTCGGCACCCGCCAATGCCGATATCTTCCGGCTGATGTGGTCCTGGATCAGCAGTGGATTCACTATGCCGCTGCCGCCCCGGGCCGATCTGATCGTACCGTTTTTCAAGAGCGTGAGCTATCCGCTGGGTGTTTTCGGTTTTGTGATCCTGACCTGGATGGTCATTGTCGGCGCCAGCAATGCCGTCAACCTTACCGACGGCCTCGATGGCCTGGCCATCATGCCGACGGTCATGGTGGGCAGCGCACTGGGCATTTTTGCCTATGTGGTCGGACGCGTCGACTATTCCAAGTATTTGCTTTTTCCCTATATTCCCGGCGCTTCCGAGGTGTTGGTGCTGTGCGCGGCGCTGGCCGGGGCAGGGCTGGCCTTTTTGTGGTTTAATGCGTATCCCGCCCAAGTGTTTATGGGCGACGTCGGCGCGCTTGCGCTCGGCGGCATGCTGGGAACCATCGCGGTCATTGTGCGCCAGGAAATTGTCCTGTTCATCATGGGCGGTGTTTTCGTTGCCGAAACCTTGTCGGTCATGATACAGGTGTTCTGGTTTAAATATACCAAGAAGAAAACCGGCACCGGCAGGCGCATCTTGCGCATGGCGCCCCTGCATCATCATTTTGAAGTCGGCGGCTGGAAAGAAACCCAGGTCGTCGTGCGTTTCTGGATCATTACCATGATGCTGGTCCTGTTGGGACTGGCGACACTTAAATTACGATGAGTGACGATATCGGCGGCAATACCGCCTTTCCTTCTCGCGTGCTGATACTGGGGCTGGGCGAAACAGGCCTGGCCGCGGCACGCTGGTGCCTGCGCAATCAGGCGTTCTTGCATGTGGTCGATACCCGCGACGTGCCTCCCGGCCTGCAGGCCTTGCAGGCGGAGGGCAGCGACAGCATGACCTTGTTCCTGGGCGCGCAGGCGTTTACGCCGACGGCGCTCGATGGCGTGGCGCGCATCGTGCTCAGTCCGGGCCTGGCGCCTAGCGAAGCCGCGCTGGCGGCGTTCCTGGCATTGGCTGCCGAGCGGCAAATCCCCGTGATCGGTGAAATTGAATTGTTCGCGCTGGCCTTGCGGGATCTGCAGGAAAAACAGGGATACGCGCCCAAAGTGCTGGCCGTCACCGGAACCAACGGCAAGACCACCGTCACATCGCTGGCTCGCGCCATGCTCGATTTTGCCGGTATGACGGCGGTGGCGGCGGGAAATATCAGCCCGTCCGCGTTGACGGCGCTGATGCAGGCCCTGGACCAGGACCAGGACTCCCTGCCGCAGGCCTGGGTACTGGAGTTATCGAGCTTCCAGATGATGACCACGCATTCGCTGGCGCCAGACGCCGCGGTGGTGCTGAACCTGACGCAGGATCATCTGGATTGGCACAAAGACATGCAGGAATATGGCGCCGCCAAGGCCAGCCTGCTGGCGGCCAGTCGCGTTGCCATTGTCAATCGCAATGACGATGCCGTGGTCGGCATGGTGCAGGATATCAAGGATCTGAACGTGCGCAGCTTTGGCGCGGATGAACCGCTGCTGGTAGGCGATACCGGTATTGAAAATACACACGGGGTATTGTGGATCAACGCCTGCGAGAAAGACGATTTTGAATTGCCCGAGGCGCCGGGCGCGCGGCGCAAGAAAGGCGCGGAGCGCCCGCAACGCAAGAGTGGCATGATCAAGCGCCTGATGCCAGGCGATGCGATGCAATTGCGCGGCTTGCATAATGTGCTGAACGCCCAGGCCGCCATGTTGCTTTGTCGCGAACTGGGCATCGGGTGGGGGCCCATGCTCAATACCCTGCGCGAATTCGCCGCCGGTCAGTATCGGACCCAGTTCGAGCGCAGTATTCGCGGCGTGGATTTCATCAACGATAGCAAAGGGACCAACGTCGGCGCGACCGTGGCCGCGCTGGAAGGGCTGGGACGGCAGATCGTGCTCATCGCCGGCGGCGTTGGCAAGGGTCAGGATTTCTCCCCGCTGGCCGCGCCGGTGCGGCGCTGCGTCAGGGCGGCCGTACTGATCGGCGAAGCGTCGGATGTGATCGAGCAGGCGCTGGCGGGCACGCAGGTGCCGTGCCAACGGGCCCAGAGCATGGAAGCGGCGGTGCGTTTGGCGCTTGAGCTGGCCGAACCTGGGGATGCGGTATTGATGTCCCCGGCGTGCTCGAGTTTTGATATGTTCAAGAGCTACGCGCATCGCGGCGAGGTATTTTCGGCGGCGGTGCAGGAATTGGCGCTGGATAACGGAGAAGTGGCATGAGTTTGCTGGGAGACCTGAGGGCAAGCGTCAATGCGGTCAAGCCAGGCCGCACGCGCATGCGCAATTACGACCTGCTGCTGACCGCGGCCGTCGTCACGCTGCTCATGTTTGGTCTCCTGATGGTGTTCTCCGCATCCATCGCCTTGGTGGACGGGCCCAAGTATTCGAACTCGACCCGTTATTATTTCTTTGTGCGCCATGCCTTGTTTATTGCGGTAGGGTTGGTCGCGTTCGCCATTGCCGTTTCCGTGCCAATGCAAGTATGGGAAAAGTTCACGCTGCCTTTATTCCTGGCATCGCTTTTTCTTCTGGTGCTGGTGTTGATCCCGCATATCGGTAATGAAGTCAATGGCGCCTACCGGTGGATCCCGCTGGGACCGCTCAATTTCCAGCCCTCGGAACTGATGAAGCTGGCAATCCTGCTGTTTGCCGCCGATTACACGGTGCGCAAGCAGAAATACATGCACGATTTCATGCGCGGCTTCGTTCCCATGATGGTGGCGCTGGGCGTGGTGGGCGTGCTGCTGCTGCTGGAGCCCGATCTGGGGGCCTTCATGGTGAGCGTCGCCATTGCCGTCGGTATTCTGTTCCTGGGCGGCATCAGCGCGATCCTGTTCCTGATTCTGGTCGTGGCTTTGCTGGCCTGCATCGCCTTGCTGATTCTGGCTGCGCCATGGCGGGTGAAACGGATTTTTGCCTACCTGGACCCGTTTGACCCCGATACGGTGCAGTCCAGCGGCTACCAGCTGGCGCATTCCCTGATCGCGATCGGGCGCGGCGAATGGTTTGGCGTAGGATTGGGTTCAAGCGTCGAGAAACTGCATTATCTGCCCGAGGCGCATACCGATTTCATTATGGCCGTGGTTGGCGAGGAACTCGGCTTTGTGGGCATTATCGCCGTCGTCGTCCTATTCCTGATTATCGTGCATCGCGGATTTGAAATCGGCCGGCAGGCCATTGCCATGGACCGGGAGTTCAGCGGGCTGGTGGCGCAAGGTATTTCGATCTGGATGGGCGTGCAGGCGCTGGTCAACCTGGGCGTCTGCCTGGGACTGTTGCCGACCAAGGGCTTGACGTTGCCATTGGTGAGTTACGGTGGCTCCTCCATTGTGATGAATCTGGTGGCGATCGCCATCCTGATGCGGGTCGATTATGAAAGCCGGCTGATGATGCGGGGAGAGCGGCCGGATCGCAAACCCGTCAGGGAGTATCGATGAGCCTGACGCCTGACGCCTCTCCTTGCCTGATGGTCATGGCCGGCGGCACCGGCGGGCACATCATGCCCGGTCTGGCGGTGGCGCTGGAGATGCGCCGGCGCGGCTGGAGCGTATGCTGGCTGGGCAATCCGGAAAAAATGGAAGGCCGGCTGGTGCCTGCGCAGGATATCGCGCTGCTGCCATTGCACTTTGCCGGCTTGCGAGGCAAGGGACCGGTGGCGCTGCTGAAGCTGCCGGTGCTGCTGGGCAAGGCTTGCCTGCAGGCGCGCAAGGCCTTGCGGCAGTGTCGGCCCGATGTCGTGCTGGGCATGGGCGGCTATGTCGCGGTGCCGGGGGGCTTGATGGCCGCGGCCGGAGGGATCCCCCTGGTGATTCACGAACAAAACGCGGTTGCAGGCACGGCCAATAAATGGCTTGCTAAAATGTCGGCTTTTGTGTTGACGGGTTTTCCGGACGTGCTGCCCAAGGGACGCATGGTGGGCAATCCGGTACGCAGGGAGCTGGCCGAGGCCGCCGCGCCGTTGGCGCGCTATGGCGCCCGCCAGGGGCCGTTGCGCATCCTGGTCGTGGGCGGCAGCCTGGGCGCGCAGGCGCTCAATACCGTAGTGCCGGCCGCCATCGCGCGACTGGCGCCCGAACAGCGTCCGCATATCGTTCACCAGGCCGGCGAGCAGCATATTTCCAGCCTGCGGCAAGCCTATGCGCAGGCCGGTGTCCAGGCGCAATGCGTACCGTTTATCGACGACATGGCGGGGGCCATGTCGGACGCGGATCTGGTCATTTGCCGGGCTGGCGCGATGACCGTGGCCGAAGTCGCGGCCGTGGGCGTCGCCGCGTTGTTCGTGCCGTTGCCGCACGCGATTGATGATCACCAGACGGCCAATGCCGCCTGGCTGACCCGCCAGGATGCCGCCTGGGCGCAGCCGCAACGCGAGTTGACGGCGCCATGGCTTGCCGAATGGATCCAGGGCCGTACCCGTGACGCCTTGGCGCAGACGGCAATCCGCGCCAGGACCTGCGCATTGACCGCAGCAACACAAACAATAGCAGATATATGCGAGCGCGCAGCGCAGGGAAAACATGAAACATCGGATTAGACATATTCACTTCGTCGGTATCGGCGGCTCCGGCATGAGCGGCATTGCCGAGGTACTGGTTAACCTGGGGTACAAGGTGAGCGGATCCGATTTGCAGGATTCGGCGGTCACCCGCAGGCTCGCGAGCCTGGGGGCGCAAATCTTCATCGGGCATCATGCGGAGAACGTGGGGCAGGCCGACGCCATTGTCACCTCGACGGCAGTGGCCAACAGCAATCCCGAGGTGCTGACCGCCAGGGCCAAGCGCATCCCCGTTGTGCCGCGCGCCATCATGCTGGCCGAACTGATGCGCCTGAAGCGCGGTATTGCCATTGCCGGCACGCATGGCAAGACAACAACGACCAGCCTGGTGGCCAGCGTCCTGGCTGCGGCCGGACTGGATCCCACATTTGTGATCGGCGGAAGGCTCAATTCGGCCGGCGCCAACGCGCGGCTGGGGCAGGGCGACTATATCGTGGTGGAGGCCGACGAGTCAGACGCCTCGTTCCTCAATCTATTGCCCGTCATGTCGATCATCACCAATATCGATGCCGACCATATGGATACCTATGGCCACGACATGGCCAGGCTCAAGAGCGCCTTTATCGAATTTACGCAACGCATGCCGTTTTACGGCAGCGCTATTGTCTGCGTGGATGACAGCAATGTTCGCACGATCATCCCCTTTGTTTCCCGGCCGCTGGTGACCTATGGTTTCAGCGAAGACGCGATGTTTCGCGCCGTTGATGTGCAGGCCCGGGAAACGCGTATGTGTTTTACGGTGGAGCGTCGCGTCAGCCCGCAAAAACGGCTGCCCGACCTGCACATTACCCTGAATTTGCCAGGCCGGCATAATGTGCTCAACTCGCTGGCCGCCATTGCCGTGGCCAGTGAGCTGGAGCTGTCGGACGATGACATCGTCAGCGCGCTGGAGGCATTCAACGGCGTTGGCCGCCGCTTTTCCATGGTGGGCGATTTTCCCGTGCCCGAGGAGCATGGCGGGGGTGCCTATACGGTGATCGACGATTACGCCCACCACCCCATAGAAATGGCCGCCACGGTCGAGGCCGCGCGGGGCGCCTGGCCGAATCGTCGCCTGGTCCTGGCTTTCCAGCCGCATCGGTATACGCGGACCCGGGATTGCTTCGAGGATTTCGTGACCGTGCTGAGCCGCGCCGATGCCGTGTTGCTGACCGAGGTCTATGCGGCGGGCGAGTCGCCCATCGTGGCCGCCGACGGCCGTTCGCTGTCCCGTGCCTTGCGCGTGGCCGGCAAGGTGGAGCCGGTCTTTGTCGAGGATGTGGCCGAGCTGCCCGCGCAAATCCGCAATTTCGTCCGGGATGGCGATGTCGTTGTCATTATGGGGGCGGGGTCGATCAACAAAGTGCCGGCATTGCTGGGAGAAGAGCATGAGCATTGATTTTGGCAAGGTAGGCGTGCTGTACGGCGGATGCTCCGCGGAGCGCCCGGTTTCCCTGGTCTCTGGACAAGGGATATGGGAAGCCTTGCGCAGCAAGGGAATCGACGCGCATTTGTTCGATACCGGCGAGCGCAGCCTGACCGAGCTGGCGCAGGCCGGATTCGACCGCGTCTTCATTGCCCTGCATGGCCGTTATGGCGAGGATGGGGCTTTGCAGGGGGCGCTGGAGATTCTGGGCATTCCCTATACCGGCAGCGGCGTCATGGCCTCGGCGCTGGCCATGGACAAGATCATGACCAAACGGATCTGGATCGAGCAGCAGATCCCTACCGCCGCGTACCGGACCGTCAAGTGTCGCGAAGATATGCAGGCGGCTGCCGCGCAATTGGGATACCCGTTTATTCTCAAGGCACCGCATGAGGGATCGACCCTGGGGCTGTATAAAGTGTCCGGGCCCGAGGAGCTGGACCCTGCGTTCGACGCAGTCCATGCCTTCGATACCGAGTTGCTGGCCGAACAATTTATCGTGGGCCGCGAATTGACCATTGCCGTTCTGGGCAAGGGAGATACCGCGCGCGCGTTTCCGATTATTGAAATCGTTGCGCCCGAAGGCAATTACGATTTCGAACACAAGTATATTTCCAACGACACGCAGTATCAGTGCCCGGCTGATTTGCCGCCGGCGCTGGCCGCTTCCATTCGCAAGACCAGCGAGGCCGCTTTCGTTGCCGTTGGGTGCGAGGGCTGGGGGCGCGTCGATGTGATGCTCGACCAGGAAAATCGTCCGTTTTTGCTCGAAATCAACACGTCTCCGGGCATGACGCCGCATTCTTTGGTCCCCATGGGGGCAAAGGCGGAAGAAATCAGCTATGCTGAGCTGTGTGTCATGATTCTGGCCCAGGCCAGTTGCAAGATTCAGCGGAATCAACCTGTTACGGAGCAGCGACTGTAAATGATCGTACCCGGCGCCCGCACCACCAACTTAATTGCCAACCTGCTCATGGTGTTGGCTGTCGTGGTTTTGTTCTGCGCCGGCGGCTATTGGCTGATCCATCGCCCCATGTTCAACCTGAGCCGGATCGTGATCGAGCCGATGCAGGGCAATACGTTGCAATACGTATCGCCGGCGAGCATCCAGCAGACTGTCGCCGGCAAGCTCAAGGGCAACTTTTTTACCATCAATCTGCCGGAGTCGAAGAAGTTGTTCGAGCAGTCGCCATGGGTTCGTCATGCGGATATCACGCGCGTCTGGCCCGACGGCCTGCTGATCAAGATCGAGGAGCACGAGCCGTTTGCCTACTGGAACGAGGGGCAGATGATCAACACGTGGGGCGAGGTGTTTGCGGCCAACCAGGCGGAACTGCCGGAAGATGCGGATTTACCACAATTTAATGGCCCTACGGGATCGGAAACCCTGGTGGTACAGCGGTACGCGGAACTGGTGCGCTGGCTGGCCCCGCTTAATTTGGGCGTAGATGAGATTACGCTTAGTGATCGCTATGCTTGGCGTGTAGAATTGAACGATAATACCAAACTGGTATTGGGCAGGGACCCGGGGGCGGATGCGCTGAACCCGCACGGCGGACAAGGGGCGGTATCATTCGCCACCACCATCGAGCGGTTCGTCCAGGCCTGGCCCGTATTGAAGCAGAAAGTCGGCGACAGGCAGATTGCCCAGGTCGACTTGCGTTATACCAAAGGATTTGCCATCACATTCGAGCCGGCAACGACAACACAATCGGATAGTAAAGAGAAAAAATGACTCGTGACCTAAAGGACCTCATCGTTGCTTTAGACATCGGCACCAGCAAGGTGGTTGCGGTAGTGGCTGAAGCATTGCCCGAGGAAGGGCGCTTTGAAGTAATCGGACTTGGACAGCATGAGTCGAAAGGCATGCGCAAGGGCGTCGTGGTCAATATCGAATCCACGGTCAACTCCATCCAGCGGGCGCTGGAGGAGGCCGAGCTGATGGCCGATTGCAAGATCCGGGAGGTCTATACCGGGATCGCGGGCAACCACATTACCAGCTTCAATTCCAGCGGCATGGTCGCGGTCAAGGACAAGGAAGTTTCCGAAGCCGACGTGGCGCGGGTGATCGAGACGGCCAAGGCGGTCAATATCCCGACAGATCATCAGGTGCTGCACGTCCTGACCCAGCAGTTCATTGTCGATTCGCAGGAAGATATCCGCCAGCCCGTGGGCATGAGCGGGATCCGGCTCGAAGTGCGCGTGCATATCGTCACCGGCGCGGTCAGCGCCGCCCAGAATATCGTCAAATGCGTACGTCGCTGCGGGCTGGAAGTGCAGGACCTGATTTTGCAACCCCTGGCCTCGTCCATGGTTTGTCTGACCAATGACGAAAAGGAACTGGGCGTGGTGCTGGTCGATATCGGTGCCGGTACGACCGACATCGCCATCTTCACCGGCGGTGCGATTCGCCATACCACCGTGCTGCCGGTTGCGGGCGACCAGGTCACCAGCGATATTGCCGCCATGTTGCGCACACCGACGCCAGATGCGGAGGAAATAAAGTTGCGCTACGGGATCGCCAAGCAGGTCCTGGCCAATCCCGACGAACTCATCGAAGTGCCTGGCCTGGGAGATCGCGATGTGCGCCGTGTCAAGCGGCAAACGCTGGGGGCGGTCATCGAGCCGCGCATCGAAGAGCTGTTCATGATGGTGCAACAGGTTGTAAGGGAGTCCGGGTACGAGGATCTGATCGCTTCCGGCGTGGTGATTACCGGTGGCACGGCATTGATGCCTGGCATCGTGGAACTGGCCGAAGACGTGTTTCTCAAACCGGTTCGCGTGGCGGTGCCCGATTATCGTGGCAGTCTTGCCGACATGGTTCGCAACCCCCGTTTTTCAACTGTCATGGGCCTGTTGACGGAAGCGCGAGTGCAGCGTTTGCGGGGTGGTAAGATTAAGCAACAAAATGGAACTGTAAAAGATATTTTTTCTCGCATGAAAGAATGGTTTATGAACTAAAATAGAGTACGCGTATTGTATGCTGTAAGGCAGTACGCATCTTCTGCAGAAACTTGCAGAAAACCCGGCAATTGCAGCAGGCATGCAATTGCCATCAACCGCAGCAATCACAGTTGTGCACGACCGCGGGGCAGGCGGGAAAATTGCCAAAGGCTGGGCAGATGGCCTTGGAGACGGTTCAAGTACGATGCGAGACATGCGCTGGCATTGTTTTTGAGACGGTTTCCGAAAATGAAGTGGGAACTTTTCGTTAATACGTTTCAGAATATCAGGAGTTGGGAATATGGACTTTCAATTATTGGACGACAGCAATAACAGCGGTACCGTTATCAAAGTCATCGGGGTCGGTGGCGCAGGCGGTAACGCAATTTCTCACATGATGCGTGCCGGACTCAAGGGCGTGGATTTCATCTGCGCCAATACCGATATGCAGGCACTCATCGCAACCGAAGCGCCAATCCAGATCCGCCTGGGCCGCAGCGGCCTGGGTGCCGGCGCCAAGCCCGAGCAGGGACGTGCCGCCGCGGAAACGGCGCGCGAGGAAATCCGCGCCGCCCTCAATGGCGCGAATATGGTATTTATCACCGCTGGCATGGGTGGGGGTACCGGTACCGGCGCTGGTCCGGTGGTGGCCGAAGTGGCCAAGGAACTGGGTATCCTGACCGTGGGCGTTGTCACCAAGCCCTTCTCCTTCGAGGGCACCAAGCGTCTGCGTGCCGCCGAAGAGGGGATCGCCGATCTTTCCAAGCATGTGCATTCGCTGATCGTGGTACTCAATGAGAAACTGTATGATCTCATGGGCGACGACGCGTCTCAGGACGATTGCTTCAAGGAAGCCGACAACGTGCTGTACAACGCATGCGCGGGTATTGCTGAAATTATCAATGTCCAAGGTAACATCAACGTCGACTTCGAAGACGTGAAAACCATCATGGGCGAGCATGGCCAGGCCATGATGGGCACGGCCGTGGCTTCCGGCCCCGACCGTGCGCGCATCGCCGCCGAGAACGCCATTGCCTGCCCGCTACTCGAAGGCGTGGACCTCAATGGCGCCCGTGGCCTGCTGGTGAACATCACTGCAAGCCGTTCGCTCAAGATGAGCGAAACCCGTCTGATCAACGAAATCATCAGCAGCTACGCCGCCAAGGATGCAACGATCATTGTCGGTAGCGCCTATGATGACGAGATGGCAGACGAGCTGCGCGTCACTGTCGTGGCGACAGGCCTGGGCCGCAAGCAACCTGAATTGGTCGTCAATAATCACCAGGACGCGGAATTCGAAGCCCTTACTGGTACGCATGGCGGTAACGTCGACTTCGGCGGCAACTTCCTGAGCCAGCCTAGCGGTCGCGCACCGGTGCCTCCTACCGTGATCCGTTCCGGACGTGGTGCTGCGCCCAACAAGGCGCAGTTCGAGCAGCAGGTTCGCGCCATGGAGTCTTCCGGCGTGGAGCGCTTCGATATTCCTGCGTTCCTGCGTAAACAGGCAGACTAAAGGACGCCGAGGGCGCTTGCCGCTGTCGGGCAACCGTCCTCTCGCAGTAACCACAGACCTGGCTCCTGCCCGGGCTGGCTCTGTGTCCTCCTTTGAAACGTAAATCTGAATAAAGCGCGGCCTTCCGGGGTCGCGCTTTAGCGTTTCCGGTTCCGGCCGCAATAGGATGTCGACTGAAACATTTAGCCGTGCTTTCAGGCGCCTTTGCATGAAAAACAGAGTAAAATACTCGGGAACGACACCTGTCTGCAGGCCTGAGGCATTGGGCATGCCGGCATCCGGGATGCGTGCAAAGGCCATTGGGCAATATCGGGCAATGATCTTGCGCCAGCGCCGGCGTCTCCCGGACCGCAACCGCCAGCGTGCAATCGGCGCGTCGCTCGAACCGGTCAAAGTCCCGCCAGACTGCGAGTCCAGGGTCGTTGCTGCTTGCCGGCTCAAGTCGCTAGACCAGCCAATTACCTCGCTATTTCCGTACTCCCCGGTGTTTGCCGGGTCAGGGCTTGGGCAAAAGCGAACGCGCCCGCTGCGCGCAAGCGGTTGTCGCCATCGAGCCTTGTTAATTCGGGGCGGCGGCCAACATGCAGGTGGCAGCGCCAGGCAGGAAACCGCCGGGCGCCGCGTATTCCAGAATTTTTTTGTAAGTTGAGAAATAGAATGACAATGCTACGACAAAGAACGATCAAGAATCTGGTGAAAACCACCGGCGTTGGCGTGCACTCGGGTCGCAGGGTTGAAATTACGCTGCGGCCGGCACAGCCCAATACCGGCATTGTGTTCCATCGCGTCGATACGCCCGAGGTCGTCGACCTCCCGGCGCGCGCCGACGGCGTCGGCGACACCCGCATGGCATCGGTTTTGCAACAGGGCAACGTACGCGTCTCAACGGTCGAGCATCTGATGTCGGCGCTGGCTGGGCTGGGCATTGATAACCTTCATGTCGATCTCAATGCCGAAGAAGTGCCCATCATGGACGGAAGCGCGGGCACGTTCGTGTATTTGTTGCGTTCCGCCGGTATCGAGGAGCAGGATGCGCCCAAGCGCTTTCTGCGGGTCTTGAAGACGGTCGAAGTCCAGGAAGGCGAAGGAGAGCAGGCAAAATGGGCCCGTCTGGAACCCTACGCGGGCTTTTCGCTAGCGTTTTCGATTAATTTTCACCATCCCGCCATTGACTCCACGGCCAATTTCGCGGAAGTGGATTTCGCGCGCGACTCCTATACCCGGGAAATCGCCCGTGCCCGTACCTTTGGTTTTGCGCAGGAAGTGGAAGCACTACGTGCCCACGGGCTTGCGCGGGGCGGCAGCCTGGACAATGCCATCGTGATGGACGAGTTCCGGATCCTGAACTCGGACGGCCTGCGCTATGAAGACGAGTTCGTCAAGCACAAGATACTGGACGCCATTGGCGACCTGTATCTGATCGGGTATCCGTTGCTGGCGCGATATGTGGCATGCAAGTCGGGGCACGGCCTGAACAACAAGCTGGCGCGCACCCTGCTGGCCCAGCCCGATGCCTATGAAATCGTAACCTTTGATTCCGCCGCGGCCGCCGCCGAGGCAGTCAGTCAGGATTGGCGCTTGGCCTGATGCGAGCGCAGGATCCGGGACAGCGTATCCGCCAGTTCGGGGTTCTGCGTGGTTTCCTGCAAGCGAAGCAAGGCCTGTCTGGCATCTTCGCTCAGTGCCGTCTGCGTGGCAGCGGGCGGCTGCGGCTCGCGGGAAGCCGGGGCCGATTTGAGTCCAGCCTGGATTTTTATGCGAATTTGATCCACCCGCTGGCCATTCGCAACCAAAAGCTGATGTATAGTTGCAGTCAATTGCCGGATTTTTGCTGCATAGGCAGCGCTGGGAACGGCGATCACAAGTATCCCGTTTTCCAGTTTTACAACTCGGCATGCATGTCCCACAGGAAGTTGCAACGCGTCTGCGATCAAGCGCTGAAGCAGTGTGTATTGTTCCGCTGTTTCCAGCAACCGGGCGCGGTGGGCGTCATGTCCCAGCCAATACGAGGCCGTCTTGCCTTCGCTGCGATCGCGGCGCGAGGCGCCGTTTTTCTTAAAAAACAGGGCCATTATTCATTGCAGGTAAGAAATTGAGTGAACAACATCATGTCGAGCAGGATACCACTCCTGCGAAGACAAAGAAAGTATGGACCCTGAGCCTGACTGCGCTCAGCCTGGGGTTGGCCGTCGCTGCCGGCGCCTTGCTTGAGCGCCATTTCGGTATCAGCTCGCTGCCCGTGCACGAGCAGATCGCCGCGGCCGAAACCTCGGCGAGCAACGAACGGGAAGAGGCGCTGATACGGCGCAACCTTAACGTCATGGCCTCCCAGATCGGCCAGTTGCGGGCCAAAGTGGACAGCCTGACACAGCTCGGCGAGCGCCTGGCGGTTCGAAGCGGCAACGAGGAAAGCCTGTCCGAACTGGATAAATTGCTGACCCAGAACGCATCGGCCAGCGATGAACCCATGGAAGACCTGCCGCCCGATAATGACAGCGTGGTGTCGGCCGAGGAAATCGGGCGCGAGCTGGATCAGCTCAAGGCCACGCTTTCCCGCGAGGACGATAACCTGAAGACTTTCGATCTGGTGTTGCAAATGAAGGGCGCGGAACAACAGCGCACCCCCTCGGCCATTCCCATTTCCATGACGCACGCACGGGTTTCCTCATCGTTCGGGTGGCGCAAGAATCCGGTTACTGGACGCTATCTGCTGCATAGCGGGGTCGATTTCGCCGCGCCGGCAGGCACTTCCGTGTATGCGGCATCGGCAGGCATCGTGATCAATGCCAAGTACATGAACGGCTACGGCAATGTGGTCGATGTCGATCATGGCAACGGCGTTGTGACCCGCTATGCGCATAATTCCAAATTGCTGGTCAAGTCCGGCGACCTTATCGCCAAGCGGCAACAGATTGCCAAGGTTGGCAGCACGGGGCGCTCTACCGGTTCGCACCTGCATTTCGAGGTTCGCGTCAACGACGAACCGACCGATCCGATCGATTTTCTGAGTCAAATGTCTTCTACCACCGCGGTTGCCACGGCAACGCCCGACGGTCTTCTGAAGCAGGCGGAACAGGTGGGGGCGGCGGCGCTTGGCGCCAAAGTCGTGAACGGCACAAAAGAGCAGGTCAGATTGCCGTCCGGCGTTACGACGCGGCCCCGGATGCGTTAAACTATCATGATTTTCTTGTGATAACTCACTAACCTGTCCGGGGCGAAGCACCACCCAGCCGCTCCGGGTTACCCTGAAAGCAGAATGATTTCTTTACTTAAAAAAATTGTTGGTAGCCGTAACGACCGCCTTTTGAAGCAATATCGCAAGCTGGTCTCCAAGATTAACAGTCTGGAACCTTCCATGGAGGCCTTGTCCAACGAGGAGCTGGTCGCGAAAACCCAGGAGTTTCGCGAGCGCTATCAGAAGGACGGGAATCTGGACGCGTTGCTGCCGGAAGCCTTTGCCGTCGTGCGCGAAGCGTCCCGCCGGATACTGGGAATGCGGCATTTCGATGTGCAGATGATCGGTGGGATTACGCTGCACCATGGCAAGATTGCCGAAATGCGTACCGGCGAGGGTAAAACCCTCATGAGCACGCTGCCGGTCTATCTGAATGCGATAACCGGCAAGGGCGTCCATGTGGTCACGGTCAACGATTACCTGGCTCGCCGCGATGCGCAGCAAATGGGGCGCCTGTACGGCTTCCTGGGCCTGAGCGTAGGCGTTGTGGTGCCTGAGCAGGACAACCAGGAGAAAGTGGCGGCCTATCGCGCCGATATCACCTATGGTACCAACAACGAATTCGGTTTCGATTATCTGCGCGACAATATGGAGTATCGCGCCGAGGATCGCCGCCAGCGCGAGCTCATCTACGCGATTGTCGACGAAGTCGACTCCATCCTGATCGACGAGGCCCGTACGCCGCTGATCATTTCCGGGCAGGCCGACGACAACACCGAACTGTATGTGAAGATGAACCAGGTACCGGCCATGCTCACGCGCATGGCCGCCGAGCCGAAACCGCAGGAGCCCGAGCCCGAAGGCGACTTCTGGGTGGATGAAAAGTCCCAGCAAATCTATCTGTCCGAAGCCGGTCATGAGCACGCCGAAGAAATCCTGACCCGGCTGGGCATGCTGCCCCAGGGCGAGTCCTTGTACGACCCGCGCCATATCACGCTGATGCACCACCTGATGGTGGCGCTGCGCGCGCACAACCTGTTCTTCCGCGACCAGCATTATGTGGTCAACGATGGTGAAATCGTGATCGTGGACGAATTCACCGGTCGGTTCATGGCGGGACGCCGCTGGTCCGACGGCCTGCATCAGGCCGTCGAGGCCAAAGAGGGCGTGCAGATCCAGAACGAGAACCAGACCCTGGCCTCGGTCACCTTCCAGAATTACTTCCGCATGTACAAGAAGCTGGCCGGCATGACCGGCACGGCCGATACCGAAGCCTACGAATTCCAGGAAATCTACGGACTGGAAACGGTCATCATTCCAACCAATCTGCCCATGATCCGGAATGACCAGAACGATCAGATCTTCAAGAACGATCAAGAGAAGTTCGCCGCGATCATCAAGGATATCCGCGATTGCCACGAGCGCAATCAACCGGTGCTGGTGGGCACCACCAGCATCGAGAACTCGGAAGTCCTATCCGAATTGCTGAAAAAGGAAAAATTGCCGCACGACGTGCTCAACGCCAAGCAACACGCGCGTGAGGCCGAAATCGTGGCAGAGGCCGGCAAGCCCGGCAAGATCACCATCGCCACCAATATGGCGGGCCGCGGTACCGATATCGTGCTGGGCGGCAGCATCGAAAAGCCCATCTCCCTGATCCGCGCCGACGATACGCTATCGCCCGAGCAGAAAGAGGCGCAAATCGCCGCCATCCGCGAACAATGGCTCCCGGTCAACCAGCAGGTCAAGGACGCGGGTGGTCTGCGCATTATCGGCACCGAGCGGCATGAGTCGCGCCGGATCGATAACCAGTTGCGTGGCCGTGCCGGCCGCCAGGGCGACCCCGGGTCGTCGCGCTTCTATCTGTCGCTGGACGATTCACTGATGCGTATTTTCGCGGGAGAGCGGGTACGCGCCATCATGGATCGCCTGGGCACCGATGGCGAGCCCATCGAGGCCAAGATGGTTTCGCGCTCCATCGAGTCGGCGCAGCGCAAGGTCGAGGGGCGCAACTTCGATATCCGCAAGCAACTGCTCGAATATGACGATGTATCCAACGATCAGCGCAAGGTGCTGTACGGCCAGCGCAACGAGGTGCTCGAAGAGGCAGACAGCGGTCCGCTGGTCGCGGGCCTGCGGGACGCCGCGATCACCGATTTCGTGCGCACCTATGTGCCGCAGGACAGCATGGAAGAGCAATGGGATATCCCCGCGCTGGAAAAAGCGCTGGAAGCCGAATGGCAAGTCCAGTTGCCGCTGACCGAAATGGTCGAGAAGAACGAGAGTCTGGGCGAAGAGGATATCGTCGAGGCCATCCTGACCAAGGCGCGTGAAAACTACGAGCAGAAAGTCGCGCTGGTCGGCAAGGAACAGTGGGTATCGTTCGAGCGGGCCATCCTGTTGCAGACCATCGATACGCTGTGGCGCGAGCACCTGGCGTCGCTGGACCATCTGCGCCAGGGAATCCACTTGCGCGGCTATGCGCAGAAAGACCCGAAACAGGAATACAAGCGTGAGGCATTCGAACTGTTCTCAGGCATGCTGGAGCGCGTCCGCAACGAGACCGTGCGCGTACTGATGACCGTGCAGATCCAGTCTCCCGAACAGGTAGAGGAAGCCGAGGCCGACGCCGCGCAATCGCACGTTTCCAATATGCAGTTCCATCATTCCGACTACGAGGAAGCGCTGGCCGGCGCGGAGATCAACGAGCAGGGCGATGTCTCCGCCGGCGGCATCACCGTGAAGAACATGGTGGGACGCGTGGGGCGCAACGATCCCTGCCCCTGCGGCAGCGGCAAGAAGTACAAGCACTGCCACGGCAAGCTGAGCTGATCACGATAGCCAGGCTTTTGCCTTCTGCCAGGCGGGCCCGGCCGATAAAAAACCCATCCATTGCGGATGGGTTTTTTTATGTGTGCCATGGCGCGCTCCCCTTGGCTTGCTGCTGGCCCAGTCATTGCCGCATGTCTTGGTCGGTTATGCCGCCGAGGGCGTTGCTGTATGGGGAGCAGGCCGCGGGCGCGGCAAAGGCGCCCGCCGCTGCCTGAACGTGAACACCAGCCGACAGCCCTGGGGGCGTTCTCGGGACCGGAACGGCTAGATCAGAAACAGGTTGGCGAGCCCGAGGAAAACGAAGAAGCCCAGGGAGTCGGTGGCAAAGGTGAGCAAGACCGAGGACCCCATGGCAGGGTCTTTGCCAAAACGGTCGCGCGTCAAGGGAATCAGCACGCCCAGCATGGCGCCGATCAGCATATTGCAGACAAGCGCGCCCATCATGACCAGGGCGATCGAGATGCTGTGCGACACGAGCCAGGCAAAGGCGGCGGCGACCAGGCTGCCGGATATCCCCACCAGGAACGTCACGGTGAACTCGCGCCTGAGCAGCGACTTGACATTATTGGACGTAATGCGGCCCATGGCCAGCGCGCGGATGACCAGCGTCATGGTCTGGTTGCCGGAGTTGCCGCCGATGCCCGCCACAATCGACATCAGAAAGGCCAGGATCACGATTTTACTGACGGTATCCTCGAATTGGGACGCCACATAGGAAGCGACCGAGGCGGTGCAAAGGTTCAGGAAAAGCCAGGGCGCGCGGTTGCGGATGGCGTTGGAAACCGGCGCGAAGATATCTTCCTCCTGCAGACCGGCGCGGGACAGATCCTGTTCTTGCGAATCTTCGCGGATCACGTCAACGACCTCGGCGATGGTGAGGCGGCCGATCAGGCGGTTTTGCTGGTCCACGACTGGCGCGGAAACCAGATCGTAGCGTTCAAACGCAGAGGCGGCTTCACGGTCTTCGTCATCGGGGTTCAGGGAAAGATAGTCGGTATTCATGACCTCTTTCACGATGGTTTCCGGATCGCTGACCAGCAGGCGGGAAACCGACAGGACGCCTTGTATCTGATCGGCGCGATCCACCACGAAAATCTGATCGGTATGGTCCGGCAATTCATTTAGCCGTCGCAGGTAGCGCAACACGACCTCAAGCGACACGTCTTCGCGGACGCGCACCATTTCGAAGTCCATGATCGCGCCGACCGTGCCCTCGGGATAGCCCATGGCTTCGAGCAGTTGCGCCCGCTCCGCGTCGGTCAGTCCCTTCTGGACCTCGGCGACGATATCCGGCGGCAGGTCGGCGGCCAGGTCGGCCAGTTCGTCCGCATCCAGGTCTTCGGTTGCGGCCAGCAGGTCGTCGCGATCCATCGCCGCGATCAGCGATTCACGTACCCAGTCGTCAACCTCGAGCAGAATATCGCCGTCATATTTGGAGTTGACCAGTCCCCAGATCAGTTGCCGCTCTTCGGTAGGCAGCGATTCCAGGATAAAGGCAATATCGGCCGGATGCAGCGCGTTGAGCGTGTTGCTCAGCTCGGCTTCGTGCTGGCGCCGGATCAGCCCTTCGACAATCGATGCCTGTTCGTCGCCTTCTTCCTGGCGATGCACCAGTTGCTCGACGATCGCGTGCTTCTTCAGCAGTTCCTGGATCCGTTCCAGCGCCAGTTGCGCATCTTCGGTGTCCAGGCGGCGGGGGACATTGACGACGACGGCCTCGGGCGCGTCTTGCTTGTTTTGCGTCATGGAAACGCTACCCGATCGTGTTCGGACGGATGAGGTGCGGCGAAATCATGTCGGTCAGGGCCGGGAACAAGGCTTCGCCCGCCGCCGCCACGTAGCCGTTGATTGGCCAGGGGTCAATGCCATACATGTCCTCCGCCCGTCCCTTGGCTTCTCGCACCAGCAGCGTTCCGGCGGCAACATCCCAGGGTGCCAGGCCCATTTCAAAATAGCCGTCGACGCGGCCGCATGCCACCCATGCCAGGTCGAGGGCGGCGGCGCCGTTGCGGCGCAAGCCGCGCGTCTGATGGATGGCGGCGTTGAAAATCGGGTTGTACTGCGATTCGAAGGAAAAGTCGCGAAAGGGGAAGCCGGTGGCCAGCAGCGAGTCGGCCAGTGTCGCGGTGCGCGAGCAGGCGATGCGCTGGCCATTGAGCCACGCGCTGGCGCCCGCGATGGCGGTAAACAGCTCTTCCCGGTTTGGATCGTAGACCACGGCGACGACGGGCGTATCCCGTTCCAGCGGAGCCGTTGCGCTGGGGAGCAATGTGCCCGCATGCGCGATCAGGCCCAGCGAGACCGCGTAGTGGGGAATGCCGTGCAGATAATTGGTGGTGCCGTCCAGCGGGTCTATGTACCAGGTGGCAATGCCCTCGGGCTTGCCGCCGGTTTCCTCGGCCACAATCCCGTATTGCGGGGTCAATTCGGAAAACGCGGTCAGGATGACTTCCTCCGCTTCCTTGTCGGCCTGCGAAACCAGGTCATTCTTTGCCTTGTGGTCGATGATCAGGTCGGCGCGGCGATGTGAATAAGCCTGCAGTACCGATGCTCCCGCATGGGCGGCCTTGATGCCCGCGTCCAGTGCAATACCAAAATCGATATGGGAAGAAGCCATGTGGGATACTCCGTCTGTGTTTGAATCGGCAGCGGCCGGGCAGAAACCCGGATAATCGAAAGATTATAAAATAGATAGTTGGAACCGGGTCCGCAAAGCATGCAAGTCCGGGTATTCTTTCCCTATCAATTTGACGTATGACAACACTGGGGCAGCGCCACCGATCATGATGGCTTGTTCCCGCACAGGCCGGGTGGCCTGACCGGAGTTTCCTGCATGAGTTCAGCCGCCGCGGCCCGTTTCGATCAATGCCTGACACGCACCTTGCCTCAATTAGCAACGGCGATGTCTCACGCCCGCAGCTACACGGCCCTGGTGCTCACCGGTTCGCCGCTGGCCCATGCGGCTGCCGTGTTGACCCAGTGGCAGGCCTGCGCGGCGCAGGACGCCTGCCTGCATCTGGTGTTTTTCGATGCCTGCGAGACGCCGCCGGCGCAGCGCGGGCAGCCTACCACCGTACAGGACGAACTGGCTGGCCTGATGGACGCCCAGGACGAGCAAGGCATGCCGCTGTTGCCGGGCGTACACCGTTTTGATGGCAGGCTGGCGCACTATACGGTAACGCGTCTGATCGGTCCGTTGCGGACCACGTTCGGGCAACTGGTGGCAAGGCTGGACCTGGCTTTGATCGATACGGCGGGGCCATTGCAGGTAGTGGCGAATTACCCGGACTGTCTGCTGCGCATGGCCGCGGCGAACTTCAGCCTGCTCGCACCGCCACCGGTCGCGACTGCGGTGTCCGGCGCGATACAGGCCAAAGGCGCCAAAGACCTGAAGCTGATGGATGCCGGCGACGGCTGGTCCTGGCTGGCGGCCCGGTTGCATCGGCCCGCTTCGCCGGCGCCTGCCGCCGACGCGAGAACGGCCTGGGTGGTCGGCGGTGGCCTTGCTGGCGCGGGGGTCGCGCATGCGCTGGCTTTGCGCGGCTGGCGGGTGCATGTCGCCGATCCCGCGCTAGCGGCAGACCGGGCGGGGCCGCACGAGGGGCATCTGGCGGCGGCGCTGACGCCATTGATCTCGGTTGACGATAATTTCAAGGCGCGGCTTAGCCGTGCTGGGGTCTATCGGGCCCGGCAGCGATGGGCGCATCTGGGGCCCGAAATCATCCCCGCGCGGGCCGGCACGCTGGAGCTGGCGCGAACCAAGGGGTTGGCGCGCGATTTGTTGCAAGCGGTGCAGGCCATGGGCTATCCTGAAGCATGGGTTTCGCCGGTCGAGCCCGGGCAGTCCGCGGCGGTCTCGGGCCTTGCCGCGGTCCGCGCCGGCGCCTGGTTTCACGCAGGCATGACGGTGGCGCCGGGGCAATTGATCCGGCACCTGCTGTCTCACCCCGCTATTGTCTGCCACGGCCATGCCGTCGATACGCTGACGCGGAGCGATGGGCAATGGCAATTGCGTGATCGGGGCGCGGTCGTGGCGACTTGCGGCACGGTGGTGCTGGCCGCGGCCATGGCGACGCCGCAAATTCTGGCCAGCAGCGGATTGCAGCGGCGGCGATTGAGATCCGGCGGCTTGCAGGAAGCCTTGCCGCAGATTATGTCCATGGACGGTTTGGCCGGCGAGGTCATGCATGTGCCACAGGAAATGTTGCCGCGGCAGCCGGTGATGACGATCGGCGCCGAAGGCTACTTTCTGCCCCCGGTGCAGGGCCGCTGCGTGCTGGGCAGTACGTATGCGCGCCATCTTGCCGAACCGCGGGTTTCCCGCCAGGGGCAGTCGCAAATCATTGACAAGCTAGCCCCGGCGCTGGCGCCCGGCGCGCTGGCGGGATTGCGGGCGCGGCTCGAGGCCGGGGCGCCAGGGCAGGGCCTGGAGGCGGTGCTGCCGGGCTGGGCGGGTACCCGCGCCGTGCTGCGGGGGCGGTTGCCCGCCTTCGGGCCGCTGACGCACGCGCCCGGGGTATGGGTGGCTTGCGGCTATGCGTCGCACGGCCTGACCTGGTCGCCGCTCGCGGGCGATGTGATTGCCGCCATGTTGAACGACGAACCGGTACCGCTGGAGCGGGAGCTGCTGCATGCGGTGATGCCGCGATGACCCCGCCAGGGCGGCCGGCAGGGACCTGTTTTTTAGCCAAAACACGGAATTGATTTTATTTTATATGGCAAATGCGTCAAAATAAGCTCTTTTAGGGCATGTCTGTTCTTGTCCTTGCGTCGATACTCCCAACACTGAAAAGAAATCACGTGATTCAATTCGATCGTCTTGTATTCAAGTCCGCACATGCTACGCATGCCGAGTTTTCCACGGACTCCGACTTGTTGTTGCGCGTCGAGGCGCATGCGCCTGGTGTATTCAGGATTGTGGCTGGCCGCCCCGACAAACTTTCCGAAGAGAAGCTGACGCCGCGCCAGAAGCAGCGGCAGGGGCTCACGGTCGCGCGCGATGAACTCATTGGCGAGATGCTGACCGAGTCCTTGATCGACGAGACTGGCTGGCGCTTTACCCAAGGCGATGTATCGCTCGTCCTGCATAATAGTCCGCTGGGGCTTTCGCTGTATCGTGGCGAGACACGCGTGCTGCATACCGATGAGGACTTCGAAAGCCCGCTGGTCATGGAGCCCGAAGGCGACCAGCCGGCACACTGGTCGGTTATGTTCGATCTGCCAGAAGGGCAGCCGGTCTACGGGCTGGGCGAATCCTCCGGCGACTTCAATCGCCGCGGCGTCGAAATGGTTTCCGACCTGCGCGACTTTCGCTATCTGCCGCTGGCCTGGAACCCGCAAGGCTGGGGCATTTACGCCAATTCCCTGGAGCGGGTGATGCATGACCCCGGCACCGAGGAAAATCCGAATACCTACCAAATCTTCATCGACGGCCCGGTGTTCGATCTATTCCTGATCGCCGGCGACGTCAATGAAATCTTCAACCAGTATTCCGCCCTGACCGGCAGGGCCGGACAGCCGCCGCTCTGGGCCATGGGCGCATGGCTGGAGCAGCAGCCCGGACAGACCACGCAAGCCTTTACCGAGCAGGCCGAGGCGCTGCGCGAGGCCGGCTATCCGCTGGATGTCCTGTCGTTTGCCCAGCCATCGGCCGTCCTGTTCCAACCCGACAAGCTGGTGCTTGAATGGGATGGCAGCCGCATCGATTCGGCGCGCCGTACGCTGGCCGCCTTCCGTGAAAAGTCGTTCGAAGTCTGCGTGCCTTCTTTCCCGGGGGTACCGCGGGATTCGATCCTGTTCAACGATTTGGAAGACCGCGGCTGGCTGCTTGCCGCCGAAGATGGCAGCGCGTACGTGTTCGACGGCATCGCCGAGAACGGCAATGTTCCCTTCGGTCTGCTGGATCTGACCTATAAGGATGCCTACTCATTCTGGGTCGAGCGCCATTACCAGATGGTCGGCGAAGGCGTGGCGGCATTCCAGAGTGCCTTTCCCATCGAGATTCCCGATACCGTCAGCGCGCGCAACGGCGAGTCCGGCGCATTGCTGCGGCAGTTGTATCCGTTGTTGCTGCGCCGCGCGCTGTTCGATGCCGTTTCCATGAACAAAACGCCCACCGAGGGGGTTGTGCCATCGTCGGATCTGGTCATGGCGGTGCAACGGATGGCCTGGCAAAAGGCGCCGCTGCCCGCCAACGATTGGGACGGCCTGACACAACAATTGCGCCAGGCGCTGTCGCTGCAGGCCAGTGGCGTCGTGGCCGTAACGCACGACCTGGGAAACAGCGCGCAGTTAAGCGGCGATGCGCCGCTGGACGCAGGCTTGTACCTGCGCATGCTGGGGCTTGCCGTATTTTCCGCGGGCTTTTCCTTCCAGGCGACACCGGCGCTGCTGCCGGCCGCCTATCCCGAGCCGATGCAGGCGAAGATCCGGACCTTGCTGGAATTGCGCTATCGCCTGATACCCTATATCAATGGCATCATCGAGGACGCGGTGCGCACCGGCATGCCGGTGCAGCGCATGATGGCGCTGGCCTATCCGGACGATGCGCAGGCCAAGGCCTGGGACCTGCAATATATGCTGGGTCCGGCATTGCTTGTGGCGCCGGTACTGGGGCCGAAAACGTCGGTCAATGTGTATTTGCCGCAGGGCGATGCCTGGTGGGATTTGAACCTCAACCAGCGCTACGAGGGCGGCCAGGTGCTCACCGTCGAATGCGGGCTGGACTCCGTGCCCGTCTTTGGGCGCGAAGGCCATATGCTCTGTCTGGGACCGGTTATCCGCCATTTGGGTGAATTCAACTCCGCGCGCATTCTGGATGAAGTCTGGATGTTCGGCATGCCCGTGCATAACCCTGTCGTCATGCGCAACAAGATCCGGGTCATGCAAATGCAAGGCTCCAGTTATATCAAAGGCCTGGAGGGCCTGAAAATTCTTCAGTCCGATGGGCTGGAAGTGAAACGGCGCGGCGCCGAGGTCCGTATTTCACGGGAGCGCTAAGTTATTGTTTTAAACGAGGTTATGGTGGGTGTTGCATTTTTGTTGTCATGAAACCGCAAAAAGTTATTGACAGCCCAGGGCAATTGCTTCATAATCTCTTTCTTTCTCGGGCTGGTAGCTCAGTCGGTAGAGCAGCGGACTTTTAATCCGTTGGTCGCGAGTTCGAGTCTCGCCCAGCCCACCAGAAAAAATCTTGTAGATACAAAATTCAGCCGCTAGCAATAGCGGCTTTTTTGTTGCCGTTTTTTGTCTAGTGGCTTTTCCGTTGCTCTGAGGGGTTTTGGGGCGGCGTAAAATCAGCTTTTCAGGCCAGCCGGTTTTGATCAACCGGCCAGGAACGCCGCGGCCAATACAACCTAGTTTATTGCGTGGTGCCGCGCGTCGACGCGAGTATAACTTGCCCATGCGATTCACGACATGGATGTAATGCACCTCGGGATGCGGCTGTTGGAGAACAGCCTGGGAAGCATTTTCCACGCCGCTATTGAAAAATAATTGAGCACATAATGGCACTTCCCGTCGCGAAAAAATTGCGCAAGCATGAAGCGGGCCAGGCGGATACGGAAAGCAGGGCTTGCGTGGCATATCGCAGCGACGCGATCCATCATCGTTCGCTTTGGCCATGCCATACGGCAAACCCGCGCAGGCCTTGAGGCACGGCGAGCGTGGTTGCCGCGCAAGCCATGACCGCGAAGCAGAAATCTTATTCGAGCAGCACCACTTATGGTTTTGCGATCTTGCGTTTTTCGTATCGCGCGCCCCAATCCGCGATCGGGCCGAGCGCGGCATTAAGGCGGGCGCCTTCGGCCGTGGTCGAATATTCAACGCGGGGTGGCACCTCGTGATAGACGTGGCGTTGAATCAGGCCATCGGCTTCCATTTCACGCAGCTGTTGTATCAGCATCTTCTCGGTGATACCGCCAATAAGGCGACGCAACGCGCCGGTGCGGATGGGCTTTCCCTGGAGTTCATACAGGATCACCGCCTTCCATTTGCCGCCAATCACTTCGAATGCGGGGCCAATGCCACAATTGAATGGTTTGCTTTTTTTCATTGTAAATCCTTATTACTTACCAAATGGTAGGTACCTGACTTTTTAGTAGGTAATTGACGATATCGATCGTACCTCTCAAACTGAGGTTTTACAACCCCCTTAAGGACGAACTATGAAAAACGTTACCGTAATCGGTTTGGGACAAATGGGTTCCAAAATTGCTTCCTTGTTGTTGCACGCCGAATGGCGGGTACACGCATGGAATCGCAGTCGCGACAAAACGATGGCGCTGGCCCAGGCTGGCGTTACCATGGCCGAGACGGCTGCCGATGCGGTCAGGCAATCCGAGATTGTGGTGATGTGCGTGCGCGATTATCAGGCGGCCAGCGAAATCCTGGACACCCCCGAAATGCGCGAGGCATTGAACGGCAAGCGCTTTATCCAACTGACAACCGGATCGCCGGAGGACGCCGACCACGCCTATCAATTCATGGCGCGTCACGGTGCCGGCTATCTGGACGGCGCGATCCAGGTGGCGCCCGAACAGATGGGGCTGCCGGATACGACGATTCTGTTATCCGGTTCAGCCGCCGATTACGCGCAAACGCGCGATCTCTGGCCGATCCTGGGCGGCAATGTCGTGTACCTGGGGGAATCCGCCGCGGGCGCCGCCACGATGGATCTGGCAACGCTCTCATATGTCTATGGGGCGTCCATCGGCGTCTTCCAGGGCGCTGCCTTGGCCGAGGCAGCCGGGCTCGATATCGGCGTCTATGGCGCCATTATCCAGACCATGTCGCCTTCGTTTGGCGATTTCCTGAAGCATGAGGCCGATGTCATTGCGCAAAAAGATTTCACTATCTCGCAAAGCCCGCTGTCCATCTCGGTCGATGCGACTAGACGCATTGAAAACGCCGTGCGCAAGCATGGTTTGAATCCCGACTTCTCGGCGATAATGAGAAACCTGTTGCGACAGGCGGAGTCGGCAGGATTGGCCGATGAAGAGTTCGCCGCGGTAACGAAAGTCCTGGGCCGCGCTGGCGCGGCAACCGGCGCGCAGGCGGTCGCCGGATAGGCGATCGCGGCCGGGCTTGCGGGCCGGCTGCGCGGCTGGCCTTAGCGTTGTAGCATGAAATCCTCGGGGGCATGGCCAATGACAATGCGGGCCCCAGTGTCCCTGGCCAGCGCCCGCAGCCGTTGCATTGCGGCGAGCGTATCGCTGCGGCTGCTGTTGAACGAGGGCACGCGGTTATGCCGGAAATTGGCGTAGGAATGCCAGACATCGCCCGTGAGGATCAGGGGTTGTCCTGATCCCGGAATCACCAGCAGGGACTGGTGGCCAGGGGTATGGCCTGGCGTCTGCAGAATCCGTACCGTGCCGTCGCCGAACACATCCAGGTCGCCGGTGACCAGCCGAATCTTCGCGCGGTCGGCGCCGGCAAGCAGGGGTGGCGGCTGTCCGTCCTTGCCATCCTGCTTGATCGCCCAGGCGTGTTCCTTGGGATTCAGCAGCCAGGTGGCGCCGGTCAAGGCGTTGGCGTTGCCGATATGATCGATATGTTCGTGTGAAAAAGCAAGGTAGCGGATGCCCGCCAAGCTGGTTCCTCGTTTTTTCAATTGGCTTTGCAAGGTTACCGGCACGTGAGCGACGATGTTGCCGGGGATCAGCGTAACCCCCTTGGGACCGGCGAATTGATCGCCGATACCGGTATCCCAGAGTAGATCGCCTTGCGGGTGGCGAATCAGATAACACGAAACGACAAGTTGCGCGGACACGTTTTTGTAGGTGCCGTCGTCAGCGAACATGTCCATATCTTTGACGTCGATACGGCCGCAATCCAGAGGAAACACTTGGACTTGCGCCTGTTGCGACGCTGTGGCGGAAACTGTCGCGGCGCTCGCGGCCTGGGCGGGCAAGGCCATGCCTGCCGCAAGGGCGGCGAGCAATAGGGGAGTGTGGAGGGAACGCAGTGGCTTCATCGACGAATTCCTTGGAAGCAATGGGGATGCTGGCAATTATAGGCGCGCATATTTGTTAAGATAAATGCGCTGTGAATGACTTCATTCGTTAATTGGAGTGTTGAATGAGCCGATATGAATCGCTCTCGGTCTTTGCGCGTGTGGTTGAACTTGGCAGTTTCGCGGCGGCGGCGCGTGAACTGGACTTATCGCCGGCGATGGTGGGCAACCATGTCCGCAAGCTGGAGTCCTGGTTCGACGGCCCTTTGCTATTGCGCACGACGCGGCAGCAGGCCTTGACCGATCTGGGGCGTGAAGTCCTGGCGCGGACGCGCCAAGTGCAGGCCGGCATGGACGCGCTGGATGAAGTGGCGAGCCGCGAGGGGCAGCTTACCGGTGTCTTGCATATTTCGGCGCCGCTAGGCATTGGGCGGCGCTATATCGCACCGGCCTTGCGCATTTTTGCCAGCCGACATCCGAATCTGCAAATTGATCTGCAATTGTCCGACGCCGTCGAGGATATGGTCCGGCGCGGCCTGGACCTGGCCGTTCGCAGCGGCCCGCTGTTGGGCAACGAGGCAAGCCTGGTCGCGCGTATCCTGGTGCGGCAGAACCTGTTTCTGGTGGCATCGCCGGCCTATCTGGCGCAGCACGGCATGCCGCGGCGGCTGGATGAACTGATGGTCCACAAGACGGTAAGATATAACCGCTATGGGCGCCCGCGCAGCTGGTACCTGCAAAGCAAAGGCGAAATCCGCAAGCTGGATCCGCCCACGGTATTCATGGTGGATAACGTCGAGGCGCTCTACGATGCGGTCTGCGACGGGGTCGGCATCGGCTGGCTGCCAGAGTACCTGGTGCTGCAGGCGCTGCGACGAGGCACGCTCAAGCGGGTGTTGCCAAGCTTGCCGCCCCATGTGGTGGATACCTATCTGGTCTGGCCCGCATCCAAGACGCCATCCCTGAAGGCGCGCATGGCGGCCGAGCACCTGCTGCGCAGTGTCGCCGAGGTTTTCCCCGGACCGATGAGCCCGCGTGTCGTTGATCTGGACAGCGGGAAAACCGGGACGAAGAAATCCGGCTCGCCCAGACGGCGCCAGCATCCTATGTGAGCGAGGATTGAAAACCATCGCATAGGCATAATTGCAATTAATTTCAAATGTAATAAAGATATATTGCAAGCAGCGGCATGTGTGAATGAGTCCAATGCCGCGAATCGGGTATTGCCTTGCAGGCGGATAATTTGGGAAACGCCTTGAACCGGCGTACCATAAGGGAAGTCATGTTTTGTTTTCAAACCTGACGCGACCTGTCTGTGGTATGCCGGATTGGCGAGGACAGGATCGTCGCCAATCCGGCACTGCCGGAAGCAACGAGCGAGGAGCAGACAATGGACAAGCAGCGCGTGGCGATCAGTCATCCAGAGCGGCTGGTGTATCCCGATATAAACGTGACCAAGCAGGATGTCGCCGGCTATTACGCGCGGATGGCGCCATGGATCATGCCGGCGCTGGCGAACCGTCCCGTGGCGGTGCTGCGCTGTCCGGAGGGCACCGTACAGGACTGCTTTTTCCAGAAGCATCATTCGGCCGGGCTGGATGTCGGCACGGTTGGCATTGACGAGGCGCAGGGCGGTGCCCGGGATTATCTGGTTGTCCGCGATACGCCCGACCTGATGCGGCTGGTGCAGATGAACGCGATTGAGTTCCACCCATGGGGAGCGAAGGCCGATGCGCCCGAGCTTTGCGACCGCCTGGTCTTCGACCTCGACCCGGATGCGGCAGTGCCATGGTCTGCCGTCAAACAAGCGGCGCGGCACCTTCACCAACGGCTTGGCGAATTGGCGCTGCAATCGTTTTTGCGAACCTCCGGGGGCAAGGGGTTGCATGTGGTCGTGCCGCTGAATCCGCCCGCACCCTGGGAGGAAGCCAAGGGTTTCGCCCGTGCCTTCGCCGATTCGCTGGCCGCCGGCTACCCTGATCGCTATTTGGCGACGGCGTCCAAGCAGAAACGCAAGGGGCTGATCTTTATCGATTACCTGCGCAATACCCGCGGCGCGACCAGCATTTGCTCCTATTCGCTGCGGGCCAGGCCCGGCGCGCCGGTGGCCACGCCCCTGCACTGGGAAGCGCTGGGGCGGCTGACCTCTGCAGCCATGTATGACATCAAGTCGCTGCCCCGGCGTCTTGCCCGCTTGAAAGCCGATCCATGGGAAGCGATCGCCGAGATTCGGCAGCAATTGCCGCGCGAATAATACCCGGGTGGCCATTGGGCGAGCGACTTGTCGCCGATACTTGCATAGGGAATTATAAGCAATTGCAACAGGCCAGCAGCAGCGGCAAGGCCAGTGGTAAGCTAAAGACTTGTATTGATGCTTGTTCAACCAAGGAGTCACGGTAATGACATTGAAAAAATGGATGATAGCCAGTTTGTTGGCGGCGGGATGGGCAACCATGGCATCGGCCGCCGATCTGAAGGTGACCATGAGCGAGGCGACCGAATCGGGCGCAGGCAAGGCGCTGGGTGACATCACGCTCAGCGAGACGCCATACGGCGTGCTGTTTACGCCCGACCTCAAGGGCTTGCCGCCTGGCGTGCATGGGTTCCACGTCCATGCCAATCCCAGTTGCGACCCCGGTGAAAAAGACGGGAAGAAAACCCCCGCGCTGGCCGCCGGCGGCCATCTGGACCCGGCCAAGACTGGCAAGCATATGGGGCCCTATAGCGATGCCGGGCATCTGGGCGATTTGCCCGGCCTGGTCGTTGCGCACGATGGCTCGGCAACCTATGCCGTGCTTGCCCCGCGCTTGAAATCGCTGGCCGATGTCAAGCAACATGCCTTGATGATTCACGCGGGCGGCGATAATTATTCGGATCATCCCAAGGAATTGGGCGGCGGCGGCGGACGCATGGTTTGCGGCGTCATCAAATGATGAGCGCGATCTAACGCCTGGTCACGGTCTGCATATGGCATTTGGCATTGATGCCTTGGCATGGGCGAAGGGGACGGGGTATGATTTGTTCAATCCCGTTTCCGGAGCCTGCCTGTGCTACGCGTTCTGATTCTTTTTGTGGTTACCGCCATCGCGGAGATCGCTGGCTGCTACCTGTTCTATGCCTGGCTGCGCAAGGACGGCGCCTGGTATGTGCTGCTGGCGTCGCTGGTCGCGCTGATCGTTTTCGCGTGGCTGCTGACCTTGCACCCGGTCGCCAGCGGGCGCGTCTATGCGGCCTATGGCGCGGTATATGTCGTGGTCTCCGTGCTGTGGCTCAACTGGGTCGATCGCGGCTCGCTCAGCGCGCTCGAGTGGGCGGGACTGGCGCTGGCGCTGGCCGGCATGGGGTTGATGGTCTCGGGATGGTCACTTACACACAGGTGAGTCATGCGCTTACGGAAAATACTGACCCTGGTCATCCTGTCCCTGCTTGCCGCCTGCACCTCGCTGACCCCCTGGCGCAATCCGCCGCTGCCGCCCGGCACGCCGGACAGCGGGGTCGATGATGCGCGGTTGACCGAACGAACCGATCCTTCCTTCATTGTCGTTATCAGTATTTCGGGCGGGGGTGCGCGCGCCGCCGCCTTCGGTTATGGCGTCCTGAAGGAATTGGCCGATACGCGCATCCTATGGCACGGCCGGGAGCAGGCGCTGCTGGATCAGGTCGATGTGATTCGCGGCGTCTCTGGCGGCAGTATCGTGGCGACCTATTATGCCTTGAACGGCGAACAGACTTTCCCCGCGTTCAAAGACGATTATCTGTACAAAGACTTCCAGCAGAGTCTGGTGTCGGCGATCTTTAATCCGCAGAATTATGCCGCCGCGGTTTCGCCAACGCTGGGCCGCGGACATGTGCTTGCCGAAAAGCTGGACACGCTCTATGGTGGCAAGACCTACGAAGATCTTTACCGCGATCCGCATGCCGATCTGATCGTGCTTGCCACCGATCTGTCGCAGGGAACCAGTTTTGAGTTTTCACCTGATCAGTTCGCCACGATTTGTTCTGATATCAGGCAGGTGCCGCTCTCGTTCGCGGTTGCCTCGTCGGCGGCGGTTCCCTTCATACTTTCTCCGCTGACGCTGAAAAACTACAGTGGGCAATGCGACTATTCGGCGCGCAAACGGCAGGAGATCGAGCGACTGCAGGGCGATTATCGCCTGCGAGCCTATCGCGCCGATGTGCTGAGCTATCTGGATAGCAGCGCGCGTCCCTACATTCATTTGGTCGATGGCGGGCTGTCGGATAATTTGGGGGTGCGTGGTTTGCTCGACCGGGTCTCGCTGGGCGTCGGGCAGTTGCGTCGCGGTAAAATCGCCAAGGGAGCGGTGCAGAAAGTCGCCTTTATCGTGGTCAATGCCGAGCGCGATCCCAGTGTCAATATCGACCGGAGCGAGCGTGTGCCGACGATTTCAGATGTCTTTGACACAATCATGTTCAGCACGTCGGCGCGTATCACGAATGAAACCATGCAGATGGTGGAGGATACCGGTCAGCGTTGGCCTTCGGTCCGCCGTAGCCTGAACCCCCGTCTACGCGAGCTGCTGGCGCCCGATGCGCAATTGCATGTCGTGCCGGTGAGCCTGCGCGATGCGCCGGCCGGACTGTCGGTGCCGCGGCAGCATCTGCTGCAGATTCCTACATTGTTTACGGTCAATCGTAAAGACGTGGATGCCTTGATCGAGGCGGGCCGGCAGACGTTGCGGCAAAGTACGCAATTTCAGACGATGTTGCGCGAACTGGGGGCTGGAAGGCGGCCAATGGCCCCGGCAATACCCGTGCTTTCGGACAGTGCGGCGTCGCGCCCTGTCGCGATCCCGGAGCAGGGGCATCCGGCGCCGCGCTCGCGTCGTTCCGAACCTGAGTCGGAAAGCCGTTAAGTCGCTTGCGCGCATGCCCGGCCAGGGCATACCCGTGCACGCCGTCTATCTGGTATAACAGTGGTTTTGTTTGCCAATCTGACCGGAGTTCGCCATGTCTGCTTCCACCCCCTCATCCGACAATCCCGTGTCCCTGACGCCGCTGGCTACGTGCGACATCATGGACGGGCATCCCGAACTGTCGTCGTGCGATCTGCAATTTCAGCGGTTCGGGCGCAAGTCCGCCATTGCCGGCCAAGTCCGCACCGTCAAGGTCTATGAAGACAATACCTTTGTCCGCCAGGTGTTGTCGGAGCCGGGAATGGGGCAGGTACTGGTCGTGGATGGCGGTGGGTCCCTGCATACGGCATTGGTCGGCGACATGATCGCCAAGCTGGGGCAGGACAACGGCTGGTCTGGCATCATTGTGTACGGCGCCATCCGCGATAGCGAGCAAATCAATGCCATGGATTTCGCGGTCAAGGCGCTGGGCACCAATCCACGTAAAAGCGGCAAGAACAACCACGGGCTGATCGATGTACCGGTGATGTTCGGCAATACTGAATTTCGTCCGGGCCAGTTCTTGTACAGCGATGCCGATGGCATTGTCGTCTCCGACAGTCCCATCGCACTGTAGCGCCAGGACATCGCGGACAACTGCCTGACCCCACAGGCAGAGGTTCCGCGGTTGCCGTCTGGCAAGGCGCCGCGCCGCGCGGCGACGGCTTTGGCCTGTCGCAGCCTGGCGCGACAGCGGCTTGTCGGCGAGCCGGCAAGGCCGTGCCCCACGATTTCCTGCCCAGAAATATAACAATAAGCCAGGAAACCTGTTGTTTATATATCACAACGGTATAAAGAAACGGCCTGATGCCAGCGGGAGCCGTGTCCGCCACCGGGCGGTTATCCGCGCGTATTTGCCGTGGGGCCGGGCTTGCTCGCAAAGACGCGTGGCATCAATGCCTAGCTCATATCAATAATAAGAATGTTATTGATATGAATTCTCATTTGCATTAATATTGTCCCTGCTTATTTCATTTTGTATCTTCGTTGACTTTGGTCTTGGTCGCGCTTTTGGCGTGGGCCAAGACATTTTTTTGTTTTCCACGCCGCGATCATGAATGCTTCCCGTACTTTACTTCCCCGCCTGACACTGCTGGCCACGCTATCGGCTGTCAGCCTGGCCAATGCGCAGACTGCCGCAACCACGGCATCCTCTGCGTCTGTCACGCAACTGGGGCCGGTCAAGGCCCTGAACGAAGCGGTGGCCAATACCTGGCAGACGCAGACGACGGCGGCCGACATAGACCGCAACCAGGTGCAGAACTGGACGGACCTGTCCCGGCTGATACCCGGAATAGGGTACAACCGCAGCAATGGCAGCGTGAATATGCGCGGCCTGGACGGCAACCGGGTCCGCATCGAGGAAGACGGCATCCCCTTGCCATGGCTCAACGACGGTAGCCGTGGCGTGAAAGGCGGGCTTGATTCGGTCAATTTCAATACGCTGTCAGTCGTCGATGTCGTGCGCGGCGCCGGGGCCGGACAGGCCGGCGGGCTTACCGGCACCATCTTGCTGCGCAGCCTGCGCCCGGACGATCTGCTGACCGACGGCAAGGATATCGGTTTCCTGTTCAAGGGCACGCACGACGGGCTGGATGACAGCATCGGCGGCGATATGGCGCTGGCGGCCCGTCTCGGACCCACGACCAAGCTGTTGCTGCAATACGGCATCCGCACCGGCAATGAAGCCAAGAACAGCGGGGATATCGGCGGCAACGGCTTGAAGTCCCGCACCCGCATGGATCCGGCCGACTATACCAGGAACAATACCGCGATTCGCCTGGAACAGCAGCTTGCGCCCGGCCACGTACTGGGCCTGGGCGCCAGCACATTCCGCCTGCATCGGGATATCGAGAAGTTGAGCGAGCAAAATACCGGCACCTATGCCGACAACGATCTGCGCGAAAAATTGGAGCGGGACCGCGCCTGGATCGATTACAAGTACCAGGCGACACAACGCGATGCCGCGCTCGATGAAGCGTACCTGCAGCTTTTCTGGAGCAAGACCCGTCTGGAGCAGAACCAGCATGCATTTCGCAATAAAGATGGGCGGGCGTATGCGATACCGGGCGACCCCTTCAAGTACGGCTACCCCTCGGGCGTGTACGAGCGCAACAACAGCATCGAGCAAAAGGGCTGGGGCGCCAACCTGAATCTGGGCGGCTATTGGGGCGGCACTGCACTGCGCTCGCGCTGGGGACTGGACGGCACCTTTAACGCCGATACCTACGAGCAATATTCCGGCGGCGTGGATAATTGTCCGACCTTGCCGGCGGGCTTTCCTGCGCCGATGGGACCGCGCACCTGCGACTTCCTGCATTCGAACCAGGCCGATTCGCCGCGCGTGAAGAGTCGCGACTGGTCGCTGACGGCCCACAATACCTTCATGTGGGACAATGGCCGCTTTGAGCTGACGCCAGCCCTGCGATACGACGGCTGGTCGCGCAAGCCCTCGGCGGGCGGCAACTTCGACGCCAATGAAAACCGCCATGAGAGCGAGCTGGAGAACCGCAGCGGCAGCAAGCTGTCGCCATCGCTGGCGTTTGTCTGGCACGCCAATGACATCTACAGCGTGTCGGCCCGCTACGGCTATGGCTACCGGGCGCCGACCGCGACCGAGCTGTATCTGCAGTATGGCTCCCCCGCCAACTATATGCGCAAAGGCGAGCCCTCGCTGGAACCCGAGCGCAGTCGCGGCTGGGAACTGGGCATCCAGGCCAAGGGCGAGACCGTGGGCGGATCGCTGAATGTTTTCGAAACCCGCTACCAGAACTTTATTGACGAGAATATCCCGGTGGGACCCGGCTCGCCGTTCTATGACATGATGCAGCAGGGCCTGTACCCCAACGGCGTGACCACCTATGCCAATCGCAATCGGGTCCGCATCTATGGCGCCGAAGCCATGGGCTACTGGAATATCGATAGCAATTGGTATACGCGCGCCACGGTGGCGTGGACCGTAGGCAAGGATCTGGAAACCGGCCAGCACCTGAACTCCGTCGCACCCCTCAAGGGCACCCTGACGCTGGGTTATCGCGCGCCGCAATGGGGGGCCGAAGCTATTTGGACGGTAGCCGATAAACGCGATAAAGTGCTGTACCCCGACGTCAAGCGCGATGTGCCGAACGCCGACTTCAAGGCGCCCGGTTATGGTACGCTGGACCTCAACGGCTGGTGGGCGCCCGCCGGGCTCAAGGGCGTGAAGTTCCAGCTCAGCGTCATGAATGTATTCGATAAGAAATACTGGAATGCCATCAATGTGCCGACCGCAGGCCCGCAGGCGATTCCACGACCTGTCGATTACTACACGGAGGCCGGGCGTCATGTCCGCGTCTCGGTCAGTTATCAGTATTAATCCGTGCGAATAAAGTATTACTATTTAAGTTAACACAAGGTATCCGGCGCGATAGCGACGCGCCGGGACACGAGAGAGAGAACAAATGACGAACGAAGCGACCCATGATTTGAAAGCCCGCTACGAAACCCTGTTGCAGGAAGAGCCCAAGCTGCGCATCCGCAATGCGGCCGAGCGCCTGGGTGTTAGCGAGATGGCCTTGCTGGCGACTGGCGCCGGCGACACGCAGGCAGTATTGCTCGACGGCACGCCGCAAACCGTGTTCAAGCAATTGCAAACGCTGGGCGAAGTCATGCTGCTGACCCGCAATGAATGGTGCGTGCATGAACGTCATGGCCGTTATGAATCGGTGAAGGTAGGAAATGGCCCGGTCGGCCTGGTCCTGGGCGCAGACCTGGATCTGCGCATTTTCTTTTCGAGCTGGAAATACATCTGGGCGGTCGAGCAGGGCGGCCGGCGCAGCGTGCAGTTTTTCGATCGCAGGGGCAGTGCGGTGCACAAGGTCTATTGCACGGAACAGTCCGATATGGCCGCCTACGATGCGCTGGTCGAACAGTTCCGCGCTGCGTCGCAAGCCTATGCTCCCATTGACGACACGCCCGATGCGCCTGTCGAATACGCGGCGCAGGCGCCCGAATCCCTGCGCGATGATTGGCTGGCCATGACCGACACGCACGATTTCGCGGGACTGTTGAAAAAGTGGAATCTGCCGCGCGTGCAAGTGCTGCAGAGCGCGGGCGAAGACCTGGCGCAGCAGGTCGATAACCAGGCGGTTGAAACCATGCTGCAACAGGCGGCCGGCAGCGATTTGCCCATTATGTGCTTTGTCGGGAACAAAGGCATTATCCAGATTCATTCCGGCCCGGTGGAAAAACTGTTGCGCACGGGCCCGTGGTTCAATATCCTGGATCCGAAATTCAACCTGCACCTGAACACCACCGCGATTGACAGTACATGGATTGTGAACAAGCCAACGGAAGATGGCTGGGTCACGTCGCTGGAGGCATTCTCCCGCGATGGCGAACTGATCGTGCAATTTTTCGGCGCGCGCAAGCCTGGCGTGCCGGAGTTGCGCCAGTGGCGCACCTTGATGGAGTCCCTATGCAAACAGCCGCTGGCCGCCTGATGCTGCCTGGCAACCACTGCGCGAGATGCCGATGACAAAAGCCGTTATTCTTTCCCCGGTGCGGACTGCGATGCAGCGTGCCAGTGTCTTTTTGGCCACCGGATTGCTGGCCTGTGCCATGGGAACCGGGCAGGCCGCCGAGCCGCAGCGGGTAATCTCGCTGGGCGGCACCGTGACCGAAATCATTTATGATTTGGGCATGCAGGACAAACTGGTCGCCGATGATCAATCCAGCCTGTATCCGGAGGCGGCCACGCGCTTGCCTCGCGTGGGATACTATCGCGCCGTGCCGGCCGAGGGGGTGCTTTCGCTGAAACCGGATCTGGTGATCGCCTCGGAAAATGCCGGTCCGGCCTCGTCGCTGGAAAAGGTCCGCGCGGTCGGGATCAACGTGATTACGGTTTCAGACAAACCGGGCATTGAATCCCTGTACGAGCGGATCGGGCAAATCGCCAAGGCCTTGTCCGCGCAGGCAAAGGGCGATGCCTTGATCCGCCAGATCCAGGCACAGGTGAAGGCGGCGCAGGCCGCGCCGGGCGCCTCGCGGCGTGCCGTGCTGATTCTCAATCGCACGGGCGCCAAGCTCATGGCCGGCGGCGATACGACGGCCAACGCGATTATGGAGCTGGCCGGGCTGGAAAATGTCCTCAAGGCACAGCGCGGTTATAAACCCGTTTCGGCCGAAAGCCTGTTGTCGCTGCAACCGGAAATGATTATCGTGACCAAGGCGTCGCTGCAAGCCGCGGGAGGGCTGGAAAAATTTCGCGCCGATCCGGTGATCGCGCATACACCGGCCGCCGCCAACGGACAGATCGTCGTGATGGATGATTTGCTGGCGCTGGGCATGGGGCCGCGCGTGAGCGAGGCGATTGAGCAATTGAAAGCCGCCAGCAATCATGCCCGTTAAGGGGCTGGGGGCAACCAGCAGCATCCGCCTTTTCTTCCTGGGGTTGCTGCTTCTGCTGGCTGCGGCGATTGTGCTGGCCAGTGTCAGCGGCGCCGTCTCCATTCCGTTGCATCAGTGGTGGCCGGTAGTCAGCGGCCAGCAGGGAGGCGAGGTCGACCTGCTGCGCCAGGTTTTCCTGGATATCCGATTGCCGCGCGTCGTGTTCGGCGCGGTCACTGGCGCCGCGTTGGCCTTGTCGGGCGTAGTCATGCAAGCGCTGTTTCGCAACCCGCTGGCCGAACCCGGCTTGATCGGCGTCTCCGCGGGCGCCGCGCTGGGGGCCGTGTCGGCCATCGTGCTGACCGCCGCGGGGTTCTGGGGCATTTCCGTGGCGGCGTTTTTGGGCAGCCTGCTCAGCACCTGGCTGGCCTATCTGGTCGGGCGCCGCTATGCGGGCGTCGCCGGACTGCTGCTGGCGGGGATCGCCATCAACGCGATCTCGGGCAGCCTCATCGGTTTGCTTACCTATATCGCAACCGATACACAATTGCGCGACCTCACGTTCTGGGGCATGGGCAGCCTGGCGGCCGCCAACTGGCGGACGCTGATGCTGCTCGGACCGTGGGTGCTGCTGCTGTGCCTGCTGCTGTGTCGCGAGTGGCGCGCCTTGAATGCGTTGCTGCTGGGTGAGCGCGAGGTGTCGCATCTGGGTTTTTCCATGAAACATTTGCGCCTGCGTCTTATTGTCGGTATTGCACTGCTGGTGGGGCCATTGGTGGCCGTGACCGGTGGTATCGGTTTCGTGGGCCTGGTCGTGCCGCATTGCCTGCGCATGCTGATCGGCGCCAATCACCGCTACCTGTTGCCCGCCTCTCTGGCCGGCGGCGCATTGGCGCTGGTGCTGGCGGACTGGCTGGCGCGTATCGCGGTGATTCCGGCCGAGCTGCCCATCGGTCTGGTTACCAGTCTGATCGGCGGGCCCTTTTTCCTGTGGTTGCTGGTCAAAAGGAATAAAAAATGAATACAACCCGGCCATGCCTGCGCGGCGAGCAATTATGCGCAAGGCGCGGACAGCGACAGGTCCTGGACCGCGTATCGATCGAAGTGCGCCGGGGCGAAGTGCTGGCATTGCTGGGCGCCAACGGCGCCGGCAAATCGACCTTGCTTTCCATTCTGGCGCAGGAGCCGCAGGACGCGGGGACGCAGGACACCGGCATCATTTCCATCAATGGCCGCGAGGTGGGCAGGCAATCGGCCAGGGACTTGGCGCGGCAGCGCGCCGTACTGCCGCAAGGCAGTGGCCTGACCTTCGATCTGCAGGTCGAGGATATTGTGCAGATGGGGCTTTATCCGTTCGCGGACCTGGACCCCTCGGAAGCGGCGCATTTGGTGCAGCATGCACTGGACACCGCGGGCGTGGCCGCGTTGCGCGAGCGCAGTTGGGTGACACTTTCGGGTGGTGAAAAGCAGCGTGTTCAGTTCGCCCGGGTGCTTGTGCAATTGCTGGCCAGACGCCATGACGGCGATACGCGTTATCTGTTGATGGATGAACCGACCTCGGCGTTGGACCCGCGTCACCAGCATGAGTTCTTCCGAATCGTTTGCGGCCTGGCTCAAGCGGACCAAATCGGCGTTTTGGTGATCGTGCACGATATCAACCTGGCGGCGCAATACTGCGATCGCATCGCTTTGCTCGCCGACGGCGGCCTGGTGGCTTGCGACGTGCCGGCTCGGGTGCTGACCCGTGATAACCTGTTTGCCACCTACGGCATTCACAGCCAGACCCTGGCGCATCCGCTCCAAAGCGGCAAACTGTGGGTGGTGTGGGAATAACCGGTTCTTTTCCCGAGGCGAATTTGCCGCGCTTGTGAGGTAAAATTACCAGATTCATGAGTAGGGAAGACTGCAGATGTCTGTTTGGAAAATTTGGCTGCGCGGTGTTCGCGCGGGCCTGCCGGTATTGCTGGGGTATATACCGGTGGCGGTGGCATTTGGCATCGCGGCAAAAGGGGTGGGCCTCAATTTCTGGGAAACCGTGCTGATCTCGGTATTCGTTTATGCCGGTGCTTCGCAATTCTTTATCCTGGCCTCGATCAAGCTCGGTACACCCCTGGTCGGCATCGTGGCCATGGTCTCGCTGCTCAATGCCCGTCATTTGCTATACGGCCCCTTGCTGGCCAAGTGGCTGCCGCCGTCGCTGGGCAAGCGTTTGCGCGGCGCCTTCCTGCTGACCGACGAGGTATTCGCGACTGCCTTCCACGGCATGGGCGCCCAGCCCGCGGAGCAGCGTTTCGCCTGGTATGTCGGCGTGGGCATGACGGCGTGGCTGTCGTGGATAGGCGGCACGTGGCTCGGGGCCGCCGCCGGTTCCGAATTGACCGCGCAATATCCCGAACTTGATCAAACCCTGCGCTTCGCCTTGGTCGTCCTGTTTTTTTCTCTGACCTTGCTCAGCGTCAAGCGCCCGATGTTGCGCGCTTTGCTGATCAGCGCCGTTGTGACTGCGCTTTGCCTGATGACGCTTGGCGCTACGCCGGCGATTCTTGCCGGGACCGTGGTCGCGTGGCTTTGCTATACGCCGGGAGAAAAACATGGGGCAGTATGAGTTTTGGGTCGCCATCGCGGCGATGGCGGTGATTACCTGGCTGACGCGAGCCTTGCCGTTTCTGCTGATGCGCAAATCGCAAGCCTTTGGCCGCCTGACCGGCGGAAAGTTCGAGATACTGGGGCCGGCCTTGCTGGTTTCCATGACCGTGGTGATCATCTATTCGGATCTGGCGGCGGGCGTGTCTTACTGGCAGATGCTGGCCTACGCCTGCGGTTTGCTGGCCGCCGGCGTCTGCGTCAAGCGCACAGCCAACTCCGGCTTCGCCGTGCTGGCCGGAATGGCGGTCTATGGCGCGCTGTTGCTGACGCTGCCGAATTGAGCCGCGTGATTCAATAGCGACGGGCGCTACAGAATAAACGGCCTGCCGGTTACCTGGGTCGACGGGATGGCCATGTCTTGCTTGGCCATGATCCCCGCCTCGAATCCCAAGCGTCCTGCCTGGATGGCGAGCTTGAAGGCGGTGGCCATGGCGACCGGATTGTGCGCCTGGGATACGGCGGAATTGAGCAGTACGGCGTCATAGCCCATTTGCATGGCCTGCACCGCGTCCATGGGCGAACCAATGCCGGCATCGACCACCAGCGGCACATCCGGCAGGCGCGCGCGCAGGGTACGCAAGGCCTGCGGGTTGCTCAGGCCTTGTCCGGAGCCGATAGGCGCCCCCCAGGGCATCAGGATGCGGCAGCCGACATCAAGCAGTCGGCGGCACGTGACCAGGTCATCGGTGCAGTAAGGGAAGACTTCGAAGCCGTCCTTGACCAATTCTTCCGCGGCGGGAATCAGCTCCAGCGGATCCGGCTGCAGGGTGTAGTCATCGCCGATGACTTCCAGCTTGATCCAGTGCGTGCCGAATATTTCGCGCGCCATTTGCGCCAGCGTAATCGCCTCGCGCCCGGTCTTGCAACCGGCCGTATTGGGCAGCAGATGCAGTCCGGAGTCCTTGAGCACTTGGAAAAAAGAATTATCCAGCGCGCTGCCCGCGCCGCCGCTTGCCGACGGCGTCAATTGGCGCTTCAGTCCCACGGTGATGACTCCGGCGCCGGAAGCGGCGATGGCTTCCTGCAATATTTTCGGCGAGGGGTACCCGGCGGTGCCCAGAAAGAAGCGGCTCTCCAGCAGGGTGTCGGCAATGGCGAATGAAGTCATGATGGAATCAGATGCAAGCTAGCCGCCAGTGATGGGGCTGAAAGTGAAAACCTTGTCGCCATCGGACAGCCTGGTGGCGTCGCGCTTGAGGCGGGGAATAAAAACTTCGTTCAGCGCAGTGGCCAGGGCGCCGGGATCCGGCTGCTGGTTCGCCTGCGTCTGCAACTGTGTGATCAGCTCGGCCAGGGAGCTGCCGTCAGGCACGCGATGGACCTGGCCGTTGACGGTAATTGTGATAGTGCTCATGCCGTTTCAAGGAGCGTAGTGTCAGTCTCAAATACAGATTGTAAGGCCTTTTCCACGATGGCGGGCGCGATCAACCACCCGTGCCGGAACAAACCGTTGATGCGCGTCAGGCCGGTTTCGTTCTCAATGCGCGGCAGATTGTCCAGCAATGCCGGGCGTAAGTTTACCTCGCTGTGGATCAGCCTGGCTTCGGCCAGCTCGGGAATGACGCTATGCGCGGCAGTCAGCAATTCCACCGTGGTGCGCAGGGATACGGGCGAGCGATCCTCGCTTTCGATTTCGCTGGCGCCGACCACCACGGTATCGGGTGCACGCGGGACAATGTAGACCCGGTAGCGCGGATGCAACAGGCGCACCGGGCGGCTCAGGGTCATGCCGTCGGACTGCAGCCAGAAGATTTCTCCGCGCACGCCCCGGACATTGCGGCAATTTAGCTGGTGGCTGTTGGCATGCGGCCGTTCCCTTGCGCCGGTTCCGCGCACATCGAAGACCCAATCGAAGGCATGGTCGCCGCTGGCGGTGTGCAGCACGCCGGGCTTGAGCGAAATGACCGGCTGGCCCCAATGCCAGACGACCTCGGTGGCCGAGTCAACCAGGGCCTGCATGGCCTGCACTGTGTGGATTTGTCCTTCGCCCTGCAGCATCCAGGCGTGGCTGGGTCCCTGGATGGAGGGCTCCAGCGCCTGCAGGTGAGCGCGACTCAAGACCTGCGGCCGGGCATGGCCCGGCGCCTTCAGGTCGAGCAGCGAGACCAGTCGCGCGGCGGCGCCTTCGTCGCCGCGATGCGCCACCAGCAGACTGCCCTTGATATCGAATTGTACGGACGAGGCCAGTTGCGGCACCACTTGCGACCATAGTTCAATGGAGCGCACGCCCATCTCGAATACCTCGGCATCGCCGCTTTCCAATTCGGCGATGGGGCTGAGCATGCCGGCGGCGGTCCAGCCCGCCGCGCCGCGCGCCGAAGGCGAGGCGGCGGCGTCAAATACGGAAACCCGATGCCCCTGGCGGGATAGTACGAATGCGAGAATGCGCCCTAAGAGCCCGGCGCCGGCGATACCAATATTCATGTTTCTGGAGGAAAAGCCCTGGTGGGCCGAATTTCAATTGTCAGCATGGATGTGCCGCTAGGCGTCGGCGCTGACCCGATGGCCGACGTCTACGGGGGCGCAGGCGGAGGATACCGCCCTGGCTGGCGCCCTTTGTTGATTATCTGCCGAGCTTTTGTTGAAGCGATGGGCCGTACTGCTGGGCGACCGTGGTCAGGTCGTTCAAAATCGTGTTTGCGCAACTACCGCTGGATTCAGACAGGCAAATGCGGATATGTTGCTGGATGTTGAGCCAGGGATTGACGGGCGAGGCGGCGTTGACAATGTCGATGTTCTCGGCCAGCGCGGTAAAACGCCCTTCGCGGGTGGGGTCCGCGCCCTGCAGGTTGACCCGCGCCACGGCGCGATTCATATCGTTGACCAGCATCAGCGTCGGGGAAGAGGCGATCAGGTTCTTGACCTGTTCGGTAATATAGGTGCCGATCGGATCGTTGGGGGTGTTGCCGGCAACGAATACCGGTATCCTGGCCTGAGCCGCATTGGCTGCGGCGACAAGCACCATGCCCGCGACCAGCTTCTGCATCGTCGTATATTTCATATCATCGTCTCCGTTGCGATGTACCGATTATAATAGCTTAACGTCATACCGGCACCGATTGCCCCGCATTCGGCCGGTTTAATCCTTGTCAGTTTATTACCGGCTTTTCTAGTGTCTGATTCCTCTTCCCCGCTGTCCGTCCTGAAACGTGTTTTTGGTTACGATTCATTTCGTGGCGAGCAGCAGGCCATCGTCGAACATCTTGTCGCAGGACAGGATGCCCTGGTCCTCATGCCTACCGGCGCAGGCAAATCGCTCTGCTATCAGGTGCCGGCGTTGTTGCGGCCCGGTACCGCCATTGTCGTATCGCCGCTGATCGCGCTGATGCAGGATCAGGTCGATGCCCTGCGAGAGCTGGGTGTGCGCGCCGCTTTCCTCAATTCCAGCCAGGATTGGGACGCCATCCGGGAAGTCGAGGCCGATTTCCTGCGCGGCGAGTTGGATTTTCTTTATATCGCACCGGAACGCCTGCTGACCGACAGATGCCTGGGCCTGTTGCAGCGAGGCCGCATTGCCCTTTTCGCCATTGACGAGGCCCACTGCGTCTCGCAGTGGGGGCATGACTTCCGGCCCGAGTATCTGGGTCTATCGCGCCTGCACGAGCAGTGGCCCGATGTCCCGCGCATCGCGTTGACCGCTACCGCGACCCCGCAAACCCGCGCAGAGATCGCGCAACGGCTGGGTCTGGAGCAGGCGCGGCATTTTGTCGCCGGCTTCGACCGCCCCAATATCCGGTATGTCATCGTTGAAAAAAACGATGTGCGCCGGCAATTGCTTAATTTCATCCGTGAAGAACATGCCGGCGATGCCGGTATCGTGTACTGCCTGTCGCGCAGCAAGACAGAGGATACCGCGGACTTTCTGGCGCGCGAGGGCATTGACGCCATGGCATATCACGCGGGGCTGCCCGCTGAACTGCGGGCCGAGCGCCAGGCGCGTTTTCTACGCGACGACGGCGTGGTCATGGTCGCGACCATTGCGTTCGGCATGGGCATTAACAAGCCGGACGTGCGTTTCGTCGCGCATATCGATCTGCCCAAGTCGCTTGAAGGCTACTACCAGGAGACCGGCAGGGCGGGGCGCGATGGCTTGCCGGCGACGGCATGGATGTCTTACGGCTTGCAGGACGTTGTCCAGCAGCGCAAGATGATCGATGATTCCACCGGCGACGAGTTTTTCAAGCGCCGTTCCAGCGCGCAGCTGGATGCCATGCTGGCCTTGTGCGAAACCGTGCAATGCCGGCGTACCCGGATCCTGGCCTATTTCGGGCAGACGTCCGAGCCCTGCGGCAATTGCGATGTGTGTCTGACGCCGCCGCAGACCTGGGACGGCACCGTGGCCGCGCAAAAAATTCTTTCCACCATTTACCGCCTGCATCGCGAGCGCGATCAACGCTACGGCGCCGGACACCTTATCGATATCCTGCGTGGCAAGCGCACCGAGAAAGTCCTGCAGAACTCGCACGATACGCTGTCGGTTTTCGGCGTGGGCGAGGATGTGTCCGAGCAGGGCTGGCGCAGCGTCTTGCGCCAGCTCATGGCCGCCAATATCGTTACTGTCGACGGCGAAGGGTATGGGACCTTGTCTCTCACCGAGAAAAGCCGCGCCGTGCTCAAGGGCGAGCAAATGTTGATGATGCGCAAGGAGTCGGCGCGCATGGCGTCGCGCTCGCGCAATATCATGCCGCGCGGCAAGCGCGAGATCCGGCATTTGTCGCCAGCCTCGGAGGGGCGTTTCGAGCGCCTGCGCCAATGGCGCAAGACGATCGCCAAGGAGCACGGGGTACCCGCCTATGTCATCTTCAACGACGCCACGCTGGCTGAAATCGCCGAACAGGAACCGTCGACCTTGCAGGATCTGGCCGGTATCACAGGCGTGGGGCAGCACAAGTTGGATACGTATGGCGAGGCGATTTTGCAGTTTCTCGACGAACATGCCTGAGGCGGGGCCCGATCCTGGCGTCGCAGTCCGCGAGCGCAGACAATGGCATTTTCTGTTTGCGGCACGCGCAATGAGCGAACCTGGCGCGGCCTATATCGGGCGCCGGCAGACGGAACCCAGGCTAGACCAAGCGAAGACAGGTACCGGCAACCAGAAGCGGCAATGGGGCCCGATGGTTGGATCAATTGATGGGGGTTGGTTCTCTCGCACCGGTGCCAGCGAACGATAACGGGCATCGAGGACCAGGCATTAGGCACTAACCAGGCATCGGCGCCGGCGGCAAAGGCCCGCTGTTTCGGCCTGCGGTGTCAGGCATGTCCGCCGGCATGCGCCTTATCATGTTTGGCCCATTCCTCGGCGAGCAGCGGCAGGCGCTGATCCAGCGGTATCTTCGGACAATTGTTGCACAATTGGGCATTGGTGCAGCGGAAGTACTGGCAGCACACCCGCCGGTTCAAGGACAGGCGGTCGGGGAGCGCGTGCGGGCGCATGTCAATTTGCAAATAGCCGCTTTCATTGCTGAGATTAAGGGCGCGCAGCCAGGCATTGCCGCGTTCCTGCAACAGGGTATTGCTGTATTGGGGCAGGTCATGATAGTACAGCAGCAACGCCGCCAGCACGCTGTCCGCCGTGTGACGGCCCGCCAGCTTGGCGGGAATCGGCATGATGGCTTCCAGCGCCTTGCGCACCGCTTCCAGCGCCTGTTCCAGCGCCGCGGCGGCCACGTTTTCGTCAGGTATTTCAGTCGTGATGGCCTGGCCAGGCAAATGCGTCATGACGGCTAGTCCGTTTTCATAGCGAACCTGTATTTGGCGCGGATCGGCCAGGCAGCGATGGCGCTCGAATGCCAGAACCGTGGCGTACGTTGGCACCCACATGCAGGTGCGCCAGGTGTGGGCGGTCCAGTAATGACGCCCGGCTTCGGGGTGAAGGCGGGCGACATCAGCATAGAGTCGCCGCAGCGGTTCCGCTTGCGGATATTCGAAATGCACATCGATAGGACTGTTCAGTGCAACAGGCGAACTCGGCAGCAGGACGCTGAGTTCCTGCCGCAATTGATCTTCAAAAGACGTTTTCGTATCGATTACCATTTATAACTGAAAGTCGCCTTCACGTTCCGTTTTTCCCCGAAATAGCAGTAGTTCACGGTAGCGCACGAGGCCACATAGGTTTTGTTGGTGACGTTGTTCACATTGAGCCGTACCGATGCGCCTTTCAGGTTGGCATTGAGCCGGCCCAGATCGTATTCGGCCCCCAGGTCCAGCAGTGTATATGCCGGCACTTCCACAGTGTTTTCGTTGTCTGCCCAGCTTTTGCCGGTGTAGCGCACACCCGCGGACAAGGCCAGGCCTGAGTTGAACGCATAGCGCCCCCATAGCGTCGCCATTTGCTTGGGCGCCTGGAACGGCCGATTGCCTTCGTTGTCGCCCTTGAGCAATTTCATGTTGTTCAGGGTATAGCTTGCCATGACGGTCAGATTGTCCGTGATGTTGGCGTTGGCCTCTAGCTCCAGGCCACGCGAGCGGACCACGCCCAGCGGCACGAAATACGAGGTGGCGGACGAAAAGCGCGCGGCCACATTTTTCTGCTTCAGATCATACAGCGCCGCCGAGAGCATGATGTTGTCGGTGGGCTGGTACTTGACACCGATTTCGTACTGCTTGGCCTGCGTCGGTGGCAGCACCTGTCCATTGATATCGGTGTAGCCGTTCGGGTTGAAGGACTCGCTATAGCTGAAATAGGGAGATACGCCGTTATCGAACGCGTAGCTCAAGCCGGCGCGGAACGTGGTCTTGTTGCCTTTGTATGTGGAAAGGGTATTGGCCAGCGAGTTTTCATTTTTTATATCGACCGTATCGTGCCGTACGCTGAACAGTGCCGACAGGCGATCATAGCGAATCGTATCCTGCAGATAGATGCCGAATTGCTCCAGCGTCCGGTCAAACGGTTCATAGCCATAGATCTGCACGCCGGGGTTGCCATAAACCGGATCGAAAGCGTCTATCGGATTGGCCATGCCCGAGTCCCACTGACCATAGGCGTTGCGGTGCTGGTAATCAAAACCGGCCGTCAACTCGTGACTGACTGCGCCGGTGTGGAAGCGGGCGGTCAGGCTGGTATCGAACTGATAGGCTTCCAGCTCTTCGTGGCCGCCCGAGTAGTAGCGGTTCAATTGGTTTTCGTCCAGCCAGCCGTAGCCGTAGACCTGGGCCAGGTCGGTTTTCAGGTTGGTCAGCCGAAAGGCGTTCCTGAATGTCAGGTTGGGCGAAAAATCATGCTCCAGTTGATAACCCAGCATGCTCAGTGTGCGGCTGAATTTCGCGCCTTCGTCATCGTCGGAAAAACGCGGCGAGATGCGGCGACCATTGTGATCGCTGTTGATGGTGGCGTCTGCCGGAAAGCCGCTGTGGAAGCCAGCGCTGGGGTCTTTCTGGAAATAGCCCTGGAGCAGCAGGCGGGTATTGTCGCCCAGTTTGAAGTTCAACGAGGGAGCAATGGTGTAGCGTTCGCTGCGCTCATGATTGAATTGGGTCTCGCTGTTGCGTGTGATGCCCAGGATCCGGTAGGAGGCCCTGGCGTCTTTATCGATAGGGCCGGAGAAATCAAAGCCCAGGTGGGTTTGCTGCCTATTGCCGATGCCGGCCGTGATTTCGTGGTAGGGCGCTTGTTGCGGACGCTTGGAGGTATATGAAACCAGGCCGCCGGGCGAGCTGCGGCCAAACAGGACGCTGGACGGGCCGCGGAACACGTCGATGCGCTCCAGCGCGAAGGGGTCGATCTGGATCGAGCTGAATGTGCTCGAATCGCTCAGTACCTTCATGCCATCGAAGATCAGATTGTCCGTGCTGTTTTCATTGAAGCCGCGCAGGCTGATGTAGTCATAGCGCGTTGCCGCGCCCACCAGGCCGGTGAAGGCGCCGGGCGTGTAGCGCAGCGCGTCGGTGCCGGTGCTGGCGCCGATGGCGTCAATTCTGTCGCGAGTCAGGGAGGAAACTGAATGAGGGGTTTCCTTCCACGCCATGTCGTTGCGCGAGGCGGCATTGCTGACCGCCGTCTGGAAACCCTGGGTGGGATCGGTGGCGCGCGCCTCGTTGCTGGCCCTGATGGCGCCCAGGCGGGTCACGCCGGTTGTGGCTTCCTGACTGTCCTGGGTTTGTGCGTATGCGCCGGGGTGTGCTGTGAAAAAGGCGCCGAGAACAGTGGCATACGCAAGACGCGGTATGAGAGGCAGGCGGACCGTAGACGGGGACATGATAAAAAAATATCCTTAAAGAAGTAAAGTAACACAAATAAGAATGATTATTATTTAAAATGTGCGATCTCAATGCAAAATGTCAGTACCCATAGGAAATATGTCAGAACACACAGCCGATTTGTTGCTAATTCGTCAACCCGTCTTACCGGTGGCATGATGGTCAGGCATTTCACGTATCTGGACTTCGTGCAATACGGCAAGGAGTACGACGTTACCCATTGCCTGCCCGAGGCCATCGTCCAGGATGCATCGCGCCATCGGGAAACGCTGGCGTCGGGCGCGGTGCATGAGCAAACCTTGTGCCCCGGGGTGACGTTGCTGCATACCGACCTGCAATTCATGGTGCCGTACCATGCGCATTCGAGTCTGCATGATGGGTACTCCTTTGCCCTGCTGCTCAGCGGGCAATTGCGGATCGGCCGCGAGCGGGCGCCGTTGTGCACGGTGGGCCCGGCCTGCGGCATCAATACCTGCTACGGCAACGAGCGCATGCAGACGCACTACCTGCCGGGCACGCGCCTGGCCGCGCTGGATGTCGTGGTCGACCAGGCGAAAATCGAGGAAAACGCCTATACGGAGAAATTGCTGCCGGTGCTGGATCATGCGCCGGCGGCGTTCGCCGTTGCCGCCCAGGACAATGCGTTCCTGGACAGCGTCAAGGTCCAATTGGCGTTGGCGCAGGATCAGAGTGTCAGCGGGTTGGTCTATGAGGCGCTGGGTTTGCAGTTGCTGGCGCGGGCCCGGGCAGGTGGCGCAAATCCGGGGCTGGCGGCTTGCCGGATATCGGAAACCGCCATCAGCCGGCATGATCATGAAAAGCTGGACGATTTGCGCCAATTCATCCTGGAACAGCCGTGGCTGCCGCATTCGATCCAGTCGCTGGCGCTCCAGTCAGGGCTGGGCGAGAGCGCGCTCAGGAAAAAATTCCAACTCAAGTTCGGACAGTCGATCATGGCCTGGGTCAGGCAGGCTCGGCTGCAATTGGCGCAGCGCTATCTGGAGCAAGGGGAGTCTGTCGAAAAAGTGGCGTCGCTGGCGGGCTACCGCCATGCCAGTAACTTTTCCAGTGCCTACAAAAAACAATTCGGCATCAATCCAAGCCGGCGCCAGGCGCCATGGGGCCCGGGCGTAGGGCGTTAGCCGCTAAAACAGCGATTTGCTTGAGCCTTCGGGCGGCGTCATGCCCAGATGCTGCCAGGTGGTCAAGGTGGCGACCCTGCCTTTGGACGTACGCTGAATATAACCCTGTTGTATCAGATAGGGCTCGATGACATCTTCGATGGTGTCCCGCTCTTCGCCAACCGCCGCCGCCAGGTTATCGATGCCTACCGGTCCGCCATCGAACTTATGCACGATGGTTTCCAGTATTTTGCGGTCCATGAGGTCCAGTCCTTGCGGGTCGACATCCAGCATCGCCAGCGCCGCGTGCGCCGCGGCGTCGTCGATCAGGCCGTTGGAGCGGACATCGGCATAATCGCGCACGCGCCGCAGCAGCCGGTTGACGATGCGGGGAGTGCCGCGCGAGCGACGGGCAATTTCATGCGCGCCTTCGGGCGTGATGCCGGCGTTGAGCAAATGCGCGCTGCGCGCCACGATCTTCGCCAGTTCTTCGGTGTTGTAGAACTCCAGGCGCGACACAATGCCGAACCGGTCTCGCAACGGGTTGGTCAGCATGCCGGCGCGGGTGGTGGCGCCGACCAGGGTAAAAGGCTGCAGATCGATCTTGACGCTGCGCGCCGCGGGGCCTTCGCCGATCATGATGTCGATCTGGAAATCCTCAAGCGCCGGGTACAGGATCTCCTCTACGACGGGCGAGAGGCGGTGGATTTCATCGATGAACAGGACATCGTGCTTTTCCAGGTTGGTGAGCATGGCTGCCAGATCACCGGGCCGTTCCAGCACGGGCCCCGAGGTCTGGCGCAATTGCGAGCCCATTTCCCGGGCGATGATATGCGCCAGCGTGGTTTTGCCCAGGCCCGGCGGGCCGAACAGCAAGACATGGTCCAGCGACTCCTGTCGCTTGCGCGCCGCGGCAATGAAAATTTCCAGTTGTTCTCTTACCCGGGTCTGGCCCACGTATTCGTCCAGCGCCTTGGGACGCAAGGCGCGTTCTATGGACTCTTCGTTCGGCGTCATCGCTTCGGCGGAAACAAGGCGGGGCGCTGCGCTGAAAAGCGCATCATTTTGAATGGCCATGGGGCAGGGTTGTCTTCTTTAGGGCTGAGGGTCGGTTCTATTTTACCTGAATCGCCCGGCATTGCCTCATCGCGGCTTGCCTCAGCGGTAGACCAGATCCCGCAGGTACAGCGATATCCATGGAATATAGGTGATCAGCAGCAGGCATATCAGTACAACCGCGACAAACGGGATCAGCGAACGGAATAGTTTTTCGATGGACAGCTTGGCTACGGCGCATGCCGCGAACAGATTGACGCCGAAGGGCGGCGTGACCATGCCCAGCGCGAGGTTGACCACCATGATAATGCCGAAGTGCGTCGGATCCACGCCGAAGCGTTCCGCCACGGGCAACAGCAGCGGGGCCAGCACCACGATCGATGCCGAGGTTTCGATAAACATGCCGATCAGGAACAGGGCGACGTTGATGCCCAGCAAGAACGAAGTTTTATCGCTGAAGATATGCGCCAGCCACTCGCCCAGCATATTGGGCACGCCCGCGCGATTGAGCAGGAAGCCGAAAAGCCCTGCGTTGGCGATGACGAACATGATAATCGCGGTGGAAACAACGGTGCGATGCAATGTCTCGGTAAGGACGCCAAAGGAAATGCGACGATATACCAGCATGCCGACCAGCAGTGCGTAGACAACCGCGACGACGGACGCTTCGGTCGGCGTGAAAATGCCGCCATAGATGCCCCCCAGGATGATGACGGGCATGAGCAAGGCCAGGAACGAGCGCCGGAACGCGACCGGCACCGGCAGGCGGCCGTCGCCGTCCTGCATGCCATAGCCATGGCGCTTGGCGTATATCCAGACGTACAGCATGAGCGCCAGGCCAATTAGAATACCGGGGAAAATGCCGCCGATAAACAACTCGCCGACGGACGTGTCCGTGGAGACGGCAAACAGAATCATGGGAATGGACGGCGGGATGATCACGCCCAGTTCCGCCGCGGTGGCCTGCAGCGATGCCGAGAATGGCTTGGGATAACCGTGACGGACCATGGCCGGGATCAGGATCGCCCCCACCGCGAAGGTGGTGGCCACGCTGGAGCCGGCGACCGCGGCAAAAATCATGCAGGTGATGATGCAGGCCATCGCCAGCCCGCCCTGGACCGAACCAACCAGGCTCTTGGCGAAGTCGACCAGTCTTTCGGAAATGCCGCCGGCCTCCATCAGGTTGCCCGCGAGAATGAAAAACGGAATGGCGACCAGCGGATATTTGTCGAGCGACGCGAAGATCTGCTGCGCGACAACCAGCCAGTTGATGCCTGCCACATACACCCCGAACAGGCTGGCCAGCCCGATGGAAATGGCAACCGGGATGGTCAGGGCAAAGCACACCAGCATGGAAAGAATCATTAACTGCGACATCGTCGTCTCTGCGTCGGTTGGGTTGGTCGGGTGGTTGCCGAAAGGTTGCCGGCGGATTGCGTGATGGCGCGCCAATGCGCCGGAGCCTGCCTCTAGAGCAGCGTCAGGTCTTCTTCCTGTGATTCCGTCCTGGCGTTGGCCCAGTGCACGATCACCGCCAGCAGGGCCAGCGCGGTGCCGATCGGGATGGCGGCGTAGATCCAGGAAATGGAGAACCCCAGGCTGGGAATGGTCTGGAAGCGGACGCGGTAGGTCATGAGTACGCCGATCCAGGTCATGAGTCCGAAGAAGACCGCCATGACCAGCATGACCAAATGTTCCAGGCGGCGGCGCCATGGATCCCGCAGCAGGCTATGCAGCATTTCGACCTTGAGCATGGAGCCTTGCCTGCACGCCAGGACAACCCCAAGCAAAACCAGCCAGATCATCGCGGTGCGTGTCCAGCCTTCGCTCCAGTCCGCCGGTTCCTGCAAGACGAAGCGGGCAATGACCTGATAGAACGAGGCGCATACCGCCGAGACCAGGAACAGCTGGGCAATGATCGAGATCAACCGGAACAGCGTAGTGTCGAGCAGACGGGTCAGTGTGTTCATGCGGTATCCTGGCGGTATGAGGTGGCGGATGCCGCAAGGCGGCATGTTGCGACGAAGCGATTATTTGGTATTGCGGATGGATTCGACCAGTTCCTTGCCGAATTTCTTGTAGAACTCCGGATAGGCGGGCTCCACGGCTTTGACAAAGGCATCGTGATCGACACTGGTCTCCACCTGCATGCCTTCTTTCTTCAAGGTTTCCACACCGGTTGTTTCGATATTGTCCACATAGTCGCGCATGGCCTTGGCGGCAGCGGCGCCGGCTTGCTTGAACTTGGCCTTTTCCTCGTCAGACAGACTATCGTAGACCGAGGGCGAGACCAGGACCAGCGCGGGACCGTAAACATGGGCGGTCAATGATAAATATTTCTGCATTTGCGACAACTTCGCGGACACGATCACAGACATCGGGTTTTCCTGTCCGTCGATCGTGCCCTGTTGCAACGCGGTGGCCACTTCGGGCCAGGCCATGGGCGTGGGCAGCATGCCGATCTTGCGGAACGCCGCGATATGAATCGGGTTCTCGGTGGTGCGTATCTTCAGGCCTTTCAGGTCGGCCGGCGTTTTCACCGGACGCACATTATTGGTCAGATGGCGAAAGCCTTGTTCTCCCCATGCCAGCGCGATCAAGCCTTTTTCAGGAAAGGCCGCAAGCAGCTTCTGGCCGATCGGGCCGTCCAGCACGTTGCGCGCATGCGCCAGGTCGCGGAACAGGAACGGGATATCGATCACCCCGGTTTCCGGCACGAAATTGAGCGTGGCCCCGGTGGAGACGACAGCGGCGTCGATGGTGCCCAGTTGCAGCCCTTCGATGACCTCGCGTTCGCCACCCAGGGCGCTGTTGGGAAATTGCTCGATTTTGAATTTGCCGTTGGTGCCCGCCGCGATGGATTTTTCGAATGCATCGGCGGCCACGCCATAGTGCGATGTCTTGGAAAGCGCATACGCCATCTTGAGCGTTTGCTCCGCCATGGCGGGAGTGGCGAAAAGGGCCGACAGCAGGCCGGCGGCAAGGGTTTTTTTGATCCAGGTGGCGCGCATTGTATGTCTCCCCAGGTGGTCTTTATGGATGATTGAAATAAAATTATCGGGTAACTTTACGTCAATAATGGCAGCGCGCCGTGCAGTTTTTTATCGATTAGTGCAAACCCTAGTTGAATGCTAATAGGTATCGATATTCAGATATTGTATCCAGCCGATCTTGGACAAGGCGTACACGTCGCTTTCCGTGACGGGCCGCTCGCTGGCCGCAAGGTCGCGGGAGAGCTGCGGCAGCAGCGCGACGAGTTCGGGACGCCTGAGCCAGTCCGGAATATCCGTGATCGTATAGGTATAAGTGACACCCACGCGCTTGCGTCCCAGGATGTCTTTCTGCCGGGGGGCGGTATCGATATGGTCAACGCTCAGCAACACCGCCTTGCCAAAGCAGAACCCGCCCCTGCGGTAGGCAAAGGGGCCTCGGATATGCTCGCTGAAGAACTGGCGGCCTTGCTCGGTGAGCGTATAAATGCTGGTCATTTGCTGTTTCGCGGGAACGGTTGACGTGGCCGGATACGTGGCCGTTGCCATGACGGTTTCCTTGAGCATGCCGGCTTGCGCGAACAGGTGCAGGATGTGCTTGTCGCGCTCCGGGAAGAAGTATTGCGCCCTGGCCGGGAAATCGGCTTGCAGATAACAGCGGGGATAAATCGTGTTCAGGCGGGTTTCGATAGCTTTGCGCATCGTGGCTTTGTCTGGCGGGCTGTGATGAAAGCAGCCGCCAAGCAGCAGGGCGACGCCCGCCAGGACGGCGGGCCGTGTTGTCTTGAGGTTTCGCATGCGATCGGGGACAGAGTCAAATACAAAAAGTATAGACTTGTTCCGACGCATTGCTTTTGGTGTTATGACAAAGGGTTTTGCTTTTTGCCCTTGCCGCGGCCAGTGTGCCCGGATTTCGCTTTCGGCTAGCTCGATAGCGCCTTCAGGGCGGCGCGAATGCCTTCGGAAACGCCAATGTCGCTGGGCAGGGCCTTGATTGCCGCGCGGGCTTCACGATCGGAGTAACCCAGCGCGAGCAGCGCATTAAGCACATCGTTCTGGCCGGTGACCGCCTGGGTGGCCGGCGCGATGGCATCCAGCTTGCCGCGCAATTCCAGCAATAGGCGCTCGGCGGTTTTTTTGCCGATCCCTGGCACTTTTGTGAGCAAGGCACTGTCTTGCTGCGCGACCGCGGCCGACAGATCAGCGCTGCTCATGCCCGACAAAACGGCCAGCGCGGTGCGCGCCCCGATGCCCGTTACCTTGATCAGCGCGCGAAAGGTCGCGCGTTCCTCGTGGCGCAGGAAACCGTACAGCACATGGGCATCTTCGCGGATTGCCAGATGTGTAAAGAGCGTGACCTTGGCGCCCAGTTCGGGCAGATCATAGAAGGTGCTCATGGGCACGTCGATGTCGTAGCCCACACCGTTGACTTCCAGGCATAGGCCCGGAGGCTGCTTCTCGATCAAGAGGCCGGTCAGTCTTCCTATCATGCGAAACTCCATATGCCCGTGCCATCAAGGCCGGGCGCAAAAAAATTCAATATGGCGAGCTTGCAGCCAATACTGCAACGAGCGCTAGTCTACCAGACGGCCGGCCCGCAGGCGCGTGCGTGTGCGTTTTGCGAGCAGGACATCCTGGCGCGTCAGGCGCGCGGCCAGCGGCGCCGCGTGGGCATGGCAAATGGCGCAAGCCAGGGCGTCGGCCGAGTCGGGTGCGGGGACATTGTTCAGCGACAGCAGGCGCTGCACCATATGCTGCACTTGCTCCTTCTGCGCATGGCCGTTGCCGACCACGGCTTTCTTGATCTGTAGCGCGGTATATTCCGATACCGCGAGATGCCGGTCCGCCAGCGCGCACATGGCCGCGCCGCGCGCCTGCCCTAGCAGCAGCGTGGAGGCCGGGTTGGTATTGACGAACACTTTTTCCAGCGCGGATTCGGTCGGCGCATAACTGTCGACGACTTCGCGAATGCTGTCCAGAATGACCTTGAGCCGTTCCTGCAGCGGCAGATCCGAAGGCACGACGATAGTGCCGCTGGCAACATAGGACAGGCGCATGCCGGCGGCGTCGATGACGCCGAAGCCGGTGCGGCGCAGTCCCGGATCTATGCCAAGTATTCGCAGCATCTTTGCTCCTTCGGAAGCGCCCGGACAGGTGTCCGGGTCATGGCCCGGGCCGCTGCCCGGGCGGTTCGGATCAGTGGCGGAAATGCCGCGTGCCGGTCAGCACCATGGCGATGCCGTGCTCGTCGGCAGCACCGATCACTTCGTCGTCGCGCATGCTGCCGCCGGGCTGGATGACGCAGTCTGCGCCGGCCTTGACGATCACATCCAGGCCGTCGCGGAAAGGAAAGAAGGCGTCGGATGCGGCGGCCGTGTTCTGCAACGACAGGCCTGCGTTTTCCGCCTTGATCGAGGCGATGCGGGCCGAATCGATGCGGCTCATCTGGCCTGCGCCGACACCGTAGGTCATGCCTTCGCGGCAGAAGACGATGGCGTTGGATTTGACAAACTGCGCCACATTCCAGGCGAACAACAGGTCATCCATCTGCTGGGCGGTAGGCTGCTTGCGGGTGACCACTTTGCAGTCGGCCGCGGTCAGGGGCTTGTGATCCGGGTCCTGGACCAGCCAGCCGCCACCCACGCGCTTGACGTCGAAGGTATTCTGGCCGTCGCCAAGCGCAACGGTCAGCACGCGCACGTTTTTCTTGTTGGCCAGCAATACCAGGGCATCGGGCGTGTAGGATGGCGCCAGCAGCACTTCGACGAATTGCTCGCTGACTGCCTGGGCTGTGGCTTCATTGACTTCCTGGTTGAAGGCGATGATGCCGCCGAAGGCGGAAGTGGGATCGGTCTTGAATGCCTTGCGGTAGGCCTGTTCGGCATTGCCGGCGACGGCCACGCCGCAGGGGTTGGCGTGCTTGACGATCACGCAGGCCGGAGCCTGGAATGTGCGCACGCATTCCCAGGCGGCATCGGCGTCGGCGATATTGTTGTACGAAAGTTCCTTGCCCTGCAACTGCTCGTAGTTGCCCAGCAGTCCGCCGGCCACGTGCGAGTCCAGGTAGAATGCGGCCGATTGATGCGGATTCTCGCCGTAGCGCAAGGCCTGGTGCTGCCGCAATTGAATGGTCAGTGTCTGCGGCCAGATTTGGCGCGCAGGCTCGGCTTCCTGCGCGGGTTCCGCGTCGGCAAGCGTGGTCAGGTAATTGGCGATCGCGCCATCGTAGGCGGCGGTATGCGCATAGACCTTCTTGGCCAGCGCCAGACGCAGGCCATAAGAGGTGGCGCCGTGTTGATCGAGTTCGCGCAGAACGGCATCGTAGTCGGCCGGATCGATGACGACGGTCACGCCGCCTTTGTCCGTGCCATGGTTCTTGGCCGCGGCACGCAGCATGGCGGGGCCGCCGATGTCGATGTTTTCGATGGCATCGGCAAAACTGCAGCCCTGGCGGGCAATGGTTTCACGAAAGGGATACAGGTTCACCACAAGCAGATCAATGGGAGCGATGTCGTGCTCGGCCAGCGTGTCCAGATGCGCCTTGCTGTCGCGGCGCGCCAGCAAGCCACCGTGAATGCGGGGATGCAGAGTCTTGACACGGCCGTCGAGGATTTCGGGGGACTGGGTGTGTTCGGCAACTTCGGTAACGGCCAGGCCTTCCTTTTTCAGCAGCGCGGCGGTGCCGCCGGTGGAAAGCAATGTGACGCCGCGGCTTTGCAGCGCGCGGGCGAAGTCGACGATACCGGCTTTATCCGATACGGAAAGTAATGCAGTTTTGATAGTCATGGCAAATTACAGTAGATTGTGGGAAAGCAGTTTCTTTCGCAGCGTATTGCGGGTAATGCCCAGCATGTCCGCGGCGCGGGACTGGTTGTGTCCGGCCTTTTCCATAACCACTTCGAGCAGCGGCTTCTCTACGCAGCTGGTGACCATGGTCCAGAGGTTGCCGGCATCGCCGTCACCCAGTTCCTGAAAATAAAGTTCAAGGTTTGTGCGGACACATTCCTGAAGATCTTGTGTGTTGTTCATAATGGTGGTGAAAGGAGAAGTTTTTGTTGTTCTGGCTCAATGGACTGCAGCTTGTGGAACCCGCGGCGCCGATTCGTCGATCAGCTTGGTGAACCACATATTGACAGCATTGTACTGCGCCTGACACGATTCAAGGCGATTCATGTCCGCCCGAAACAATTCTGCCCCTGGCAACTGCGCGATATACCAGCCTATGTGCTTGCGTGCCGTCCGCACGCCCGTGTATTCGCCGTAGAACTGATAATGATGTTCAAGGTGTTCCAGTAGAATATCACGCATGTGATCATACCGTGGTGCCGGAAGGTACGTGCCGGTATCCAGAAAGTGCGTGATCTCGCGGAATATCCAGGGGTTGCCCTGGGCGGCGCGTCCGATCATGATGGCGTCGGCGCCGGTATAGTCAAGGACATGCCGGGCTTTGTCGGGATCGGTAATATCGCCGTTGGCGATGACGGGAATGGAAAGGTTAGCCTTGACGGCGGCGATCGTCTCATATTCGGCCTCGCCCGTGTACAGGTCGCAGCGCGTGCGTCCGTGCAGTGTCAGCGCGGCGATGCCCGCATTCTCCGCCAGGCGCGCGATACGCAACGCATTGCGGCTGCCGCGGTCCCAGCCGGTGCGGGTCTTGAGCGTTACCGGCACGCCATGCGGCCGGCAGGCGGCGACCACGCTATCGAGGATGCGGGCAACCAGGTCTTCGTCGCGCAAGAGCGCTGAACCCGATGCGACATGGCATACCTTTTTGACTGGACAGCCCATATTGATATCAATAATTCGCGCGCCCTTGCGGATATTGAAGACGGCGGCCTCGGCCAGCATGGCAGGGTCGGCTCCGGCGATCTGCACCGCGATCGGATCGACCTCGCCATCGTGGTTCAGGCGGCGCGACGTCTTGACGCTTTCCCACAATGCAGGGTTGCTGGCGGCCATTTCGGAGACGGCGTAGCCGGCGCCCAGCTTCTTGCATAACTGGCGAAAAGGTCTATCGGTCACGCCGGCCATGGGGGCGACGAAAACGCGGTTTGGAAGGGTCCAGGTTCCGATTTGCATGCTCAGATTTTAACCAAGGTTTGTGCGCTCAGGGGATGGACGGCGGCGTGCGCATGTCAATTGTCCCGCGGCGCGGCGGTGTCAGTTGCGATATCCCTGCAGCAGGTGGCGGGCCAGTGGACGCCGCAAGGGTTCGATCGCATCCAAGGCCAACAGCGACAAGCCGCAGGCATGTTCCACCAACGGGTTGCCGCTGGCGAAAATGCGCGGCATGAAGTCAGTCAGCTGGCAGGTGATGCCGCGGTCGGCGCGGCGCAGGCTGGCGAAGGCCGCCAGGCATGCGCGTGGATCGGTTGTCGGATCGGACAGCCACGGGTGCAGCGCGTTAAGCAGGCCGGCGACGTCGCGCAGGCCCAGGTTCAGGCCCTGGCCCGCCACCGGATGCAGGGCCTGGGCGGCGTTGCCGATAGTGACGATGCGTTGTTGTACCGTATGCCTGGTGACGCTGAGCGCCAGCGGAAAGACATGGCGGCGCTCGAGTACGGTGAAGCGGCCCAGGCGATCGCCGAAGTGGGCGGTCAGGGCGTTGGAAAAGGATTGGTCGTCGCAGGCTTGCAGATGCCGGGCGCGTTGCGGAGAGGTGCACCAGACGATGGATTGCGCCTGGGGCAGCAGCGGGTGAGGCAGCACCGCCAGCGGGCCTTCCCGTGTGAAGCGTTCCCAGGCCCAGCCCGGACGCGGCAAGGAAACTTGCGCGGCCGTGATGATCGCATGCTGGTTGTAGTCGCGCACGCGCGTGGACGGCCGGGCGCCATCGCATTGGACGGCCAGGCGCGCCCGATAGGTCCGGCCATTCTGGTGAATGGCGACGCCGCCGTCTTCGCGGTTTTCCAGTGTGGCGGGCGCGCCGGCGAGACGGGTCAGGCTGCGACCTTCCAGCGTCTGTTGCAGTTGCGCATGCAGGGCGCTGTAGGGCACCACGTAGCCCAGCGCGGGCACCTGGAAATCCTCGTGCCGGATCACCGTGCGGCCCAGGCGTCCCTTTTGTGAAACGTGGACGGTCTGGATCGACGCACAGGATTGCGGCCAGCCCGCGATTGTGTCGAGGAAGACGCGGCTGCCGTGGTTGAGCGCCAGCACCCGCGTGTCGCTTTTGGGGTCATGCAGGCTCGGGGTATCGGCCTGGAAAATCGCCACGTTAAGCGGCTTGCCCGGCAGCGCCGTGAGCGCGCACGCCAGCGCCGAGCCAACCGGGCCGGCGCCTACCACTGCAATATCGAAATCCTCGTGTTCCATGACGCTATTTTAACCATTTGCCGGAAAAAAACCCGGGTGCCCCTCAAAGCGGCGGCGTATCGTACAATATACCCCAGTAACGTTGGCTGGGTATCTGACATAGTGCAAACATTGAATCATTGGTGGCGGGGCAGGCCTGCCGGGTATTTTCGCTCCAAGACCGTCGCGGGGTTGCTGGCCTGTTTTTTTGGCGCCTTTGCGCTGCAGGGCTGGTATCTGAGGCGTCCGCTGGCACCCGTCATTACACTGATCAGTATCGGTATCTTGTTGCTGTCCTTCACCCAACCCGTATGGTGGGACAGCATCCCGTTCTTCTTCCTGTTCATCCCGATCTGGATGGGGTTTATCGAGTCGGCGGTGTATTGTCTGGTATCTGATGAGAAATTCGATGCGCGCTTTAACACGAACCAGAAGCGGCTCAAGCCCAGCGGGGCGTGGGCGGGCCTGGTGGCGCTGTTGAATCTGCTGGTGGCCGGTATGGTCAGCATGTTTACCCTGTCCATGGTTGTGGCCCATGTCGTCTGTTTGGAAATGACATGCTAAAGATGGCGGCCGCCGCGGTCCGGCGGCGCGTGCGCAAGAAAGTGATAAAGTAAGAAAGGTATCCCGATGGATCTGGACCTGATGCAGTGGCTTCGGCCCTGGGAATTCTCCCCCACGCTCGTCGTGCTGTTTATCGCGGCGGCCTGGCTGTTCGCTCGCGGAACGCGCGTACATCATGTGACGCTGGCCAGGCAAATACTGTTCTGGGCCGGTTTCGTGCTGGTCTACCTGTCGCTGCACACGCATGTGGATTATTACGCGGAACGCATGTTTTTCGTGCACCGCATCCAGCATCTGGTGCTGCATCACTTAGGGCCGCTGCTCATCATGGGTGCCTATCCCGGCCAGGTCATGCGCGCCGGCCTGCCGCTGCGGGCAAGGGTATGGCTGCGCGATTATCGCCGCAGCTTTTCCGGACGCTTCATCACCGGCTTGCTCACCAACAAAATACTGGTACCGTTCCTGTTTGTATTCCTGGTGTTGTTCTGGCTTATCCCGACCATCCAGTTCTATTCCATGCTTGACTGGCGCCTGTACCGGCTGATGAACTGGTCCGTGGTGATCAGCGGCTTCATGTACTGGAACCTGATCCTGGACCGGCGTCCCTATGTGGCGCCGTTGCTGACAGCGAAGACGCGCCTCGGCCGTTTTTTCCAATGGACCATTGCCTCGGGATCGCCCGCGGTGCTGTCGCCCGGCGCGCGCATCCTCTCACCCATCATTACCATGCTGCCGCAGATGATCGTGGGCGCCGTGATCACCTTCACGACCACGGATATCTATCCGTTGTTCGATCTTTGCGGGCGGGCCTTGCCGATGTCGGCCGTGACCGATCAAAGCATTGGCGGCCTGACCATGTGGATTCCGGCGGCCATGGTCGAAACCTTCGGGTTGCTGTTCGCCTTGAGCACCATGATGCGGTTGTCGGCCAAGGGGCGGCAAAAAACCGGCAGGCAGATGCGGCAGATGCGAATGGCGCAGCAGCAATTGAAGGCGGTGTAGTCGCAAGCGACAGCAGATGGGCGTCGTCGCAAACCCCAGCAAAACAGCACCTGCGGGTGCTTTTTTGTTGGAAAGCCGATGCGGCGGGCATGGCCTTGCGCATGGCCGCGAGCCTGGCTCAGCGCTGTTCGGTAAAAAAGCGTGCCAGCCGCCGGGGCAACCAGGTCAGTTCGCCGCAGCCTTTACCTGTGGCAAAACCAGCGTGTCCACCGGTTCCCGGGTAATGCAGCAGGACGCTCGCGCTGCATTCGGCGGGCGCGGGCAGGCTAGCCTCGGGAATGAAGGGATCGTTCCTGGCGTTGAGCAGCAGGACCGGGACCCGCACGGCCGCCAGCCAGGGTTTGCTCGAGCAGCGCGACCAATAGTCCAGCGCGCTGCGAAAACCATGCGCCGGGCCGGTGTAGGCGTCGTCGAACTCCAGCAGCGAGCCTGCCGCCAGCGCGCTTTTCCAGTCCATTGCGCCGGGAAAGGCCGCGGCTTTCTGCTTCATTTTTTCCCGCATGGTATGCAGAAAATGTGGCGAATACAGATAGCGGCCAGCCACGCTGTTTTGCAACCGCATGCCGGTGGCGATCAGATCGGTGGGCACCGAAATGCCCGCTGCCGCCTTGAGCCAGTCCAGGTGTGTGCCTTGCTCGCCGCAATACTTCAGCAGCGCATTGCCGCCAAGCGAGATGCCCACCGCGTGCCAGGAGGCTTGTGGCAATTGCTGGCGAGCATGCGCGAGCAGCGTCTGGATGTCGCCGGAATCCCCTGAAAAATAGGAGCGCGGCAGCCTGTTGGGCTCGCCCGAGCAACCCCGGAAATGCGCAATGGCCACCACCCAGCCAAGGGCGGCGAAATGGGCGGCGATCGCCAGCGCGTAATGGCTTTGGCTGCTGCCTTCCAGCCCGTGAAAAAGCATGAGGGCCGGGCCGCTTGTTGTGTTGTCGGGCAGGGCGGTGGTGGGCGAGCCCGGCGCGAGCCAGTCGATATCCAGGAAGTCGTGGTCGGGCGTGGCGATGCGTTGGCGGACAAAAGATTGTGGCGTGCGCTTGCCCCAGCGCATGGCGGCGATGGTCTGCAGGTGGCCGTCAAACTGCCAGGCGGGAGACGGGCAGGCGCGAAGGTCGAGTCGGGCGGTCACGGTAGGATTGGAAAATGATTTGTCGCAATGGGCGTAAATAGGCAGGCGCAACGGCAGACGGCAGGTGCCCCGGCGCCGCTTAGTGCAGCAGGTTGGGAATGTCGTGCATTTCGGAAAGCAGCACGTCGGACGGCGCGGGCGCGGCGTGGTGATGCACCAGGTGCCAGCCAGTGCGGCCCTTGTGGTAGACATTGGTGGCGTAGAACAGCAGTTCCTTGTTGCCCCCCGCGGTATTGACCTGGAGTTCCTCGATCAGGATATGGACCACGGTCATGCCGTAGGTAATGACTACAGGATGGCGCGCCGTAATGTGGAGCGGGCCCTGGTTCAGCAGTTCCTGCCAGGAGGCCTGAATGGCGCTGGCGCCGATCAGGCGTTCGCCGCCAGGATGAATGCAGACGGTTTCCTCGTCGTCGGCCCAGGTGTTCATCAAGCGCATGACATCACCCAGGCGCAACGCTTCGTAGAATGCCTGCTCGACCTCGTCGGGGCTGGCGAACACGGAACGTTTCGGGGTGGTCATGTCGCTTTTAATGGCCATGCACTTTCTCGCCGGCTTTCAGTTTATAGACGGCGCCGCAGTAGGGACAGGCGGCCGCCCCCGTTTTGCTGACATCCAGGAACACGCGAGGGTGCATGCTCCAGGTCGGGGCATTCGGCCCCGGACAATACACCGGCAGATCGCTGGCAGAGACCTCGATGGGGGTCGTTTTCAATTGTGCGGACATCAGAAACTTCCTATATAAGCGCAAATTACGCGCCGTGCGCGAGCGGCACGGCTGCGGACGCTGCCTGGCGCCCGGAGGCGGACGCCTGCAGCAGGCAGCCGGTTGACATAACCGATGGCTGGCCTATTATATTTCCGTGGTCGTGGCTGCGCAACGAGGATGGCATCCCCGGCATTTGCTAGAATCAGCGTAAATCTGAATCAGTGTCAATCGGCTCATTCGGAAAACCGATGCCCGATGCGCGGCCTGCCAAGCGTATTGTACAGCACAAGGAACTGTTTTGTTTTCCCCGTTTACTCTTTTCGCGCGCGTTTTGCCCGAGGCCGAGCCCGCGGTCCGGCTGGCGCGCCGACAAGCCGCGCGGCTTGGCATGCGCGCCGTGTCGCCCCATCTGCTGGCCCTCGCGGCCTGGGGGTTTGTATCCGGGGTCGCGATGGTCAATTACGGCCTGTCGTTCTGGCAATCCATGATCATGTCGGTCTGGGTCTATGCCGGGTCGGCGCAACTGACCGCGCTGCCGCTCATGGCGGCCGGCGCGCCGGTGTGGATGGTCTTTCTGGCGGGCTTCATTGTGAATATCCGGTTCGTGATATTCGGGGCAACGTTATATCCGTTTTTTGAGCGCTACTCGTATTTCAAACGTCTGGTCCTGGGCTATCTGCTGACCGATATCAACTACGTCGTGTTCGTCAATCTGTTTCGCAATGTGCGCCAGAAAAGGCGAACGGTGTATGTCTGGACCTATCTGACCATGGGCGCCGCGATTGCCGCCGCATGGCAACTGAGCACGCTGGCCGGCGTGCTGGTCGGGGACCGGGTGCCGCGCGAGTGGTCGCTGGAATTTGCCGGCGTCCTCACGCTGATGGCGGTGGTGATTCCGCTGGTGAAGGGCCGGCCCATGCTCATGACGGTGGCGGTGTCCGGTGTCGTCGCCTGGCTGGGCCAGCCGCTGCCCTTGCGGCTGGGCTTGTTCATTGCGATCATCGCCGGGATCGCGGCGGGGATCGTGGCCGAGCAGGCATTGACCAAGCGAGGCCGGGCATGAGCGACACCTATATCGCGCTGGTCACTTTGTTGCTGGGCATCGGCAGTCTGCTGACGCGCGCGGGCTATCTGATGCTGGGCCAGTATTTCCCGCTGGGCAAAACGGTCAGTCGCGCCTTGCGCTATGCGCCGGTCGCAGCCCTCACGGCGATTATCGTCCCCAGCCTGCTGCCCTGGGCGCCGGGCCAGTGGCCGCAATTGGGGGCGGAGTTTTTCGCCGCAGTGATGGCAGCCCTGGCGTTTTTGCGGGTCAGGAACATTCTGTTCATGATCGCCGTCGGCATGCTGGTTTTGTGGACGATACGCTGGATTTTCTGACGTTTTATCCCGCGCCGTCGCTCCCTGGGGAACGATCCCGCGCCGAGTAGAGTAAAATGGCGTTTTCGCGCCCTCGGGCGCCTCATCGCTCTCCCAAAAACACACTTGATGACCCAAGAGAATATGCCATCTTCCGGCAAAAAAGATACCTTTGAATCCTTTACCGAGGTAGGCCTGCATCCAGACCTGCTCAAGGCGGTAATGGCCAGCGGGTATACCAAACCCACCCCGATCCAGGCGCAGGCGATGCCACAGATCATGGACGGACGAGATGTCATGGGGGCGGCGCAGACCGGAACCGGAAAGACGGCGGCGTTCACCTTGCCGCTGCTGCATCGGCTTATGCCCATGGCCAACGCCAGCATGTCGCCGGCGCGGCATCCCGTCCGGGCGTTGATCCTGGCGCCGACGCGCGAACTGGCCGACCAAGTGGCTGAAAGCGTCAAGCGCTATAGCAAAAGCTCACCCCTGCGCGTCGCGGTCGTCTTCGGCGGCGTGGACATGAACGCGCAGCGCGACGAACTGCGAAAGGGGTGCGAACTGCTGATCGCGACGCCGGGCCGGTTGCTGGATCATATCGAGCAGAAAAACGTGAGCCTGGGCCAGGTCAGCATCCTTGTGCTCGACGAGGCCGATCGCATGCTGGACATGGGCTTTCTGCCCGATCTGGACCGGATCCTGCGCCTGTTGCCCACCTCGCGGCAAAGCCTGCTGTTTTCGGCCACGTTCAGCAACGATATTCGCAAACTGGCGCGCAGTTTCCTGAACAATCCCGTAGAGATCAACGTCGCGCCGCGCAATGCGACAGCCGAGACCGTGACGCAGATCGCCTATCCGGTGGCGCCCAATGAAAAGAAAGCGGCCGTGCTGTATACCCTCAAGTCGCGCAACCTCAGCCAGGTCATTGTGTTCGTCAACACCAAGATCGGCGCCAGTCGCGTCGCCAGGGAACTGGCCAGCGAAGGCATCAATGCCGAATCGATCCACGGCGATCGCTCGCAAGCCGAACGCATTCGCGCGCTCGAGGGTTTCAAATCGGGTGAGATCTCGGTGCTGGTGGCCACCGATGTCGCCGCCCGGGGGCTGGATGTTGTCGGCCTGCCTTGCGTGATCAACATGGACCTGCCGTTCAATGCCGAAGACTACGTCCATCGTATCGGTCGTACGGGACGGGCGGGGGCCAAGGGCGAAGCCATCGCGTTTTTCACCGAAAACGAAGAAAGACTCCTCGAGGATATCGAGAAGCTGATCAAGGTGCCCGTTCCCCGCGGCGTGCTTTCGATTCCCGACGTGTTTTTACGTCGCGGCCATCAAACATCGCGTTCCCAGGGCAAGCCCGAACGCTATAAGAAAACCTTCCCGGCAACGCGTGTCGCGCCGATCGATGACTTTTTCTTCCGGCCCTACGAGCCCTCGGCAGCGCGTGCGGAACCCGCAGCCGCGCCCGCCGGCCGCCGTCCCGAAACGGGCCCTGGATCCAAGCAGATGCTGGCTGTTCTCCTGGGCGGTCGCCCAAATACCGAAAAATAATGTTTCAGTTGCCTGCCGGCCCTTGAAAGGGCCGCGGTTCATGCCAATCTTGAACCGAATGGCAGGTGCCGCCTTACCCTAGGCCGCCGGCGTCAGCAGGTGACGCAGGTCGCCGGGGCCTTCCGTGGTGCGCTGCGGATCTTCCTGGACCGCTTGCAACATGCGTTCCAGGTGGCCGATATAGGGCAGCATCGTGCCGAAAAAACGGGTGGTTCCCTGGGTCTGGATCAGCAGGGTCGGGAAGTTCTCGACATCCAGATCGTCCAGTAATTCGGGATTGTCCTCGACGTCGATCCAGAGGAACAAATGCTGGGGGTAACGCTCGCTCATGCTTCGGAATGCGTCGTGGTAGTCGCCGCAGGTATCGCACCAGGCCGCGCAATAACAGGCGATTAGCCAGGTATCGGGACTTTCCAGCGCTTGCAGGACTTGGGGAATATGCCGGGCGGGTTCTTGAATGAACATAATGGGGTAAACCAGGAAGATGCCGTTGAATCTGAAGCCATGCCAATCATCGTCGGAACATAGCCATGCAAAATAGTACACCATTCCAGCCTCCGCCAACGCAATCCGGACCCTACACCGGCGTCGGCCGGGCATTCGGCCGCGCGCTGGTTTCGCAGTTGCAGCCGCGCATGCTGCTGGCGCTACTGTTGCCGTTTTTCGCCGCGTTGGTGGCAATGCTGTTCTTCGGTCGTTTCCTGTGGGATCCGGTTTCGACTTGGTTGAGTCAGGTCATGACCGAATCATCCCTGGTCAACGGGGTGGAAAGCTGGATGTCCAGCATGGGTCTGTTCTCCTTGACCCTGTACATCGTGCATATTCTCGTGTTCGTGATCATGGTCACCGTGGGCAGCAGCGTCGGACTGTTGATCGCCGCCGTGCTGGTCATGCCGATGGTCGTGGGTCACGTTGCCCGCAACGACTATCCCGCACTGGAGCGGCAGGGCCGCAACGTTTTTTTGGCCAGTATGCTTAATTCCCTGAAAGTCGGTGTCCTGTTCCTGCTCGGCTGGGTGCTGACCCTGCCTTTCTGGCTGATCCCGCCAGTCGCCATCTTGCTGCATGTCTTCTGGTGGGCTTATGCCTTTACCCATATGTTGCGTTTCGATGCGCTGGTCGAGCATGCGACCGAGAACGAGCGCATGCAAGTCATTGCCCGGCATCGCCCCGGCGGATGGCTGATCGGCACGATTTGCGCCACGATAAACCTGGTGCCGCTGACCTGGATCGTGCTGCCCGTCTTCACCTCCCTGGTCTTTGCCCACCACGGCCTGGAAGCGCTCATGCAGCAGCGGCGTCAGGCAATGCCTTTACTGCCCGCGCAATAGCGTTAGAATAGCGGATCAATCCCGGGCAAAAAAAGGAACAATAGCATGAACCAGAACGCAGCGCGCAATATCAGCTTGATTATCGTCGGCGATGAAATCCTGTCGGGGCGCCGCCAGGACAAGCATTTATCCAAAATCATCGAGCTGCTGGGCGCGCGCGGCATGCAGCTGGCGCGCGCCGAATTTCTGCCCGACGATCTCGATACCCTGGTCGCAGCGTACAAGCGCAGTTTTGCCTCCGGCGATATTGTGTTCTCCAGCGGCGGCATTGGCGCCACGCCCGACGATAAGACGCGGGCCGCCGTTGCCCAGGCGCTGGATGTGCCCCTGGCCCTGCATCCGGAAGCCGAGCGCCTGATCACCGAGCGCTTTGCCGAGCTGGCGCGCGAAGGGCGCGGTACGCACGACCCCGGCTCTCCTGAGAACCAGCGGCGGCTGGCCATGGGCGTGTTTCCCGTCGGTTCGGACATCGTGCCCAATCCGTATAACCGTATCCCGGGCTTTTTCATTCATGACCATACCTTTGTGCCGGGATTTCCCGAAATGGCATGGCCAATGATCGAGTGGACGTTGGATCATCGCTACGCCGATTACCAGAACCTGCGCAAACTGGTATCCCATAATATCCTGGCATATGGCGTACCCGAGTCGCGCATCACGCCCGCGCTGGAACATATCGAGGTCCAGTGGCCCGAAATCCGGACCTTCTCGCTGCCCACCATGGGTCAGGGCAAAGGGGCGTATATCGATCTCGGGGTCAAGGGGGAAGAGCCCGATGCCACAACCGCTTTCGAATACCTCAAGGGAGAAATCCTGAGAGTGGGCGGGCGTTTTCATCCGGATAAACCCTGATTTCGGTGATGATTGTCAGTCAATTGTCGTTTCTACGACAATATAGGCTTCCCTGATTTCACATTATGGGATAGAATATATTGCACTGCAATATACTAAATGACTGACGCCATGGCAAACCGGCTTTTATCTGCAACGGGTCCTGCTGCCGCTGAAAAGCAGGATCTGCCCGTTATCAGCATCCAGGTCCTGGAACGCACCATGAAAGTGCTGGATGTGCTGGCGGAGCAATCGCATCCCGTTTCCCTCAAGGATATCGCGGCGCTAACGCAATTGCACGCGTCTACCGCGCACCGCATTCTGAACGATCTGGCGGTGGGGCGTTATGTCGATCGGGTCAATAACGGCATGTATCAACTTGGCATTCGCCTGCTGGAACTGGGCGCGCTGGTCAAGGACCGCCTCAATGTCCGCGACGTTGCCCATGACTATCTGCAAACACTGCATCATCTCACCGGCCAGACCGTAAATCTGTCAATCCAGCAGGGCGATGATATCGTGTACATTGATCGCGCCTGGAGCGAGCGTTCGGGCATGCAAGTGGTGCGGGCCATCGGCGGACGGGCACCCTTGCATCTGACCTCGGTCGGCAAGCTGTTTCTGGCGGCCTCGGATGCGCGTTTTGTCAGGGCTTATGCCACGCGCACCGGGCTCTCCGGCAACACGCGCAACAGCCTGACCGATCTGGAGCGCCTGGAACGGGAGCTCAGCTTCGTGCGGCGGCATGGCTACGCGCGCGATAACGAAGAGTTGGAACTGGGCGTGCGCTGTATTTCTGCCGGCATTTACGATGATTCAGGCAAGCTCGTGGCCGGGTTATCGATTTCGGCGCCGGCCGAGCGGTTGCAGGAAGAATGGGTCGAAATGCTGGTTGGCACCGCAGCAAAAATTTCCAGCGCCCTGGGTTACGAATAGCGCGGCACGCGCCAGCCCACCGGGCATGCCAAGCCCTTTGCCGCCCTCTATCCTGTCACGCCAGCGTCACGCAAACCAATTATTATTCAAACAGTTAGGTTTATTCGGCAATAAATCGCAAGTATTTTTTGTGCGGTGCACAAAAAATACTTGACTCTATGTTCGCAACCCGTATAATTCGAATTGTGCAATGCAATATAGCATGGGTGAACACAACCCTGGATGTTAAAAACATATTGCAGCCAGTCGCAGCAAGTTGTTTACGCAGTTTCTTCAGGTCAGACCGATACACAGTGTCTGCTTTACATCAAAACAGATTCACCTATCAAGGAATTATTATGAGCGCCATTCCACAACAGATCATCGATCGCCAGAAATCCGCCATGAACGCCGCCGTTGCCGTGCAAGGGGCCCTGTTCAACGGTTTCGAAAAACTGGTTGATCTGAACCTCAAAGTTATCAAAGCCACGCTGGGCGAAGTCGCCGAGCAGTCGCAACAGGCTGCCGAGCTGAAAGATCCCCAGGAAGCCGCCGCTTTCGTGTCTTCACTGGCCCAGCCAAATTCAGAAAAAGCCGTTGCCTACACCAAGCATGTCTACGACATCGTTTCCGGTGTCAGCAACGAACTGATCAAGTTGACCGAAGCCCAGGTTGCCGAAGGCCAGCAGCAGGTCTCCGAAGCCATCGACCAGTTGGCCAAGAACGCGCCTACCGGCTCCGAAAGCGCCGTTGCGCTGATGAAGTCCTCACTGGCTACGGTTTCTACCGCTTATGACTCCATGAACAAGGCTGCCAAGCAGGCAGCGGAAGTGGCCGAATCCAATCTGTCCGCCGCCACCAATGCGACGATCAAGGCGACCGAATCCGCCACCAAGGCTGCGGCCACCGCAACACGCTCTGCCGCCCGCCGCCAGGCCTGATCGCAGGACGGCCGGCAGCAGGCCGCCATGCAAACAGATGGCCATTAAGTACTTTTGGCCATGCAGGCAGGCGGTGTCGAGCCGCCAAATAACATTCCCGCAAGGCCCATTGGGCCTGCGGGAATTTTTATTTGCGAACGATTGTCGGAAGCGCTGCCCTGGGCCGGGTCGGATTCAGACGCCGGTATTGGCCGATATTGCCCGGACGCATTCGTCGACCAGGACCGGGCCACGGTAGATCAGCCCCGAATAAATTTGCACCGCATTGGCGCCGGCCTGGATTTTTTCGACGGCATGCTGGCCCTCCAGGATTCCGCCTACGCCGATAATGGGGTAGGCGTTACCCATATGGCGGCGCAGGCCGGCAATGACCTTCAGCGAAGCTTCGTGCAGCGGCCGTCCGGACATACCGCCTTTTTCCTTGCTATGCGGCAGGCCCGCGACCCCCTTGCGCGACAACGTCGTATTGGTGGCGATAACGCCATCGATACCGTACTCGGGCAGCAGGTTCGCAATGGTTTCCACTTGCTGGTTGTCGAGGTCTGGCGCGATTTTCACGACGACGGGCACGGACTTGCCGTGACGGTCGGCCAACTGGCTGCGGCTATCGCGCAGCGCCGCCAGCAGGCCCGTCAGTTCGTCGGCCTGTTGCAGGGCGCGCAAGTTCTGGGTATTGGGAGAAGAAATATTCACCGTGACATAATCGGCGTGCGGATATACGGCCTCGAGTCCGCGCAGGTAATCGCTGGCCGCCTGCTCGATCGGCGTGGCGGCATTTTTGCCGATGTTCAGGCCCAGAACGCCGCCGCGGCGCTTCCAGTCGCTGGTGGCGACATTGGCCAGGAAAGCATCCAGCCCCAGGTTATTGAAGCCCAGGCGATTGATCAGGGCGTCGGCCTCGGGCAGGCGGAACATGCGCGGACGGGGATTGCCCGGTTGCGCCAGGGGCGTGACGGTGCCCACTTCGATGAAGCCGAAACCCAGCTCGCCCAGTGCATCGATATAGGCGCCATTCTTGTCCAGGCCGGCCGCCAGGCCAACCGGATTGGGCAGTGTCAGGCCGAGCAATTGAATCGGCGCGGCAGGCAGGGCGCGCAACAGCTTTTTCAGCAATCCGAGTTCATGCGCCTTGCGTAGCCCGTTCAGGGTGAACTCGTGGGCGCGCTCGGGTTCCATGCTAAACAGCACGGGACGAAGCAGCGGGTAAAGACGGTAGGCTAGGGACATGGCAGTTCAGATAAAGGGCGGAGCCGACAGGTCAAGCGCGTCACTGTCGATCCAGCGATTGTTGATATAAAGTTGGATAGGCTGGAAATTAATTTTGTACGCCATTTTACGGCTTTGGGCGATCCAGTAGCCAAGATACAGCCATGGCAGATTCAGTTTCCGACAATAGTCGATTTGCCAGAGAATACAGTAGGTGCCCAGGCTGCCCGGGTAGTCCGGGTCAAAGAAGGTATAGACAGACGACAAGCCATCGTCGGAGACATCGATAATCGAGACAATGCGCAATTGCCCGTCCTCGTCGTGAAACTGCACCAGGCGCGAGTCGATGCGGCTGGTCAGCAGGAACTCGCGGTACTGCTCGGCGCTGTCGTCGTCCATGCCGCCGCCGGCGTGGCGCGACGATTGGTACTTACGGTAAAGGGCGAAATGCGTATCGTCCCATTCCAGCGGGCGGACCGTGGCCTGCAGATTGTTGTGGCGGCGGGCGATGCGTCTTTGCGTACGCGACGCGACAAAATGCTCGCTGTCTACCCTGGCCGAGATACAGGCGCGACACTGGTCGCACCTGGGGCGATAGGTAAACAGGCCGCTGCGCCGGAAACCGTGACGCAACAGTTGCGCGTATACCTGAGGGCTGATCAGGTGGCCTGGAACAACCACCTGCGAGCGTGCCTGATGCTGTTCCAGATAGCTGCAGGAATAGGGCGCGGTCAGGTAAAACTGCAGGGTATTGAATGAAGGGTCGTGTATATCGCTCATGAGTCAGCCGGCTGTCCTGATATTGCCTACTATACTCGAAATTGTGCCGCCATTGCTTCTCGGGATAACCCCCTTATCTGGCCATCGGCCAGCAGTTGTCCCGCCTGCCAGGCAAGGGCTGGCTGCTGCACCGCCTGGGCCACATGCTCAAGAAACAGAGGGCGCGAAACCGGTCGCGCGCCCAGGCTGGCGAGATGCGCGGTATTTTGCTGGCAGTCGATCCATGCGACCTGGCGTTGTTCCAGAAAGCGCACGAGCCAGGCCAGCGCGATTTTGGAGCTATCGGGTTGCCGGGAAAACATGGATTCGCCATAGAACATACGCCCGATACAGATGCCATAAAGACCGCCGGCGAGCTCGCCCTCGATCCAGGTTTCGACGGAATGCGCATAGCCGAGGCGATGCAACTGGCAGTAGGCGGCGATCATTTCTTCGGTAATCCAGGTTCCGGCCTGGGACCGGCGCAGCGCCGCACAGGCGCGCATGACCGCCTCGAAGCGGGTATCGGTGCAAATGCGGACGCGGGCTTGCTGCTGGCATTCGTCGCGCGCTACGCGCTTGATGGTCTTGGCCAAACTATGCGAGACCTTGAAGTCGCTGCACTTGAGCACCATTCTGGCGGCCGGCGACCACCAGAGCAAAGGCTGGTCGTCCGAATACCAGGGGAAAATGCCAAGGCGATAAGCCTGCAGCAGGCGCGATGCCGATAAGTCCCCGCCGAAGGCCAGCAGGCCATCGGGTTCGCTCAGCGCCTGGCAGGCGGGAGGAAAGGGGGCGCCGTCATCGAGGCAGGGCAGGGTAATCATATTGGCGGGCGCGACTCATGGCGTTGACTACTCGATGCTGTGATAGTGGGTGGTGAAACCGCCGCTGGCGAGGTCCTGGAAATACGCCTTGAGCGTATAGGAAACCGTCCGGAACGCCAGTTCGTCCCAGGGGATGTCCTGGGCGTCGAAAAACCGGGCCTCCAGGGACTCGGGCCCCGGATCCAGCCGTTCGCTATTGACCGTTGCCAGAAAGTACATATGCACCTGATTGACCCGCGGTACATCGAGCACGGTAAAAAGCTGGCCCAGCGAAACATCGGCGCCGGCTTCCTCGTCGGTTTCGCGCAGCGCGCCCTGGCTGGTGGTTTCCGACAACTCCATGAAACCGGCGGGCAGCGTCCATTTGTCATAGCGCGGCTCAATGGCGCGGCGACACAGCAGGATCTGGTCCCGCCAGACCGGTAGCGTGCCGACAACGATCAGCGGGTTCCTGTAATGGACCGCGCCGCAATGATTGCAAACGTCGCGAGGCCGGTTGTCGTCCGGGGGCACCAGGCGCGTCAGCCGGGTGCCGCACTGGCTGCAGTATGTCTGCTGTGTTGGAGCGGGAAAGTACTGCGGTACGGGAGTTGACGTCATAGTAGGTGATCAGCGGCAATAAACTAGAGGCATAGTGTAATCAATATTATGGGGTGATTGGCAAAAACCGTTATTTTGCTGCCGGCTGGCGTACGAACCCCAGCACCGCGGGCAACAGGCCGTCGTCGCGCCACTGCATGGGCGCGCTGAACGCGGCGGCGCCATCCAGCGCAACTTGCAGCGTGGCACCGTTTTCCAGCGCCGCCAGATCGGCCTCTCCCAGTGCCCGGCCTGGTCCGTCCCGTGTGTCTGCGGCTGGCAAAGGATCCAGCGCCGGTGTCATCATCAGGCGCTCGGTGACCGCCGCCGTGTCCCTGCCCGCCAGCATCGCCGCGCCGTGCTCGGTCTGCATATAGAGCTGGCCGTGCTGGTTCAGGAACCAGGCGCCAATGCGGGCGACGGGCAACTGGTTGTGAGTGATCAGCGATTGCCCGTCAGTGTCGATGCGTACGATAAAGGGCGCGTTCGCCAGATCCACGAATACCCGTTGCGGCCCGTTCTGGAAATACCATTCGCCGCGTTCATTCGCGGCGTAATTGCGATCCATGAAAATCCGGATCTGCGTATTGGCGATGGCCTCGCCCGGCCGGCCGGCGCGCGCCTCGCCATTCTGGTGTATCTGCCACTGACCCTGGGCGCTGAGCGATAACCAGCCGTAGACCGCCGGCACATCGGGCCACTTTTGCATTGCTATTTTTACCTGTTCATCCATGATGCCGTCCCGGATTGCGAACGCAATCCAATCTTCTTTTCCCAGTCCAAATGATAACGTCAGAACCCATGTCCATCGACGCAAGTCTGGCATTTCGCGCAAGTTACGCGCCAGCTTGGCAGGACCTGGCCTTTGCTTTACCATGGAAAGAAAAAAAGCCTTTGCAATTGATCCATGGAGAAAACGATGACCCCGCTGAATGACGCCGAAATCGGTATCGCGCTGGCCTCGCTCAACGGCTGGGCGCTGGACGAGCCGGGCAAGGCGCTGCGCAAGCAATTTACCTTCGACAATTTTGTCCAGGCCTTTGGCTTCATGGCCAAAGTCGCGCTGCTGGCCGAAAAAGCCGATCACCACCCGGAATGGAGCAACGTTTATAACAAGGTTGATATCAGGCTGACGACGCACGATGCCAATGGGTTGACAGCGCGCGATGTGTTGCTGGCGCAGGCCATTGACGCGCTTTGAGCAACTGTGTTGCGACCGTCCCTGCAACAGGGCCGTCACCAGCAAGAAGCCGACCCGGCCCTGGCACGCTGGTAGCGCTGGCCTGATATCACCGCCAATTACGTCGTGCGCATCCCGCCCCATCCGCCTCCAGATCCTTGCGTCGTGCGGGACCCTGGCTCGACCCTGACGGAACGTTCCGTGACAACGCCAGTCCAATAAATAGAAGGGTTTGATACAGGTACGCCGGCGCGTGGCGGTCCCGCAGGCGATTGACGTGCAAGGCCTGGCAATTTTTTATGGCGAGCCCGGGTTTTTTCTCTCGAAAAATACAAAAAATTTCAATAAAAATAAGATTTTCCATGAATGATTGCGTTGTTTTTATTGTTTTGGCATGAATTCACCCATTTTTTCTGTGCGTGATATTGTTTGCGAATAAAAGCCATTGTGGGAGACACCTCATGAAAACCGTGAATTTGCAAACCGAAAAACATGGTTGCGCGGCCATCGACGCCACGCCGCCATCCCCGGATTGGACCATTGACCAGAATTGGGAAGGCTATACCGCCGAGGAGCATGCGGTATGGAAAACACTATACGAGCGCCAAAGCCGGCTATTGCCGGGCCGGGTGTGCGACCAATATCTCGCGTGCATGAAGCAGATGCCAATTACCGCCGATGCCATTCCAGACTTTCGACGGGTTAACGACCTGCTCATGAAGCATACCGGCTGGCAGATCGTGGCCGTGCCGGGCCTGGTGCCTGACGACGTCTTCTTCACGCATATCGCCAACCGCCGCTTCCCTGCGGGACAATTCATTCGTTCCAGCCAGAAGCTGGACTATCTGCAGGAACCCGATATTTTCCACGATGTCTTCGGCCACGCGCCCATGTTGATGAATCCGGCCATTGCCGATTTTATGCAGGCCTATGGGCAGGGTGGGCTGAAAGCCCTGGAGCATGGCATATTGCCGTTTATCTCGCGGTTGTACTGGTACACCATCGAGTTCGGGTTGGTGCAGCAAAAAGATGGCGTGCGCATCTACGGCGCAGGCATCAGTTCGTCGTTCACCGAAAGCCAGTATTGCCTGGACGATGATTCGCCGAACCGCATCGGCTTCGATCTGGAGCGGGTCATGCGTACCGACTACCGGATCGATGATTTGCAGAAAAGCTATTTCGTGATCAACGACCTGGATGATCTGTTCGAGCTGGCGCAAATTGATTTCGCGCCGATCTACGCCCGCATCCGCGAACTGCCGGCCTATTCGCCCGATCAGGTGCTGGCGCAGGACCGCGTGATCCATCGGGGAACCTTGCGCTATCATCGCGAGAAAGCCGCCGGTTTGCCAGCCTGACAACAACGAGGGACAAGACTGAACATTAACTGACGCCGCAATAATGCTACTATGGGGTGCTGACCCAAGTAGCAGATCCGATCAATTCTCTGTACAGGTAGGATGCCATGAGCGTAGATTTCAGTCAGTTCTTCAATGGTCCCATTCGCGATAGCCTGATAGCTCAGGTATCCGATTATCTGGATATCACACGTCCGCAAGCGACGACCGCCTATGACCAGGCGGTCGCGCTTACCATCGGCGCCATGGCCACCCAGGCACGCGAGCCTGACGGCGCGCAGGCCTTGCTGGGCCATATCCAGAAGGAAAGCATCCACACCAACCTGACCTCCAGCGCGCTGTCGCCCACCGTGCTGACAAATGACCAGTTCGCGCAAATCATCACATTGGGCGAGAGCGAGCAGGCCGATGTGCTGGGCAAGCAGCATGCGCCCGTGATCTCGCATCTGGAAACCGTGACGGGTCTCGATAGCAAGGCGGTGGGGTCGCTGCTTGCCATCGTGATTCCGTTTGTGTTGTCGTTCCTTAAGAACAATCTCGCCCACGAAGCGGCGCCGGCACAGGCGTTGCCGGTATTGTTGGCAAGCCAGGCGAATCATGTCGCACCATTGCTGGATGCACCGGCGCTCGCAGCACTGGGAGCCGATACGCCCGAGGCATTATATGGCGAGCAGGCGCTGGCCGCCGCGGGCGTGACGATCGGGGCCGACACCGCAGAAAAACACCCGGCCACGGGCACGACCGCCACGACGGCGCGCAGCGGCAATTGGTTCAAATGGGTATTGGCGCTGGCGGTATTGCTGGCCCTGATCGCCTGGATGAAAAGTTGCAGCAATAGCGCAACCGAGCCCGCGGACGAAACCGCTGCGCCGGCGGCAAACGCACCAGCCAGCGGCGATGCTGCCGTATCTGAAAGCGGCACCACGCCGCCGGCCGCAGCGCCTGCGCCGTCCGCCGCCGGAACGCCAGCCACAGGTGATGCGGCAGGGCCAACCACGGAGTCGCCGGCGACTTCCTTCCCCGAGCCGGTGGCCGACAAGGATAGCGCGGCGCCAAAAGCGGGCGCCACGGAGAACACCCAGGACAAACCTGCTGGCAATGCCGAAAGCGGCGCCAATAATAATGCAACGCAAGTCGGTGCCGGCACTGGCGCTGCGACGGAAACGGCACCCTCGTCCGCCGCAGCCAGCGACAAACCAGCACCGGACGCCGACAATGCGGCCACCAAGGGCGAGACCGGTGCTGCAGCAGCAGATACCGCACCGCCCACGACGGGCATGGCCGACGATAAAATGGAAGAACCCGCCGCCGACGCGTCTTCCGCTGCGCCCGCAGACACCCCGCCTGCGCCCGAAGCGCAGCCTGCCGCTACGGGCGGGCAGCCGGCAGCGTCGACTGACCAGGGCGGCGCAGGATCCGCCGCGACAAGCCCTGACACGGCATCGGCCGATTCAACCGGGCCGGCGGCTGGCGAAACGTCCGCCGGCGATAACGCTGGCGGGCAGAACGGGCGGGCCAGTGTGCCCGCACCAATGAACGAGGCCACCGAGAAACCGCAAGCGGCAGCCACGACGCCGCCGGCGGAGAAGGCCGAGACAACCGCGCCAGCAGCAATACCGCCGGGCGCTTCGACCGACGTGGCGACCACGCAGCCTAAGGGCAAAACCACCACCTTTGCCGATACCCCGGCCCCGGTCGCTGCCGGATCCGCTGGAACCTCGGCCGAAGATGCCAGTGAAGCAACACCGGCGGCGCCACCCCGGGCAGAGACACAGTCCGACGCCGCGCCGGGCAAGACCACGACATTCGCTAACGATACGCCAGCCGCCACCGCGACTGAGACAACGACATCCGAGTCAGCGGCCGCCAGCGAACCAGCAGCGCCCACCCAGACCGCTGTCGGGCAACTGCAGTTGCGGCGCGATGGCGATACGCTGCATATCGCGGGCACCGTGCCGGATGCGGCAACCCGAAGCCGTGTGATCAGTGCCGCCAAGCTGATCGACGGACACAGCCGGATTGAGGATGAGCTCGCTGTCAATGCCGATGCCCCGGCGGCCGCGTTCGACGACTACAATGGCCTGATGGGGTTGCTGCGCGACTATCATGGCGTCAGCGTGGTGCTGGACAGCGATAAGGCGGTCCTGAGCGGCGCAGTGGCCTCCACCGACGCGGCGCAGGCCCTGGCAAGAAAAGCCGGGGCCTTGCTGGGCGAGGGCGTGACGGTAAGCAATCAGACGCAGGTCGAAGCGGCGCCGGCAACGCAGGCGGCTGCCAAACCTGTTTCCGAGACGACCCGGGTCGTACTGTTCGCCACGGGCAGCGCCGAGATCGATAGCCGCTTCCAGGCCGAGCTGGAACAATATGCGGATCATCTGAAACAGAGCGGCAAAGCGGTAAGCCTGTCTGGCTATACCGATGCGTCGGGCAGCGAGCAAGGTAATCTGGCCTTGTCGCGCAAGCGCGCCGAATCGGTCAAGGCTTATCTGGTATTGCAGGGCGTGGATGCAGACAAGATCACGATCCAGGGAGAAGGGATGCAGTCGCCGGTGGCGGACAACGCCACCGAAGCTGGGCGGGCGCAAAACCGTCGCGTGCGCATGAGCGAACAACCCTGAGCCGACGGGCCATAGCAAGCGGTTCACGCACCGCATGAAAAAAACACCGCCCGGCGTTCAGCCGGGGCGGTGTTTTTTTTGCAACGGTTGGCCCGCCTAGCAGGCGGTGAGACGGGTTTTCTCCACCGCCAGGCCAAAGAGCGGACGCAGGCGGGTGCCCAGCACATTGCCGGCAAACGCGGCAAGCAGCCACAACCAGCCGTGCAGGCTGCCCGACAGGATGCCGCTGAAATAGGCGCCGATATTGCAACCGAAAGCTAGACGCGATCCATAGCCGAGCAGCAGGCCGCCGGCTATCGCCGCAATGATGGAACGGGCAGGGATTTTCCAGACGGGCGCGAATTTGCCGGCCAGGCTCGCGGCCAGCAATGCGCCCAGCACGATGCCGATGTCCATGACACTTGTTATATCGTTGCTGACCGGCGCTGCCAGCGACTTGGCGGCAGGGCCCTGCCAGAAGTCCCAGGTGCTGACATCGTAACCCACCGCCATCAATGCTTTGGAGCCCCACAGCGCGAAGGCGGAAGTGACGCCCCATGGGCGACCAGCCAGGGCCAGCGTGGCAAAGTTAAGCAAGACCAGCAATACGGAACCAATGATCAGTGGCCAAGGGCCTGACAGCAGGCGCCCCCAGCCGCGCGCCTGGCCGGCACTGGTCGCGGAAGAGATCAGGCTGCCATGGCGGCGCTTTTCCGCCCAGATCGTGAAGAGCGCTATGCCGACAAACAACACCAGGCTGGCGACGAGGGCCGATGGCGCGCCCCATTCCTGGACAATGGAGTACGGAGCGAATGAAGGCCGGCTGGCCCACCAGGACAAATGGGCGGCACCGACCACCGAGCCAACGATAAAGCCGAGCAAGGTAATGATCATGCGGGTGCTGCCGCCGCCAACGGTATAGAGTGTGCCGGAGGCGCAACCGCCACCCAGTTGCATGCCGATGCCGAAGATAAACGCACCGACGACCACCGAGGTGCCGGGCGGGCTGACAAAACCGCTCACGTTCTGACCCCAAAGCGAGCCGTTGGCAAGGATCGGGAAAAACAGCAGGCAGCCCAGGGCCAGCATAAACATTTGCGCGCGCAGGCCGGCGCCACGCCGGTCAGAAATAAAGACGCGCCACGCGGAAGTGAAGCCAAACGCGCTGTGATAGAGCGTTGCGCCCAACAATGCGCCGACAACCCATAAGGCTGCTTGCTTGCCGCTGACTGCGCCATTCAGATAGAAAATCCCGATAACGATTAACGCGAATGAAATCATTGCCGGACGCACGTTGATTGGCGTGCCGCGGGAGGCCGGCAGGGTGGAAGGATTCGAAGCCATGAGTGGAAAACGCCAAACGGCGCGGGTTGAAATGAAAAGCATCATCTTACGCCGTCTACGGGTAATTACCAAGAGCGACGTTATGCCATAAGTTTATTTCTTTTTGTTATAAAAAAACCGATGCATCGTCGCAACCGCAAAGGGGACTTGAAAGCCAGTGGCAGGGCGTGGGTCCCGCCGGCCCCGGCGCAAGGCCAAGCGCGACGGGGCCCTTGTGGCATGGGCGTCAGTGCATGATGCCTGAAGCAGGTTCAGCGTGGCTTCATGATTTTTTCACCAGGGGGCAGGTGCTTTCCGCCAGCGGCACGAATGCCTTATCGCCGGGAATCGTGGCGAGAATTTTATAGAAATCGTAGGGCGCTTTGGATTCCTGCGGCGTTTTCACCTGAACCAGCATCAAGTCCATGATTACGCGCCCATCTTCGGGGCGGATGCGTGCGTTCTTGATCAGTTTGCTGTCTATCGGCAACGCATGCATCTTGGCCATGACTTTGTCGCCGTCAAACGAGCCCGCCGCCTTGACGGCGCGCAGGTAATGGACGACGCTGACATAGGTCAGCGCCTGGACCACCGAGGAGGCCTGGGTAAAGCCGCTTTTCTGTTGCCAGCGCCGGGTCCAGGCGCGTGTGTCAGCGTTGGCGTCCCAGTAGAAAGCCGTGGGAAAGACCAGGCCTTTGGCAACATCCAGGCCCATGCCGCTGACATCGTTGATAAAGGTCAGGAATGTGGCCAGCCTGGGCTTGCCGCTACCCAGGCCGAATTCCTGGGCTTGCTTGGCCAGATTGACCAGATCGCCGCCCGCGCTTGCCAGGCCGATCACATCCGCTCCCGAAGACTGGGCCTGCAGCAGGAAAGAGGAGAAATCCAGCGCCCCCAGCGGATGGCGGGCTCCGCCAAGCACCTTGCCACCCTCCTGCTCAATGAAATGGCTGGCGTTTTTTTCCAGGGTTTTGCCGAAAACGTAATCGGTGGTGACGAAGAACCAGGACTTCGCGCCGGCTTCCAGATTGCTATGCACCACAGCCTTGGCCAGTGCGTAGGTGTCCGGGGCCCACTGCGTCGTCGTCCTGGCGCATTGCGCGCCAGTGAAATCGGCGGCGAAACCGCCGCTGATCAGCGCCGACCTGTTCTTTTCCTTGGCGATAGCGGCGGCGGCCAAGCCGGTCGAGCTGGCGCCGCCGTCGACAATCGCCACCGTATCCTTGGTGTCGAACCAGTTGCGCACCATCTGGCTGGCGATGTCTACTTTATTTTGCGTATCTCCACCGATGGTTTCGATCTTCTTGCCTAGCACTTCGCCCCCGAAGTCTTCGATCGCCATGCGGGCGGCGATTTCCGAGCCCAGACCGCCCAGGTCGGCGTAGATGCCCGAGCGATCATTGGATACACCGATCCGCACAGTGGAATTTTCTGCGAGGGCGGTGTGCAAGAAGAACGTGCCTAACAAGACGCCAAGAAGGAATTTGACTTTCACTGTTGTCTCCGTGATGCAGTGATTTTCGGGAAGGCTCGTTGCCCGAGCGCGAAGTTTTACTGATGAAAAGCGAATTGCCTGACTTTTAATAGCGGCTTTCTGTATGGTTTTTGTGGAGGATGGCGACCTCATATTGCCAAGCCCGAGGTAAACTGTCAATTGGCAGCTTGCCGGGGGTGATGCGTTCAAGCGAGGCTGTACCAGCTGGTGGCGGTCTCAGATCGCATTGCGCAACATCGTTGCCGCATGAAATTGTGATTTTATGCAATTTCGCCAAGCGGAATTTTTGAGGAAAATTGAGATCATGGTTGTCAAGCGGTGCTTGCCGCCCGGCGCCTTCCCGTTCCGGGATGTTCTTCTGGCGTGTTCAATATGCACGTGAACAAGACGTGGCGGCGCTGAGGCAGATCACGACCTGGCAACGCCTTTATCTGCCATTGGCGTGCGTTTTGCCAAGGCCAAGGGTAAGCGCCCCGTATAGGGTCAGGCACACATACAGTGAAAAAAATAACAGCCATAGGGCCAGCAAGCGATTGCGGGCATGAACGATCGTGTCGAACAGCACCGTGCCGATTGGCGCCGACTCAATCCATTGGAAGGCTAGTATCTGCATGATGAGCACGGGTATCGCAATGGCCAGGGTGCCACCGATAGATCGGACAAGACACAAGATGACTGCGCCAAGCAGGGCAATGGCACCGGTCAGGATCAGGGCAATGACATCGCTTGCCCCCGTGCCTTGCAGTTGGTCCAGGTAGACCAATCCTTTTCCCGCGTAATCATTGACTGCCAGGCCCCGGGTTCGATAGCTGAACCCTATCGCAAAGAGGCCGGAGAAAAAGAGGCTGGCGGCCAGCGCAATGGTCAATATTCTGTCGCGGATACGGTTGTGCGCCAAACGTGCCAAAGAATAAAGGAAATGGGGGGAAGGGGAAATAAATGGAGGCGCAGAGCGGAGTCGAACCGCTCTGGACGGATTTGCAATCCGCTGCATAACCGCTTTGCTACTGCGCCAGTAGGAAAAGAGAATAGTCCGCAATTATGCCCGATTTGACAACTAGGGTCAAATGAAAGCAGGGTTTGTGATTTATTTGCCAAAGCGTGGTGCGGCCCGCCATGGCGATATAATGGGATCGGGCGCCATGAGGCCAGGCATGGGCAAGGTCTTGCTTCGCCGTGAATCGCAGCGCGGTCTGGTAAGGCAGGGCGCGTGTCCTGCCGTCGTCCCGAGGGGGCTTTGGCCAAGGCGACAATGGCGGCCTCTGGGCGTTATCGCGTCCTCGGCATACGCCGTGGATGCTGACGCTCCCGGGATGCCTCAGAACCTGGCGGCAAACAGCGGCTGTGTGCCGAAAAATTGCACCGCAAGAAGTCGATTGTTTGCGATTCAATTGCCCGTTAACCTGATAGCATTGTTGATCACCGGATTCAGACATGCCAAGAAAATCTGCCTCGCTGGCACCCTACGCAAGCAACGATGAACGTTGGCAGGCGGTGCGTGACCGTGATCTGGCGGCCGATGCGCACTTTGTCTATGCGGTGCGCACTACCGGCATTTATTGCCGGCCCAGTTCTTCGGCCCGCCTGCCGCGTCGTGAAAACGTCATTTTTTTCGATTCAGCCGAGCAGGCCGAGGCGGCAGGGTTTCGCGCGAGCCGGCGCCCCAAGGCGGACAGGACGGCGGCCGCGAGGGCGCGGGCAGCGCTGGTGGCGCAGGCATGCCGGCTGATCGAGACCTCGGAAACCGCGCCTAGCCTGGAATCATTGGCGATGCAGGCGCAAATGAGCCCATTTCATTTTCACCGGGTGTTCAAGGCCGAAACAGGCCTCACCCCGAAAGCCTATGCCACGGCCTACCGCGGCACCCGCTTGCGGCAGCAATTGGCGGCGGCCGACGCATCGGTCACCGATGCGATATATGCTGCCGGGTTCAATTCGAACAGTCGTTTCTATGAAACCTCGGATATGTTGCTGGGCATGCGCGCCAGCGACTATCGCGCCGGGGGCAGCGGCGCCGTTATCCGTTTCGCCGTGGGACAGTGTTCACTGGGGGCGATCCTGGTGGCGCAAAGCCAGCGCGGCATCTGCGCCATCTTGCTGGGCGACGATCCCGATGTGCTGGTGCGCAATCTGCAGGATCAATTCCCCAAGGCGCAACTGCTGGGTGGCGACGAGACTTTCGAGCAACTGGTGGCGCAAGTCGTGGGCTTTATCGAGATGCCGGCGATCGGGCTGAACCTGCCACTGGATGTGCGGGGCACTGCTTTCCAGCAGCGGGTTTGGCAGGCGCTGCGCGAAGTGCCGGCGGGTAGCACGACCAGCTACAGCGAAATTGCCGCGCGCATCGGTTCGCCGCGGGCGGTCAGGGCGGTGGCCCAGGCCTGCGCCGCCAATCCGATCGCCGTCGCTATTCCTTGTCATCGGGTGATCCGTCGCGACGGCGATGCTTCGGGATACCGTTGGGGAGTGGACCGCAAGCGCGCCTTGTTGCAACGTGAAGCCGTCGGGAAATAGGGCATGGAGATGGTGTCGGAACTTGTTGATGGCTTGCCGTGGCCGGCGCTGGCGGCGCAGTTGAGACAGGAAGGCTACGCCCTTCTGCCTGGCTTGTTCGATGCCGCGGCGCAAGACGCGTTGCGGGCGTGTCTTGCGCCGCCGGCCGCATTGCCGCGCACCTCGCTCAATAGCGATGCGCAGGGCCGTGCGGAGATATTCCGCTTCGAGGCGGCCCTGCCGTCCATGCTGGCGGCGCTGGTCGATGCGCTATATGCGCAATTGGCGCCGCTGGCCAGGCACTGGCAGGCAATGTTAGGTGTCGCAGGCGACTTTCCTGATGATTTCCCCACCTTTGCCGAAAGGCAACGCCGGGCCGGATATCACGCCGGCTTGTCTTACCTGAGCCGGATGTGCAAGGATGATTATTTCCCCTTGCATCAATGCGTTCAGAGCGAGTGGCTGTTTCCCTTCCAGCTTGTCGCCTTGCTCAGCCAGCCCGATAACGACTTTGGTGGCGGGCAATTCGTGATGACGGAACAGCGTCCGCGCATGCAGTCGCGCCCGATCGTCTTGCCGCTGCAGGCGGGCGATGCGGCATTGATCGCCACCGGATATCGTCCCTGTCGAGGGAACAATGGTTATTACCGTGTCAATCTCAAGCATGCCGTCAGCACGGTTTCTGGAGGTGAGCGCATTGGCCTGGAACTTTCGTTTCATGCGGCGGCCTAGCAGGCGACCGTCTCACTGATATTTCATTTGAAATTTAACTGGCAGGCCCGGGGTTTTGCGCGGGCAGCGATCCCCTACGCTTGCGTGATGTTGGCGGCGTTGTTTTTTCCTGCCGACGACAAGGGTATTTACCGATAGTGTATCTCTTGTATTTTCCTGTTTATTTGATTTAAGCTTAAAAATATGCAAATGCATATAAATGGGAAATGGGAGATCAACATGAAAATAGCGGTGTTGGGCGGCGGTAACGGATGCTATGCGGCGGCGGCCGATTTGAGCGAACAGGGTCATGAGGTCAGTTTATGGCGCAGGGACGCGGCTGCGCTGGCGCCGCTGCAGGCGGACCCGCATCTCACGCTCAAGGACGAACGGGGCGAGCGCGTCGTGCGCGTGCGGCATATCTGCCCACAGATCGGCGATGCGATACGGGACGCCCAACTGATCCTCATTCCCAGTCCCGCCATCGCCCAGATGGATATTGCGCGGGCGCTGGCGCCATATCTGGTCGATGGACAGGTCGTTTTCCTGCCGCCGGGAACGTTCGGCAGTTTCGTCATGAGCGAGACGGTGCGCGAACTGGGCTGCCGGGCAAGCGTGGCCTGGGCGGAAACCGGCACGCTGCCGTACCTGGCGCGCAAGCATGGACCCACGACGGTCCAGATTACCGTGCGGGCCACCCGCTTGCCCACCGGCGTCTATCCGGCAAAAGCCGCCCCGCAGGCGCTGGCGATCCTTCTGCAGGCCTTTGCCTCGATTGAGTCTTGCGAAGATGCCTTGTCCGGCGCGCTCATGAATGCCGGGCCTATTATCCATCCGCCGCTGATTCTGATGAACGCGGCGCCGCTGCAGCATTTCGATAAATGGGATATCCATAACGAGGGAACGCAGGCCTGCGTGCGCGCGGTGACCGACAAGCTGGATCAGGAGCGGATCGCTGCCAGGGAGGCGCTCGGTTATGGCGCTCCGCATTTTCCGCTAGCGGACCACTACAACAACGATCAGTGGATGTATGGCGATGCCCATGCCAAGCTGGTCAAGAGCGGTGACTGGCGTGAAAAAATTGACCTGCACCGGCATCGCTACATGATCGAAGATACCGAAATGGGCCTGGCGCTGCTGGCGTCCATTGCCCGCTGGAGCGGCACCGACAGTCCACTGGCGCACGGGCTGCTGGCCATTGCGGGTGGCATCCTGGGCAGGGATCTGCGGCACGGCGCGCGCACATTCGAACGGTTGGGGCTGGCCCGGCTTTCTATTAGCGACTTGCGCCTATTGATGCATGAAGGGAGATGACATATGAAGACCCCTGTCTGTTCTGTCCTGGCAATCGGCGCCGGCCGCATGGGGCGCGGCATTGCGCTGGCCTATGCCATCGGCGGCCGCGACGTGGCCATCGTGGATTTCAAGCCGCGGGAGCCCGAACGCTACACCATGCTGCGGGCGCAGATCCGAGCCGAACTTCGGCTGACATTATTGCAACTGGCTGACCTGGGCATGTTTACGGCGGAGGAGGCCGAGCACCATCTGGGGCGCATTCATATCGCGCCCTTGCAGGAAGCCGCCTCGCTGCTGGCGAATGCACAGCTTGTCTATGAGTGTGTGCCGGAAACGCGGCAGGCCAAGCAGGATGCGCTTGGCCGCATCGGCCGGGCCGTGGGCGCACATGCGATCATCGCCTCCACGACATCGACCATGCTGGCCTCGGAGCTTTGCGGCTTTGTTGCCCGACCGGCGCAGTTTCTCAATGCGCACTGGCTGAACCCGGCCTACCTGATTCCGCTGGTGGAGGTTAGTCCCCATGAGGACACCGCCGCCGCTGTCGTGGAACGGCTCAAAATGGATCTGGAGGCCGTCGGCAAGGTGCCGGTCCTGTGCCGCAGCAGTCCGGGCTATATCGTACCGCGCCTGCAGGCGCTGGTGATGAACGAGGCGGCGCGCATGGTGGAGGAGGGGCTTGCCAGTCCCGAGGAAATCGATCGCGCGACGCGCTACGGCCTGGGCTTTCGGTTTGCCGCCATTGGCGTGCTGGAGTTTATCGACTATGGCGGCAATGATATCCTGTATCATGCCAATCGCTATCTGGCGCAACACCTGAGCCCGCAGCGCTATGCGATGCCCGATATCGTGGCGCGCTATATGCAGGAAGACCGCAATGGCCTGCGTACCGCGCGCGGCTTTCTTTCGTATGAGGGAAAGGATTTGGACGCCTATAGGCAGGACGTGTTGGCCAGGACGCTGGGCATGCTCCAGCATTTCGAAGGACAGACAAAGGATTCGCGTGAAACAGGGAACGCCGGGAAAGAAGAAACAAAGCGCCGTTGACGCGCAGTCGCGCTATCCGGGGCATGGGCGTTTTCTGCCGTATGTACTGAACCGGGCAACGTCGGCATTGAACGCCGACTTCCAGGCGGTGTTGCGCAGCCATGGCATGACCTTGCTGCATTGGCGCGTGCTGGCATTCCTGAATGATTCGCAGGGCTTGCTCGGCGTCAGCGCGCTATCGGAAGTCACGGGCGCGGACCAGGCGACGCTGTCCCGCGCATTGACCGTCATGGAAAAAGCGGGGTATATCGAGCGCCGGCCCGATCCCCAAGACCAGCGGGCGCTGGTGATTGTACTGTGCGCCGTTGGCAGGCAGCGCTTTCGGCAAGTCCTGCCGCTGGCCTGGGAACTGCATGAAAGGGCCGTGGCGGGACTGAGCGACGCGGACCAGCAAACGCTTTGCCGATTGTTGAACCATCTCTACGACAATATCCAGGCCGATCTGGCCTGACCCGCCAATCCTTTCCCGCAAAGTCGACCGCTGCCGACGCCGGCCTGCCTCTTGTCATTCGTCCTTAATCTGGCTGCCCTTTGCCCATGGCGCTACCAACGTCATTCATGGAAAGGCTTTCGCTCGTCCCTGATCAGGGTAAACCCGTTATTTTCAATTTCGTATAATCGTATACAATTATACGAAATGGAGGATCGTATGGAATGGTTGAATTCGCAGTTGGGCCAAGGGGCATTCGAGGAAATCAAGAACACCTCGCTGGGCAAGCTGGTGCGCGATCATTTGCTGGGACAGATCCTGTCCGGCCAATTGAGTCCGGGCCAGGCGCTGCGCGAGCCCGACCTGGTCGAGCAAATGAAAGTGTCGCGCGTGCCGGTGCGCGAAGCCTTGCGCGAACTGGAAAGCATGGGCCTGGTGGTGTCGCGCAAGCATTCGGGTGTCTATATCCGCGAATTATCGGAAACCGAGGTCCATGATCTTTACCAATTCCGTGCGCTGATGGACAACCACGCAGGCCAGCAGGTGGCGCTGTTGCCGCAGGCGCGGCGCATGGCGTTGGTGGAAAAACTGGAAGTTTGCGTGGTCGCCATGGACGGGGCGATTGAAGACGGCAATGTGCAGGCCTACTACAACGCCAATCTGAACTTCCACTGGCTGTTTATCGAGTTCGCCGGCAACCAGGAAATTGCCAAGAGCTATCGCGAAGTGATCCAGAAGTTGCATCTGGCCCGGGTCAAGAATTTATCCTCCGAAGCGCATCGCAGGAAGTCCAACGCCGAACACAAGGAAATCGTGCGCGCCCTGCGCGATGCCAATGCCATCGGTGGTGCATCGCATTGCGCGCAGTTGCTGTCGCATCACGTCATCAACGCGCACGGACGTCTGGCCGAGATGTAGCAGGCCGTCGCCGGCACAGCCGCGGCGCCGGTGTCGACACCATGGCGCCGCCGCGCCTGCCGTTTGCCGTTGCGAATTGAATATCGCATTGCCAAGGGCGGCGCCATCTGGCCAATGAAAATACGGGCCGGGTTTACCGCGAGATAAGTCCGGCCCGCAGCGGTTCCCTACGAATGACATGCAGTCCCTGTTTCAGCAGCATGACACGCAGTACCTATTTCACATAAAAGCAATATCGACACCCGGATGAACCGGAGGAGACAAATCATGGATCGTCGTTCTTTCCTGCTCGGCATGGGAGCAGGTGCCTTGGCTTTACCTTCAATTTCCCTGGCGAAACAAGCCTTCCCTGCCAAACCCATTACCTATGTCGTACCGGTGGCCGCCGGCGGCGGCAGCGATTACGTGGCACGGGCCACCACCAGCGAATGGAGCAGTGCGCTTGGCAATACCACATTCGTGGTGGAAAACCTGGGTGGCGGCGGTGGCGTCATTGCCTGCCAGCGCACCCTGCGTGCCGCGCCCGATGGCTATACCCTGATGCAGGGCTACGTGGCCACGCTTGGCACCAGTCCGGCGACACGCAAGGTGCCTTATGACCCGCTTGAGGACTTTACTCCGATCGGTATGATCGGCGGCACGCCCAATGTGCTGGTCGTGGACGCCAAGCTGCCGGTCAAAACGCTGCGGGAGTTCGTGGATTATTTCAAGCGGGATAAATCGACCAACTATGGCTCGGCCGGCGCAGGCACGCTCACACACTTGCTGATGGAATTGCTCAAACAGCACGAAGGGTTGCAAACGCAGCATGTTGCCTACAAAGGTATCGCGCCAGCCTTCCAGGATCTGGTGGGCGGGCGCACCCACGCCATGTTTCCAGGGCTGGCGGCGGCAGTGCCGCACCTGACCTCTGGCACTGTCCGCGCGATTGCCCTCACCGGCAACAAGCGCAGCCTGCGCTTTCCCGACGTGCCGACTTTCGAAGAGTTGGGCGTTCAGGGCTTCGATGATGTCCTGCAATGGTACGGCGTGTCCGGTCCCAAGGGGATGAGCGCCGATGTCGTGAAAATATTGAACGAATCATTAAACCAGGTGCTGGACAAGCCGGAGCTGGAAAAGCGCCTGCAGATCGAAGCCATCCTGCCCATGGCGATGGCGCCGCAGGAATTTGGCGAGTATATCCGCAAGGATCTGGCGCGCTGGAAGCAAGTCGCGCAGCAACAGCATATCCGCCTGGATGCATGACATCCGCGGGTGTTTCCCAACCCAATCATTGAACTTACTTAAGCAGGATTATCCATGGCAGTCAATACCAAGGTCGATGCAGACCACAATGCACCGGAAGTAACCCGTATTCTCGCGAAATTCGTCGCCACGCATCCCTCGAGGGGATGGAGCGATGCGGTCGAGCACGAAGCCCATCGCACCTTCCTGAACTGGCTCGGCTGCGCTGTCGGCGCGGCCGGCCATGAGGCCGTGGCGGCGGCGCTGCGGGCGGTGCGCGTATTGCAGCCAGCGCCGCAGGCGACCATTGCCGGACGCAAGGAGCGGGCGGACATCGCCAGCGCGGCGCTGGTCAACGGTATTTCCTCGCATCTGTTCGATTTTGACGATACGCACCTGAAAACGATCATCCATCCCGCAGGGCCGGTATGTTCCGCGGTGCTTGCCCTGGCCGAACACACCGGCGCAAGCGGGCGCCAGGTGATCGATGCCATCGTGCTGGGAATAGATGTTTCCTGCCGCGTCGGCAATACCCTATATCCACATCATTACGATCGAGGCTGGCATATCACCGGGTCTACCGGTTCGCTGGGCGCAGCGGCCGCATGCGCGCGCCTGCTCGGACTCGACGAGGCGCAAACGACAATGGCGTTGGGCATCGCGGCATCGCAGCCCGTGGGACTGCGCGAGCAGTTCGGCACGATGACCAAACCCTTCCATCCGGGCGGCGCGGCGCGGGCCGGCCTGATGTCGGCCCTGATGGCCCGCGAGGGGTTCACCGCCAGTCCCCGTGCCATCGAAGCGCCGCGGGGTTTTGCGCAGGTGGTATCCACCAAGTACGACTGGAGCGAAATCACCGACGCGCTCGGCTCGCGTTTCGAGATTTCCTTCAACGCCTATAAGCCGTTTGCCTGCGGCATCGTGATTCACCCCAGCATCGATGCCTGCGTGCAATTGCGCGCCAAAGGCGTGACCGCGGACAATCTTGTTCGCCTGGACCTGCGGGTGCATTCGCTAGTGCTCGAGCTGACAGGCAAAAAAGAACCGGCGGACGGCTTGCAGGGCAAGTTCAGTGTGTACCATGGCTGCGCGGCCGGCTTGATCTTCGGGCGCGCATCGGAAGACGAGTACGCCGACGAAATTGTGAACCGCGAGGACGTGGTGGCAACGCGCCGCAAGGTCAACGCTGTCGTGGACGACAGCATCGATGAGGCGGCCGTGGAGGCCACGGCGACGCTCAAGGATGGCGCCGTGGTTCAGATACGCGTCGATCATGCGATTGGTTCGCTGCAGCGCCCGATGACCGACGAGGATCTGGTCGCCAAATTCAGCGCCATGTCCGATCCGGTCTTGGGCGCGGACAAGACCCGCAAGCTGATCGCGTCATGCTGGGACCTGGCCAAGGCGCCCGACGTGTCCGCGCTGGTAGCCCAGGCGGTTTGAGCGGAGGCGAGATGGCAACAGTAAAAACGGCAATCGTCGTCCTGGATGACTGGGAAAACGGCTTGCGGGACCGGGTCGATTGGACGCGCATCTGCGCCAGGGCGACACTGGCGATCCACAATGCACGGCTGCGCGGCGCCAATCTGCTGGCGGCATTGCGGGATGCGGAGGTGGTGGTCCTGTTTCGCGACCGCACACCCATCGACGCGGCATTGCTTGCGCAGTTGCCGAGGTTGCGCCATATCATCTGCACCGGTGCGCGCAATCGCACGCTGGATGCGCAGGCGGCGCAAAGCGCCGGTATCCGGGTCAGCCACACCGGCTGGGGACCTTCCAAGGCCAGCACTTGTGAAATGACCTGGGCGTTGATTCTGGCTGCGGTGCGACGCCTGCCCGCGCTGATGCTCGGCCCGCAACGCAGCGCATGGCGCCAAGCCGCCGCGCCGGCCTTGCTGCCGCCTGTGTTGGAGGGCAAGCGGCTGGGCTTGATCGGCCTGGGCCAGATCGGGCAGCGCGTGGCCGCCATGGGCAAGGCGCTGGGTATGGAGGTGGTCGCCTGGAGCCCCAATATGACGCCCGGACGGGCCGCCGAACACGGCGTACAGGCGGTCAGCCTGGAATCGCTGCTGCGAACGTCACAGGTTGTCAGTCTGCATCTGGTGCCATCGGAAAGCACACATCATCTGCTGGACCGAAACCGGTTGGCGCTGATGTCGCCCGCCAGCATCCTGGTTAACACGTCCCGCGCCGAGTTGATCGATACGCAGGCCCTGGTGGACGCGTTGCGCGGCGGCAGGCTTGGTTATTGCGCGCTCGATGTATTCGACGAAGAGCCATTGGCGGTCGATCACCCGTTGCTGGCGCTGCCCAATGTGCTGCTTACACCGCATTACGGGTTTATTTGCGAAGAGGTCATCGACAATTTTGCGATTGGCGTGAGTGCGTTGCTGGACTCGCATCTGGATATGGCGTCCCGTGCCGTTGCTTGCGCGGCATCCTGACGGGTTAGGCAACCGGCAGCGGATATCATGGCATAACGCTTATTTCGGATTGCGATGCCGCACCTTCCATACGGCATATTCCCTTGGCATGCAAACCGCGCAGGGGCGATACCCGGCGGCTTGCGCGGTTTGCGCATCCGCGAAAAATACGCGGTACTTGATATAGCCGCCGCGCTCGATCGCGCGCAAGGCGGCACGACAATCCATTCGGCCGAAAATCCGGCTGCGGCGGTGGCCGCCGAACTGCCCGGGCGCCACGCTTACGCAAGGCTTGCCCGAAGCGTCAAGCAGTTTCCAGTCTTTTCGCATGGCCATGTCCTTGTCAACCCCCGTCATGATTGTCATTGCCGGTGCCCACGGCCTGACCGGGGTTGTGCCGGTCGTCGTGGCCCAGGACACAGTCTATCGCGCGAACCATGTGCGCCACTATCGGTTTCTTGCGGTATGCACAGGCGCGGCGGCAAGGACATATCCAGGAAAACATGGGGGGCACCCGGCTTGTGCTAGTATTGCGCAACCTTGTTGCCTCGCTTGCCTGCCCGCATGAATCCTCCCGTCTCAGCCGCCCCTTCCCGTCGCTATTATCTCTGCCTGTTCCTGGTGGTCCTGGCCTGCGTGCTGGTGGTACTTACCGTGTTGCGGCACTGGACCTTCCTGAGGGGAAGCGTGGGCGATATTCTGGTCGTGCCGCTTATGGTTTTCTTTATGCTGATCTTTGTCCCGCTGCGCGCGGGTCCGGCGGCCGGCCTGGGCTTTGCCATTGCCGTGCTGGTCGAGGGGGCCCAGTATTTTCAGCTTGCCGATTGGATGGGGCTGCCGCGACATGGCTTCTGGCACCAGTTGCTGGGCAATACGTTCAGCTTGCAGGATGTGTTCATGTACGGCATCGGCGCCGTGCTGTCCTTTCTGGTCATTGTCCGACAGCGGCGTCAGGCGGCCTCGCGCATTGGCGCCAAAGCGGATTGAGCTTCACCGACGGCGAGACGCCTCGGTCGGGCGCGGCTGTGCCGGCTAGTCCGGCACCGAGATACTGGCCTTGATATGCTTGAGATGAATGACGATGGTGAAGGTCATGACGACCAGCAAGGCCCAGGAATTCCATTTGCCCAGATGTACCAGCACCCATCCTGTCAACTGGTCGGGGTAGCGCCACGCGCCCATGAACGTTCCCAGGTTTTCCGCGATCCAGATAAAGAAACCGATCAGCACGAATGACATCAGCAAGGGCATTTTCCGTTCTTTGTCGTAGGGCGTGAAATGCACCGTGGATCTTGCGTACAGGCCCAGCGCGAAGGCAAGCAAATAGCCGCGGTAGTCGCCGATGAAGTGATGGGTAAAGAAATTCAGGTAGATCAGCAAAGCGCAGATAATGGCCATCCAGTACCGTGGATGGTGGGTGATGCGCAGCTTGAAGAGGCGCCAGGCCTGAATGACATAGCTGCCGATGGCGGCATACATGAATCCGGAAAACAACGGTACGCCGAACAGCTTGAAATAGCCGGGATCCGGATAATGCCAGGACTGGATATAGGACGAGGTCTTGAATGCCTCCAGGGCGAAGCCCAAGGCATGGAACAGGCAGATCGCATACAGTTCGTCGCGGGTTTCAAGCTTGGCCGCGATCATCCAGGCCTGGATCAGCACGGCACCGAGAAACAGCAGATCGTAGCGGGCAATGCCCCAAAGCCCATCCCTGGGCGTGGCGAACAGCAACAGGAAAAAAAGGCCAGCGAACAGGCAGGCGCGGGCTTCCTTGATGCCGAAAAACAGGAACTCGAGGCCGAACCGCTTGATTCCCTTCAGGTCGGTTCGAGCTGTCGGCGTAAGCAGGGCCTGGTCAAAATGGGAAAGCATGGCGGTGGGGCCGGGGGCCGGCGTGGTTGCTGGTGGCAAATTCTAGCATTGTTTGCGCCGGTGGATCTCGCCCGCTAGCGGCGTGGCGGTGGGCGCTGGGACGCTTGCTGCCCGGCTGTCGCGACAGGTTGTATGGTTGTGATCGCCAGGATTTGTTCGGGGAAACGGCTGGGCGGCATCGGAAAACAACAAAGGCCAACAACAGGATGTCGCGGCCTTTGGATGGCGTTGCGCGACGGGCAATGGGATTGTGAGCGAAGTTCTAGGCTATTGCTTTAAAAAATTTATGGTTCTGATTGGCAGGGAAGGCCTGGGTCGCAGCCACATGCGGGCTTGAGCAATAAATCAATCGCATCTGTACCAGGCTACTTCACTTGTTGCTTGTTGAGTTTGCGGGCAAGGGTGCGGCGATGCATGCCCAGGCGGCGTGCGGTTTCCGAAATATTGAAGCCCGTCTCTGCCAATGTTTCGTGGATGCGCTCCCATTCCAGGGTTTTGATGGAGGACTGGCGTGCACTGAGCTTGACGTTGGTCATGCCGCCGGAACGCTGGAAGGCGGCTTCAATGTCATCGGTATTGGCCGGTTTTGCAAGATAATGGCAAGCGCCAAGCTTGATGGCTTCAACGGCGGTGGCGATACTGGCGAACCCGGTCAGTACGACGATCAACATGTCGGGATTGTGGGCATGCAGATCCTTCACGCAGACAAGTCCCGAGCCTTCCCCCTTCAGCTTGAGATCAACCACCGCATAGTCTGGTGTTCGGTGCTGCAGGATGGCAAGCACGGATTCCTGACTGTTGGCGGCAACGACGTGATACCCGCGACGTTCCAGCGAACGGGTTAGCGTGCGCGCGAATGCCGCATCGTCTTCCACGATCAGCAGCTCACCTTTAGTGGCGTCGTTCGTCAATGGGCATCTCCTTTTTCCAGTTTGATGGCCGATAGGGGTAGTGATAGTGTAACCGATGCGCCGCCTGACAGCAGATTCTGTGCGGTTATGCTGCCCCCCAGGGTGCGGGCAACGTTGGCGGAGAGAAACAGGCCCAGGCCACCCCCTGGTTTGCCTTTGTTGGAGTTGTAAGGCTGTCCCAAATGCGCCAGCATTTCCGGCGCGAATCCTGAGCCCGCGTCCATGACAGTCAGGATCAGGATATCCTCTTGGCGTGTGACTTCCACGCGCAGCCAATCGGGAGACGCTTCCAGCGCGTTGTCCAGGACATTGCCGATCATCTGTTGCAATGCGGAGTCCGAGACGATGCGCACGTCCGGACCGAAATGGTTTTCATAAAGCATATGTGTCGGCTGGCGCAGCGCGCGCCATTGCGCCAGCACTTGATCGAGAAACCGATGCACGGTCGTTTCTGTCGGAGAGTCTCCGCGCGTTTTACCGGCCGAGACCAGGATGCCGGTAACGATTGCCTTGCAGCGCATGACCTGGGTCTGCATCTCATCGACCTCCTGCAGCAATTCCGGGTTTTGGGTAAAGGGCGACATATGCCGCCAGTCGCCCAGAATGACCGCCATCGTAGACAGCGGCGTGCCCAGTTCGTGCGCGGCACCGGAGGCCAACAGACCCATGCGGACAATATGTTCTTCTTCCGCGGCAGCCTGGCGCATGGCGGCCAGGTGGGTATCGCGCATGCGCAGGTTCCGGCTGATCCGTGTCATGAACACCATGATCAGGGCGGCATTGAGCGTGAAACACACCAGCATGCCGAGCACATACAGGCTGTTCAGGCCCTGCTCATGGGCCGGTTGCAGGATCAGTGTTTGCTTGGAGAGCGCAAGCCAGGCAAAGCAGGCACTGGTAATACCCACCATGATCCACGTGCTGCGGGGTGTCAGCAGAACCGCAGCCAGGGTGAGCTGCAGCAAGAACAGAAAAATGAACGGATTGCTCGCGCCACCGCTAAAGTGCAACTGGGCGGTGAGGATCCCGACATCGGCCAGCAGCGCGACGAAAAGCTGGGTGTTGCTGACGGGATTGCCGGCACGAAGAAACAGCATGCTGCCCACGTTGAACAGCACCAATAGCAATACCAGGGCCAGCATGGCATTGAGCGGTAGCGCGAGATCCAGGAGAAAACGCGCCACCAGGATTGTCATTACCTGACCCAGCACGGCAATCCAGCGCAGTTGGATCAGTTGCAGCATATTCTTGCGGCCCGTGGCGCTGCCATCATCGAGCCCAGAATCAGTGGCTTGCAGGAATGTGCTCCGGCTCAGGGCGGGCTGGTTGCGAAAAGAGTCCAATTCGGATGCCTCGGGGCCGTGGCCCGGTTCATGGTGGAAAGCTGCGCATCATCTTTCCGGCTTGCGGGTACGATATTCCTCACGCCAAACGTAGCACACGGCGAGGATGACCAGTATGGCCAGACCAAACCAGGTGATGGCATACATTAAATGGTTATTACTGAATGATACTACCGTCAGGCCCGCCACAGGCAGATGTTCGTCGGCAATATGCAACTGGCCCGAGGCGCTCGTCGCCGTTGCCAGTGCCGGTTCGCCGCCATTGGATGGCGTGGCCGCGGGCATGCCCGGAACCGAGCCGGCGCCGGGGCCGTCGGCGTCGACGAAATAGGGCGCCAACTGGCTGAGCCCGCGGCTTTGTCCAATTTGCTGGACGTCCCTGGAAAACCAGCGATTTTCTTCAGGACGATTGTCCCGCAGAAAACCGCCACGGGGCTCCGTCAAGCGTATCAGGCCTGTCAGCGTGACCTCGCCTGTTGGCGCTTGCCTATGGCGCCAGGGGCCATCCCTTTGAGCCTGCGGAACAAAGCCTCGGTTGACAAGGACAACGCTCTGATCATCGAGACGCAAGGGCGTCATGACCCAATAGCCTGTGCCGAGAATGGTTGATGCTTGCACCAGCGCAGATTGCGCATGCAGATAAGTGCCACGCAGCCTGACGCGACGATATTCATCGCGGGACGCCGAAATGGTATTCCAGTCGCCACGCTCAAGGGGAGCAACGGCGGGGGCATGAATGCGCTGCGCCACCCGGTCCATGAGATCCAGCTTCCAGGCACGCCGTTCCACTTGCCATATGCCAAGCGCGCAAAAACCGGCGAAAGCCATGCTGGCAATCAGTAACCAGACCAGGAGCACCCAGGTCCGTTTCGGACGAGGGGCGTCAGGCTGGGTGGATGAGGGAGGCGAAGGGAGGCTGACGATGGTCTCCTGCTGGGTCCCAGGCAATGTCGAGGCGGATTGATCGGCATGCCTGGGCGTGGTCCATGGGAAGCATGGATCAGAGCATGTTTTTCATGTCGTGAATCATATTGGGCATCATGTTGGTGTTCAGATGGTACATGACCCACAGGGAGCCCGCCAGCGCGATGACGACGATGATAATCGTAAAGATCATGGCCAGCATGCTCCAGCCACCCTCGGCGCGCGTGTTCATATGCAAGAAGTAAACGACATGCACGCACATCTGTACGGCGCCCAGAGCCAGGATGACCAGGGCCGTGACGCCGGATTTTTCGAACACGTTGCCCATGACCAGCCAGAAGGGAATAACGGTCAAAATGACAGACAGGATGAAGCCGGTCATATATCCGCGGAACGTGCTTTCGCCGTGCCCGTCACCGTCGTGGTGATCGTCGTGTGCGTTGGTGTGCTGATGCGCAATATTGGAAGGTGTGGTCATGGCAGGACCCCCATCAGGTAGACAAAGGTGAATACGGCGATCCAGATGACATCCAGGAAATGCCAGAACATGGACAGGCACATCAGGCGCCGCCGGTTTTCAGGAATCAGGCCGTGCTTTTTCAATTGGAACAAGAGCGTGACCAGCCAGATGACACCGAAGGTAACGTGCAGGCCGTGCGTGCCTACCAGGGTAAAAAAGGAAGACAGGAATGCGCTGCGCTGGGGGGTCGCATTCATATGGATCAGATGAGCGAATTCGTACAGTTCCAGCCCCAGGAACGTGAGCCCGAAAAGGCCGGTAATGCCCAGCCAGATCATGGCGGGGCGCAGGCGATTGCGCTGGGCCTCCAGCATGCAGAACCCGTAGGTAATGGAAGACAGCAATAGCATGGCTGTATTGACAGCCACTAGTTGCAGATCAAACAGGTCTGCCCCCGATGGGCCTGCCGCATAGTTGCGGCCCAGTACGCCGTGCACGGCGAACAGGCAGGCAAAGATCAGGCAGTCGCTCATCAGGTAGATCCAGAACCCGAGCGAGGTCCCGTTCTGTGGATGGTGCTCTTGCTTCAGGTAGAAATCAAGTGGCGCAGTGGCCGTTACCTGATGGGGAGTGATGGCGGTGGTATCAGACATGGTTGGCTAGCAGGCGAGTGCGTTCGGCTTCGGTACGGGCAACATCTTCTGCGCGAATGTAATAATCGCGCTTGTAGTTGAACGTATGGTAAATGGTGCCGCCAATGATGGCGAGAAATGTCAGGGCGCTGACAAGCCACATGTGCCAGACCAACGCAAATCCGAGCAATGTGCAAAGACCGGCGATGATAATGCCTGCACCGGTATTGGCGGGCATGTGGATTGGCAGGAAACCGCTTTGTGGGCGCTGGACATTGTGCTGTTTCATCTGTGCCCAGGCATCGCCGTCATGTACTTGCGGTGTGAAAGCGAAGTTGTAGGGCGGGGGCGGCGACGAGGTCGACCACTCCAGTGTGCGCCCGTTCCAGGGGTCTCCTGTAATATCGCGCAATGAATCACGCTTGCGATAGCTGACAACCAGTTGGATCAGGAAGCTGGCAATACCCAGCGCAATGATGAAAGCGCCGACCGCGGCGATCTGGAACCAGATCTGCAGGGATTGGTCCTCGAAGTGGTTCAGGCGACGGGTAACGCCCATGAAGCCCAGCACATATAGCGGCATGAAAGCCATGTAGAAGCCAATCAGCCAGCACCAGAACGAGCACTTGCCCCAGAAAGGATCCAGCTTGTAGCCGAATGCCTTGGGGAACCAGTATGTGATCGCGGCAAACAGGCCGAATAGCACGCCCCCGATAATGACGTTGTGAAAGTGTGCGATCAGGAAAAGGCTATTGTGAAGGACAAAGTCGGCCGACGGAATGGCCAGCATCACGCCTGTCATACCGCCGATGACGAATGTCACCATGAAGCCGATTGTCCACATCATGGGGACATCGAAACGGATCCGGCCGCGATACATGGTGAACAGCCAGTTGAATAGCTTGGCGCCGGTCGGGATCGAAATGATCATGGTGGCAATGCCGAAGAAGGAATTGACACTGGCACCCGAGCCCATGGTGAAGAAGTGGTGCAGCCAGACCAGGTATGACAGAATCGTGATCACGACCGTGGCGTACACCATGGAGGCGTAGCCGAACAGGCGCTTGCCGCTATAAGTGGAAACGATTTCGGAGAACACGCCGAACAATGGAAGAATCAGGATATAGACTTCAGGGTGGCCCCAGATCCAGATCAGATTCACGTACATCATGGGGTTGCCGCCCAGATCGTTCGTGAAGAAATTGGTGCCGAGGTAGCGATCCAGCGTGAGCAGGGCCAGCACGGCGGTCAGGACGGGGAACGATGCCACGATCAGCGTGTTGGTGCACAGCGATGTCCAGGTAAATACCGGCATTTTCATCATGCCCATGCCGGGAGCCCGCATCTTGATGATTGTCACGATCAAGTTGATGCCCGACAGGGTCGTGCCGATCCCCGCCACCTGCAAGGCCCATATGTAGTAATCCATGCCGACGCTGGGACTGTGCTCGATGCCCGACAGCGGGGGATAGGCCAGCCAGCCAGTGGTCGAGAATTCACCAATGAACAGGGAAATCATCACGAGCACGGCGCCGCCGGTGGTCATCCAGAAACTGAAGTTGTTCAGGAACGGAAAGGCGACATCCCGTGCGCCGATCTGCAGCGGGACGATATAGTTCATCAGGCCTGTGACAAGGGGCATGGCCACGAAGAAGATCATGATCACGCCATGCGCGGTGAATATCTGGTCGTAATGATGGGGCGGGAGATAGCCCGTGGAATCGCCGAATGCGATTGCCTGCTGGATCCGCATCATGATGGCATCGGAAAAACCGCGCAGCAGCATGACCAGTCCGAGGATCATGTACATGATGCCGATTTTCTTGTGGTCGATGCTGGTAAACCATTCGAGCCACAGGTAGCGCCACAACTTGAAATAGCTAATCGCGGCAATCAATGCGACACCGCCAAGCAATACGGCGGCGAACGTGGCGATCAGGATAGGTTCGTGGAAGGGGATGGCGTCCCAACCAAGGCGACCTAGAATAAGGGATTGCAGATCCATGGGCTCAAATTATCGAAAATAGAGTGACGGCCAATACGGTTGGCCGGGATAATGCTTAAGGAGGGCACCGCCTCAGGGCGACGCGTTCATCAGTTTAAGCGAGGAAAAGGCCGGGTCGGTGGTCGTGCAAAAAGCACTCACATAAGTCCGGTGCCTGACGTTCTCCAGGCCAAGGTTGATCCGGGTGGTGTTGTCCAGTTCAGCCATGTTGTATATGCCAGGCACCCCCATTCCGCCCTGGGCATCAATGGCCATAATATCGCGCATGCACATGCGGTTTGGCTCGACGCAGCGATTCAGGATGGCGTCATATAGTCCGGGCGCCACGCTGGCATAATGCCGTACCGGTTCGCGCTCGCTCGGGACTTCCAACTGCAGGTAAGCCACGCGGCTGAGTTCGGTCTGGCTTTGTTTGACGGTTTTTACCCATGCGTCAAAGCCTTTGGTATCCAGTCCATGGAATTTGAACCGCATGCCCGAAAAGCCGGCGCCACTGTAATTGGAGGAGAAGCCCTCGTAGACGCCTTCCTTGTTGATGATCGCATGCAGTTGCGTCTCCATGCCTGCCATGGTGTAGATCTGGCCTGCCAGCGCGGGAATGAAGAAGGAGTTCATGACGCTGGATGACGTTAGCCGGAACGAAATAGGTCGGTCGACGGGCGCAGCCAGCTCATTGACGGTCGCGATGCCGTACTCCGGGTAGAAAAATAGCCATTTCCAGTCCAGGGCGACGACCTGTACCGTTAACGGCTGGACGTTCGCAGGCAGCGCGCGCTGCGCATCAATGCGCTCTAGCGGGCGGTAGGGGTCCAGCTTGTGCGTGCTGACCCAGGTTACGGCGCCCAGTGCAATGATGATCAGCAGCGGGACCAGCCAGATGACCAGCTCAATCAGTGTTGAATGATTCCATTCCGGGGCGTATGTCGCCTTGGTGTTGGAGGCGCGATAGCGCCATGCAAAGTACAATGTCAGGAAAATGACAGGCACGATCACGATCAGCATTAGTGCAACTGAAATATAGATCAGGTTGCGCTGTTGCAGTGCGATATCGCCGGAAGGTGAGAGCAGGACGGCGTTGCACCCCGCAAGAACGGGCACAAGTGCCGATAAGGCCAGGAATCGGAAGGTCTTGGATTGAAGCATGCCAAAAAGTTGCCAGCGTAGAGCCGTGGAAAAATATAGCATATACTTAAACCGTTCCCATTAGGAATTGGACGTTTTGTCCTATGGTGTAAATGCGCGGCAGATGCGATCCTTCGTTTCTAGACTTATATTAACTTAAACTGAACCTATGATGTCAAGCGTTGACCAGACAAACACTGAGCCCTCCTCGCATACGATGGAAAATGATGCCAGACAGCAGATGGCCGGCCACGGCCCGGTTGCTGCCGGTGAAATAGCCATTGGTGTCGTCATTGGTCGCGCATCCGAGTATTTCGACTTCTTTGTCTACGGCCTGGCATCGGTATTGGTATTTCCGGCACTTTTCTTTCCATTTGTCGACTCCCTGACCGGGACGCTCTACTCATTCGCCATTTTTGCCTTCGCCTTCATTACCCGTCCGTTCGGCACCGCCCTGTTCATGAGCATCCAGCGGCGGTGGGGGAGAGGGACCAAGCTGACCCTGGCGCTCTTTCTGCTCGGTACCGCGACCGCCGGCATTGCATTTTTGCCGACCTACGAATCGCAGGGGGCGTTGTCTATCGGTCTGTTGATCCTGTTTCGCAGCCTGCAGGGCGTGGCGTTCGGCGGCTCATGGGACGGCTTGCCGTCGCTGCTCGCCCTGAATGCCCCCAAGCAGCGCAGGGGCTGGTATGCCATGCTGGGCCAGCTGGGCGCGCCTGTGGGCTTTTTGGTGGCCAGTTCCCTGTTCCTGTTCCTGCATTCCACCTTGTCCGCCGAAGACTTTCTTGGCTGGGGCTGGCGCTATCCGTTTTTCGTGGCCTTCGCCATCAACGTTGTGGCTTTGTTTGCGCGCCTGCGGCTTGTCCTGACAGAGCAATACACGAAGCTGCTGGAAGAGGGAGAGCTGGAGCCCATCGGTACTTGGGAGATGCTTGCCGGGCAAGGATATAATCTGTTCATTGGGGCGTTTGCCGCACTGGCAAGCTATGCCTTGTTTCATATTGTGACCATTTTCCCCCTGTCCTGGATTACTCTGACGGCCACTCAATCCATCAATGAGGTGCTATTTATCCAGGTGATCGGCGCGATTGTCGCCATGGCCGCTACCATTGTGTCCGGTATCATTGCCGATCGCATCGGGCGCCGTACGACGCTGACTGCCCTGGCCATTCTCATTGCGATTTTCGGGTTTTTTGCGCCCACCTTGTTAAATAGCGACGTGATGGGGCAGGATGCGTTCATCTTGATCGGCTTTGCCTTGCTGGGCCTGTCTTACGGTCAGTCGTCAGGCACTGTCACCGCCAATTTTTCGTCACGTTTCCGTTATACGGGTGCGGCCTTAACGTCGGATCTGGCGTGGTTGCTGGGCGCGGCGTTCGCGCCACTGGTGGCGCTGGGCCTATCGATGCGCTTCGGCCTGGTCGCCGTCAGCCTGTACCTGCTGTCGGGTGCCGCTTGCACGGTGCTGGCGCTGTGGATCAATCGTAAGCTCAAGCCACTGACACTGCGCCAGCGCGGTGCCGGATCGAATAAATATTGATGGCTGACTGAGTCAATCTTGATCATAGCGCCGGTTGCTGCGACCGAATGCGCATCGATATCGATGCGCGCCGCCTTCTCTGGCGCCGGTAAAAGCCAAATGGCCATTTCGACGATGGGGGCCTTTGGCGGTATCTTTTTGTCATTGCGCGCGATTGACGCTTCATGCCTTGCATCGCGTCGGAGCCCTCCCGGAGGGCATCGGCACCGGGCCGGTTTTCTTGGCGCGCTTGCGTCGCCGCACCGATAGAAGCCCATAGCGCCGCCACCATTTGCAGGTTTAGGTCTTAAAAACGCGGTCGATGCGCCACCGCCAGCGCGGTTGTCGCTGGCGCAAAAGCGCCGATAACAAAAGCGCCGAAAACTTTACGTTTCAGCCTTGCTAAATGACTTTGGATGCTGAGCGGGGGGAGTGGATGCAAAAAGGCCCAAACCGAAGTTTGGGCCTTTTTTAAATTCTGGAGCGGGAAACGAGTCTCGAACTCGCGACCTCAACCTTGGCAAGGTTGCGCT
>JBEBPQ010000012.1:0-112250 GCA_040395835.1 Advenella kashmirensis
GGTAGTTCAGGTCGTTGCCGCTGCGCCCGACGGTGCAGATGGCGGTGTTGCCGGCGACCACGCCGGACAGGGCCACGGATTTCTTGGGCTTGAAGCCTTTGGTTTCAGTTGTTTGGCTCATAATGCAATGCACTCCTTTTTTGGGTACCGGTCTTGTTCCCGGTGGCGAATCATCTTCGCAGTTTACGCAAGCTAAGGGCTTTGTGCAGCAAATAGAGTGCGAATCTTCGTGAACATCAAGTGCCATTTTTGCGAATTTTGCGAAGATTGCGAATAAAATAGGCGTTTTCACCCCCCGTTTATCGTCTGCCATGCGAAAAGTATTCATGGGCCTGCGTCTGCGGCGCTTGCGCGAGGAACGCAAGCTGACGCAGGTTGGGTTGGCCCGCATGCTGGGGCTCTCGCCCAGCTATTTGAACCAGATCGAGCAAAACCAGCGGCCCCTGACCATGTCGGTGCTGTTGCGCCTGGGCGAAGTCTTCGACCTGGATGTTCACGCGTTTTCCGACGACGAAGAAGCGCGGATGGTCGCGGCACTGCGCGAAGTCGCGGCATCGCTGCCGGCGTCTCCGCTGGGCGGGCACGAAGAGTCCCGAATTTCCCATGCGGAAATGCGGGAAATCGCCAGCAATATGCCCAATATCGGCCGTGCGCTGATTCATTTGCATCGCCGGCATCGCGAGGCTGTGGAGCGGCTGGATGCGATGACCGAGAAAATGGCCAACAGCAACCGCGACGAAGCGGAGGGCACGCCGGTCGTACCGGCCCAGCCCTATGAGGAGGCCCGTGACTTTTTCTTCACGCATCATAATCATTTCTCGGAATTGGACACCCACGCCGAACAGTGTCACGAGCACTGGGGCCTGGACAATGCGGCGGCCCCGGTCATCGCAGAGCGGCTGGCTCGCCGGCTGCAGGAAAAACACGGGATCACCGTGGATAGCCTGCCCTTTGAGCAAAGCGCGTTGCGCGTCTTCAACCCGCGCCAGAAGCGGCTCAGTCTGTCCAGTCGCCTGGAGCCGGGCCAGTGGGCTTTTCAGATAGGCACCCAACTGGCATTCCTGGAACTGGATGCGACGCTTGAGCGCATGGTGGATGCTCCCCGCTTTACCAGCCAGGCCGTGCGCAGGCTGGTGCGCATCGGGTTGGCAAACTATTTTTCGGCAGCCCTGATTCTGCCTTACGGGCGCTTTCTGGCCTCGGCCGAACAAATGCGATACGACATCGACCTGCTCGGCCAGCGCTTTGGCGTGAGCTTTGAAACGATATGCCATCGCCTGAGCACGATGCAACGCCCCGAAGCGGCGGGGGTGCCCTTTTTCTTTATCCGGGTGGACCGGGCGGGGAATATATCAAAGCGCCAGTCGGCTGCCCGCTTTCATTTTTCACGTGTTGGCGGCGCCTGTCCGTTGTGGAACGTCTATGAGGCCTTTTCCAGCCCTGGCCGCATCCTGAGGCAACTGGCACGCATGCCGGATGGCCGGGTCTACTTGTGGATTGCGCGTACGGTGTTCCGCGAAGGTGCCGGCTTCGGCCATCCGGGCAAGGATTTTGCCGTGGCGCTGGGTTGCGATGTCGGGCACGCGCATCGGTTGGTCTATGCCAAAGGCCTGGATCTAAGCGATCCGGACAGCGCCACGCCCATCGGCATGGGCTGCCGGGTTTGCGAGCGCGCGCGCTGCTCGCAACGCGCGTTTCCCTATATCGGACGGGAACTGGATATTAACGAGAACGAGAGCGGGCTGTTCCCGTATCCGATGATCGATTAGGAACATGCGGATGCGCGGCGGATGTCCCGCCTCAGGCAGCCAGGCTAGCGGCTTTGGCAACGCCCAGCTCCCAATGGCCTTGTAGAGGCCACTGTTTCCGATCTGTCAAAAATGCGTTTTCATCCGTTCAAAGCTCGCCATCTTGCGTGCTCCGATTTGAGATATTCGACATACATCTCTCCTGTCCGGTAATCGGGTGTGCCGCCAAGGGACAGGAAATCGCGCTTGATCGCCGGAGATTCGAGCGTGTCAACGATCGCGCGGGTCAGTGCATGTTGAATATCTTCCTGCAGGCCGGTGGGCGCCACCAGACAATAACCGCCATCCGCATACACATCAGCAAGACCGCATTCTTCGCAGGTGGGGGTGTCCGATAGCCACGAAGGCCGCTGATGGGCGGCGACCATCAGCGGGCGCACGACTTCGTTTCTGATGGCAGGCATCGCGCCAGCCGCTTCGGCAAAGACAATATCCACCCGCTGTTTCATTAGATCCGTCATGGCCGGCACCAGGCCATCATAGTTACGCGCGCTCAGCAGCAGATCGGTTTTTTTCTGAAATAGATCTGCGAGTACGCTCAGGCTGCCCGCACCCACGTGCGCGATTCGGTATTTTCCCGGTCGCATCCGCGCCTGGGCGATCAGATCCGTCATGCGCCAGGCAGCGACATGGGACCCGACCAACAGAATGTTTGGCACGTTGACTAATCCATGCAGATAGGTCACATCGTGAAAAACGTCGAATAGATCGTCTCCCGTCCCAAGGCAGGAGAAAACCGTGGCGCCGGTTCCGGCCAGGCCAATCGTCAGGCCATCGGGGGCGGATCTCGTTATCTTGTGCACGCCCAGCAAGCCCCCCAGTCCGATGGCGTTTTCCACCGAAACCGGCTTTGCCATTCTCTCACTGAATACCTGGGCGAAATACCGCGCAAACCGGTCCGCGGGTCCGTTGGGAGGAAAAGGCACAATCAGGGTCATGCCGCTGTCGCTAGATGTCCTGCGATGCCGGCGTGTCAATGCGTCCTTGACCAGGCTTGCGGCTTCGGACAGGTTCGCTGCTTTACGCGCCACAATGGACACGCAACGATCCAGTTGCGGGCTCATTTTTATACGGCAGACTCTTGGGTTGGGCGCCGCGTCACCACAGCTTGTCGGTAATACGGCAACCCCGAAACGCTCGGAAGCCAGCGACATAGCCATGGCCGGTTGTGCCACTTCCTGAGCAACGGCTGGGTTGACCCCGTGACGACTCAGAAAACTATCCAGGCTGGCCCTGCCGCCGCTGTTGCTGCTCAAAAGAACAAGGTTTTCATATTTAAGCAAGCCGACGGGGACGTCGGCACGCCGGGAAAATGGATGATCAACACAGCAAAAAACAGAATAATCGTCGTGCAGCAGCAATTCTGCGTGAAGCTCTGACGGAATCGAATCGTCCACGCAGATGCCAAGTTCCGTCGAGCCCGAGTGGACGGCGTCAATCACGGAAGCATGGGTGAGGTCCTTCAACTGTAGCCTGATATCGGGGTAGGCCTGTTGAGCGAAGGCAAGACGGCTCGCCAGATCACTTCCTGTCACCGTCGAGCCGCAAGCCACCGTGAGCGTTCCCCTGGCGACGGAGCCTTTTTGCCTCGCGCGTTCGATCACCAGGTCCAGGTTGAATAGCGCTTCGCGCAAGGGACCGATCAGTTCGCGACCATCTGCGCTCAGGGATACTTGTCGGCTCGTGCGCTCGATCAATGAAATGCCCAGGCTCTCGTCAAGCGCCTTGATCGCCTGGCTTACCGCCGACTGCGTCAGCCCGACTGCGTTGGCGGTTACGCTGAAGCTTTCTGTTTCTGCGATCGACAGCAGGATCCGGAGCTGCTTGAGGGTAACAGGGCTGTTGATAAACGTATCCATAAGAATAATTAATATATTGGAAAGCTAAATTAATTTATCTCGGATTGAAAGTGCCATTACATTGTGGTTACCGCAGCCAACAGGGCATTTGCAATCTTTCCAAAAGACTATACCAGCATATGCCAGCAACGGTATTGCTCGTCGTGAGCCTTGCGCAAAGTTGCATGACACGCCTCTGCTTGGACGTATTTATTATGTATCACGATCGGCGCATGGGGCGCCAGGACACACGGCGATTTCGTGGGCGGCAATGGCTTGACGACAGGAACTAGGTGCATGGCAAACGAGGTAAATGACAAGGTTGATATTGACGGTCAGTCACTCTCCATCGAGGACGTGATCAGGATTGCGCGCGGGGGCGCCGCTGTCGGCGTGCCGCCGGCGGCGTGGGAGCGGATCCGAAGCGGACGAAGAGTCGTTGAGCGGGTGATTTCAAGGGGGGACCTCGTGTACGGCATAACAAGTAGCGTTGGCGCCAAGACCGGGGTGCTTCTGGATCCCGAGAAATATACCGAATTCAATTGGCGGCTTCTGGAAACGCACAATTTTGGCCATGGCCCCACAGCCTCGCCGGAAGTGGTGCGCGCCATGTTGCTCATTTTGCTCAACAGCATGGCCAGTGGAAGATTGGGTGTGCGGCCGATCCTGGCCGAAAAGATTGTCGACGCGCTCAATAGCGACCGCCATTTTACCGTTCACCTACGGGGTTCCACCGGTGAAAGCGATATGTCGCCGGTGGTTGATATTGTTCTGGATCTCTATGCGGAGGTGCAGCTGGGCGCTGGTGAGGCGATTGCGTTACTCAATTCCAGTGCTTTGTCCATCGGGACTGCCGCGCTGGCCGTTCATGATATCGAGCAGGCACTGAAAAACGGATGTGTCATTGCTGCGTTAAGTATGGAGGGATTCGCTGCCAACCCATCTGTGCTGTCGGATGCCGCCGTAAAATCGCGTCCGTTTGGCGGACTGGCGCTGGCGGCCAGGCTCATCAAAAGCGGGCTGGAAGGCAGTTATATCCAAGGAGAAGGCGGGCCCAGGCACTTACAGGATCCACTCTGTTTCAGGTCGCTGCCGATCACTTTCGGCAACGCTTTTGATGTGCTGGAGTTCGCGAAAAAGCAGGTTGGCATTGAACTGAATGCGAGCCAGAATAATCCGGTTGTTTCCATCGAAGACGAGGCGATGGTGTCGGTAGCCAACTTTGACATGCTTTCTCTCTCAATGGCGCTTGATGCGCTTCGGCTTGCCCTGGCGCCTGTGGTTACCAGCTCGACGGAGCGCTTGGCAAAGCTTGTCGACTCGTACTGGTCTGGCTTGAGTGTCGGACTGATCGATGCCGATGAGCTGGGCCTGCCGGGGTTCAACGGATTGGCACAGGTACATAAGTCACTAACCTCCGAAGCCAGATTGCTGGCCGCCCCGACCGTCAATGAACTTGCCAGCTCAAGCCATTCCAATGGCAATCTTGACCGCGTCAGCATGGCGAGCTTGTCCGCCCGACGCTCCATGGAGATGGCCGAACTTTCAAAATCCATTCTGGCGTTCGAGCTGCAGGTGGCGGCCCAGGCGGTAGAAATGAGAAAAGTGCAGGCGATGCTGGGCGCCAATACAACCCGGATCTTCAAGTTCGTCCGACATTTGCTCCCGTTCGCAGGCGGGAGCCAGAGAGTGCCTCATCCTGGTCCGCTTATGGATGCGCTGGCGGAGATTGACTACGAACTACAGCGGATCGCTTGCCCTTGCGGGCCGCATGCGACGAGGCGCTCTAGCCTGGGGGAAAGCAAAAATTGCAAATAAAAGGGCGCGCAGCTCTGGCGTCTCTGCGATCAATAACAAGGAGGACTATCATGGATTTTAAAAAAAGAAGGGCGCTGATCGGCGCAATCAAAGGGCTGGGCACCCTTGCGGTTCTATCACCCGGCCTGGCGATGGCGGATTATCCGGACCGGCCGATTCAACTGGTTGTGCCATTTCCGCCGGGAGGACCATCAGACAACTACGCGCGGATTCTTGCCGCGGCGCTGCAGCAGGAATTGAGACAAACCGTTATCGTCGTCAACAAACCCGGCGTGTCCGGCGCGTTGGGCATCCAGTATGTCGCAAGATCGAAGCCCGACGGGTATACCTTTGGGTTGGCCGGCATGGGCGCAACAGTCTTTCTTCCACTACTGACATCGAAGGTGCTTTTTGATACCGATAAAGACCTGACTTTTATTGGGGATGTCGTTGCAACACCCAATGTTTTCATTATCGGAAACCATGTGAAAGTGAACGACATTGCCGATCTGATCGCCAAGGCAAAAGAGAGTCCGGGTACGTTTTCCTATGCATCCACCGGCGTCGGCAGCACCTCGCATGTGCTGACGTCGCTTTTTGAGCAATCCGCGCAGGTTAAGCTCTTGCATGTGCCCTATAAGGGCGCAGCGCCCGCGCTGCAAGAGTTGATGGGCGGCCTGGTCGATATTTTCATTGGCGATGCTGCCGGCATTCTTCCCATGGTTAACGCGGGCAAGGCAAGCGCGCTGTTTACCGCAGATAGGGAGCGCATGGCATGGCTTCCTGAGCTGCCCAGCGCGCCTGAAGTCGGTTTGCCAGATGTTTATTTGAGCGGTGAATATGGATTGGTCGGTCCGGCGGGGTTGAGCGATAGCGTGCAGGAAAGGATGCATGGCGCGCTTGCCAAGGCGCTTTCGAGCAGTACCGTAAACAAGAAATTCGGACAGCAATTTGGAAAACCCGTGTTGGGGAGCGGTGCCGACTACAAAAATATGCTCGATAGCGAAAGTAAGCGCTGGGAGAAGGTCATCAAGTCCGCAAATATCACCTTGGATTGAGTCTGGCCGGGTTATACCGTCGAGGAGAAGGAAATGGAAGTGGCGCGTTTGGCATCCGAGATCATTAATCTGCAAAGGTTGCAGACGCTCAGGAAAAAAATGCATATGAGCCCGGAGCTCAAATACGAAGAGGTCAATACCGCCAAGCTCATTGGCGAGCATCTGGATGCGCTGAACATTCCCTATGAAAACAAGATCTGCGAGACCGGCATTGTCGCAACAATCCACGGATCGGGCAGGGGTCGCGCATGCCGAGGGCGCACCATCGGACTGCGGGCGGACATGGACGCCTTGCCCATGCAAGAGCGTAATCAGTTTGCGCATGCCAGCAAAGTGGCAGGTAAAATGCACGCATGCGGGCACGACGGCCATGTCTGCATGCTGCTTGGCGCGGCGGAATTACTCGTTTCCAATAACGATTTTGACGGCACGGCGCATCTGATTTTTCAACCGGCCGAGGAGGGCGGGGCGGGTGCCAAGGCCATGATGGAAGCCGGCCTGTTTGAGAAATATCCGTGCGATGCAATTTTTGCGCTTCATAACTGGCCAGATCTGCCGTATGGGCAGATGGCGGTTAGGCCCGGGCCGATCATGGGCGCTTCCGTCCGATTTGAAATTACCGTCAACGGAAAGGGAGGGCATGGCGCGTTACCGCAAGAGGCCATTGATCCCATCCCGATCGCTTGCGCTATCGTCAGCCAGCTCCAGACACTGATATCCAGAAGTAAAGCTCCGCAGGATGCCGCCGTCCTGACCGTTGGCAAAATCGAAGCCGGAGTCATGGAGAATATTATTCCGGATCAGGCGAAGATTTTCGGGACATGCCGTACGCTGACGGCGAAGACCCAGGCGGTATTGGTAGAGGGGTTGCACCGCGTTGCGACGGGCATCGCGCAGGCCCACGCCGCGAACGCGGAGGTCAGGGTCAAGTATGGCTACCCGGCCACGAACAATGATGAGGCCGAAGCCAGGTTCATGTTCGAGGCAATGCAGGAGGTGGTAGGACCGCAGGCGGCGCATTTCCAACTGCCCGCGGCCCTGACTGCCGAAGACTTCTCCTATATGTTGGAGCGCGTGTCCGGCGCTTACGGATGGATTGGCAATCGCATCCCGGGGCGGGAGAAAGTTACGCTGCATAGCCCGAATTATGACTTTTGCGATAATAATTTACTATTGGGCGCGGCATTCTGGGCGCATCTCGTCAGAAAGCGGTTTGGATCGGCAAACTGCTTGGCATCATGATGCATGGCAGAGCCGGCCCGTTGTTACGTGAAAGCTCGCTGCGGCGAATGATTGGTAGGGCATCGTTTTACAGAATGCCCTACCGCCTACCGCCTACCGCCTGCCGTCACGCCTTGATAAAGGCGTGTAAATCGGCGTTGAAGCGTTCGGCGTCCAGTTGTGCCAGGCCATGGCTGCCACCTTCGTATACTTTCAGCACCGAATGCTCGATAAGCTTGGTGGCTTTGAGCGCCGACGCGGCAATGGGAACAATTTGATCGTCTGAGCCATGGACAATGAGCGTTGGCTTATCGATCGCCTTCAGGTCTGTGGTGTAGTCGAGTTCCGAAAACTCGCGGATACAATCATACTGGCCCTTGATGCCGCCGGCGAGGCCCTGCAGGCGAAAACTTTCCCGAAAGCCATCGTTGATTTTGGCGCCATCACGGTTGAAGCCGTAAAAAGGTATTGTCAGATCGTAGTAGAACTGCGAGCGATTGTTCGCCACGCCGGCGCGGATATGCTCGAAAGCCTCAGCCGGCGTGCCTTCGGGATTGTCGGCGGTCTTCAACATCAGGGGTGGCACAGCGCCGACCAGCACGACCTTCGCCACGCGCTTGCTGCCATGGCGACCGACGTAATGGGCGATCTCGCCCCCGCCGGTCGAATGACCAACCAGCACCGCGTTCCTTAAATCCAGTGTTTCGATCAATTCGGCCAGATCATCCGCATATTGGTCCATATTGTTGCCGTCCCAGGGTTGATCGGACCGTCCATGGCCGCGGCGGTCATGGGCGATGACTCGATATCCCAGTTGCCCGAAATAAAGAAGCTGGGCGTCCCAGGCGTCCGATGACAGAGGCCAGCCATGCGAGAAAACTATGGCCTGGCCGTCGCGCGGTCCCCAGTCCTTGAAGAAAATGTTAGTGCCATCCTTGGTCTTGATCATGCTCATAATGAATCTCCCGTTGCAATGCGCGTTAAGTAAACCGCGTTACCCGCGGTTGTGGATGTATGTCGAATGCCGGTTCAGTCGGTCTTGCCCGTGGTCAGGATGCCAACCAAAGTCCTTGCGGCTTCCGCGGACGATGCTGGATTCTGGCCGGTGATAAGCTGTCCATCGTGCACGATGTGCACCCCCCAGTCTTTGACTTTGGAAAAGATTGCGCCAAGGGCAATGAGTTCATCCTCGACAAGGAACGGCACGATCTCTGTCAGGCCCACGGCGGCTTCCTCGCCATTGGTGAAGCCGGTGAGATGACGCCCCTGGACGAAGGGCGATCCATCGGCGTTTTTGACCCGGTGCAAGACCCCTGGCGCATGACAAACAAGGCTGATGGTCTTGCCGGCGGCGATAAAGGACTCGATCAGCTCGATTGAGTGCGGATCTTCGGCGAGGTCCCATAGCGGTCCGTGGCCGCCAGCATAGAAGACTGTGTCAAAGTCCTTCTGGTCGACCGTCTCCAGCCTGACGGTTTGCGCCAGCAGCGCCTTGGCCGCCTCGTCGGCGTTGAAGCGACGTGTCGCCTCTGTCTGGTGCGCTGGCTCGTCGCTCTTGGGATCAAGCGGTGGTTGACCGCCCTTCGGAGAGGCAAGGGTGATATCGGCACCTGCGTCTTTGAATATGTAGTACGGGGCCGCCAATTCCTCGAGCCAGAAACCCGTTTTTTTGCCGGTATCGCCGAGCGAGTCGTGTGAGGTGAGTACTAGGAGAACTTTCATCGCTTTGATCCTTATGAGATATATGCGGATAAGCCGCTACTTCCGAAATGGAGGGGTGACAAAGCCACTTGGGGGCTCGATGGATAAATGATGACATCTCTCAATATATTCGAGAAATTTATTTCTTTTATTTTAGATATTGATTTGAGATAATAACTGTATGAAATACGATTTGAACCTGATGCCCGTCTTCCTGGCGCTGATGGAAGAGCGAAGCGTGACGAGAGCCGCCGCAAGGCTGGGTATCACCCAGCCGGCGCTTTCCAATTCTTTAAGCCGCCTGCGTGATACGCTGCGAGATCCGCTGTTCATTCGGGAGCGGTACGGCATAAAGCCCACGCAATTGGCCGAAGAAATCGCGCCAAGCATCGAAGCCGCGCTTGCGCAGCTTGATAACCTGGTCGTCAATCAGCAGCAATTCGACCCCAGGGACGCCGACCGGCTATTCACCCTAGCGCCCAATAGCTATGCGGAGCTGACGCTGATGCCGGCACTTGTCGCCAGGCTGCATGACTTGGCACCCGCGATCAGGCTCAGGTTCACTGCCTTTGGCAACGATCTTTCCGAAACGGGGATTATCTCCGGCACCACCGCGTTGGCCTTCGGACGGATTGTCAATCCGCCGGATAATCTCATCGTCCAGCATCTCATGGACGAAAGCCTGGCTTGCGTGGTGCGTACAGATCATCCGGAAGTCGGCGCCAGCATTTCGCGAAAGCAATACGAAAAGTTAAAGCACGTGAACGTGCTGCCATCGGGCCGCCTGCGGGCGGGCCTTTTCCAGGCTTTGGAACAGCAGAATTTGAAGCGCGAGGTTGCCATTTCGGTGACCCATTTTCTTACCGTGCCCGAGATCATTGCGGTCACGGATTATTGCGCAACATTACCCAGGCTGATTTGTCGAAAACTGCAGCGGGATGAGCGATTCAAGGTCATCCCCGCCCCCGTTGATCTTGGTACTTTCCCGCTCGAGATGGCATGGCATGTCCGCTATCGTCATGATCCGGCGCACCGCTGGCTGAGGTCGCTCGTCGCCGAAGTGGCGTCGTCGCTTTCGGAATGGCGATGAGGTGCGAAATGGTGCACACTGTCAACGCATCGAGCCAGGCCGGAGCCAATGCGGATCTCATCGTGTCGGCGCCGTGGCGCTATGGCCGCTGTTCGCATGCATGACAGGACAAGCCTAGCCAGTGTAGTGAAGTTTGCCGGACGAAACGCGGTATGCGCGCTGTCGGGAACGAGCCATGGATATCACGACGGCGTTGCGAGGTAATCAGAATTTGATTGTCTTCCAGACTGGCAGTGTTAATATTACAAAAAAATCGTGATCCAGTTGAAGGTATATTCGTGTAAGGTATAGCAAAATGGCGCGCTACAGGCTTTCTTTTGACATTCCTGGTATTGCGACAGGCTTGCGTACCGCCTGGCGCGAAGGGTACCGAATTTCGGATTTTCGTAAAGATTTGCTGGCAGGGTTGACGGTTGGCACCGTGGCCGTGCCGTTATCCATGGCCTTGGCGATCGCGACGGGCGTTGCGCCCCAGCACGGGCTGTATACCGCGATTGTCGCCAGCGCGATTATCGCGCTGACAGGCGGCACGCGCTTCAATGTCTCGGGCCCCACCGCGGCATTCGTGGTTATTCTTTTTCCCATTGTTCAGCAGTATGGCCTGGCCGGGCTGTTGCTGGCGTCGGTCATGGCAGGGATGATTCTTGTCGCCCTGGGCGTGGCTCGCATGGGCCGCCTGATACAGTTTGTCCCTTATCCTGTTATCCTGGGCTTTACCGCGGGTATCGCGGTGGTGATCGCGGTCTTGCAACTGCCTGATTTTCTCGGACTGACCCTGGCATCCCATGGCGAGAATTTTTTCGAAAATCTTCGCCAAATCATATTATCGCTGCCCACCGTCAATGGATACGAGCTGTTTATCGGCGTGTTTTCCCTCGGGGTCATGCTATTTTGGCCAAAGCTGCGCATACCCATCCCAGCGCCACTCATAGGATTGATTGTCGGCGCTGTCGCCGCCTATGGCATTAACTATGGCTTCGGCACCCAGGAACATGGCAATCTGGTAGAAACCATTGCGTCAAGATTTACCTGGTCGGCCAACGGCGAAACCGGGAGCGGCATTCCCCCCATCGCGCCTACTTTCGGTCTGCCGTGGTTGATGCCCGGACCGGATGGCGGGTCGATGACGCTCAGTTTTGAATTGGTCCGCAAGCTGCTGGGGCCTGCGGTCGCAATCGCCGTATTGGGCGCCATCGAGTCGCTGCTGTGCGCGGTGGTTGCCGATGGCATGACAAAAACAAAACATGATCCCAATGCAGAACTGATTGGCCAGGGCTTGGGCAACCTGATCGCGCCATTTTTTGGCGGAATCACGGCAACCGCGGCGATTGCCAGGACCGCAACGAGTATCCGCAGCGGTGCGCGCTCGCCGATCGCGACAATCGTCCATGCGCTTGTGGTGTTTTTCTCCGTTATCGCATTCGCCGATTTTCTGGGGTTGGTACCCATGGCCTCGCTGGCTGCCCTGTTGCTGGTCGTGGCCTGGAACATGAGCGAAGCGCGGCATTTCTTGCATACGCTGCGAGCGGCGCCGCCGGGCGATATTGCCATTCTCATCACTTGCTTCAGCCTTACCGTCATTTTTGATATGGTGCTGGCCGTCGGTGTCGGTATCGGGCTGGCAGCGGCGCTGTTCATTCGACGCATGGCGATCCTCACTCACACGGAGCGTATGCATCAGGACGAGAATCCGGCGATCAACGGGTTGCCGGTTGACGTCGCGGTCTACGATATCAATGGCCCGTTATTTTTTGGCGTGGCGGAAAAGGCGCTGACTTCGCTTCATCTGGTGGATCCGAGTATCCAAACGATTATTCTCGACATGCACGACGTGCCAAGCATGGACGGAACGGCCATTGTCGCACTTCGCTCGCTGGTGGATGAAATGCATCGGGAAGGTGTTGGCCTTATTGTCGCGGGACTGCCGGCCAGGATTATTGTCAAGCTGCGTCGTGCCGGATTTAGAAGAACAGCAGGGGGGCTCACCTATTGCAGAAATCTGCAGCAGGCGAAAATGGTCGCTATTCGTTGGCGGACGAAGTGAACGCATGAGGAATGCAAACCTATGCCTTCGCCGCCGGCAGTTTATTGCTAGGCGCGCGATTGCCGTCCCTTTCGCATTATGGTCTGCCATGGCCGGGCAATGCATGAGGCCCATGGTTCCAATTGGAGATGCAACATGTCTACGCCACAAATGTATCGTTTCTTGACCGGGTGTGTGCTGCAGGCCGTGATGTTGTCTGCGGCCCAGGCTCAAACCACGTTGAACTTAATTAACGAGTATCCGGCCACCTCCATTACCGCTGAGGCAGACCTCAGGTTTGCCAAAGAGGTCCAGGCCCAATCGAAGGGCGCTATCGTTATTGAAACCCGACAGGAAAAGGACAATCCCTATAAAGGAGATGCCCAGATTGACGCGGTACTCCAGGGCAAGGTCCAGATCGGCACCTTGTTCGGTGGCATTCTGGGCAATAAGGATCCATTATTCTTGCTTTCATCTCTACCCTTCGCCGTTAAAGATTTTCGACAAGCCAAAGCACTATCTGAATGTGTCAGCCAGAATATGCAGGCGCGAACCGAAGAACTGGGCGCGCACTTGCTTTATGTAACCCCTTGGCCTCCTTCAGGCATCTGGTCGACAAAGCCCTTGATCAACGAGGCGGATGTCAAATCGCTAAAAATCAGAACCTATGATGCAACGAGCAAATCTGTCTTTGAGCGCGTCGGAGCGCAAAGCATTCAATTGCCGTATTCTCTCTTGCAGAATAAGTTGGAAGGTGGCCAGGTCAACGCTGTTTTGACCTCCGGCGACGGGGGGGCCGGCCGCAAGCTGTGGCATCATTTGCCTAATTTTACGGCTATCAGTTATTCGATTCCGCTCAGCTATACACTGGTTAATAAAGAAGCATGGAATAATCTGGGGAAAGATCGGCAGGCCATATTGACCAAAGCGGCGCAAAAGGTATCCACAGCGTCATGGTCCGCGGTCGAGCAGCGCATCGAAGAAAACTATAGCCGCATGCGAGACAACAAAATGAAGATTAACGCAGTTCCCCCTGATTCAATCATGGCATTACTGCGACAAGCCGGTCATGACGAAACCAATGAATGGCTCAAAGAAAGCAAACCCGCGGGAAAAATCAACACCTGTCTATTGGGCACAGGAAGGTAATTCAGGTAGATACTGGCACGGATGCGGCTATTGGGTTTTATTGATAAAGCCGCGAATGACCGTGAATACAGGTCGAAATTGCCATAAGCGGCAAAGGGGCCATGACAGTCAAGAACGAATAAATAAGCACGTCGCCATGAGATGGACGCTGAGACGCGCCGGCGGTGGTAGCGAGACGGATGAGCAAATGTGTTCATGTGCAGCCCGCATTCAACAAAAGTGAAAAAAAATCGGATTCCGCGCAAGCCAGTCTGGGGCAAGATGCCGGCGATGCCGCCTTGGCCGCTGTCTTGATCTGTTCGCATGCGAGAGACGTTCAGGGAATGTCGTTGCATGGCGTGCGTGAGCTTTTTTTGGCAAAGACCAATTGGCAGGCTGTGGGTGCTCGCGGTGCCGACTAGTAAGAGCGGTACCGTCGAATTGCATATTCGCCCAGTACTGTTCTATTCTCCATACAAAAATATAAAAATCCATACATTTTATAATTAAATACATACATAAATATATTTTGTATGGTAAATTCAAGGAATGGCGTGCCCGCATACGTATTGACAAGCTGCCAGGAAATCACTTGCTCAAGCGCGATTCCGGTTCAAGCTAAGAGGGCCAGTCCAATCATATTGATAATCAATAAGGAAACAACGGGATGAAAGAGCCTAAGAAATTGAATCTCGCCACAACCTGGAAAACGGTGTTGTGGGGGTTTTTCGGCGTCAGGGGCGTGCGCACGGATATAGAAAAGCTAAGTCCCATCCACATTATTCTGATTGCCTTGGTCTGCGCCGCGATACTCATCGGTGTGCTGCTGACCGCCGCCAATTTCGCGATTGCAAACTGAAATTCCCGATCAGAATCCACAACGGCGCGCCATGCCTTCGCGTTATTCCGCCTGGGGATTACGCTCGCTTGACTGCCATAATGTTTCGAAAAAATATTCCTGTGTCCGCGCGAACTCTTCGCTTTGAATGACCAGGCCAAAATTCTCCCGGTTGGATGAAATCAAACTGACTTTATCATCGTGGATGAAGGTTGTCATTGAAAAGCAACTCAGAGAGGGGGCATAGCGAAGTTCGCGAAGTTTCCCGGCGTCGGTACCCCAGAGTTTTTCCACCTCTTCTGACTTGGCCCGTATCACCCGTAATTCAATGCCGCTTTTGATGCGTTGCCGGCTGAATTTTTCGACCTCATCGAATCCGGGCATTTCCAGCATCTCCAGCATTGACAGGCAGGCGCGGATTACTTTTGATTCGCATTGCAAGGTGTTGTGCAAAACGCTGCGGATTCCCGCCGCGCCTTCATAGAACCTGATGCGGGGGCGGGCCGGCGATACATTGTGCATGGCGTTGAGATCGGGAATCAGATCCGCCAGGTGATTCAAGCGCGTCTCGAACCGTTTCAGTAGCCGCTCTGGCGGTTCCGCCACGACATGGATCCGCCCACGGCTTTCGTATTGCGTCACGAGCCCTTCTTCCGTGAGACGGCTAAGAATGTCGTAAGCCGTGGTGCGGCCGATGCCTGCCCGCTTGGCCATGAGGTGCACCGGGCCCTCGCCCATTTCCAACGCGGCCAGATAAAGCTTGGCTTTCTTTCCGGTGATGCCTACGGCGGATAATCGCTCTTCCAAATAGAACATGAGGGCTCCTTGTGTTTCCGTTTTCAGTGTCGACGCAGTCGCTGACCCATTTGTCCGCATCACGGCGGCGACCTGTCCGTCGCTTGCCGGATTTCATTGGATCGCGTGTCGATTTTTATCGACACAATCATAACTGATAATATTTTTTTCTGGTTTTTATTTTTATCTACTTGATAAATAAGAAATAAATGACATTTTTTCCAAGATTGAAAGGGCGCTGTCTGTCGATACTATTTAACGGTCTGTGTTCCGGGGCTAGAATTGGGTTTTCATCTGGGAGGTATCCGCCATGCAATACAGGGCCGCGGTCGTACAGGCCGGTTCTATTCCGTTCGATAGCGACAAAAGCGTAGAAAAAGCGTGCCAATTCATTGCCACTGCATGCAATGAAGGCGCCAGGCTTGTTGTGTTTCCCGAGGCCTTCATCTCGGGTTATCCAAAGGGGTGCCACTTTGGCGCGCCGGTGGGCTATCGAACCCCGGAGGGCAGGGCAGATTACCTGAGTTACCAGGCAGGAGCGATTCAGGTTCCCGGACCCGAGACGGCGCGGCTTGGAGATGCCGCGCGGGAAGCGGGCGCCTATGTCGTGATTGGGGTCATAGAACAAGGCGCACATACGCTCTATTGCACCGTGCTTTTTTTCGGCCCGGATGGTCAATTAATGGGCAAGCACAGGAAGCTGATGCCGACCGCGGCCGAAAGACTGATATGGGGCTTTGGCGATGGCTCCACCTTGCCTGTGTTTCAGACCGAGCTGGGTCATATCGGCTCTGTCATATGCTGGGAAAACTATATGCCTGCAATGCGTCTGGCGATGTACGGGAAGGGGATAAACATCTATTGCGCGCCGACCGCGGATGATCGTGAAACCTGGATCGCAAGTATGCAACATATTGCGATGGAAGGTCGCTGCTTTGTGCTGTCGGCTTGCCAGCATATTACGCGTGGCGCCTACGGGGACGATTATCATTGCGCGCTGGGCGACGATCCACAGACAGTGCTGCTGCAGGGACGCAGTGTCATTGTCAGTCCGCTGGGCGCGATTCTGGCCGGCCCCTATACCGACGGCGAGACGATACTTTATGCCGACATTGATCTGGACGAGATCGTCCGGGCCAAATATGACTTCGATGTGACGGGCCATTATGCCCGCCCCGATGTTTTCAGCCTGTCCGTCAACGAAAGCCCGATGCAGGCGGTTCGCTATACAGATCGCTGATCCAAGGCAAGCCTCATATAAACAATCATAAATGGGACAACAATCATGACATACCTGAAGCGAACGGGCTTGCGCTTTGCGCTGGCCTATTTCATCTGCGGCGCAGCCAGCGCTTTTGCTCAAACCCAGACAGCGATATCCGACGATCTGGTAAAGATAGGCATATTGACCGATATGTCCGGTGTCTATTCCGAGGTTGGCGGCCGCGGTTCGGTTATCGCAGCCGAAATGGCGATCGAGGATTTCGGTGGAACCCTTGACGGCAAGCCCGTCACGCTGGTTTCGGCGGATCACCAGAACAGGGCGGATGTCGGTTCCCTGACCGTGCGCAAGTGGTTCGACGTGGATCAGGTCGACGTCGTCATCGGGATGAATAACTCCTCGGTTGCGCTCGCCGCGGTCGAAGTGGCCAGGGCTGCGAACAAAATCGTGATCAATACCGGCGCCGGCGCCACGGCGCTGACCAATGAGCAGTGCGCGCCAACATCGATTCACTATACGTACGACACCTACGCATTGGCGCACGGCACGGCGCGTTCGGTTGTCCAGCACGGTGGCGATAGCTGGTATTTTCTGACCGCCGACTATTCTTTTGGAAAGGCATTGGAAAAAGATGTCTCCGAAGTCGTTAAAAAGAGCGGTGGCGCGGTATTGGGGGCGGTACGCCATCCTCTCAATAGCAGCGACTTTTCGTCTTTTATGCTGTCAGCCCAGTCATCGGGCGCCAAGATTGTGGGGCTGGCCAATGCCGGCGCCGACACGGTCAATGCGATCCGCACGGCCCACGAATTCGGCCTGACCAAAACACAAAAGCTGGCAGGCTTGCTGGTGTTTATTCAGGATATTCATAGCCTCGGGATCGATGTGGCGCAGGGCATGTATATTACAACCGGATTTTACTGGGACAGGGACGAGGAGACCCGCGCATGGTCCAAGCGTTTCTTCGAGCGCGCAAAGACAATGCCGTCGATGATACATGCCGGGGTTTATTCAGCAACGCGTAATTATCTGAAGGCGGTTCAAGCGGTTCGGTCGGATGCGACCGACATGGTTATGAAGCATCTGAAGTCTACGCCTGTGGATGATTTCTTTTCGCACGGCGGCATGATTCGCAGCGACGGCCGTTTTATCCACGATATGTACTTAGTGCAGGTGAAGTCACCCGAAGAGTCGAAAGCCCCATGGGACTACTACAAGCTGATTACAACGATTCCCCAGAGCGAAGCGTTCAAGCCGCTTGAGCAGAGCACTTGCCCGCTCGTGAAAAAGTAGGTCGCGCCTCCCCGGGGTCCGGTTTGCGCGCGGTTGGTTCCCAACGGGAGAAAAGCGCCGCCGACCGGACCGCATCGACCCGTTGGCGTTGGATGCATGTTTGCCGGCCCGTTCGATAAATCCTTGAGTTTTAAAAACCTATTTATTGATAAATTATTTCAATTGTGTTTGAATAACAGTGTCACGCCGGTTCCTGCTTCTATTTGCCGCCATGGGTCATGGCGGCGATAACCTGCAAATAGGAGGTGTTTATGACTGCCCTGGCACAACGGCAACAGTCATCGTTGGCTAATTCCATCTATCAACTGCTAAACCCGATTCCTTTCGGATTCTTCGTTGCTGCGCTGATATTCGACGTGGTGTATGCCCAGACCGCCGAGATGATGTGGAGCAAAAGCGCGGCATGGCTCATTACGCTCGGCCTGTTCTTCGCCATCATTCCGCGCTTGATCAATTTGGTCCATGTGTGGATTCCGCGAGGCAGAACGGTGCTGGGGGCCGAGCGGATCGACTTCGTCCTCAGTCTCATCGGCATTCTGGCGGCCATTTTCAATGCATTTATTCATAGCCGGGATGCATACGCGGTCGTGCCAACCGGCATGATTCTGTCTGCCGTGACGGTTGCATGCCTTGCCTTGGCCATTATTGTTGCATCCACCGTCTATGCACCGAAGGGAGGCAATCATGTCTAAGCTGAAATGGGGCATCCCCCTTGCCGCGGCGCTAAGCCTCTTGCTTGCCGCCTGCGACGACAAGGCACCGATGGGACAGGACGATCAACTTGGCGCCAATCCGTCGCTTCCCGAGCCGCGAAATTTTCTGTCACCGCCCATGCAAGTGCCTGACGGCGTAGGTTGGCCGGCAGACAAGGCACCCACGGTCGCCGCCGGGCTACAGATCGAGAAGATCGCCAGCGGCCTGCAGCATCCAAGACAGCTCTATGCGCTGCCAAACGGCGATATATTGGTGGTAGAGACGAATTCGCCTGGCACGGCACCGGTCACCTCGCCCAAGAAAATATTCGGGGGCTTTGTCATGGGGCGGTCGGGCAAGGGGGCCAAAGGCGGCAACCGGATCACGCTCTTGCGGCAAACAGGCCAGTCCGGCGAATGGGAAAAGCATGTGTTCCTGGAAGACCTGGATTCTCCCTTCGGCGTCCAGCTCATTGGGGACACCCTTTACGTCGCCAATACCGGAAATATCATGAAGTACCGTTACGTGCCCGGGGAGACGCGTATCTCGGATCCCGGCACGGTGTTCACCGACTTGCCCGACACCATCAATCACCATTGGACCAAGGCGCTGCTTGCTAGTCCCGATGGGCAGAAACTGTATGTCGGCGTGGGCTCGAACAGCAATATTACCGAAAACGGGCTGGCGGTCGAGTATCGCCGCGCCGCTGTCCTGGAGGTCGAAGTCGATAGCGGCGCCAGCAGGATCTTTGCCTCCGGCCTGCGTAATCCGACAGGGCTGGACTGGGAACCGCAGTCAGGAAAGCTTTGGGCGATTGTCAACGAGCGCGACGAAATCGGGGCCGATCTGGTGCCGGATTATCTGACCTCGGTGAAGGATGGCGGCTTTTATGGCTGGCCCTATAGCTATTATGGCCAGCATGTAGACAATCGCGTCAGGCCGCAGCGCCCCGATCTGGTCAGCAAGGCCATCGCGCCGGATTATTCCCTTGGCTCGCATGTCGCGCCCCTGGGCGTGCATTTCTACAAGGGCCAGGGACTGCCGGAAAAATATCGCGGCGGCGCCTTTGTCAGCGAACACGGAAGCTGGAACCGGACGCCGTTGAATGGCTACCGGATCAGTTATGTCCCGTTTAGCGATGGCAAGCCGGCCGGCAAGGCAGAGTCCGTGGTTTCCGGTTTCTTGTCGGAAGACGAGACGCGTCTTTTCGGTTCGCCCGTCGGCTTGACCGAAGCGAAGGACGGGGCATTGCTCTTTGCCGATGATGTGGGCAATACCGTATGGCGTGTCGCCGCAAGCCAGTAATCCGGGCGGCGGGCGGCATTGCGAGCCCGGCCAAAATGAGATCATGCGCAATGGCGGCATCGCCGCGCCGCCTGGGCTAGGCGGTCTGCCCAGTCAGGAAGCCGCCAGCGTAGCGCTTTATACGCGTTCCAGCGGCCTATGCGGCGGGGGCGGCAATTGTATATGTATGGTGTCGCCCGCGCGCACCGTTCCACCGGTGATGGCGATCGTCATGATGCCCGCTTTTCGGATCACCTCGCCATTGGGCCCGCGGTCCAGGACGGCCTTGAGCAACCCCGCCTGAAACCGGTCGATTTGTGCGCAAGGATTGCGCAGGCCGGTGACTTCCAGGACCACATCGGATCCAATCGCCAGCAGCGTGCCTTTGGGCAGGCTAAGCAGATCTATGGCTTTGGTTGTAATATTTTCGCCCAGATCGGCGGCCTGGATATTGAACCCTTTTGCCCTCAGTTCGTCGAAAAGCTCGCTTTGGATCAGGTGGACCTGTCGCAAATTTGGCTGGGTGGGATCCGCGGCGACCCTTGAGCGATGCTTTACCGTTACGCCGGCATGCGCATCGTCTTCCACACCCAGGCCGGCCGCAATACGGATTTCGGGCGCCAACTGCTTTGAGAACCGATGCTTGCCGTCCTTGGCGACAGATATCACATGTGCGGTTGGGGGGATTTTCATTTTTGCCATGTCTGTATGTAAGACATCGATTATATTGCGACTACGCTACGTTTTTATGTCGCCGTGATGTCCAGGACCTGATGCAATCTGCGCCTGACGGTCTTCCAGACCCGCCTGCCCGGCGACGCCAGGGGGGCCGCGCGACAGTATCAACGACATTTGAAGACGCCAAGCACTGCTTGATCGCGTCGTCGGGTATGCACGTTTCCCGGAGTACAAAACAGCTGAATGTAGGGACAAGAAATTGATACTGGAAACACATCGACTGCGCCTGAGCCGTTCCCGCGACAGCGACCGAGACAATCTCTTCATGCTGGAGCAGGATCCCGAGGTCATGCGCTATATCAACGGCGGTAATCCGACGCCGCTGGATGGCATAGATGGCGACGCCGACTACCTGATGCCGCGAGGCAACGACATGGGCATTTGGGTGGCGCGCAGCAAAACAGCAAATGAATTTATAGGATGGTATTCGCTACGCGCTCATGTGGATGGTGTTGCGGAACTGGGCTATCGACTCCGGCGCTGTGTGTGGGGCCGGGGATTGGCCTTGGAGGGCGCGAATGCATTGCTCGCCCTGGGCTTTTCCAGGCTTGGCTACGCCAGAATTTTTGCCACAACTATGGCTGTAAACCGCGCATCAAGGCGAGTCATGGAGAAGGCGGGGTTGACGTATGTCCGTACCAGGTATTTCGACTATCCCGATCCGTTGCCGGGCAATGAACTGGGTGACATGGAGTATGAGATAACGAGAGAAGCCTGGTTGCAAAGGCAGTCGATGACTCCATAGCGTATTGCCGATGCGCCTTTTTGCGTGAAGCAAACGGCCCGCTATTCAGGCCGCGAGGACAGACTATTCGTCCCAGTCCGTTTCGGGCGGCAGCGCTGCGCTTGCTCGCGCATTGTCGACCACAGCGCGCAGGAATTCGGTTTTGCCCGATGTATAGCGAGGCATATCGTTCTGAAACTGGCGTGCCAGCTTTAGTTTCAGGTCTTCATAAGCCTTGGCTACGCTCGGATTCGCTATCAGCCAGTCTCGCAAAAGCAATTCGTTTTTCAAGGGCCAGGCCGGCGCAACCACCAAGTGCAGATGAAAGGCCGGGTTGACGCCATTGGCTGGTCGGCGAAAAAAGACACGTTTGAAAAATCCGGCATCAACGGCGATATAGCCTGCGTCAGCCAATCGCCCATAGATCTGACTGTCTATCGGGAGCGAATCGATTGGGGCCATCATGTCGATAATAGGCTTTGCTTGCAGATTTGGAACCGCGGTGCTGCCAAAGTGTTGAAGGTATTTTCCTGGTTTTCCCAGTATGGGAAGCAGGCGACGGCGTTCGGCGTTGAACAGCGCGGGCCATGCTTCATCTGATCTTGTGATGACAACATCGCCGAGTGCTTCGCGAGTTTGTTCGACTGTCGTCAATCGTTTCTTCAAGGTATTCATCAAACTTGTTCCGGCCATGGCGGACTGGCCTGAGTCATTCGCATAACGGCTTTCGCACGTCGCCAATTGGGTGAATCAGCGTCTTTGCAGCAAGACATATCTTATCTATGCCGTTGGCATCCTGTCTATTATAGATGGGTTATCGCCGACGCGTGTCGACGCAGTTGTCGATGTGAGATATTCCGCTAGGATTTAGGGCCAGTGGGCGGGCGCAGCTCGATGCATCAGATAGGGAGGCGCGTTGCGCCATTCGTTACGAATGCTTGCCGCGACTGCGAAAACTCGACAGATAACGATCGCAAAACTGAAATATATCGCGCGTAAGATGACGCCAAACCGCCTGTCAGGGAATGTTTCCTGATCGATCCCGAGGTCGTCAGCGCGGTAAAACCATTCTTAGGGCCGGGTATCTCCCGGTTTGCCTGTAAAGCGAGGGTTGCGTTATGGTCGGCATCGCGCTGCGAGGGTTCGCGGTCAAGCAGTTTGCAAAAAAAATCGAGCAGATTGCCAAGAAAACGGCATTCGCCGTGCTCGGCGTCGCAACGGGAGCCCGGCAGGAAACGCCGGCTGGCGAATTGCGGAACGTAGCCAGAATTATCGTCGTTCGTCCGAACTACCGCATCGGCAACGCGATCCTGAGTACCGCCATTATTGCGCCGTTGCGCGAGCGGTTCCCGGATGCCGCGATAGACTTTCTGGTGACGAACAAGACGGAGGCGCTGTTTGCGAACCTGCCCGTCAATCATGTCGCGGCGATCTCCCGGTCCGCGCTTTTGCAGCCCTGGCGCGCCATGGCCATGATCCGCAGCCTGCGAGCCAAACGCTATGATTTGGCGGTACAGCTGGCCCCTAGCTCTTTAAGCGGCCTGCTCATTTCGACGCTGCTCGGTGCCCGCTACGTGATGGGCAAGCCCAAGGGCGATGCCGCCTGGTACGACGTCAAGGTCAAGGACCCCATCGTGCATGCCTACGACGCCGGCCCCGCATTTTCACGCACGCTTGGTTCGGCGTGTCCGGTCAGTACTCAGCTTGTGGTGTCAGACCAGGAGAGGGCAGGTGCGCGCGCGCAATTGCAGGCCCTGGGCTTGCGAACGGGTGACGGAGGCAGCCCCGAGCCGTATATCGCTGTTTTTGTCGGCGGTCATGCGGACAAGGTTTGTCCGCTGTCTTTCTGGCTGGCGTTGATCAACGGTCTGGACCGCCTGGGCAAGCGGTTCGTGGTGTTCGTGGGACCTGAAGAAAAGGCCATGCTGCCCCACCTGCGGCAGGCGCTGGATGCCTTGCCGCATGGCGTGCTTTGTCCGCCGCAGGCATTGCGGATCTTTGCCGCCATGCTGGCGCAAGCGCGCCTGATGGTAACACCGGATTCGGGGCCAATGCATATGGCGACGGCGCTGGGCGTGCCGATCGTGGTCATGGTGCAGACCAAAAAATCACTGGCGTTTGTGCCCCCGGGCAACGATTCGCAGATTGTCTGGGATCTGGATGTGTCCCAGGCACTGGTCGCTGTCTGTCGTGAATCAATGAAACCAATGACTGTCTCGGCATCGGCGTAAGCGTATCGCGGTAAGGTCTCCAGGGGGATTGGCCATCCGGCCTTACCCTGTTTCCTAATCCAGGCAACGGGCGGGCCGCTATCGTGGCTTGCGGGAGCGCCGCTTAAGGGGATATCGGGTGGTGCGCCAAGTGCTTTTCGGCCTTGGCGATGCCCTCATCGATCAGGTTCGGAATCAATTTTTTGACGCGCTGTACGACCAGTCGAGCGGCTAGCGAGATCGGATGTTGCTTGGATATGCTCAGTGTAATAGTTCGCGATATGCTGGGGTTGATCAGCCTGACGGCTTTCAGGGTGCCGGCCATGACCTCCTTGTCGACAGCCAAAAACGGCGAGATGGTATAAGCATCGCCATTCGTGGCGATTTTTCTCATGGTGGATAGAGACCCAACTTCCAGAACAACATTCAGTTGAAAGCCGTTTGCACGCGCATTCTGTTCCAGCACCGCGCGCAAGCCGTTGGGCGCGGCAGGCAGCACCAATGGGACGTTCCTGAGGTCCTTGAACGACACCGACTGTTTTTTCAGCAGGGGCGAATCGGGTTTGCCAACCACAAAGGATTCGACTTGTCCCAGCACGTCTTCCGACGGATCTGCCTCTTTGCTATAGCGATTCAGAATGGCCAGGTCCAGTCTGCCCGAAACCAGCAGTTCATCCAGCTGGCCTGAAAGGCCTTCGATGATTTGCAGTCGAACGGCCGGCGCCACGGCTCTGATGTCCGAAAATATCGAGTTGACAAATTCACGCGACAGGGAAGGCAGCAGCCCGATGCAGACAATGCCGGTAGGTACGCCGGCGGCGTTTTTCACCTCGTCTTCAAGGCGTCGCGCCTGCGCAAGCAAGGATTGGACGTGAGGGCGAATGCGGCGGCCGAAATCGGTCAGGGATACGCCCCTGCCGGTACGGTGAAACAACCGGTCTCCCCATTCCGATTCTATCTGCGCCAACTTGCGGCTAATGAGCGGCTGCGCCACTTCGCTTACCTTGGCAGCCTGGGACAAAGAGCCTAGCTGAGCCACCAGTTCGAAGGTTTCCAATTGATCGAGTGTCATATTTATCTATAAATTAGATATCTGGTATATGAAATATTACTCTATCGCATATGTGATAGCCGCGGTAAAGTGTGCTGACATTGAAATTTTATAAAAAGTGATGCACGCCGGCAGGCTGTCACTCACACTAACGAGGCAAGCTTCATGCGAATTCAGGAAATAGAGAATATTCCTCTGGAAATTCCCCTTAGGAAAAATTTTGGTGGCAGTACTTATAACGTACTGAAACGATGTACCGTGATCACCAGGATCAAAACCGACGATGGGCTGGTCAGCCAGGTATATAACGGCGATAACCGCGATCACACACGTGAAATTATTGATATCATCCAGAGCCAGCTGGCACCGGCCATCATCGGTGAAAACGCGCTGCAGATAGAAGCGCTATGGGAGAAAATGTTCAACAAGACGCTGGCCCATCAGCAGCGCAAGCTTGTGCAGGAGGCCATCGCATGCGTTGATACGGCACTTTGGGATTTGCTGGGTAAAGCCAGCGGCTTGAATGTGTCCACCCTGTTAGGCGGCTATCGAAAGTCCCTGCCGATCATTTCCATCGCGGGCTATTACGAAAAAGACAAGACACTTAATGATCTTGCCAAGGAAATGGACTGGCTGAAAAACCAGGGCATGGCGGGGTGCAAGGTCAAAGTCGGGGGCTTATCACCCGAGCAGGATGCGCAGCGTGTTGCGGCAGCCCGGGATGGGGCTGGTAAGGATTTTATTCTGGCCGTGGATGCAAATCGAGGATGGAATGTACAGGAGGCGACTCGGTTTTCGCGCCTGATCGAAGCGCTCGATATTTGCTGGTTCGAGGAGCCGTGCCACTGGTATGACGACGCGTATATGATGGCGCAGGTCAGGAGCCAGACACACATTCCGATCAATGCCGGGCAGTCGGAAGCATCCGGTCACGGCGCTCGTCGGCTAATCGCCGCAGGCGCGGTCGATTACATCAACCTGGATGCCTCCGAATGTGGTGGTATTACCGAGTGGCGCCGAGTTGCCGGCATGTGTGCGTTGTACGGTGTGAAAATGGCGCATCACGAAGAGCCGCAGATCGCCACGCATATGCTGGCGGCGCAGCCGCACGGGTCCTATGTCGAATGCTTTGCCGATATCGAGCGTGATCCCCTGTGGCCGCAGTTGGTCGCCAATCGACCGCCGATCAAGAATGGCATGATTCAGGTCCCCCAGGGCCCGGGTTTTGATCTGGAGCTTGACCCGGATTTCATCGAGAAATACCGCGTGGACCGTTAAGCGAAGAGATCGCTCGTTGCGCGCTAAATATCATTCAAAATCAGGAGACAGCATGCCAATTCATCATTTAAAAAAAATTTCGGGCGGCGCGTTGCTGCTTGCCACCTTGTTTTCCGGGGGCACCAGCGCACAGGCCAAACAGGAGATCCGATTCCTGAACAATGAGACGGATCCACCCAGCGTAACTTTCTATAAGCAGGCCATAGCCGGGTTTGAGAAGGAAAATCCCGACATCAAGGTATCGATGGAGTTGACCAGTACCGATGGGCGTTTGCAAAAGGTCGTCTCGGCCTTGAGCTCAAAATCCATGCCAGATGTATTCAAGCTCCTATCGGAGGAGCGGTTCGAGTTCTCCAGGAAAGGCTATGTGGTGCCGCTGGACGACCTATACAACGAGATCGGAGCGGAAAATTTCGTAGAGGGTTCGATCATGAAGATCGATGGCCATGTTTACGATTTGCCGTACACCCTGGGCAATTTCAATGTCCTGTGGTATCGCAATGATATGCTGCACGCTATCGGAAAGCAGGCGCCTACTAACTGGGAGGAGGTCGAGGGCATAGCCAAAGCATTGACCAAGGACGGGTCGTACGGGTTTATTTTCCCGGCTGCCAAAACACGCATGAACACCATGTTTTTCTCAACCATGATGTGGTCAGCGGGCGGAACCTATTTCGATAAGGATCTGAATGTCACATTCAATAATCCCGGTACAATTGCCGCCTTGACGTTCATGAAAAAAATGGCGGCGTATTCGCCGGCTGGCATCGCTTCGTATTCCTATAGCGAGATGATCAACACCTATTTGACAGGCAAAGTGGCGCTGGACATCTACGCGCCCCGGCTAATTGCCAACGTTGCCACCAACACGCCGGACCTCCTGGAGAAAACCTCGGCAGCGCCAATGCCAGCAGGACCGTCAGGTGTTGGTGTGAAGTTCCTGAGCGTCAACAATTACGCAATCGCCAGTCCCAAGGTAGGGGGCAAGCAACCGGAAGCGGCGAAAAAATTCCTTAAGTACATACTCACGGCGCAACGCAGCCGCGACTTCTCGCTGACCGCTTTTCCGCACTTGATACCTCCGCTCAAAGATGTGCAACAGTCTGTGCTGACAGATGGCATTCAGCAGCTCAAAGGCATCAAGAACTTGGCGCAAGTGCCTTTTGACACCTCAAATAGCCTGGATTTCGAGACCGAGGCCGGCGCACGCTTCGAGAACGGCAAAGTCATCAAGTCCGGCGTGGTCAATCCCTACATCGGTCCGATCATCGCGCGCAATATCCCCGCCGAGGTCGTGCAGCGTGTCGTGTTGAATAACGAAAGCCCGGAAAAGGCGGCCGAATGGGGCCAGAAACGGATGCAAGCGCTGGTCGACAGCCAGAAGAAATAATCGAATTCTACGTTTTACACAGATTACTACAGGAACCTGTATGCAAGAGAAACAAACCGTCTCTTTAAGAGAAAGAGTCAAGTCCCCGCCTGCCCAGACGCTTGTGCAGTCGTATTACAAGCCTGCCGTGGAAGCGGGGATCAAATATCTGTTCGATCATGAGGTGAATATTCATCTGGCGCACACGTTGATGCTGGAACGCCAGGATATTATCGATCCGGACAGCGCGACGAAGATCCTGAAGGCCCTGCTGGACCTGAAGGAAAAAGGGGCGGATGCGCTCAATATCGACTATCTGCAGGAGGATCTGTACTCCTATGTCGAGTCTTATATTATTGCGCAACTGGGTCCCGACACGGGTGGTCGGATGCATACCGGACGCAGCCGGAACGATCTGAATACGACGTCCTGGAGAATGGCCCTGAGGGAAAAGCTAATCGCTTTGATGGAGCATCTGAACACCCTGCGATTAACGGTGCTGGCGCAAGCGGAGCGGAACGTGGATACGATCATGCCCGGCTATACGCATTCACAACATGCCCAGCCTATTTCCCTTGGCTATTATCTGCTGTCTTTCGCCGATTTGCTGGGGCGTGATTACATACGTGTTCGCAGTGCGCTTCATTCCAGCAACTGTTGCCCGCTGGGCTCGGGGGCGCTCAGTACCACCGGCTTTCCCATAGACCGCGCCTACACGAGCCAGTTGCTGGGCTTTCCGCGTTTGGTTGAGGTTGGCTATGACGGCGTCGCCAGCAGGGATGATGCCCATGAAGCCTCCGCCGCGCTGGCTGTGCTGATGACAGGTATTTCCCGTCTCGCCACCGATCTGCAGAACTGGAACACCATGGAGTACGGGATGATCGAGTTGCCCGACGAATATTCCAGCGTCAGCAGCATTATGCCGCAAAAGAAAAATCCGCAAGCGTTAGAGCATGTTAAGGGATCCGTTGCTTATGTCACCGGCGCATTGGTCACGGTTCTGGCATGCTCCAAAAATACCGCCTTCGCCGATGTCAATGATGGGGTGACCGCACTGAACGTGCCCGTCATGGATGCGATCTCCAAGACATCGCTGGCCAGCGAGATCATGGCTGGCGTACTGAAAACGATAAAAATCAATCATGAACGAATGGATCACCTGGCGCAAATTGGGTTCGGTACGGCGACAGAGTTGACGGATGTCATTGTCAGGGAGACTGGCCTATCGTTCAGGAAAGCCCATAATATCGTCGGAACGGTGGTGAGGGAGGCGATTGAGTCTTCACGTACCGCATTAAGTATTTCATCTGCCGATTTGGATGCAGCGGCGCAAAAGCTGTTTGGCATTGCCTTGAATATCGACGCGCAGGTCGTCGAACAGTCTTTGAATCCGCAGAGCAATATTCAACTGCGCACGGTTACCGGGGGCCCTGCTCCAGGCAATATGGCGGACATGATCGCCCAGCGCAAGAAAGCGCTGGAGATGGATGTGAGTGCGCTTGCCAGTCTGCGTGCCACGCTGGCGCAGACAAATTCGCAGTTGCTGGAGATGGCGAACGCGGCCGCCAATCGCCACGTTTCGGTGGCAGAGAACATTCAGCACGGCGGTTAAGCCGATAGAAAAAAAAGGAGGAATGATGGCCAGTCTAGAAATTAGAAATATCAATAAAGTATTTGAGAAGCAGAAGGCGGTAGGAAACATCCAGTTGAGCGTTGCGGATGGGGAGTTTATTGTGTTGCTTGGTCCTTCTGGCTGTGGTAAATCGACCCTGTTACGCATGATCGCCGGGCTGGAGACCCCTACGGAAGGCGACATTGTCATTGGCGATCGGGTTGTGACGCAATTGCCACCCAAGGATCGGGATATCTCCATGGTATTTCAGAACTATGCCTTGTACCCGCATCTGACTGTCTATGAAAATATTGCCTTCCCCTTGCGCATGCGGGGTTGGAAGGGGGGCCGGCTTGATGAGAAGGTCAGATGGGCAGCCAATATGGTTGAAATCACGCCGTTGTTCGATCGAAAACCCAGGCAGATCTCCGGCGGGCAGCGGCAGCGTTGCGCGCTCGCCCGGTCCCTGGTGCGGGAGCCTGCCGTATTTCTGCTGGACGAACCGTTATCCAATCTGGATGCCAAGCTCAGGCAATCGGCCCGCGAACAACTGCGGGAATTTCAGGAGCGCGTGGGCCTGACATCCGTTTACGTGACCCACGATCAAACCGAAGCCATGGCACTGGGCGATCGCATTGTGATTATGGAAAATGGCCGCATCCGCCAGATTGGTACTCCCCAGGAAATTTACGAGCGCCCGGCAGACACGTTTGTGGCAACGTTTATCGGCACGCCTCCCATGAATCTGCTCCACGGCAACGATGTCGTGACCGGATTCAGACCTGAGAATTTCCTGCCGCAAACCTTCTTTGAAGGTCAAGGCGCAGTGGTGCAAATCCCGTTCGAACCCTATCGGGTGGAGTATCTTGGTGATGAACGCGTCTATTACGGCGCCACGCAGGGCGCCTTTGCATCGGATCGCGTGATCGCCAGGGTGCCCAATACCTTCAAGGAAACGATTCCCTTGAAGCAATTGTCGATGTTCGCAGTTCCCCGCAGCGATCTGCATTATTTCGAGCCGGATGAACAGGGGCTGGCTATCGGTCGCGATGCCTCGGACGCGGACGCCGGGCGCAGGGAGCATTGATATGGCTGAGTCTGTGTCTGCCCTCAAGGGGGATCGGTTCATTGCTTATTGCACGTTATTGCCCAGTGCGCTGATTCTCTTTTTCCTGGTGGCTGTTCCCACCGTGCTGGTCATTATGCTCAGTATGCAGGAGGTGGGCCTTGGCGAGCATGGGGGCCCGTTTATCGGTTTGTCCAATTTTGTCGATGTCCTGACCAGCGAGACTTTCTATCGTGCTTTGCTCAACACCATCATTTGGGTGTTCGGCAGCGTGAGCCTGGATATGCTGATCGGCACCGCGATCGCCCTTTTGCTGAGTAAAACTTTTTTTGGTCGCGGGGTGGCCAGGGCGGTGGTGCTGGCGCCGTATCTCATTCCAACCGTGGTCGCCGTACTGATATGGAAATATATGTTCCACGACATTGTGGGCGTGTTGAATTATCTGCTCATGCAGGTGGGGATCATCGAGAAGCCCTTGTTGTGGCTGACCAGCTCCGATACAGCGATGCTTTCGGTCATCCTGGTGGGCGCATGGAAGTTCTTCCCGTTCGTGGTACTTGCGCTCTTGGGAATTCTGCAAGCTATTCCCCAGGAGCAATACGAAGCGGCCAGGATTGACGGAGCCAGCGGTTGGCAGCAGTTCATGAAGATCACGCTGCCGCATATTCTTCCCGTGTTTCTGCTCACGGCTATGCTGCGTACCATATGGACATTTCATAAGTTCGACATCATTTATCTTTTGACAGGAGGAGGTCCTCTGGATGCGACGACGACCCTGCCAGTGCTGGTGTATCAGAAGGCGTTTGTCGACTTCGAGATTGGCAATGCGGCGGCCATTGCCATTATTACCGGGCTGATACTGGCGCTGCTTCTGGTTATCTATTTTGTTCTTATCAAGCTGGCCGAGGATAAACAATGAATCATTCACTGAGTTCGACTTCCGGTGTTCAGGCAGGGACTGGCGCTCGCCAGCTGTTCGACGAGGGCGGGATCGCCAGGTTTCAGCGCCTGTCGAACCGGGCGCTCATCTATATGATTGCGCTTACGATGGTCACCGTGGTGGGATTCCCGCTGTTCTGGATGGTGATATCGTCATTTAAATTACCTAATGAAATGTATGTCTTCCCACCCAATTTCCTGCCCGCGGTATGGACGCTGCAAAACTATTCCGATCTTTTCACCCAAACCAGTTTCGGGCTGTACTTCCTGAACAGCCTGATCGTGAGTCTTGGTGCGACCGCGCTTTCGCTCGTCATCGGTGGTCTGGGCGCCTACAGCATCAGCCGATTCCGCTTTTTCGGCGTGGCGGGATTCTCACGCATTACCATGCTGTGCTATATGCTGCCAGAGGTGTTGATCGTCATTCCCCTGTACATTTATGTCGTTGAGCTTGGGTTGGCCGATACCTTGTTTGCCTTGATTATCGGCAATACGGCGTTCACGCTGCCACTGACGTTGTGGTACATGAAGTCCTATTTCAACGCCATTCCCGCGAGCCTGGAAGAAAGCGCGATGATCGACGGGTGTACCCGCTTGCAGGCCTTTCGGAAAATCACCTTGCCGCTTGCCTTGCCCGGATTGATCGCGACAGGGATGTTCAGCTTTAATCACGCGTGGAATGAGTTCCTGTTTGCGTTGGTGTTTACCTCCTCAGAAAGCAATAAGGTTCTGTCGCTCGGACTGGCGACCTGGATCGGCCAGGACAATATCTACTCATGGGGCATGCTGATGGCAAGCGCGGTACTGGTTGCCATCCCTGTCATGCTGTTCTATTTGCTGGTGCAGCGTAAGCTTGTTACCGGTCTGGCCGACGGGGGAGCAAAGGGGTAGTCATTGGCAAGAGCCGGGTCGCTGCCATTGCGATCCGACCGGCCAGGCTTGTTTTGAACCAAATGCGAGCCTGGCCTGTCGCTGGTGGCCTGCTAATTTTCACGCAGTAACGTGGGCCGCCAGCCATAGGCCGGCATGATCTTTTGCCGCGACCTTGTCACAATATGGGGTATCGAATCGTCAATACGGCATGGCTGCCATATTCAATAGGAAGACGACCCATGATAACCAAGCGTCGATCGGATCGACCCCGTTCCGGATCAGATCCGGTACCGGATACGGAAACCGCGCATTTGCGCTGCTTTGAGCAGGAGCGCCCGCGGCTGCTTGGCATCGCCTACCGGATTCTGGGCTCTCGCGCGGAAGCCGAAGATGCGGTGCAGGACACTTTCCTGCGGTGGCAGGCGGCCGCTATTGATCGTATCGATTCGCCGGGCGCCTGGCTGACGACAGCGTGTACGCGGCGCGCGATCGATCTTCTGCGCGCTTCCTACCGCAGCCGCGTCGATTATGTGGGGAACTGGCTGCCCGAGCCGGTGCACACCGTTGCCTACAATAGCGTAGAGGCGCAGACGGAACTCTCGTCGTCGCTTTCGACCGCTTTCCTGCTGATGCTTGAGCGGCTTACCCCTAAGGAGCGGGCCGCATATTTACTTTACGAGATATTTGATATGTCATACGGCGACGTCGCGGCCTCGCTCGAAATGAATGAGCCGGCATGTCGCAAGCTGGTTTCGCGGGCCAAATCGCGGATTGGCGATGATCGGGTAAGATACCAGCCCACGGCGCAGCGCCAGGAGGCCCTGCTGTCCGCCTTCGAGAATGCGATTCGCACCGGCGATCTGGGATCGCTCTGCGCCATGCTGGCGAGCGACGTGCGCCTGACCGCCGATGGCGGCGGGAAAGCGGCGGCGGTTACGGAGATTCTGCAGGGCGACGCAGTGCTGCGCTTCCTGGCGCAGTATCTGGTCGGGTGGTGGCCCGCCTATCAGTGGCAATTGGCCGAACTTAACGGCGCGAAGGGGTTGGTCCTGAGAGAGCAGGGCGGCATTGTTGCCATTGTGTCTTTCGCTTTCGACCAGGCTGATCGTATTACGGATATCTTCATCGTGCGCAATCCCGATAAGCTGGAAGGCTTTGATTCTCTTAATCTGCATTGAAGACAATGACGCTGCAATAGCAATAGTTGGGGTGGGCGCTTGTGCCGCCGGTTCCAGGAAAACGCCATCCCGGCCGAGGCATGCCCCGGCCAGGATTTTCCATGTGAATGCGTTGCCGTTTCGCCGGAAGGGTCCGCGAATGTCGAGAAGGCGTCACAAATTCCATCGCACAAACGTCATAAGGGCATGGGAATGTTCCCAAGCATCGGCGGCAAAGTGCCGCAACCTTTCAGGAGAATATCATGAGCAGGAAAGCATTTTATGTACGGCACCAGGCGAAACCCGGCAAGCGCGATGAAGTGAAGCGTATCTGGGAGAAATATGCACGCGCCTACGTGGAGGACATGCAGGGGCAGATCTATTATGTGTATGGCTACGACGACACCGATCCCAACGCCATTATTGCCTATCAACTGTCCGACGGCGAAGCCGGCACCGACGATTTCGTCAAGCAGCCCTGGTTTGCGGACTATCAGCGGGAGACGGCCGCATTGCTTGCCGCACCCACCGAGCTGAGGTCAATTACGCCGCAATGGGTCAAGGGCGCTGCCGCCTGATCGCGGCTGTGGCCTGCCGGCGCTGGCCGTCAGGCTTGCTATTGCCGTGTATTCGCAATGCAGCCAAGACCGAGCAGCGTAGCTTCCACAGCGTCATCCCAGGGAGTATGCGGCTCCTTGCCAAGCACCGCCGCCAGGCGGTTTGCCTCCAGTCGCACCGGCTGATTCCAGAGGTAGCGCATTTCGCCCAGCTCGCGCAGGGTTGGCGCCACCGGCGCGAGCAGCCGGGTAAGCCACCACGGGAAGGCCGAGATGCTGGGGGCCAGCCCGTATTGCCGGGCCACGCGACAGATTGTGCCGGTCATCCGGGTGCCATCCGCGTCCCAATGGCCGTTCATGTGGAAGCGGGCGAATGGAGCCAGTGTGTCGCGCAGATCCAGCAGGGCCACCATTGCACGCGCGACGTCCGGCAGGAACGCCCACTGGTGGCCGGTGCCGGGCTTGCCGGGTTGTCGTATCCGCGTGAGCCGTCGCGCCGGCTTGACCAGCCCCTGCGAAAACCAGTTATTACCCGCCCGGGGGCCGAAAAAATCCCCCGCCCGCAGCACGATCACGCGGGCGCCATGCGTGCTAGCGTCTTGCAGCCGTTGTTCCATCTGGACCCGGATGAGTCCCTTGCGTGTGCGCGGATGTTGGGGCGCATCCTCGGCGATCAGCGGAAAGGTATCGGGCCCGTAATTGTAGACCGTGCCGGGGAGCATAATGGTTGCACCTTCGGCGATGGCGGCGGCAATGGTATTGTCGACCATCGGCAAGACGTGTTCGGCCCAGTGAAGATAGCCAGGCGGGTTGACCGCATGAACGATCACCTGGCACCCTTGCGCGGCGTTCAGCACATCTGGTCGCAGCATCGCGTCGCCACGCAACCAGGTTATGCCCTCGCGTTGTTCGATCGGCGCAGCCAGGCCGCGCCGTAGTGCCCGGACCTGCCAGCCCGCGCCGAGTAATTGGCTGGCGACTTCGCCGCCAATGCCGCCGCCGGCGCCCAGGACCAGGGCGCATTTGCTTGAGGAAACGGTTTGTGTCATGGGAAGACCTGTTTTGTGTAAAAGCAATATATTCACCGAGAACCAATTATTTGAAAATTGCCTATCTTGATCTAATTGCTATACAATTTTGTATGACTGAACGCATCGGATGGGAACATTACCGCAGCCTGCTTGCCGTATTGACGGAAGGCTCGCTGTCGGGCGCCGCCAGATTGTTGGGGATGACGCAGCCCACGCTTGGCCGGCATATTTCGGCCCTCGAGGCGTCGTTCGGGCAGAAGCTGTTCACCCGCACGCAAGCGGGGCTGCAGCCGACAGACGCGGCCCTTGCCCTGCAAGGCTATGCCCAGGCCATGCACAACACGGCGGCCGCCCTGGAGCGCGAAGCCTCCAGTCAGGGCCAGGGTATTCGCGGCACCGTGCGGGTCTCGGCCAGCGAGATCATCGCGGTGGAAGTCTTGCCAAGCGCGTTGGCACAGTTGCACCGCGACCATCCGTTATTGAAGATCGAATTGGTGCCCACCAATCGCGTACAGGATCTGTTGTTGCGCGAGGCCGATATCGCCGTCAGGATGGCGCCGCCACGACAGCAGGCGCTGGTCGCGCGTCGGGTCGGCGCGATCGAAGTCGGGCTTTTTGCCCACACCGACTATGTGGCAAGGCGTGGCGCACCGGTTGCGCTGGGTGATCTCAGGGATCATTCGCTGATCGGCTTCGATCAGGACACGCCGTTCCTGCGCGCCGCCAGGGCCAACTTTTCTTTCTGGGACCGCAAGGCGTTTGCCTTGCGCAGCGATAGCGATCTGGCGCAACTGGCGTTGATTCGCGCCGGGGCAGGCATCGGGGTCTGCCAAGTGGCGCTGGCCCGGGCCGGCTCGGGCCTGGTCCGGATCCTGCCGGATGCCTTTGCGCTTCCGCTGGAGACCTGGGTCACCATGCATGGGGACTTGCGGGGCAGCGGGCGTTGCAAAGTCGTTTTCGACGCCTTGGTCGCTTGTTTGCAGGAACACGCCCGGCGCGACTAGTCGGACCGTAGAACGGCGCTAGGCGCAGGTGCAATGTCCAGGCGGCCAAAGCGCAGGTGCCGGGCCGGCAGCAACTGAACGGGGCAGCCGCGACCGGCCGGGGCAGGGCAATTTCATTCAATACATCGGGCAAGGTGGCCGGTATTCTTGCGCCAGTGAGCGATTTCCCTGGTATTTGCATGAACCTCTACCTTTCCATGGCCGCTTTTGCGCTGGCCTCTTCCATTACCCCCGGCCCCGTCAATATCGTGGCATTGAGCGCCGGCGCGCAATTTGGCTTCGGCGCCACGCAGCGCTACGTGTTCGGCGCCAGCTTCGGCTTCACCTTGTTGCTTATCCTGCTGGGCATGGGTATGCATCAATTGCTGACGCAATGGCCGGCATTGACCGGCGCGATTCAATGGGCGGGCGTTGCGTTCCTGTTATTCATGGCGTATCGGCTATTCCTCGACAAGGGCAGGATGAGCGGAAACAAGGCGGCTGCGCCTTCGTGCTGGCACGGCGCACTCATGCAGTGGTTGAACCCCAAGGCCTGGCTGGCGTCGGTCGCGAGCCTGGGCGCGTTCGTGGGGCCGGGCGACAGCCTGTTGCTATGGCAGTTCGCCGGGCTTTATTTTACGATCTGCTATGTCTCGGTCGCATGCTGGACTTATTGCGGCGCCAGATTGCGCGGCATGTTGCTGCAAGCGCGCCATGTGCGGCGCTTCAACCGGCTGATGGCGCTGTTGCTGGCCGCCAGCGCGTGCTATTTGTTGATGGAGGGTCTTTGATATTGCCCCGGCGTGGCCGCCAGTCGTTGCTTGAAAATGCGTTGAAAATGCGCCTGGTCGGCAAAGCCGCTTGCGTTGGCGGCGTCGGCAATGGGATACCCTTGCTTCAGTAGGCGGTGGCCATGCTGGATGCGACGGTTGACCAGATATGCGTGCGGCGTCATGCCGTACTGTTGCCGGAAGGCGCGGATCAGGTAGGACGGCGACAGATCGGCGACGCGGCAGATTTCCTCGAGCCGTAGCGGCCGGGTGCAATGCGCGTCGATATATGCCGCCGCGGCGTCCAGTCCGGACCTCGCCGCAACATCGGCCCGCGCGCCGCCAGGTGCGATGCCCAGCTTGCGCTGCAGCGCGTCGAAGTATTTTTCCATGGCCGCGCGTTTCTCCGGCCGCTTGCGGCCGGGGTCGATCAATAGCGTATAAAGCAGGGTCAGTTCGCGAAACAGGATTGGATCGCGGCTGATCGTCATCGAGAACGGGATAAAACCGCTGCCGCCGGTCCGCCTGTGCTGCAGCTCACCCAGCCAAGCGGTATCGATATAAAACATGATGTACGACCACTGCTGGTCGCCGATAGGGTTGCAGGCATGCGGCTGCTGGGGGTTGATGATGACCAGGTCGCCTTTGCTGACCCGCAGCCGGTCATTGCCGTTGATATAGATGCTGGTGCCGCCGGTGATTGCGCCGAGGGAAAAGAACTCGTGGCTGTGCCTGGTATAGTAAACCTTGCGGCCGTCGGCGATCGCTCTGGCTTCGACAAAGGGTAACTGCGGGTCGCGCCAGAATTGCGGTGTGTGATTTGTCATGCTCTACCCTTGTCAAACGGAGGGAGGTTTTCATAAGAGGAAACCATGACTATTATTCTAACCATGGATCAACGATCCACAGGCAGTGACCTCTCATTTGGTCGATATTTTAATCCTTGTTTCCTGTTCTCCGTGCCGCGATAGGCCAGTGCTGCCAGAGCATTGTCAAAAACCCTGTCACTCCGTTGTTTCAATGCCGATGTCCTTGCCCGGCATGTTCATGATCGTGATCATGCGCCGCCTGCTCGGCGCCGGTTTGCAGGCTGCAAAAACTTAAATCGTCTTCCGAATTCCATTCTATGGCCACGGTCGCATGCGCAATATTGAACTGCGCTTGCAGCGCCTGGTGCACGAGACGGACCACGACTTTGGCTTGTTCGTCCACGGCAGGGCGAACATGCATGGTTGCGAGCGTTCTGCCCGACGTCAATTGCCAGACATGCACATGATTTACCGCGGCAAGCCCGGGCACCGAATTCATCAGGCCTTCGGCCAATTGCTCCGGCGAGGCGCCCTCGGGCGCGCCCTCCAGCAGGATATGCAGCGATTTGGCCAGTAACTTCCAGGCGCTGCGCAGGATCAGCACCGCCACCACCACGGAAAGAATGGGATCGATGGGCGTCCAGCCGGTGTAATAGACGACAATGGCGGCCACAATGGCGCCGACCGAGCCCAGCAGGTCTCCCATGACATGCAGGATGGCGCCTTTGACGTTGACATGGTCGGTTTCGCCACGGGTCATGATCCATAGCACCAGCAGGTTGACCAGCAGTCCGACAATGGCCACGATCAGCATGGGGCCGGCCAGGATTTGCGGGGGCGCATATAGGCGTTGCCAGGCCTCATAGCAGATCCAGCCGACAATGCCAAAGAGTGTCAGCGCATTGACGAACCCGGCGATGACCTCGAAGCGCAGATAACCGAAGGTGCGTTTGCTGTCGGCGGCCCGCCGACCGAAACGGAAGGCGGCGTAGGCCAGGGCCAGGGCAACCGCGTCGGTGAGCATATGGCCGGCGTCGGCCAGCAGGGCGAGCGAGCCCGAAAGGATGCCGCCAACCGCTTCGACCACCATGAAGGTAAAAATAAAGCCAAAGGAGATCAGCACCTTGCGCTCATTGGCGCTGGATACGGTTGGCGCATGACTATGATCGTGGTCGTGGCTGTGATCATGTTGCGAGTGAGAGTGGGACATGCCGGCCTCTGACAAAGTGGGGTTGATTTTCTGAAAATATAACATATGAACATATATTCATATGTTATATTTTGTAATCGGCGATGCCGAGATCGGCGGCGCCGGACTACTCCTCGTTATGCTCCTCGGCGATGTGAACGGCCATGTCCAGCAAGACATGGCTCACGTGGCTGTCGGCGACTTCGTAAAAGATCTGCTTGGCGTGGCGAATGCCTTTGACCAACCGGGCGCCGCGCAGCAGTCGAAGATGGTGGCTGACCAGCGATTGCGAGAGGTCAAGGTTTTCCGCGATATCTCCCACCGCCGACGGGCCTTTCATGCAGTACAGCATGATGCGTAGCCGCGAGGGATCGCCCAGCAGGCGGAATGTTTCGGCAAGGATGGCGATATCATTGGGGGACAGTGTGCTCAGGTCGGCGCTGTCGTGGTCTGTTGTGCTTGAAGCCATGCTTAAAAATCCTGCCTGTCGTTGCTTTTCATGCTTGTCCCGAGCCGGCGCGCAGTGGCAGCGCGTCGCGGACTGGAGCGGCGGCGCCCCAGGGATGACGGTGCCACGTCGATCACGGGAAAGTTGATCGATGGTTCCCGCAATGGTAAGGCTTAATATGGCCTTTTGTCGAATTTCCCGGGCTTGAGGCCGCCATGCCGATACCGATGGCCCTCGTGCTCAGCCTGAACCGGCTTGCAGCCACCGCCATGTCCAGCGGGGGGCGACGGACCTGCGTCGGAAGCCTGTGCGTCGTTTCCCCCGCGCTATGCGTTTCCATTGGCCGGTGCTCGACCTCGAAGCATAACCGATGTGCTTAACGCCGCCGCGATACTCAGCACTGCAAAGGCGGCGACGAACCCGGACGCTTGCGCAATGATGCCGGTGAGCATGGCGCCCACACCGGTGCCCAGATCGAACGTCACATTCCACATGACAGAGACGCGGCTCAATTGGCTGCTGTCCGCCATCCTATAGGCGCAAACCAGCGTGGCGCTTTGCATCCCGCCGTAGGCGATGCCAAGCAGCGTGCTGCCCAGATAAAGCAGGGCGGTGCTCCAGCCGGCGTGCGTGGCAAGAATGGCGGCGCTGAGTGTTGCCATGCCCGCGCAACAGACCAGGCCCAGCGCAAAAATCAGCGACCTGGCCGGATAGCGATCGCTCAAGGTGCCGAAAGCCCAGCGGGTTGGCGTTGCAAAACCAGTCAGGCAGAGCAGCGCGATCGTGGCCGCGGTCGGGCTTGCCGATATCTGTCCGGCAAATGTCAGGATGGCGCCACCGCTGCTGGTCACGATGAAAAGCGACAGCAGTACGGGGGCGATCAGGCGCAGGGTCGACGAGGATCGGGTTGCCTCCGGGGGGCCTGGTTGCCGGACTGGCCGGGTGCGGTCATTGAGCAGGCGGCCGAGCGCCCGGGTCCGCAGCAGGCCGAACAGGGGCAGGGTGGCGATGGCGATGACGGGCAGCTTGCCCAGGAACTGTTCTAGCACGGGCGCCGATGAGATCAGAATGAGTTGCGGCGTTGCCACCGCCAGTCCGTAAATACCAACGGCCGCACCGCGCCGCTCCGGAGGGACAAGCAGCGCGATGGCGGTGGCGCCGCCGACGGTCATGATGCCGAAGCCGATGCCGCGGATTGCGCTTGACGCCAGGATGGCGGCCAGGTCATTGGATGTCGCTTGCAATACCGCCGGGGCACCGAGCGCCAATAGACCGGCGGCCAGCACGGGGCCCCAGCCGAAGCGCCTAAGGGCCCGGTTGACGGAAAGTTGCGTAAGGATGGTGCAGGCCATCAGCATGGCGGTGACGCTGCCGGCCGCTGTTTCGCTCGCGCCGCCACGGATTGCCCAGATGGGCGAAAGCGGCAGCAGGATACTGAAACTGCTTATGCCTAGCGCCATGACCAGCAGTAGCGCCAAGACGCCGGGAATGCGGATCAGCCCGCTGCGTTTTTCAGGTGTTGTCATCGGTCGGCCCCGGGGAGTGCGTCGAGGCTGGTATGTGGGGCGCGCCTCATGCCGCCGCCAGCACGCGGCGCAGCACCTGGGCGAAGGCGTGCGCGGTGTCCGCGTCCAGGGTTGATGTGGTGATGCGCAGGCCATGCACGGGCGCCGCGACGCCGAAGGGTTCGCCGGCCCGGGTCAGCCAGCCGTGCTGGGCCAGCTTGTGGGCAATTTGCTGGCTGTCCGCCTGCAACGGCAGCCATAGGTTGGAACCGTCCGCAGGGGGTGCGACGGCAATGTCCTGCTCGGCCAGCGCCGTCGCCAGCGTTTTTCTGCGATGCGCGTAATCCTTGCTCGCCCGGGCGATTTGCGTCGAAATCTTCGTCGAGGACAGGCAGGCGATCACGGCATCCTGCAACAGATGGCTGACCCAGTTCATGCCGGGCGCCAGGCGCAGCCGCAGGCGTTGTGACGTCAGTTCGTCGCTGGCGACAAAGGCCAGGCGCATATCCGGCCCGAACGCCTTGGAGACCGAGCGTATCAATGCCCAGCGGTGCATGCCGGGCGGAATGATATTGTAATAGCGGGTGGTGGCGAGCAGGGAAAAGTGATCGTCAATCAGCGTGAGGACATGCGGATGCTGCGCCAGCACAGCGTGCAATTGCTGCGCCCGCGCCGCGCTCAGACTGCAGCCCGTCGGGTTGTGCGCGCGCGGGGTCACAATGACGGCCTGAGCGCCTTGCGCCAGCGCCTGTTCCAGCGCATCGGCCTGCATGCCCTGGGCGTCGATGGGAACGCCAATGGGTTGCAGCCCCGCGTTACGCAGCGTATTGGCGCTGCTGACAAAACACGGATCTTCCACGGCCACCTTGTCGCCGGCCATCAGGTGCGCGGCCAGCAGGCGCTCCACGGCATCGATGGCGCCGTGCGTGAGATTAACCTCGAACGGGGCCGCGCAATCGCCGGCAAGCCGCTGACGGGCCAGGGCCTCCAGTTCCGGGTCCAGCGTGGCCTCGCCATACAGGCGCGTCCGGTAGGGTTTGCTGGCAAGCAGAGCACCGATGTCAGGCAGCCAGGCCGGATTTGGATTGCCGCTGGCCAGGTCGGTCAGTGGCGAGCCTGGCAGCAAGCCTTCCTGTTCGCCGGGTTGTGGTTGCGGGCGAATGACGGTGCCCAGCCTGCCCTGGGTAACCGCAATGCCTGCGGCCACCAGGCGCTTGTAGGCCATCGACACGGTATTGCGGTTGATGCCCAGGGTAGCGGCCAGATCGCGGACGGTGGGCAAGGCCTGGCCAGGAGCCAGTTTTCCGGTTTGGCTCAGCTTGCGAATGCTGTCAAAAATCTCCGCGGCGGTGGTTCCCGTTATTTCCATAATGGCCTGGGTCGTGATAATATTTGGCATAGGACAAATATACCCGAATCCGCGGGGCTTTGCATCTCCCTTCGGTTTTCCTGCAAGTAAGGCTGAACGAATGAACTCCGGCACGCTCTCTCCCACTTCCCCTCCGCTGGACACCCCCACCCGGCATGACCAGCACGGACACTGGCCACAGGCCGAATCCGTGGAGGATTTCCGCAACAATCTGGCGGCGGTTGGGGCGCGCATCGCGGCGGCCTGCGAGCGGGTGGGCCGGGATCCGGCCGGGGTGCGGCTGTTGCCGGTCAGCAAAACCAAGACCGAGGCCAGCCTGCGTCTGGCCTATGCCGCCGGTTGCCGCATGCTGGGCGAGAATAAACCGCAGGAAGCGTATCGCAAATGGGAATCCATGGCCGATCTGACCGACCTGCAGTGGTCGGTGATCGGGCATTTGCAGACCAACAAGGCCAAGCTGGTGGCGCGTTTCGCCAGCGAGTTTCAGGCGCTCGATAGCTTGCGCGTGGCCGAGGCGCTAGAGCGCCGCCTGCAGGCCGAAGGCCGGGGGCTGGACGTATTCGTGCAGATCAATACCTCTGGGGAAGCCAGCAAATACGGCCTTGCACCCGATCAGGCGCCGGCGTTCCTGCGCGAGCTGACGGCATTCCCGGCATTGCGGGTACGCGGTCTCATGACGCTGGCACTGTTTTCCGCGCAAACCGAGCGCGTGCGCCAGTGCTTTATTCTGCTGCGCCAACTACGCGACCAGTTGCGCCAGGAGGCGCCGGCCGGCGTTGCGCTGGACGAGCTTTCCATGGGCATGTCCGGCGACTATGAAATTGCGATTGAAGAAGGCGCCACGGTCGTGCGTGTCGGGCAGGCGATCTTTGGCGCGCGCAGTACGCCGGACAGCCTCTATTGGCCTTCCGGGCAACCCGGGAGCGCGGCATGACACATCCGGTTGACCCCGCCGGGACCACCCTAAAGCCCTTGCCCGTCGAGGTGGTCTCTGTCCAGTCTCAGGTGGTTTACGGTCGTGTTGGCAACAATGTGGCGATGCCCGCCCTGGCGGCGCAAGGATTGCTCGCCGCAGCCGTCCCCACGGTTGTCTTCAGCAATACGCCGCATTATCCAAGCATCTACGGCGGGGCAATTCCCGCCGACTGGTTCGAAGGCTATTTGCGAGGCCTGCGTGAACGCGGTGCGCTCGCGGGGCTCAGGGGGGTGCTTACGGGCTATCTGGGCGGCCCGGAGCAGGCGCGGATACTGGGCGAGTGGATCCGCCAGACCCTGGAAGGGCGGCCTGAACTGCGGGTGGTGATTGATCCCGTGCTGGGAGATCGCGATACCGGCGAGTACGTCAAGCCGGAGATGGCCGATGCCTACCTGCGTTGCCTGCTTCCTTGGGCCGATGGCTTGACGCCCAACGATTTTGAATTGCAGCGGCTTACCGGGCAGGTTGTTACGGATATGACAAGCGCAATTACAGCGGCCAAGTCCCTATTGGTTGGCCGAACCCGCTGGGTTGTGGTGACCAGCGCGGCCCCCGCAACCTGGATCGATAGCGAGATGCAGGTGCTGGTCGTGACGCGCGACCGGCATGAAGTCCTGCGTCATCCGAGGGTCGACGCCAGTCCAAAGGGAACGGGCGATCTCTTTGCCGCAACCCTGATGGGGCGCCTGCTGGCAGGCCTATCGGTGTTCGAAGCCGCGGCGCAGGCCTGCGATCAAGTGGTGTTGGCATTGCGCTGCACGCGGCGCGAGCAATGCGGCGAGTTATTGCTTCCTGCTGTGATGGCGCAAGGTGAAAAAGCCGTTGTCTGATTACGGTTTTTCGGGACTGGCATGCGCCGCAGCGCCAACGCGCGCAAGCCGCCTAGTGTTTTTCCCTTAGAAGCAGGCCGCCAGATCGCAAAGCGAGGCCGGTGTTTTACACTGAGGTTTCTTTCGGTACGTTGTTGTCGTGGAGTTTGCTAACTATGGTGTATGTTCCCGCTCATTTTGAAGAGTCCCGTACCGAGATGCTGCATGATTTGATCACTGCGCACCCCCTTGGCATTCTTTTTACGAATGGAAAAAACGGCCTTGACGCCAATCACCTGCCATTTGAACTTAATCGCGGCCAGGGGAAAAAGGGCGGCCTGCACTGCCATGTCGCTCGCAATAATCCAATATGGCGGGATATCTCCGACGGAGACGAGGCACTGATCGTATTCCGCGCCGGCGATGCTTATATTTCCCCTCAATGGTATCCGAGCAAACACGAATTGCATAAACAGGTTCCCACATGGAATTATAGGGTGGTGCATGCTTATGGCCGGATCGCGATCCGGGATGACGAGCGTTATGTGCGGGGCCTGGTGGCGCGCTTGACAAGAGCGCACGAGGCCGCGCAGCCAACACCGTGGAAAATGACCGATGCGCCCCGGGAATATATCGACACCATGCTGAAAGCCATTGTGGGGATCGAGATCGAGATCACCCGGCTGATCGGCAAATCCAAGCTGGGCCAGAACAAGGAGGCCAGGGATATCGCGGGTGCCGGCAATGCGTTAAAGGCGCGAGGCGAAACGGTGATTAGCGCCGCGATGCTCGGCGTACTGGAAAAGGGGCCGCAGGGCGGCGCATGAAAAGCCAATAGCATGAAAGGCCGATAGTCCGGCAATGGAATTTTTGACATCATCAACGAGTACCAGCTCAGAAGGAACGAGCCTTGAAGATCGCTTGCTTACATACCGCCACTAGCAATATCGCTGTATTTGACGCCGCTGTGCGTCAGATCGGCATGGACGATGTCGTGTTGACTCACGAAGTCAAGTCGCAATTGCTGGCCCGGGTCGAACAGGCCGGCGTTCTCACTGCGGAAATAGCCGATGAGGCAAGGGAAATCTTGCGTTCGCTGGCGCAATCGGCCGATGCCGTTCTCCTGACGTGCTCTACATTCGGTCCGCTAGTCGATGGCATGGCGCAGATTGGCGCGACACCGATATTGCGGGTGGACGCGGCGCTTGCCGAGCAAACCATGAAAGAGGGTGGGAAGATTGTGGTGTTATACGCGTCACCCACGACAATCGAACCCACAAAGCATATTTTTTCATCCGCGGCTAAAGCTGCTGCTATTTCATTTGAAATGAAAGTGGTGCCGGAGGCATGGGAGTATTTCAAGGCCGGCGATCAACATGGATATTTCGTTCGAATTGCCGAGGCCGCGGACGAGGCGTATTCAAACGGCGCTAGCGTGGTTGCACTGGCCCAAGCATCCATGGCCGGCGCCATTGCCTTCATTAAAAGCGGTACAAAACCGATGACAAGTCCAGTCGCCGGGCTTCTGGCCGCTGTCGAGCGTATTCGCCCAAGGATGCGGGACAAAGACCAGACCCCTGCATGAAGCAATAGCGCGTGCGGCGGGAAAGCAAGCTAGCCAGGCGCTTCAATCTTCCCGTGGGCGGAACGCAAGCCGGCAATCAGCATTTGCGCAGCTTTACCCGGCGCCACATGCTTAAGCTGTCGCAAATATACCGGTAGCATCAGTCCGTTCGTGATGTTGGTGAAGCGCAATGGCACCAACTCGCCCTCGGCCACGAGATCGCCAATCATCGATTCAGGAAAATTCGCCCAGCCATGCCCCGCTTTTACCAAAGATATGGCGGTTGCAAGGCTATCTGTTTTCCAGGTGCGGCTACCGATAACCGGCCTGATATCGGCCAGCGGCGTGCCCGGGCTTGCGACAACGATCTGCCGATGGGCCATCAGTCGCTCTATCGGTTGGAGTTTGGCGTTTTCCGTGGAAAGCATGTGGCCGGGCGCCGCTACGGCAAGCACGTTTTCGGTCCAGAGCGCATGAATGGACTCCTGGGTATCGAGGTCAAGCCCCCCATAGGCAACACAGAAATCGACTGCGCCATGGTGCAGGGCGGCGACAATAGCGTCCTGTGGCGCGGTCACAATATGGATTTCCAGGGCAGGGTACCGCCGAGCGACGTCGACCAGCGCGCGCATGATCGGTTCGCTGTTGACATCCGCTGCCAGGCCAAGGCTGAGCTTGTCTTCGACACCATCCGACAGATCATGGACGTGGCTGCGCAGCGTATGCAGCCGGTCCATGATCAGCCGGGCGTCAGGCAGCAGGGCCAGCATGGCCGTGGTCGGAGCCGGGTCCCGTTTGCTGCGGTCAAAGAGTGTCAATCCCAGTTCGGCCTCGATGTTGCCGATCATCATGCTGACTGCGGACGGGGTTCGGCCCAGTGCCCGGGCCGCGGCGGAAAACGAGCCTGTGTCGACGATGGTCAGTAGAAGTTCAACGTGGTCGCTGGTAAGCATGCCTCAAACCTATCAGGAAAACTGAAAGTATCTTATTTTACATGACAGAAAATCTGATGATACCATCCCTCTCCATTGAATTCACAAGGGGTTGAACATGCAGGGTATGAAGAGAAGGCTGGTTTATGTGGTGTTGTTCGAGGTGCTGGGCATACTTATTGCCGCTACGACCTTCAGCTTGCTCAGCGGTGCCGGCGCGGTGAAAAGCGGTCTCATGTCGGTGATGATCACGACCATCGGGATGGCAGTCAATTTCGTGTACAACATCGGGTTCGAAGCGTGGGAAACGCGGCAGCGAGCGCGGGCGCGCACCCTGGCCCGCCGTATTCTGCATGCGATCGGGTTTCAGGTCGTGCTTGTCTCATTCCTGATACCGCTGATTGCCTGGTGGCTGGATATTTCGCTTATCCAGGCATTTCTGCTCGATGCCGTGCTGATTGCGTTCTTTCCGGTATTTACATTTATCTATAGCTGGTGTTTTGATGCGGTGTTTGGACTGCCAGACGCGGTAAGGAGCGATTCGGCGAAACGTGCCTAAGCGGCCATGAGGCCCGGCCCTTCGCTAAATTGAAGTCTGCGCTGTCGGGATGCCTGGACGCGGGCGCCGGCCGGGTTTTCCTTCCTTGTGAACAGGCCCGGTGGATCGCAAGACCTGGCCTTGGTCTTGCGGTGCCGTCGGTGGGAAAGTGTCGTTCGGGGCGATGCTATTGAATCGTGATGCTGGCCGTGTGCACCACATTGCCCCATTTGGCGCGCTCTTCATGCAAGTATTGCGCGAGCTGGTCCGGACTCCCTCCCATCGGGGCGGCGCCCATCGCCGCAAGGCTTGATATGACGCCGGGTTCTTTCAAAATATCATTTAGGGCCGCATTCACCCGTTGCGTCACCGGTTTTGGGGTGCCTTGCGGGGCCAATAGCGCAAACCAGGTCGATGAAAGTAAATTTGGATGAGCTTGCTCGACAGTCGTTGGAACGTCTGGCAACGCCGGAGAGCGGCGCTTCGATAAGACGGCCAGTGCTTTGACCTTGCCGCTTTTGACTTGTCCGATAATGCCAGGCACCAACTGGAACATGGCCTGGATATCGTTGGCGATGATATTGGTTGTCGCCTGGCCAGGGGAGCTGTATGGAACATGAAGCATCTTCGTCGCGGTCTGGTCCATGAACAGCTCGCCCGCAATATGCATTGAGCTGCCGTTGCCGGTGGAGCCAAACGCAAGACTGTCCGGATGTGCTTTTACATAGGCGATGAAGTCCGTGAACGTTTTGACGGGCAAATCATTATTGACCACGAGAATGTTGGGCACTTCCGCGACCAAGCCAATGGGTTCGAAACTTTTCTGCGGATCAAAGGACAGTTTTTTATACAGGCTGGGGTTGACCGCCAGCGTACCCGCCCATGAAAATAAAAGTGTGTATCCGTCTGGTTTTGCTTCCGCTGCCGCAGTGGCGCCAATGTTTCCATTGGCCCCTCCGCGACTCTCGACAATGAAGTTGCCCTTGAGCTTTTTGCTGAGCTTTTCGGCCAGGAATCGCGCAATGGTGTCCGCTGTGCCGCCACCAGCCGGCGCCGGCACGATAATGTGCACGGGTTTTCCTGGGTCAGGCCACTGTGCCGTGGTGTTTGCAAGCGTCAAGCCTGGCAGCATCAGCGCCGCTGCGGCAAAACTAAGTATTTTTCTGTACATCCGAGTCTCCTGGTTATTATGAATATGATATTAAATTGTTAATTCAATATCATAGGTTTTTTACGTTCGTGGAACATCTGGTTATGCGTATGCTGCTTCATGTCGCGTTTCCCGGACCGTACGCAGCACGGCGGCGATCGCCCGGTCGGAGACGGATACGGGTACAACGCATCCTGGTCCGATCATCAACCTTCGGCCATCAGTCTGGTTAATGGCTTCGTGTATTTCATCAGCAATGTCATCATCGGTCCCATGCAAGAGTGTGCGATGCTCATCAATGCCGCCCACCAGCATGCCCTTGAATAGCCCAAGCGCTTCCTGAAGGGTCGGCTGCGCCAGCCGATCATGCCAATTGAACATATCCGCGGGGTATGTGCTCAATTGTTGGGTCATGATGTCGTCGCCATGGGCATGCAGCATGTTTATTTTCGCTTTGCCGCGCAGTGCCTCAAAGATTTTCAGATCATATCGTTTTCCAAAACGCTCATATTCGTCGACAGTAAGCAGCCGGCTCGAGGCTTGCTGGGTCGCCAAGAAAATGCCGTGGGCGCCGGCTTCGATCGCCTGTAGCGCGTAATCAATGGTTGTCTCGGTAATGACATCCAGCGCCTTCTCTATGATATCCGGAGCGCAGCGGATATCCGCATATAGCCGGTCCGATGACATTTTGCGAGCGGTCGTCAATGGACTGAACACTGTCTGTAGAATTGGAACTGTTCCTCTCAGGGCGCGAGCGACATATCCGATCGCTTCGTTTTGCCTCCCGAATGCACCCCGCCGGGTATCGACGTTGTGGATATGATTCCAGTCGTCAATCTGGCGAACCGCCGGTTCAATGACAGATCGAGAACCGTTGGCGGCGCCTTCATAGGCCGATACCGCTCCCCAGGCTTCGGCACTGAAGGTGCCAGTTGGCATGAACTTGACAAGATCGAAATGCCATTTGTTTTGCCAGTCCAGCGTGTGCCGAACCAGCTTGTCGATGGAAAGATCGTCCTGCGGAAAATGGCGCCAGAGCGCAACGGGAGGGCTATCGGTGTTTTCACCCTGGATTGCGGCGTAAACGCGCGCCCAATGATCCATGCCTTGCATAATATAAAGTCTCCGTATTGATTGGGTAGAAAGGCTCAGTAGACAGCCAGTTTCACTAGTTGATTAACGCCGGTTGTCATCTGCGCGGCATCGACGCCGTACACATGTATTGAAATCGCATCGGCGCCGGAAGGATTTCCCAACTGATGCACAAGATGGGTACCTGCCGCGCCACAACTGCCACCACCTGGACGATGTTCCTGCGAGGATTGATAATAGGCGGCTGCCTCAAGCGCATCGTATTTGAAGTACCGCTCTTGCAGCCTGCCTCTGGCGACCGCAAGGGCGCACCAGGTTCGATGGGCGTGTATCGGGCTGAACTGGCCGGCCTTCCATACCAGCGCTGCCACGGTATAGCGACCTTGTTTGTCGGCATGAATAATATGACGGGCATAGCGATCTGGATTTGACTGGCACTGGGCCGGGGTCAGCCAAAAGTGCCGGGAAACCGATGCGGATATGACGGATTGAATGGATCCGGGCGAAACGCCGTTGCCCGATGCGATATCAAACAGGTCGTCGATTTCGCTTACCAAGGTGCTTAACGGATCTTTCTCCAGAATCATGGTCATTGCTTTTTCCTCTCTTAGGTTTCGTATTTAACAAACTCAGCGGCTGGGCATATAATTGAAGAATATCAATGAGGCTACGGACCGACAAACGGGCTTTTCCAAAATAACCTTTTGTCAAAAACAAAATCATGTGTCGATGAAATATGAACTGACCGATCTCAAACTGTTTACCGCCATCGCGGATGCGCAAAGCGTCTCCAAAGGTGCCGCGTCCTGTTTTCTCGCGCCGTCATCGGCGAGCTTGCGTATCAAGCAGTTGGAGGAAACGATCGGGGTTCCTTTATTTATACGGCAAGCCCGCGGCGTGGCGCTGACGCCGGCAGGCAAGGTCATGCTTGATCATTGCCGTCGCTGTCTGGCTGGGCTTCAGCAAATGCATTCGGATCTGGCGCCATACGCGCAAGGCGTTCGCGCGCAGATCAGTTTGCTCGCCAACAGTAGCGCGGTGGCTTATTTTCTACCTCAGGACTTACAGCCGTTCCTGAAGGAAAATCCCGAGGTGCGCATTGCCATGCAGGAACGACTGAGTCACCAGATCATAGAGGCTGTGGCGGAAGGTAGCGCCGATATCGGCGTCGTTACGTGGGCAGACTTGCACCCGTCGCTGATTTTTCATCATTATCATGATGACGAGTTGCTGGTGATCGTCTCCAACGATAGTCCGTTGCGCAATAGAAAGCAGATCAGCTTTCTCGAATGCATCAAACATTCCTTTATCAGTCTGCAGACGGGCAGCGCCATTCATACGTTTTTGATGAATAGGGCGGCAAGCCTGGGACATACGCTGGATATTCGAATACAGGTCAGTGGTTTCGGCTCGGCAATTGCCATGGTCGCGGCCGGCGCGGGCATCAGCCTTATCCCCCATTCTTCGCTCAGGGGGGCAAGCCTGGCGCGTGTACGGGCGATCAGGCTGGACGAAGACTGGGCCAAGCGCTCGTTAAAGGTTTGCGTGCGCAAGCATGATGAAATGCGCTCTCCTTATGTCGACAAGCTCCTGGCTAAACTCCAGAATGCCGGAACGCATTAGCATTTGTCACGTCCGGCTGATTGCGATCGGCCCGCTGCCATAATGGCAACGGGACGGCGGCATGCATCAATGTCAAGTTTCTATGGCCTATTTGGCGACGATCCCGCTTGATATCGTTGGCGGACCAACAAGTCTAAGGAAGCTTTGATGCGATAAACGCGGCTTCATACTCGTGATTCGGATATGCGCCATTGATTCTGCGTGTCAGCTCGACTTTTGAAATCTGCTTGCGGTAGGCCTCATGCAGCCATACCAGGAATTCATCCTGTTGCGCTTGTGTGTCGATGGGCATGCGTTGATATTTTGGGTCTGCCTTCACCTGGTTCAAAAGATGATCGAACCAGGCATTGAACTGCCTGTCTTCGACCGCCGCACTCGCTCGTGGGTCATGCTGCGTAGACGCGCATCCCTGTATCAGCGGCATGCTGAAGGCCAAGCCCATCACCATTGCGGAACTGACTTTTCTCAAACGATTTTTCATTCCAACTGCTCCATATGACTTCGTTTTGTAAATTCGGCATTGGCATGCCGGGTAAATATATCGAAATGATTATCCCGATGGAATCGTGACGATAGGCAATTGCGTGTTGCTGGTGGTATCCGCCACATTCAGCAGTAGCATGACGAATGAGATCAGTTCGATCGTTTCCACGTCATCCTGGTCTATCCAGTACGAGCGGCCACGGTGCGACACGGCGGCGAAAGCGTCGGCGGGCGCCGTGCCCCCGGCATGGATGCGGACCTTGCTGAGCAAGGGGTCGACGGGGTTGAGATCATTGCCGCTCTCCCCGCGAAAGTCCGGCCGCAAGGGGACGACCTGCGACAAGGCGCGCATCACTTCGATAATCGAACGGGTATGGATGGTCAACTCATCCGGCTGCCCGGTACCGAGTCCGAATACGATGGGCAGGTCATGCCTGGCGGCATCCATGCCCAGCAATTGGCGAAGGCGTTTTTCCCGCGGGCCGGCGGGGTTTCTGTCGGCAAAGATCAGATGGGCTTGCCGCACGCCGTTCTCTTCGACAAAACGCAGGGCCAGCCGCTCCTCGCTGGAAAGCGCGTCAAACAGCCCGATAATCTCGCGAAATTGCTCGCCTTCCCTGATCAGCTCGGGCCGCGTGCCCGTAATGTTGCGGATGCCATTGATGGCCGCAACTGGAATGCCGAGCACCAAATGGGCGGGTTGGTCGGCCGCCAGCAAGGCGAAAAGCACGCCCGGCGGGATCGGGTTCAGCAGCAGCCGTGCCGCATCCGCGCCGCGAACCGGCGTATAGGTAATTGTCGGGCGATCGCTATAGCTGCCGGCGGCGAGCACACGGCCGCCGGTTTCCTTGAGCGTTTGCCGCTGCAGGGCCGAGGTCACCCGATCCAGGAAGGATAGGCTGGCCTCGCCACGGTACTCGACGCCATAGCTGGCGACCAATTGGCTTACCGCGATAAAGGAGGGTACCTCGCGATGGCGCACCCGCACCAGATTAAGCAATAGCTGTCGCGTCGCCGCATGTCCGATGGAGTCGGCATAGTCGACCTGGTCTTCGCGGATGGCGCTGGGGCCGATGCTGCTGCATGCTCCCAGCGCGAGCAGCACGGCTATCAACGCGGGTTTCAACAAGGGGGCGCGCAATCGGGAAAAGGAAAACATATCGGTGGTGGAATCTATTGTCTCTCTGTGGGTTCGGACACGCGTAAAAAAAATCGCACGCAGCTCAAGCCGTGCTTTTACCTGTCTTCAATATCATGCGCCGCGCTTTCTTCCGAATAGCGGATTTGGGACGGATTCTGCCCCCACGCCTTCTTCATAATGGCGGTCATGTGGCTATTGCTCGAGAAGCCGGTGAGTCTGGATATTTCTCTTAATGGCGTGCTGGATGTCAGGATCATGCCTCTTGCGGCCCGCAGTCGGGTCGCGATGATGAATTCATGGGGAGACTGGCCCAGCGACTGGCGGAATGCCCGGGTGAAGTAGCTTGGCGATAGTCCGGCGACGACGGCCAGTGTTTCAATGGCGAGCTTTTCCGAAAGGTGGGCGTGAATATAGTCGAGCACGCGCTTGCGGGCAACGGGAGTCAGTCCACCCGTGATTTTCACCTTCTGCGGTTGCCTGTTGTTCAATGTGGTGTAAGTGCGAAGCACATGTATCCCGAATAGCGTAAGCATCGATTCGATACACGTTTCATGGCCAAATTGCGCGCATGCCAGTTCATTACGGATTTCGGATGCAATGGCCAGCGCCTTTTCATCTACCATGCCCAGGCGGGGCAAATGAAATTCGCCAAGGCTTTCGCCCCATTCGCGATTGGTCAGGTTGAGCAGGCGGCGCTCGGTCATGGCGATCAATAAGCTGTCCTTGGTATACCGCCACCGGGAAAACAGATCTGAGTTCTCCGGCACGATTTCCAGGCAGCCAGCCGGAGCCAGCCCGATAGCCGGGCGATCGCTGTTGATCGCAATGGCGCGCTCCGGCTGCGCAGAAAACATGATCAGGAAAAAATAGGCTTTGGTCGTGAAGTGGATGGACGTCGGACCCACCTGCGAATTCGTCACTGCCGCGCCGTCGCATTCAAATTTGCGCCCCCAGCTGTCGGGCACGGACTCCAGGATCCCCAATTGCTATTTCCTCCTCGCTTTCAGCCAAATTGAATCGACGCGGCAGTTTGGCCTGCAACGCTTTCCCCGGTCAATTGAATTGTTTTCCCCAAAATAGAATATGTTCGCAAACAAGGCTAATTTATTACAAGTGTATTTATTACATATGACCAAGGTTAAAGAATATAGGCATTTTTCCGCTTTCGTTCAAAAAAAGGCCGGATTACGTTAAAAATGGCACGAATGTGATACTGGCCCCGATGTCGCTTTATATGAAATGTCTATAATCGGCCCAGTTGATTACCCAATCGAATGAGACAGGACGTCGATCTGCGCCATGCAAGATCGAGGACAAGGCAGTGAACCGGAAACAACCAGCCGTCAACCAAGGATGATGATGCGACAAGCAAGCCTGCAATTAATGGTCTCTTTAGGGTTTTGCGCGCCCGGCCTCGCTTATGCCCAAAGTGCGGCAGTGCCAGTCAGTCGCGGCATCGACGCCGAGTATCAAAGGAATTGGGGACTGCCGATGATCAACGCATTGCCGGCGTATCTCAAAGGCTATACGGGAAAAGGCGTGATTGTCGCCGTGGTGGATACGGGCCTGGATGTCGTTCATCCGGAATTCCAGGGCCGGGTGTCCAGCGCGTTGAGGAATTTTGGAAAAGACAAGGCCGCGGATGACGTCAGCCATGGTATTGACAATAGCGATGGGTCTATAGCTGGCCATGGCACGCATGTCGCGGGCATCATTGGCGCCGCCCGGGACGGCACCGGCATGCAAGGCGTAGCCTATGAGTCGACGATTTTACCGCTGCGCGCGGTGGGGGTAGACGGGCTGGACCCGAACCTTAATACGGCAAATGAAGCAATCAAGTACGCGATCGGCGCCGGTGCCAGTGTGCTGAACGGGAGCTATGGGCCATCTGAACCGCCGCTTCAACCTTATCTAGTAGATAAAGATGGAAATTTATTAAAAGATAAGAATGGGAATGACATAGAAAACGAAAATTACCAGAAGCTAAGCTACCAAGGCATTTATGACGATCCCCGCAACCTTGCAGAAACCGCAGATGTGATGCGTGCGGCGGTGAACGCCGATATGGTGCTGGTTTTTGCCGCGGGAAATGATGCGGGCAGTCAGCCAAAAGGCTATTCAGCCATCCCGAGCGGTGCCGGGTTGCTACCGCTGATCACGCCGGAAATCACTAAATCCGGCACGTTATATCGGTTCATTGATACCAGCCAGCCTGGTTATGATCCGAACAATCCGGCGACCTACAATGGATTTACAGGAGACATTGGCGACGATGCCGCAAAGCTGGATTTTTCCGATCTAAAAGGTAAATTGATCGCGGTGGTCGCCGTTGATAAGCACGGCAACGTTGCCAGCTATAGCAATCGTTGTGGTTTGGCAGCAGAATGGTGCCTGGCGGCGCCTGGGGGGGATATCGATAAGGATCCGGCGCACCCGAAGCCGGCAGATGGCATTGATTCGACCTGGCCGTTAGGGGATGCGAAGAATAACAATCAACCCTATAAACCGGATAATGGTACGTCGATGGCCGCGCCGCATGTCGCTGGCGCAGCCGCTGTGATACGCTCGGCATTCCCATATCTGGATGCGCGTCAGACGATTGAAACCATTCTCACCACAACTACAAAAAGCGGATTGTATGGAGAGACAGCGAAGTATGGCCAAGGGCTTCTGAACCTGGGAAGCGCAATCAACGGTCCTGGGCAATTCCGCTATCAAGGCGTTTTCGATGTCGATACGCGCGGCTATGACTCGGTCTGGTCCAATGCGATTGGCGGCACCGGCGATCTGACCAAGCGAGGAAACGGTATTCTGGCGTTGACAGGCAATAACAGCTATACCGGTGACACCACTGTCCTGGGCGGCACATTGGGGGTGGAAGGCCGCATTGTCGGTCCGGTTCGGGTGGCCGAGCACGGGGTCCTGGCCGGTACGGGCAGTGTCGGAAGCGTCACTTTGTCGCGCGGTGGCGCGATTTCACCGGGCAGTACACTGGATCAGACGCAGGTGGTGGGTACACTGAAGGTGGCGGGCGATTTTGTTCAGGGCGCCGGTTCGCGCTATCTGGCTCAATTGACAAGCGGTGGCCGGTCCGATCTGCTCGATGTCAGCGGCAAGGCGACAATTGAGGCAACGGCTGCCGTCATGATCCAGCCGCAGGCGGGTACTGCGATCCGGCTGGGCCGGCGCTATACCCTGCTGACTGCGGCTGGCGGCATCCAAGGCCGCTACGGTACCGTGGCCAAGCCAGATACACCGTTCGTGAATATGGCGCTTGCCTATAGCCCCTCCCATATGTTTGTCGATCTGGCCCGAAGCGCAACCGCCTTCGTCGATGTCGCTGATACGCGTAACCAGCGCGCAACGGGGAGGGCGGTAGAGCATCTGGGGCAAGATCATCGCTTATATGGCAATGTGCTGTTCCTATCGGGAGATCAGGCCAGGAGCGCTTTTGATCAGCTGTCTGGAGAGGCGCATGCATCCATACGTGCGGGTTTGATCCAAGACAGTCATTTCTTGCGCGATACCGAGAATGAGCGCTTGCGGGATGCGTTTCGCACTTCAAGTCCCACGCCAACGTCCAGTCTAAGTTATCGTAGTAACGGTAACGCTCAGATGCTGGAGGTCCCCGGCGAAGTCACCCTATGGGGCAAGGGTTTTGGCGCCTGGAGCCGTATCAATGGGAATGATAATGCCGCCAGCCTCAGAAGCAACACCGGCGGCTTTTTCCTGGGTGGCGACAGACTGGTTGGAGAAAGGTGGCGGCTTGGGGTGATGGCGGGATACAGTCATACGTCCTTCCGAGTGCGGGATCGCGGCGCATCAGGATCCAGCGACAACTTCCACTTTGGTCTCTATGCCGGCACAGGCCAGGGCGCATGGCGCCTGCGTTCCGGGCTGGGGTATACCTGGCACCGCATCAAGACCGATAGAAGTGTCGCTTTCGGCAGTTTTTCCGACAAGCTATCCAGCCGCTACGACGCGGGCACCTTCCAAGCCTTTGGCGAATTGGGATATCGGCTTGAGACCCGGGTTGCGGCCATCGAGCCCTATGCCAATCTGAGCTATGTCCGATTCAAGGCGGATCGCTTTACCGAGGACGGGAGCGCGGCGGCCCTGACAAATCATGCCAAGGCCAATAACAACACATACACCACGATTGGATTGCGTGCGACCTCCGAGTTCGCCCTGGGCACGGTCGATGCACAGGTACACGGTGGCATTGGCTGGCGCCATGCCTTCGGTCGCGTTTATCCGAAAGCGGATTTTTCCTTTGGAGATCAGCCCTCGTTCAATGTGCAAGGGGTGCCGATTGCAAGAAACGCCGCGGCGCTGGAGGCCGGGCTCGATATGAAGATTGGCAAGGCGTCCACGCTCGGAATCGCGTATCAAGGGCAGTTTGGGTCTGGCGCGCGCCAGCATAGCCTGCAGGCAAGGCTGGCGCTGCGTTTCTAGGCGTTTATATGGCGTGCGTGGACGATACCGTGGTGGCAGCCGTTGCATAGGCCAACTAATAGACCAGTGCGATCAAGTCGGAAACGCCGCTAGCCCCCGGCGTCGGGTTGCGCCATGGGCATCGCGTTGGCAAAGGCGGGTAGGGCATTGCAGCGCGCGTCCACAGCGCTGATCAACGGCCACTTTGCCATATCGACATGGAAGCGTCTTGCACTCTCGACCTGAGGAATCAGATACACGTCGGCCAGTGTCGGGCTTGCGCCGAAGCAAAACCCCTGACGTTGCGAGTCCCTGCCGAGCATGGCTTCAATCGCATCGAATCCGGCGCTGATCCAATGGGCGCACCAGGCTTCTATGGCTTTTTCATCGCAGGAGAATTGCTTGCGCAAATACTGCAGCACGCGTCGGTTGTTGATCGGATGCACGTCGCAACCCACGATGGCCGCCAGGGCACGCACATAAGCGCGGTTTTCGGGGCCGGTGGGCAGCAGCGCAGGTTCTGGGTGGGTGTCTTCCAGCCATTCTATGATCGCGGTCGACTGGATCAGGGTATTGCCGTTATCCAGCGTGAGCGCGGGCACCAGTCCTTGCGGGTTGATTGATTTGTAGTGCGCTTCCGCCTGTTCATCGACACGCAAGTCCACCGGGATATAGTCCGGTGCCAGTCCCTTGAGATTCAGGGCGATGCGCAGCCGGTGCGAGGTACCGCTGCGGAAAAAACTGTAAAGCTTCATAGGTGTTCCTGCTGTGGTTGAATCACGTCTCAAGGGTTATTCCGCAGGGCCTACGGTCAAGCGGATATCTCCGACGCCTTCGACCGTGCCGGTGATCTGGTCTCCGGCACGCACGGCGCCAACGCCCTCCGGGGTGCCCGTGTAGATCAGGTCGCCGGGCCGCAGATGGTAAAACAGGGAGAGATCGGCAATGATCTCGCGGATATTCCAGATCAACTTGTCGATATTGGAGCGTTGCTTGATGTCGCCGTTGACTGCCAGTTCAATGACGCCTTGGTCGATGACGTGGCCGGGCATGGGAACGATCTCGGCGGCCACCGACGATTGCTCCACGTCTTTGCCCAGGTCCCAGGGCCGCCCTTTGTCGCGCGCCGTCAGTTGCAGATCGCGGCGAGTCATGTCCAGGCCGCAGGCATAGCCGTAGATATGGTTCTGGGCCTGGTCGGCGGCAATGCGAAAACCCGCCTTGCCGATCGCGACCACGAGTTCCATTTCATAATGATAGTTGCCGGTCTCGGGCGGGTAGGCCACGGTGGCACCCGACAGGGTCAGGCTCTGCGGGCTTTTGGTAAAGTAGAAGGGGCGCTCCGCGCGTTTGTCCACGGGCTTGCCCATTTCCGCCGCGTGCGCATGGTAGTTGCGGCCCACGAAGAACAGGCGGTTGACGGGCAGGTGCTGTTCGCTGCCGCGCACGGGCAGGGCCGCGACAGCGGGCGGTGTCCAGAGATAGTTAACGTTGGTCATGGTGTTTCCAGTCAATAAATGTGCGTCGCAGCAGTGGTCTGCCGCGAAAAAACAAAACGGTTTTCGGATGTCCGGCTGTCGTGCCGCCGGGGCTAACGCAGCGGCTCGACCTGCGCTCGATACGCATGCACCGCTTCGAAAATGGGGGTGTCGCTGAAGCGGAAGAGATCGAGCGAGGGTTGCCCGGTGTCGCAAAAGGCCGTGAAGGGTTGCCACGATGGCACCACAAACATGTCGCCACGCTGCACTTGCCACTGGTGCGCGCCGACTGTGACAGTGCCTTGTCCGTCAAACACCTGGAATACCGAGGAGCCGACTTCGCGCCGCGTCTGCGTCTGGACGCCGCCGCGGATGCGGTGCATTTCACAGCGGATGGTAGGCAGTACGTCGCACCCGTTGGTGGGGTTGGTGTAGCGCACGGCGGCGTGTCCCGGACTGAGGGTGGCGGGGTAGCCTTCTGCCTCCAGCGCCAGTTGCTCGCTCAAGGCGTTGTCGGTATCCCGCCAGCGGTAGGCCAGCATGGGTGTGGTGGTTTGCGCTTGCAATTGCGACACGGGGCGCAGGCCGGGGTGTGCCCACAGTCGCTCGGAGCGCGACAAGGCCGGTTGCTGGTATTCATCTGCGTCGAGCTTGTCGCGCCCCGTTTCAAAAAACTGCGACTCGGTGTAATACGAGAAGGGGATATCCAGTCCGTCGATCCAGGCCATCGGCTGCGTGGCGGCATTATGGTGCGCGTGCCAGTTCCAGCCTCCCTGCGGCAGAAAGTCGCCGCGCGACATGCGCACGGCATCGCCGTTGACCACGGTCCACACCCCTTCGCCTTCCACCACGAAACGGAAGGCATGCTGCGTGTGGCGATGCTCGGGGGCGTTTTCCCCTGGCATCAGATATTGGATGGCGGCCCATAGCGTGGGCGTGGCGAACGGACGCCCGCCCAATGCGGGGTTGGCCAGCGCGATGGCGCGGCGCTCGCCGCCGCGGCCCACCGGCACGATGCGTCCCGCCTCGTCGGCCAATTGCACGAGCCGATCCCAATGCCAGAGGTGGGGACTGGCTTTGCTTTTTGGGTGCGGTGGCATCAGGTCGCCGATTTCCGTCCACAGCGGCACCAGCATTTCCTCCTCGAAGCCACGATACAGTTGTTCCAGCGCCGGCGTCGGCGCCGGCTGGCTGGGGGAAGAAACCACGTTTAATTTCACGGGAGAGGGGATGGCATTGATCACAGTCATGACGGTGGCTCCTGTTAATCCAGACTAATCTTGGCGCTATTGATCAGTTTCTCATAGGTCGCCGATTTTTCATCCAGGCGCTTGCGCAGTTCGGCGAGCGACCAGTCCAGCGGCTCGAAGGCAAACGTGTCGAAGCGCTTGCGCACTTCGGGATCAAACAGCACTTTCGTGATGTCGGCGTGAATCTTGTCGCGTATGTCGGCGGGGATGCCTTTTGGGGCAACCAGCGAGACGATGGAGTTGACATCCAGTTGGGCGGGACCGCCGGCTTCGGCAACGGTAGGCACATTGGGGAACAGGCTGTGGCGCCGCGGTGCCGCGATGGCCAGGTAGCGCAGCTTGCCGCTGTCGTAGACGGGGCGGGTGGAGGGGATGGTGCCGAACGCCCAGTCGACCTCGCCGTTGGCGACCGCCGTGTATAGCTGGCTGACTTCCTTATAGGCGATATGCAGCATTTTCGTACCGGTCAGAGACCCGAGCCATTCGCCGCCCAGGTGTCCCGGGCTGCCGACGAACCATGAGCCATAGGTGACCGCGTCGGGCTTGCGCTTGGCGGCGGCGATCAGATCGGTCATGTTCTTCCATGGCGATTTTTCGCTGACGGAGATCATGAACGGCGTATAGAACAGCGGCGCGACCAGATCGAATTTCTCAAGGGGAAAATACTTGCGGGACGGGTACAAATGTGGCAGGGCCGAGATATGTTCGCTGTCGAGCTGCAGCAGCGCATAGCCATCGGGTCGCTGGCGGCTGACGGCCTCCAGGGCGATGAAGCCGCCCCCGCCGGGCCGGTTCTCGACGACAACCGGCTGCTTCCACATCTTGCTGAGCGCCTGGCTCACAATGCGCAGCACCACATCGGGTCCGCTGCCGACCGAGAATGCGGTGTATAGCGTAACGGGTTTTTGTGGATAATCGGAGGCCTGGGCGAAGGCGCCGGGGCTCAGGCAGCTGGCGAGCATTGCTATGGCCAGCAAAGTACGGCGTGCACGAAAAAACATGGTTTGTCTCCTGATTTTTTCTTTATGGGTGGGATAGGTTGCTCAAAGCCTTTGGCCCTGCATGCAGTTTTGCGCGTTCCAGCCGTACAGCCATTGCAGGTTGTCGTAGAAGCGCGCTTGCGGGGTGGTTTTCCAGAGCGAGTTGCGCACGGCCCGTTCCACCCCGGCCGCGTGATAGATACGGCCCATCTCGCGCGTCGACCAAACCACGCGCGCGCTGCGCGGAATGCGCAGCGATTGGTAAAGCTTGAATGCGGCGGGCAGGTCTGCGTTGCATTGTTCTATGGACAGGCCCAGGGTAACCGCATCCTCCAGCGCCATACAGGCGCCCTGGGCCATGTATTGCGACATGGGGTGGGCGGCATCGCCCAGCACCGTGGCGCGGCCGATGCTCCATTGCTCGACGGGCTCCCTGTCCGCCGTGGCCCAGCGACGCCAGGAGTCGGGCAGATCCAGCAATTGCCGGGGGCGCGCATGGATGCCTTCGAAATAGGACAGCACCTCCTGCTTGCTACCGTCCCGCACGCCCCATTGCTCTTGTTCCCGGCTGTGGAAGGTCACCACCAGGTTGTACTGCTCGCCGCCGCGCAGGGGGTAGTGCACCAGATGGCAGCGCGGGCCGGCCCAAAGCACGGGCGCATTGATGCGCAGGTCGTCGGGCATGCGTGCTTTGTCGACCACGGCGCGATAAACCACATGGCCCGTCACGCGGGGCTCGCCACCGAGCAAGTGGTCGCGCACGACAGATTTGACGCCGTCGCACCCGATCACGACATCGGCGCTGAAGGTATTGCCTTTGGTGTCGGTGACTTCGGCGAAATGGTCCGTTTGCCTGAAGGCGCGGATTTGCGTCGAGGTGTGAAACGAGATCAGCGGGTCGTCCTGGACGCCCTGCAGGATTGCGCCGTGAATGTCCGCACGGTGAATCACGGCGTAGGGACCGTTGAAGCGGTCGCGAAAAGCCTGGTCCGTGTTGATGCGCACGATTTCGGTGTTATCGATGGCATCCATCATGATGATATGGTCGGTGAAGACCGCGCGCTGCCTGGCCGCCTCGCCCACGCCCAGCGCGTCCAGCGCGGCAAAAGCATTGGGGCCGAGCTGGATGCCGGCGCCGATCTCGCCGATATGCGATGCCTGCTCCAGCAGTTGCACCTGAATGCCCTGGCGAGTCAGGGCCAGCGCCGCGGCAAGTCCGCCGATGCCGCCGCCCACAACGATCGCCCGCTGGGGATGTTTGCCTGTCATGGTTGTCTCCTATACCGCTCTGTTTTCATGATCATTATTATCGCGTCGTTGGTATATAATTTAAAATGAAATATTCTTATCATTCATATATAAAAACATATACCTGGACATTGCTATGATGGATTGGACGCATCGCCTGCGCCTGCGCCATGTCAAAATGCTGCTTAGCCTGGCGCAGACCCACAATATCAGCCATTCGGCCGCCAAGCTCAATACCACGCAGCCCGGTTTGTCCAAGTGGCTGAAAGACCTGGAGGACGATATCGGCCTGCCCCTGTTCGAGCGGCACGCCCGCGGCCTGGTTCCGACCCCGTATGGCGAGATGCTGATCGCCCACGCCAGGCGCATCGACACGCAACTGGATCGCGCCCGCGGCGATATGGAAGCGCTGCGCGAAGGCGACAGCGGACGCGTGATCATTGGCGCCAGCGGGGTTGCCGCCTCCGATACGGCGCCGCTGGCCATTATCCGCGTGCTGGCGCGCATGCCCAGGGCCAGGGTCAGTTTGGTGGAGGGCACCACTGACCGGCTCACCGCGCAACTGGAAGAAGGCGTGCTGGACATTGTCCTGGGGCGCGCTGATTCGGCGCTCGTCTCGCCGAACCTGGAATCGGAGCGATTGTTCTATGACGGGATTCATTTCATGGTGCGGCCCGGACATCCCTTGCTCAAGATTGCCAGGCCGGGCTGGGCCGATTTGCACGCGTATCGCTGGATCGTCTGGCCCAAGGGCACGCCGGTGCGCAATGCGCTGGACAGCGCGCTCGCGCAGGCCGATCAAGCGATGGCGCCGGATATGCTTGAGACCAATTCTGTAACGGCCAATCTGACATTGCTGAACCATAGCGATATGATCGGCGTGGCATCGCATCGGGCGGCCATTCGCCTTGCCCATATGAATATTCTGCGCATCCTGCCCATGACGCTGGCCGGTTCCGGCGCCGTCGCGATGTACTGGAACAAGGATGCCTTCATGTCCCACGCCGTGCGACTGGCCATGGACTGCTTGCGGGACGTGGTGCATGAATACGATGCGGCACCGATGCCGCCCCGCCCGTAGCGCGCTCAGGGCTCAAGTAAGCAGCCGTCTTGCCGCAATTGCCGTTGCAATCGTTGTGCATCAAGTGCCTGCATGGGCGTGGCGCCCGCCATTGCGGCGGCCGTGCCAGCCGCCTGGCCCATCACGAAACAGCCGCCGCTGGCCCTGGCCGCGGACTGGCCTTCATGCGTCATGGCGGCGCAGCGGCCGGCGACCAGCAGATTCTGGATATGCGCGGGGACCAGCATGCGCCAGGGCAAGTCGTTATAGCTTCTGTCCGGGTCCGAGGGAAAGCCCCAGGAGACGCCCCCCGGCCGATGCAGTTCCATGGGCCAGGCGTTGATGCCGATGGTGTCTTCGAAGCGCGCGGAGTTCAGAATGTCGTCCCCGGTCAGCGCATACAGGCCCTGGATGCGGCGTGTTTCACGGATACCGATTTGCGGCGCGATTTCCACAATGCGGGCGTCTGCGAAGCCAGGCACCTGTTCGCGCAGAAAACGGAAGTAGGCCATGATCTGGCGCCGGCCTTCCACCTCCCCGGCGCTCAGTTCCGCTGCATCCACGGCATTCATGGCCTTGCCCTCGGCATTGGCGATTTGCGTTACATTCACGCGCCATTCCGATGGGTTGATTTGCGGCCTCACGATCGCGCCTTCCCGGGGGAAGCGGTAGCGCCCGGGCAATTCGCGCTGCACGCGCGCCATGATGTCGTTGATGGCCTTGAACTCGCCCACGGCGGGCAGCGCCGCCGCCGCATCGACATGGCCGACGCGGAACATGGTGGTCGGGAACAGCCCGCTGCCGTGCCCGTCGCCGACCTCGTATGGCACGCCGGCAAAGGCGGCAATGTCGGCATCGCCCGAGCAGTCGATGAACACATTGGCGCGGATGGCTTCGCGCCCTGACTTGGTCTCGACCACAAGCGCTGTGATGCGCGGCCCGTCCATCAGCACGGCGCACGCTCTTGCGTGAAACAGTAGCTGTACGCCGGCGTCCTGCATCCACTGGTCGGCGGCGCATTTGTAGGCGGAGGTATCGTAGGAGCGGACCCGGATCTTTCCCTGCATGCCGTCCTGCGGTTGATTCAATCCGTCCAGGGCCGCGATGCGCGCCAGCAGTTCGTCTACGACGCCGTGCACAAGCTGCCGCATTTCGCCTTGGTGGCGGCCGTAGAGACCGGCAAAATTGGTGACGCCGCCCGCTGTTCCCATGCCACCGAGGAAACCATAGGACTCGACCAGCAGTGTGCTGGCGCCGCGGCTTGCCGCGCTGGCTGCCGCCGCGAGTCCGGCGGGGCCGCCGCCGATGACAACGACATCGTATTCGCCCCGTATGGGCAGGTGGCGGGAAGGCTCGAGCAAGGTCGTGGGAGAGGGGCGCATGATGCTTTTCCTTGGTTGCGTCTTTAATTCATCTTGATCTGGTTTTGTTCAATGACGGGTTTCCACCGCGCCAGGTCCGCTTGCAATTGCTCGCGGAACGCGCCGGGCGCGTTGCCCACCGGATCCATGTATTGTTTGCGAAGCATGTCCTTGACGGCAGGCTCGGCGAGCGTCTTCACAATGTGCGCGTGAAGCGTGTCGATAATGGCTTTCGGCGTGTTGGCCGGGGCAATGAAACCGATCCAGGCATCGCCCTTGATGTCAGGCAGGCCGACCTCGGCCAGGGTCGGGATATCCGGAAGGGAGGGCGATCTGGCCGGCGAGGCTACGGCCAGCGCGTTGAGTTTGCCGGCCTTGACTTGCGGCATCACGGCTGCGGCAGGCAGCAAGGCCATATCCACGTCGCCCGACAGCAGCGCCGTGACCGCCGCGGCCGATCCCCGATAGGGCACATGCACGGCATCGACGCCTTGTCGCGAGACCAGCGCGGCCATGGCCAAGTGCGAAGTCGAGCCCGCGCCGATCGATGCAAAACTCAAGTCGGCGTTGTTTGCCATGGCCGCTTTCAATTGCCGGGCATTTGCGACCGCCATTCGGGGGCCTGCGACCAATACCGCGGGTTGCGACACGGCAATCGTCACCAGCGCGATTTCCTTGTCCACATCGTATGGCATTTTCTGGAAGAGCAGCGCATTCACACCCAGTGGCCCGGCGATGCTGACCCCGATCGTGCCGCCATCGGCCGCTGCCTTGGCCACGGCATTGGTGCCGATGTTGCCCGCGGCGCCGGATTTGTTCTCCACGACAAAGGGCTGGTCCAGTTGCGTCGCCAGGCGCTCGGCAATCATCCGGGAGATGATATCGGGCGTGGAGCCCGCGTCGAACGGAACGATGAGATTGACCGGCTTGGTCGGCCAGTCTTGCGCGTGGGTGTGCGCGGCGGCAAGGCTCGCGAGGCTTATAAAAATTAGGCGAAGCAAGGTCGGTTTCAAATCATGTCTCCTGAAATATAAAGGTCGCGGTCGCGCCCGTCGGGTTCCCCGATTCTTGTACGCATTTTAGGCAGGGAGTATCATTGCGCCAATCGATGATAAGCAATAGGCATTAGCAGGAATTCGAATAATGGATATGAAGCTACTCGCCGTTTTTGACGAAATCTATAAAACCCGCAGCGTCAGCCGCGCCGGGGAAAACCTGGGCATGCCGCAGACCTCGGTGAGCCTGGCGCTCGCCCGATTGCGGCGCCGCTTCAATGACCCGTTGTTCGTCCGAACGGGCAGCGGCATGCTGCCTACGCCAAGAGCGGCCATGCTGGTTCCGCAATTGCGACAGGCGTTGGCGCTATTGCAACTGGCCACGCAACAGCAGGCTGAGTTCGATCCTGCGTCATCATCCAGAACCTTCCGTATTTCCATGACCGATATTAGCCATCTTGAATTCTTGCCCGCCATGATGAACAAGGTGGCCAAGGCGGCACCCGACGTTCATATCGAAGTGTTGCGTATCAAGCGGGACACCGCCAGGCTTCTGGAAACGGGGGATACCGATCTGGCCATCGGCTATATGCCGGAACTGGATGCGGGTTTTTACCAGCAGAAGCTCTTCGAAGATGGTTTCGCCTGTGTTGTCAGGCGCGCGCATCCCCGTATCGGCGACAAGCTCACGCAGAGCCGGTTCAGGCGTGAAAGCCATGTCGTTCTGGCGGCGCCCGGCACGGGCAACGAGATTGTCGAGCGGGAACTGAAACGGCAAGGCACCGCACGCAAAGTCGCGTTGTCATTGCCGACCTTGCCGGGGGTGGGCAACCTGCTGGCCAATACCGATCTCGTCGCCACGGTGCCGCAACGGGTTGCCCAGATGCTGGTGAGAATCGCAAGTGTCAAGGCGTTGGAGCCGCCTTACCGGTTTCCCCATTTTTCCATCAAGCAGCATTGGCACGAGCGGTACCACCAGGACCCGGCCAATCGCTGGCTTCGTTCCACCGTGGCCGAGCTTTTTCTGGAAATTTGATGCGGACGGCGCTTTTCCATGGCATGCGGATGCCATGCAAGCGGCATGCGTGTGTGATGTGCATCCGGTGTCGCGCCGGATCAGGCATGGCATGACAGTGGTCGATTCAGCCGGGCATGGTCATATCGAACGTGCAAGCCAAGGACAGGGTTTATGGTTTTTGCTCACCGTTGTCCAGAACCATTTTTCGGATGGCGCTCTTGAGCAATTTTCCCGTTGCCGTATGCGGCAGTTCATCTACGATAATGACATCGTCGGGAATACTCCACTTGGCGATCTTTCCGGTATAAAGTGCGCGCATGGTTTCGCGGGTAAAGTCCTGGCCCGGTTTGACCACGACCACCAGCACAGGGCGTTCCCCCCAGTTGGCATTGGGTGCGGCGACCACCGCCGCCTCCAGGATCGCGGGGTGTGCTTGCGCGATATTTTCCAATTCGATGGAACTGATCCATTCCCCGCCGGATTTCACCACATCCTTGGTGCGGTCGACAATCTGTACGAAGCCGTCTTCATCCATGGTGACGACATCGCCCGTGTCGAACCAGCCATCGCCGGTGTGAGCGGCGCTGCCCCGCGCATTGAAATAGCCGGCGGCAACCCAGGGGCCGCGCACTTGCATGGCGCCGAAGGCCTTGCCGTCGCGGGCCACTGTGTTGCCGTCGCCGTCGTCGACACGAAACTCCATGCCGAACAGGGGGCGCCCCTGTTTGGACTCCAGCGCCAATTGTTGCTCCGGCGGCAGCGCCTGATGCTTGGGCAGCAAGGTGGAGGCAAGGCCGATAGGACTGGTTTCCGTCATGCCCCAGGCATGGCGCACCGCGACCCCCAGCTTGCGGAACCGCTGGATGATGATGGGCGGCGAGGCGGAGCCGCCGATGGCGACGCGCTTGAGGGTGGTGAATTTGCGGTCATTGGCGTCCATCCAGTCCAGCAGGCCGAGCCAGACGGTTGGCACGCCGGCGGTAAAGGTGACGCCCTCGCTTTCAAATAGCGCATGCAGACTGGCCCCGTCCAGGTTTGGCCCGGGCATGACGAGCTTGGCACCGACCATGGGCGCGGCAAAAGGCAGGCCCCAGGCATTGACATGGAACATGGGGACCACCGGCACCACGACGTCCATCGCCGACAGGTTCAGGACATCCGGCAGGCCAATGGCCATGGCATGCAGCACGCTGGAGCGATGGCTATATAGCACGCCCTTGGGATCGCCGGTGGTGCCCGAGGTGTAGCACAGGCCGGACGCGGTATTCTCGTCGAATACCGGCCAGTCGAAGACATCGGCTTCATTTTCAATCAGGCGCTCGTAGCAAACCAGGTTCGGCAATATCTCCGAGGTCGGCATATGCGCCTCGTCGGTGAGGATGACGACGGCTTTCATGCCGGCGAGCTGGCCGGCCAGGCCTTCAAGGATCGGCAGGAAGGTCAGGTCCGCGAACAGCACGCTGTCCGCGGCGTGCTCAATGATATAGCTGATCTGCTCGCGGAACAGGCGCGGATTGATCGTGTGGCAGACCAGGCCGGACCCGGCGACGCCGTAATACAGTTCAAGATGGCGATAGCCATTCCAGGCCAGCGTGCCGACCCGGTCGCCCTGCCGCAGGCCGAGATTTGCCAAGGCGTTGGCCAGTTTCTGGCTGCGCCTGGAAAGCGCCGCATAGGTATACCGGTGCACGGGGCCCTCGACGGTCTTGGAGACGATTTCCGTGCTGCCGTGGTAGGTGGCTGCGTGGCGCAGGATTGACGAGACGAGCAAGGGTGCGTGCATCATCATGCCGAGCATGGTACTTTCCTCCAGTTTAGCGGTCGGTGCGAGTCGTTAAGCCAAGTGCCATGATCTGGTGCGCGTCCGCGTGGTTTGCTACCGCAACATTGCGCAAGAAATATGCGCGCCGCAGCGGGCGGTTGCCGGCGACGATGCGTTGGCGGCGCGGCCCGTTTGGCGGCTGTGCCTGGTATGCTACCAAACCCTGGTTACCAGGCTCAAGTGCGCAGTTACCCTGATATTTCAGGCTGGCATAAGGGCGGCATGCAATGCGTGGTCGGCAGGCAGATACATGGCCGTGCGCAAGCTGGCAAACGCCACCAGCGCAACCGCGGCCCGTGTGTTGCCGCCGCCAGTCGTCGACCTTCGCTAATGACATCCATCGCCTGAGGCGAATATCCAGGCCCGCCAGAATCAGCGTTCGAACAGCGTGCCCGAGGCGCGTGCCGCCAGTTCCTGAAAGCGATGCGCGGCCGGACTGGCATGATCTTCATGCACCGCGACGGCCAGCCCGATACGCGTGCTTTCGGAGAGAGTGGCAATGGGGCGATAAACAATAAGCGGGTTGATCGTATGTTGCATGATGGACGGGACCAGGGCGATACCCAGTCCGCTTTCAACCAGCGACAGGACCGTTTGCACCTGCGTGGCTTCCTGCGTCACATGGGGCAGGAAGTCCGCTTGCTGGCATGCCAGTATCGCCATGGCGTGCAACCCGCCCGCGCCGGCGCGCGCATAAAAGACGAAAGGCTCGCCGGCCAGGTCTGCCATTTTCAGCTCCGCCTTCCCGGACAGCGTATTGCCCAGGGGCAGGGCGGCCACGAAGTTTTCAGACAACAGGGGCGTCAGAATGGCCGGGGTCGGCTCCATCAATGGCGTGCGCACCAGCCCCACATCCAGTTCGCCGGCGGCCACGCGCTCCATGATGCGCACCGAGGTGCCTTCCTTTAGCACCAGTTCGACGGCCGGGTATTCCGCGCGAAACTGTCGCACAATGCGTTGCAGCACACCATGCGTGGTGGAGCCGACAAAACCGATGCGCAGCACGCCGCCCGTGCCTGCCGCGGCGGCGGCCGCGGCTTCGCGCATTTGCTCGTTGTAGAACAGCAGACGCCGCGCTTCGCTCAATGCGGCTTTGCCGCTGGGCGTCAAGGAAACGCCGCCGGCGCCGCCGCGCTCGAACAGGCGTACCCCCAGTTCCGCCTCCAGTTTCTGGATCGAGACCGACAGGGGGGGTTGCGCCATATGCAGCCGCTCGGCCGCCCGGCGGAAATTCAGTGTTTCGGCCAACACGACAAACTGGCGCACACGGCGCAGATCAAGCATGGGGCCGGCTAGCGGATTGCCGCGATCAGGCAGTTCGTTGAGCAGGCTCATAGGGGGGCGTCTCCGGTTGTGGATGCATTGAAAGTACCAAAAAGAGGGTGGGATCGATATTGGATCGACGCGATGGCGCGGACCGATAAGGCGCCAAGCGTGCTTGTGCTGCGACTATAGCATCAATAAATATGATACTGAAATAGTATCAAATACTATAAAAACAATATTGGACCGGTAATTTATTCTGTTCTTATACTGGTTGCGGCAGAACATATTGACGGAGAAGGAAGACATGAAGACGGCGCTCGGGCATCTGAAAGTACTGGATTTGACGCGGGTCCTGGCCGGCCCCTGGGCGACCCAGAATCTGGCGGATCTCGGCGCGCAAGTCATCAAGGTGGAGCGTCCCGGCGCGGGCGACGATACGCGCGCCTGGGGCCCGCCCTTTCTCAAGGATGGCGACGGCCGGGAGACCAATGACTCGTCTTATTTCCTGTCGGCGAACCGGGGAAAGCAATCCATTACCGTGGACCTTGCGCACCCGGAAGGCCAGGAACTGATCCGCGACCTCGCGAAACAGGCCGATGTGGTGGTCGAGAACTATAAGGTTGGCACGCTGGCGCGTTACGGTCTGGACTATGAAAGCCTGAAGGCCGTGAATCCCCGCCTTGTCTATTGCTCCATCACCGGCTTCGGGCAAAGCGGCCCCTATGCGTCGCTGCCCGGCTACGATTTCGTGTTCCAGGGGATGGGTGGGCTGATGAGCATCACCGGACAGCCGGAGGGCGAACCAGGCGACGAGCCCATGAAGGTCGGCATCGCGATCAGCGATCTGCTTACCGGGATGTATGCGACCACGGCGATTCTGGCCGCCGTGGAGCACCGCCATGTGAGCGGGCAGGGCCAGTATATCGATATGTCGCTGCTCGATTGCATGGTGACCATTAACTCGTACCAGGCTATCAATCACTTCCTGTCGGGCCATGTGCCGCAGCGCATGGGCAATGCCCATTCGAATATGGTGCCGTACCAGGTATTCCGTTGCAAGGAAGGCGAGGTGATCGTGGCGGTGGGCAATGACAGCCAGTATCGCGCATTTTGCAAGCTGATTGGTCGCGCCGACCTGGGCGAGGATGCACGCTACGCCACGCCCGGGCAGCGCAATCGCAACCGCGCCACGCTGATTCCCGAGATTGCGGCGGCCATGCGCACGCGCACCATGCAGGCGTGGGTGACGCTCATGCAGGCTGCCAACGTGCCTTGCGGACCGATCTACAACATGCGGCAGGTATTCGAAGACCCGCAGGTACGGCAGCGCGGCATGCAGTTGTCGTTGGCGCACAGCGCCGGTGTCCGCGCGCCGGCCGTCGCCAATCCGATCCGCCTTTCCGAGACCCCGGTACAGTATGGGCAGTCGGCGCCGCTGCTGGGCGAGCACACGGAGCAGGTGCTAGGCGGGCAGTTGGGCCTCGCGCCTGAACGGATTGCCCAGTTGCGCGCCGCGGGCGCGATCTGACCCGAGCGTATGCGGCGTATTCGTTGGTGCTTTTCCTTATAAAAATACAGGAGACAAATCCATGCCACGACGTACTTTCCTGCGCAACGCCCTGGCGCTTGCGCTGGCCACCGGCAGCCGCGGCGTGCTCGCCCGGGCCAAGCCCACCTCCCTGCGCTTTGTCGTCCCGTATCCGGCGGGGGGCGCCGCCGACCAGATAACGCGCCTGGTCGCCCATGAGGCCGCCGCGATCCTTGGCACCCCGATCGTGGTGGAAAACAAGGCAGGCGCGGCCGGCATGATCGCGGCCGAAACCGTGCTGCAGGCCGCACCGGATGGGGCGACCTTCTTTGTCGGCGCCAATGCGCCGATTGTCATCAATCAGGCGATCTACAAAAAGATGCCGTATGACCCGGTCAACGACTTCACCGCCGTTGCCGGCATGGGGAAAACGCCGCTGCTACTGGTTGCGCGCGGCAACCTGGGCGTCAAGGATTTGCCGGGGTTGATCGCATTGGGCAAGCAACGCGATGGCAAGCTGAACATGGGGTCGGCCAGCAGCGGCAATATCACACACCTGGCCGGCGAATATGCCGCCGGGAAAATGGGATTTGCCGTCACGCACGTGCCTTTTTCCGGCAGCGCACCGGCGATTGTCAGTCTGATGGGCGGCAATATCGACATCATGTTCGACGCGCTGCCTTCGTGCATGCAGCAAGCCAAGGGAGGCCGCATTGTGCCGCTGGCGCTTCTGGACAAAGAACGCTTTCCGCAGTTGCCTGATGTGCCGACGGCGCAAGAATTGGGCTTCCCAGGACTGGAAGCCGCGGCCTGGTTCGGCCTGATGGCCCGCGCCGGCACGCCGCAGGAGGAAATCGTGGCAATGAATCATGCGGTCAACATGGCGTTGCAAAAGCCAGAATTGGTGGACAAGCTAAGACGCATCGGCGCGCAACCCATGCCCGGCACGCCGCAGGCGTTTTCCCGATTCCTTGACGCCGAGCGACGGCAATGGTTGCCGTTGGCCAAGTCGCTGGGCATCCAGGCAAGCTGAGCGCGGTTGCCGACGCATGAGCCGAGTTAGCCAGACCATGAAAACAGGAGATAAACGATGGCTGTTCTTGACATGACCCGCCATGGGTCGGTTTGTGTACTGACCATGAATCGCCCGCAAGCGCGCAACGCGATCGACATGGCGCTGCGCAACGCCTTTGCCGAATTGATCCCGTGGGTGCGCGACGATGACACGATCCGTTCGCTGGTGCTCGCCGGCGCGGGCGGGCATTTTTGCGCCGGGGGAGACATCCGCGCGCTGGGTGGTGGCCAAGGCGGGACAGACGTATTCGAAGGACGCAATCGTATTCTGTCCATCCATCGCTGGTTCGATGAACTGGTCGACCTGGAAAAGCCGGTCATCGCTGCCGTGGATGGCGCCGCCTATGGCGCCGGCCTGTCTCTGGCGCTGGCCGCCGATTTTGTACTCGCGACACCGCGCGCCGCATTTTGCGCCGTGTTCGCCCGCCTGGGCTATGTGCCTGATATGGGCGGCATGTATTTGCTGCCGCGCGCGGTCGGACTGTCGCGCGCCAAGGAACTGGTCTTCACCGCGCGCGAGGTGGATGCGCAAGAGGCCCATGCGCTAGGCATTGCGCAACAGATTGTGCGAGACGGGCCAGTGCTGGAAGCGGCGCTGGCACTGGCAGCGCGATTCGAGCATGCGCCTGCCGGCGCGCTAGGCATCATGAAGTCGGTGATGAATCACGCGTTCGAATCCGAGCGTCGTGTCGTGTATCAGCAAGAAGCGATGGCGCAGTCCCTGTGCCGCGAAAGCTCGTTTCACAAAGCGGCGGCGCGACGTTTTCTTGACAAACAGTCACCGTTATATCGATGGCCCGAAGACGAGCCGCGCTTCGTGCCGAAATGACGGACAGCAACGTGCGGCGATGGGGCTGGCACCGGTGGCGCAATGGATGGCGGTCAATATGCCGCGTCGATAGGCTATCGATGGTGTACGGCGGCAGCCCGCCGTGCGATGCGAAGCATCGGGCAATACAGACGCAGATAGATAAAGGGAGCGTATTCATATGCAGAACACTCTGCAGACATTGGCGGATAAGCCTATTATCGTCACCGGCGCAGGCCAGGGTATCGGGCTCGCGCTGGCGACCGCGATCGTCGAGCTTGGCGGACGGGTAGTGGCGGTCGATTTGAACGACGAGGCGCTGGTCAGCTTGCGCGATGCGCTGGGGCATGACCGCTGCGTCACACTTGCCGGTAGCGTGGCCGACCCGGCGATCGCCCCGCGCGCCGTGGAAACGGGCGTTGCCGCGTTCGGGCGTGTCGATGGGCTGGTGAATAACGCGGGCATGACACGCACGGCAATGATAGACAAAATGTCGCATGACGACTGGCGGCAGGTCATCGACGTTCATTTGTCGGGCGCCTTTTATTTTCTGCAGGCGGTCGGCCGGCATTTGCTAGAGCGCGCCAGGGCGGGCGAGGCCATCGCCGGTTCGATTGTCAATATTTCCTCGGACGCGGGCAGGCGCGGCACGATCGGTCAGATCAATTACGGCGCGGCCAAGGCGGGCGTGCTGGGGCTGACCATGTGCGCCGCGCGCGAATGGGCGAAATACAATATCCGGGTCAATACCGTGGGTTTTGGTGTGGTTGACACGCCCATGACCGAGACCATTCGCGGCGAGAAATTCCGGGACACCTATCTGCAGCAGATTCCGCTGGGACGTTGGGGCGGGGCCGACGAGGTGGTACGCCCCATCTGTTTTTTGCTTGCCGATGCTGCGTCCTATGTGACTGGACAGCATTTGTCGGTCAACGGCGGCTATACGATAGGACTATGATTTCATCGCCTGACGCCTCGAAGGAGGCCGCAGAAAGATCAAGACGCGCCAGTTCATCGATACCGGCTACATGACCTTGGTCGAGACTGATTGCGACTGTGTTGCCGTGGCGCGGCGCGGATAAGCCTGGCTTGCTTAATGACTCGTTGTAATAAAAAGGAGAAAAATCCTCTCTGCTGAAACCGATTGAAATGATTTGCTGGCGGCGCCCACAAAGGCTTATGCTACACTGAATTCAGCTATCTGTAAGATATTTCATATGTAATATCCTGGGATGGCAGCAAGGCTCGTCGCTGTAATTTTCAAAAAGGATTCAGATGACTACTGCCAATCAGGTCAAACCGCAAGCCCAGCTTTCTGTTTTCGATGCTGTCGTGATCGTCGTTGGCCTGGTTGTCGGCATCGGCATATTTCGCACGCCGTCCATTGTCGCAAGCAATGTCGATACCGAATGGATGTTTATCCTGGTCTGGATTGTTGGCGGCCTGGTCACGCTGGTCGGGGCGCTTTGCTATGCCGAACTTTCGGCCGCCCATCCTCATACCGGTGGCGAATATCACTTTCTCTCAAAGGCCTATGGCCGCCATATCGCAATGATGTTCGGCTGGGCGCGTTGCTCGGTCATCCAGACGGGGGCCATCGCAGTGGTCGCGTTCATGCTCGGGGACTATATCGGCCAGATCGTGCCGCTGGGCCCGCACGGCCCCGCCATTTACGCCGCGCTTGGCGTGATCGCCTTGACCGCCGTCAATATCATCGGCACTGCCGAGGGCAAGAATCTTCAGATCATTGTGACCTTTATCGAAATCGCCGCCATCCTGGCGATCATCCTTTTCGGCTTTTTCGGATCGGCGAACAATGCTGAGCTGACCATCGCCACGACGTCGGCGGAGACTGCCACGGTCGGCCTGGCGATGATATTTGTTCTACTGACCTACGGCGGTTGGAACGAGGCCGCCTATCTGGCTGGCGAACTCAAGGATCCGTCACGCAATATCGCCAAAGTACTCGCGCTGGGCACGCTCATCCTGGTTACGCTGTATCTACTGGCCAACCTGGCGCTATTGTCGATCCTGGGACTGGAGGGCCTGCGCGAATCCGACGCGGTGGCGGCGGATATGATGCACGCGGTGGCGGGGGAGCCTGGCAAAGTCGCCGTGACACTGGCGATTGTGATCGCCGCCATTTCCACGTTGAACGCAACCATTTTTACCGGTTCGCGGGTCTTCTACGCAATGGCCCGGGATATGACCGTCCTGCGCTGGGTGGGGGTATGGAACGACCGGGGGAAAACGCCGGCCAATGGCCATCTATTGCAGGCCATGGTCGCGCTTGCACTGATCGCCATGGGCGCCTTCACCCGGGATGGCTTCAAAGCCATGGTTGATTATACGGCACCAGTGTTCTGGGGGTTTATGTTGATGGTTGGCCTGTCCGTCTTCATCTTGCGCAGGAAATACGCCGGTCGCGCCTTGCCCTACAAGGTGCCGCTCTATCCGCTGACCCCCATTCTGTTTTGCCTGACTTGCCTGTATATGTTTTATTCCAGTGTCGTATATACAGGCTACGCCGCGTTCGTCGGCCTGGGTGTCCTGCTTGCCGGCACGCCCATTTTGCTTTTCAAGCGGAAGAATGGCGACGATGGCGACTATGCATTGGGCGGGTCCGAACCCGCCGCCTTGAAGCGAACCCAATAGGAGAAAAAAGTGATGCCGTCAAGAATGTCTTTCATCGCCGCCATTATGTTTCTCGGGGCCTGCGCCACGCTGCAGGCGCAGGAATCCGCGACGGCAGCGCCATCCGCGGCGCAGGCAAAGGCCTATGAGCCTTCCATCGGCCAGGCCGGCAAGGATGTGGTGTGGGTGCCCACGCCACAAACGCTGGTTGACCGTATGTTGAATATGGCCGAACTGGGCGCCGGTGACCATTTGGTCGATCTCGGCTCGGGAGATGGCAGAACCGTCATTACCGCGGCCAAGCGCGGTGCCACGGCGCGCGGCATTGAATACAATCCGGAATTGGTTGAACTCTCCAGGCGAGCCGCGGCGCAGGAGGGTGTTGACGAGCGCGCCAAGTTCGAGCATGCGGATATTTTCGAGTCTGACTTTTCAAGCGCGAGCGTGGTGACGTTGTTCTTGCTGCCCAGCCTGAACCTGAAGCTGCGGCCGATATTGCTGGATATGAAACCCGGCACACGCGTCGTGTCCAATTCATTCGGCATGGACGATTGGGAGCCAGATGCCACCGCCCAAGTCAAGGATGATTGCACCAATTATTGCAATGCCTACAAATGGATCATACCGGCCAAAGTCGCCGGCACATGGAAGATGGGCGACAAGGAGCTGGCGCTGACGCAGCGGTTCCAGATGCTCGGTGGCGTGCTGCGCGACGGCGGCAATACGCTCCCTCTGAAGGAGGCGAGAATGCATGGCGCGCAGATCACCTTCACGGTGGACAACATGACATATACCGGCACCGTCGATGGCAAGAAAATTCAAGGCACAATCAATGGCAAGGAAAATTGGGATGCCAGTTTATTATCGATGCAATAATTACCCTCGCCCGGCTCGATAATGAACGGACCTGATTGGCTCTCTTCCGCCTGTATTTGGACTCTCCAGGAAAACAGGCGTTGATCAGGTCGAGATCGCGTTGCCGCAGGGATAGAATAATCTCAATTGAAATTGAATCAATTTCGTCCCGTGACGGCGCGGGCTCACTCGATCTTACCCATTTTCCTCACGGTTTCTGCAATCGCCGAGGCGTCCTGCTTCCAGTAGTCGTTGAATTTATCGGCAGGCAGATAGTCCAGCGGGCTGCCCGTGTTGCCGATGGTTTTGGCAAAACCCGGATCCGCGGCCAGCTTGTCCAGTTGTGAGCTCAGCGTGTCGACGACTTCCGGCGGTGTTGCGGCAGGCACAAAGACCCCGGACCATTGGATGAATGCGGCGTCATATCCCAGCGATTTCAGGCTGGGGACGTCGGGCATTGAGGCGATCGGCTTGTCGCCCCAATGCGCCAGCGCGCGCACTTTTCCTGCCTTGACCTGCTGGGCGATACTGGCCGGACCAGTGGCCAGCGCCTGTACGTGTCCCCCCAGTAATGCCGCGACAGCTGGGCCGGCGCCGGTATACGGGATATGCGCCAAATTGATGCCTGCGGCATGGGACAGCATCTCCATGGGAACATGCATGGTTCCGTATAGTCCGGAACTGCCGTAAGTGATTTTTTTGGGATTGCTTTTGGCATAGCCGACGAACTCCTTCGCGGTCTTCCATGGCGAGTCCGATCGGACGACCAGCACCGTGGGGTCGGCGGTGACGCGGGCAATGGCCTTGAACTGATCCAACTGGTATGCCGGTTTCCTGCCCAGAATCTTGTCGGCTTCGGGCAGGATCGAGATGGAGGACAGGCTCAGCAGGATCGTATAGCCGTCGGGCTTGGCATGCGCGGCGGCGCCGATGCCGATGGCGCCGCCCGCGCCGGCCTTGTTTTCGATCACCACCGATTGCTGGAGCGATTTGGACATGGCGTCCGCCAAGGGGCGCGCTACCGTGTCAGCGACGCCACCGGGCGGAAAGGGAACGATCATGGTGACCGGACGTTCCGGATATTGCGCATAGACATTGGCCGAGATCGCCAGGGCGAGCAGTGCGAGGTACTTTGCCGACGGGTTTTTCCCGCTGCTGCGGGCAATGGTGTTTTTATTTTCAAATGTCATAATGATGTCTCCTCCTTGGTGGCAGAATCCGGGCTGCCGGGTTATCTCGGGGTTTGCACAAACTGGTTTTGCAGCATGCCAAGCCCGTCGATCTGTATCCTGACCTGATCACCGTGCCGCAGGAACTGCGGCGGGTCCATGCCCATGCCCACGCCGGCGGGCGTGCCGGTGGCGATGATATCGCCGGGATACAGGGTGATGCCGCGCGAGCAGGTTTCGATGAGCGTGGGCAGATCAAAGATCAAGTCCGACGTCAGGGCATCCTGGCGCAATTGCTCATTCACCCAGCAGCGCACCCGCGTGGCGGAGGCATCGAACTCGTCGGCCGTGATAATCCACGGGCCCATGGGGCAAAACGTATCGAATGATTTGCCCATATCCCATTGTTGATGGCGCATTTGCACATCCCTGGCGGTGACGTCATTGACAATGGTGTAACCAAACACGTATTCCATGGCGGTTTCCCGGGCAATATTCTTGCCCGCTTTGCCGATAATCAGCGCGAGCTCCGCCTCGTAATCGATCTGCGTGGAAATATCCCCGGGCAGCATGACCTGATCCCCGGGGCCGACGACGCATTCGGGAACCTTGGTGAATACGATTGGCCAGGCGTCCGGCTTTTTGTTGCTGTCCTTGAACACTGACGCTGACAGTTCCTTGGCATGGGCATGATAATTGCGACCGACACAGAACAGGTTGCGCCGGGGGCGCGGCACTGGCGCCAGCAGGGTGGCCTGGCCCAGGTCATGGCCGGGCCCGGTGGGCGTAAGCTGGTCGCGCAATGCCGCAAAATCATGTACCAATTGGTTCATATTTCCGTCGAATGATGGCACCAGCTCGGCAATGGGCCAGAATTGGTTTTTATCCGCATCGATCAGGCAGGGGTATGTAATATCTTGATTCTTAACTGTTGCAAATTTCATGGGTGGCAGATTGAATGTTGGGTAAAATACAAATCTAACACCAATTGAATACCAAAATGGGCTTATATTGGTCCTTTTTTTCTGGCGGCAGTACTGCGAGTCAAGCATATGAACGAATTGAACATCAGCGCCGGCATTCGGCTGCAAGGCGGCAAGCAATTGGCGGATTACCTTGCTGGAGAGATTGCCCGGGGCAGGTTGATCGCCGGCATGAAGGTGCCCGCCGAGCGCGAACTGAGCGAGCGGTTTGCCATTTCCCGCGGGGCAGTGCGACGTGTCTTGGGTTTATTTCGCGAGCGGGGATTGATCAGCCAGACAATCGGCAGCGGGACATTCGTTACCGCGCTGGCGGAATCGACGGCGAACGCAACCGCCAAGGACCGAGTCTCGGCGACCAGCACCAGCCCGGCCGAGCTGATGGCGGCACGCAAGCTGATCGAGCCGCTCATGCCAGGCCTGATCGTGCAGCACGCCACGGTAGAAGACTTTCAGCGCATGACCGAATGCCTGCAGCGTTCCGAAGCGGCCCAGACCATCGAAGACTTTGAACATTGGGACGAGCAGTTGCATAAGGCCCTGGCCGATGCGACCCACAATGCATTCTTTGTACAGATATTGCATTTGTCGAATCAGGTTCGGTCCCAGGGCGAATGGGGGAGGCTGAAACGCCATTCGCTGACGCCGGGAAATCGCCATTGCTATGAGCGGCAGCATCGGGGCATTGTCGATGCACTGATGGATCGTGACGCGGGCAAGGCTCGCGCGGTTCTCTTCGAGCATTTGCTGCAGATCGAGAAAAATCTGTTCGAACCGATCGGCGAACTCAACGCCAGTTAGGCCGTGGCAGCGTCGATCGCGGCGCCGCCTTCTGGACGCAATGACGGATCAATATTGTCATGCCGGCGGTTGTCGCAGAGTTCCCAGTGCCTGCAGGCGCGTGCGTAAGCGGCTGAATACGCGCAGCGCATTGCCTCCCATCACCAGTTCACGGTCGTCGGGTGAGAGCCACGGCACCGCATCGATATAGCGCTTGGTGTCGTCGTAGTGGAAACCGGTTTGCGGGTCCACACCTTTGACTGCGCCAATGATTTCTGAGGCAAACAGGATATTCTCCTTGGGAATGACCTGCAGCAGCAACTCGATGCCAGGTTGATGGTAAACGCAAGTATCGAAATAGACGTTCTGCATCAGGACCTCCAGTCCTGGTCGGTTAAGGTTCTGCGCCAGCCCCCGGTAGCGTCCCCAGTGGTAGGGAACGGCGCCGCCGCCGTGGGGGATGATGAATTTGAGGGTGGGGAAATCGCGAAATAGATCGGATTGGATGAACTGCATGAATGCCGTTGTATCGCCGTTAATGTAGTGAGCGCCGGTGAAGTGAAAGTTCGGGTTGCAGGAACAACTGGTGTGCACCATCGCGGGCACGTCCAGCGCCACCATGCGCTCGAACAGCGGATACCAGTGGCGAGCGGTAAGTGGTGGATCGGTCCAGTAGCCATCGGTGGGATCCGGGTTGATATTGCAGCCGACAAAGCCCAGATCCAGCACGCAGCGCTCCAGCTCGGGAATGCAGTTGGCCGGGCTCACCCCCGGCGACTGCGGCAACTGGCAAACGCCCGCGAGCCTGTCCGGATACAGGTTGACGGCGCGGTGTATCAGGTCATTGCACTGGCGTGTCCAGTCCTGGCTGGTGGCGGCGGTACCCACGTGATGGGCCATGCCGCCGGCGCGCGGGGAAAACAGCGTGAGATCGACGCCGCGCTCCCGTTGAATACGCAATTGATTGTTTTCCAGCGACTCGCGTATCTCATCGTCGCTGATCGCGACCGCGGGGTCCAGCGGATGCGCGGCGGCCGGCTCGCGTAGCGCCGCGATCTGTTGCGCGCGAAAGGCTTCCAGCGCCTTGGGGGCGGTCGTGTAATGGCCGTGGCAATCGATAATCATTCCGTTCCTGTTTCAAACATTCGTCTCTCGCAGGCCGGCTGGCGGCCGCGCAGTGCTCTGCAGCAGTGGCTGCCCGCGCCATCATGGCATGACGGCGGGCGGCATGCTTCATTGGGCGAGGTTGGCTGCTTTGACGACCGCTGCCCATTTTTTCACCTGGCCCGCATAATAGGTCTCGAAGCTCGCCACCGAACCGCCACCGGTTTCAATGGCCATTTTCCGGAGTTTTTCCTGAACGCCGGGATCCTGCAACGCCTGATTGATAAAACCGTTGAGCGACTGAATATGCCGGCTGTCCGTGGCCTTGGGCACGAAAAAGCCCCACCAGACCTTGGCTTCCAGGTCCGCGTAACCCAACTCCTTGGCGGTGGGGACATCGGGAAGCTGGGGAATCCGTTTGTCGCTGTCGACCATGAGCGCGCGCAGTTTTCCCGAATCGATCTGGGGTACGGCCTCCAAGGGGTTGAGGAACATGAACGAGACACGACCACTGACCAGGTCGAGCTTTGCCGGCGACCCGCCCTTGTAGGGGACATGAAGCATATCCGCTTTGGCGGTAATTTTGAGCAGTTCGGAGGCCAGGTGCGGCGCGCTGCCGCTGCCCGAGGTTGCAAAAGAAATCGACCCCGGCTTGGCCTTGGCCTGCGTAAGCAGATCGTCGAAGGTGCTGAACGGGGATGTCCGGGCAACCACCAGGATCAGCGGTGCATAGCCGATATACGCAACCGGCGCCAGGTCCTTGACTTCGTTGAATGCCCGCTTGGGATAGACGGCCGGGTTGGTCGCCACGCCATTGGCGCCAATCAGCAGGGTGTAACCGTCCGGCGCCGCGCGGACCACGGTTTCCGTGCCGATATTGCCATTGGCCCCGGCGCGGTTCTCGACGATGACTTTCTGGCCTGTCTGGCGGCCGATGCTATCGGCGAAAATGCGCCCCAGCGTATCGACGGCGCCACCTGGCGGGAAGGGAACGACCAGGGTAAGGGGCTTTTCGGGATAGGCGGCATTGGCGGGCAAGGCATACATGCCGAGCATCGCCAGGCAACTGACCGCGAGCATCGCGACCATCTGCTTGGGCGTTGTTCTCATAGGGTGTCTCCTGGGTTTTTCTGGTTTCCGAGGGCTGCGGCAACTTGCCGCAACAGTGCGGAACGACGCGCACGCAGTCATGCTAATGGCTATGCAGCCTGCTGAAAAGCAGCATTGCCGACTAGCTGATATTCCTAAAATGAATAAGACATGTGTCATGCTAGCCTATCCCGACGGCGCCGATATGCCGGCGCCGTTGCCACATCCGGCCTATGCCGAGGCATTGGCGTGTTGTTGCACAAGCTCCTGGATCAGCTCGCAGGTTTTAAGGACAAGCGCGCTGCGCGGGCGCTCGGCCGAGGTCGCCATGGTCAGGAAACTCGGCATTTTGGGCGGGCCGATAGGACGCATCAGCAGGTACGGCTGTACGTCGCTGATGGCAACGGCGTGGCGGGTGGCGATGGCGAACCCTTCATTCTGGGAGACGAGCTTGACGATGGTTGCCACCGCGTCTATCTCAAGCGTAATTGTTGGCTTCAGTCCCATCGATGCCAACTGGGTTTCGACCATCATCCGCAGCGGATGTGGCCGGCGGGGGATGATCAGTGGCAGGTCGGCGATCCTGCGCCATGCGATGGCGGGGCCGATCGCCGGGGCCGCGCGTTTCTTGCAGGCCAGAAGCAGCAATGTGTCCTCGCGGACAGGGCGTATATCCAGGGTCGGAGAGGGGACCGGGTCATGCAGCAAGGCGATATCGATGCGTCCCGCTTGCAGCCATTCATACAAGTGAATCGTCAACCCCTCCGTGATGCATAGGTTCGCTTTCGGGTAGCGCCGCCTGAACGCCTGCACCAGCGGGACACTCAGGGCGCGCGCGGTCGCATACGGCAGACCGATAGTCACGCGTCCCAGGGGGCAGTCGCGGGCATCCTCCACATCGTGGCGGGCATGCTCAAATTGCATTTGAATCGTACGTCCATGCGCCAGCAGGCGCTTGCCGGCTTCGGTCAGGCTGACGCCGCGTCCATTGCGATAAAACAGGGTTTGCCTGAGCTCCACCTCCAGGCGCCGTATGTGTCGGCTAAGCGTTGGCTGGCCCACTCCCAGCACCGTGGCCGCCTGCGTGAAGCTGCCCAGCTCCGCCACACAAATGAAGCATTCCAGTTGTCGCAAATCCATTTCCGTCCGCCTCCCATTTCTCGATTCCCAATTCTATTCGGGTAGGGCGGTCATGTGTATCGGTCGGATCCAAGGTTTTCGAAATCGTTGCGGGAAAGCCCCGCGATGCGCGATGCCGGTCACCGAAGGTCAGCGCGGCGCGGACTTGCGCATGACTGCTGTGTCTGTGCGGATGCGGCGCTGTTGGTATTGCCGATATCGCTGCATGCATTGCATCAGTGCGATGCGGCCCCGCATGGTCATGATGGCGGCGACCGCCAGCATGGCGAGCAAGTGGACCACAGCGGCCAGCATGGCGAGTAACAATGAACCGCTGGCGGCGATTTTACTGGCGGGGGAGCCCGATAGGCACAGCGGCATGAATGCGGGCACCAGCATCATGCCGGTGCCGTGCGCGGTCGACGTGATAAAGGACCAGAGTGCCAACCCGGCGCGACTGGACAGGACGCGCATTGGCGACACGCGTTTCTTGCCTGCCAGGCAATGCGCGACCAATGCCGCCGGCAATAGCACGGCGATGCCAAGCGCGGTGGTATCGCCGAAAGGAACGCCTTGCACGAAGACAAAGGCCACCAATCCAAGCGACGCGATATGTCCGATGGCGATGGCCCCGAGTGTTGCCGGCAAGGGGGTTGCCAGGCCATTGCGATGGGCGCCCAGCACGGCGAAGATCCAGCCCGAAATCGGGTTCAATCCGTGCAGGGCACCGATTCCCGCCACGGCCAGCCAGGACCAGATCTCATGCATTTGGCGCCCCGGCCATCATTCCGTCCGCGCATGGCAGCAAGCGGGCTTGCCATGGTCCGGGTCGTCATAGCGGTCATGATGGCGCACCCATTCCATTTTGTTCGGCACATCCTGCTCATTGCGCCCTTCGGGCGTCAGATCCATCAGGCTGTAGGCGCCCATCATCACTTCAACGCCGCGACTGTAGGTGGAATAGGTGTGGAAAAGCTGCCCATGTTCGTCCTTATAGAAGACGCTGATGCCGGGTGCCTCGTCATCGGGAAAAGGCTGATCGCAATAGTTATAGTGAACGATACCGCGGCTTTGCTGCGCTGGTCGAAAGCTTACATCGAAATCGTAATTGAAATCGGTGTTGTTGGAAGAGACCCAGCGGAACCGCCATCCCATTCGTCTGCGAAAAGGCTCGATCATATCAAGGGGCGCGCGCGAGACTGCGACAAATGCAATATTGCGCTGTGCCAGGTGCGCCGTCATGCCGTCGGTATGGTCGGCCATATATGAACAGCTTGGGCAGCCTTGCTCCCAGTCCGGTCCGAACATGAAGTGCTGTACGATCAACTGGCGGTGATTGCCGAACAGGCCGGATAGCGTTTGCTCGCCTTCCAGAGTGTCGAAGACGTAGTCTTTCCCTACCTGTTCCCAGGGGAGCGCGCGGCGCGCTTTGGCGATATCATCGCGCAAATGCGTGAGCTCCCGTTCCCGCGCCAGCAACGCCTTGCGCGCAGCTACCCATTCGTGATGGGCAACGACGGCATGTTGGGTTCTTGCGGTTTCCTTGATGGATGTATTCATGACTTTCTCCCGATGTATCGAACGCTGCAACTGGATGGACAAGCGTCGGGCGTGGACGTGGCGGGGCGCTTGCGTTCGTGCGTTGGCGATAGGGTCATTGTAGGTGCGGCCGATGCGCTGGCGGGAGTAACAATCGTGTCGCGAATAGGCGGGCCGGGCGCTGCCCGCCCGGCGGCGGGTGGGACCGAGGCAAAGGCGTCGGCAAGTTTGCGCGGCTTGTCCAAATGGTCTTGGCGGCGCGACACCGGCGCAGGGCGATCCGGCATTGGCGTTATCGCTGGAAAGCCGGAACCGGGTATCGTCCTCATGTTCGGATCAGCACCACGCCAAAGAGCAGGCACGCGACGCCGGCCAGGCGCACCGGGCTCATCGAGTGCACTGCAAGCCCGAACATGCCGAAATGATCAAATAGCAGGGCAGCCAGCATTTGCCCCACCACGATCAGGGCGAGCACGGTGGCCGCACCCAGCCTGGGCACCATCAGGATGACTGTCGCGATAAATATCGCTCCGAACACACCCGAGGTCCAGGTGAACCAGGAGCCCGATCCCAGATGCATGGCGGAAAGCGACGGGCGAGGACCGGGCGCCAGCAACGCCACTAGCAGCATGGACGCGCCGCCTACGCAATAGCTGACGAAGCCGGCCCACCAGGGCGAGGCAAGCTGTTCCCGCAGGTTGCTGTTGAGGACCTGTTGCAGGGCGACACTGGCGCCGGCGGCGACGCTGAGCAGCGAGTAGACAAGGAAAGCGGCGTAAGACATGGTGGTGGGTATCTATCGAAAAGGGGAGTCTTCATGATAGGACCTCATCGCCGACGGGTATAGAACGGATGTGATATCAATCCTGCCTATAGCGGCCAGGAGTGACGCCAAAGAACCGCTTGAACATGCGGCCCAGGTGGCTTTGGTCGGCAAAGCCCGCCTCCGCCGCCGTGCAGGCAAGGGAAGCGCCGTTCCTGATGCAGCGCCGGGCGTGATTCACGCGCAGCAGCATCCGGTAATGTTCTGCGGTGATGCCGTAGGTCTTGCGGAACGTCCTGGAATAATGCTCCCGGCTGATTCCGGTGGCCCGTGCTATATCGCTGACGGTTTCCGGGTATGCCGGATGTTGCGCAGGACGAAGGGAAGGGCGCACGTTGACTGGCAATGCAGGACCATTTCGCATGCGCATTGCCGCCATGGCATATTCCCAACGGCCCGAAGGCCAAGCCTGTGCCAGATAATACGCCAGCCTTTCATGAGAGCGGATACCGGGGGCAAGATACAAATTGATGCAGAAGACATCCGTATCCTCGGCCAGGGAGCCGTGCAAGGTGCCCGCCGGAATGCAGAACCCTTGCCCTTCGCCTATCACGTAGGTGATCTGGTTGATGATAAATCGCCTGCGTCCGCTCACAACGTATATCCATTGATCCTCGTCGTGGAAATGAACAGGCAGCGAGACGCTGCGTCCACGCACCGTACCGATTTCCGCCGCGCATTCCGAACTTGGTTGGCGGTAGGACCATACGGACGAGTGCTTGCAATTGTTCCGCGGCGTCGTCATTACCGGGGCGGCCATCATTCGATTTCCTCAATGGCAGGGTTTGGTCTTATAGTATAGACTGGGTTCGCTCAAGCGGTGCCGGAATATGCATCAACTGGACGTGGCGATGGTCCGAACCTGCGGCAAACCCATCGCCATCCGAATAACACCAGGCCTTGATCCTGGCCATCCGGCAGGATGACCGGCCGGATCGCATCGATATTCAATGACTCGCACCATGACCAAACTTTCGATCAAGCAGCTATCGGCCATTCGAGAACTGGCGTCCTCGCGCAGTTTCACGGTGGCGGCGTCCAATCTGCATACCACGCAGTCCAATCTGAGCATGATGATTCGAGAGGCCGAAGAAATTGTCGGTTTGCGATTGTTTGATCGGACCACGAAATATGTTTCCCCCACGGCCGCCGGAGAAAGCTTTGCCGACTCGGTCGGCCGGCTGCTGGAGGATCTGGATTCCCATATCGAGAATTTGCAATCGCTGGGAACGCTGTCCAACGGGACCTTGGCTTTCGGCGTCACGCCTTTGCTGGGCGCCACGCTGATTGCGCAAGCGGTGTCGGATTTCAATGAGCAGTATCCCGGTATTGCGATTCGCATGGAGGACGCATCCACGCAGTCGCTCGTTACGTTGTTGACGCGGCGGGAAATCGATCTGGCCATCGGCACTTTCGATGGCAGGGCCGCCGAGATCCATATGCAACCGTTGTTTGAGGATCGGCTAGTCGTCTTGTCCCACCCGGCCATCGGGTTCGGCGATACCGTGAAATGGTCCGATCTGCTGAATAAACGATTGGTGGGAATCGGCCAGAGCAGCAGTGTCGGTAAGCTTGTCGAGCATGCATTCTGGAGCTCGGCAAAGCGTATCGTGCGGCCCACGATCGTGTCCCATCATTGGCACACTGTGATGGCGCTCACCCAATCGGTAAAAGGCGTTTGCATCGTACCGAGTTACGCCTGCGAATCCGAGCTCGACGGCGCGCTGATCCGTTCAAGCCTGGTGGCGCCCAACGTATCGCGCACCATCGGTATCGCCACCATCAAGGGCAGAAGCCTGTCCCCGGCGGCTGAAGCGTTCCGGCGCATGCTCACCGAACAAACAAGAAGCCGCAAATGATATGGCAGGGATAGCTATGGGCAGGATTCACAAGTGAAATTAATATATCAAAAAAAATGATAAAAAAATCAATTAAATCAATTTTACTAATGTTAATCGATTCCCTAGACTTGGTTTCATACGCTGGCGCCGGTGCCGCGCAAGTGCGGACTGCGCCAGGCTTTTCCTGACCGAGTCCGCACGCGGCGCGCAGTCGGCCAGCAGGTTCCTGCTGGTTCGCCGTTGCGCAAGGCAAGCTTGCCATCGACCGCAATTGGCGAGGCGCCGGCTTTCGTTAATTCGTTGATTTGATGGGTTGAGTATGAATGTGAAAGGCAAGCCGCTTTCCAAATTCACCGTGCTGGATATCACGGTGGCAAGAGCGGGGCCCGTGGCCGTACGGCTGTTGGCCGACTGGGGGGCCAATGTGATCAGAATCGAACCGCCGGTGCTGCGGGACAGGGGTTCGATTATTGGCAAGAGCCGGGGATCGGACAGCCAGAATCTGCATCGCAATAAAAGGAGTCTCTGTCTTGACCTCAAAAGCGCCGCGGGCAGGGACGTGCTTTATACGCTGGTAAAGCGGGCGGACATTGTGGTTGAAAATTTCCGCGCCGAAGTCAAAGCCCGTCTGGGGATCAGTTATGCGCAGCTAAGGCAGGTCAATGAGCGGATTATCCTGGCGAGCATTTCCGGCTTCGGGCAGGATGGCCCGTACAAAGACCGGCCTGGCCTGGATCAGATCGTACAGGGCATGTGCGGGCTGATGTCGGTAACCGGCACACCGGTGTCCGGCCCCATGCGTACCGGTATCGCGATCTCCGACACGACATCCGGCATGTTCCTGGGCCAAGGCATACTCCTGGCGCTATTGCACAGGGAGATGACCGGGGAAGGGCAGTGGGTGCATACGTCGCTGCTGGAGGGCATGTTGAGCAAGCTGGATTTCCAGGGCGCACGCTATACCGTGAACGACGAAATCCCGGTACAGACGGGGAATTTCCATCCTACGCTGTCGCCCATGGGCACGTTCCATGCCAGGGACGGATTGGTAAACATAGCGGCCAGCACGGACCGGATGTTTTCCATGCTATGCGAAAAACTGGGCTGTGGGGAGATGGCGCTGGACGCGCGGTTCAGCAGCCCCGAGCGGCGGAAGCGTAACAGACAGGCGCTGGATGCCCTTATCGAGAAGCATACGCAACAGTTTCACAGGCAGGAACTCATCGATGCGTTGAACCCGGCCGGTATTCCATGTGGACCCATCTATAACATTGGCGAGGCATTCGAAGATCCGCAGGCGCAACACCTGAATATGGTGGTTCCCGCCAGCCACCCGGTGCTGGGATCAATCGGCTTGGTGCGCTCCCCCATCAATCTGTCGGCGTTTCCGCATGACAGGGCATTTCATCATGCCGGGCCGGATAACGGCGAGCACACGATTGAAATCATGCGCGAGATGGGTTACGACGATCAGACAATCAGCGAATTTCAGGAAAAAGGAATTATCCAATGAGTGCAACGCAAACGACCCTGCCGATGCTGGCAATCGAAGGCGCCGTCGCCACGATGACACTGAACAAGCCAGAGCGCGCCAACAGTCTGAATTCAGACGATCTTTTGGAAATATCCAGGCATTTGGCAGCGGTGAACGCCAACCAGGAGGTGCTGGTGCTGCAAATTCGCAGTACCGGCAAGTATTTCTGCAGCGGCTATGATTTGCGCGGCTTCAGCGAACGCAAGCACTCCTTTGAGGAAATTACCAGCATGGTGGAAGATGCCAGGCCCGTGACAATCGCCGTATTGCAGGGCGGCGTCTACGGTGGCGGGACAGACCTGGCGCTTGCCTGCGACTTCCGGATTGGCGTGCCGACGGTGAATATGTTCATGCCGGCCGCGAGACTGGGCTTGCATTTCTATGAGCGCGGACTGAAAAGATATATCAGCCGGCTGGGGTTGAACGCGGCCAAGAAGCTCTTTCTGACCGCGCAGAAAATCGACGCTGATGAAATGCTGAATATTGGCTACCTGACGCAATTGGTAAATCACAGCGAGCAGGAACAAGCGGTAGCGGCGCTTACCCAGTCGCTGCGTGACATGGCGCCGCTGGCGTTGCTGGGCATGAAAAAGCATCTGAACGCGATCGCGCGCGCAGAGCTGGACGTGGCGCAGCTCAAAAGCGATATTGCGCTGGCGGCCAAGTCCGATGACATCAAGGAAGGCGCGCTGGCTTGGGCAGAAAAACGCAAGCCGGTATTCAAAGGAAAATAAAAAGGAATAGGGGGAAGAAATATGCACAAGCGATCGACATTTAAAATGGTGTTGCTTGCGTCGTCCATGCTGGTTGGCGCCGGCGCACATGCCGCTTACCCCGACAGGCCGATAACGCTGCTGGTGGGCTATCCGCCAGGCGGCGCCGCAGACCTGACGGCAAGGCTGTTTGCGGAGAATCTGGGAAAACAGCTGAAGCAAACCGTGGTGGTTGAGAACCGGCCCGGGGCCGGCGCCACCCTGTCAACGGCAAACCTGGCGCGTGCCAAGCCCGACGGCTATACGCTTGGGATCGGGACGGCCAATACCTTCGGCGTGGACCAATACCTGTACAAGGTGAAGTACGAGCCGGAAGATTTCGTGCCGATCAGCCAACTGGTCGCATCCCCGTTGATCCTGGCGGTCAACAAGGAGATTGCCGCCAACAGCATTGGCGAACTGAAGGCGCTGATCAAGCAGGATCCCCAGCGTTTCAATTATTCTTCGTCCGGCATCGGCGGCTCGCCGCATATTGCGGGTTTGATGCTGGAAAAGGAAATCGGTGAGAAATTGCTGCATATTCCCTTCAAGGGGGGCGCCGATTCGATGACAGCCATTGTTTCCGGCGAGGTGAAATATTCATTCGGTACGGCCGCGTCGGTCCTGCCTCTGGGCAAGGCGGGGCGCTACAAGATGCTCGGCGTGACCTCGATGGCGCGATCGCCGATTGCGCCGGATTTGCCTGCGCTGAACGAGTCCGGGTTACCCGGCTTCACCTATGAAATATGGTTTGGCCTGCTGGCGCCCAAAGGACTGCCGGACGGGATCGCGGACACGCTTTTCGAGGCGACCCGCAAAGCCCTGGCGGACGAGCGTATGACAAAAAAACTCTTGGTCGAAGGCAATATCGTCAAGGGCTCGGATTCGCGGGAGGCATTCCGGGACTTTGCGTTTGCAAAAGGCCATGAAACGCTTGAGCGGATTAAAGCGTCGGGCGTGACGCTGAAATAGCCGGTGCCGGCGTACCGTCGCGTTATTTGCGCAGGCCGGCCAGGTACCGCATGACCTGGCGGTGCAAGCCTTGCAGGTCGATTTCTCCATCATTCATCCGAAGCAGGGCCGCGCCCCGGAAAACCGAGAGGAGGAATACGGCGATTTCGTCGCTGTCGCAGTCGGCCTTGAAGTGCTTCTCGGCAATGGCGGTATCGACATTCTTGCTGATATACGACAGCACAATGCGATTGTATTGCGTCATATGCTCGCAGACGTCCTGGTCCAGCAAATGCGCTTCCGTTGTCAGCATGATGAGCGCCCTGGCGGAAAGCCAATCGTTCCCTTCGCGCAATAGATAGGCATCGACCAGTTTCTCCAACCGGGGCAGGCCGGGCTTGGGTTTTGGGTTGGCGCTGGAAAAAACCGAGAAATTGGCCGCGATAAACTGCGCAAGGGCCTTCAGCAAGTTCGACTTGCTGCCGTATTTATGGATGGGAAGGCCTCTGCTGAAGCCCGCCTTTTCCCCGATCTCGGCAAGGGTGACCGCATACGCGCCTTTCTGGGCGACAAGTTCCATGGCTGCCATGAGTATTTTTTGCTCTGAAAGCTCTCGTCTTTCGGCTTGCGTCATTCGCCTGGATTCCGCCCGGTCTTTGCTGCCGGTTTCGCGGGGGGCGCGTAGGCTGTCTTTGGTATTCATAAACAAGTGCTTGATGAAGAATTAATTATCAGTCGATTCTACAATTTTCTTAAATCTTTCGTATTCCAGTCTTTGAAATTTACCCAATTCATCGAGCGATAGCGCCAGCAGCTTGCCCGCGCGCCGGCTGGCGAACGCCTTGCCCTCGGGAGATTGCTGGATCGCATCGATGGCGGTCACCAGTTTTTCTTTGACATCCGCGGGCGTGCCCGCCTTTACGGAAAATGAGGACCAGACGTAGGACTCCATGCCCTTGAAGCCGAGCTCGACCATGGTGGGAGTATCGGGCATTTTGGGATCGCGCTTGTCGGCCGTGATGGCCAACGCCCTGATCTTCCCGGATTCGATCAGGGGAAGCACTCCGGTTTGGTCGTTCAATCCCAGGTCAAGGCGGCCGCCGATAAGATCTGTGACCATTTGCGCGCCGCCCTTGTAGGGCACATTGGTGACCTTGGTATCCGTCTCCTGGCCCAGCCATTGTCCGACGAGACGATAACCTTCGGAATAGGTGCCGATCAGGAACGGCTTGCTGTTTTTCTTGTAGGCGGCCACCAGATCCTTGATATTCTTGTACGGGGAATCGGCCGACACTATGATTGCCGGACTGGATATCGCCAGGCCATGCAGCGGTTCCAAATCCTTGAATGGATTGTACTGCAGGTTCTTGACGGTCAGTGGGTTCACTGAAATCAGCGAGTTGCTGCCCAGCAGGATGGTGTTGCCGTCGGCCGGTTCGTTCAATACCGTTTGCACCGCGATGACGCCGCTGCCGCCTGGCTTGTTTTCGACGATCACGGAACGTCCCAGCTGTTTCCCGAGCAGATCCGCGTATACCCGGGAGCCGTCATCGGAGCCGCTGCCCGCGGTAAACGGCACAATGATCCGGATTGGCCGGTTGTCCTTGGCCTGCGCGTTCGACAGACTCGTCATGCAGGCGATGCTGGAAACGAGGGTCAGTGTTATGAGATGTCGCATATTGTCTCCTGGAAAAATTATTTGTTTAGGTATTCATCGTTGTGCTGCCCCAGTTCAGGCGCGCCGCAGCGCAGGCTGACGGGGGTTTTTTCAAATAGGGGAGTGGGCCTGATCGACACGATGTCGCCCTGGCTCGGATGCCGTGTTGCTTCGAACAAGCCCACGCTTTGCAGGTGAGGGTGCGTCGAAATGTTGTGAATGGAATAAAATTGCGTTGCGGGGATATCCAGCTGCCTGCAGACGGCAATCAGCTCTTCCGTGGTGAAGTCTGCCGTGAGCGCGCGCAGATCCTGGTACAGTTCCGGGATACGCTTGTTGCGCTCGTGGCGGTCATCCAGCTCGTACTTGCCGAGCAGGTCGTCGCGCCGGCAGTGGGAAAAAAACGCTTTCCAGTGCGCCGCCGTGTATGGCAGGATGGCGGCATAGCCGTCCCTGGTAGGGACCGGTTTCCTGCCGTGCTGGAGCAGTCTGGCGTAGCCGGCGTCGCCCAGCTGTGGGATAAACGTATGGCCGCCCATATGTTCGGCCATGGTAAAGGCGACCAGGGTTTCAAACATGGGTACCTCGATATATTGCCCCTGGCCTGTGCGCAGCTGATGGCAAACCCCGGCCAGAATGGCATTGGCGGTGTAGATGCCGGCGATCTTGTCCGCTAGCAGCATGGGCGCGAATTCGGGCACCTGCCGCTCGGATCCGACGAGGCTGGCCAGGCCGCAACCGGCCTGGATAATATCGTCAAATGCCGGCTGTCCCTTGAACGCGCCATCGTCGCCGTATCCCGTGGCGGCGCAGTAGATCAGTTTCGGATTGATGTCCTTGATGGTGTCGTAATCCAGACCGAGGCGCTGGATGGCCGCGGTGCGCATGTTGTGCACGAAGACGTCGGCGGTTTTGACCAGATCCAGAAGCCGCTGCTTTTCCTGGCTGTCCTTCAGGTCGAGCATGACCGATTTCTTGTTCCTGTTTATTGCGATAAAAATGGAACTCATGCCTTTTGATTTGACGACCCCGTTTGCGCGCATGAGATCGCCTTCCGGACTTTCGATTTTTATGACCTCCGCGCCGAGATCGGCAAGGGTTTGCGTGGCGACCGGACCCAGCACCACTGAAGTCAAATCGATAACTCTGACACCATCCAACGGACCGACACCGTTCATTCACTCACTCCAAATAGATATTGACCGACAGGAATCAAGTATATATACTTGCTAATCAACAAGCAAGTATGTTTGTGAGAAATAAAGAAAAGAGAGACGGAATGGAAGAAATACACATATCGCCGGGCGTCCTGCCTCCAGAATGCGCGGCGCTGAGGCAGGAAGTCAGGGATTTTCTGGCAACCGAACTGGCGGATTATCCCGCCGAGCGCCGTATGCGCAGCTGGCAGGGACGCGACAAGGCGTTTTCGAAAAAATTGGGGCAGGCCGGCTGGCTTGGCATGACCTGGCCCAGGAAGTACGGTGGGCACGAAAGAACCCTGCTGGAGCGGTTCGTGGTGCTGGAGGAATTGCTGGCCGCCGGCGCGCCGGTGGGGGCGCACTGGGTGGCCGAGCGGCAAAGCGGCCCCTTGCTGATCCGCTATTCGCCGGATGTATTGGCACCGAGGATCGCTCCCTTGATCGCCAGGGGAGAGGCGTATTTCTGCATCGGCATGAGCGAGCCGGATTCGGGGTCGGATTTGGCGTCCATCCGGACAGCGGCAAGCCGTGCGCCAGGCGGCTGGGTGATCAACGGGCGCAAGATCTGGACTTCCGGCGCGATCCACGCGACGCACATGATTGCCCTGGTTCGAACCCGTCCGCGGGATGAATCCAACAGGCATGCCGGTATGTCGCAGTTTCTGGTCGAGATGGATAATCCCGGCGTGTCGCTTCGACCCATTACGACGCAATTGGGGATGAACGATTTTTTCGAGGTGACCTTCGACGACGCTTTCGTGCCCGACGAGAATCTGATCGGCGCCGAGGGCGAGGGCTGGCGGCAGGTCGTCAGCGAACTCAAGTTCGAGCGATCCGGGCCCGAACGGTTTCTAAGCAGCCATCAGTTGCTGCTAGAAATGATTGCGCAAGGCGACGCCGGCAATCCACTGCAAACCCATGCGCTCGGCAGGCTGGTTGCCCAGTATTTTTCCTTGAAGAATATGTCCCAGGGCGTGGCGGTGATGATGTCGAAGAACGCAGACCCTGCGCTTGCGGCTTCGCTGCTCAAGGATCAGGGGGCTTTGCTGGAACAGTCCATTCCCGAGGTCGCTTATCGCCATTTTGCCGGGGATCTGGATATGGATGGGGATTTCTACAAGGTGATGTCGTATCTGACACTGGCGGCGCCCAGTTTCTCGTTGCGCGGGGGAACCAGGGAGATTTTGCGCGGAATTATTGCAAAGGGATTGGGGTTGAAATGAGTGTAGATATGATACGGGACAGTGTTGCGCACCTGTTTTCCAACGAAATCACCAAGGCGCTGATCGAGCAGACGGAGTCCGGGGTGTTTCCGGCCAGGCTCTGGGAAAGCATTGAAAACAGCGGCTTTCATCGTGTCATGTGCCGGGAGGAGGAGGGCGGCATGGGCGAGTCCTGGGAGACGGCCTTTCCGATCCTGCACGGAATCGGCTACCACCAGGCCCCGATTCCCCTGGCCGAAACGATTGTTGCTTCGTTCCTTTTATCCGCCTCTTCGGTTGCCATTCCCGACGGCCCGCTGACATTCGCGCAGGCGGACAGGGCGACAGGGCTGCAACTGGACAGCGGGGGCGGCAAGGCGCGGATAACGGGGACCTTCAGTCAGGTTTCTTGGGCCCGCTGGTGCTCCCATATTGTTGTGCCGCTGGGGGAAACCAATGACATGGCGCTGGTCACGCTGGACCAGTCTGCGGTCGGCATTGAACCGCGCACCGACAAGGCCGGCATGCCGCTGGACATCGTGACGTTCGACAGTGCCGAGGTTGCCCGGGTCTTCCCCTGGCGGTTCGGGGAGGCAGGCGCCGTGCTGGTGTATCTCGAAGCGCTATGCAAAAGCATCATGATCGTAGGCGCACTGGATTTCGCGTTTGATCTTTCGGTTGGCTACGTGAAGGACAGGAAACAGTTTGGCAAGGCCATCGGGAAAAACCAGGCGATCCAGCAGCAGATTGCGCTGATGGCCGGCAATTTGTCCAGCGCGAAAATGGCTGCGGTCGTGGCGGCGCAGGAGGCGATTCACCTGGGTCGCCTGGCGTCGGACACGAGCGCATTCACGACTGCCGTTGCAAAATTGAGCGCGGGGGAAGCGGTCGCGATCTGCGCGGGCATTGCGCATCAGGTTCATGGCGCTATCGGGTTCACCTACGAGTATCCGCTGAATTTCGCGACGCGGCGGGCCTGGTCCTGGCGCGAGCAGGCCGGCACCGATGCCAGCTGGGCCAATCGCATCGGGCAGGCCGCGATGGCGGCGGGCAAGGACCGGTTCTGGGAACGACTCACGGCGAAAACCTTGCTGGTTTAGAGAGGGGTAAAAATGACAGACAATACCGAATATGAGGAGTTGATCTGCACGGTGCATGACCATATTGCCCTTGTCGAGATCAATCGCCCGCCGCATAATTTCTTCGACCTGAGCCTGATCAGGCAGATTGCGGACCTATATCAGGAACTGGCGTCTTCGGACGACTGCAGGGTGATCATCCTGGCGTCACGCGGCAAAGCGTTTTGCGCGGGCGCAGATTTCAATCGTGGCGACAATGCCAGGCAAGAGCGGGCGCCAGGCGTCAATCCGCTATACAAGGAAGCGATTCGCATCTTCGCCTGCCCCAAACCCAGTATCGCCGTGATACAGGGGGCTGCCATCGGAGGCGGCCTGGGTCTTGCCCTGACGGCGGATTTCCGGATCGGCTGCACGGAAAGCCGGTTTTCTGCCAACTTCACGCGTTTAGGTTTCCATCCCGGGTTCGGCCTGTCGCATACGCTGCCGGCGCTGGTGGGCCAGCAACACGCGGCCGCGCTGTTCTATACGGGCCAGCGAATCAATGGCGAAGCGGCGCGGCAAATCGGTTTGCTGGACCGTCTGGTTCCCGCGCCTGCGTTGCTGGCGGAGGCAAGGTCCTTGGCCGCGGAAATCGCGTTATCGTCACCCAGGGCCGTGATGTCCGTCAGAAAGACATTAAGGGAGGGCTTGGTGCAGGCCCTGCATCGCGCCGTGGAGCGCGAGAGCCAGGAGCAGTTCGTTCAAATGCGCGGCGACGATTTTAAAGAAGGCATCGCCGCAATGACGGAACGAAGGCCACCCCGGTTTTCCTGATACTCGCCTGGGCAGGCCGAGGCCGGTGGCTGATGGCCGCAATACGGCGAGACTGTCCGCGTGTTCGCGGTTCGCCGGCAGATTCCCGCGGGCAGGGCGGCGCGAGTCAGTCGCGATGGCAATCCAGGTTGTCGACAGCGCCGAGCTTGTCCGACAGAAAGTCTATGAACGTTCGCGTCTTCGCCGACAAATGATGTTTGCTCGGGTAGACAGCGTAGACATCTGCCGGCTCGCACCAGTCCGGCAGCACGACTTGCAACTGGCCAGCCCGCAGCAGCGGGCGCAGGCTCCATTCCGACCGCAGTAGCAGGCCGAGACCGGCCACGGCCCAGCCCAGGGCGATCTCGCCGTCATTGGTGCTCATTCTTGAACGCACCTTCAGGCTTTGCGAGAGCGGTCCCTTGCGCAGATTCCAGGTGCCGAATATCTGTTCGTTTTCATGCAGCATGATGACCCTGTGCCGGTTGATCTCAACCAGTTCAAGCGGCGCGCCATGCTGTTTCAGGTAGCCTGGCGAGGCGCAGATGAGGCGCCGGTTGGTCTGGATTTTCCGGGCGATCAGGCTGGAGTCATGTAGCGTGCCGATCCGGATGCCGACATCGAAGCCATCGTCCACGAGATTCGCGGGACGATCGCTCAATTGCAATTGAATTTCCATGCCGGGGTGTTGCCGGGCAAATTCACTTGCGATACCCGCCACCACGGCCCGCCCGAACCCCGGGCTCGCGTTGATGCGCAGCATGCCGGCGGGCTGCGCCGCCACGCCGCGCAAGTCCTGTTCCAATTCTTCCAGTCCGGCCAGAAGATGCCCGCCCTCGCGCAGATAGCGTTCGCCTTCAGGCGTCAGCCGCAAGGTGCGCGTGGTGCGTTGTATGAGCCGCAAGCCCAGGCGTCGTTCCAGCGCGGCGAGCCGTTTGCTGACGGCGGCACCGGTGACGCCCAATGCCCGGCCTGCTTGCGCCAGGCTGCCGGAGCGCGCGATTTGCGCAAAAAGCGCCAGATCATGGAGGGCATCGGTCATGATTTATTATCAACTAAAAAGAATATATGAAACAAAAAATTGGAAATAATCAACCTGTAGTATCGATTATACAATGGACTTTCCGTGCCAATGACGGTGCTTTCAAGGATGCCTTGCCATGTCGCCCAAAACGCTTTACCAGAAGATTGTCGATTGCCATACCGTGCAGGCGCTGGATGCGCAAACGGTGCTGCTTTATGTGGACCTGCACCTCATGAATGAATACACCAGCCCGCAGGCGTTTTCCGGTCTGCACGAGGCGGGACGAAGCGTGGCCGCGCCGGGCGCGCAGATCGGGGTAGTGGATCACATCATCCCAACCCATCCGGTGGCGCACCGGATCATCCAGGATCCGGCCGCCGCCCTGCAAGCCGGCAATCTGCGCCGCAATTGCCAGCGACATGGCATTACACTGTTCGATACCGACGATCAAAGACAGGGCATTGAACATATCATCGCGCCGGAACTGGGCATGATTCGCCCCGGCATGGTCGTACTTTGTGGCGACAGTCACACGACCACCTACGGAGCGTTGGGCGCGCTGGGATTCGGTATTGGGACGTCCGAGATCGAGCATGTGCTGGCCACGCAAACCCTGGTCTATCGGCTGGCTGCCCAGATGCGCATCACCGTGGAAGGCCGTTTGCCTTTCGGGACCTCGGCCAAAGACCTGATCCTGCACATCATCGGCAAGATCGGCGCGCAGGGCGCCCGCGGTTATGCCGTGGAATTTTGCGGCGAGGCAATCGCAGCCTTGTCCATGGAGGGGCGTATGACGCTGTGCAATATGGCGGTCGAGGCCGGCGCGCGCGCGGCGCTGGTGCGCCCCGATGAAAAAACGCTGGCCTATGTGTTGGCACGGGCCACGGATATCGATGCCCAAGCGGCGCGGTCGGCAAGACTGGCCTGGGCCCGGTTGTACAGCGACGCCGACGCCGAGTTCGAGCGCGAGCAGCGCTTCGATGCCGCCGACGTTGAGCCACAAGTGACCTGGGGCACCAGTCCTGATCAGACCGTTGGTGTATCGCAAGCCGTGCCAGTGTTTGACGCGGGCGACGATGCCGCGCAAGGCGCGTCGGCAAAACGTGCCTTGGACTATATGCATGTGACGCCGGGCCGACCGCTGCTGGGCCTCCCGGTGCAGCGGGTATTCATCGGCTCCTGTACGAACGCGCGCATCGAAGACTTGCGTGTTGTCGCAGGCCTGGCTAAGGGGCGCAGCGTTGCCAAAGGCGTGCGCGCGATGGTGGTGCCTGGCTCCGGGCTGGTGCGGCGTCAGGCGGAGCGCGAAGGCATCGCGGACATTCTGCTTGCCGCGGGGTTCGAGTGGCGCCAGCCGGGTTGTTCGATGTGCCTGGCCATGAACGACGATGTACTGGATCCCGGCGAGCGTTGCGCTTCGACGACGAATCGCAATTTCGAAGGTCGCCAGGGGCGCGGCGGCCGTACCCACTTGATGAGTCCCGCAATGGCTGCGGCCGCCGCCATTGCGGGCTGTATCACCGACGTTAGGAAATTCGCCAAGGAGCAAGCATGCAAGCTATAAGTCGCATTGAGGGCATTGCCGCCCCGTTGCCAATCGCCAATCTTGATACCGATCAGATCATGCCCAAGCAGTTTTTGAAGGGAATCGATAAAAGCGGCCTGGACCGAGGTGTCTTGTATGATCTGCGGTTTGACGCGCAAGGCCGAAAGCTGGCGGATTTTGTGCTCAATCACCCCGCCTTTGCGGAGACCCGCGTATTGGTCGGTGGCGCGAATTTCGGTTGTGGTTCCAGTCGCGAGCACGCGGTGTGGGGCTTGATGCAATATGGCATACAGGCCGTAATCGCGCCGAGCTTTGGCGAAATCTTCTATTCCAATGCGGTCAATAACGGCCTGCTGGTGGCGCAAGTCTCGGAGCAGGACAATTTGCGCCTGATGGCGCTGGTCCTCGGCCATCCTGGTCAATCAATGGCGCTGGATATCGCCGCTATGAAAATAACCATGGCCGGCGAGACGTTTTCATTTCGCTTGTCGTCCCGACACCAGCAAGCCTTTATCGAAGGGCTGGATATGATCGCAGCCACGCTAAAATACCGGGAACAGATTCAGGCGCTGGCCGAGGCGATCGCGCAAGACAGTCCCTGGCTGGCGGATATCGGCGTTAAAACAGCTGCGGCCTGCCGGGATAGCGCCGCTTCTGCCGCGCCGGGCACCTTGACGGGAGGACAGGATGTTTGAAGGATTCAGTACTGGACGGTTTCGGGCGACTGCCGATGTCGAGCTACATTACCGCATCGGGGGCTCCGGGCCGCCACTGGTCCTGTTGCACGGTCATCCGCAAACCCATGTCATGTGGCACCGTGTGGCGCCGCGGCTGGCCAGCCGCTATACGGTGGTCATGCCGGACTTGCGCGGCTATGGCGACTCGTCGCGGCCCGAGGCCGGTGCCGATTGCATCCATTACGCAAAAAGCACGATGGCGCAGGATGTGGTGGCCTTGATGCAGCATCTGGGACATCCGCGTTTCCTGCTGGGGGCGCATGATCGCGGCGCGCGCGTGGCGCACCGGCTGGCGCTGGACCATCCGGACCGGGTGGCGCGCATGCTGTTGCTGGACATTGCGCCAACCCTGGATATGTACGAGCAGACAACGCAGGCCTTCGCGACGGCCTATTGGCACTGGTTCCTGTTCATCCAGCCGGCGCCCTTGCCTGAGCGGATGATCGAGGCCGATCCCCGGGCGTTTATTCGCCGTTATATGGGAAGCCGTCATGCCGGATTGGGCGCGTTCGACCCGGCGGCGCTGGCCGAGTATGAGCGTTGCTATGCAATTCCGGGTACAGCGGCCGCCGTCTGTAACGACTATCGCGCCTCGGCGGGGATCGACCTGGCGCAGGATCGGGCCGATCGCGAGGCAGGCCGCCGCCTGGCCATGCCGTTGCGGGTGCTATGGGGGCAGCATGGCGCCGTGGGGCGTTGCTTCGATGTCCTGGCGCTCTGGCGCAATGCGTCCGATAGCGAGGTATCGGGATTCGCGGTCGATTGCGGGCACTATCTTGCCGAAGAAGCGCCGGACTTGATCGAAGCGCAACTGCGCGCGTTTTTTGACGAGATGCCTGAATGAGTCCGGCATACCTGTCCGGTGCGGCCTAGCTCGCTGCCTGCCGCATTTCCTCCATCAACTCGCCGATCAGTTGCGCGGCCGGCAACTCGCGCGCCAGCACTGCGCCTTGTCCGGCCCAGTGCGCCGCGAAGTCGCTGTTACCCAGTTTCGCCGCAGCGGCATGCAATTGCTTGGCGGCGTCATAGGCGACGGGATAGGCGGGCGGGCGCGGGCTGCCCGGTTTTTCGCAATGGGTGATGAATGGGTTGGCGATGCCGCGCGCGGGCCTTCCCGAGAACACGCGGGTCAGTCGTGTGGCTGATGCCGCCTCGCTTTTGAGCGCCGTCCGGTAGGCAGGCGTGGCGCTGGACTCGGGGCTCAGGATAAAGGCCGTGCCCAGCTGCGCCGCGGCGGCGCCGGCCGTCAGCGCTGCCTGGATGCCCTGGCCATCCATGATGCCGCCGGCGGCGATCACCGGCAGTGTCGTCTGTTTCAACAATTGCCTGAGCAATACAAAGGTGCCGAGGTGTTCATCCGGCCTGTCGGGATCGAAGACGCCGCGGTGACCGCCGGCTTCGATGCCTTGCGCAATGATCGCATCGATCCCGTTGTCTTCGATACGCGCCGCTTCTTGTACGCTGGTTGCCGTGGCGAGGGTGCAAATACCTGCCGCGCGCAAGGCGCGTATCTGTTCCCGGGAGGGCAGGCCGAAATGAAAGCTGACCACGGCCGGGCGCTTATGCAGCAGCAATTCGAATATTTCCGTGCCGTCGTTGAAGCTTTGATAGATTTCTTCCAGCACGGCAGGCGCCGGCGCGCTCGCTTCGGCAAAGCATGGTTCCAGGTGGCGGAGCCAGGCGGCTTCGGCTTGCGCGTCCCTTGCGGCCGGCTCGTGGCAAAACACATTGATGTTGAATGGCCGGGACGTCAGCGCGCGCGTGTCTTCGATCATGCGGGCGGCCTGCGCCGCCGTGCTTGCGCCGATGCCCAGCGAACCCAGGCCGCCCGCATTGGATACGGCGGCAGCCAGTTGTGGGGTCGACACGCCTGCCATGGGAGCTTGGATAATAGGCAGGATTCCCAGCTTCGTGGCGAATGGATGAAGACGGCTCATGACATTTCCTTCTCTGAAAACGTGAAAATCGGACTGTTAATATTCTTATTTCGAGAATATAATATCATTATTATTCTTTAAGTGTGAATAAAAATGCATCTGGACTCCCTCAGAATATTCATCGCGGTGGCGACCGAATCCGGTATCACCCAAGCCTCGGCCCGGCTCGGCCGCGCGCCATCGAATGTCACCACGCGCATCCAGCAACTGGAATCGGATCTGGGAGTGCCGCTGTTCGTGCGCACCGGCAAGCGCCTCACGCTATCGGTGGCGGGCGAGCGCTTTCTGGACTACGCGCAGCGCATGCTGATCCTCGCCGATGAGGCGCGGCAAGTCGTGACTGGCGGGCTACACGGGGGGGTGCTGCACATCGGTTGCATGGAAAGCACGGCCGCCAGCCGGTTGCCCGCGGTGTTGGCCGACTATCATGCCAGTCATCCTGGTACGGAGCTGCAGGTGGCGACGGCGCCATCCGGCGCGTTGCTGGAGCAGGTGCGTACCGGCCGGCTTGACTGCGCGTTCGCCGCGCTTCCTCCCGCATTGCAAGAGGCTGGCGCGCTTGCCGAATTGGGCTTATCGGCCACACCCGTCTGGCGCGAATCGCTCTTGCTGTTGTTGCCAGCGCACGAGGTCCAGGCCGATACGCCGGCACAGGTGCGCACCCGGTCGCTGGCGGCCTTCAGACAGGGTTGCACCTACCGGAGCATCGCGGAGGCGGCGCTGGGTGTCGCTGACGATCCCGAATGGAAAATCCAGGAACTCGGCTCCTATCACGGCATGATCGCCTGTGTGGCCGCTGGCGCCTGCGTGGCGCTGCTTCCTGCAAGCGTGCTGGCCTTGGCGAAGACGCCCGCAGGTCTCAAAACGCTGCCACTGGGGCAGGCCGACACCTGCCTAGTCTGGCGGACCGGCCACGATGTCCCGGCCTTCCGGCATTTACGCAGGCAGGTTGAAGGAGCACGGGCATGACACGGACGACGTTCCGGTTTGGCCCGGGCCTGCGTGCGGCGCTCGATGCCGCGCTTATTATGGCAATCGGCATGGGGTTCGGGCGCTTCGCATTCACGGCGATATATCCCCATATGGTGCAAGAGGACCTGCTGGATTTGCAGGGGGGCAGTCTCGCCGCTGCGGCCAATTACGCCGGTTATTTGCTGGGCGCACTGCTGGCCATACGGGCGCGGGCGCGGAATGCGCATCGGCTTTGCCTGTGGTCAACGGCGGGTACCGTGGCGTGCCTGGCGCTACTGGCCGTGGCCGACGCTACGCCGATGATCGTGACGTTGCGCGGTGTGGCCGGCGTGTTCAGCGCCCTCGCCATGGTGGCGGCCTCGCTGTGGCTGCTCGCGCAACGCAGGCAGATGCACCGGGCGCCAGTGCTGTATGCCGGTGTCGGTGTCGGCATTGCCCTATCGGCGGAGTTGCTGGTCGTGGGTGCGCATGCCGGATTGCATAGCCAGGGGCTTTGGCTGTTGCTAGGCCTGGTCGGGCTTGTCCTGGGACTGATCGCGGCGCCGGGGCTGAACGCGGGCAGCGCGGCAGAGGGCGCGGAAACGCCCGCACCCTCGTCATTCACGCCGACCGTCGTCAACCCGTTGCCCCTGGTGGCGATCTACGGCCTAGCCGGTTTCGGCTATATCATCACGGCAACCTATCTGCCCTTGCTGGTCAAGTCTGCCTTGCCGGACATGAACGCGACGCATGTCTGGGCCGTATTCGGGCTGAGCGCCGCGCCCTCGTGTTTCCTCTGGCATGCCTGGCACCGGCGCAGTGGCACCCGGGCGGCGCTCACCGCCAATTTGCTTGTGCAGGCCGTCGGCGTTGCGCTTCCCATTGGCTGGCCTGGCGCCGCCGGCTATCTATTGAGCGCCTTGCTGGTCGGCGGTTCGTTCCTGGGCACTGTGACAATTGCCATGCCGGCGGCGCAGCGGATCGCCAGCCAGGGCTCGGGCAGCCTGATGGCGACGATGACGGTGCTGTACAGCATCGGCCAAATCCTGGGACCGCTTGCCGCGAGCGCGATTTTCGCCGTCACCCAGACCCTGAGCCTGTCTTTGGTGGCGGCGAGCATCGCGTTGCTTATCGGCGTTGTATTGAGCTTGTGGCGGCTCTGAGCGTCCTGGGGACAATGACAGGCTGCGACAAAGCGGATACCATACGGTTAAGCACGCTATCTGGAGCCTGTCATGACCCCTATCATTACAGCCTTTGCGCTGTCCCCCGACGAAGGCAAGGGCCTGGCGCGCGATATGCGCGTGCGCTGGGCGCTGGAAGAAGTTGACCAGCCGTACGACGTGCGTCTTTTATCCTTCGAGGCGATGAAACAGACCGCGCATATGGCGCGGCACCCCTTCGGCCAGATTCCAACTTATGAGCAAGGCGATCTCGTGCTGTTCGAGTCGGGTGCGATCCTGCTTCATCTTGCCGAGCGCCACGCCGGATTGCTGCCCGACGACCCTGACGCGCGGATGCGGTCTATCGGCTGGATTTTCGCGGCGCTCAATACCGTGGAGCCGCCGATCATAGAGTACAGCATGGCCAAGTACTTCGAATGCGACAAGCCTTGGTACGCGGAGCGCGGTGCGTTGCTCGAGGCGCGCATCCGTGTGCGACTACGCCAGCTGTCCGAGCGGCTTGGCGCCGCCGATTGGCTGGAAGGCCGGTTTAGCGCGGGCGACCTGATGATGGTGTCGGTGCTGCAACGGTTGGACGCCTCCGTCTTCTTCAAAGACTATCCAAACCTTGCCGCCTATCTGGCGCGCGCCGAAGCGCGGCCTGCGTACCAGCGCGCATTCGAGGCCCAACTGGCGGTGTTTCTGGCGGCGTCGAAAAAATAACCGGATTGTCTGCCGACGGTGCCGCGCCGGCTGTGTTCGTCGCGAATCGCGGCCGCGCCTTTGGCTGCGGTAGGCCGGACATCCCCGCAGGCCCGGCCGCGACGGGAGAATCAACTTGACCTTAGCTGGCGGGCGAGCCGATGCAATCGACGATTGTATCGATGAGTTCCTTTACGCAGCCGGGCACCGCATCGAGTTCGCGAACCAATAGGCTGCGTTCGCGTATGGCCCAGGGTTCCTGCAACGGCACTGTCACGAATCGCATGGCGCTGCTGTATCGCCGGGATGCGGATTCGGGAATAATGCCTATGCCCACGCCGGTCTCGATCATCCGGCAAATGGCTTCGTAGCTCGAGACCTGTATCCGCATCGGGAAGCTGCGGCCCAGCCGCTCCACCTGCGCGGTCATCAAATCGTTCAGGGTGCTGCCTTCCCTGAAGCAGATATGCGGATAGTCCAAGGTCTCGGCTAGCGTGATACAGGACCTGTTGGCCAATGCGTGCCCGTCCGGCAAGGCCAATAGCAGGCGATCCGTACTGTAGTGAATGACCTCCAATCCCTCCGCCTCGACCGGTCCGGCAATCAGCCCGAGGTCCGCGGAACCATCAAGCACACCCCTGACAATATCGCGCGACAGGCGTTCTTGTAAATCCACTGTGACGGCAGGATGCCGAGCCAAAAATTGCGCCAGCAATTCCGGCAATGATTCGGTGACTGCCGTGGTATTGGCGAAGATTCGGATATGGCCCAGCATACCGCTACCGTATTCGGCGAATTCGCTTTTTACAAAATCCACTTGGCGCATGATGACCCGGCTGTGCCGCAGCAGCTTGATGCCTGCCGGAGTCAGCGTCACTCCCCGACTATCCCGATACAGCAGTTTGGCTCCAAGTTGGCCTTCCAGCGCTTTGATCCTGGCGCTGGTCGCCGCCGTGGACAGGTGCGCGCGTTTGGCGCCCTGCGTGATGCTGGATGATTCGGCGACATGGATAAACACGCGCATGTCGGATAGTTCAAAGTACATTTCTCGGTCTCCTGGATCTTATGCTTATAGAAAATTTCAATTGTAATTATAGGGAAGGGCCGCGCAACTTCGGCTTTCGGTTTTGCCGAAACCCGCTGCTTGAAATTCAAAATTCCCCGAATGCGGCTTCGATAGTAGCATGACGTCAATACCAGCAATCACCGTTTCAAAGTCATCGGTCGTGCCGCTGGCGCAATTGAAAAGAGAGCAGCAATGAACACATCACCCATGAAAATTATCGACTCAGATGTCCATCCCTGGATCAACGGGGACATCGAAGGCCTGAAGCCCTACATGAGCAAAAGCTGGCAAATGCGATTCGAAGGAAAACGCTCTATTCTGCCGGACCACCCGCTCCGTCCGCCATTGGCGGGGGCGACGTCCATCCGTCGCGACGCGAGGACACCGGACGGCGGGGTAGGCGGCTCGGATCCGCATTTTCTGCGCGAAGCCCACCTGGACAGGCTGAATATCGAGTATGCAATTCTTTCGTCGATTCAGGCGGGAAAGCTGGTGTCCCTGCCGAATGCGGCGGAAGCTACGGTGCTGGCTACGGCATTCAACGATTATTTCATCGATAAGTGGCTATCGGTCGATGACCGGTTCCGCCTGGCCATGTGTGTGGCGGTGCACGACCCTGTCGCGGCCGCAAGGGAAATCCGGCGCATCGGTGGCCAGGAGAACGTTGTGGCGATATTCATGCCGCTGATGAATATCTTGATGGGCAATGTCCATTACTACCCGATTTACGAAGCGGCAGAGGAACTGGGATTGCCCATCTTTCTTCATCCAACCGGCACGGAAGGCGCCTTCCAGACCAGCGCGGCATTTGCCGGCGGAGTTCCCAGCACGTATATCGAACGTCATTCCTGTTTCCCGCAGATCGCGATGGGCAATATCACAAGCTTGCTGTTCGAAGGTGTCTTTGTCCGGTTTCCGCGATTGAAGGTACTTGCGGCGGAGTTCGGCTTTGGTTGGGTTCCGCATATGCTGTGGCGCTACGACCAGAACTGGCGGCAGTTCCGTTGCGAGGTCCCCTGGTTGGAAAAAGCACCCAGCTCCTATGTCCTGGACCATGTGCGTTTCACCAGTCAACCGCTGGAAGAGCCGGAGAAAGACGAATACCTGACGCAAATACTGGAAATGGTGCATGCGGATCGGACGATTCTATTTAGCACCGACTATCCGCATTGGGATACCGATTATCCGCAAACCACATTCCAGCGTCTTCCCGAAAACCTGAAGCAACGCATCTTTCGCGATAATGCGGCGGAGCTATTCGGATTGAAACCACGCCAAAACATTGGAGCGAGTCATGCAGCATAAAGTTGGAAAGTTGAGCGATATCCCCGAAGACGATGCGTTGATCATCGATATCGACGGTCGGCCGGTCGGCGTATTCAAGGTCGGAAGCAAGTTATTTGCCGTTAAGAACCTATGCCCGCACAAACGCGCGCCCTTGGCCAGGGGGACGGTCCAGGGGACCATGCTGCCCACCCCCTGCGCCGGGGAATATCGTTACGGCATGGAAAACCAGGTTATCAGGTGTCCCTGGCATGGCTGGGAATTCGATCTTGAAACCGGAAAATGCCTGTTTGGCGTCAGCAACAGCCGTATCAAGACGTATGAGGTGTCTGTCCGGGATGACGACATCTACGTGGATGTTTGAGATGACCCCGCCATCACGCGGTCCGATTTTATAACCAACAGGTTTCACAACACTGAGCGAGATTATGGCCAATTTCACAAGATCTGAAAAATTCGAGCGGGGACTTGCGACCCGACGGGAGGTGCTCGGCGACGATTATGTCAATAGGGCACTGGACAATGCGACTGAGTATAACTGGCCAATGCAGGCATTGGTCACCGAGTACTGCTGGGATGAAGTGTGGAACCGTCCGGGCTTGAGCCGCAAGGATCGTTCCATGCTGAATCTGGGAATGGTGTCGGCATTGGGGCGGACGCAGGAACTCAAGGCGCACGTGCGCGGTGCCCTCAACAACGGCTGGACCCAGGAAGAACTGCGAGAGGCGTTTCTGCAGGTGGCGGTCTATTGCGGCGTGCCTGCGGCCATCGATAGCTTCCGCGTTGCGCAGGAAGTCATGCGGGAGATGGCGCAGGCAGAAAATCCATGAAAACGATACTTATCAACGGAACGTGGCTCGCGTCGCGGGATGGCTCGATCATTGACGTCGAAGAGCCCGCGACAGGCAAGGTATTCGCGCAAATCAGCCGAGGTGCCGCCGCCGATGTGGAGGCGGCCGTCAAGGCTGCGCGCAAGGCATTTCTTGGCGATTGGGGAAACTGGCCGGCCATGGAGCGGGGCCGATTGCTGCGCCGGATTGGCGATCTGATTCTGGAAAGGTCGGAAGAGATCGCCGGCATAGAGTCCAGAGACACGGGCAAGCCGATGCATTTGGCGAAAAAGGATATTGCCGTGTTGGCGCGCTACTTCGAATTTTATGGCGCGGCAGCCGACAAACATCATGGCGATGTCATTCCCTATGCCAAGGATTATAACGTTCAGGTGGTGCACGAACCGTTAGGCGTCACGGCGCATATTATCCCTTGGAACTATCCATCCCAGATGTTTGGCCGTACGTCCTGTCCTGCACTGGCCGCAGGCAATGCCATTGTCGTGAAACCGTCGGAAGAAGCCTGCCAGTCCGTGCTTTATATCGCCCGCTTGATGCAGGAGGCGGGGCTGCCGGATGGCGCGTTGAATATCGTTACCGGCTACGGGTACGAGGCGGGCGATGCGCTGGCGCGGCATCCGGATATCAATCTGTTGACGTTTACCGGATCGCCCGGTGTCGGTGCCCAGGTTCAGGCCGCGACGGCGGCGAACCATGTGCCTTGCCTGCTGGAGCTGGGGGGCAAATCTCCCCAGCTCGTCTTTGCAGACGCGGATCTTGATCGGGCCGTGCCCGCGATTGTTGGCGCTATTGTGCAGAATACAGGGCAGACGTGTTCGGCCGGCACGCGACTGCTCATACAGAAGGAAATCTACGATGAGGTCGTAGCGCGTGTCGCCGGTCTGATCGATTCGACCCGTGCCGGTATGCCGGACTCCGATGCGCATTGCGGTCCCATCATCACAAGGCCGCAATTTGAGCGCTTGAGAGCGTTCATCGAAAGGATCAATGCATCCGGCTTGCCCTTGATTGCAGCAGGCAGGGTCGTTGATGTTGCGCAAGGCGGTTTTTTTGTCCGTCCCATGCTGTACGGCCCGGTGCCGCGCGATCACGAACTGGCGCATGCCGAAGCGTTTGGACCGATACTGGCGGCCATGCCTTTCGATGATGAGCGGGACGCGGCGCAGCTAGCCAATGCCACAGATTACGGCCTTGTCGCAGCGGTCTGGACCGAAAGCGGGGCCAGGCAGCAGCGCATGGCAAGGTCGATTGCGGCGGGGCAGGTGTACATCAACTGCTACGGCGCGGGAGGCGGGGTGGAACTGCCATTTGGCGGGCGCAAGAAAAGCGGTTACGGCAGGGAAAAGGGCTTTCAGGCGCTCGACGAATTCACCACGACAAAGTCCATTATCCATTATTTCGGCAGTGATTGAGCTGCGGCGCGACAACGCTTCGGTTCAGGCGCATATACGGTGTATTGCGATAAACAGCATAAAAATAGCTAAGGAGACAGCAATGAGGAAGGTCATAAAGAGTTTTAACGCCGCATTAATATTTCTATTATTTGCGTTGTATTGTCATTCCCTGGTCTATGCCGGGTATCCGGAGCGCCCGGTGACGCTGGTCGTCCCGCAGGCACCGGGAGGCGCATCGGATGCGCTGGCAAGGATCCTGGCCCAGAAGTTGGCGGACAAATGGGGGCAGCCTGTCGTGGTGGAGAATCGCGCCGGTGCCGGCGGCAATATCGGGCTGAACCATGTCGCCAAGTCCAAGGGGGATGGCTATACCCTATTGATGTCGTATGAAGGAACACAGGCGATCAACATTAGCCTGTACAGCGACTTGCAGTACGATCCTGTCGGTGATTTTATGCCGGTGGCAACGGTTGCGACCGTGCCTTTTCTCTGTGTCGTGAATAACGGCGTCAAGGCAAAAACCTTTGAGGAATTCGTCGCCCTGGCGAAATCCTCCTCCAATATTACATTTGGATCAGCGGGGAGCGGCTCGGTCAACCATCTACTTGGAGAAATGGTGAACCTGGTCGCGCATACCAAACTGACACATGTTCCATACAAAGGCGCCGGACCAGCCCTGGCCGATCTGCTGGGCGGACGGATTAACGCGGTTTTCACCAGCGCGCCATCGATTACATCGCAGATCGAGGGTGGCAAAGTCAGGGCGCTTGCCGTTACCAGCGCAAACCGATCCAGCCAGCTGCCGGCGGTTCCCACTGTCGCCGAGTCCGGCTATGCCGGCTTTGACGTGAATCCGTGGTTTGGCTTATTCGCGCCCAAGAATACGCCGCCTGCAATCGTGAACAAAATCAATACGGATATTGGCGCTGTCCTTGGCGATGACGCCACCATCAAGAGCTTTGCCGCGCAAGGCGCAAATCCGCTGCAAAGTACGCCGGCCCAATTCAAGTCCATGCTGGACCGGGATATCAAAAAATGGGCGACCGTGGTGCAGCAGTCCGACGCGAAGGTTAATTAGGGCGGTAGCGCGCGGTCATGGGCTGGAGCAAAACACTTGTCGCCCACCCTGCCGGCGCCTTGTTCAAAGAGGGGCAAATGAATAGCAATATCGTGATAGTGGGTTCAGGGCAGGCCGGCGTGTCGGTCGCCTTCAAGCTGCGTACCCTTGGGTATGCGGGAAAGCTGGTTTTGATCGGAGAGGAAACGGATCCGCCTTATCACCGTCCTCCGCTATCGAAAAAGTATATTACCAATCGCGTTGGCGCGGAACGGCTGTATCTGAAACAGCAACGCCTGTATGAAGACGAGAATATCGATTTGATGCTGGGTTGCCGCGTACAGACAATCCATCGCTCGGAAAAAAAGATCGAGCTGGAAAATGGGGAACGACTGGATTACGGCACACTCGTGCTTGCAACCGGGGCGCGTCCGAGATCGATTCCCGCCGTGCAGGGGGGCGATGCCGAAAATGTCCTGACCCTGAGGACGCTATCGGATGCGCGTCGTTTGCGAAACGAGCTTGTGGGCAACAAGCAATTGCTGGTTGTCGGCGGTGGCTATATCGGCCTGGAAACCGCGGCGGTGGCGCGCGAGCTTGGCCTGCACGTGACGTTGGTGGAAAGGGAAGCGCGTCTTCTGGGACGTGTGGCCGCAGCGGAAACCGCGGCCTATTTCAAAGCCCTGCACCAGGCCCAAGGCGTGCAAGTGCTGGAAGGCGTGGGACTGGCAATGCTTGCATGTACTGGCGGGCGCGCCACCACGGCAAAGCTTACCGACGGGGTTTCGCTTGATGTTGATGTGGTGGTCGCCGGGATCGGAGTCATTCCCGAAACCAGCCTGGCGCAGAAGGCGGGCCTGGCCTCGCCCAATGGCGTGTCGGTGGATCGGGCGGGGAGAACCGCCGATCCCGCGATATATGCGCTTGGCGACTGCGCCAGTTTCCCCTATCAGGACAGGATGATACGCCTTGAATCGGTGCAAAATGCCGTTGATATGGCGGATGTCGTGGCCCGTGCAATTCTGGGCGAACCCTCTGAATATGCGTGTTTCCCGTGGTTCTGGTCTGATCAGTACGCGACCAAGCTGCAAATTGCAGGCTTGAATCATGGGTATACGCGTGTTGCGGTCAGGAAGACGAATGACGCGTCGCTTTCCATTTGGTATTACGAAGAAGAAAAATTGATTGCGGTGGATGCGATCAATGATGCCAAGGCGTTTATGACGGCGAAAAAATGGCTGGGCGCGGGATATAGCCCTGACTTTGGCGATATCGGGGACGCTTCCCTGGAGTTGGGCGCCTTGTCCCGATCAGCCAGTAAAGATTTGTTTATCTAACGAGGCGGAAAACCAAATGCCAACTATTATATTTATTGAGCCCGACGGGACTCGAAAGACCGTCATTGCCGATATTGGCCAGTCTGTCATGGAGGCCGCGGTCCAGAATGGCGTGAATGGCATCGACGCCGATTGCGGCGGTGCCTGTTCCTGCGCGACCTGCCACGGCTATATCGATGAAGCCTGGCGCGCCAGGATTGAGGGTGCCGGTTCCAGTGAGCTGGAAATGCTGGATTTTGCCTACATGCGGTCCGATGGCTCAAGATTGACTTGCCAGATTGCGGTGAGCGAAGAAATGGACGGCCTGCTGATCCAACTGCCCGAAGCACAGGCGTAGCGGGACCGATTGCGAGTCATTGACAGGAAAGAATATGAAGAAAGCAATTGCAGTAGTAGGATTGGGTAATATGGGGGGGCGCATCGCCAAGCGATTGCTGCAACTTGGCCATGAGATTGGCGTCTACGACACGAACCTGGATACGCTTCGGCTATTTGCGTCGCAGGGCGCAAAGACATACGAAACGCTTCATGCGCTGGCCGAAGCCCATGGCACGATCCTGACGGTGTTGCCCAACGCCGATATTGTCCGTGAGGTCGTGCTGGGCCAGGCAGGGCTTGCCCACGGCATGCAGTCCGGCTCGCTATTGATCGACATGACGACATCGGTGCCGGCGGTCACCCAGGAAGTGGCTTGCGCGCTATCGGAAAAAAACATCATGATGATCGACGCCCCGGTGAGCGGGGGCGTCAGGAAAGCGGAAGAAGGCACGTTGACTATCATGGTGGGCGGACCCGAGCAAACGCTTGAGCAGGCAAGACCAGTGCTGCAGGCGATTGGGACCAACATTCTGCATGTCGGCGAGATTGGCGCGGGGCATACCGCAAAAGCGTTGAATAATCTCATCACCGCGGCAACCCTGGCGGTGACGTCGGAGGCATTGGTGCTTGGCGTGAAAATGGGCGTGGATGCGCAAAAATTGCTTGATGTCATCAATGCCGGCAGTGGACGCAGCGCGGCCAGTGAAACCAAATTTCCTCAGCAGGTGCTTTCCCGGGCATTCAAGCCAGGTTTTTCCATGGCGCTGATGTCCAAGGATGTCGGGATCGCGCTGGACATGGCCAGGCAGGTCCGATCGCCGACATGGGTGTCTTCCGCGGTTCAGCAGCTTTGGGAATATGGTGTTGAAAACGGTCGGGGAGAGATGGACCATACCGCGATTGCCCTGACCCTGGAAGAAATGGCGGAGGTCGAAATAAAAGCGCGCTGATCTGCAGAGGAAGCGGGTTGAGCCAGGTGAATCGATCCGCATACGCGAATACAGATCGGGATAAGTGAACCAGGCATGGTACCGGGAATGAAACGGGGGGCATGCCTTGCTCACGCTGAGCCGTTGGCGATAGCGACAGACCGTGCTCTGCCAGAGATGGCCAAGCCGGTGGCAATCCTTTCCGATTTTCCGTTATCCTTTGGCTATTGCATTTTGCTTCTGATTTAGGATCAGGTACGGATATGAACAATTGGTACGCCTCGAAACTTATCTGGCTGATCGGCGTGATCCTGCTTGGATTCACGCTGTATATCAATGTCGCGCAACTGAACGAGGCATTTGGCAGCGGCCCTCCCTATTATTCCCGTACGACCAATATGGATAAATGGAGCAATCCGGCTCCGTATCTCGCGCTATTGGATCTGATTATCCTGCTCTTGCTTTATGGCTTATGGAAGTGGCGAGGTAAAGCCAACGCGGATAAGTCGTGAGGTTTTCACGCCGGGCATCTTTTGCAAGGCGTGAAATGGTTGAGGATGATAGGGTGCATTAGGATAAAAAAACTCTCGTAGCCAGGACTGGCTGCGAGAGAAGAGGGTTGTCTTGCTTGCAGTGTTCTAATTGTTATGCTGCTTTTTCTTTTCCTGTCTTGCCGGCGCCCAGCCAGTAGATAAACGTGCTTGATACAGTCAGTTCCAGCGTTGTCGCGGCTGAAGTGCCCAGCAGGGCCGCGGGAATGA
>JBEBPQ010000013.1:0-111466 GCA_040395835.1 Advenella kashmirensis
CAATGCGGGTGCCCTTGAGGAAGCAAGCGTAAACCATGGTGCCGCCCTCGAAGGTGACCTGGGTGGGATCCAGCCCGTCGGCATTGAAGCGCCCCACGGTAATACCATTGGCATCTTTGAAGATCAAATCACCATCCACATACTCGCCGCTAGTCGCATTGGCCACCTGAATCTGGTCACCCGCGGTCACCCCGGTGATATTTGGATAGCCTGACAGCTCGACGTTGATTCCGGTCGAATCATAGATGAAAGTGGAAGTACCCGTTTCGCCCAAGTCCACATTGACCGTGTTGCCCAACCCCAGCGACAGGAAGTTGGAGGTCATCTCCAGCGTGGAACCTTCGCTGAGATTGTAGTTGAATGTGGAACCAGCGTTGACACCGGCCAAGCCGGTTAGTTTGACGTTGGCGTCTTCAGCCAGATTAACGGTACTGGTTGAAAGCACGCCAATGCCGATCGTCTGCTGTAATTCCAGCGTGTCGGCGGACCCACCCGTATTCGTAACATTTAATGTTGTATTTGGACTGAGCGCCCTCGCGTTGAGGACAGTATCACCGTCATAAGTGCTTTGATCAACGGTTTGCTCAGTGGGCTGCAATAAGCCGCCCAAGTCAAGATCGACTGTAGCCATTTATTCACCTATCCATAAAAGTTGAATGTTCTACTATTATTTCGCAATGGCCCTAAGGGTATACCCTTAAAATCATTGCCTGTTTGCACTGCCTACTGCTCACGACATGGCAATCTTTTGTAATGATTGCTTTCTTAGAAAACACATTTGAGATATTTCTTAATTCATATGTAATATTTTGTTTTGATTATTGCTCAGAAATTTGAATTAGACAAGAGGTAATTCAGAATATTATGTTGGAAGGATTTATATAAGCATTGGATGGTATTAAAGTTACAGTTTCTTATGTTCAAGAGCGAATAATGACCTTCTCTCAAATGCCATTCAAGGCAATTCCAATGATGCTACGTGAGTAACATATAATTTTCTATGAAATCGACGACGACACTACAAACCTTTTTTCGAATATTCGAATGGAATTTTTACAATCAATACAGACCCCATGGATTCGGAATCCACAAACAAAACTCCATAGTTTTTATGCATTACCACTCGCCGTCCTATCTTCTGACCACATGCTATATACATTTATTTGCAATTTATCTTATTTTGATGCTCCGTCTTTCGAAAATTATTGCTCTAAAACTCTAACTCAAATTATTCTTTAGGTAGAGCCAGAAGAGTACTTATTATTTGAACCCCTATAATATATATAATCAAACAATATAGCCACATCAAGCAGAATCTTCATTTCCCTCTTTTGGAGTAGGGATTTATTCATTATTTGTTCATAGGCAGCTCATTACATATGAAATTTGATATTTTTGGCGGATGCACCTCAAGAGATTTGTTTAACCTTGAAAATCGAGGCGGAGCAGTACATAACTATTTTGCTCGCTCATCTCTAGTCAGCCAATACACATCCAAAATTGAAAGCCTTCAATCTATTGAAATTAACTTAGGATCCAAATTTCAAAAAAGCATGGTTCAAGGAGACTTGCAAAAAAGCTTTTATAATTATTTTCGAGACAATACCCCAAAGGGTGACTATCTCATCATTGATCTTCTAATTGAGAGGTTACCGCTAATAAAATTTCAAAATGGCCTTATAACACGAACGTCAGAATATGCGAAGATAAAGCAGGATCTCCAAATTCAAAAAGAGACATTTCTAGCGCCGGAAGAACATTTACAAGAATTTCAAAAGGCACTGCCAATTCTGGTGCAAGATTTTAGAATCTATAAAAAGGTTTTCTTGCATAAGTCATTTCTACGAAATCAATATTTGTCAACAGCAGGAAAATTATGCTGGTTTGAAAATCAATATAAAATCAATATTACCAATGCATTTCTAAAGACCTTATATGACTTACTAGAAACCAATATTGAGAATGTTGAAGTACTAGAGTATCCTGAGTTCTATGCTTGGGAAGGGCACCGCTGGGGGCTAGCAGCCTATCACTACGAATCCGAGTACTACAATTTAATAAATAGGAAAATACGCCAATCCATCTCTGATCACCATTCTGCATAATCAGAAATGTCGAGATTGCAAAACACACCGTAGCCTAGCTCTGCTACCCAGAGCAATAGATTTTATTGTAAAAAAGCAGCTGTTTACACCACAACACGCTTCCCTTTTCTACAGATTTTCCCCGCTTCGTCCTTTACAAACCCTACAATCTCGACCTTTACAGGCTTCCCCCGATGCATCTCAAAACAAAACTCTGTAACGGAGCCACTCCCGTACCATTTAAATTGCTGTCGGATCCCATTGACCAACAAATAAAATGCATATGTATATTTAGCTTGTGGCTTAGCATTCACAAGCTGAATACTCGCCGAAATCATCCGATCTTCTGCAAAATATTGCACAGACAAGTCAAACAGCAGCTCCTTCTCCACCGCTAAAGACCATTCATAACGCTGCTCTTGTTCGAAAATGTGAAGAATATTATCTTCCGCACTTAAAGGAGATTTATTATTTAAACAGTATTCCAACAACGCACGAATCGTGGCTCTTGGAGGAGCAGCATGACCTTCTCCCCATTCACCAAAGACAACTCCAAAATTGAGACTATCCATCCGAAACGTTGCCGGTCCTACCCGCAACCATGGACCAAATTTTGCAAGGAATGGTTCTGCATGCGTCTCTACATGCCAATCCTCTCTATTCTGTAAAAATATTACCTGCCCATTACCATCAATGTTAATTTTATTTAACTTGTAACTGATACCCAATTGAGAAAAAAAATCATCTAAAAAGACCTTACTTACACCTTTAGTATCTTTTGCTGGACGCATTTTTTTCCAAAGAGCAGGGAAGCCTGTTCGGGCGTACCTTTCTACAAAGCGCGTAAAATAATTAACGATATTTGTTTGAGGATTCCAAACCAAAGCAACATAATCTGCTCTCAAATACGCTAGCATATTAAGAATTGCAAAACCGGCTCCAGATCCCCCAAATAGGACTAGTTTTAGATTACGTTCTCGAGCAAAAGCATTTAGTATTTGTGCGACCTTTTGTGGTAGGTCAGGTACATCTTCATTTCCTGCATACCAGGCTAAAGATAATTTACCATCGATATCTAATGTCGGATCAGAAAATGACAAATATGGAACATCAAATCCACTAGTTACCGATACACCAGAAAAAAATGGGCTTTTCTTTTCTTCCCGTTTTGTGATTGCTCCATTAAAACCCACTAACGCATAGCCGTCCGATTTTGACAAATTGGCATTTTGCAGCAACATGTCTAATTCGGTGTTAGAACCCACCGATGTTTGGTAAATTCCATCAGAAGAAAACCCGGAACCTATAAGATCCTCTATGCTGGCAAATTTATAAACTGGAGTATTCCATTGTGATACATCTTTATATGGGCTATCTATCATGTCATAACCATTACTTGTGCCGCCAAAAATAAAATTCATCAATGCTTAGAAGATATATGAGCCTCATTTATTCCGACAGTCTTTCTATTTCGGGCAAGACACCGATCAACTGCTTCTCAGACTCACTACCATCTTCATATAGAAGAGTTACCCAATACCAAAACCGAGATCCATTACGATCGTGAACGACCGTTTCATAAGCTTTATCAGATCTAGTTAATTCGTACCGCGCAACCGCAGCAACTGGATTATTTGACACCCGCAAGTATATTTTCGATGCTATATAGTTCTCGGATTCAAGTGGCCTCCAACGAAGGACGCTTTTCCCCCCATCATCGACTAACGAAATATCCTTAATTACATTCGAACGCTCTTTCGTAAAACCTCTAATTTCATTTCGATTTATACCCAAAACTCGAGCCTCTTCCCGATATCGTCGAAGTACGAACATCACGAGAAAAACGATATAAATGCAAAACAGCACACCCAAAATTAAGATCAGGTTGTACATTTAATATGAATCCTTTAACTTATCTCTAGTCGCAGGAAATTGAAAACTCGATTTGACATTTTTCATGTATTTCCTACAAAATTAAATACCTAAGAACTTATTTTAAAAGGCAAATTTGGGTAGTGGCCCTTTAGAATTTCTTTAAAGCAACAATACCGATTTGGGTAAAAAATGCTACCTCCAAGATAGCGAATAATCAACATCCAAAGTCTTTTCTTTATATAAAAACTCAATAACTTGGCAAGGTTTGAGCTTATTTGGCCGGTTCGAAATCCATCCCTTAACCTCCGGCTCCGTTTGTCCGGTCACCACTCTAAAACTTGGAGCAGGTCCGCTAATTTGTATTATCAAAACATCTCCCCCTACATCCTGAATGAGGCATACCTTCCGTCGCCTGTCAAATTTAATAGTCTTGTCCTCAGGCACAATAAATCTAGTAACATACGTAAACAAATCTTGCTCAATTCTTCCATCTACTTTCTGCTGTTTATCCTCACTTTTAGGATAAATACGATCTTTTAATGTCAACGAATTATCGGCTCTGCTATAGCTAACTGATCTTCGAGAATCAAAACCAACAAACATATTACTCACAGCATCAACCACAGAAGAGTTTTCTGCCAAGTCATAAGAAACAATACCAGTTCCACTGGCTGTTTCGAGCATTCTAGAGGCTCTCTCTCGGTACGGCATAGAAATATTGTGAGCTTCTGCAGATCTAAAATAAACTCTGTATGGATCCGTTCTAGAATGCTTATATAAACCACCTTCGATTATCCAGTCCCTGCCTTTGTTGAACAAGACGAACGACAAGTCATCATCATGTCGGTGATAATTACTTAAGAATCCGCATTTAAAAACGAAATGAAGCTGTTTCTGAAAATCCCCACCCTTTGCAACGCTCCAATTAGACCGGAATACCGCCCAACCACTGTCCTTTAATACTAAAGAATCTACCGCTGGCTTTCTACCTTTTACCCCTTTACTAGTAGCGTATACAAATTCTTGATAATTTTTAGGCTTGATATCTTTGAAAATATCCCTAACGACATAATCACATGTATCTCCAATAAGAGGTAATTTACCATCAGGTTTTGTCATATGCGTGAGCGCGGTAGTTACCTTCTCTAGTAAACCATTCGGAAGCTGAATCATGCTATCTTGCTGATCGTAGGCTTTCCCTATATGCAAGGCGTCCACAGCTTGCTTCAAACCGAAAGTCAAATATGCAGCGCTATTTTCAATATGACCACCGTCATCAGCAAAAGCTTTAGCAATTTCATAGTTCACTCTTTCACAAGCAGTATTTATAGCACCAACGTGAATGTCTGAACGAACACCCAACTCTTTAAGTAATTCAAACAAGACTATATTTTGGTCCAGTCCGTGATTAGTTCCACGAGAATAAAACGACTCTTCTAAAAGTACTTTTGCATGTACTACTAAAATGCGTGTTAATTCAACGTCAAACCGATCGTCTTTTTCCGATGCTTTAAGATAAGCCAATAATAAAAGTAAGTTTCTTGCACGCAGAGCAGTACCATGATCATGCCAAACCGAATCTGTATTCGACATATCATGTAGGTACAAATTAGCCCAAGAACGAACGAACTGCTTAGCTAGCTCATAACCTTGATCACCGCTCTTTGCCATATCATATGCCAATAGGCTAGAGATAAATTCGAACTGATGTAGAAACCATTTCCATGTTCGATCACTAAAGGGATCCATTTCCCAATCTACTGGGATTGCCAATTTCACAGGCTGATAATAACCACTGGCACTCCACCGCTGATTGACTATTAACTCCCTTCCGTGCTCAACCAGGCTCGGATTATTTAATTCATCAAGTCGCTCTCGATAAAGTAGAGAAAGGCGGTCGCTTTTTAACGCATTAGTAGTACGACTCTCCGCTACCACTTCTATATGCATCTTCGCTTCCCTCATAAACGGCTCAACACTATCAATTCGACCAAACTTATTAAGATGAGCAGTAATAGCTTGAATTAATTTAACAAAATCTGAATTTACTATTTTTTTTGCAAAGGAAAAATAGTTTTTATATCGCAAACAATTCTGAACGGTGATCGAATTACTGACCACACCAGGTACACCCGTGACTATACTGAGTGGAGGAACATTCTGTGCAACAACCGCATTTGTCCCAATAATTGACAGGCACCCGACCTCCACTCCGCCCAATATGCGAGCACCAGCCGCAATATAGACATGATCATTAATCTTGGGAACGTATGAGCGCTTCCCTTGCTTGTCTATGCGCGATTTACCGCCGCCGCCTAACGTCACACCTTGCCCAATCATTACATCTCTGCCAATATCTGCAGATTTATGTATTACAACTCCTATTCCACCATAAGCAAATCTAACGTCTTCGGCAAATTTTGTATCGAGAGACACGAAAGAGTTATGCAAAAGATATATCAAGTTCTCGAACTGCTTACCATCTTTCGCTATTCCTGCCCTAACCGCTCGCTGCCCTTCCAATACAATTTGTGTAATCGTCGGGGTACCTACAGATGAGAAATTTGAAAGTCTATCTATCCAGGCACTGACTGCTGATTTTTTTACCTTACGTTCACTCATACAAATTCTTCATCCGAGGATATATTTCAATGTGCATACTCAATTTAATCCGCATATTTTTTGAATAAAGCCAATGACTCGGATAAACCGTGATTTTTCCCATGTGCTTCCAACGGCCTGACCTCAAGATAAAACTTTTGTCTAATTTGATTCAATTGAGTTACAAAAGCCAATCCTTGCTCTGCAAAATAGTTTCCTCTTTCCAATTGATTAAAACACAGGAAATACTTCGTTCTGGAACGCTCTTTGAAAAACACTTTTAAGTCATTAAATTTCTCATCGATCTCTGCACCAAATATAGATGAAAAATAAATTTTTGAACCATTATTAGAGTAGGTGGATCCCAACAAATGTGTCTGTGGAACATTTGCATATACTGCTGTCGCATTATTCAACTTTCCATGCACCAAGCTTCCGTAGCCACCCATACTGGATCCCCAAAAGTAGAGCCTCCCTTTTCCCGATCTACTACGTACAAAGCTCAATATAGATCGAATCGCCTCTAACCAAAAAAAATCCCCGTCCTCGCCCAAAAACCAGCACCCTAAACCATCATAACCAAAGTTATCGATTGGGCATACGACGTTCCAATTAGGAGATTTGAATTGAGATGGCTGGCTAACGTACCCCTGTCCATGAAGAATAAACAAAATTGGACGATCCGCCGATAACGCTGGCGTAAAATAATAATCAATGGTTCTATTACCAATTACGAGTTGATGTTTTTCTGTTTCCAAAAGTGACTATCCAATTACTAAGTTAGTAAAATATCCGTCTTCTGCTAATTTCGAATTATTTCGATTTCTTTCAAAATCGTTTGCTGCAATCCACTCTGCATCCGAACACGTTGGCTCGCAGCCTCTGATAGTGATACAAATTTCTCCGGAGATCTGTACAATTCTTCAATTGCATCTGCCATACCAAGATAATCTTCTCCATCCACCAACATCCCACATTCACTGCTAACAAACTCAGGGATAGCTGTTACGTTAGTGGTAATGGGAACCAGACCGGAAGACATTGCTTCATCCCGTGAAACACCTTGTGAATCCATTCGTGTTGGTGTGATGAAAACACCGTACTCTTTATGCAACTCGGCAATCTCTTTGTGAGACAAAAATCTACGTTCTAATTTCACATTCGAAAATTTCTTTAAAGGGCTAGTAATTTCCTCGAAAAGCTCACCATCGCCGAATAATGCAATGTCCAAATCGTTAAAGAAATCTCTTTTCGACAATTCTAAAATCGCTTTTACGGTCAAGTCATTTGCGTATTTACGGCTCGCATATGGTCGAATAGAAAGAAGCCGCTTTCGAAACTCAGGTCCTTTCTTTTTAAATTCGAATACATTACCATCTATATAATTATGGACTATCTCATAGTCGACCTTTTCCAGATCTATTCTGAAATCTTGGGAAACCTCTTTTGCGAAGTAGTCCGACACAAAAACCAACTTAAGATTCGGATGAGGTTGTGTAAGAACCATACGCCAGAATTTCAGCCTTTTATCGCTCAGCCGCTTCTGTCTTTTAATTTCTTCAGCATTCATTCGCTCAAATTCGAACTGTCGCCTTTGCCAAACTTGAATTTCTGCGCCATGAACCCAAACAGTTACTTTTATATTGTCAATATGTTTTGATAATACAGCCCACATTTTCTCATCGAGTAAATGTACTAATACATTTTTGTATTGTCCCGTCGACAAGGTTGCATCTAATAGATCTCCATCCCCAGATACAACATCAATATCTTCAAATTCGCGATAGGAATTTCCATCTTCATTTGTAATTCTGAACACATCAACGGCCAGCCCATTTTCTTTGTATGCACGAACTCTTGTATGCAAAAATCCGTATTTATACAAATCGTCATAGCTCGGATATTGTTTTGTCAGCACTAAATAGGGTGAATTTCCAACGATCGCCACAGGCTTTTGCCCGTGGCTCCCTAAAACCAGCTTATTAATTTTAATGTCGCCCGGTCCTTGTACTCTCAAGCCAAATCGAATTTTACGGCAATGCTCTGGTATTGCTAGTGAATTAAAATCACCTGCCGCATTCATCGCATGCGCGATCTTCACACCCTTACTATCCTGAAATTCGAACACAGTCTTTAACTGAGCTGTAGTTTCACACTCAAGCTTAAATTGGCTATTCAATACCATATTAAGTTGAGCTCGTGTATAAATTTTTCTAGAGTATAAATAGACAAACTTATCAACAGGAAGTGTAGAGTTTATGTGCAATTGATTTTCTATATACTCTAGTTCAATCTGCCCTGAAGCCGGTTTAGAAAGAAATTTAAAAAGATCTTCAGCGGATAGTTCTGGTAATGAAGTAGTCTTACCACCTGCCCGCTCAACCATAGCCACGTTACCAGCTATCTCAGAAATATCCTCGCGTAAAGAAACACCTTGATTTACAACGAGCAAATCCCCTACTTCAATCGCCAAATAGTCGTCAGATAAAGTAATTCCGTCACGACAATAGTTGAACTCATCAAGAGCCAGCATATCGCTGTAGTTGTAGAGATAGTTATCTATATTGTTTGATATTTCTCCTAGCTCTGCCTTATTTAACACCTTCGCTTTAACAATAGAACACCTAGCCGCCAAAGTATTGGAAATCTGATATTGAGCACCGTCCTCGTGAAGACAAATCTTGGTATCATCGTTACTATACACAGCTCGTTTTCCATATACGACCGCTTCCGAATATCTTTCAGCAAGCGCCAAGTCTTTTAAATAATTTGCTCCGTAGTAGTCATGGTTTGACATAAATGCAAAATAGCTACCGTCACTCGAACGATCAAGGAGATCAGAAAGTTGATCTGGGCTTTTTAATAATGTCACATCATCAGTTACGTTTAACGAATTCTCAGAAATCACTATCTTGCGTATATCATTGTATTGCTGACGATCTACATTCCTAACAAAAGCATCATAGTCCGCTTGAGTACCAATTTTTGCCACCACGTAGATTAACGGCAGATCCATACTATGAGTCTGATTAAAAACCTTCGCACGAATGTATGCTAGGCGAACTCCATAAGTATGCTCAGACATTACCTTACGCAGTCCGAGTAATCGAAATTTCCTATACGTCACTTCATCCGTACAAATCTTTTGTAATCTATGACCTAATTCCTCACTATGATCTGAAGATATAACAAGGTCTCCAAATAAAGTTCGCACACCTCGCGAAAAGTTCGATACAACTACAGTATTAGAACCTAATAGTTCAAAGACACGCCGAGCAAACATTGTCTGTGATTGCTTGATTGTGTTCATATTGATACCGTAACGATATCCTTTATAAGCTTTATCAATTTCATCAAATGCCAGCTTTCCAAGAATATATTTATGATATTTTTCTGGGAATATGTAGTGCGGGTGCGGATTATCGTAGTTTCTATCGTATATATCTAACGGTTTATACTGACTTACTGTGTCAATAATAGACGCAAAATCTCGTTGCCTCTCTGGGTATCGCAAATAATAAGAACCAGCGAAATTAAACGCGTCTTTTCGTTGGTACTTCTCTATTGGATTATGTGTTTTAGGTTGCGCAGCAAAAGGCAATAAATACACTCGATCATGACCGACTGCTTGCTTATATTTAGGCAGGCAATCCACATCGGTGGTAAACACCGCATCTACCCTACTAGCTATTGGAATGAACGTAGAAAAATGAACTGGGTCCTCTTTATTCCAAAACAACGTTGGAACGCCGTTCGACTTACACCAATCGATAGCTTCAATAATTTCCGGATCAGCATTACTAATCTTGGTCTTCCAAAGACCATCCAAACCATTCCATGCAGATTCGATAAAAAACATATCAGGCTTGAACTGCTCCAATTGCTCTTTCCATTTTTCAGGATGTAATTGGAGCACTTCTGCCTCTGGCTCATATGAATGGTAAGTAAACTCATCCATAATCGCGGCCAACTTTAGCCTTTTATGTTTGGTCGATTCAATTAAAACAACTTCTTGCTTCTCGTTCTGGCCAATTGGGGAATGAGGCTCCACAAAGCTACTTTTTTCTTCTACGACAACCCGCTTTCGCTCCATCTTAGCAATTTTGCGTCTTTTTGCTTCTTTCTTAATGCGAACGAGCTCAGTTGGTAGCCTCAAAAATCCTCGAAACGATTTACCCGCTTGCAAAATAGAATAGCCGAGTTGATAGGAAATTGTTTGATACGAATTCTCCTTTTCACGCTCGATCTGCTCTTTTAGATCGTCGATACTGAGTTTATATTTAGCTTCGCGAGCAAACAGTCCAGTCAAATTAACTTTATTTCGTTCATATTTATCTGTCAGGTCGGTAAACTCTTTTTGTAAAACACGATAGACTTGCTGCTCGTTCAGGAGCTCAGCCTCTTTGATCTGTGTTTGAGCTCGTTGCTTATCGAGCTCCGTAGAAATTTGATCGTGTTTACGAACCAACAAATTATGTTCGTTATTTTGCTTTTCAAACAGTGCTTTGGTCTGGCTCAGTTGATATTTAACATCGGCTAACTCCTTGTTTGCATTATCTAATTCCTGCCTAGTTGCTTGAGCGGCGCCATCAGCTCGCTTGCTGATCGCAAGAGTTTCCTGTTTAACTTGCGCCAGCTTTTGCTCATATTCTCGTCGAATTTGACTATTTTTTTCTACAGCAGCTTCAATACTCTTAGCGCTGACCCCAAGATCCTGTTTGGTCTTCTCCAGCTCCGAGATAATCATGCCGTATTTTTTTTGTGCCTGAATTGCCGTGGACTCATATTCATCCTTTTGTGCTTTCAGACGAGCCGCATCCTGCTCAGCAAAGCTTAGCTTCTCTATACAACGTTGTTGCTCCTGTCGAATTCCATCTAATTCCCTTTGCAATAGTGAGAATTTCGCATTCAACTCAGCCAACTCTGCAAGACAGCGGGAGAGCTCAGCATCCTTGTGGGCAAGCGCTTGTTCAGCCTTGTGGATATTAGCCTTTAGAGCTTCAATCTGCTGAGCAGTCTTAGCAAGCATATCTTCGATATCTTGATTGAGAGCTCGCAGAGCGTCATCTTTTTGATTGAGACTCGCGTGCATACCGTCTAAATGCTGCTGACTGCCCTTTAGCACGGACTCCAAAAGCGAAATCACCTGCTTTTGCTCAGCGATAATTGAGTTTAATGAATTTTCTTTCTCATGCCAGATCAATTCGTTAAACTTATATGATTGCAAGGCACGATCCAGTTCATATTTTAGTTTGACGACACTAAGTTTCTGATTGTTTGTTTCATCATCCTTAGAATCTGACAAATCCATCATAATCAATTTCCTATTTCCTTTTTCTGCAACTGTTATCCACAACCACTTGCAAGAACGTGTTCGCTCATGTCGTGAATGCTGATACAAAGGTGCCCGTTTTAATCACCCTTGTGATGGGATTGTTGTTGATCTGAGAAGAGGAGGACTTTTTCCTCCCTTCCATCAGAAGATATATTGCCGAACGATTACCAAATTCCTTTAGTATCTATCAACTTTTGTTGCTTACCTAGCTTCGGCTTAAAAGCTTTAAATTGTTTATGATCCACCAACACCACTAAAATATCTACGGCTTCAACTGTCGCCTCCAACTCACCCAACTTCAAATCTACATTGCTAAGCTTCTGGGGCAATTCGTGGATATTTGGTTCAACGGCAATGATTTGCCCAGGATACTTTTGAGCAAGAGCATAAGTAATTTCTAAAGCAGGACTTTCACGCAAATCATCAATATCAGGTTTGAAAGCCAATCCCAAGCAGCCAATTTTTATATCTTCAACGTTGCCCCCTTCGGCAACTAGAGCTTGCACTGCATGATGTACTTTTTCCTGAACCCACTCAGGTTTATGGTCATTTACTTCACGCGCAGTACGCACAATCCGTGCTTCCTCAGGAGTCTTGTTGACGATAAACCAAGGGTCAACTGCGATGCAATGTCCTCCAACACCACAACCAGGCTGCAAAATATTTACCCTTGGATGATGATTGGCCAGTTTAATCAACTCCCAGACATTAATACCTAGCTTATCGCAGATAAGTGACAATTCATTTGCAAATGCAATGTTGACATCACGGAACGAATTCTCCGTCAACTTGCTCATTTCGGCGGTACGAGCATCGGTAACCAGCAATTCACCTTCAACAAAAATACGATAAACATCAATCGCCTTCTGAGAGCATACTTTTGTCAACCCGCCAATGATCCTGTCATTTTGGACCAGTTCACGCACTACCTGACCCGGCAACACACGCTCCGGGCAATAGGCGACATGCACGTCCACATCAACTGAACGGCCCGCTTCTGGAAACTTCAGATCAGGACGGGCTTCCGCCAAAACCTCTACCATTTTCTCGGTAGTACCTACCGGAGATGTCGACTCCAAAATAACGACATCGCCTTTTTTCAGAACTGGGGCGATTGACTTGGATGCGGCCAGAACGTACGACAAGTCAGGCTCATAATTATCCTTGAACGGCGTCGGAACCGCGATCAAGAACGCATCAGCAGGCTCAGGTGTATTCGTTGCTTTCAAATATCCACCAGACACCGCAGCTTGAACGATCATATCCAACTCAGGCTCGACAATATGAATTTTTCCCTGATTGATCGTATCGATCGCATGCTGGTTTACATCAACTCCGATGACTTTTACTTTGCGCGAGGCAAACATAGCGGCCGCAGGCAAGCCAATATAGCCTAGTCCAACTACAGAAATGGTTTTTGCTTCAATTTTTGCTGCTGTCATTTATTCACCTGTAAATCTTATCTAATTAATCTCACCAAGAACGTGCGCGTATAATCTCGACGATCCGTTCGCATGCTTTGCCATCCCCATACGGATTGTGCGCAAAACTCATCTCGTTGTATGCCTGTTCATCTGTCAGCAAGAGCGAGACTTCGTTCTTGATTCGTTCCATGTTGGTACCAACCAACCGTACCGTTCCTGCCGCCACTGCTTCCGGTCTTTCTGTCGTATCTCTCATCACCAGGACTGGTTTGCCCAAGGATGGCGCTTCTTCCTGAATACCGCCAGAGTCGGTAAGGATAACTGTCGAACGAGTCATTAGATAAACAAATGGCAAATAATCCTGCGGTTCTATCAAATGAACGTTCGATACGCTATCCAGAATCCTGCCCACCGGTTCGCGCACGTTAGGATTCAAATGAACCGGATAGACAAAGTCAGCATCTGGGAACTTGACTGCAAGCGATTTAATCGCAGAACAAATTCGCTCGAAGCCGTCTCCGAAATTCTCACGGCGATGCCCTGTTATCAATACCAGCTTGCGGTTCTCGCGCAGGAACGGGAATCGATCACTCAAAGACTGCGACAACGCCTGATCTTCCTCAAGTTTGGCTTTGACCCATAGCAAAGCATCAATCACTGTGTTACCAGTAATCGTAATACCGGCAGGGTCGACATTCTCACTCAGAAGGTTATTTTTGGATTGCTCGGTTGGTGCAAAATGCAATTTGGCCAATGCACCGGTCAACTTGCGGTTCGCTTCCTCAGGCCAAGGCGAATATATATCGCCAGTACGCAACCCGGCCTCCACATGCCCCACTGGAATCCGGTGATAATACGCGGCAAGTGCCGTTGCAAACGTCGTTGAAGTATCACCATGAACTAGGATCAAATCAGGTTTTTCCTGCGTCAATACAACCTCAATACGATTTAGAATTTCAGTTGTAATTCCAGCAAGCGTCTGCCCCGGCTTCATGATATTCAGATCATGATCAGGCTTGATATCGAAAAGCTCCAGCACTTGATCCAACATCTGGCGATGTTGCGCCGTAACGCAAACTATGCTTTCAATATCCTGTTGTTGTTCAAGTAATTTAACAAGCGGAGCCATTTTAATTGCTTCCGGGCGAGTCCCGAAAACCGTTAATACTTTCATTTACTATCCTTTAAATGGCTTTACTATAATAAAGACAAATGTCATATTGATGAAACTCAATACTCAGCAAGTTTCTTCGTACATCCGTATCCCTTCATCAACATTTTCAAATGGCAATACATTGCCATTTTCGATGAGAAGCACATAATCGCACATGGTACGAACCTGGTTCATACTATGTGTTACCAAAATTATGTTGGAAGTACTAATTTTCTGCTGAAAAGCACGCTTTGCCTTATTCTGGAAATGAGCGTCACCGGTCGACATAGCCTCATCGATCAAATAATAATCAAACTCAAATGCCAGACTCAGCCCAAACGCCACCCTTGATCTCATACCAGACGAGAATGTTTTTACCGGTTGGTCAAAATAGTCACCTATCTCTGCAAATTTTTCAACATAATCGACGATTTGCCGCATACGAATCCCCTCTGCGCCATACACACGAGCGACAAACTTCACATTATCACGCGCAGAGAGAGAACCCTGGAATCCTCCAGCCAGTCCCACAGGCCAAGATAATGAGCCTGAAGTTACGATACGCCCCCTATCAGGCATATCAAGCCCGGCAATCATACGCATCAAAGTCGATTTACCCGCGCCATTTCTGCCTATTAGCGCAACATTACGTCCAACCGGCACTTTGAAAGACAGATCTTTAAAGATCGTTACCTTCCCTCTCGTAGTAAAGTACGATTTTGTTATGTTCCTCGCCTCAATCATATTGCCACCAATCTCAACCTACGTATACGATATAACGCGAGAGATATTAGAGCCAAGGCAATTGCAACCTTAAAAGGGTACATCAAATTCACACCCGTATGATCTGGATAGTATGGAAATGTCGCCAGCCGAAGTTCATCAATGATATGAACAAACGGATTCCATAATAACCACTCCATGACCTCATTCGGTAATACCCATATTGGGTATAGCACCCCGGATAACAAATAGAGAGGGAAAAAGAGTATACGCAGGACGGTTTTAAACTCAGGCAATGCCTCAGCCAGCATGCAGAACAACAGCCCCATGGAAAACGACATTAGCAATCCGATTGCCATTACCCCTAACCATTTAAGAGGATTAGAAAGCGAAACGTTATATCCGAAAAAAAAGCCGAGAATAAACTGAAACACCGTATAAACAACCGCATAAATTGCAGTTTCAACAATCGCTCTAGCAAACATCGTATCAAACGGCTTAATCTGCTTATATCCAAACAAAGCTCTATTTGCATCAACAGCCGACATGGACTGAAGGGCAATATTACGCATTAAAAAGAATGGAATCATCCCGGAGACCAAAAACAACGGAAACTCAATACCATTCCTAACCGTCACATTTCTGAACGAGAAAATCATCATGATAAGAGCCACTTGTACAGCAGGTTCGAAAAAAACCCAGAACGCCCCAAACCGCTTCGCTCCGAATCGGCCATGCATTTCACGCAAGGTCAATGCAAATAGCACCGCTTTTGTGATTTTGAAAGAAGAGCGTTTCTCAAGTGTCATATTGAAATCTTTATATCAAAAACGCGAAACCGTACGACCCAAAACCAAAGTCTGAACAATTGGTGAAATAATTTTTTGCCATTCATAAACTGGCGCATTAGTCACATAGACCGCGTCCTCTGGGAACACCTGAAATGCCCGCGCAAGAAATATGGACTCAGGCCTACGCATATCCAACTTGAATACCTCAGCAGCAGGTTCGCCATCCTTTGGCTCTTGATTGACCCTAAACACAAAAACCCCTTGCGGATCTGCCTTTTGTTCGTCCAGCCCTCCTACTGAACCCAGCACTTCCAACAAGCTTGGATTCCTCGATGGAAGGTCCTTCAATCCAGGGTCTTTAACAGAGCCCATGGCAACAAACCGCTGTCGTGCTCTTTCTAAAATGATTTCAGATCGAGGGGACACTTGGCGGTTTTTTCCACTCAGAACATCGTCATAGTTTACTGAAAACGCTTTTTTACCATTGCGCACTACCACATTGATCAAATGTGGCTCCATCACAGGTCCTCCAGCCATGTTCACGGCATCAAGGATAGTCAGCGGTCCCTGCAGACTGGAAAAACGACCCGGTGATTTCACCGCGCCGGCCACCAACACAGAACCAGACAAATCACCGACGATTTCACTGTGAACTTGCGGATCCGTCGCCACGGATCCTTTCAGTTTCTTTCGTATTGCGTTGTCTACTTGCGTCAACGTGTATCCGCGCACATTGATGGTCCCTGCATATGGAAGAGAAATCGTACCGTCTGCCCCAACACGCACGTTATTGAACGTTGTGCCTCCGCCAGACAGGGGCGCAAATACCCCCCCTTCTGCCGAATCGGAAATCAAGACTTTTATGACATCGCCGGGGATCAACTCGATAGTCGTCGTACCGGTTTTTGAAACATTCGCTGAAGTTGGCGGTGGTGCCTTGCGGGAATACTCGGCAATATTATTCGGAGCAAGATCAACCAGCTTATACGGCAAATCCGGATCTTGCCCCGCGGAAGACGACGTAATGGAGCTGGAATAGGGACCAGTTCCTGACATGATCGAGCCGCACCCAGCCAAGGCTACCGAAATACCAATCACACCAATCGTTCTCAACAATTTATACTGGCGTGGCGAATCAAAAAAACCGAAAGAGAGTACTTGCATATTAATTGTTCACTAAAAAATTGACGTGATAAATGTTCTTCATGCGTAACTCAGTCCATATGATCTTCGATCGTTGCAACGACAAAGCGAACGATACCCAGTAGTGCCAACAAGCCAATGAAAATTGTAAGCAAGTTATAGAGGCGGTCAGGATAAATTGCGCTATCAGGCAAATTGGGGCTGACAACAACCGCCAGGCTGCGGAACTTTTTGTTGATCTCGATGCGCGTGTTCTGCAACGAGGCGAGACTTACTTTATAGGCCTCTTCGGCAATTCCTGCTTGTATCGTCAAATCCCGAAATTTTGCCGCAACGGTATTTAGCTTACTACCGCCGCCTTCCTGGGCAATCAAACGCTGCGTCTCTGCCTGCAATTGCTTCTCAACCGCCGCGATTTTACGGCGCTGCTGTTGAACCTGAGGCGCACTTGGCGTCAAGGAAGACGCTAAGGCATTCAGCTTGGCTTTTTCTGTTGCGAGCTCCGCCTCCATCGCTGCGATCATCGACGAACGGGAAGTTACTGTGGCTTCTGCGTCAAGCAAATTATTTTGCGCCTGGAAATGCAGGAGTTCATCTCGTTTTAATTCGTATGCGGTACGCGCCGTTGCAAGTTCACGCTCCACAAAAGACAATTGATCCCTTGTCAGTTTATGTGAAAGTTCGTTCACAAAACGATCACTTTCCTTCAAAATAATGTCCAAAACTTTCTGAGACATTTCCGGATCAAAGGCCTCGACCTCAACTTGCAACAGGCCCGTCTCATCATCGAAATGCACTTTGACCATTTTACGATAAAACTCAAGGGTATCAGCTTGAGACGCTTCGCTGCTTAGCCAGTAGAATGGATCACTATAGATGGATGTGTAGTGCTCTCCCCACTTCAGCTCTTTCTTGAGGACATTCAGCATGTCGTTTGAGATAATATACTGCCTCAAATACAACGTCTCTTCCCTTGAGGTCGGGTTCGTCGCCCCCAGCAATAACGCCAGGCCAGGCGCATTACTGATCGCCGGATTGGCATTATCCGTCTGCCTGACCGCGATCTCGGCGGTACTTACGTACCGATTCGTGGCAAATAGCGCGTAATACACGATTGCCACGATCATGGGGATCAGAACTATGCCAATAAATAGGAACCGGTTTTTCGAGGATGAGTTTGACATCTACAAGTCGCTGATAGTTTAATCGTGCATGGATTGTAAATTGAATTGCCCATATAAGTGTTGTTTTGGGCCTTTCTAAAGGGTTTTAAACATGAAATAATGTATGTTTTTCGCACGCATGCGCTTGATTTTTATTGGTTTTTTTATTTTTTATGAAATATATACTCATTAATGTTGCATTTAGAAACAAATAAATGCATAAAAATCCAAGCAACTCTATTAGTGTTTACACCAACTTTTACCGCCAATTCTCAGAAATAACTTTAAAAAAGGGGAATAACCTACCGTGATTATTGAGGGCATTGAAGCGTTTAATGGTAAAAATATTTTATTGTTGCAGGGACCCGTCGGTCCTTTTTTTAGACGCTTCGCTACAGACCTGCGCAACCAGGGAGCAACAGTGCATGCCATCAACTTCAATGGCGGGGACTGGCTGTTCAATCCGAAAAGCAGCATCAACTTTCGCAAGCAGCCGCGCGAGTGGCGGCGTTTTTTCGAGAATGCGCTGATCGACCTGGATATCGACGTGATTTTCCTGTTCGGCGATTGCCGGCCAATCCATGTGGTCGCCCACCAGATCGCCTCCCGTTACGGCATCCAGATCGGTGTTTTCGAGGAAGGCTATATCCGCCCGAATTTCATTACCCTGGAGAAAAACGGCGTCAATGACCACTCCAGCGCCGCCCGGGAGGCCCAGTTTTACCATAGCCAGAAAACCATACCCACCGCGAAGGAAAAACAAGTCGGCTACGCATTCTTACATATGATGACCTGGGCAATCCTGTATTACGTCTGTAGCCTGCTGCTCAAGCCGTTTTTCTGGCATTATCGCCACCACCGCCGCATGCATATCATAGAAGGTTACGTCTGGGCCCGCAGCTTCGTTCGCAAAGCCTATTACCGTTTTACCGAGAGGCGTATGGAAAAGAAGCTGACAACGACGCTTTCCAAGCAATATTTCCTGCTGCCGCTACAGGTGTACAACGACGCCCAGATTCATACCCATTCGGATTTCGCCACAGTGGAGACCTTTATTCGCCACGTGGTGACGTCTTTCTCCAAATATGCGCCCATAGGGACCCATCTGGTCATCAAGCACCATCCGATGGACCGCGGCTATAACGACTACTCGAACTGGCTGCAGCAATTGGAGTTTCTATACGATCTGGCCGGCCGCGTTCACTATATCCATGACCAGCATTTGCCTTCGCTGCTGGATCACGCTATTGGCACGGTGGTCGTGAACAGCACGGTCGGTCTGTCCGCTCTGCTGCACGGGTCGCCGCTCAAGGTATGCGGACGGGCGATGTACGATTTCAAGGGACTGACCTATCAAGGCACGCTGGACGAATTCTGGCGCGAAGCGGCCGACCATAAAATTGACACCAAGCTTTTTGGGGCCTTTCGCAATTACCTGATTGCCACCACCCAGATCAATGGCAATTTCTATAAGCGGATCAAGGGGGAACGCTCCGCCACAGGATTATCCTGGATTGCGCTGGACAGCGCGGAAGATGCCGTGCAACCCAACAAGTTTCGCAGCGACAGCCATATTCACGGCTAACCACCCCGGACACGCGTCATATGAAGTCAATTACCCCGCTTCCCGCCCAGCTCCTGCGCAGGATCGGGCTTGACAGGCAGGGTGTGCTGTACGGACTGCAACTGGCGCTGACCGCCTGGGTGGCTTTTGCCGTGGCCTCGTTCCTGCACATTCCAAACCCGTTCTGGGCCGCCATGCCGGTCTTTGTCGTGGCGCAAAGCACCCGCGGTCTCGCGTTCGAACGCGGCCTGTACCGCGTGATCGGTACGGGGCTCGGTGCCCTTGCCGGGTTCGGCATGATCCAGTTCGTCGCGAGTGCGCCTTACTTGACGTTCGCGCTCCTGGCTATATGGGTGGGCGTGGCCGGCGGACTGTCTCATCTTATCTATGGCGTCCGGTCCTATGCGGCGTTAATGGCAGGCGTGACCGCGGTGGTGGTGGTCGTGCCCTGCCTGTTCGCCCCGGAAAATTATATGTATCTGGCCGCGGCTCGCGTTGAATGCACCTTTATCGGTGTGGTGCTGATCACCCTATCCTCGGCGCTGCTGACCCCTCGCGCGGATAAAGCGCGCTTTTATCGCGCTTTGCATGATGTGTCGCGCAGCGCATGCCATCTGCTGGGCAGCACGCTGTGCGGCACGGTCAGCGAAGGCGCAAAACAGGAAGCGGACATTCTGGAGAAAGTCAGCCAACTGGAAACGGCCAGCGTTGCCATCTTGGCCGGTTCCAAGAGTGCCGGCAGACAACGCAGAATCGTCAATGCGGTTATCGTTTCCACGGTCGGGCTGGTGGCCTGCTCTCGCCGCTTACATCATCGGCAGCCACCGGGTTTCGATGCGGCCGACATGCTGGGTAAACGACTCCTGGCGCTGTCTGCCGATTCAAGCCTCGCAGCCCCCGCGGCCCTGGAAAAAATCCGAGAAAGCATCGTGCTGGCCGAACAGACGGACGCCATGCTGGCCCTGCATCTGAATCGCATGTTTACGGCGATTCGTTCCCTGCTCCAGGACGATGGCCAGGCGCCCAAGTCGTTCGCTCGCTCCGAGCTACCGTTGCTGGCGCCTTCGGCTGACTGGGGACTGGCCCGCCAAACCGCGCTGCTCTGCGGCGCGATTACGCTGGCAAGTACAAGCCTGGCCTATCTGGGCGGCTCGTTTCTGGGCGAAATGACAGCATTGGGTACGGCCATGTTTTCGTTGATCCTGGGCTCCATGATAAAGCCGCAGCTGATCGCGCCGTTCCTGCTACAGGGCATCCTGGCCGGTTCGATCATCGCCATCGGCTATCGTCTGGCGATTTTTCCGCATATACAAAGCACGTGGCTGGTCGTGGTATCGCTGTTGCCATTTATGCTGGTGGGCGGACTGGCTCGGGCAAGCCTGAAGTTCCGTTTTCCCGCGCTGGATGCCAATATGGCATTTCTGCTGGCCAGCCAGGCCATGTTGCCAGCGCGGGAGGTGACTGCGATTGATGTGGTTGCAGAGTCGGCCACGATTGCACTGGCGGCCTGTATTGTCGCTGGCGGATTTATCCTGTTGCCACGGCGCAGCGACCGGCATGTCCACGATGCAAGCCACCGCATTCATCGCGATCTGCTGCAACTGATACGCAGCAACGCAAAACGGCCAATGTCCCAGGACCAATGGTTGGCACGCACCATCAGGCAAACGTTGCGGCTGACGGCGCATATCGCGCAGACCCGTCAGCGCCATAATCTGTCGCCGGCGCATATGATCGCGGCGCTCAATTTCGGACACAGTATTTGTCGGTTGCAGGCACAAGAGGGCCAGTGGACCAAGGAAACGCGCGAGACATTGAAGAGCCTGCCGCGGGAGCTCGAGGCGTTTTCTCAATCCCCCGATGCGCTGGCGGCGCGGCTGATGGACTATGCCACCGAGTTGCGGCAACGCGAGGTCGCATTGTTATTGCATGATGCGGCAACGGCGCTGATCGCCGGAAGAGAGTTTTTCTCATTCCGGCGGAACATGGCGGCAACCGGTTCAAAAGGAACCGAATAGCGTGCCTAGCGTGATGACCGCGGAAACGGCGGCCAACGGTATGACGATGGTAACGGCAGCGATATTGAGGTAGGACTGGCGATGCGTCAGCCCGCAAATCCCCAGCAAGGTAATAATAGCGCCGCAATGAGGCAAGGTGTCGAAACCGCCCGCGGCCATCACGGCAACCCGGTGCAACAGGTCGGGGCTGATATTATTTTCCTGGGCCAGACGCAGGTAATCCGCACCCAGTGTCTGCAGGGCAATGCTCAGGCCACCAGAGGACGAGCCGGTGATCCCTGCCAACGCCGTCATGGCAACGCTTTCTGAAATCAGCGGATTGCCAGGCGCTACGCCCAGAACGAAGTCCTTGATGATGACAAAGCCGGCGAGGCTGGCAATGACTGCGCCATAACCCACTTCAGACGCGGTATTGAAGATTGGCAGCATCGAGCCATAGGCCCCTTTGTTGATCGTGCCCTGAAGGTCTTTCCAGTGACTCAGGCGGCTGACGATCAGCCACAGGCAGGAAATGATCAGTGAAATAATGATCGCCCAAAGCCCGAGCGCCCCCTTGACCTGCAAGGCGGGGAATTTCTCGGTAAGGAAGTCAACATTCATTTCCGCGAAAATGCCATAGGTGAATAGCGCATTTACGCCGATGACCAGGACCAGGGGGATCAGGCTGTTGACAACGGAAATCGTATGGCTGTTGTCAAGCACTTCTTGCGCCACGCCATCTTGATGATCCCCATAGCCTTCGCCTGCCGCCTTGGCCTTGCGCGCACGACTGCTAAGCCATACCATGCCAAGGCCGAACATGATCAACCCACCGATGATGCCCAGGCCAGGCGCCGCAAAGGCGGTCGTCTGGTAATAGGGCATCGGGATGGCATTCTGAATCGCCGGTGTCCCGGGCAATGCGGTCATCGTGAACGTGAAGGCGCCCAACGCGATGGTGGCGGGAATCAGCCGCTTGGGAATATCCGCCATGTAGAACATGACCTTGGAAATCGGATAGATGGCAAATGCGACCACAAAAAGCGATACGCCGCCATATGTGAGAATACTGCAAGCCAGTACGACGGTCAGGATGGCATGCTGCGGCCCAAGCACGCGCATGATCCAGTTGGCGATGGCCGCTGCCGCACCTGAATCGGCCATGAGTTGCCCGAATAGGGCGCCCAAGAGAAAGACCGGAAAAAACTGCAGCAGGTATTTACCCAAGGCGCCCATGAACGTTTCCGTGTAGATCGGCAGCATCTGGGCGAATTCGCCGGAAAGCAAAACGGCGAGCGCCGCCATCAGCGGCGCAAGAATCAGAACGGAATATCCCCGATATGCCAGATACATCAACAACACGAGCGATATGACAATAGCTATCATACTTAGCACAACACAATCCCCTGTAAAACGCCGGTTCTCATGCCACCTGGCGCGCATCCATCAATAAAAACAACCTGTTTTCAATGGCTTGCAGCCAAGAATGGTTGCGTTTTCCACCAATGGACAAATGGGTGCCATTATAAGCAAAAATAGTCATGGGATTATTACGATTGCCCGACCGAGCCATGCAACAACGTATCGGCGGCAAGGCAGCGCAACGCTGTCGGGCGTGGCGTGCCTTCAAGCAAAAACGGCGCTTTTGCCGCAGCGCAATTAAGGGGGGAAATGATTACGGTATTTAACCTTGCGATCAACGCCCGCTCCTGTCTTCACAGCGTCGCTGGCGTGCCGCGATTTAATCGTGGCATGCGGACCGCGCTCATCGGCCCGCCGGCGTTGCCTAGCGAGGGGAGCAGCGGAACGAAGCGGCTTGATCCAAATCGCCGTGGCCAAGATATTGCGGCCAGCCTGGGTATTCGCATAGCGGCCGCGTTCTGCCTGGCACGCCGGTCGAATCGGTCACAACTTGCGGACCAGGCGCCTGGCCTTTTTCCACCCAGTTTTCCAATGCGCCCAGTGAATTCCAGCTGGCATTGAAGACCGTACTGACGGCATGTCCATAACCGGGAATTTCGTAATAACGCAGAAAGGACCGGGCCTTAGCTTTGCCCATGCTCGCTTGTATTCGCCGGACATAGTCCTCGGTCGCGCGCGTCGGCACCAGGCCGTCGGCGTTGCCATGTGCAATCAGCAGCTTGCCTCCACGATCGGCGAAGGCCGACAGGTCCGTTTGGTTGATATCCTGCATGCGGGTCAATTCATTGATACGCTTGCGCCATTGGCCGGGGTGCTGCGGATCCAGGGTCAGGCTGTTGAACGCAGGATCAGCGGTAACAAAATATTTGACCCACTGATCCCAGAAGCCCGCGTGATACGGCACACTTTGGCTACCGGCCGAGTTGGCTGGCATGGGGTAGCCAGGCGCGATCGTCCCCAGGTTGAGGTAATTGACCGTGGCCTGCAATTTATTGTCTCCCGCGGGCCGGCCCAGATCGACCCCCCAGGCGTTGAAACCGGCATGACGCACTTCACCGCTGCCGACAGGCGGGTGGAACACAATATCGGAGGCGAAGATTTTCATGGCTCGTATCTGTGCGTCCGACAGGCAGTCGCTACCGGTATCGCGCCCGCCTTCACACCGCAGTGGCCTGCCATCGACGCTTGCCGTCGCCGGATCGAAGATCCGATTACACTGGCGCTGATTGCTGACCAGGCCATCCTTGGCGCCGTCCAACGCATCGCAGGCCTGTATCCCCGCCTTATACAATTGCGCCCTTTTCTGCAGATTGGGATAGGCGCCGGGCTGCGCGAACGCCCGGGTAATCCGCCCAAACTGCAAGTCCAGCGATGCAGCAGCAAAGGCCGGATACAGGGCGACCACGCCATGGAAATCCGTTGGCCACTTCTGTGCCACGGCCAAGGCTTCCCGTCCGCCGGTCGAACCACCAACGAAGTACTTCCATTGGGGCTTGCCGCCGTAGTGTCGCTTGATCAGCGCTTGCGCCGCGTCATGGGTCTTCTTCAGGGCCTCGTAGGCGAAGTTTTTCAGCGCTTCCCGATTGAGGGCGAATCTGCCCGGATTCAGGGGATCTGCGGCAAGCTGGTGACCCGAGTCGCTGCCATAGGTCGCATACCCCAGGCCGATGGGATCGGCCTTATCCATTGGGCCCGCGGGCAGCAATTCCGTGGTTTTGGCAGGGACGCCGTTATACCCTCCCCCGCCAATCATCAAAGACTTACGGTTCCAATGGGAAGGCAGATTCAGTTGAAAGCGGATGGCAGGTGCCGTGGTGTCGACAGGGAGGATGTCGCCCAACACCTTGCAATAGCCATCATGCGTTTTAGGGGCAGTGCCGCGAGCCGGGATATACTCGGTCGAGGTAACGACGGCGCCTCTTGTGGCCAGGCCCATCGCGGAAGCCGGCACCGATGCGTCCCGTAAGGCCTCGCAACGCTGGACATCCTGCCCGCCTCGCGGCGGTGTGCCGCAAGCACCCAGCGCGGCCAAAGCTCCGCATGCAATGCCTAATAATGCAAAGCGCCCTATCGACATGGTTGACATGCCCCCTCCTTTCCATTTGCATTCGTGATTATTTTTGCATATCAATACTAAATGCTTTTTGACGGTTTGGAAAGAACCATGCCAATCATGCCTATTTGTCGCCGGCCCGTGTGGGATACATCCTGGCAAAAAGTGCCGGCGCTCATCCTGTCAGCGTTCGATTTGCTCGGTCCAGGCGCGATTCAGCTTGGGGCGGATTTTGTTGATGTCATCCCAATCGACCACCACGACATGCTTCATATATTTTTCAAAATCCCCCAGCATTTCCTTATGCTCAGTCTTGGCCGCGACATTTTTGTTTGAAGGATATTGGCCGAACTTGAGCGCGCCTTCCTGGGCGGGTACGGACAAGAGGTAAGAAGCCAGCTTCTGCGCCAGTTCGGGTTCGCTGTTTTTCGCGATGACACATTCGGCGACCGCCAGCAACACCGAGCCTTCCTTGGGATCCACATATTCGACCGGCAGCGATTTTTCCTTGAGCGAATAAATGGCGGTTGGTGTCAATGGAAACAAGGCCGCTTCTCCGGTCTGGGTCATCTCCGAAATCTTGGCGGAGCTGGGAATATAGGCCACGACATTCTTGGAAACCGTATCCTTGAATTTGGTCAGCCCATCTTCGTAATCGCCATCCTTACCGCCATCGATGCGATTGAGCATCATGAATGCGTGCAAGCCGTATGTGCTGCTGGCCAGGGACTGGAACACTACCTTGCCCTTGTACTTGGGATCGGCCAGGTCTTTCCAGGAGGTGGGCGGTGCCCAGTTGTTCTCTTTGAAGAGCTTCGTGTTGTAGGCCAGGCCTGTCATAGTGGTCACCACGCCGGCAGCCATGTTTTTCCCGATCACCGTCTCTGGATACAGTTCGGACAATGCCTTTTCATCCTGAATCGGTTCGCACAATCCCATTTTCCCAGCCCGGGCCATGATGCCATCGTCCAGGAACATCAAGTGCATTTGCGGCTTGTCTTTGAATGCCTGGGCTTTGGCAAGCACATCGGTGGACGTGCCGGGCACCACCACAATCTTGACGTTATTGGCTTTTTCGAAGGCGGGGAATACATGCTCTTCAAAACCACGTTGCATATCGCCACCATTCATGCCGACGTACAGGGTCTTCTGTTGCGCGCTGGCGGCCATGCTCGTAACAAGTCCGGTCATAGCGAACACGCATGCCAGAACGATAGGAAGTCGCTTTACTGAGAATGATTTCATCTGTGTTCCTTTTGCCGGCAATATGAGTTCTGTCTACAGCTTGCCGGAGTCAGCTGTAAATCGATCAACCCGAAATGCCTCGATCGGTATCTGCGTGGATCCCGTATCGATCAGTTCGGCCAAGACTTCGCCCGACGCCAGCCCGATCTGAAAACCGGCGCCACTATATCCAAATCCGTGGAAAAGACCCGGCGTGGTCCCGCTCGCGCCAAGAAAGGGATTGGCGTCGGGTGTCGCCCCCTCCACGCCGCTCCAGAACCGGATGACATTCGCGCCGCACAGTGCCGGGATGACTTGCCCGAGCCTTTGCAACAACATCCCGATACTCTGATGGGCCGGTACGGCAAAGCCGAGCTTTCCCTGACGCGCGCGACTGCCGCCGAACACAACGTTACCTCGCTCCACCTGACGCGCATATAAGCCACCACCCTGCATACCCAGCACTACGTCCATCAATGGCGGCAGCGGCTCGGTCACACCCATTTGCGGATAGATTTCCGTGACAGGCAGGGTTTCACCGAACCATCCCGCAATCTGCCCGGCCCAGGCGCCGGCCGTATTGACGACAATGCGCGAACGAATATGCCAGCCGTTCGACGTTTCAGAAAGAAAAGACGAACCGTCATAGCGACAGGCAATGACCGGGCTGTTTTCTATCAGCCGGGCGCCAGCCTGGCGCGCCGCCCATGCCAGCGCCGGAGAGACCAGGCGCGGGTTAGCCTGTCCATCTTGAGGCGACAGCGATCCGCCGGCCACACTGCCGCTGACCCATGGATAACGTTCGCGAATAGCGGCGGCATCCAGCAACTGCAGGCCCAGATCGAAATCCGACACTGTGTTGTTATAGGTCGCCAGGGCCTCCAGGTCCGTCTGCGTCATGGCCAGTTTGAGATGACCGCTGCGGACGTATTCGCCATCGGTGCCGATAAGCTGCTGCAGATTCGCCCATAGCTGGTGCGAGCGCATCGCCAGCGGCATTTGCGTCACGGCTCGGCCCTGGCGCCGCACGCCACCGAAGTTCACGCCACTGGCCTTGGCGCCACACTGCCCGGCGTCGCACAGGATCACCGAGCGCCCCCGGCGCGACAGAAAGCAGGCCGCGCTGGCGCCCACGATGCCTCCTCCGATGATCACGACATCGCTCGTCAACGCTTGCATATCGATATCCCGATACCGATCGGTTTAACCGGCGGTTGGTTGCGCAATCGCTCGATTTGCGGCAGGCAGACGCCTTGCTCCTGAGCGAGCAACAGCGACAGGGCGGAGCCGCACATACGGCCCTGGCAACGCCCCATGCCAACCCGCGTCAAGGCCTTGATCCGATTGAGACCGGCCTCGCCATCGGTGTGCAATACGGATCTGACGTCGCCGACGCGGATTTCTTCGCACCGGCAAAGCAGGAGCGCGTCTTCCGCTGCCGCCATCCAACGCTCGGGCAACGGGAACATTTTGTCGATCGCGATCCGGGTCTTGCGCCCTTGTGCAATTTTTTCCGCTGTCCTCCGGGCATGCCGTTCATCATGGGCAACGCCGAGCGCCGACAGCATCTGATACGCCGCGCGGATACCTGTCAGCTCGGCCATATCGGCGCCGCCGATGCACATGCCATCGCCAGCCAGGAAAATGTTCCCCTGACTGCTGCGGCCACAATCATCGGTCTTGGCCTGCCAGGCGCAATCCTGTTCATTGAAGATAAAGTCACACCCCAATAGCGCGGCCAGCTGGTTTTCCGAGCGCAAGCCAAAGCCGCAAGCCAGAGCATCGCAAGACATGGTCTGTGTACGTGCTTGCGCATCCTGCCCAATCGTCCATTGGACACCGGTGACGGAATCCTGCCCGCTTGCATTGAATGCCGCCACGCCATGCGTGATTGGCACGCCACGCATGCGCAGGCGGGCCATGTAATACATTCCCTTGGCCATCAGCCGCGGATCGGCGGCGAGGCCCCGCAAGGCCAGCCGGGCGCGGGGAAACGGACTGGTGTCCAACACCGCGGCCACCTGCACCCCCGCCATGCAATACTGATAAGCCACCAAGTACAAGAGCGGGCCGGTTCCGGCAAAAACCACTTTCCGCCCAATGGCGCAACCTTGGTACTTCAGAGCGATCTGAGCACCACCCAGCGTGTAGACGCCCGGCAATGTCCATCCGGGAAACGGCAGTATCCGGTCGGTGGCGCCGGTCGCGAGCAGCATGGTTTGATAGGGTATCGTGTCATGCCGGCCATCGCGGGATAAATACAGGCTCTCGCCATCGGCGTCCCAGACCAATGTCTCGGGGCGATAATCGATCAAATTTGCCGCAATCAGCGCGTGTGCGGTCGAGTGCAGATCGCTTGCCTTCCTGTGCTCGAAGCCATAGCGCGCCCTTGCGCTACGCTTGAACCCTGGCGGTTGCTGGCGATAGATCTGGCCCCCGGGCTGCGGATTTTCGTCAATGAGGATGGGGCGCAGCCCGGCCTGCACCAGGACCTGCGCCGCGCGTATGCCGGCCGGACCGGCGCCAACGATAACAGGCATGTGCGAGATCGTCATCATGCCGACTCCGGCAACAGCAGGCGCATATCTTCCTGCAACAGGGTCGAGCAAGCCCGAAAACGCGTGCCCTGCTCCGTCTGTACCATGCAATCCTGGCATGCTCCCATGAGACAAAAACCGGCCCTGGGAGCCTGGTTGAATTCGGAAATGCGAAGGTTCGAGCGCAAGGTCAGCAAGGCCGTCATGACGGTATCACCTTCCTTGCCATAGCAGGCCAGGCCATTGACAAAAAAACGTCTTTCGGCGCGCGCCTGGTCAACCATGCGTACAAAACGTCCTGGCTGCTGGTCGACAGTATGCTTCACGCTGCTTGTCCGGTTCACTGTTTGCCGATCAGCACGCGATCCAGACCGTAGACCCGGTCAAGCACGAACATGGTGATCGCCGTCAACAGGATAATCAGCGCCGACACTGCCGACAGCATCGGATTGATGGACTCGGTCGCATACATGTACATTTTAACCGGCAGTGTAATCGTGGTCGGCGAAGTCAGAAATACCGACATGGTCAGTTCGTCAAAACTATTGATAAAGGCAAGAATCCACCCACCGAAGATGCCCGGCAGGATCAACGGAAATGTGATTCGCATAAACACGGCTCGCTTGCTGGCGCCCAACGATTCGGCGGCATGCTCGATACTCTTATCGAACCCGACCAGCGAGCCCAAAACCAGCCGAATGACATAGGGCGTCACAATCACGACATGCCCCAGGATCAGCCACAGCAGGCTGCCCCGGACGCCCATCAAGGCGAATAGTCGCAACAATGCAACCCCCATGAGCAGGCTGGGAATCATCAGCGGCGACAGGAACAGGGCATTGAGCGTGTCCCTGAACCGGAACTGGGTGCGCGCAATGGCGAACGCAGCGGGCAACGCCAGCGCCGTACTCAGCGAAGCGCTGGCAAAGGCGACCCACAAACTGGTCTGGAAGGCGCTCACAAAGCCGGACTCTTCGAATACGGCCCGAAACCAGCGCAGCGAGAATTCGGTCGTTGGAATAGACAGCACGTCTTGCGGCGTAAATGCGACCAGGCAGACGATCACCAGCGGTGCCAGAATGAAAGCTGTCACCAGCGCATTGAAAATAAGCGATAGCGGTCCGTTTTTCATGGCACTTATCCCAGACTGCGCTTGTACGAGCGCTCGATGAATCGGTTGTACGAGAGCATGATGATCAGATTCATCATGAGCAACAGCAGAGCCAGCGCGGCACCCAGCGGCCAGTTCAGATCCACCATGAACTGTTCATAGATACTATTGGAAACCATGCGCGAGCGCCCGCCGCCAAGCAGCACAGGAATGGCAAATGCGCTGGTCGACAAGCCGAATACGATCAGACTGCCTGATAAAATTCCCGGCAGAGCCTGCGGCAATACGACATGCCATACCGCCTGCCATTTGGATGCATTGAGCGAATATGCCGCCTTGATGGTTTGTGGATCGATTTTGTTCAGCGAGGTCCAGACGGGAATAATCATGAAGGGCAGCATGACATGGACCAAACCGATGACAACGGCGGCCGGCGTATACAGCAGCGATCCCAGCCCCATGGCTGCGGTAAGCTTGCCGATGGGCGACATGGGATTGAGCAACATGCTCCAGCCAAAGGCACGCACCACAAGCGAAATCAACAAGGGAGACAGGATAACCAGCAAGAACACCGAGTTCCAGGGCGCTTTCATCCTGCTCAGCACATAAGACTCGGGAACGCCGACAAGAATGCAAATCACGGTCACAATGCCCGATATCCACAAGGTGCGCCAGAAAACTGTCAACATGTATTGACTGGTAAAGACTTCCCCGTACTGCTCCAATGTCCATCCGGGCTGAACGCCCAAGTCGTAATCAAACGGCTTGAAGGACAGCAGCACGGTCAATATCAGCGGCACCAGCAGCAATGCGATAAACAGCAAGGTCAGTGGCATCGCGCCGAGAAAACCAAGTGCAGGTTTGCGTGCGGATCGCGGCTGGGATGTCATCGTGTTCATGCTCGGACCTGCTCGGCCGGTTCCGCCGCCAGCAACCGCAAGGCATGGCTTTCCCAATCAAGGCCGACATCATCGCCTGTAGCATATCTTTGCAGTTGGTTGTTCATGACCGATACCAGGACCATGCCAAACGAAGTTTCCACTTCCACCATCCAGAGATTGCCGAGGAAAAAGCTGTTTTTCACCACACCGGAAAACCGCCCCTGGCCCGCGGGACCAAGGGTGATTTTCTCGGGACGCAGGGAAACCAGCGCCTGGCTATCCGTGAACGCCGCCGCGGTTGTGCCGGCCAGATGCATCTCATGGCCGCCTAGCGTAAATTGCACACCCTGCGCCGTCTGCGCAAGCTTGACCGGGAAGGTATTGGTTTTCCCCACGAATTGCGAAATGAAATGCGTGGCGGGGTTCTCGTACATCGAGTACGGATCGTCGATCTGTATGACCTTGCCTTCGCGCATGACCACGACCCGGTCGCTGACCGACAGTGCTTCCGCCTGATCGTGAGTGACCATTATTGTCGTGGTCCCCGCCAGTTGCTGGATACGGCGCAATTCATATTGCATTTCTTCGCGCAAGTTCGCATCCAGGTTCGATAGCGGCTCATCCAGCAACAGGACCGGTGGCTCGATCACCAGTGCCCGCGCGAGCGCAACGCGTTGGCGTTGGCCCCCGGATAGTTCGCGGGGATAGCGGTTGGCCAGTTTCTCCAATTGTGTCATGGCCAGCGCCTGCTTGACACGCGCACTGACTTCGCTGGCCGGCACTTTGCGCATTTGCAAACCGAAGGCCACGTTCTTTTCAACTGTCATGTGCGGGAATAAGGCATAGGTCTGGAAAACAATGCCCAGCCCCCTCTCGTTAGGCTTGGCATAGGTCATATCCTTGCCATCGAGGACAATGCTGCCGGCGGTCACATCGACAAAACCAGCAATCATTTGCAATGTCGTGGTTTTACCGCAGCCCGAAGGTCCGAGCAGGGAAACAAATTCGCCCTTGTCTACGCTGAGCGACAGTTGGTCGACGGCGGTGGTTTCTGCAAAACGCTTGGTTAAGCCATGTAGCTGCAAAAAAGACATGTGCACTCACTTATTGCTATGGGAGAAGAATCGTGGGCGGATACCCGACCGAAACGGAATCATCGCGAGTCCGGTCGCATCCAAGCATCGGAGGCTGAACCGTGGCCGACCCGCATGCGAGGCTATTGTCCCTTGCGCAGCCAGATTTATGTATTGGTATTTCTACTAATAAAATTATTATTATTTATATTCCATTATTCAAAAAAATATTTATAATTTATTTATTTAAATTTCAATTAACGGAATTTACGATCCATGGAAAAAGATTCGGCAAATGCACAAGGGGTATTGACCAAGGGCTTGGGCATTCTTCGCCTGTTGAGCGATGCGGGTGCCGAGGGCCTGCGCGTGACTGACATTGCCCGGCAATTGGCACTGTCTCAGGCAACCGTGCATCGCTTGCTGCAGACCTTGATCGCCGAGGGTTTTGTGGAACAAAAGGCCGGCAGCAAGGCCTATGCGCTGACGCTGGAGCTGTTTTCTCTGGTGGCCCGTTCCCACAACCGCGAATCATCGCTGCGCTCGGTCTGCCGCAGTGCTATTCTTAAAATTGTCGGCATGTTGCAGGACTCGGCATTCGTTCTCATCCGGGATCGCTATGATGTGGTGTGCATCGATAAAATGGACGGCAGTTATATTACCCAATCGCTGACCGGCGGCATCGGCGGACGCATTCCCATTGGCCTTGGCCAGGGTAGTCTGGCCATTCTGGCCGCCCTGCCCGACAGCGAGCAGGATGCCATTATCGCTTTCAACGTGCCCAGGTTCTATCAGGAGGATGCAATCGATGAACCCATGCTGCGATCCCGGATCGCGCAGGCGCAGGAACAAGGCTATGTACTCAATACCGGACCCGGCAAGCTGCTCGGGATCGGCGGTATTGCAGTGGCGTTCACAGATGCCACAGGCTACCCGGTGGGCGCGATCGGGTTGAGCGTGCTCACCGAGAGATTGACGCCCGAGCGGCTGCCCTATATCGTGCAGATGCTTAAAAACGAAGCCGCGGCGATCAGCACCAGCCTGAGCCCCTATGATCCGGCCCTGGCCAGTCCGCAGCAGGCGCTATCGCGCTAGTTCGTCGGCACGGCCCGAACGCGGAAGATCAAGCGCATCGCGCCCTCCTGGCCAGGTCTCGGGGATCAGCGCTCGGCGCTGGCGCGCAAACCCTGGTAGAAAATGGCGCTTTTCACGCCCAGGGCGCGTAACGGCTCGGGAGGCAGCCATGAAGGGGAACCGAATGTGCGCACTGCGTCCAGCTCGGGCGAAACGTGATCGAGCATCAGCTCGGCCAGCAGCCTGCCATTGACCGTGCCGCGCAACACGCCGGAACCGTTACACCCCAGCGACCCATAGATGCCCTCGGCCAGCTTGCCGAAGAAAATACCGCCGTTGCGCGTCAGACCTGTCGTTCCGCCCCAGACGAACTCAAATTCATGCGACGCCATGTCCGGGAAGCGGCTTTTATAGTAGCGCGTCAGCATGGCGCGATAACCCGCGGCCTGCCTTTCCGACTCGTAGGAATAGGCGCTGCGGACCATAAAGCGATTGCCATCGATCTTGCGTAGCGTCGTTCCCAGGCGATGCGCCGGCAAGACACCCCACTGACGCGCCGGCCCAAGCAGCGCCGCCTGATCATCGGACAAGGCTGGCGTGAGTCCGGCATAGGTGTAGATCGCAATCAAGCGATCCCGTAGAAAGCCAAGCTTTCTGGCAAAGGCATTATTGGCGATCACCAGCTTGCCTGCCGTGAATTCACCCTTGTTCGTCGCAATGGAGAAATCGCCAGCCTCCCCGGAAATCCGCTGCGCATAGGTTTCTTCCAGCAATATGGCGTTGGCAGGCAAGGTATCGGCCAACCCGCGGTGCATGGCCGCAGGCTGAATGAAAACATTATTCTGGGTGTAATAACCGAAGTTGTAATAACGTGTTCCCAGTTTTTCATGAATCGCATTTTGATCCAATACCTGCGAATCGATGCCGAGCCTGCGGTTCTTTTCTATGCCCGCAAGCAGCGAGGCTTTGCCTATCGCCGTGGCCGAGGCATTGTACTTTCCACTGCCTTCGTCCCAGCCACAGTCAATGCCAAGCGCCTGCAGCGTACCCTTCAACCAGCCCAGGCCTTGCTCGTACACATGGATCTGCGACAGGCTCAGTTGTTCGTCACGCACCGGGTCCTTGACGATGCCCGACCTCGGAAAAGTCGACATGAAACCGGAATTGCGGCTTGAGGAGCCCTCTCCGATCACACTACCTTCCAGGACCAGCACCGTCTTTTCCGGCGCCAGCTCAGCCAGCCTGCGCGCAGCCGACAGTCCGGTAAATCCGCCGCCAATGACAATAAAATCGAACTTGCGCGCCGCGGGCGGCTCGGTACGCGCAGACCGCGGCGGCAACAGGGCATTCCAGCCGGAACGGTTGCTATAGTGGGGTAAAAACGGATTCTTGGCGTTCATTGCAAAGCTGGAAAAGACTGACAGAAGCCTCCCATCATAAGAGGCTGTGGATTATTTTCAACGGTTTTGTACGCGAAGCCGGTACGCCATTGCAAATGTGTACGCTATCCGCAACATGCTGGATAGGCGCGCTGTCGCCCCCCCGGGAAATGCAATCGACACCGCCGGCGACCTGGCCCTGTCCTTGCGCACCATTGCGTTTGCCGATCCCCGGTTATCGAATGGCAATATGAATACTGACATCCACGCTGTTTTCCTGCCGTCCCCGGTACAACTCGAAGTCTTTCGTGAAGCTGCGCACATACTCGGCTTGCGGGTTGTCGAAGTACTCCCAGACTTGCAGCCAGGTCCGGATAACCGTCTCCGGCATTTTCCCTCTTGCGGAAAAGACCAGGTAACGCCCCCCCGGCACATCGATCGCCGTCATGGGCAGTTTCACGTGCGGTACGGCCTGGTCGCATCCGGCCGTCACGGTATACTGCCCATGCTGGTCAGATTCGTAATCGGAATATACACCATAGATGGGTGCATCTTCGGGCAAGCGCGGCACCAATTCGGTATGCACATCGTGCCATAGCAAAGGCAGGCGCGCCGTCTTCAGGGTTTGTTCGTCATCGTTGGAAGTGCGCGCTTGCACGCCATAGACACGGAATGCGGGCAAGGTAAGAATTTGCACGAAGGGCCTTTTACAAAAAGAGGGAAACCGTTGGCGCCTACGACTGGCGCATTGCAGCTATTTTTTTATCGGTATTATATTGGCTCAATGCGTAAACCGCCCAGAGCGCGGCAGGCAGCCAGCCGATCAAGGTAATCTGCAAGATCAGGCAAACAATGCCGGCCAAGGGGCGGCCAATCGTAAAAAATACGACAAATGGCAAGAAAATGGCAAGTAATAGTCTCATAATTCAGCTCGTCAATACTACGGTAGCGGGTGTGACACGGGCTAGTTACTATACTAAATAACTGCACTATGATGGAATATAGTGCCAAATCGCGTATTATCAACCCGGTCACCTTCGCTGCAGCGATCATCGTACGTCTGACGCAAGGATTTTGCGGCGAAGATGCCGGGCTTTTGCAAAATTGTATAAAGGGAGCGTTTATGTCGCCACAAGATATCCTTGATTTCTGGTTCAACGAAACACCGGCCGACCGCTGGTTTGCCAAAGACGCCAATTTCGACGACGCCATCCGCTCCCGCTTCAGTGAAGTCTGGCAACAAGCCATGCGCGGCGAGCTAAGCGACTGGCGTAATACGATCCGGGGTCGTCTGGCCGAAATCATCGTGCTGGATCAGTTTTCAAGAAATATCGGCCGCGACACTGTCGCCGCATTCGCGCAAGACCCTATGGCGCTGGTGCTTTCCCAGGAAGCGTTGCACGACCCCGAATTTTCGACGTTATCGCAAACGGAACGCAATTTCCTGCTGATGCCATTCATGCACTCGGAGTCATCGAAGATCCATGAAGCCGCGGAAAGCCTGTTTCGCGAATTCGCCTCCGATGAATCGTATCAATTCGAGCTTCGCCATAAGGCGATCGTCGATGCGTTCGGACGGTATCCACACCGCAATGACATCCTGGGTCGACAATCCACAGACGATGAAAAGGCCTTTCTCGCAGAGCCCGGATCATCGTTCTAGCCTGCGGGGCGGTCAGCGGCGCTCTTGCGCACAAGGCCCGCCTGCTTCACCGTGCCGGCGCCAGGCACAGCGCGCTTTCGGACTCGCCCAACCCTTGGCACGCGCCATTGATCGGCTTACGCTAGACTGAATTTTCCGAACTTTCACAACACCCGGCTCGGTGCCGTTTATTGCGTTTCCGCCGGCTTCGTTTCCTAAGCATGCCGTCCGTTCGCGCCGGAGATTGCATCAAGCCCGCAACAGGAAGAGATGGTGGCAACACGCCGGCAAGCCAGAGCTGGCCTGGTTCTTGGCACCACCGCACAGTCGGACGATACCGCCAACAGGGTGGCAGCGCCGACCCCGAAAGCAGCCGCGCCCCACCGACGCGGGACGGCAATAATCGTTTTTTTGAGGCAGTCAGCGAACCCATTGCCAACAGAAAATATTTGACGTTGACAATCATCAAGATTACTATTATTTGACCAAGCAATTATTGCTTACCCAATTACAATTGGTTCGCCAATTACATTTGTTTCCTATTTAACAAATACCGAAGCGGTGCGACCTGCGTGGCCGGACAACGCTTCAGGTCGGCTGATCTTCACGGTTTCATTTCCATGAGCACCACATCCAATACCAATACAGCGCCAGCCGGCGCTGCTGCCTCTGCTTCCACGACCGGTGGGCCCGCGCCCAAGACACCGCCGAAAAAAACGGCGACGGCCAAGCGCAACGCCCTATTCAAGCTGCTGTTTCTCGCCATTGTCGTCATTGCCGTGATTGCTGGCGTGATGTACTACCTGAACGGTCGCTGGTACGAAAGTACCGATGACGCCTATGTGCAGGGCAATATCATCCAGATCACACCCCAGGTGGGTGGTACGATTGTCGGCATCTATGCCGACGACGGCGATTTCGTGCGCACCGGCGATACGTTGATCCGCCTGGATCAGACCGAGGCGGAAGTGGCGTTGAACGAGGCCAAGGCTGCCCTCGCCAAGACAGTCAGGCAGGTCCGCAGCCTGTATAGCCAGGCCAGTGGCGCCAAGGCCACGTCCGGCGCGCAGCAGGCATTGGTCCAGGCGCAGGAGTCTGCGGTAAAGAGCGCCAGGACGGCGCTTGAGCAGGCGCGTGCCGATTATGGCCGCCGCCAGAAACTGGTCGCGTCCGGCGCCATTTCCAAGGAAGAAACGGCCCATGCCAGGGATCTGTACAACCAGGCGCAAAGCCAGTATCAGGCCGCGATCAGCCAACTGGAAGCCACACGCAGCCAGTTCACCGCTTCGCAACAGACAGCCGAAGTCAGCAATGCCCTGGTCGCCGGCACCTTGATCAACCAGCATCCGGATATCCTGGTTGCCGAGGCCAAGCTCAAAGCAGCATATCTGACCTATGTACGCAGCACGATTACGGCGCCCGCCGACGGTTACGTGGCCAAACGGGCCGCCCAGGTCGGCCAGCGCGTGGCGTCCGGCAGCGCCCTGATGGCCGTCGTTCCGCTGAAAAACGCCTGGATTTACGCAAACTTCAAGGAAACCCAGATGAAGAGCATGCGTATCGGTCAGCCGGTCACCATCACCTCGGATCTCTATGGCGACGATATCGTCTATGACGGCAGGATCACCAGTCTGGGAATTGGCACTGGCAGCGCCTTTGCCTTGCTGCCGGCGCAGAATGCAACCGGCAACTGGATCAAGATCGTGCAACGAATCCCCGTCAGGGTCGAATTCACCAAGCCGGAGCAGCTTGAGAAACACCCGCTGCGTATCGGTATGTCCATGCTGGTTGAAGTCGATCTGCATGACACGGACGGCCCGGTCCTGGCAACCAGCGTGAACCCCAGCAGTACGCTGCAGACAACGATTTATGATCAGCAGGTGGCCGCGGCAGACAAGCTGATTGCCGATATCGTGCAGCAGAATCTGGCCGCCGCCGACAGCGCCGAGAAAGATGAGTAACAAGAAACCCACGAGCAGTAGCCCGCCCGGGGCGCCGCCGCAACCGTTCCAGCCTGCCAATCTCTGGCTGACGACGCTCGGGCTGTGCCTGGCCACGTTCATGCAGGTGCTCGATACTACGATTGCCAATGTCTCGCTGCCGACGATCGCGGGCAATCTTGGTGTCAGTTCTTCGCAGAGTACCTGGATCATCACCTCTTTTGCCGTCAGCAACGCGATCACATTGCCTCTGACCGGCTTCCTGAGCCGGCGCTTCGGCGAAGTCCGGCTTTTCAATATTTGCACGGTTCTGTTCGTCATTACCTCGTTTCTTTGCGGCATCTCCACGAATATGACCGAACTGATCGTTTTTCGGGCGCTGCAAGGCGGTGTGGCGGGCCCGATGTATCCGATCACCCAGAGTTTGTTGATTTCCATCTATCCCGCGGCCAAACGCGGGATGGCATTGTCGCTGCTGTCCATGGTGACCGTGGTGGCGCCGGTCGCCGGGCCGATTCTGGGCGGCTGGATAACCAGCAGCTATTCCTGGGAATGGATTTTCTTTATCAATGTACCGGTCGGCTTGCTCGCCAGTTTCATCGTGTTCGTGCAAATGCGGGCGCGTCCCGTGACCACGATCAAATCCGGCGTGGACTACATGGGTCTGATCCTGTTGGTGATCGCCGTCGGCTCCTTGCAGGTCGTGCTGGACCTGGGTAATGAGAAAGACTGGTTTGGCTCGGATTTCATTGTTATCCTGACGATTATCGCGGTCATCGGCACCATTGCCTTCCTTATCTGGGAATTGACCCATCCCGACCCGATCGTCAACCTGACGCTGTTCCGGCACCGTAACTTCGCATTCGGCACCATCGCGCTGGTGTTCGGCTATTCGGCCTTTTTCGCCATCGGTCTGCTGGTGCCCCTTTGGCTGCAAAGGACCCTGAACTACGACTCCATGTGGTCAGGGATCGTCTCGGCGCCGATCGGCATCCTGCCGGTGTTTCTCGCGCCTATCGTTGGCAAATACGCGAACCGGGTCGACCTGCGCTTGCTGGCGGCGCTCTCTTTCGTGGTCATGTCGTTCACTTCGTTCTGGCGCGCCGACTTCGTGACCGAACTGGACTACATGCACATTGCCATGACGCAGCTGGTGTTGGGGCTGGGCGTGGCTTTCTTCTTCATGCCCGTGCTCACGATATTGCTATCGGATCTGCGTCCGGACGAGATTGCGGCCGGCTCTGGCCTGGCAGCGTTCCTGCGTGTATTGGGGGGCAGTTTCTCGGCCTCGATCACGACATTCCTGTGGGATCACCGCGCGGTGATCCACCATGCGCAACTGGCTGAAAACATCAGCGTGTACAATCCGACCGCGGTCGAAGCGCTCAAACAATACGGCGAAACGACCGAAATCGCGGCCTACAATATCAATAATCTGATTACGCAGCAGGCCCAGCAAATTTCGTTCAACGAGGTCTTTTATGGCCTCGGCTGGCTGTTTATCGTCTTGGTCGGATTGGTCTGGCTGACCCGTCCGCCATTCATGGCCAAACCCGGCGCCGCCTCCGGCGCGCACTAGGCCTGCCGCCGAACAGGGCCGGTCAATTGGCCCTGTTCCCGTGGCACGCTATCCCATATGGATCTGCTTGCCATCGACCTTGACCAGGTCCTTGGCGGTGACCATGGTGTATTTCGAATGCAACCTTGCGGACTGTTCCGCCTGGTAGTCGATGGTACCCGCACGCATATGCTCTACTTCCTCGGTAATGCGGAAGGACGTGCGGCTCATGAAAGACAGGCGATCCATGATGGACTCATACACCTTGCCGATGAGCCGCACCATGCCGACGGTAGATTTCACTTCGCGGCCAACGTACTGCATATCGTCCACCACGCACTGGCCCTTCTGCGCGGCCAGATTGAATTGTTCCGAGGTCAGGTCCAGTTGCGCGCCGCTTTTCAGTTGCATGGAGGCCAGGCTTTCGATATTGACGGCATCGGCGGAAATCTGCAAGGTACCCGGCACGGACAACGTGGCCAGATCCTGGCTGGCCTGTTCGATGACCGCAATCAGATACACCCGATCGCGCTCCGGACCGCTGATCAGAACCGTATCGTTGACCTGGGGCTGCAACAGGCAACTGGCTGCGCGCCGGCAGGTCCACTCATGGCCATCGCATTCGACCACGAAATCCCGGTCCTCCAGCTTTTTCACTATGCCGATCAGGTGTACCGGATCATAGACCGGATAGATTTTTGGTTGTGCTACTGAAGACATATTCATTCCCTTTTGCGGTTTGGCTACGACATACAGCGATTCATGTCAGACCGACGGCCGGGCGCCCATGCGGGGCTTCCAGCGCGCCAGCTCGCCGTGCTGCATGGTTGACAGGACGAGCTCCGACATCATGTTAATGGAAACGTGCCGGGCAAAAAACTGCTCCAGCACGGCACCGAATAAATACGGGCTGACCCCCGAAAACGCCCCCTCATCCACTTCCAGATGAATGCGGGCCCCGCGACCGAACACGATGGGACCGGGCACCGGCAAGCGATGATGCACCGGCTCTATCTTGACATGCCGCACCCCATTGATTTGCTTGGCGACGGCCGGATCAGCAATATTTGCATATATTTTTAACATCTCCCGCAGCGTTTGTGCACCTTTTTCTGTATCCAAATCAATCAGGCTCAAGTAATTGAGGCCCAAATGACTGATCAAGTGCCATGCGTACGCCCCTTGAGCCAGGGCCGGCCTGGGGCGCGACGGGCCGCGCAGCACCTTGATACCATCGATCGGCGCCGATACCCGGAGCGCCAGGTCGTTGCGCTGTCCTACCGGCATCAACATGGGAAGATCCCGGTTGGTGCACAGCACATCCACACTCAGATGGCGCAGGTCCTCGGAAAACGGCGCCTGATGCTTGTCCACCAGGGAAATAAACACCTCGCTGCCAATGTATCCGGTACGGGCCCCATTGCGCGACGCAATATCCGACATCAGGCGCGGCTCCCGCCGCAGCGAATAATAGGCGCCATAATCGTCGCTATCGCTCCCCAGCGAGCCGAAGAATGGTCGGAATTCCTTTTCCGTCAAATCGGTGACATTGGTAAAGCCGGTTACCCGGCTGGCATTGTAGACTTCGAAATCCAGGGGACGCGTGCGATCCACCACCAGGTGATACTCGTGCGTATTGGGCTGCACGGTAATCCGGTCAGCCCTCTTCGGAAACAGGTTAATGATCGGTGTACAGTGCAAGGCCAGATTATCCGCCGTCACATTGCCCTCGAGCTCAGGCATGTCCTTATCGAACAGGAAAGTCAGCTCGAAGGATTTGATGTCCCGCTCGGGTCCGCCTGCCGTCGTCTGCTGCAGGGATGCCGGCAGTTTCAGCGCCTTTTGCATGCCATTGACGCTGAAAAACATGAAACGGGTGGGAAAGGCGAAATATTCCTGAATAATCCGGTAGCCTTGGAAGATCCGTGCCTCCGCGGGCAGCAAGGCCTGCTCGCTATCAAACCCTTCATGACGGATGGCATTCTGGTCCAGCCGGTTAATCCATTTGACTGGTTTTTCCACATCATGACAGAGCACGGTTACCGTATGTCCCATGATCAGCTCCAGCAGGCGCTGCATGTGTATATCCTGGCCATTCAAATGAAATACCAATTGATCAAGCTTGAACTCATGCAGCTTGACGCCGCCCTTGATCTCAAGCTGGATCCGCAGGGAACTACGGATCGGCCGATTGCGGGTATTGAGGTTCATGCGCTTGAGCGGCAAATCGGGGGGCACGCCGCTCAATTCCGCGGACGTGACCTGCAGTGGCCACAGGGTCAAGGCATGCCCGGTCACGAATTCACAAGGAGTTTGCTCGTTCTTGGGGATTCTGCTGCGCATCACGGTACCCTTGGGCAACGTGAACCCCTTGGCCAGACTGCCCTCGTTCATGCTGGGCGCGATCTGGACCACCGCCATGGAGGGGGTCGGCGCAAGATAATTGGGGTAGACGACCTCGAGCAGGCGCTGGGAAAACTGCGGGAACTCGGCATCCATTTTCATATGGATGCGTGCGGTCAAAAAGCTGAAGCCTTCCAGTAGGCGCTCGACGTAGGGATCGGCCACTTCAATCCCGTTCATGCCCAACCGGCCCGCTATCTTGGGATATTGGTCCGCGAACTCCTTGCCCATTTCCCGAATATAGGCCAGTTCACGGTTGTAATAGTCCAGAAAACGCGGCTCCATCAGGCAGCCCCCTGCTCATGCAAATCCATATGGCCGCTTTCCAGATCGATATCGGTTCTGAACAGAAATTCGCGGGGATAGGGATTGCACCAAAGTTTGCCTCGAATCTCCAGGCTCAGGACATTGTGATGTTCCAGCGAATTGACTTCGCTCACGCATGCGACTTCCAGTGAATCGCCAAGGATTCTAGGCTCGAAGTGAATGATAGCGGTCTTGATGGATTCTTCCATATCGACCCAGTCGATATCCGACATGCGTCGTCCCGCCAGGGCTTCTACACCGAAATTCACGGTCGAGTTGCGCACCTGGGGGAATGCCTCCAAATCGTCAACGGTCTCGATATTGACCGTATTCAACACCCAGCGCAAATCGCGCAGGACAGCCTGGCGCAACGTATCGTAGGTGATCATCACGCTATCGCGGGACTCCTTTCTTTTCAGCGGCTCGTCATCGGTAAGACGATCCAGCAACGCCGGCTGCAGCCGGTCTTTGGCAGCCTTGCGCTCCCGCATGCCAAAGGCTGTCCGCTTGCCGGCAAGTTCTTCAATATCCATACTGCACACCTTTGTTATGGTCTTGTTATTTTATCGGGCCGCGTCCTGCCGAAACGATTCCGGCGATCAGTTAAGCCGCTCATGGTGAAATGTGACGCTGCGCGCGTCGAGCAAGGCATACTCCGCACTATCGGTCATCCACATCTTTTGTCCGGATCCAATATACATGTCTTCGGCGATTTCCTGCCAATCGGTGCGACGCGACAGATTGCTGGCGTCATCGAGATCCGCGTACTGCTGCCCCGCAGGCGCTGGATAGCGCGCGGGAATCAGGCCAATTTGGGATCGGCCATTGACCAGCGTCACCTCTGCCTGGACCCAGATCAGGTCGGTCAGTCCTTCGGGAGGAATCAAGCGCAAGGACTGAATCATATCGAACGGTACCCATCCGTAGCGACCGTTGGCAATCAACTCGCAAACCGGCCCCAGGCGCGCATCGCCATCGCATAGCCACTCAAAGGCCTGGCCCGACTCGCCGCCGTTGATCAGCATCGTCCCGGCAATTGTTGGCGCGGTTTCCATGGCCTGTTCACGCAGGGCATGGGCCGTCTCCTCGTTGGAGCGCAATGCCTCAAGCAGCATCGCCATCCACTGTGGCGGCTCCTCGAAAACCGCTGGCGTTTTCTCGCCACGGAATACTGCCTCGCGCTCCTGCTCCGCAGTAATGGCGCCGGTATACAGAACGGCAACCGGCTGGGCCTGACTGTTCATTTCGGAGCTCAGTTTGAGCGCCTCGAACGCTTTTTCCCACTGTCCTTTTACCGCCAGCAGCTGAAATAGCTTGGCGCGCAGGTCTGCATCCGCCGGTTTTTTCCGGATGTCCGCTCTTACCTGATTGAGCTGTTCGTCAACACTTGCTCCACCCAATGCTTTTATGATACCCGTCATACCTGTTCCGTTCAAAAAATAAAACGAGCTAACAGCAACCGCGACCGGTGTACATGTTAGCTCTGGTGGAACCCCTTGCGGGGCTCCCTTGCCATCAAACAGAAAAAACCGGATTAACCAACGATTTTGTTCTCTTTGACGCTGTAAGCAACAATAGACTCAGCGCCTTTGCCGCCCTGCTCTGTCTGCTCCCAATACTGCTGCTTGACTTTGGCAGCCTGGAATGCATAGCTAACCATCATCGCGTCGCCGTCATGGGCGCCAGTGTACTGAACTGATGTAACCAGTACGTCTTCCAGCGTGATTTTAGAGTACTCGACCTGTGAACCACCCGCCTTGCACACGGAAACTTCCACTTTGCTCAGGTGTTTACCGGTAGCGCAATGCTTCATGACAGCAGGCGCTGCACGGTCGATACGAGCAACAACGTTCAGGTCATTGAAGCTGGCCTTGCCTGTACCACCGCCACCGCCGGTAGCCATAGAGCCAGGTTGCGTTGCACCCCATGCAAACGATTGGATATCGCTCCAGTCTTTGTGGTTGGAATCCTTGGATTCACCGTTTGCACCTTCGATTTTCATATACATATCAACAGCCACAATATTCTCCTAGTGAGCTAATAAATCTCATTAATTAAAATTTCGATCAGGCCTTTCGGCCTGTCGTTGCTTCACATACTACAGGTACTGCTTTACAGCAGGCATACCGCCTTCACGGTATCCAATTGCAGCGACACGCTCAGAACGCGCCACTGGCATTGCTTTCACGCGCCGGCAGCGGCGCATGCGTTCCGACAGGATCAATTCTCGTTCTGTTTCAGCGATGGCAGCTTGGACACCAGACGCAGGGAAACGGTCAATCCTTCCAGTTGATAATGCGGGCGCAGGAAAAACTTGGCGGCATAATAGCCAGGGTTGTCTTCCACTTCGGTAACCTGGACCTCCGCCGCCGCCAGGGGCTTGCGGGCCTTGGTTTCCTGCGAGGAGTTGGCCGGGTCGCCGTCGACGTAGTTCATGATCCAGTCATTGAGCCAGCGTTCCATGTCGTCGCGTTCGCGGAACGAACCAATCTTGTCGCGCACGATGCATTTCAGGTAGTGCGCAAACCGGCAGCAAGCGAACAGGTATGGGAGACGGGCAGACAAACGCGCATTCGCCGTCGCGTCAGGATCCGTGTACTCATGCGGTTTCTGGAGCGACTGCGCACCGATGAATGCGGCAAAGTCGGAGTTCTTGCGATGCACCAGCGGCATGAAACCGTTCTTGGCCAATTCCGCTTCGCGACGATCGCTGATGGCGATCTCGGTGGGACACTTCATGTCCACACCACCATCGTCTGTCGGGAAGGTATGGCATGGCAAGTCTTCGACCGCGCCACCAGACTCGACACCGCGAATCGACGTGCACCAGCCGTATTCCTTGAACGAGCGGTTGATGTTCGCCGCCATGGCGTAGGCCGAGTTCGCCCAGGTATAACGTTCGTGCGTCGCGCCGTCGGTATCTTCTTCGAAATCGAATTCATCCACGGGATTGGTGCGCGAACCGTAGGGCAGACGCGCCAGGAACCGAGGCATCGCCAGGCCGATATAGCGGGAATCTTCCGATTCGCGCAGACTGCGCCAGGCGGCATATTCCGAGTTGCTGAAGATCTTGGTGAGATCGCGCGGATTGGCCAGTTCCTGCCAGGAGTCCATCTGCATGACTTCCGGTGAAGCGCCGGAGATGAAGGGGCAATGCGCCGCAGCCGAGATACGGGCCATTTCGCCCAGCAGTTCCACGTCCGGCGGACTATGGTCAAAGTGGTAGTCGCCGACGATGCACCCGATGGGCTCGCCACCGAACTGGCCATATTCCTCTTCGTAAATGCGCTTGAAAATCGGGCTCTGATCCCAACCCACGCCTTTGTAGCGTTTCAATGTGCGTCCCAGCTCCTTCTTGGTGATGCACATGACGCGAATTTTCAGCAGTTCGTCGGTCTCGGAATTATTGACCAAATAATGCAAGCCACGCCAGGCGCCTTCCAGTTTCTGGAACTCCTGCTTGTGCATGATCACATTGATCTGCTCGGACATCTTGCGGTCAATTTCGGCAATAATCGCCTGAATGGTCGAATAGGCGTCCGAAGACATGGTCACGGTATTTTCAAGCGCTTGTTCGGCCAGCGTCTTGACCGCGTTCTCGACAGCCTCACGGGCCTGGTCGGTCTTGGGCTTGAATTCTTTTTTCAGCAGGGCAGCCAGGCCGTCTGATTGCAGCGCCTCTAGCTGTACTGCTTCTTTCTGTGCAGTCGTGCTCATTTAGCTCTTCCTGTTACTTACTTGTATCGTCTGCATCGGAGACGGTATCATCAGCCTGATTGGCAGCGACGTCCTTGTTGGGCGTTGCCGCCAAGGTTTTCATCAAGGCAGGGTTCTTCAAGACCTTGCTGATCAACTCTTCCGCGCCGGTCTTGCCATCCATGTATGTCAACAGGTTGGCCAGCTCGGTCCGCGCCTCCAGCAAGGAATTAAGGGCGTCCACCTTGCGGGCCACCTGAGCGGGTGAAAAATCGTCGATGCTTTCAAAACTCATATCAACACTCAATACGCCCTCACCAGTCAGCGTATTGGGAACCTGGAACGCGACGCGTGGTTTGATGGCTTTCATGCGCTCATCAAAATTGTCGATATCGACTTCAAGGAATTTTCGATCGTTGATGTCTGCCTGCGGCACTTCGGACTTGCCGGCAAGATCAGCCATGACTCCCATCACAAATGGCAATTGAATCGTTCGTTCTGCACCATAGATTTCGACATCATATTCGATCTGCACACGCGGGGCGCGGTTACGCGCTATGAACTTCTGGCCGCTTCTGCGTGATGACATTCGTGTAGCCATTCTCTTACTCTCCAACTCTTGACCGGCATTGCCGGTGGAATCATATATATCTAATTAATCAAAGTTACTCTTCTCGCGGCAACCAGCTCTCAAACTGCTCGGCATTTCCTGGCGTAAGATTCTTAAGCATTTCGTGGAAATTCAAAGGAATCGTCTGCTGCACGCGACGAATCAAAAACGGTGCCGGATGGCTTGGCTCATGCACCTCGAAGTAACTGCTGACCTTTTCCAGTGCTGCCATTGCCTCATCGCGCGTTTTTATCTGTACGTCTTTCCAGGATACGCTTTTTTCCATGACGATGGGTGCTGTCGGGGCCGCAGCCCCCTCTGCCTGGCTACCCGCGACTTCTTCTTCAGCGCCCCTCGCGCCGGCTTCTTCGGATTGGGTCAATGTTGCGCCAAGGCCACCCGCAACCAGCTCGAAGCCACGCAACAACCCGGTCAGAGTCGGGGTCCACTCAGTACCCAATTTTTCCGTGACCAATTCCAAAATCTCATGCAGGCACTTTACGGACTCCTGCAAGGCCAAGACTTCCGGCGTTCCTGCCAAAGCGGCCTGATTCAAGGTTTCGATCAGCCGAGGTCTGCCGCCAGGGAACAACTCAGCCTTGGTTCCCTCCATGATCAACTCGGCATCGCGCAAGGTCAGCTGCCCATGCGCGCCAGTCAATAAATTGCCGGCGCGAACCATTTTGCCAACCCCTTGCATGTCGGCAAGCGAATTCAGCGCGTTGATCCGTGGCAGCGGGTCTTCATAATCTTCGTCGACCAGTTGCGGATAAACGCCAGTCCAGCATCGGCGCAATACATCCAGCGTCAGGCGGACGCCTTGGGCATACCCGACAATTCCTTGCTGCGAAGCCCATGAAGAGGTCAGCGCATGGATTATCCGCAGATCGCAAGTGCGCTCGCACAAGGCCAGCGCTTGCTTTTCCACCTGGTTCCAATCCGGCGCCTCAGCGTCGATGATGGTATCGCCAAATTGCTGCTCCGGTTTTTCCACTACCGACTGCTGCAATGCCAGGAATGCAGCATCGTACTCAAGATTTTCGCCGCAATTATCATCGCTGAATGCAGAGAACAATTCATCAAATGTTTTCATGTACCCCGGCTATCCTAAACATGCAATATTAAACTTGTGTGACGCTTCCTTGTCACGCAATGAGTGCATTTCGCTACACGTTACACATTAATACGCAGATTGAGACTAGTAAAAACCCTAGTCTACTTCATGAATCCGCCCAATCATTTTACAAAATTTATCACGCGTCCCAGTATTTACAGCGCAGTAACGTCATACTTATAAAAAATAAAAACGATTTATTACATTTCAAAACAATTTAGTTTGCGTAATTTTCAAAGGTATTTTTCCGAAGTTTGTGCAATTTGAGCGAAAGCTGGGTCAATTTGATATTTTTACTTACTATATTAACAATATGCAAAATTGTGTCAGGCGATGGGGTTACCGAACGTTCTGCGGCAACCACATTACCACCCCGGGAAACCAGTAGATAATCAAGACCCCGACAATCATCAACAGGAACATGGGGAAAGACACGCGGGCGATGTATGTCAGCTCTTTCTTGGTCATTCCCGAGAGAACGAACAGGTTAAAGCCCACCGGCGGCGTGATCTGCGCCATCTCGATGACAAAAATAAGAAATATGCCGAACCAGATCAGATCCAGTCCCGCCGCCTCCACCGTGGGCAGCAGCACGCCAATGGTCAGCACAACCATGGAAATGCCATCCAGAAAACAACCTAGCACAATAAAGAACAGCATCAGAACCAGAACCAGGCCAAATTGCGACAGGCCGAGAGAGGCGATCCATTCGGCCAGGGAACGCGGCAGCCCGACATAGCCCATGGCCAGTGTCAGGAACTGGGCGCCAGCGAGAATCAATGCAATCATGCAATACAGCCTTGTCGCACCCAACAGGGATTCCTTGAAGGTTTGCCAGTTCATGGAACCCTGGGCCAGCGAGAGCAATAAGGCGCCGACGACACCAACGGCGGCGGCCTCGGTCGCCGTGGCCAGACCGGTATAAATCGACCCCAAGACGGCGGCGATGAGCAGCACGACCGGAATCAAGTAGCGCGACTCCATGATTTTCTGGGCAAAGGTCAGGGTGCTTTCTTCTTTCGGAATGGCTCCCGGATGCAGCAAGGACCAGATGATGATGTACCCCATAAACAGACCGGCCAGCAGAAGGCCCGGCAAGACCCCCGCAATGAACAGGCGGGAGATGGAAACATTGGCTGCCACGCCATATACAATCATGATGATCGATGGCGGGATCAGCAAGCCGAGTGTGCCCGCGCCCGAGAGCGTTCCCAACACTTGATCGTCCGGATAACCCCGGCGCTTGAGCTCGGGAATCGTCATTTTTCCTATGGTGGCGCAGGTGGCTGCGGAAGAGCCCGATACGGCCGCAAAAATCGCGCAGCCGATGATATTGGTATGCAGCAATTTGCCCGGCAACCGGCTCAGCCATGGTGCCAGGCCACGAAACAGATCCGTGGATAAGCGGGAACGGAACAGGATTTCGCCCATCCACAGAAACAGCGGCAAAGCGGTCAGCGTCCAGCTGGATGCCGCCCCCCAAATCGTCAGCGACATTGCGTCGCCGGCAGGTCGGGAGGAAAAAAGCGCCATGGTCAGCCAGGCACAGCCCGACAATGTCAGCCCTACCCAGACCCCTGCCCCGAGAAATCCGAAAATCGATACTAACAGGACGATGATGACGAGTGAATCATTCATTATTTATTCCAGCGGAAACTGCCGCAACAGACACAGGGGTGATTGCCAGGGCTGACGACTGCCGGCCTCCGGCGGCTCAGGTTTGCATGGAGACGGGTTCTTCCTCGGTCGAGGAGTAGCCTTTTTTCAGCGAGCAGAAAAATTCGTCGACGATCGAGATCCAGAATAATGCGCACCCAATAGCCATGGCTAACTGGGGTATCCATAAGGGTGTCGCGTCTTCGCCTGTCGATAAATCGTTGTAGGCGAACGAATCCATGACAAGCGTGACACTAAACCAGGCCAGCGCCCCTGCCAGAACAATAGCGACAAGCAGCGTGAACAGGTTCAGGTAATGGCGAGCCTGCGGCTTGAGCGCCGACAGCAACAGCGTTACCCGGATATGTTCATTGCGCCGAAAGGTACTGGCCAGGGCCAGGAAACCGGCACCCGCCATAGAATAGCCGGCATAGGCATCCAGCCCCGGAAAGTTGGTGCCCATCTGCCGGATCACAATCGACCAAAGCACGAAGATTAGAATGCCGATCATGAACAGGCCCGCCAGCCAGCCGGCGGCCTCGTATAGTGAATCAAGCAGCTTTCTCATTGCGCTTTATAATCGTTCAGCAGCTTTTCGCCATCGGCGCCGGCTTTCTTGGCCCAGTCGGCAATCATCTCTTGGCCGATCTTGGTTAACCCGGTCACCAACGCTTCCGAAGGCTTGATAATTTCAACGCCGTTTTTCTGAAGCTGTTCGTTATACCATTTGGTCTTTTCCTGGGACAACTGCCATCCTGCCTTCTCTGTCTGGGCGGCAGCGTCCAGCAAGGCTTTTTTCTCTTTGTCGTCCAGCCGGTCGAATGCCTTCTTATTGACGATCACCGCATTCTTGGGCAGCCAGGCTTGCGTATCGTAGAGCTTCTTCAGATATTCATAGGTTTTGGTATCGTAGCCGGTCGAGCCCGAAGACATATAGGAATCGACAACGCCCGTAGCCAGCGCCTGCGACAATTCCGCTTGCTGAATGGTAACCGGGTGCGCGCCCACCGCCTGCGCGATCTTCGACGTTACCGGACTGTAGGCTCGCCATTTCAGGCCTTTCATATCGGCCGTTGTGTTGAGTACCTTGTTGGTATAGATACCTTGCGGCGGCCAGGCAACCGAATATAGCAATTTCATGCCCTGGGACTCAAGCTTCTTTTCCAGATAGGGCTTCTGGGCCTGATAGAGTTTCCATGCCTGCTCATAGCCCGTTGCAAGAAACGGCAGACCGTCCAGCTCGTAGATAGGGTCTTCATTGGCGAAATTGCTGAGCAGTATTTCACCGGCTTGCGCCTGGTTGCCCTGCACGGCCCGCTTGATTTCGGGCGCCTTGAACAGGGAAGCATTGGAATGGATGGTGATTTTGAATTCGCCACCGGTGGCGTCGGCCACGGCCTTGACGAATTGATTGGCAAGCTCCGTGTGGAAATTGGAGTCTGGATAGGCGGTCGGCATATCCCACTGGGTCGCGGCGGCCGCATTGAAACTGAAGATCGCGCCGGCAAGGGCAGTCAGGACCAGAGCAGTTTTTTTCATCGAGCTTTCCTTGAGTATCAGCGAACCCGGCCGCCGGCCCCCGCGAAGACTCGCCCCCGCGTGACCAGGCCACCCGGACCTGAATGACTAAACCATATAAGAACATTGCAAACTACATCGTGAAAGAATATAAGATTTTTCGCCCTAGGACACGAAAAGATTTCAGCAGAAAGGGAAAACACTGATAAGCGCCGCATGTATCGTGCGGCGATTTGACAACCGATGTTTCGCACCGGGCATCACATTTGTGAATAAGTACAACAAAGCCAGGCCCGCTTGCCGCTGTGCGAGCACAAACACGGCACCAACTGATACACTTACCGACGCAGAAATCAACAACCCACGAATATTTTCAGATAGGAAATCAACATGAGCAAGTGGCAGTTCTGGATCGACCGCGGAGGCACCTTCACCGACATTGTCGCCATTTCACCGCAACAGAAACTGCTGACGAAAAAATTGCTGTCTGAGAACCCTGAACAGTACAGGGATGCGGCAATCGCAGGCATCCGGCAGTTCCTGTCCATAGAAAAAGACGCCCCGATCCCGGTCGCGCAAATCGAGTGTGTCAAGATGGGAACCACGGTCGCCACCAATGCGTTGCTTGAACGCAAGGGGGAACGGGTCGTGTTTCTGACGACAGCGGGCTTTGCCGATGCCTTGCGGATTGCCTACCAGAACCGCCCTCGGCTGTTTGACCGGCATATTGTCCTGCCCGAAATGCTGTATGAGCAAGTCCTTGAAATCCCGGAGCGGATGTCCGCCGAAGGCGATGTCATCGCACCCATCGACAAAGCCGCCTTGCAGAGGCAACTGGACCATGCATTTGCTCAAGGCTTTCGAAGCATCGCCATCGTATTCATGCATGCCTGGATCAACCCCGAGCACGAGAAGCTGGCGCTGCAGTTGGCCCGACAGACCGGGTTTACGCAAATTTCCGCCTCGCACGAAGTCAATCCGCTGATCAAATTTGTGTCGCGTGGCGATACCACTGTGGTGGACGCATACCTGTCGCCCATCCTGCGTCGATACGTCGACCAGGTGTCCTCGGAATTGCCTGGCGTGAACCTGATGTTCATGCAGTCATCGGGCGGGCTTTCCGATGCGCACCGCTTTCGCGGCAAGGATGCGATCCTCTCGGGCCCCGCCGGCGGCATTGTCGGCATGGCAAGAAGCAGCCAGCAAGCCGGGTTCGATAAAATCATCGGGTTCGACATGGGCGGCACCTCCACCGACGTCTCGCATTTTTCGGGCGTGTACGAACGCGATTATGAAACCTCCGTGGCCGGTGTGCGCATGCGCACACCGATGATGCGGATACATACGGTGGCGGCCGGTGGCGGATCCATTCTGCATTTCGATGGCGCCCGCTTGCGCGTGGGCCCGGATTCAGCTGGCGCCAATCCCGGGCCCGCGTGCTATCGCAAGCAGGGCCCCCTGACGATCACCGACTGCAACGTCATGCTGGGAAAGATACAGCCGGACTATTTTCCTGCCGTCTTCGGCCCCAATGCCGATCAACCCCTGGACGCGGATATTGTGCGGGAAAAATTCAAAGCCTTGAGCCAGGAAGTCGCGCAGGCTACCGGCAAAGCCGTGGGCGCGGAAGATCTGGCCGCGGGCTTTCTGGCTATCGGGGTCCAGAATATGGCTGAAGCCATCAAGCGTATCTCGGTGCAGCAAGGACACGATGTCACCCGCTATGCGCTGACCACATTCGGCGGCGCCGGCGGCCAGCACGCGTGCCTGGTGGCCGATGCGCTAGGTATGACAACGGTGTTTGCGCATCCGCTGGGCGGCGTTTTATCGGCCTACGGCATGGGCCTGGCCGATCAGGTTGCCATCCGGCAGCAAACCGTGGAAAAACCGCTAGAGGCCGACCTGCTGGCCGAGCTGGAAACGCTGCGTCTCGAATTGGGCACGCAGGCCAGTGAGGACCTGGCCCAGGAAACGGGGGCAAATCCACGCATCGAGCTGGATACGCGGGTACTGCTGAAGTACCAGGGAACCGATAGCGCGCTGGAAATTCCTTATGGCACCGTGGACAAAATGCAGGAAGCTTTCAATGATCAGTATCGGCAACGTTACTCATTCCTGATCAAGGAACGGCCGCTGGTGCTGGAATCCCTGCTGGTGGAAGCGGTGATCGCCGGCAGCGACATTGAAGAGGCCAGGATCACGCGTCAGGATGAGGCGCCGCCGCGAGCGGATGCGCGCGGCAAGATGTTCAGCGACGGCGCATGGCGGGACGTGCCCATTTACCGCCGTGCTGCCTTGCAGGCAGCCGATACCATCGAAGGGCCCGCCATTGTCTCCGAAGAGAACCAAACCACGATCGTGGAGTCCGGCTGGTCAGCCACGCTGACCGAGAGGGACCACCTGGTGCTGACCCGCGTCGTCCCCTTGCGCAACACGCTTGCGGCCACCACCGAAGCCGATCCGGTCATGCTGGAGGTCTTCAACAATCTGTTCATGTCCATTGCCGATCAGATGGGTCTGAGCCTGCAAAATACGGCTTATTCCGTCAACATCAAAGAGCGCCTGGATTTTTCCTGCGCCATTTTCGACGCGCAAGGCAACCTCATCGCCAACGCGCCACATATGCCCGTGCACCTGGGATCCATGAGCGAATCCATCAAGACGGTCATGCGCGAGAACGCCGGCCATATGCAGCCGGGCGACGCGTATGTAGTCAACGATCCCTATCACGGCGGCACGCATCTGCCGGACATTACCGTTATCACTCCGGTTTTTGATCAAGCCGGCAATGACATCATTTTCTACGTCGGATCGCGCGGCCATCATGCCGACGTGGGTGGGCTCACGCCGGGATCCATGCCGCCCGATTCGACCACGATCGAAGAAGAAGGCATTCTTTTTACCAACTTCCAACTCGTGCGCAACGGTCATTTCAGGGAAGAGGAAGCTCGCAAGATACTGACATCGGGACGCTATCCGGCGCGCAATCCCGATCAGAACCTGGCCGACCTGCAGGCGCAGATCGCCGCCAACCAAAAAGGGGTCAGGGAGCTGCATGCCATGTGCGACACTTTCGGTCTGGCGGTCGTGCAAGCCTATATGCAGCATGTGCAAGACAATGCCGAAGCCTCGGTGCGACGCGTCATTCCACTGCTGCGCGATGGCGATTTTACGTACCCGCTGGATAATGGCGCCGTGATCAAGGTCGCCATTCGCATTCATCCTGACCGGCAGTCGGTGACGGTGGATTTCTCGGGATCCTCTGCGCAATTGACCAATAACTTCAACGCGCCGGCTTCCATTGCGGTAGCGGCTGTTCTGTACGTATTTCGCACCTTGGTGGATGACGATATTCCCTTGAACGCCGGTTGCCTGAAGCCGATAGACATCGTCATCCCCCCTGCTTCCATGCTGAATCCGGAACCGCCGGCATCCGTGGTCGCCGGCAACGTGGAAACGTCCATGTGCATCGTCAACGCCCTGTATGGCGCGCTGGGCGTACTGGCGGCCAGCCAGGGAACCATGAACAACTTCACTTTCGGCAACGACCGCTATCAGTATTACGAAACGATTTCCGGGGGGACCGGCGCCGGGCCGACGAAGCTTGACGACGATATCGCTGGCTTTGACGGAACCTCGCTGGTCCAGGCGCATATGACCAATTCCCGCCTGACCGATCCGGAAGTGCTGGAGTTGCGTTTTCCGGTACGCTTGGACTCATACGCCATTCGCCCCGGGTCCGGAGGTCGTGGCAAGTGGCGCGGTGGAGACGGAGGTATCCGGCGTATGCGATTCCTCGAACCCATGACTGCCGCTATTTTGTCGAACAACCGCGTCTATCCTCCGTTTGGACTGAACGGCGGCGAACCTGGCGACACCGGCAGAAACTATGTAGAGCGCCCTAGCGGCGAACGGATCGAGCTGAAGGCCCAAGACAGCATTGCCCTGCAAGCCGGTGATGTCTTCGTTGTCGAAACGCCGGGTGGCGGCGGGTACGGCGGGACAGACTCGTTCCGGCAAGCAGAATAAAAACACACACGAGCCGGCCGCTTGCAAAGTGGCCGGCAATTCGTGTCTACTACAAGTCTGGCTTCACGATTCGCGAATGAAAGATCGGTACCAGGGCTAAGGCGCGAGGTCGATAACCGGGCCTTGCCCGCTGCGCCTGGGGCCGCTTACAAAAATATCCAAATGGAGACACCATGTTCTGCACATCAAAACCAGTGCTGCAATCGTTACTGCTTGCCATCGGCATCGGCAGTGCCGCCGCCGCGCTTGCCGCCGACTACCCTGACCATCCTGTCACGCTCATCGTACCTTATCCGCCCGCCGGCACCACCGACCTGATCGCCAGAAATGTGGCCCAGGCGCTGGAAAAAGAGCTGGGCCAGACGATTGTGGTGGAAAACCGCGCGGGCGCGGGTGGCAACGTGGGCATGGGCGCGCTCGCTCGCGCCAAGCCAGACGGCTATACGATCGGCATGGGCACCGTGGGGACGCAAACCATCAATCAGTTTCTGTTCAAGGACATGCCTTTCGATCCCGAAAAAGACTTTGCCCCCATCGCACTGGCAGGCACCACACCCAACGTGATTGCCGTCAACGCGCAATCGGAGATCAAATCGCTGCAGGACTTGATCGACAAGGCCAGGCAAACCAAGGACAAGAAACTGACCTATGCCTCGCCAGGCGTGGGTTCCTCGGTCCACCTGACCGGTGCCTATCTGGAAGACGCGGCCGGGATCAGCATGCTGCATGTCCCCTTCAAGGGCGTATCGGGTTCCATGCCGGCCCTGATCGGCGGCCAGGTAGACATTTTGATGGACAACCTGCCGAGCACGCTTTCACAAGTCAAAGATGGCAAAAAAGTGCGAGGCATTGCGATTACCAGCGCCCAGCGTTCGCCTTCCGCACCCGATATTCCCACTGTCGCCGAATCGGGCCTGCCCGGCTTTGACGTGACCGCCTGGTTCGCGCTCTATGCGCCTGCCGGCACGCCGCCGGCGCATATGGCCAGGCTTCAGGAAGCCGCCAAAAAAGCCTTGGCTTCGCAGACTCTGAAGGAAAAGCTGGAGCAGACCAGCACCCAGCCGGGAACGATTTTCGGCAATGATTTGCTGGCGTTTGAAAAAACCGAGAGGGAACGCTGGCACAAGCTTATCAAAGATAAGCACATCGAGGCCAAGTAGAGCGCCTGGCCGCCTGAACGACCAGCCCCTTGCGGGGCTTGACGCATTTAAAAGGATTATTGATTCATGAATGGAGCCGACAGTCTTTGCGATACGCTACTCGCAAACGATATTGATGTATGTTTTGCCAATCCGGGCACATCGGAAATGCATTTTGTGGCGGCGCTTGACCGCAAGCCGCAAATGCGCTGCGTGCTCGGCGTTTTCGAAGGCGTGGTGACCGGCGCGGCGGACGGCTATGCCCGCATGGCAGATAAGCCTGCCGCCACTTTATTGCATTGCGGGCCGGGCATGGCGAACGGCCTGGCGAACATGCACAACGCTCGTCGTGCGCATACGCCGATGATCAACGTCGTAGGGGATCACGCCAGCTACCATTTGCAATACGATGCGCCGCTGACCAGCGATATCGAAAGCCTGGCACGGCCAATGTCGGACTGGGTTCGACGCATCCAGTCCGCAGACGATGTCTCGGACGCGGCGGCCGAAGCCGTTGGCGCCGCCCATGCCGGCCATGGCGCGGTCACGACATTGATATTGCCAGCGGATGCGGCCTGGTCGCCAACCGATGCGCCGATTCAAAAAGCCAGGATCGCGGCGCGCACCCAGGTCTCCGAGCCATCGTTGCGCGCCGCGGCAGAAGCGTTGGGCAACGGCCGCAATACGGTGCTTTTGCTGTCGGGCAAGGCCTTGCGTACACCGGCGCTGGAAACCGCGGCGCGCATCGCGGCCAAGACAGGCGCGCGGCTGATGGCGCAACAGTCCAACGGGCGTATCGAGCGCGGCGCGGGTCGCGTCAAGATCGATCGTGTGCCGTTCAACGTCGACCTGGCATTGGCTGCGCTGAAAGATACGGAGCAACTGATCCTGGTCGGCGCGAAGACGCCAGTCGCATTTTTTGCGTACCCTGGCAAACCCGGCGAATTGGTGCCGGCGGGCTGCAAGCGCATCGCGCTGACCGAGCCCCAGGACGACATCCTGGCGGCCCTGGGCGCCCTGGCCGATGCCGTAGGCGCTACCCAGACCCCAGTGGCTCCGTTTTTGGCCGAGCGCACCGCAATGCCTTTGCCGACAGGCAAACTGGATGCCGCGGCCGTGATCCAGGCCATCGGCAGCCTCTTGCCCGAGAATGCGATTATTTGCGACGAGTCCGTCACGTCGGGCCGTGACTCGTTCAAATCAACCTTCGGTGCGGCACCTCACGACTTCCTGCAAATCACCGGCGGCGCCATCGGCATTGGCATCCCGCTGGCAACCGGCGCAGCGGTTGCCTGCCCGGACCGCAAGGTGATTTTGATGCAAGCCGACGGCAGCGGCATGTACACGCTGCAGGCATTATGGACCCAGGCGCGGGAACAGCTCGATGTCATTACGATTGTGTTTGCAAATCGCAGCTACGCCATTTTGCACAATGAATTCAAGCAAGTGGGGGCAGGCGCACCGGGCCGAAACGCGCATCGTATGCTGGATCTTGACGATCCGGCCTTCGACTGGGTGCATATGGCTCAGGCCGCCGGTGTCGAAGGGACCCGTGTCACCACCGCCGAGGCGTTTTCCGATGTATTGCGCAGCGCCATGGGACGCAAAGGGCCGTTTCTCATCGAGGCAGTCATCTGAGGATAAGCCTGTGCCTCTTGCTGTCACGACAACAAGGGGCGCGCGTCCCATTGCCATTGCCATGGCCATGCTCATCTCAGATTTCCGGGCCCAGTATCTGTTTTATCTGCGTCTGCACCTCGTGCATTTTAATGCGCATGTATTTCAGAAACTGCTTTGAACTCTCCGAAAACAGCTTGTCGGTGCGAAACAGCAGGATTGCGCGAAACTCAACGTCAAATGCGACCCGCTTGAGCACCAACCCCCGATCAAGATATTCCAGCGCCGTCACCGGATTGGCGACTCCGAGACCCACCCCTTCCAGCGCCAATTCGCAAACGGATTGCGAGTACGGCGTATCCACGACGCGATGCGGCGTGACGCCCGCCTTTTCAAGCAGCGAGTCCAAGTGTCTGCGACTGCTATCTTCAGGATTCAGACATATGAAATCCACGCCATCCAGGTCCGCCAGGCCTATGATGGGCTTGGTACTTAGCGGATGATCCGATCGCATGACGATCACGCACGGCGTGCGGAAAAACAGCGAATGCTCAAGGCCCGCCACCGACATTTCATCCGCCATCAAGCCGAAATCAACCTGGCCGGAAGACACGTGATAATGCACATCCTTGGAACTCATAATCTGTAGCGAAACCCGGGTTTCGGGAAAGCGCTGCCTGAAACTGGCCACGACCTTGGGCAGAAAACTAAATCCGAGCGCGGGATACACAGCTGCGGAAAGCCGGTCCGAGCCATCGGACCGCAGGCTTCGAATACGATGTTCTATCGCCTGCATGCCAACAAAATATTGCTCGATATCGGCCAGCAGGATCTGCGCCTCGCGCGTGGGGACCAGCCGCCCCCGGATACGTTCAAACAGGCATAGATCCGCGGACCTTTCGAGCTTGCGCAGGGACTGGCTGACCGCCGATTGAGAAATACCCAGCAACGCCGCGGTTTTGCTTGCCGTTCCGGAAACCATGACTGATCTGAAGATTTCGATATCCCTGGCGTTCATCTGCGACTCCGGCGGCCGGCGCAAACCTGCGCTGATCATTGGTCGACAGGTTATTCGACTTTTCCAAGAAACTGGGTGATCCGCTGATTGACCGATGCGTTGAAAAATTGGGCGGCGGGCAGGTTTTCCATGACAGTCCCCTGCTCCATGAAGATTATACGGTTGGCCACGTTTTTTGCAAATTTCACCTCATGCGTCACCACCAGCATCGTCATGCCTTCCCGCGCCAGGCCGCGCATCACTTCCAGCACATCATCGCGCAGTTCCGGATCCAGCGCCGACGTCGGCTCATCAAAAAGAATGACTTCAGGATTCATTGACAACCCCCGCGCAATCGCCACCCGCTGCTTTTGCCCGCCAGACAGATGGGCCGGATACGCATGCGCCTTTTCCTCCAGGCCCACGCGCGCTAGCAGGCGCAAACCGGTTTCCAGTGCCTGTTTTTTCGGCACCTTTTGTACGCTGATCAGGCCTTCTATCACATTCTCGATCGCCGTCATGTGCGGAAAAAGATTGAACGACTGGAACACCATGGCCGACTTTCGGCGTATTGCCTGTATATCCTTCTTCTGGCTACTGGTATAGGGTTTGCCGGCCACGATGCGCACTTGAATACCGCCAATCTGCACTTGGCCGCTATCGGGTTGCTCAAGAAAATTCAATGAGCGCAACAAGGTTGTCTTTCCCGAGCCCGATGGCCCCATGATGACAACGACTTCGCCCTTTTCCACGTTCAGATCAACGCCGAAGAGAATTTTCTTCCCCGCAAAGCTTTTATCTATTCCCCGCGCCTGTATTGCATAGTGAGTTTCTGCTGTCATTGATTTTGCCTTGAGAATCTGTCTTCCAGATAGGTCTGGAGGATCGTGAGAATCTGGTTGATGACCCAATAGACGGCGCCAACCATAAGGAACATTTCCATATATCGAAAGGTTGCCGCGCCGACCTGATCGGCCACCCTGGTCAACTCGACCACGGTGACCGCCGAAGCAAGCGAGGTATCCTTCACAAGCGCAATCAGCCGGCTGCCTACCGTAGGAATGGCAATGACCAGCCCCTGCGGAAGGATGACCCGCTGCATCATTTTCCAGTAGCCCATGCCCATGGACAAGGCCGCCTCCCACTGCCCTTTGTCGACGGCGTTGATACCCGAGCGAAAATTCTCGCTCAGGTAAGAGGCAGAAAACAAGGTAAGCGCGATAATCGCGGAGGGCACGGGCTCCAGGACAATACCGATCCTGGGTAAACCGAAATAGATCAGCAGCAGTTGCACCAATAGTGGTGTTCCCCGGAATATCGAAACGTAGGCAAACGCCAGGTAGCGCAGGACACGCCAGCTCGAAATGCGCGCCAGTGTAATGAACAGGCCCAGCACGCAACCAAGGATAAAGGACGCCGCCGATAGCAGGAGCGTCATGAGCAACGCATCCTTCAACAACGGCAGGGCACGGACAAATAACTCATACATGGTTATTTTCCCTTTTCGGCCAGCTCGGCCTTGGCGGCGGCAATCGAACCGAGCATATCGTACTCGCGCCCCACGAACTGGTCGCTAAGTCGAGCTACCGTGCCATCCTTCAGCATACTTTCCAGCGCCTTGTTGACCGCATCCTGCAACGGCTGCTGGCCCTTGGCCAGCGCCGCTGCGGCCAGCTGGTAGGTCAGGGGTTCGCCCACTTCCTTGACCGGGATGCCTCTTTCCTGCGCGTATTTCATACCACCGAAATGAGAAATAATGACCGCGTCAATCCTACCGTTGGCGATATCGTTGAAGATCAGGGCGCCATTGTCATAACCCCGGATATCGGATTCGGTCAGGTTCTCCCGTGCCCAGGTCTCGTTGGAAGAGCCGGTCGAGACGCCGACCTTTTTACCTTTGAGCGTCGCCTTGCTCGTAATATCGCTGTTATCCTTGCGCACGAAAATCCTGAATACCTCGACACCATACGGCACGGAAAAATCCACTTGCTTGCGACGCACCTCGGTTGGTGTCATATCATTCATGACCAGATCGTACTTGTCCGTCTTCAGCCCCTCGACGAAATTCTTGTAGGTATCGCCAACGAACTTGATGTCGCGCACCCCCATTCGCTTGGCCAGTTCCCGGGCCATCTCGACATCGTATCCGGTCAGCTTGTTGTTCTCGTCCAGCATGCTCCAGGGCGGGCTGGCTTGCGTATTCGCGATCCGGATCACTCCGGTGCTGTTGATACGGTCCAGCAGATCGACCGTTTGCGCTTGGGCCGCAGATATGGCCAGGCCGCCAACCAGGCCCAGCAATGATAGGGCGCGAAAGCCGCCCGCGACACAGCGTCTAGAAATGGTGTTCATGTTATGTCTCCTTTGTCGATAAAGCGCCGCCGAGGTGATCAACGGCTTTTCTTGAAATTGCCATGGGTTTCAGACTGATTTTCCATGGCCTGGCACTGCAACCCGTTTATTGACTTGGCGACCGTCCGCTCGCTGTCTGGCGAAAGGCAGATAAGGCCCGGTCCAAATCCTCGATAATCAGGGCGGGATCCTCCAGTCCCGCGGATAGCCGAATGACTGCCTTGTCCGTGCGCGGGAATACCCGATCCCTTTGCATGGCAGCAGGATAGAACGCAATCAGACTGTGCACTCCGCCCCAGCTGGCGCCGATGGGCAGATGCCGCAGGGCGGAAAAAAAGGCAGCGTGCGCCTGATCGTCCGGCTTTTCAAGCGTAAACGAGAACAGACATCCGCCTTGCTGGAAGTCGCGTGTCCATCGGTCATGCCCCGCATCCCCGGGCAGGCAGGGAAACAAGAGTTGGTCCACCTCGGGCCGAGCCTGCAGCCAGCGTCCGATCTCCAGCGCATGCCTGCCCTGCGTCTCGTAGCGCAAGGCAAAGGTATCCAGCCCCCGCAACACAAGGAAGCAGTCGTCCGGACTCGTTTGCAGGCCCATGATGCTTTGTGTCTCGCGCAAAGCCGAATACTGGCCTGCATCGTTGGTGGCGATGCTGCCCAGCAGCACGTCCGAGTGTCCTCCGAAGTATTTGGTCGCTGCCTCCACGCTCAGATCCACCCCATGATCCAGCGGTCGGAAACCCAATGGCGAAGCCCAGGTGTTATCCATCATCGTCATCACGCCGTACCGCTTGGCGATGGCGACAATGGCAGGTATATCGCTCATCTCCATGGTTACGGTGCCTGGCGCCTCAAGGCAAATCATGCGCGTGTTGGGCCGGATATATGATTCAATTTCATTTGAAATTGCTGGAGGATAAAACTGGACGTCGACACCCAGGCTGGCCAGCCATTTTTCCGCATAGGTTTTCAACGCGCCGTAGCTTGCGGCGGATACCAGCAGATGATCGCCGGCCCGCACGAACGCCATCACGGATAAACACAAGGCGGCCTGCCCGGACGGTGTGACGACGCAATGCTCGCCATGCTCGAGACGGGCGATTTCCCGCTCGAGCAATCTAGCCGTGGGTGTGCCGGTGATACCGTAACTGTAGCCATCGGGCTGGCGCTCTTTCCTGTGTATAAAGCTTTCTATCGTATCGAAAACGACCGTAGAGGCGCGCCATATGGGTGGGGACAAGCTGGCAAAGCGCTGGCTTGCCGATTGCATATCTGCTTGATCAAACTTCTTCATCGTTTCCTGACCTATGGTTGACATAGGGCCAGTGTCGCAGAAGCGACCTCGAGCGACTATAGCGCCAGGCATTCACTCTATAAGTAAAACTTAAGGGTTACAGCAGCGCGTCTCCCCGGGCCGACAAAGCCGATGCCTGCGCAAGGAAGTCACCGTGGCGCAAATGCAAAAAAGCCCTTCCAAAGAAAGGCTTTTTGCATTTGCCGCGGCGCGACACCGCCGTCGGGACGGATATTCGCGTTTTAATCGGCGGTATCGCCGCGCTTCCAGTAATTGCTTATCCGGATCCGCGATTTATCGATACCCTTTTCCTCAACCAGGTATTGGTGGATGGCGCGCATCTGGGTACCTTCGCCGCCACCCCAGATGTAACCCTCGCCCTCCGGAACATCGAATGCCCGGATAGCGGATAACAATGCGTCGTCTCCATCCTGTGTCCGATGCAGCCAGGTTACCCGCGATCCTGCGCGCGCTTTGAATGCCTGCTGTTCGCCGGCGTCCTGCACCAGGACGATGATGTGGATCCGGCAGCCCTCGGGCAGTTCCTCAAGCCGTCGGGCAATGGCCGGCAACGCAGTTTCGTCGCCGATCATCAATTGCCAATCGAAGACATCGGGGATGATAAACGACCCTCTGGGGCCGGCGCTGACCAATTTATCGCCAACCCGCGCCTGGGCAACCCAGTTGGACGCAGGTCCATCGCCGTGCAGCAGGAAATCAATATCCAGTTCGTTATCCGCGGCGCGATATCGCCGCGGCGTATAGTCCCGCGCAGGCGGGCGGTTCACACCATCGGGAAACGCCAGACCGTCGGCCTGCTGTTCGGGCATGATCGGAATGCCGTCAGCGGGGAAAAACAGTTTGATATGATCATCGAACGCGGCCGATACGAAGTCAGCCAGATCGGGGCCATGCAGTGTGACCCTGACCATGCGCGGTGTGATATGGGCAATTTTTCTCACCTGCAAAAAACGGGCTTTTAGCGGATGCCGCAGCCGTTGGGCGGCAAATTTATCAAGTGTGTCTGTCATTGGTTATGTCCGTTGATGCGTCATGGAAAGGTTCTCGGCGGAATCGATATTGGCTAAGCCGCAGGTTGCGCCTGGGATCAACAGGAAGACGCAGGGTCGTTGATTTGGCGAGTCGCCGCGACCAAGATGGCGGCAATGCGCTTTTGCTCTTCGGGTCCGGCCTCGCTCTTGAGCAGCAAGGCGCGCTTGAGCCCCAGGCGGGCCTCGACGAAAGCCGGCAACCAGTCATCTTCAGCGCTCGCCTCGCCATCGGCAGCCATTGCACCTTGTATGTACTTCATTTTGCGGGCCAGATGCACGAGCGTCGCCAGCAATTCTTCGGCTTCGGCCCGATGCTCATCCAGGTAGACACGTCCTTGCGGCAGCAAGGCATAGGATTTTTTATTGCTTTCCAGCGACACCGAGGCATAGCCGATTTCGTGGATATACGTGAGCGCCGGATACACCATCCCGGGACTGGGCGCCCAGTGACCGCCGGACCGGCTTTGCAGCGCCTTGACCAGTTCGTAGCCATGCGCTGGCCGGTGTTCCAGCAATGCCAGCAACATAAGCTGGAGTTCATCTGAGGAAAACTTCCTGCCACGCGTCAGCATATCGTCGCGTCGACCACGCAATCCGTTGCGATGGCCCCGATGGGGTTTATGGTTGCTATGCATTCGTCTTTTTCTCAATTTATATCTTAAGATATATCGTATATTATATCTTAAGATATATTTCGTCAAGACGTTCCCCTGATCACAAACATGCCGCCAACGTCCACAGCACTCACCTTTCTTCTGTTAAAGGGCAAGGACGATGTCGCTCTCGAACGGCTGCCATGCGCTAGGAAAAACCGGTGTTTCCACCATGCTATGATGGCGCAGTTAAGCAAATCCGGACATGACAGGACCTCCTGTCACGGGTGATCGCCACGACGCCAGTTGTTTTATCGCCGGCCAGCTAAGATAAACACCATTGGAATCTTGACGAGGTTGGCTTGACTTGCCCAGTTTGTACAGCATATTGCCGATGAAATATACGTATCTATTGATCCTGCCGGTTGTCGTGGCGCTCCTGGTCGTCGTGACGCGCCACCATAACCTGCCCTCCCTTGCAGGCCGTAGCCAAAGCCATGCGCTTACAAGCCAGGAAGCCAGCGCCACGGCTTTGGGCAGGGCGCTGACACCTCAAACCGAGTCGCATCCCGGGCAAAGCGGTATTACACCGCTGACTGACGCACAGGCTTCCTTCGCAGCCCGCATCTTGCTGGCACGGGCCGCACAGCGCACGCTGGATGTCCAGTATTACATCTGGCGTAACGACCTTACCGGCACCTTGCTGCTGAATGCCTTATACCAAGCGGCCCAGCGCGGTGTGCGTGTACGCCTGCTGCTCGACGACAACGGAACCAGCGGGATGGACGAAAAGTTGGCTCTGCTTGACGCGCATCCGAACATCGAAGTCCGTCTTTTCAATCCATTTGTCATACGCTCACCCAAGATGATCGGGTATCTGGTTGATTTCTCACGCTTGAATCGACGCATGCACAATAAGTCGTTCACGGCCGACAACCAAGTCTCGATCGTTGGTGGTCGCAATATCGGCGACGAATACTTTGGCGCGACCGACGGCGTCTTGTTCTCTGACCTGGATGTCGTGGGCGTGGGCGCCGTCGTTCCCGACGTTTCCCGGGACTTCGATCGATACTGGGCCAGCCAATCCGCTTATCCGCTGGATGGATTGATGCCGGCAAAAAAAGCCGAGGATCTGCAGAAACTGAATCAGGCGGGCAAGCAAGCAGAAATGAATCCGAAGGCGGCAAAGTTTATGGCCGCCATCAGCCATTCGCAATTGGTACGGGACATTGTCAATAACCAGCTTGGCTGGCATTGGAGCCAAGTCGCCATGATCAGCGATGATCCTGCGAAAGGGCTGGGGCAGGTGAAAGATGAGGACTTGATGCTAAGCCGCCTGTCCAAGGTACTGGACGCCGCCAGGCAACGTCTTGACCTGGTTTCTCCTTATTTTGTACCGACAACGGCCGGCGTCAAGGCGCTGTCGGCCTTGGCCGCCAGGGGCGTAAAGGTGCGCGTTCTCACGAACGCGCTGGAAGCGACGGATGTCACGGCCGTGCATGCGGGCTACGCGAAACGGCGCCAGGCTTTATTGAAAGCCGGTATCCAGTTATTCGAAATGCAATATCGAGGCAATGGCGAGGATACACCCGAGAATCAAGCCGGCCCTTTCGGCAGTTCAGGCTCCAGTCTGCATGCGAAAACATTTTCTGTCGATGGCAAAAAGCTGTTTGTCGGCTCCTTTAACTTCGATCCGCGATCCGCAAGCCTGAACACGGAGATGGGATTCGTGATCGACACCGCAATGATTGCACAACAAATTCAGGCCGCATTCGATCATAAGATTCCCGCCAATGCGTATGAGGTCCGTCTCGACCCGTCAGGTCATTTGTATTGGCTGGAGTTACGCGGCGGACGGGTCGTGAAACATACCAGCGAACCCAATGCGAGTTGGCCAACGCGCCTATGGGTTGCGCTTCTTGAACGCCTTCCTATCGAGTGGCTGCTTTGAGCCGTGATGGTTCTACAAGCGCGCGGAGGGCCTGGCTTGTTTTTCAGACAACATATCAAACAGCAATTGTGCCACTGGCCGCAACTGTCGGCCACGCCTGCGGATTAGTCCGATGGTGCGATGAATGGCCGGCCCATCCAACGGTATGCTGATCAGCGTAGCCGTATCACCAGGCGGCATTGCCAGTTTGGGAACCACGCCGATGCCAAGACCGGAAGCAACAAAGCTCACGAGCGCCGAGACATGCTGAACCTCATACATCCAGCGCGGCTGCGCCGTGGTATGCGCCAACGCTTGATCGATAATAAAACGATTCCCGCTACCCTGGGCCAGGCTAATGTAATCCTGTTCATGCAAATCCGACCAGGCCAATTTTGATCGGTTGGCAAACGGATGGTTGCTGGGCACGGCAACCACAAAAGGTTCCTCCAGCAGAGGATGAAACTCGATATCGGCGTCCTGTATGCCCAGGTAGGTCAATGCAAAGTCAACATCGCCGTTGGCAACAGTGGCCAGTATCGACGTGGAGGATTCATCGATGACGCGGACCCGGATGCGTGGATAGCGCTTGTGATAATCCTGGATCACCGCGGGCAGGAAATAGGCGACCGCCGAGGGCACGCATGCGATCGTCACTTCGCCTGACAGCCGATCCGACACATCTTCCATGCCGATCAGCGCATTCTCCAGTTCGTTCAGTACATTGCGCGCCCGCGGCACAAACCCCCGACCGATCGTGGTGAGCTCGACTTTGCGCGTGGTGCGCTCAAACAACCGGACCGACAACGCCGTCTCCAGCTTCTCGACACGCCGCGACAGGGCGGACTGGGATAAGCACAAGGCCTCTGAAGCGGCGCGAAAACTCTTCAAATCGGCAACAGCCAGGAATGCCTTCAAATCAGTCAAATCGAATTTCATGCGTTTTTCACAATAATTGATCGTTTTTTTGCACTTTACTATATATTCGCGTTTTTACATAATCGCTCCATAGTACAAATCAATGGCCGCCCCGCCACGGCCGCTATTAAAAATGGAGACAAGCCATGAACACCAGAAAGCCATTGCAACGCTTTGCCACGCTCGCGTTGACAGCAATCCCGCTCTTGCCGTTCGGCACGGCGTCGGGCAGTCCCGCTTGGACACCTGAACGTCCGATCCGCATCGTGGTTCCCTATGGTCCTGGCGGCAGCTCGGATGTGATTGCGCGAGCGATCGGTGCCGAAATGGCGAAGGGCCTGAAACAAGCCGTAGTCATTGAAAACAAAGGCGGCGCCCAGGGCATCGTGGCCATGCAGGAGGTCGCCCGGGCCAAACCCGACGGCTATTCGCTGGTGCTCGGGCATGTCGGTACCCTGGCAGTCAACCCCGCCATGATGCCGGCATTGCCCTATAACGTAAAAAATGATTTCGAGCCGATTACGCTTCTCGCAAAGGTGCCCATGATTTTTGCGGTGAGCGCCAAGGTGCCTGCAGACTCCTTCGAATCTTTTATCGCGATGGCCAGGAAACAGCCCGGACAACTCAATTATGGTTCAGCCGGCAATGGCAGTGCCGGGCACCTCGCCTTCGAAATGCTGAAAACCGTGACCGACACCGAGATCCAGCATGTTCCCTACAAGGGCACCGGCGCGCAAACGACAGACTTGATCGCCGGTCTGATACAAGCTGCTTCGGCCGGCACACCTGGCTTGTTGCCACTGGCCAAGGCCGGCCAGGTTCGCATTATCGCCGTGGGCTCGCCCAAGCGGCTGGCGGTGCTACCCGCGGTGCCGACGGTTACCGAGAAAGGATATCCCGGCTTCGATAGCTCCCAATGGTTCGGACTGCTGGCGCCAGCGGGTACGCCTCGCCCCGTCGTCGACCGCCTTAATAAGGAAGCGCTCAAGGCGCTGCGCGCAACGTCGGTCAAGACGCGACTGGAACATGATGCGAGTGAAGCCATGGGATGGGGTCCGGAAAGATTTGGCGCCTTTATTGACGAGGAGGCGATACGCTGGGGAAAAGTCGTGCACAAGGCCCATCTGCAATCGAACTGAAACAAAATACTGCATAGGAAAAACATGAATACCAAAGTTGCAACGCGTGTGTCCGAAGCCGAGTGGACTGCCATGGGCATCAATGCCTTCCAAGGACTTGGCTTGTCGCCAGAGGCTGCCGCCGACGTCGTGAAAATCCTTGTCCTGGCCGACCTGTTCGGGCTTTATACGCATGGCCTGAGCCGCGTGGAGTCCTATGGCGAACGCCTGCGCACCGGGGGAATCAATGCCACCGCTCGTATCAGCGTCCAGGAAGCGGCGCCAGGTATCCGCCTGGTCGATGGAGACAACGGCACCGGACCGCTGGTCGGCATGCATGCCCTGAGAGCGGCGCAAAGCGCGGCCGATGAAAACGGCATTGGCATTGCTTTTGCGCGTGGCAGCAATCACTTTGGGCCGATATCGCCCTATGCCTATCTTGCCGCCCAGGACGGATACGCCAGTATTATCGGCAGTAACGCAACAACGACCATCGCCCCCTGGGGAGGTAGCGACGCGCGGCTGGGCAATAGCCCGTTGGGATTTGGCATGCCAAACCCGGGCGGCAAGCCATTTCTTCTTGATATGGCGATGAGCGTCGTCGCCCGCGCCAAAATTCGTAATGCGCTGCGCGATGGCCAAGCCATCCCCGAGACCTGGGCAACCGATGAACGAGGCAGACCGACCACCGACCCGGCTGACGCATTGCGTGGATTCTTGCTTCCCATCGGCGGCCATAAAGGCTACGGGCTGGCGTTGATGGTCGATCTTTTTGCCGGCTTGCTTTCCAATGCGGCCTACCTGACCCATGTCAAATCCTGGGTGGATGCACCGGACCAGCCTCAGAATCTTGGACATGTCTTCATCCTCATCGATACCAAGCGACTTGGTGCCGCCAAGTGGCTTTCCGACAGGATGGACGACTTTGCCTCAATTTTGCATGACAGTCCAGCCGCCGACGCGACGCAGCCGGTCATCGTGCCAGGCGAAATCGAGCTGAACCGTCTATCGGAGCAACGCGCAGACGGGATCAAATGCGAGGCCGGCGTGATACAGTTATTGCGGGAGTACAGCCTGCGACAAGCCAACTAGCCCGGCGTTGCGCGATGCCGACCCTGGCAAGACCGCCTGCCCTGGTCCGCGGCGCTTTCAACACCCGGAACATGCGCGAAAGGGCGTCACGCATACGACGCAGATATTCACAATGTCCGAGGATATACATTCATGACCAACGCTACTGCAATCAAAAACGCATTTACACCCACTGGCGTATTGCGCGCCTCGATCAATGTCGGCAATCCGATCTTGGCGAACAGGGATAACGACAACGCGCAACCCTACGGCGTTTCGGTGGACCTGGCCCAAGCCCTTGCTCAATCGCTTGAAGTGCCCCTTCGGCTATGCGTGTTTGATTCCGCGGGGAAATCGGTGCAGGCGGTCAGCGAAGGACTGGCCGATATCGGTTTTTTCGCCATCGACCCGGTACGCGGCGCGGGGATCAACTTTACACATCCCTACATCCTGATAGAGGGCGCCTATATGGTCGCGACCGACTCCGCACTCAAGGACAATGCACAAGTTGACCAGGCAGGCCATCGGGTGGTGGTAGGCAAAGGAAGCGCCTATGACTTGTACCTGACGCGGGAATTGCAGCATGCCACGATTGTCCGGGCGCCCACCTCCCCCACCGTGGCGGACGTCTACGCAGAACAAGGCATGGAAGTCGCCGCCGGCGTCAAGCAACAGTTGGAGGCGGATGCCAGGAGGCTGGGCGGACAGCGCCTGCTGCCCGGGCATTTCATGGTGATCTGCCAGGCGATGGGCGTGCCGAAAGACCGGGGATCTGCTGCCGCCACGTTCCTGGCGGCATTCGTTGAAAAAATGAAGGCCAGCGGATTTATTGCCGAATCGCTCAAGCGGCACGCGATCGAAGGCGCCACAGTGGCGCCGGCCATCAATCAATAGAGGCGCTGCGCAGCGGTGACTTGCGCCCGGCAAGGCCAGAGGATTGGCGGGAGGCGCGGATCAGCCTGCGCGATCCGCGCTCGCGCCGGAGCAAACGGCCCGTTCAGCCCGCCTGCTGCCGGGAGCGGAAGGCCGCCACTTTCATCCTGTTGCCACAAGCCGCCATACTGCACCAGCGCCTGCGCTTCGACTTGGTGACATCCAGAAACAGGAGCGTGCAGTCATGCGCCTCGCACTGCCGAACATGCCGCAGATCGCCATCTGCCAGCAAAGTGGCGAGCGCGTCGGCTACCGGTTCCAGCAGACTGGCCGCAGTGCCGTTTTGCCGACATTCGACCCAGATAAAGCCTGCCCTGGCGGAATCCCACGCAAGCGCCCGAGCCGGCCGGCCATCGTCCAGTATCCGGTTCACCAAACCAGGATCACCTGGCTGCCCTTGCCGAGCGGCGTCGATCAGTTGCCTTGCCCCTTCCCGCAATTGCCGGGCCAATGCCGCCAGGCCGGCGGGAGGCGCATCGGGCGATGCGTGCAAGGCCCCCGCCGCCTGCAGCCAGGCGATAACGCTTTGATCATCGGTGAGGCAGTCATGGCGCTCCTGGCCCGTGCCAAAAATGCTATTGACAAAATCCAGCGCCAGATTGTTGGCAATGAAATGGGGGGCATGCTTTTGCGTTGTGCTCATCGTGCGGTTCTGATGTGATCCTGAAATGTAACCTTTAAAAAATCTATTGACAGGTTACCATAAAATTACGTAACCTTCAATTTTAATATTTACAGGTTACAAGGAGCCTCACATGAACATGAAGACCGCTACCCTCGCTACGGGCCTGGCAACCAGCCTGCTCACCGGCGACCTATCCATCGCCGCGAAGCCCCAAGTCCACTATCGCTACGAGCAAGTCGGGAATGTAAACATTTTCTACCGGGAGGCAGGCGATCCGTCGGCACCCACCGTCCTGCTGCTGCATGGATTCGCGGCATCCTCGTACATGTACCGAGATCTGATCCCAGCGCTTGCCGACCGTTATCATGTCGTGGCACCGGACCTGCCCGCTTTCGGGTTCACCGAATCGCCCGCCAGCGGCGACTACGCCTACACATTCGAAAATATCGCCGCCTCCATTGATCAATTCACGCAACAGTTGGCCCTCGGCAAGTACGCCTTGATGGTGCACGATTACGGCGCGCCGGTAGGCTGGCGGCTGGCGATGGCTCATCCCGACCGTATCACGGCCATTATTTCCCAAAACGGTAACGCCTACGAGGAAGGGTTGGCCAAGGGTTGGGACGCGATCAGAAAATATTGGGATACGCCAACGACAGAGAACCGCGCTGCGCTCAAGGATTTCCCGACTGCGGCATCGATCAAATGGCAGTACCTGGAAGGCGTGGGCGATCCCAGTCTTGTCTCTCCCGATGGCTATACGTTGGAAGGCCTGCAAGTGGCGCGACCGGGCAACGCCGATATTCAATTGGACCTTGTGCTGGATTACGCGACGAATGTCCGGCTTTATCCGCGGTTCCAGGCCTACTTCCGCCAGGAACAGCCGCCGCTGCTGGCGGTCTGGGGCAAAAACGATCCCTACTTCCTGCCCGCAGGCGCGCAGGCATGGAAACGGGACATCCCGGCTGCCGATGTGCGCTTCTATGACACCGGTCATTTCGCCCTGGAGACTCACGGCAACGAGATCATTCCGGTAATCCGCCAATTCCTGGACCAGCATGTCCAATAGACCCTGGGCAAAACCGCGGTGTAATCTCCATGCCGACAGGCGGCCAGCCAAAAAAAAGCCCCCGACGCTGCAAGTCGAGGGCTTTTTTGAGAGACGGAACGAAAACGTAAATATTAGAACGGAATATCGTCGTCCATATCCATGATATTGGATGCGGGCTGCTGGGTCGGGCGCTGCGGCGCCTGGCTGCGCTGCTGCGGCGCCTGGCGGGGTGGCGCGGAAGCATAGCCGCTATCGCCAAAACCGCCGTCGTCGGCGCTACCCATGCTGTCGCGACCACCCAGCATTTGCATCTGGTCCGCCACGATCTCGGTGGAATAGCGATCGGCGCCAGTATCCTTGTCCTGCCATTTGCGGGTCTTCAGGCGGCCTTCGACATAGACTGAACGACCCTTCTTGAGATATTCGCCCGCGATTTCGGCGAGGCGGTTGTAGAACACCACGCGATGCCATTCGGTTTCCTCGCGGCGCTCGCCGCTATTTTTGTCTTTCCAGTTTGACGTGGTGGCAATGGATACGTTGCAAATGGCCGCGCCGTCTGGGGAGTAGCGAACTTCGGGGTCCCGTCCCAGATTGCCGACGAGAATGACTTTATTGACTGATGCCATGGTTAAATCCTGAGCTGATAGAAAGTGGAAGGGCGATATGTTAGCCGCCCTTAACCGGCTTGCACAATTAGATCATTATAGCCATCACGGGGTTTACGTTGGAGATTTGAAGCTTCTGGCGGTAAAGAACCAGATTGCCGCCAGTGCGGCGCCCATGAGAAAGACCGCGGACGTGCTGGTATAGCGGGCCAGGATGCCGCCCATCGCCCCGCCGGCGGCAACGCCAAGCGCTTGCGACATATTGTAGAAGCCGAGCGCCAGCCCCTTGTGCTCGGGCGGCGCGACCCGGGAAACCAGCGATGGTTGCAGGGCCTCCAGGATATTGAATGCCACGAAATAGCCGATGAAGAGAATAACGATGGCGACGAAGGAATGGGTGCTGAACGCCATGGCCGCCATGACAAGCGCCAGCGCGGCCACGCTCCACTCCAGACTGGCCTTGTGCACATGGCGAGTCTCGGTATAGAACACCACGGGCACCATGGCCACGAAAGACGCGAGGATGACAGGCAGATAGACTTTCCATAGCGTCCCGGTGGTGAACCCGCCCAGGGCGACCAGCAGGGGCGGCGCCACCACGAAAATCGACATTAGGATGCAATGCAGGCAGAATACGCCGAAATTGAGCCGCAGCAGATCGCCGTTTTTCAGGACGTCGCGGGGGCGGGACTGGATCGCGGGTTTGTCCTGGGGGACGACCGGCACAACGAAAGTTGCCAGCAACAGGCTGACAAAACCCAGCAGGGAAATGACCCAGAACAACCCGGACAACCCGCCGACCTCCACCAGCAATGGCGAAAGCACCAGGGAAACCGCAAATGAAATGCCAATGGAGCCGCCCACCATTGCCATGGCCCGTGTTCGGACTTCGGGGCGCGTGGCATCGGCAACCCAGGCGGTAATTGCCGCGGAGATGGCGCCCAGCCCCTGGATAGCCCGGCCAACCAGCACCCCGGCCACCGAATCGGTAAGCGCGCACAGGATCCCGCCAATAATAAACAGCACCATTCCGGCGACAATGACAGGCCGGCGCCCGAATCGGTCGGACGCCATGCCCAGCGGAATTTGCATGATGGCCTGGGTCAACCCGTAGGCCCCGATAGCGCCGCCGACAAGCGCGGCATTGGAGCCGCCGGTCAGGGTTTTGGCGGCATCGGCAAATACCGGCGTCAGCAGGAACAGACCCAGCATGCGCACGGCAAACAGCAGCGCCAGCATGCTGCTGGCGCGACGTTCGGCAGGCAGCAATTTGAGTTTGGCGGGTTTGGTCGCGCCTGCTTCAGACGGTTGACTAGGCACAGCAGAATTCATTCAGGCAATAAAAAGACAAAGTGGGGGGAAGCGATATCAGATGTTGACACCTGCGTTATAGTAATGGATTAGTCTGAAAAATACCTAAATCATTCAACAGGAAAAGATAATTTCATGGATGCCATCCGCATTCGCGGTGCCCGTACGCATAATCTGAAAAATGTGTCGCTCGACTTGCCCCGTCACAAACTGGTCGTGCTTACCGGCTTGTCCGGTTCAGGCAAATCGTCGCTGGCGTTCGATACATTGTACGCGGAAGGCCAGCGTCGCTATGTGGAAAGTCTGTCCGCCTACGCCCGCCAGTTCCTGCAACTCATGGACAAACCCGACGTGGACCTGATCGAAGGCCTGTCGCCAGCCATCTCCATCGAGCAGAAGGCAGCCGGGCACAACCCGCGCTCAACCGTCGGCACCATCACGGAAATCCATGACTACCTGCGCCTGCTGTTCGCCCGCGTAGGCACGCCCTATTGCCCCACCCATGGCGAGCCCCTGCAGGCGCAATCGGTCGCCCATATGGTGGATCATATTTTGACCATGACGGCCGATACCCGGATTGCCATCCTGGCGCCCATCGCCCAGGAACGCAAGGGGAGCTACGAAGAAGACTTTGCCCAGCTACAGGCCCAGGGTTTCGTGCGCGTGCGCATCGACGGGCGGATGGTCGAGCTGGATCCCGTGCCGGTATTGAATAAGAACGAAAAACACTCGATCGATGTCGTGATCGATCGCCTGCGCGTGCGCGAGGAAAGCAAGCAGCGCCTGGCGGAAAGCATAGAAACCGCGCTGAAGCTGGCCGACGGCCGCGTGCTGATCCTGGATATGGATCGCGAACAGGAACAGCCTTTTTCGACACGCTATGCCTGCCCCGTCTGCAATCACGCGCTGGCGGAACTGGAACCACGCCTGTTCAGTTTCAACAACCCGGTCGGGGCTTGTCCGACCTGCGATGGGCTGGGCCACACTTACTTCTTCGATCCCAAACGGATTGTCGCTTTTCCCTCGCTCAGTCTGTCCAGCGGCGCCATCAAGGGCTGGGACAAACGCAACGCCTTCACACATTCGCTGCTGACCAGCCTGGCCGCGCACTATGAATTCGATATCGACACCCCTTTCGAAGACTTGCCCGAGGCCATCCAGCAGAAAGTCCTTTATGGCTCCGGCACCGAGCAAATTTCCTTCCTGTATCTGAACGACAAGGGACGCAGCTCGGTCAAGCAACATGCGTTCGAGGGCATTATCCCAAATCTGGAACGACGCTGGCGCGAGACCGACTCCAATACGGTGCGCGAAGAACTGGGCAAATATCGCAGCCTGCAGGTTTGTCCCGATTGCGGCGGCTCCCGTTTGCGAGAAGACGCACGCCATGTATTGATTGGCAGCGAGGCCCGCGGTGGTTCACGGTTCGGCATGGCGATCTTCGAAGTCGAGGCCATGGCGCTGTCCGACTGCCTGCGCTGGTTCGAAAACCTCACGCTGACGGGTGCCAAACAGGAAATCGCCGACCGCATCGTCCGTGAAATCCGGTCCCGCCTGCAGTTTCTGAACAATGTGGGGCTCAATTATCTGTCCCTGGATCGCAGCGCCGATACCATTTCGGGTGGCGAGGCCCAGCGCATTCGCCTGGCGAGCCAGATCGGCTCGGGGCTGACCGGCGTCATGTATGTGCTGGACGAACCCTCCATTGGCCTGCATCAGCGTGACAACGACAGGCTGATTCAGACCCTGGCGCATCTCAGGGACCTGGGCAACAGCGTGATCGTGGTCGAACATGATGAAGACATGATCCGAGCCGCTGACTGGGTCGTAGACATGGGGCCGGGTGCCGGCGAACATGGCGGACAGGTTATCGCCGCCGGCACGCCGGCTGAGATCGCCGCCGATGCCGCCTCGCTCACGGGCGCCTATCTGAGCGGGCGCAGGCGCATCGAATCGCTGCGTCCTCGGGCACTGGATGAGGAACAGCGGTGGCTGGAAGTGAGCGGCTGCTCGGGAAACAACCTGAAAAACGTAGACCTGCGCATCCCTGCCGGAAAACTGGTCTGTATCACGGGCGTGTCGGGTTCGGGCAAATCGACGCTGATCAACGATACGCTGGCCACGCTGATGGCCCACGAACTGCACCGGGCGCAGGCGGAGCCAGCGCCGTATACGTCCGTCGCCGGTATGGACGCCTTCGATAAGATCATCAACGTGGACCAGAGTCCGATCGGCCGCACGCCGCGCAGCAACCCCGCCACCTACACCGGCCTGTTCACACCCATCCGCGAACTGTTTGCCGGCACCCCCGAAGCCAGGACGCGCGGCTATGACCCTGGTCGTTTTTCGTTCAACGTCAAGGGCGGACGCTGCGAAAGCTGCCAGGGGGATGGCGTGATCAAGGTTGAAATGCACTTCTTGCCGGACATGTATGTACCTTGCGACACCTGCCATGGCAAGCGCTATAACCGGGAAACCTTGGAAATTCGTTATCGTGGGCGCACCATCAGCGATGTACTGGATCTGACGGTAGAGCAGGCACTGGAATATTTCAGCGCAGTGCCGGTCATCAATCGCAAACTGCAGACACTGATGGATGTGGGGCTCAGCTATATCCGCCTGGGCCAATCGGCAACGACCCTTTCTGGCGGCGAGGCGCAACGCATCAAATTATCGCTGGAACTCTCGAAACGCAGTACCGGCAAGACCCTGTATATCCTCGATGAGCCGACCACGGGCCTGCATTTTGCCGATATCGCCCTACTGCTTAACGTCGTCAATCAGTTGGTTGATTCAGGCAATACGGTTGTTGTGATCGAACATAATCTGGATGTCATCAAAACTGCGGACTGGATCATAGACATGGGGCCCGAAGGCGGCCAGGGCGGAGGCAGGATTATCGCCAGCGGCACGCCGGCCGATATCGCCGCGGCAGCGCAGAGCCATACCGGACGGTATCTGAAACCGCTGTTGGCGCGCGATCAGCCACAACGCTGATACAACGGTCCGTCAAGCGACACCGGCAGGATAGTCGCGCAACGCCTTGCGTATGATCTTGCCGGTGGTTGTCATGGGCAATTCCTGCACGAAATGAATTTGTCGAGGATATTCATGGGCGGCCACGCGTGTTTTCACATGCTCCTGGATTTCCTTTTTCAGGACATCGCTGGGCGCCTGCCCTTCTTTGAGCACCACGAACGCCGTGACAATTTCAGTGCGCGCCTCGTCTGGCAGCCCGACCACGGCCACCATGCTGACGGCAGGATGGCCAAGAATGCAATCTTCGATTGGGCCCGGACCGATGCGATAGCCCGCGCTGGTAATCACATCGTCATTGCGCCCGACGAACTGTAGAAACCCGTTCTCGTCCTGGATACCCATGTCGCCGGTGATCAGGAATTCTCCCGCGAACTTTTCGCGGGTTGCATCGGGATTATTCCAATAGCCGAGGAACATGACCGGATCGGGCGCACGCACGCCAATATTGCCTTCCACGCCGTCGGGAAGCGGCTTGCCAGCTTCATCGACAATGCGCACATCGTGGCCAGGCACCGCCTTGCCCATGCTGCCAATCTGCGGTTCGAACAAATCCGCACAAGACGACACCAGCATATTGCACTCGGTCTGACCATAGAATTCGTTGATGGTGATATCCAGGTTGCGTCGCCCCCAATCGATCAGCTCAAGCCCAAGGCTTTCACCGCCGCTGGCGATTGACCGCAGGGCCAGCGGCCAGCGATCGCGCGGATTCTCCAGTCGTCGCAACATCTTGAGCGCCGTGGGAGGCAAAAACGTATGGGTTACCTGATGCCGTGACATCAATTCGAAGGCCGCTTCGGCGGTGAATTTCCCGAAGCGGCAGGCCACAACGGCAACACCATGGTGCAATGCTGGCATCAAGACATCGAAAAGACCGCCGATCCAGGCCCAATCGGCAGGCGTCCACATGACGCGGGCATTTTCCGGAAAGAAATTATGCGACATTTCGACGCCCGGCAGATGCCCGAGCAACACCCGCTGCGCATGCAGGGCCCCTTTGGGCTTGCCGGTGGTGCCCGAGGTATAGATGATGACAGCGGGGTCATCGGCGCGAGTACGCAACGATTCGAACGCCTCGGATTGCTGAGCCAGCGCCGGCCAGAAGGCCAGCGCAGCAGCTTGGTCGCGCTGCGCATCGATATCGATGACCGTGCTCAGCTCGGGCAGCGGCGCTTGAATAGTGGCCAATTTCGCCAGGCCTTCCGTATTGGTAACCAAAGCACGGGCACCGGAGTTGCTCAGTCGAAAATGCAGCGCATCCGAGCCAAAAAGGGAAAATAGCGGGATTGCAATCAATCCCATTTTGTAGCAAGCGACATGCGCAATCGCCGTCTCGATGCCCTGCGCCAGCAGGATGCCGACCCTGTCCCCGGGCACCAGTCCCGCCTGTTTCAATACGCCGGCGAATTGATTGGAATAGGTCTTCAGTTCATCGAACGTATAGCATTTGATTTCGGACGGGGATTTTTCATGGATGATGGCAATGCGACCCGATCCATCGGCCCACTTATCGCAGACATCAATGCCCATATTGTAGTACTCGGGGATGGCCCAGCGAGTCGCGCCATACGTCTCTTCGTAAGTTGGATATCGGGTCAGCACGGCAAGTCTCCTTTTTTGCCGTATTGTATCTCGGATACGGCTGGCCAGGCACGTTTATTGCACGTCTTGCCGGTCGGTATCTTTCGATTCTGCCGTTAATTTCTGCAGCTTCATTTTGCTACGATACTCCGATGGCGTCATGCCTTGATGGTGCAGAAAAGCCGTAGCGAAATTCGCCGAGTTGGAGAACCCCACGTCTTCGGCGATGGTCAGCGTCCGTAGCGAAGTATTGGCCAGCAACTGCATGGCGGTTCTCATCCGCAAATCACGGATGTATTCGAAAGCGCTGCAACCGCAAACGTTCTTGAAGGCGCGATTCAAGCGCTTCTTATTCATGGAAACGACATCGGCAAGGCGCGGCAGACTGAGATCGTCATGCAGATTATCCTTGGCATACTTCATGACAATCCGGACCGCCACCTCATCATCGCTGGTTACCCGCAAATGAGCGCCAGGCAGGTCGTGCGGCGGCCGGGCCTGTAGCTGTCGCGCTTGTCGCAAGCGCTGGGAGATAACGGCGTGAATGCGAATACGCGCGACGACCTCATCGGCGGTATGCGATTTCGCGATAAAGTCCGAAGCCCCGTATTGCAAGGCCTGGATACGCAAGTCGGCGTCATCCTGATGGCTGTAGAACAGCAAAGGAATATCGGTGGTCAGGCTGTTGGCCTTGAGACGCCGGCACAGAGGAAGGCCGTCAACCCTGGGCAAAGTCAACTCGGAAATGATGACATCGGGTTTCAGCGCGATGGCCTTTTCGTATCCCTGCAATCCGTCGAATGCAACCGTAATACGAAAGCATTCGCCTCGGAGTGCGGCAAAAAGACCGTGCAGGCTCTGTGTATTGTCATCAACAAACAAGACATGAAAACGTTGCGAGGCCGTGGCCGAACTGTCCATATGATTTCGCTTGGCTATCAGAAACAAAAATACGAAATCATTTTCCAACAAGACGCGACAACTATACTTTTGAAATAAATCCCGTTAGTTCTTGAAAGACAGACAGAAAAACGGTTTTATTGGAAATATTTAACCTCTATCAATTCTGTATATGCGAACCAGATGCCGGCTCAGACAACAAATAATCGTTTGTATTCCTTGATCGCGTAACGATCGGTCATGCCCGCGATATAGTCTGCGACCGCCCTCGCCTGCTGGGAGTCATCCTCGTAGCGGTAGTCCGCCGGCAAAAGGCGGGGATCGTCGACAAACGCCTTGAAGAGGGAACTCACGATGGTGCTGGCCTTGTTTGCCATGCGCATGACCTTGTAGTGCCGGTATAAATTGCGCATCAGGAAGGACTTGAGCTCGTCGGCCTGCTCGCGCATGGACGGAGAGAACAAGACCAGCGGCGGCGCCTGCGTCACATCGTCTCGCGACTGGATTTGATGCCGCTGCAGATTGCCCAGCGTCGTGCGGGTCAAGTCGACGATCAGTTCGTTGATCATGCGCCGGATGATCTCGGCAATCAGCCTGCGCCCCGTGACATCCGGGAATTGTTTGCCAACCTCGTCGTGAAAGGTTGCAAAAAGCCGTACTTCCCGCATTTGTTCGATGGTGATGAGTCCGGAACGCAGACCGTCATCAATATCGTGGTTGTTATATGCGATCTCGTCGGCCAGATTGGCCAGTTGCGCCTCAAGACCCGGCCGGGTCTTCTCGAGGAAGCGTCGCCCCACCTCGCCGAGTTGACGGGCATGTGATACGGAACAATGCTTAAGAATGCCTTCCCGGGTCTCGAACGTCAGGTTCAGGCCGTTGAACCCGGCATAGCGCTCTTCCAGTTCGTCGACCACGCGCAGGCTCTGCAGATTATGTTCAAAGCCGCCACAGCCTGGCCGATAGGTCTGCATGCAGTCGTGAAGCGCATCCTGGCCGGCGTGTCCGAACGGCGTATGCCCGAGATCGTGGGCCAGCGATATGGCCTCGGTCAGGTCTTCGTGCAGATGCAGGTTGCGAGCCACGGAGCGCGCAATTTGAGCGACCTCCAGGCTGTGGGTCAGGCGGGTGCGAAACAGATCTCCCTCATGGTTGACGAAGACCTGCGTCTTATACTCAAGCCGTCGGAATGCGGCGCTATGGACAATGCGGTCGCGGTCTCGCTGATAGGGATCGCGGGCGGGATCGGCCTGCTCGGAATGCCGTCGGCCCTTCGACTGGCTCGGCTGGGTTGCATAAGGGGCAAGAATAGGCGAAGTAGTCATAGGCTAGAAGGCTTGGCGAAGTCAGGTTATGGGGCCGTTGCCGCGGTGGCGACCGTTTGCCCGAGGGTTTGTTTTACCAGGTCCGGCGGCGCTGCTTGCACCACAGCCTGGCCAATTCGAGGAATGAGGACGTACCGGATTTGCCCGCCTTCGGTTTTTTTGTCGCCCTGCATCAGGTCTAGCCAGACCTGCTCGCCCAGATCCGGCGCTACGTCCGGGCAGCCGATGGCTCGAACCAGTTCCCGGACACGCTCGACATCGGTGGCCGGCAAGCCAAGGGCCAGATGAGACAGAACAGCGGCCTGCACCAATCCACAGCCGACCGCCTCGCCGTGCAGCCAAGTGCCAAAGCCAAGGCCGGCCTCGATCGCATGGCCAAAGGTATGGCCGAGATTGAGTATGGCGCGCAGGCCGGTTTCTTTCTCATCTTCGGACACGACCTGCGCCTTGAGCTCACAACAACGGGCAATGGCATAGGCCAGCGTTGGTTCGTCCAGCGCGACCAGTTTCGCCACGTTATCTTCGCACCAGGCGAAAAAGCCAGAGTCAAGGATCAGGCCGTACTTGATGACTTCGGCCAGGCCCGCCGACACCTCGCGAGGGGGCAGGCTGCGCAGCACCTGGGTGTCGATTTCCACCGAGATAGGCTGGTAGAAAGCCCCGATCATGTTTTTTCCCAATGGGTGATTGACCGCCGTCTTGCCCCCCACCGACGAATCGACCTGGGCCAGCAGCGTGGTAGGAATCTGCATATAGCGGATGCCCCGCATATACGTTGCCGCCGCGAACCCGGCCATATCGCCGATGACCCCGCCCCCGAGGGCAAGAATGACCGCCCGCCTGTCCAGGCGCTCGGCCAGCAGCTTGTCATAGATGAGATTAAGGGTTTCCAGGGACTTGTAAGATTCACCGTCGGGCACGATCACTTGCATGACGGGTTTGCCCGACGCGGCCAGCGCATGGCGCAACGGCTGGCCGTAAAGCGCATCGACCACCGGGTTGCTGATGACAACCAGGCGGGTTGCATCGGATGGGACCGAGGCGGCCACCTGATCCAGACGGCCTGCGGCAATGTGAATGGGATATTGACCTGCAGAAGTGGAAACATTAACTGGAGCCATTAGCTGCCCTTACCTTTGTGTTCGTCGTAGTTTTTCAATAAACGCTGGATTGCGCCCAGCACGCTTTGCACGGATCCGTGGCTGGTTTCGACGGTGAGATCGGCCAGTCGCTCGTAGATGGGCTCGCGCTGCTTGAGCAATGCAACAATACGCCCCTTCGGGTCCGGCGTCATCAGCATTGGGCGATTTTTGTCCTTGGCGACTCTCCGAAAGAGCTCGTCGCTGCCCGCCTTCAGGTACAGCACGATCCCGCGCGATTTGAGCAGCACCTGGTTTTCCGGCGCCACCACCGCTCCGCCGCCCGTGGCGAGCACGACATTTTGCCGCAGCGAAATGTCCTCCAGCACCTGGGTTTCACGGCGGCGAAAACCGGCTTCGCCCTCGATATCGAAAATGGTGGGAATACTGACGCCGCAACGCCCTTCGAGCTCATGGTCGAGATCCAGGAATTCCCTGCCCAACGCACGCGCAAGGCTGCGGCCTATCGTGGTTTTGCCGGCTCCCATCATGCCGATGAGAAAGATAGGTGTCTGCTCCTGGTGGCCGGTGGCGGCCTTGTCCTGTTCTGATTGCAGCATGTAAGTAAAAAGGTTTTTCTCCCGGTTACGCCGGGGCGTGAAAATACGAGGATTCAGTGACAATAGTCAGCAAAGATGAAGCCTTGTTTTCAAGGATTTGTCGTTTATTTGTTGCAACATAGCACATCAACGCTACACTGCACAATTCAGTTACAGAAACAGTCGAAAATTTCAGCTTTTCCCACGAGAAGGGATTAAAATTGCCAGCGATGAGTACGCAAACCCCACCTTCCCGAAAACGAACCCAGCAACGTTCGAGCGCAGGCTCGCGCATAGGCCGGTTCCTTGTCCAATCCTTCATCTTCTGCGTAGGCTTGGGCCTTTGCGGACTACTGCTGATTACGCTGGCGGTGGCCCTGACCTGGCCCAATCTGCCGGACCTCAAGGCCATGACAGACTATCGACCCCGCGTGCCCCTGCGCGTATATACGGCCGATAAGATCCTGCTGGCCGAGTACGGGGAGGAACGCCGCAACGTGCTGCGTTTCAATGAAATCCCCGATGTCATGAAGCAGGCCGTGCTGGCCGCCGAGGATGACAACTTCTATCACCATGGCGGCGTGGACTGGTCCGGCGTGGGCCGCGCCGTGCTGGCCAACCTGGTTTCCGGCGCCAAGTCGCAGGGCGCCAGTACCATTACCATGCAGGTGGCGCGCAATTTCTACCTGTCTTCTGAAAAATCCTTCATCCGCAAGTTCTATGAGCTCATGCTCACCTACAAGATCGAGAAGAACCTGAGCAAGGATCAGATCCTGGAGCTGTACCTCAACCAGATTTACCTGGGTCACCGCGCTTACGGTTTCGCCGCCGCATCCCGCACGTATTACGGCAAACCGCTGTCCGAAGTCTCCGTTGCCGAAGCGGCGGTGCTGGCGGGCATCCCCAAGGCGCCCTCCCGGTTCAACCCCCGCGCTAACCTGAAACGGGCGATCGCCCGCCAGCATTATGTGCTGGATCGGATGGAAAAGCTCGGCTACATCACGCCCGAGCAGCACCAGCAAGCGCTGGCGCAGAAAATCGTCTTGCGCGACAACTCCGAGGAAACCCCCGAAACCACGTTCGCGCGCCATGGCCAGTACGTTGCCGAACTGGCCCGCCAGCTCATGTACAACGTATACAAGGACAATGTCTACGGACGCGGCCTGAGCGTCTATACCACGGTCCGATCCAAGGACCAGGAACAGGCGTACCACGCCGTGCGCGACAGCATCATGTCGTATACGCGACGCAAGCCCTACCCAGGCCCCGCCGCCCAGCTTGATCTGCCGGACGGCGTCGAGAACGACCCCGAAAAATTCGAGCAGACCCTGGATGATATCCGCAGTCGCTACAAGGACAGCGATGACTTGGTGACCGCGGTGGTTCTGTCGTCCAGCCCGACCAAGGTGGTCGCAGCGCGAACACCCGAGCAGATATACGAACTTAGCGGCAAATCCCTGGGATATGTGAAACGCGCCCTGGTGAAAACCGGCCCCGAATCCCGCCGCATCCAGCGTGGCTCGGTCATCTACCTGCAAAAGGTCGAAAATACCTGGACCATCATCAATATGCCGTCTGTGGAAGGGGCATTCATTTCCCTGAACCCGCAGGATGGCGCGATCGAATCCATGATCGGCGGCTTCGACTTCAACCGCGGGGACTTCAACCGCGTGACCCAGGCGTGGCGCCAGCCGGGCTCGACCTTCAAACCATTTGTCTACGCGGCCGGCCTGGAGCGCGGCATCACGCCCGGCACCAATATCTCCGACCAGCCGTTCTACATGAGCGCCGCGCAAACACGCAACAAGCCCTGGAACCCGAAAAACTACGGTAATTCGTACACATACAGCCAAACCATGCGCCAGGGCCTGTACAAATCCAAGAATATGGTCTCCATCCGTATTCTGCAAACCGTCGGCCCGGAATTCGCGAGCGAATTCATTTCCCGCTTCGGCTTTGACCCTGCACGCCAGCCGCCCAAAAGCGCCTACCTGACCATGGCGCTTGGCGCAGGCAGCGTAACACCGCTGCAAATGGCCAGCGCCTATTCGGTCTTTGCCAACGGGGGATACAGGATCAACCCCTACATTATCGATTCCGTGGTCGATATGGCGACCAACCGGGTCATCATGAAGGCGCAGCCGGCCAAGGCGGGCGACGAAGCCAATCGCGTGCTGGATCCACGTACCGCTTATGTCATGAACGACTTACTGCGTGGCGTGGCCAAGTCCGGCACGGCCGCGCGCACCCAGGCAACCCTCAAACGCAACGACATCGGCGGCAAAACCGGTACGACCAACCAGTCATTCGATGCGTGGTTCGCCGGATTCACGCCCAAGCTGGTGGGGATCGCCTGGCTTGGATTCGACCAGCCCAAATCACTGGGCGACCGGGAGACCGGGGGCGGCGCCGCCATGCCGATCTGGCTCAGCTATATGGAAGGCGCCCTGAAAAACGTTCCCGTCACCGCGCCAGGTCCGATTCCCAGCGGTCTGACCAAGGTAGGCGACAACTACTACTATTCAGAGTTCCCTCAGGGCAAGGCACTGGCCAATATCGGCGTTTCCGGCAGCGGTCAGTCGGGCGCAGCCAAACCTTCGGGATCGTCCTCGGGCGATGCGATCGGCAAGGCATTGGAATCATTCAACCCCATGGGTGGCCCGCCGATCCGCTTCTAGGCGAGATGCCCGGACAAAAAAACCGACGCCCTCGAGCGTCGGTTTTTTTTGCCCGGAAGGCCGGGATCGGCGTCGCTGGCCTGTTGCTATTGCAATGGCCTAGACGACAATGATGTCAATGTCGCTGCGGTTGCCTCGGCAGCCCCGCAGACCCAAGGGAATCCATCCACCGGTTGCCACGAGCAGGCGCGGTCATTCTAGGAACGGGCACATGTGCTGGGCGACATCGGACTGCCGCCTAGAGCGATACTGTCAGGGCCTGCCCTATGATATCGGAGAAGATCTGGCTGAGGTTGTCAGCCAAGCGCGTGCCGTCGCGCGTGTCGACCCAGGTGTCCCCATCAAACTTGTAATGAAAACCGCCCGACGGAGCCGCGACCCACATTTCCTGGAGCGGCGCCTGGCTGTTGACCACAACGTGAGTCTTTTGATTGAACACCAGTGTCAACACTTGGCCGCTGCGGCTGGCATCAAGATCGATATCCAGATTTTCAAACCAGCCGTCGGCCTGCTCATGAATGTTGTCAAGGATGGCATCTGCCCGTGCAAGAAATTCTGATTCAGTCATAATATCAATCTGTAAAAAATTTAGGGGTGCGCCGTGCCAGCGTCGAATAACAAACGCCGTCAAGGGTTCATTGTAACCCTCCTTGCCATGGCTGTGGGCCTATCGGCCTGCGGCTATAAAGCGCCGCTGTACATCCCGACCCCGGAACAAAAGCAAAAACTGCAGGAACGGGAGCAACGCATCGAGGCGCGCAAAAAAGCGGCCGCACAAAAGCGCCAGGCAGAAACCGCCGCGCGAAGCGCGTCCGAGCAGGAACATGCCGACCAACCGGCACAGCCGGCCCAGGATTCGGGCTACTAGGCGCCCTGAGACGACATCGTCGTCCTGAAGCGGCAGCGTGGCTGTCGTTATGTGCTTATTACATATTTATATTTTAATCGTCGTTTTTATCACTATTTATCATGCCCGAATTGAATGCGCCGGCTGGCGCCCCTTTCTTTCACTACCAGCAATCCCGCCTGATGGCCGAATCGGTCAGTGTCGCCGATCTGGCCGCCCGGTTCGGCACACCGTTGTATGTGTATTCCCGCGCAGCGCTGAAAGCGGCCTGGGATGGCTACGCACAAGCCGCCACAGGCCGAAACCTGCTGGTGTGCTATGGCATGAAGGCCAACTCCAACCTGGCGGTGCTGCAACAATTCGCCCAGTGGGGCAGCGGATTCGACATTGTGTCCGGCGGTGAATTGGCCCGGGCCATGAAAGCGGGCGCCAGTCCGGACAAAATCGTCTTTTCAGGGGTCGGCAAACAGGATTGGGAAATCGAAGCGGCGCTCAAGGCCTCGGTAAAGTGTTTCAATGTGGAATCGGGCGCAGAATTGCAGCGGATTGCCGAAATTGCGACCGCAATGGAGCAGGTTGCGCGTATCTCGTTGCGCGTCAACCCGGATGTCGACGCAAAGACGCATCCTTACATTTCCACAGGCCTCAAAGACAATAAATTTGGCATTGCCATCGAAGAGGCGATCAACGTCTACCGTACCGCCAAGACGCTTCCGGGCCTAGAAATCGTTGGCCTGGACTGCCATATCGGTTCGCAGATTACACAGATCGCCCCTTATCTGGATGCGCTGGATCGGTTGCTTAACCTGATGGACACGTTAAAGGGCGAGGGTATCGCGCTGCGCCACCTGGATATTGGCGGCGGCCTGGGCATTCGCTATCAGGACGAGACTCCCATTGTTCCGAAGCAATTGGTTGACCGGGTTTTCGCTGCCCTGCAGGAAAGAGGCTACGGCGATCTGCAATTGATCATGGAGCCCGGCCGCTCATTGGTCGGCAACGCAGGCATTCTGCTGACGCGCGTGCAATACCTGAAGCACCAGGAAAGCAAGAATTTCGCGATCGTCGACGCCGCCATGTCCGATCTACTCAGGCCGACCCTGTACCAGGCCTGGCACGGGGTGCTGCCGGCCACGCGCGCCGACAACCAGGCCGGCGGCCAGGTCTATGACATTGTCGGCCCCGTCTGTGAAAGCGGGGACTGGCTGGCACGCGATCGCAGGCTGAGTTTGCAGCAGAATGACATTCTGGCCATCGAATCGGCGGGCGCCTATGGGTTTGTCATGTCCAACCAATACAATACGCGCCAGCGCAGCGCCGAAGTCATGGTCGATGGCGACCAAGTCCACTTGATCCGTCCGCGCGAGCCACTGGAGCAGTTATTCGCCTCGGAGATCATGCTGCCAGCCTGATGCCTGATCGCAGCGGCGGCGTCATCTACGCCAGTCGCCACCGCGCCTATTCCAAACATGCCTGCGACAGCCCTTTGCCGAACCACCCCGTCCGTTCCGCACAAGGGCATTTTTTCGCATATAGCCATGAGTCATCTTCTCATGCCGGAATATATAAATAAGGATTCTCTATTTTACGTATAAACATTCCTTATATACAGTGATCCTTTCTGCGTTTTCAGGGCACTGAGTCATGTCTGCTGTTTTTTCCAATCTGTCGCGCGATGTTCAGGTTTCGTCGCGAGACGCGCTTCCCTATGTTGTGCGTCCCTTTGCCGCTGCGCTGGGTGCCGAAGTCCTGGACCTTGACCTGAGCCGCCCCCTGAGCGAACCACACTTCGCTCAATTGCGCCAGGCCTTTGCCAAGCATCATGTGCTGGTGTTTCGCAAGCAAAATATCACACCGCAACAGCATATCGATTTCAGTCGCCGCTTCGGTCCGCTGCAGATCCATGTCCTGAAGCAATTCCAGTTGCCGGGCCATCCAGAGATCCTGCAGATTTCCAATATCCGGGAAAATGGCCAGCCCATAGGGCTTGGCGATGCCGGCGCATTCTGGCATTCGGATCTTTCGTACAAAGCCATACCCAGCCTGGGTTCGCTGCTGCATGCGCGAGAACTTCCACGCACCGGCGGCGACACCCATTTTTCCAATATGCACCTGGCATGGGAAACCTTGCCGGCGGACTTACAGGCCCGCCTGCTCCCGCTCAAGGCCGAGCATACCTATGTCAAACGCTATGAAGAACAGCGGGCCAAGGCCCCCTGGCGCCCTGCCCTCACGCAGCAGCAATTGGAAGAAGTTCGCCCTGTCGTGCATCCGATGGTAACAACCCATCCGGAGAACGGCCGCCGCTGCCTTTTCGTCAATGAGCACTTTACCTCGCGGATCGTGGGCCTGCCTCGGCAGGAAAGCGACGAACTCCTGCAGTACCTGTTTGCCCATAGCATTCAAGCCAAATTCATCTACACCCACAAATGGGAAGAGAACGATATCGTCCTTTGGGATAACCGTTCCGTGATTCACCTGGCCGGAGGCACGCCTGACCACGAGCGGCGGCGTCTAAACCGCAGCACCGTTGAAGGAACGGTTCCCGTATAACGTTGAGAAATGAAGAGAATCATGTCAGCAACACTTTTTCAAGCCCTGTTTCGTACTTTCCACTTACGCAGTATCGCACTTGCGGTTACCGGCTCAATGCTCGCCACCAGCGTCGCCCATGCCGAAGGCAAATTGCGCATCGCCGAACAGCACGGTATTGTCTACCTGCTGCTGCAAGTCGTACAGGACCAGCGCCTGATCGAGAAACACGCCAAGACGGCGGGCCTTGAGATCAAGCCCGAATGGGTCAAACTATCCGGCGGCTCGGCAATCAATGACGCGCTGCTGTCAGGATCGATCGATGTCGCGGGCGCGGGCGTTGGGCCGCTGCTGACCATTTGGGATAAGACTCGGGGTAAGTATGACGTCAAGGGCGTGGCGTCGCTGGGAAATTTTCCCTACTATCTGATCAGCAACAACCCCTCGGTCAAGACTATCGCCGATTTTTCAGACAAGGACCGCATCGCACTGCCGGCGACCACTGTTTCCGTACAAGCAAGAATATTGCAACTGGCAGCGTCCAAGCAGTGGGGCAAAGCGGACTTTGGCAAACTTGACTCCAAAACCGTCACATTGCCCCACCCTGAGGCAACCGCCAGCATCATCAAGGGCGGCACCGAAATCAATGCGCACTTCGCCACGCCGCCCTTCCAGGAACAGGAACTGCAGGCAAATAAGAATGCGCACATTGTCCTCAATTCCTACGATGTCCTCGGCGGTCCATCCACCTCCACCGTGTTGTACGCCACCCAACGCTTCCGACAAGATAATCCCAAAACCTATGGCGTTTTCATTGATGCGCTGAAGGAAGCCGCGGCCTACATCAAAGCCAACCCTGAAGGTGCTGCCGATGCCTATATCCGCACGGCAAAAAGCAATATTGATCGAAAATTCCTGATCGACATCATCAAAAACCCAGCCATCGACGTGAAGTTGGCACCGCAAAACACCTTTCCGCTGGCGCAGTTCATGCATGAGGTCGGCGCCATCAAAGGCAAGCCCGCCTCGTATCAGGATTATTTCTTCGATGATCCGCACAACAAGAACGGAAGCTGAAAACATGGAACAGGCTTTGCAACGCTCTGACCTGCACCTGCCTGCCGCACCAGCAAGCAAGCGCCATACGGTGGGCAAGCGCCGCTCGGTCCAGGACACAGGCCAGTCGCCAACAGATACGGCGACGCCTCCAGACCGCGCCGTGCCGGCCGCGTCGCTACCTGGCGCATTACCTGCCCCGCTACTTGCGGCCACGCGAATTTCCCTGCAATACGTCACAGATAAAAACACAGTGCAGGCGACACAGGATGTCAGTTTTTCGGTCTACCAGGGAGACCGCTTCATCCTGCTGGGCCCATCGGGTTGCGGTAAATCCAGTCTGCTGAAAGCCGCAGCCGGCTTTATCCGGCCCCAAAGCGGCACCTTTGCCTTGAACGGCAAAGCCATCGTCGGCCCCGGGCCCGACCGCGTCGTGGTATTCCAGGAGTTCGACCAGTTGGCGCCGTGGAAGACCGTGATACAGAATGTGGTTTTCGCGTTGCGCGCCTCTGGAACCTTGGGCAAACACGAAGCCCGCGAGCGCGCGGAACATTACTTGCGCAAGGTTGGGCTGGAACGCTTCCTGCATGCCTATCCTCATACCCTGTCGGGCGGCATGAAGCAGCGTGTGGCTATCGCGCGCGCGCTCGCCATGGAGCCCGCCGTCCTGTTGATGGATGAGCCGTTTGCCGCGCTGGACGCGTTGACGCGCCGCAAAATGCAGGAGGAATTGCTGCAGTTGTGGGAAGAGACGCGGGTTACGCTGATGTTTGTCACTCACTCCATCGAAGAAGCCCTGGTCGTCGGCAATCGGATACTCTTGCTATCGCCGCATCCGGGGCGCGTACGCGCCGAGCTCAATAGCCATCAATTTACCCTGGAGAGCGCCGGCAGCGACGAGTTTCAGACCGCAGTGCAACGCATCCACCGGTTGCTGTTCGACGAGCCGTTACCTGGCTCAAACACCCTGGAGCCGGCATGACGACAACGCAAAAGGCCATGGAACCACCAATCCGGGCGGAGTTCGAGTATCCGCTCTCGGCGCTGGCACCAGCGGCCAATGCCGATCACATCCGCCAGCCCATCCCGTGGCGCCGTCGCCTGCTCAACCACGATGGCTTTCGCAAACTGCTGATTTTGCTTGCGCTGGCTGCCATCTGGGAGACCATAGGCCGCTTGCAAGACAATGAACTGCTTCTGCCCACCTTCCTGGCGACGCTGCGCGCCATGGCCACAGATCTGGCCAACGGCGAGCTGCCGACCAGGGTCGGCATTTCACTCTCGGTCCTGCTGCAAGGATATGCCATAGGCGTCGCCCTGGCATTTGTCCTGACGACATTCGCAATTTCAACGCGATTGGGGCGGGATCTGCTGTCCACCCTGACATCCATGTTCAATCCCCTGCCAGCCATCGCCTTGCTGCCGCTGGCGCTCATGTGGTTCGGACTGGGTACTACCAGCCTGCTGTTCGTACTGGTGCACTCGGTCATGTGGCCGCTGGCGCTCAATACTTACGCCGGTTTCCAGGGGGTGCCCCAGACTCTGCGCATGGCGGGCCAAAACTATGGTTTGCGCGGACTGCGGTTTGTCTGGTTGATTCTCATCCCGGCGGCGCTGCCGGCCATCGTTTCAGGACTGAAGGTCGGCTGGGCCTTCGCCTGGCGTACGCTGATCGCGGCTGAAATGGTATTTGGCGCCTCTTCCGGCCAGGGCGGGTTGGGTTGGTATATTTTCCAGCATCGCAATGAGCTCGAGACCGCGCAAGTGTTTGCCGGCCTGGCCATGGTGGTGATACTTGGCTTGCTGGTGGAGAATCTGGTATTTGCGACGCTGGAACGCGTTACCTTGCGGCGCTGGGGGGCCCAGCACTAGTCATCGATTGCCGTCGAAACCAGAATGATGACGCGACGGATTGCGCGCATATTTATTTTCCCTGTTAGGGATACCAAGGATTCAAGCTTTGGTATCCCTTTTTTTTGCGCACGCACAGGCGGTGTCCGCTATCTCCGGGCTTAGAGTTCGCCGTAGGAATGCAAGCCCGACAGAAAGATATTGACACCCAGGAAGGCAAAGCTGGTGATTACCAAGCCGACCAGTGACCAGTAGGCGGCAAACGTGCCCCGCATGCCTTTCATCAGGCGCAGATGCAGCCAGGCCGCGTAGTTGAGCCAGACAATGAATGCCCAGGTCTCTTTCGGATCCCATTGCCAGTAGGTTCCCCAGGCGTCTGCCGCCCAGAAAGCCCCCAGAATGGTCGCTACCGTAAAAAAAGCAAAGCCGATGGAAATGGAGCGATACATGATGTCGTCCAACACTTCCAGCGGCGGCAGCTTGGCCGCGATCACCCGGCGCCCCAGCAGGATGCCGGCCACGATCAGCAGGCTGATCAGGAAGTAGACGAACCAGAATCCCATGTTTTCTTTATCGCGGAAAATAAAGACCTCGGACACCATCGCCGCACCCACGATCAGCAGCGGCGTCATGGATTTCCACGATGCGGTCGCGCCATGCTGTTTGACCAGATAGGCGAAGCCAACCATGGCGGACAATGCAAACGAGCCGTATCCGATGAAATTGGCTGGAACGTGCAGCTTCATCCACCAACTGCGCAAGGCGTTGTTCAGCGGCGTAATCACTGCGGCATCCCGTTCAAAGGTATACCAGAGCAGGAAAATCACGGCCGAAGAGATCACAAGCAGGACAAATCCGCCCAGTGCACGCGTGTTGTAGCGTTTTTCATAGTACAGATAGAACAGCGCCGTAATCAGGCAGAACAACACAAAGACTTCATACAGATTGCTGACCGGGATATGGCCCATATCCGGCGCGATCAGGTGCCCTTCGCGCCAGCGCACCAATAATCCGGTAAAGCCCGCGAATACCCCGGCCCAGGTCAGCGCCGAACCCATCCAGGCACTGGCCGTACTGACAAAGCCGATCCAATAGCAGACCGTAGCCATGAAAAACAGGGCGCACATCCATAAAATCGCCGACTGCGACGACAGCAGATACTTGAGCAGGAAATTGCTGTCGGCGTTGGCCAATTGCCCGTCGTACAGCCACAGCGCCAGTCCTGCCGCCAGCGCACAGGCGATCATCAGCTTGCGTGCGGGACGCCATAGCCAGCCCAGCCAGGTGGCCACAAAGGTCATGCCGACGAGAATGGCCTTCTCGTAGTAATCCATGGCGTCGGGATACTGATAGATGGCATAGACGGCGCCAGCCAGCAGCACCAGCAGGAACAGGTAATCGCTCCATTCGGGCCTGCCGCGCAAGATGCGTCCGTCGCCGGATTCGGAAATATTCTTTTCCCAGTCATCGAGCCCGGCGGCATCGCGCCAGGTATCCGCAGGGCGGGCTGCGCCGCCTGCGGGAGTCGCTACTGAGGAAGTCGCTATGGAATTTGACATATGTATTCCTACTAGGCTTTGTCTGTACCGGTGAAATGACGGCGGAAACGCTCGAACTCGCGATTGAAATCCATTGTCCGCTTCTGCGAGGTCATGGCCGCCATCATCCGGCTGTCCTGATCGCCCTGCTGGCCGGGCTTAACCCAGATCCAAATACGGCGGTCGCGAATATAAAACATGGCAAATACGCCCAGCATCAGCAAGACCGATCCCCCGTACACCAGTAGTTTACCCGGGGAACGGGTTGCCTGCAGCACGCTGGCCTGGATATGCTGAAACGTTTTCAGCTCGAAAAACATCGGCGCCGGGTAATTGGAAAAGTCGGATACGGCGCGCAGTGCCTGATCGAACCAGCGGGCCTCTTTCTGCATATCGGGATTTTCAAAAGCTATCGGCGCCTGTCCTTGCTGCTCCCGTACAAGATTACGCAACTCGATGGCGCTGAACAACAGATATTCGCGCAAGATCTTCTTCATCGGTTCGCGCAATTCCTGCGGCACGCGATCTTTTTCCGGCACCCCTTCGCCATCCACGTACTTGTCGATACCGGCAAAGCCGTCTGCGGCAAAAACACTCAGGGCGCGCTCGGCCAACTGCACAATCACAGACTTGTCGATGCGCTTGTCCTGGTTTTTCTCGGCATAGGCAGTGGCGGCCTTCTCACGCATGCCACGGTCATTGAAAGCGGCACGCAAGGCGAGAAACTCCTTGACTGTGCTTTTGTCGTCGGCCGGAATCCGGATATAGCGAAAGACCGTATCGCCCGGCAATTGCATACCCACCAGGAAAACCGGCTGTTCATCCAGCATGATCGGCAACATGTAATTGTGAAACTTGACCGATTGGTTCCGATCGTCCGTCAGTGTATAGGTGACACTGGGGCCCACATTGCGCAACGTCTTGGACTCTTTGCCTGCCGCGCTGCCTGTGACGGCCAGGATGTCTTCCTGGAACGTTCTCGGCTTGGCCGCGCCGACGCCGGCCGCCGCCGTATCTTCCACGTTGATGGGCTTGAAGTCGTCAAAGGTAACGGTATAGTTTTTTTCCTGGCCATGCAGGCTGGTGCTCACGCGCGCCTGCTCCCCCACGGCCCCCGATAGCGAGAAAGGCTCGCTATCGCTGCCCGCCAGCGGATACCCGGTAAGCGTCATTTTCGAGCCACCGTCATGGAAGCTGGACTGGTAGAGCGTGATGCCATGCAACTGGTATGGGTGATTCACCTCGATGGTCTCGTTGGAAACCTTGCCGGTTTCCTTGTCCGTGATCGTCACCTCGCTGGCGAACCGCTTGGGCATGCCATTGGTCTGATAGTACTCAATGATGAATTTGTTCAACTTGATATCGAAGGGCAGCATTTGCAGGTACTGGCCGCCACTCAAGGCGAGAATCGCCGTGTTGGAGCTTGCCCCCTCGGCAATGGAGACGTTGCCGCGAAAACTGGGGTTCGACGGATTGAAACGAGCCTCGGCCGGCACATCGGACACGAATCGGGCCGTGTCGGGGATGGATGGCTTGCTACCCAGCCAGATCTGCACGCGGTTGGGCAGTTCGCTGTCAAGCAAGCCGCCCACGCATACAATCACGATGGACAAGTGGGCGAAAATGTAGCCCAGCCGGTTGCTGCTGCCCTTCTTGGCCGCCAACAGGACACCGCTCGCGTCCGATTTTTCCTTGAATGCGTAGCCCTCTTTTTTAAGCCACTGCTTGGTGCGATCCAGCGTCGCATCCATGCCGTGGCCGGTCTGGATATCAAAGCGATGGGGGAAAGCACGCAGGCTACCTTCGCGGATATACTCCCGGAACGTACGCATGTCCTTGATCATTTTAGGCGCATTGCGGATCACGCAAATGGAGGTCGACACGACCAAAAACGCCATGATCAGCAGGAACCACCAAGTATTGTAGACCTGCGCGACACCGAACTTGCTGAAAACGGCATACCAGTACATGCCGAATTGATCGGTATAGGTGATTTCAGGTTGGTTTTGCTGCAGGACGGTGCCAATGATACTGGCCACGCAAATGAACATCAGCAGGCTCACGGCAAAACGCATGGAACCTAGCAGTTCGAAGAGCTGGGTGCCCCAGGCTCGATGATTCGGGCGGGAAAGAGTGGTTTTGTTCATAAGAAAAAGGGGCACACGGCGCGTGTTACCCCCTCTTAGACCAGCAGCGGCGGAAAAGTTCCGTCGGAAAGTGCGTCATTGCCTGGCGGGCCGGCAGCGGCGAGGCCAGGCAATGATGTCAGCGGATGCCGGCAGCGTAGTCGGCGACGGCCTGGATATCGGCCTTGTTCATGCGATTGGCGATTTCACCCATCATGTTTTCTGCGCCGCCCTGCTTGCGATAGCCATCGGCAAAGGCGTGCAGTTGCGATTCAAGGTATTCCGGATGCTGACCCGACAAGCGCGGAAAGGCACCTGGAATGCCCTGGCCTGTTGCGCCGTGGCACGATGCACAGGCGGGGACGCCGCGCTCAGGGATGCCACCGCGCCAGATCTGGCGGCCGCGGTTGACCACTTTCAGGTTGTCCCCTTGCTTGGCCTTGGCAGGCTGCGTCAATTGCTGTTTGCTGAGGAACACGGACAGGTTCTGCATGTCTTCGGGCGTCATCTGGGCGACGATAGGTGCCATGGCGGTCGGCTTGCCGTCGGGCGTGCCGCGGATGACCTTGTCGGCCGGCGCTTTGAAATGGGCCAGTTGAAGCGCGATATATTCATGAGGCATGCCCGCGAGGTTGGGATACATGGCGACACCGCTATTGCCGTTGGCACCATGACAGGCCACACAGGCCAGAATACCGCGGGAGGGATCGCCTTTGGTATACAGGGCCGCGCCTTTCTCCGCATCAGGCAGCGCAGATTTGTCTGCGGCGGCTTCCGCACCGACGGCTGCCGTGCCGAAAGCCATACCAGCCAGAACGCTGCCGGCAACCAGAATGTTTGATAAAACTCGCTTCATGAATATCCTCTGTGATCCCATGGATCTGGGCGTGCCCGAACTTAAACCACGGCCCGTATTTTAAAAGATAAATGCTTCCAAACACGGAAGTATAAACCGCAAACGTGAATTTAGGCATTTTTTAGCCTAGCAATTATACAATAGAGGACAAATCTTTTTTTGCCGGAACCCTCTGTGTCAATTTTACATCGCGCCTCTTTCTATACTTCAGCGGCCAGGCTCGACCAGCTGCCGCCACCCGCCGCCCCTGAAGTCTGCTTCGTCGGGCGCTCCAATGCCGGCAAATCGTCCGCTATCAATGTCCTGACCAACCAGAAACGACTGGCCTTTTCCAGTAAAACGCCGGGTCGCACCCGGCTGATCAATCTCTTTGGCCTTCCCGATCCATTGGATCCGGACAATCCGCTAGGTTTTCTGGTCGACCTGCCCGGTTACGGCTATGCCTCGGTGGCGCGCGATGCCCGGGAAGAATGGGCAGAAGTGCTGGGCGCCTATCTGCGCCAGCGTGCATCACTGGCGGGAGTGGTGCTGCTGATTGATATCCGCCGCGGCGTTACCGATCTGGACCGTCGCCTGGCCAACTGGATCGCCCCAACCGGCAAGCCGGTGCTCGCCTTGCTGACCAAGGCCGACAAACTACCGTATGGCCAGCGCATCAAGGCGGTGTTTGCCGTCAAAAAAGAACTGGCGGATATCGGCGCGCTGCACGCCGTTCCGTTTTCGGCCACCCACCGCATCGGCCTGGAAGAAGCAGACCTGAGCATCGTAAACTGGATTTCGCCGCAGGTCGTGCCTTGACCAATCCGCCGACAGCGAACTTTTTCCGGCCAGGCCGCTCTGACTACCTTTAAGGTGTCCGATATTCCCAATTTGCAGACGCAACGCCAGGCATGTCGCACCGTTTTCTGACTTTCCAAATCCGGCGGTATCCGTCACCGCCAGTCGCACCACGGACCTATTGTTATGACCTCAATTATCACTGCCGACTTTCCCGCTTCCCGCCCCCGCCGCAACCGCCGCGATGATTTCTCGCGCCGCCTGGTCCAGGAAAACGTGCTGACCGTCAACGACCTGATCTATCCGGTATTCATCAAGGAAGGCAAGGGCATCATTGAACCGGTCGGATCCATGCCCGGTGTCAATCGCTATAGCCCGGACACCATCCTGGAGGTCGCCGAAACCTGTGTTTCCCTGGGCATTCCGGTCATGGCACTGTTCCCATCGATCGAGCCGGATCTGAAAACGCCCGATGGCATTGCCGCAACCCGCGACGACGGCCTGGTTCCACGGGTTATCGCCAGCCTGAAGCAACGCTTCCCCGAACTGGGCATCTTGTGCGACGTCGCGCTCGATCCCTATACCAGTCACGGGCAAGACGGGCTACTGGACGACAACGGCTATGTCCTGAATGATGAAACCACCAAGATTCTGGTGCAACAAGCCCTCGTGCAAGCGCAGGCTGGGGCCGATTATGTCGCCCCCAGCGACATGATGGACGGCCGCATCGCCGCCATACGGCAGGCCCTGGAACAGCAGAACCTGATCTACACGCGTATCATGGCCTATTCGGCCAAATATGCCAGCGCCTTCTACGGACCATTCCGCGATGCCGTCGGATCGGCCACCAACCTGGGCAAATCCAACAAGATGACCTACCAGATGGACCCGGCCAACCGTAACGAAGCCCTGCGCGAAATCGCCGCGGATATCCGCGAGGGTGCGGACCTGGTGATGGTCAAGCCAGGCATGCCATATCTGGATATCGTCCGCGATGTCAAGGAGACATTCCGCATGCCAACCTATGCCTACCAGGTCAGCGGCGAATACGCCATGATCAAGGCAGCGGCGCAAAATGGCTGGCTGGAGCACGACAAGGTCATGATGGAATCACTGATGTGCTTCAAACGCGCCGGCGCCGATGGTATCCTGAGCTATTTCTCCATCGATGCCGCCCGCATCCTGAAAAACCAATAAACCTGCGGCGCAACATTAAAACAGGCAGTACCTTACGGCACTGCCTGCATAAAACCCCTGATTGGCCCAACAGATCAATCAGAGCGTAAACCCGTGATATTTCTGGCCCAGCGCCACCGTTGCCGCAAAAAAACCGGCTTTGCTACCACAGTCATACCGGGTACCGTCGTACGCAAAACCAAAGACATTGCGACTCTTCAGGAGCGCGGCGATGCCATCCGTCAATTGGATTTCGCCACCCGCACCCTTGCCGATATGACGCAGATATTCGAAGATCTCGGGCTCGAGGATATAACGGCCGACCACGGCCTTGTCTGAAGGCGCGTCCGCCGGCGCCGGCTTCTCCACGATACTGGTCACCTGAATGGTATCGGCCGACATATTTTTGCCAGCGATGATGCCATACTTGTTCGAATCTTCCCGCTTAATAGTTTGAATCCCCAGAACACTGCCATTATTGGCGTGAGCGGCCTGGATCAGTTGCTGGGTAACCGGCACATCGGCGTCGATCAGATCGTCGGCCAGCAGGACCGCGAAAGGTTCGTTGCCAATGACCGGTTCCGCGCACAGCACCGCGTGTCCCAGGCCCAGGGGAGCAGGCTGGCGAATATAGATGCAATTGACGTTTGACGGAATGACCTGGCGCACCTGCTCAAGCATGTCCTGCTTGCCTTTTTCCTCCAGTTCGGACTCCAGCTCCGGCATGGAGTCGAAGTGGTCCTCGATCGCGCGTTTATGGCGACCGGTAATGAATATCAGATCCGTAATTCCGGCACGAACCGCTTCCTCGACGGCATACTGGATGAGCGGCTTATCCACCACGGGCAACATCTCTTTTGGCATTGCCTTGGTTGCGGGCAGGAACCGGGTTCCCAGGCCCGCAACGGGAAATACAGCTTTACGAATCGGATTCATGTATACCTCTTAGTGTTTCGAATGAATTATTTTATGACAAACCCTTTGGCATCAAGGGCATAAGTCGCGCAGACTGGCGAATACCGGGTGCCGCCGGTCCCTCTCGGAAAGCAACATTTTGTCGCGTGGCACCTGCCACTTGATATTGAGTTGCGGGTCATCGAAGGCAATGCCCCGCTCATGCTCGGGCGAGTACCGGGCATCGACTTTATAGGAAAAAATGGCCTCGTCGCTCAGGACAGCGAACCCATGCGCAAACCCGGCTGGGATAAAAAGCATTTGCCGCGCCGCCGCATCCAATTCAATCTGCATCGTTTGCCCGAACGTGGGGCTGCTCTTGCGCACATCCACCAAGACATCCTGCACGCGCCCTACCACCACCCGCGCGAGTTTACTCTGCGCAAACGGCGGCAACTGGTAATGCAGTCCGCGAATAACGCCGTAGCGAGAGCGGGATTCGTTATCCTGTACGAAGCGAACGGGACGGGCTAGCGCAGCATCCAGCACTGGCTGGCTATAGGTCTCAAGAAAATCACCACGTTCATCGCTGTGGACCCGTGGGGTCAGCAGCAGGACATCGGGAAACACCTGACGTTCTGTTTTCATGGAGGGAACCAATTCATCTGGCGCGCCGTTACAATAACGCAAATTATATCGCAAACCTGCCGCGGCTCCGCAGCCGGACATGCTACTATCTGCCGCACCCTGTTACTATGGGTTTCTCTGTTCCGTCTTCTTTTTGATATGGCCTCTCTGCTCGTCACCGGTGGCGCCGGCTTCATCGGCACCAATTTCGTTCATTACTGGCTAAAGCAGCATCCGGCCGATACGGTCGTGGTGTTTGACGCCCTGACCTACGCCGGCAACCGTCATAGCCTTCCTGCGCCGGGCACACATCCGCGATTTCATTTCGTGCACGATAATATATGCAATACCGCCAGTGTTATCGAGGTCATGCAAGCACACCGCACTGACACGCTAGTACACTTCGCCGCGGAAAGCCACGTAGATCGTTCCATTACCGGCCCGGATACTTTCCTCGAAACCAACATTATCGGAACACATAGTCTGCTGAAGGCCGCCCGTCGAGTCTGGCTCGAGATGCCCAAGGAACAAGGCGGGCCATTCCCCGAACACCGTTTCCACCATGTCAGCACCGATGAAGTCTTTGGTAGCCTGACTCCTGGCCTGCCCGGCTCGGACGAGCACGCGCCCTATGCGCCGAATTCGCCCTATTCCGCGAGCAAAGCGGCGTCCGATCACTTGGTTCGCGCCTATGCCCGCACGTACGGCCTGCACACGACCACCAGCCACTGCTCGAACAATTACGGGCCCTATCACTACCCGGAAAAACTCATCCCCTTGACCATTACCCATATTCTGAACGAGCAGGCCATTCCTGTCTTCGGCGATGGGCAGCATTTACGCGACTGGCTGTATGTGACGGACCATGTCCGCGCCATCGCGCGTATTCTGCAACAAGGAACGCCGGGGGAAACCTACAATATTGGCGGCCACAACGTGTTGACCAATACCGACGTCGTTCATCGCATCTGTAGCGAAATGAACCACGCCTTCGCCGCCCGTCCTGATTTGCATCAGCGATTTCCGCAAGCCCGCGCGGCGCAACGGGGCCAGGCGCAATCGCTCGTTCGCTTTGTCGATGACCGCCCCGGTCATGACCGCCGCTATGCCCTTGACACCCGAAAGATCCAGGTAGAACTGGGCTTTGTACCGCAGATCGCCTTCGATGAAGGACTGCGCACAACCATCGATTGGTTCCTGGCAAATCAAGCGTGGTGGCGGGAAATGACAAATCACTAGCAACTTAAATGAGCGGAAAATATAGTCGCCAAAGCAAGCCTCATCAATATGGTGAAATGGGAATACTCAAACAAGCTTAATAGGTGATATTTTTGATGCAGGAAACACTGTTTGCAATTGGCTATTATTCAATCCATACAGCTGTTTAAAAAGCGCAGCCAGCACATCACGACTATCATTCAACATGGGATAGTCTCGCTCTTGGTTCAAAGAAGCGATCTCCACTTTACTTTGTTCCCCCAGGATTTTCCCACCGTTGATTGCACCACCCATCAACCAATGGACAGAACCGTGACCATGATCAGTGCCACCATTTCCATTTTCTTTAAAAGTACGACCAAATTCTGACATTACATAAATCACAGTATTTTTCCATTGCGGTCCCATTTCGTTTGCGAATGTCGCTAAACCGCGGCCCAGATCATTAAACAAGTTTGTCAGAAAACCTTTCGCACCACCTTGGTTAACATGAGTATCCCAATTCCCTATATCCAGAAAGCCCAAGTTATACTTGTCTTTCATGAGCGTAGCCATTCTCCTGACCTGCAGATCGAATCCCTTAGCAGACATTGCATTTCTACTCGCAGCCTCCTGTTCCTTATTAAATTCTGTAATCATCATTCGCTTGTTGTCTGCGCCTTCTTTTACGATTGCTTCTTGCGCAGTATTTTGATAAAGCCTCTCAAGCAACGCTATCTGGTCATCTTTGTAAATTGATTTCGAATAAGCACCAAGCGGTATCAACGGCACTCTATAATCGCCTTGCATGATGACTGGATTACTGTTCGTGAAAGAAACAGGAGCCGCCTTTTGATCCAGAACACTAGCCAAACGATTTAAAAACCCTGAGCCATAAGCTTTTTTCCCATTAGCAGGCTGACCGCTTTCCAGCAAATCCTGCGTTTCAAAATGGCTACGAGACATATCCGCGGTACCGGCAAATGGAATCAGGGAAATCTGCTTGTTTTTCCACATGGGATACAAGGTATCCTTCAAAATCGGATGCAGTGCCCATTCATTATCAAGTTTTATCGCGGCGTTCTCTGCACTACCCGGCCTTGGAATTGCAATGGTGTTACGTACGTCATAATAGTCGTCACTAGAATACGGGACCAAAAAATTACAAGCGTCATATGCACCCCGCAGAAATATGATCAACGTTTTAGTGGTATTTTTTCCCGCTGCAAATACATGGCCATTTGTGGCAAGAAGAGGCGCCAACAAAGACGCGGCCAGAAAATCTCGTCTATCCATTATTTAAACTCCCTATTCATCCATTCAGGCGAAGAAAAGAACATCGCATTCCACAACAGCGGCTGGTTTTCCAAACCATCCAAGACCGCTAAGGTATTCTTGGAAAAATGGGGTCTCAATACTTTATTAAAGAATGTATTGTTTACATTGGGCACACGTGTCTCTTGCTCCGGATCCGAGGCAAACTGGAAAAAATGGCTATTCCCCGAACTTAAGATACGCACAGCCTCAAACCGAGAAAATAGCTGACTAGAACCATCCCACATACTTTTAGCCATAGGATATCCGTCTGGCGTTACTCGCATATATAATCCCTGATCTAAAGCTTTCAACTGATTGTAAAAAGGAGCGTAGTTTCTGATCTGGCGACTCTCATATGCGAGCCGTGCCGTAGAAACTATTAATTCTATCGGAGTTCGATACTTTCCCTTCAAAGACTCCTTGAACACAGGGCTTTTGAATAGCACTTCCAATGTTTCCGTTATATCTCCATCTGTAGCCAAAAAACGCTGGCTCATTTGCTTTGTCAGTGCACCATCCACTTTATCGCCGATAAAAAACTGCGCTAACTTGCGACTTAAATGTGTCGCCGTCGCTGGCTGTTTCGCCAATAAATCAGCCAGCGTTTCTATCTCTGACCATCCAGCACCTTTTATTGTTTTCCCAAGAATCAGTTTATTGCCAAAATCATGCTTTTCAGGAGAAAATTGGACCCCATTTTTCCTAAAAAAACCCGGTACAGCCTCGGCCTGTTTGCTTGCTGGCAAAAAATTCACTTTAATCCCAGTCAATAATCGGGCAACCTCGGTCACGTCTTTTTGCGTATAGCCGCTATTGACACCCATGGTGTGCAACTCTAACAGTTCTCTGCCATAATTTTCATTCAGCTTATCTTTCGTGTTTCGCGATGCATCGAGATAATTCAGCATAGCGGGGTGAGTCATTGTCGCCAGCAAGAGGTCCTTAAATTTCCCTAGTGCGTGAGGACGAAGAGCATTATCCTCATAATCGCCCACCATCCAACGCGTATCAGCTTTTCCGCTAAATACTGAAAAGTGGTTCAACCAAAACCAACTCATTTGCTCTTTCAATTGCCAAGGTGAATAAATCGCACGAATCATATGGCGCCGTTGTGCATCCGCCATGACTTTACGTCCTTGATGCCTCAGCAAAGTATTGAATTTAGATCGCTCCCGCGTATCTTTCGTCGTCCTGAGAAATGCTCGGCGACGAGAGGCCATATCTTCCATTAACTCTGTTTGATCTCGATGAGCACGCTTAAGATGCGCTTCCGTTCTAGCATCTAACGTTTCATTTTTGGGGGGATGTAGCTGCTTCTCAAGAAAGCCATCTCGTCCAAGCTTTTCATATTCTTGCACGGTCTGCTGATTTATCCCATAAGTGATCCGATTCAACCACGCAATATCCTCGCCGGACAACGCTGCAACTGCGATCCGAGGCATTATCAGGGTTAATATATAAAGCAATACGATTAGCCGTTTCATAGCATACCTGAATAAGGGAGAAGACAACAAAGAAACCAGACTGGATTTTAGTGTAGTCATTGCTCTCCGACCCATGTCAAGATGAAAACGTTTGAAACCGTTCGCTGAGCTATTTCAATTTGCTGCCACGAATATCTCATTGCATCTAACCCGAACAGCACGTAGAAAAATCGGTAAATCTCATCTGTCCGCGAATTTGTATTACTATATCGACATATGGTGTTTCCATGTCAAGGGGAAATGAAATGAAAGTGCTGATTACCTATGATCGACGCCTGCTGGGCGCTCGCTTTACCAAGTTGAAGCAATTGATCGATGAACATTTCCCCAGCCGGTGGCATTGCTACGATTCAAGCTATATCGTTTCTACCAACCTCGGCGTCACCCAGGTCCGCGAACTCTTGTTACCCGCCCTGGACACCAACGACAGCATCCTGGTCGTCGAGCTAGGCAAAAAATGGGCAGGCATCGGACTTTCCGAAAGGAACCGCAGTTGGCTTGATCTGGACTGACTTCATTTTCTGCTTTCCCCTCCCGTTACTTCCCCCAGCCCTCCAGCCCGGATGGCCGCTAGCTCGTTGTCGAGCCATGTATGCAAAGCCTGCAATTGCGCCGCCTTGCCGGTCCTTTCAGAAAAAACGAAATAAAAGGACCGACCCGGCACAGCGGGTGCGTTTCCCGGCCGCAGCAGCAACCCCGCCTCCAGTTCCCGATGCAATAGCGTATTGCTGAGCAAACCTACGCCTTGCCCCGCCAGCACCGCCTGGATCAGGTGCGAGTCGTCGGTAAAAATCACGCCTGTCGGCGCAATTGGCAGCGGTACGCCGTGCACCGCCGACCACCGCTGCCACGTGGGCGCCATTGCCTTGTCGCGCCGCCACTCCACATGGAGCAAGGGGGCTTGCAGCATTTGCTCAAGGCTGTGAATCCCCAGTCGCGGGCTGCACATGGGCGAGAACGATTCACTGTACAGCAAATGGCTCACACACCCCGGATATCTGCCAGTGCCATAGCGGATGGCCACATCCATGTTTGAAGACGACAGATCGGCCAGGGCATCGCTGGCCTCGAATCGCAGGGCCAGCCCAGGTAAATCCTGTTGCAATTTCGCCAGGCGGGGAATGAGAAATTGGGCAATGAACGATGGCGTACTGCTCAGATTCAACACCGCCTCGTCCGGCAGATATTGCAGTTGCTCGAATACCGTCTCGATCGCATCGAAACTCTGGCTCAGCACAGGCAGCAGGGCGTGCGCTGTCGGTGTCAAGCGCACCCTGCGGGTTTCCCTGACGAATAGCGGTTTGCCAATATAGTCTTCCAGTCTCTGGATCTGATGGCTGATGGCCGTAGGCGAGACAAACAGTTCCTCGGCCGCTTTTTTCAGGCTGGCATGGCGCGCCGCGGCCTCGAATGCCCTCAGGGATGTCAGTGGCGGGATTTTTCTCATAATTAAGTTTTATTCATCTATCAGGAAAAAACTATGACATTGTCACCCGATATATGCTGCCTCTAGAATGATTTCGTTATCCGAATAATACTATGGAACTTAATCATGACCACAATTTTGCAGATTGATAGCAGCGCCCGTCACGGCAGTTCAAAAGACGAACGCTACGGATCTCACACGCGGCGCCTGACCCGGCATTTCGTGCGGCACTGGCTGAACGCAAGTCCCGACACCCGGATCATCTATCGGGACATCGGTAGCCAGCCGCCCGGTTTCGTCACAAGCCAATGGATTCATGCCGCCTTTACGCCGGAAGCGGCAAGAGAGCCCTGGATGCATAGCGTGCTGGCGGAAAGTGATGACCTGGTGGATGAACTGATCAGTGCCGACATCATCGTTCTTGGGTTGCCGATGTACAACTTCGGCATGCCCGCGCAGGCCAAGGCGTATATCGATAATATTGTTCGTGTAGGGCGCACTTTCGGGTTCGACCGCTCCCGCGGCGCGGTTCCTTACTGGCCCATGCTGGCGGAAATGAACAAAACCGTGGTGACCCTGGGCTCCAGCGGCGATACCGGTTACCAGGCGGACGGGGCGCTGGCGCATATGAATCATGTCGAACCGGCAGTGCTCACCGCCTTGGGCTATATCGGGATTACACGCCATTTCGGCGCTAACGTTGAATACGACGAGTTCGGCGGAGAACGCCTGCAGGCATCATTGCGAAACGCGGAGGTCGAGGCCGAGCGCATTGCCGATCTGCTGCTCGGCGAACGGTTGCCCGTGGCAGGTCACTCGCCGGACACTCGCAAAGCGCTTTCCCTGGTGTGATGAGAGAGCGGTAACGGGCCAAGGACCGCCACCACCCGGTTTGTCTAGGCGCCGGCAGCACCGTGGTCTACCGCGGCCGTACGGACCGATACGCAACGACGCTCTCCCGGGTCAAGGCCCCGCCGCTTTCAGTTTTTCCAGAAAGACATCGGCTTTCTGGAAACCGACCACGCGGTTATGCGTCAGCTCTTTGCCGTGTCGATCAAAGAATATGATACCGGGCGGGCCGAAAAGCCGGAAACGCTTCAATAACGCGCGATCCTCGTCGCTGTTGGCGGTGACATCCGCCTGCAGCAGCAGCATATTCCCCATCTGGGCGGCCACGGCCGGATCGGAAAACGTGAACTTTTCCATCTCGTGGCATGAAATGCACCAGTCTGCATAAAAGTCCAGCATCACAGGCTTGCCTGCGGATGCAACCCGGGACTCCAGTTCCGCAACGGTTCGCACGCGCTGGAAAGCAGGTTTGGAGGCGATCTGTCCGTTAACCGCGGAAGCACCGGCGCCGGCCTGCGCGATCCCTTTCAGCGGCGACAGCGGATCCCGGCTTCCCGTCGCCAGTCCGACCAGCAAGAGCAGCGACCAGGCCGCCGCCAGTAATCCCAACGCGCGCAGCATGAGCTTTAACGGACCACCCGATGCGCCATCGAAGGCGCCCAGCAATACCGCCAGGCACATGCCCAGGAATGCCCAGCCCAGCATTTGAACCCAGAGTGGCACGACCGGCATCAGCATCCAGAGCGCGGTAGCCAGCAGCAACAGACCGCAGAAATACTTGATCGCCTCCATCCATGGCCCCGCCTTGGGCATCAGGGCGCCGGAAGTGGCGCCCAGCAACAGCAACGACGCCCCCTGCCCCCAGGCCAGAACGAATAGCGCCAGGCCACCGAGCAGCAGATTACCAGTCTGGGAAATAAAGAGCAGGATGCCTGCCAGCGGCGCCGCCACGCAGGGGCCGCAAATCAGTGCCGACAGCATGCCCATGCCCAGCGCGCCGCCATAGCGGCCACCCGGGATTCGCGAGACTTTCTCGTTCAGGGTGCTTTGTACCGACACCGGCATCTGGATCGTAAATGCCCCGAACATCCCGATCGCCAGGACAACCAGCACCAGCGCGAAGGCCGAAAGCACCCAGGGGTTCTGGATCCAGGCGGCAAGCACCGCGCCCACGGAAGCGGCGGCGATACCCAGAATCGTGTATACGATCGCCGTGCCCAGGACATACATCAACGTCAATGTCAGGCCCCGGCTTTTGGACGGGGCGCCGCCGCGCGCCTTCTGATCGCCGACCACGATCGACAATAGGATCGGCAACATTGGCAAAACGCAGGGCGTAAACGATAGCACCACGCCCAACGCAAAACAGATCAGGAGAATGCGCGCCAGCCCCGCTTCGGACAACCATCCCGCAATGGTGGTGTCGCCGGCATCGAGCAGCGAGGCGCCGCTCGGGCTCGCTGATGAAGATGACGACGCCGCGGCTGTGGTTCCACTTTGGCCGGGATCATCCTTCCCCTCTTGGTTCGATGCCTGGTTGCCCGCCGGCGCCGCCCCCTTCACGACGCCGTCGGCGCCGCCGACGATCGCCATACCTGCGCCGGCCACCGGCTCAAGCTTGATTTCCTTGGTCATCGGGGGATAGCACAGCCCGGCGTCGGCACATCCCTGCCCGACCACTTCCACGGTCACGGGCGCATCCCGCTTCAACAAGGGCAGTCGAATCGATACCTGGTTATGGAAGACCTCCATTTCCTTGCCGAAGGTCGGATCGAATTTGACATCGCCCTTGGGCATGACCGGTTTGCCCAGCCATTGTGCCGACCGGGAGCGATCATCATCGCCTTTGATCTGGAAAGCGAAGCGCTCTTGGTACATGTAATAAGCCGGCGCAATGCGATACTGGATCTCGATCATATCGGGAGACTGCATGCTTGCGGAAAACACAAAGGCCTGCTCCGGATCCAGGAATTCCTCTTCAGCGTGGGCTGCCGGCACCGATAGCATGATCGCCACAGCCAGCAATCCAAGCAACCAGACGATCCGGGATTTCAATTCAGACAACATGCACACTCTCTACTTCGACGTTTGCGCCTGTACCCATTCAAGATAAGGCATATGCCCGCCAATTACGGGAACGATGATAATTTCAGGAACGTCATAAGGATGAAGTTGTGTGATCCGCATCTGACAGCGCGCGCTGGCCTGCCGCGCTGTCTTGATAGTGAGCGTAATCTCCTCTGTCCCTTCGACATTTTCTTCCCACAGGTAGATAGACAGGCCGGGCGCGCTTAAGTTCACACAAGCGGCCAGATGCTCTTCGACGAGAATATGGGCAATCCGCTTGGCCAGCAGGATATCCGGGACGGTGGTGTACAGGATGACGCAGTCTTGGGTGGTCATAGGCGCTCCTTGGCGGACAGACGGATGCAGGGGGTTACTCCAGCTCCATGCCTTTTCGTTCGGGGATCAGAAATATCGTCGCAATAATATCAAGTACATAGATCGAGGCCAACAAGCCAAGCGCCGTCTCGAAAGAGTGGGCGGCGGCGACCGCGCCCACCACCAGCGGGCCAAAACCGCCAACGGCCCGACCGATATTGAACAGCACATTCTGCGCCGTCGCCCGGGCCGCCGTAGGATACAGCTCGGAAATCAATGCCCCATAGCCCCCAATCATACCATTGACGAAAATCCCCATGACGGCGCCTCCCCAAAGCAAAGCCATGGGTGACGTCAATTGCGAATAGACGAAAACCATGCAAACGGCGCCGATCTGATAGATCAGAAAACTGGGGCGACGACCGATCCTGTCCGCCAACTGCCCGAACAGCCAAATCCCGACACTCATACCGATAACCGTCACAGCGGTCCACAGCGCGGATTTGGTCAAGGAATATCCGAACTGCGCGGACAGGTAGGACGGCATCCAAATCATCAGACCGTAATAGCCGAAATTCTGTACCGAGCAAAGAATAATCACGCCCACGCTGCGGCGCACCGTTTGCGCGTCCTTGACCAGCAACCGCAGCGGCGCCAGCGTAAAGGAACGCGCCACCGGCGTCGACTGCACAAATTTTTCCGGTTCGCCGATGTACTTGCGAACGATGAAAGACACAATGGCCGGCAGCACGCCGACAGCGAACATGCCGCGCCAACCGATATGGGGCAATAGCAACGGGGTGAGCAGGGCCGCGGCGAGCACACCGGCCTGCCAGCCAAGCCCGACATAGGAGGAGACCCGGGCCCGCTGCGAGGGCCGGCAGGCTTCCGTCGCCAGCGCCATGCCGATGCCGAACTCCCCTCCCAGGCCCAGTCCCGCAATGGCTCGATAAACCAACAGGTCCCAATAGCCCTGGGCCAGCGCGCACAATCCGGTAAAAACGGCGAATAGCAGAATAGTCCAGGTCAATACGCGGACCCGTCCGTAGGCATCACTGAGCATACCGAAGCCGATACCACCGACGACAGCCCCCACCAGGGTCCAGGTGACCAGCGAACCGGCTTCGGCGCTGGACAGCCCCAGCCCGGCGCTGATCGCCGAGAGAATAAAGCCAAGGATCAGCAGATCGAATCCATCCAGCGCGTAGCCGATTGCCGACGCCCAGATCGCCTTTCTTGAGTTTTTATCGTAGTCACGTTCTGCGGGCGCAGCAAGACCTGACACAGACGAAGCACGCATTGTTCGTTCCTGTAGGGAGAAAAAGTGGGGAATTTTTGCAGGCCTTATTGTAACGCGTCGCGTCTTGCTGGAAATCCGATTGATTTTGCGATTGCAATAAAAGATTCATATTGCAGATGCAAAAAAGCACCTGAACTTGCCAGGTGCCTTTCGCTGCCGGCCTGCACCGGCAAAATACCAAGCCGCCTGTCGAAACAGGCGGCAACGCGGCGTTGCTGCCTTATTCGGCGTCAACAACCTCGTCAGCAACTTCAGGACGGTCAACCAGTTCCATGAATGCCATCGGAGCGTTGTCGCCCTGACGGAAACCCATTTTCAGAACACGTGTGTAACCACCGTTACGCGCTTTATAGCGAGGGCCGATCTCGGCAAACAGTTTAACCACGGCATCGCGGTCGCGCAGACGCGCAAATGCCAGGCGTTTGTTGGCCAGTGTCGGCTCTTTGGCCAGCGTGATTAGGGGTTCGATAACACGGCGCAGCTCTTTGGCTTTAGGCAATGTTGTCTTAATCGCTTCGTGCTGGATCAGAGATACAGACATGTTGCGGAACATCGCGAGGCGATGGCTGCTGGTACGGTTCAGCTTACGTAAACCACTACGGTGACGCATGATAATTTCCTTTGAATCTAGGTTATGGATGGCAGATGCCACCCGTTGACCGGTTCTTCTATCCCGACATGGCAATACCATGGCAAGCGGTCCGGTTGGTAAAAAGCAGACTCGGACTGCATCGACGGGATGCGGCCCGAAACGCCGGGTTTGTCCGTTCCCTTACATAAGCGTAAGAGGGAACGGAAATTTTACAACATTTACTGCCGCGGCCGGCAAAAGTCCGGCCGTGACGACATGAATCAGGGACGCTCGAGGCCCAGCGGAGGCCAGCTTTCCAGCTTCATGCCCAATGTCAGGCCACGCGCGGCCAGCACTTCCTTGATCTCGTTCAGAGACTTGCGGCCCAGGTTTGGTGTCTTGAGCAACTCATTCTCTGTGCGCTGGATCAGATCGCCGATGTAGTAGATATTTTCGGCTTTCAGGCAGTTCGCCGAGCGTACAGTCAGTTCCAAATCATCGACGGGACGCAGCAGGACTGGATCGATCTGCGGTACGCCGCGAACCGGTGTCTCAAAGGTGTCGCTGGCGCCTTCCAGGGCAGCGAAGACAGAAATCTGGTCCATCAGGATGCGGGCGGACTGACGCACGGCTTCTTCAGGAGAGATCACACCATTGGTCTCGATATCGAGGATCAGCTTGTCCAGGTCGGTGCGCTGTTCCACACGGGCGCTTTCAACCGCGTAGCTGACGCGGCGAACCGGGCTGAACGAGGCATCCATCTGGATACGGCCGATCGTGTGTGAACGCTCGTCGGTCAGTGCGCGCATATTGCCCGCAACATAACCACGGCCTTGCTCGATCTTGATCTGCATTTCCAGCTTGCCGTTGTCGGTCAGCGTGGCAATAACATGATTCGGATTGATGATTTCCACATCGTGAGGCAGGTCGATATCGCTGGCCAGGACCGGACCCGAGCCGGATTTGCGCAACGTCACCGTGACTTCTTCACGATTGTTCAATTTGAATACGATGCCTTTCAGGTTCAGAACGATGTCGACGACATCTTCACGTACACCTGTCAGCGTAGAGTACTCGTGTACCACACCGGTGATTTGCACTTCGGTGGGCGCATAGCCTGTCATGGACGACAGCAGAATGCGGCGCAACGCGTTGCCCAGCGTGTGACCGTAACCGCGTTCGAACGGCTCCATGACTACCTTGGCATGGTTTTCCGTAACAGGAGTCACTTCGATGGAACGTGGTTTCAAAAAACCTTGAGACATGGCTCTATTTCCTTTTCAATACCCTCGGCTCGTTACACCGATAAGGCTGATGGATGAGAATGATGGGAACAGCAAAAAACAGGAAACCGCGAAGGTTCCCTGTTTCGGATACAGCAATTAGCGAGAGTACAATTCGACGATCATGGATTCGTTGATGTCGCGTGCGACGTCAGCGCGATCCGGAGCCTGCTTGAAGGTACCAGTCAACTTGGATGTGTCGACTTCGACCCACTGTGGCAGGCCATTGCCTGACGCCAGTTCGATAGACTCTTTGATGCGAGATTGAGACTTGGACTTTTCACGGACAGAAACCACGTCACCGTTGCTTACCAGCATTGATGGGATGTCTGCCTTGTGGCCATTGAGCTCGATGGCGCCATGGGCTACCAACTGGCGAGCTTCCGCACGTGTCGAACCGTAACCCATACGGTACACAACGTTGTCCAGGCGTGATTCGAGCAACTGAATCAGGGTCTCGCCAGTGTTGCCACGGCGACGCTCAGCTTCAGCGA
>JBEBPQ010000014.1:0-106562 GCA_040395835.1 Advenella kashmirensis
AAATACGGCTCAATTGCATATTCAAGCACTTGAGCCGTATCTATTTTTGCCCACACTTCTTCCTCTCCCCTCAATTCAAGCTGAATTGGCCCGAATATCCCCTGCAATATTGGCTTTGCTGCGAAGGCATTCTCGGTAACCTCGGCATTTAAGCGCAACAATAATTCTTTGAACATTTGCTGAATATTGGGAATTTGGAGCGTAGCGGCTCCTTTGAGGCTGGCCAATGTCGCCTTTATGCTGTTACTTTCCTGCTCCAGCGACTTTAACCGTACGGCCAGCGATTCGCTGATTCCCACACTGGCAATAGCGTCGACCAATTTATTTATCTCGGTGCCGATCGCTTTCAAGCGCTGTTCGTGGGTTTTTATCTCCGATCCGGCATTTCCCGTACGCGCCTGGACCGCCTCACGGAAATATTCTTCAAATTTTCTTGCGGCATCAGGCGACAGGAGCGTTTCACGCACCAGCGCCATCAGGCGCTTATCCAGATGCTCGCGCGCAATTAAAAACCCCTTGCAAACAGATTTCCCTCGTTCCTTGGACGTGACACAGCCGTATTTCACGCCATTGACGACGATCATAGAACCGTGGCAATGAGGACAGCGCAGTGTACCGCCAAATAGTGATGATCCTTTCTGCGCATGGAATTTCCTGCCTGTTTCGTCTCGCCCGCGATCGATCCTGGCCCGCACCTTGTCCCAGGTTTCAGAATCAACGATTGCAAGGTCGGGAATTTCAATAATGGTCCACTCGGCGCGTGGCCGCTCCAGGCGCTGCCGCTTGCCGGTGTCCGGATTCTTGATCCACTGTGACCGGTTCCAGACGTATTGCCCTATGTAGAGGGTGTTGTTCAGGATACCCGATCCTTTTACTGGGCTACCGTATATCGCTGAGCCGGCCCAGGTGCTATTACGTGGAGAGACTACGCCCTGGCGATTGAGCTCGTGCGCGATGCGCCGGATACTTTCCCCGGCTGCGAATCGTTCAAATATCCACCGCACATGCCTGGCTTGCTGTTCGTTGATAACGTACCGGCTACCATGCGCGTCGCGGGCGATGTCATACCCATAGCATTGCCCACCCGCAATATACCCGCGCTGAACCTGCCCGAATTGCCCGCGGTGCGTCTTATGCCGCAGGTCATCAAGGTATAGCTCGTTGATCAACCCGCGCACGCCGCGCAGCACTTTACGTGCGGCCAGCAGGGAGTCGTAGCCGTCGGAAACCCCCACTATTCGGATATTGCGGTGCTCGAGCCGGCGCACGAGCCTTTCCTGTTCCACCTGGTCGCGCGAAAGGCGGTCCAGGCCTTCCAGAACCAGCACATCAAACCGCCCCGCCATAGCGTCAGCCAAGAGCGCAGCGCCGCCCGGGCGTGCGTCAACCGTCGTACTGCCCGATACCGCCAGATCCGAGTAGCAAGCGATTTCGTGCCACCCTTCCCGCTCTATCCTTTGCCGACACACGCGATACTGATCGTCAATAGACGATTCAGTTTGCTTATCGGTGCTGTATCGTGCGTACAGGCATGCTTTTAACATTCCTGATTTCCTTCTTTATTTTTGTCAAATTTTGGCTTTTGAGCCACTTATCGGCGGCCGACTCGGCCAGCAGCCGAATCAGCGGATCAAATTGTGGGGTTAGAGTCAGTTGCTGGTCCATGCCGGCTCCCTATCAATTGCGTTTTAACTCAGTTTCTGGCTGGTTTCGGTCCAAAAGCCCGCTACCACCTTCAAATATGGGTAACCCCGCAACCAAATACGGTGCGGTTCCCCACTCTTTGGCTGTCGTTTCCAGCATCCTTTTAATTCGCTGCCGCGCGCGCCAGCGCTTCAAGTTCATCAAGTGTTGTCATGCTATGTTCCTCAATAGATCGTGCTGCATGCAGTTTGGAGACAGCCAGAGCTGCTCAACCCTTGGCCGGGCACCATCGGCCAGCGCTTGTATCTTGACGCTTGGCCAGTCCCGGTAAAGTTCGTCGTACAGCGGAGACGGATAGCCGGACAAAGCAACCATGCCTTGCAACCCGTGAAGCAGCTCAGATAATTCCCGGTGCTGCGCGTCCGTCATTTCGTACAGGTACTGGTGCACATTCCCTTTTTTTCCATTCGAGCGTGTGCTGTGCACGTATGGCGGGTCAACGTAGTGCAGTGTGTCTGGTCCGTCGTGCCTAGTGAGGATATGCACGGCGTCCCGGTTCTCGATTACTACACCCTGCAGTCGTTCGACCAAGCCCCGGATATTCTTGGGGTAATTCCCCCAGTCATGCGCCGGCGTTGTTCCGGAGCGGTTGCTGTTTGACCTGAACCCACTTGGCTTATGGATAGACGAAGACCCAAAACCCATAAACGACCGCACCACTGTCCTGCGGGCCTGCTCGATTGCATCTTCTGATTTAATTTCCGCCTGGTTGAACTCCTCCCGTGAGAATGGAGTCAACCGGAGCAATTCTGCAAACCGGTCCCCATGATCACGAATGACCTTAAACAGATTGACGATTTCGCCGTCCAGGTCGTTGTATATCTCGGCGTACGTGCGAGGCTTACGAAGCAAAATAGACGCACCACCGCCGAACGCCTCGGTGTAAACGCGGTGGTTTGGGAAATGCCGAATAATTTCCGGCGCCAGTGACCACTTGCCGCCGTGATATCTGATTGCAGGTCGTTTGACAGTCATTGCTCAATTCCTAAAACGGCGCGTCGTCCATGTCCATGAAGTTCGACGCGGGCTTACTGGACGGTTGCTGGCGTTGCGCTGGTCGCTGCGTCTGCTGCGGACTGTCGCCCTGCTCGCCGCGGCTGCTGTTGAACTTAAAGGCCTCAGCGATTACCTCAGTCGAGTACCGGTCCGCGCCTGTGTCCTTGTCCTGCCATTTGCGGGTTTCATTTCTCCCCTCGATATACAGGGAATCACCTTTTTTGCTGTACTCCGAGACCATTTCTGCCTGCTTGCCATACAGAACAACCCTATGCCATTCGACCTTTTCGGTTTTCTCGCCGGTGGCTTTATCTCGCTGGACGTATTGCGTGGCGATCGACACATTGCAGATGGCCAGACCATCCGGCGAAAAGCGCAACTCAGGATCTCTGCCCAGATTTCCCTGGAGGATTACACGATTGACGGACGCTGACATTACGCTGCCTCCTGCTGGCCGTCGAACAATTCCCGCTCCGGATCAATAATCACGGCGACTTCTTCCTGTAGGTATTCAGCCAGTACCGCAATCTGATCCCCCTGCGGATCGATAGTCAGCGAGAAAGTAAGGTCCGCTTTCCATCCATCTGTCGGCCGAATCTTGAAGTTCTTAACGTCTACGCTGTAGAAATGACAACCAACAATCTGAACCGTGCAGTTTTTGACGATATTGGCGTAGCCAATGGCTTCCATCATCAGGTTCTGAACGCCACCGGCGTCCGTATAAAGCACCGGCTTAATGCCTGGATGGAAGAAATCCCACAGATCAGCTGGGACCGTCGCATTCAGCTTCACATCCATGGCCAAGACTTTTTCCTCGTCCGGACCCTCTTTGCGCGTGTTCAGGTGCTTGATAGTTGCAACACCGTCGAAAGAGAATTTCGGTACCACCAGTAGACCGGCATCTTTAAACCCCTGCCCTACTTCATCATTTAGCGATCTATCTTGTTTCCTGCTTGCCATGGTTATTGCTCCTGGTTGAAAGGTAGGTGTTTACGCCCGGGCAGCGACACTCTTTTCCGAGTACGCACGCAACCCAGGAATATTCAGATTGCCTTTCATAGCCTTCGCCATCTGGTTGACCGCTGACGTATTGATATCGACCAGATTCAGGCAAGCCGGATTGGCGGCGATGTACTTGATAAGCGCTTCCTTGTCGGTAACCTCGGCTTTCCATACCTCCCGGGTGCTGATGCCCACAACCTTGGCTGGCGCCGCAACCGCAACCGGCGCATTCATGGCGCTGGCTTCCTGGGCGATGACATTGGCCTGGGCTTGGCCGGTTTGGAAAGCAAGCTGAGCCTGTTCAGCGATTTTCTGCGCCTCCTCGGCGTTACCCTTTTGCGCGGCCTCATTAGCCTTGCGCTGCAGTTCCTCCGCCTCCTTGAGGGCGGCCTCCTCGGCTGCCTTGGCCTTCGCCTCCAGCGCCTCGCGCTCGATGCGCTGGGCTTCCTCACGCTTTTGTTGCTCAACCCGCGCAAGCCTGGCCTGCTCTTCCTGGTAATTGACGATGGAGTTTTTCAGGACGCGTTCGGCTTGGTCCAGAATCTCGATCGGCCGACGAAACAGATCCATAACTGCCTTTTTCGCTTCATCCAGGGGCTTGGTGATGCCGACACGCTTCTCGCTCAATTCCTTGCTTTTGGCCTTGATGCGACGGAGTTCTTCGCCAGCCTCGTTGTACATAAGCTCGCTGTCGATGACATAGGTTTCGGCCACTTCCAGAACGATTTCGGCGTCCTGGGTGAGTTTTTCGGAATCAGGGGGATTCAAACTAATTTGCATGATTTTTCGTCCATTTGTAGATTGTGAGTAATGAGGTAAATACATTGAAATCGTGAGGGTCTTTGAACTCGTCTACCCGGTAGGTCCCGTCATCCCGTAGCTGGACACTGAACCGGTTATAAAAGGTCCCCGTGAGGCTCCTTAGGGCCGCCTCATAGCCCGCCAGCTGCACCCCGACCGCGGCTTTCACTACCGCCACTGTCTTGATATCGATGATCGCCGGGCGCTTCTGGAATATCCCTGCCCTATCGATCGTGCCGGCGTAGCCAAGCAAACCGTGATAAATGCGCTTTTCATTCGCGCTCGGGTTGAAACCCGTTTCCTGGCGGAACCGCACCCAGGCTTTGAAATATGGCAACCATTCTGGCGCCACCGTTTCTTCGTCCAGGTCGTTGTGGTCGTAGAGCTCGCAGCACTTATGCACCGCAATTCCCAGATCCCGCTTGGCGTTCAATACCTGAGGGTCAACGCCAGAGAAGTCATACAGCGGCTTAATGATCGATGTGACGCTGGGCACTTCCTGCTTCCCAACAAAATATTGGTGCGAGGACTCAACGAAACGAAGGGGTTCCGCTACTGCGTTCATGCTGATTGACTCCGGATGTAATCGCGCATACTGATAAAGCCATCACGGGTCAGGCTCTCGAAGCTGGCAATGCCGCAGGCGTCGAGTGCGTCCTGCATGGCTATGCCTGCCTGCTTGAGCTTGGCTTCGATATGGCGCTTTTCGCCGATAGAAGCCACTTCTCCGCTATCTTCCTGCTGCTCATTCGCTGGCGGCTCTTGCGTGGTGCTGGTTTGTTGGACCTCAGTGGCGGCCACATCTATGGTGTCGCCCTGTGCACGCGCCTTTTCTTTCTTGGAAGCCGGCATCTTGGGTGCCTGGCGCACCTCCCCTGTTTCTCCGTCGATGGTCCCCATGTCAACGATCGATTGAGCCTCGTCCTGGTCGTGAATGCCGCCGTAGCCAAACGCCACGCGGGCGCACTGGATGATGGCCTTGTGGCGCAGCATGCGACGCGGCGACGTTTTCCAGGGATCTGTACCTCGCTTGCATTCGCTCAGGTATTCCGTGATTACCGTAGGTTTCTGGCGATCCTTGCGGTAAATGCTGCAGGTGGCCTCCTCTCCGTCTGGAGACAAAGCAACCTCCATGCCATCGAACTGCTCGTTCTCGTTGATAATGCGCAACCAGCCGTCGATACCTACGACAGGCACAATGCCACCGCCTTTGTCCGGAAATGCATAGATCTCCTTGGTCCAGGGATTCAGCTTGTATTCATTGGCTACGATCAAGAGCGCCGTCATTTGCGCGTCTGTTGCATTGCCTTTGAAGGCCGTTCCCTTGAGAACGGTTACGAGCTCGTCCGAGCCTGCGATACCCAGGCGCTCGGCCAGTTTGCTGGCCATCTGATTGTGAATTGTCAGGTTTGACATGTTTTGATTTCCTTACTGGTTTACCGCGGCACGGCGGCGGGTTGAAAATGCTGAGCTGACCAGCGCCATGCCCTTTAGGCGCCTCACCGGTAGTTTTTCGGCAACTGGAACATCGCATTCCCACTGAACGATGATCGGGCCCTGGTAATCCGGCCACACATTGAAGAACTTGCGGCTGGCCTCGACCTGGCTTTCTGCGACGACCTTGATCATCTTGCAGACCTTGTAAATTGATTTGGTTTTCATGACTGCTCTCCAACAATCTCATATGAAACTCGTTCGAATTCGTGGTCTATGTCGTTGATGTCACACCACCATTCGGCGTCCTCCCGGCTCGGAAAGTCTTTCTCGATGAAGTGAACCTCATTGCCGAAACCAACGTTGTTCGTTACCTTGATCCTGAACTTCACGATCTTTCCTCCTTAAATACCCTGTACGTATCAAACGCCGCTGAAATCAACGTACCCACAGCTGCAGCTCCCATTACCCCAAGACCAACCAAAACGCATTGAAAAATTGTCATGTTTCACTCCTGATCCATTTCTGTTTTGCCGTACGGGCACTTAGGTAAGGCGCACTCCTTGACGATGTACCAAGGGTCACCCGTGCCGTACGGGTCTTTTTCTTCCCGCTCGTGCTCACACTCGCTGCACCAGATGCCGCCCTTTGGGGTCGGTGCCGAGCTGGTGAGTGCTTGCACGATAAGTTGGTCGATCGAGGTCATTTCTGATCCAGAAAGACTTTGATCAGTTCTGGAAAAGCATCAGCCAGGCGCTGCGCGTCCTGCTTGTCGGCTGCAGCCAGCAGCGCGCCGCCAATGTGCGCGGCAAAGCTGCCGCCGCAACGACGCATCTCATGCGCGGCTTTGATCAGATCTTCTTCGGAGAATTGCCCGGGCTGGGCAGCGATGGGTGTTGCGTTCATTTCAGTCATCCTTCCGGGGTTTTGTTCGATCGGTGGACTTTAAAAACTGACTGAAATTAAGGTTCTTGAGGTTCCCGGTCAGCCCCGGGTTTCTCACCACTGCGTAGGTGACACGTTCCGTGATAGGATCAAGTTTCCAAACCAACCCTTCACAAAAATAGGTGAAATATGGCACTTAGTAACAACCGAAATAACGGACCTGTACCAAACCATGCGCCGAAAATGCCGGCAACTCCGCCGATAGATAGGCATAAAGATCACGCACCTAGAATGCCGGCCCCACCACCCCCTCCTAATAGAGGGGGAAATAAATAAGGAAATATCATGCAAAACGATGTCGCTTGGAACCAGAAATTTACAGTGACGTACTCAATGTGCTATGAGAAAGCACTCCAGCAGCTCTATTCCAGGTTGGATAAAGCCCTTTCATTTATTCTCCTGGTGCTTTCCAGTGGAGTCATTGCGCAGTTGAATCTTTGGTCGGTTGCTTTAGGTCTCGTGATGGCAATCATCACTGCGTTCCAATTTGTATATTCGCCAGGACAAAAGGCATCGTTTGCTAAGTTCCAATTTCAGGCTTACAAAAATATTTTCGACAGATTCAACGAACTCTCGGAGGATCAGATTTGGACAGAGTACAAAAATATCACCCGTCAAGATACAGACGAAATTCAGCTTCTGTCGCATTGCGCTCGCCTCACCTCATTGTCTATGCTGGGCCATAAACCCGATGAACTAATTGCTACGCAACGACGGTTTACCAGGATGGAGAAATTCTTTGCTTTCCTAAGCGGCGAAAATCCAGAATGCGAAATCCGAGCCAAACAATTACTCAAGCAGAAGAAAATCGAGGAGGCTAAGCTCAAAGCCGAGAAGAAATCTCAAAAACCTTAATTTCAATCAATTTTTAAAGAGCGTATCGAAGGTTTGTTCGATGACTGAAGTATAGTTTAACTAACCAAATAAAGTAAAGTTAAATTATACAAATAGATATTTTAACTATACTTATTTTGTAACAGCGTGTTGCAAAAACAACAATGCCAGCGCCTTACCTGGTCAACAGGTCGCCGTTTACGTTTCTTTTATAGGTATAAACCCTAATATGCCATATAATGCAATCTGTCTCCTCACCCGTTGGTTATTGGGTGGTTTACCAGCCTTCGGGCTGGTTTTTTTTCGTCTGAGCAAACTAAAACCCGCTTCGTGCGGGCGGGATATAATTCCGGGCGAAAACATAATCACCCAAAAAGGTCGTAATAGAATGATGAGTAGCTCTGCAGCATTATATTTTTTGCCAATAATGGCCCCGTTTTTTTCGTTGCTGCCGACGTTTTATAAATACGACACACTGCTGGCCTATATCGCCTATCTAACTCAATAAGAAAATTATTCGCAAAAACCCTCATAACGTCAAGAGAATGACATAGGTATGCAAAAAACTCGGGTTATAGTGAGCCTGTTGACTCGCTCGACAATTTTGAGTGAACTCGCCGGCCGGCTTGGTCGGCATTTTTTTGCCTGAAAATCATTCGGCGTGATAGGAGGGATACAAGTTGGTGCGACTGTCTTTTTTCAATCAAGGAGCGTCGATGACATTTGATGAATGGGCGCACGATAAGGCCAAAAGTTTGACAGATCAGCGTGAGGAACCTTGCCTTAAAGCCCGCTACGCTAAATTCTATAGAGCGAATGGAGGGTCATCTGAGCTTGATCATGGTGTAGTCGCGCTAGACCAACTTTTCTATCATGTCTGGGATATGCCGGAAATGGGCAACGTCGCAATAAAAAATGGACGAATTATCAAAGTCGACGTCGAATACCCAAAGGGGCGCATTTAGAGAAAAGAAAACCCGCCGGAGCGGGTGGGTAGTTATGTTCTACGGAAAGTTCTTGTAGCAAACCCAAATGAATTAACTCTGACTTCCACCTTTAGTTCGCCTTTCTGAACTTTTAGCAATGTAGGAGAAACATAACCAGGTGGGCGAGGAGTAGATGCAATCCCTCTAGGGTCTTGTTTTTTTACCGCAGATTTTTGCGACATTTCAATACTCCTTGAGAAATTGCTGAATTTCGGATCGTTTTATTGCGTTCAAGCAATGAGAACGGATGTTTTGGCTTAATTTTGAGGTTACTTTTGTGGCAACCGATGAGCCGTTTTCGACCGTGATGGTTATCTTAACACTACTATTATCTTTACACCAGTCTTTTTTGCTGTTTGGATATACAGTATATTTCCAATCCAACATCATCTTATTCTCATCTGGGATGGCGGCTAAATCGTTTAGCATATCAAGTATAGACTGATAGCGATCAGCTCTATCATATGCTAAAGCTGTCTTTACAACGGCTTGCAGTTTAAGTGGTATATGTTCCGGAAAAAACGACGTATCCAACTTTGGGAAATCCCCGTTTTCTCGTGCCTCTTTATGTTTTTCAAAATCTCGATCTAAAGGCCTTGTAAGCTTTACAAATTCTTCCTCCCCAATGCACATTCGATAGACCATCATGCCCATCTGGTAGATATCAAACCAAATCCCATGCTCATATTCGGTGAAATATTCCGGGGGGGAGTGCTCTATAAATCCGTTTACGTGATGGGCATGGAAATATCTGTCGGCGTGTTTTGCCAGCCCAAAGTCAGTCAGATGCGCCTCTGATGCGTCCGAGATCAAAATGTTATCTGGCTTAATATCGAAGTGAAGCAAGCGTCGAGAATGTATATTATGAATCGCGCTCAAAACTTGTATGCTGTATGAGATAATTTCCCTTACCGTCAAAAAGCGCTTTTCCAGAATACGCGCTAATGAACCTCTACTATAGAATGGCATTGCAAGATATATGTCGTCATCAGTTTCGCATGCGTATTTAATTGGCGTAATGTACTGATGCTCACTTAAATATAATAATTGCGCTTCCTGAAAATAGCTATCTTTTTGTAAATGAGATTTGGAAATTTGCTTGATTGCCAGTTCGGTATTTAATTGATGATCTTTTGCTAAATGAACCCTTCCGAATCCGCCATGCCCAATCGTACGTATTATTGTAAAGCGAAGGTTAGCCACGGTTGCGGGTTTCATATCAAGCATTTTTAGCCCCTATTGCACATAAGATCGATTCACGAAATTGTTCACTGTATTCGTCCCATCCAGAAATATCCAGAGTATTCATTTTCCCTGCAATGTTGTCTTTTATTTGCGCATGGGGGATTCGATTCAAACGTGCCATTGTGACTAAACGCCCGTAAAAATAATTTTTTAGACTACTGCTTGCAAAAGCCTCAACGATCACCGCTTCAATTTGTGCGCGATCAATGTTCGGTTTATACGTCGTTGACTCCTGCTCTCTGATTCCTCCAGATTGAACTTCATATTGGCGCAAAATATCTAGTACTGTTGTGCGAATATATTTGAGCTTCTGGGGAGTGCCAAGTGACAACGGGACATTAATCTTAAACGTGTGAATATCATCGTTAATAAGGGCAAGATGTATTGTTTTTGGCTCTACCCGAATTCCTATGCTGGTCATATATTTTTGTCCGAATTGATTACGTATTTGCAGATTTTCATGCTCACTTCCATCTTCCCAACCTCTCTAAATTTGTTAAAAGGGTGTCATTTCATCTATTTTTTTGTCAATTGCAGTAACAAGTTCTTTTATTAAATTAGCAATATCCAACACGAATTCTTCGGTGAAAATATCTAGCTCCCGACCATCATTGTCAAAACCATTCCGGTGGACACAATCGTGTCGTAAATTCACTGACTGGAACAGCTTATCCTTATCTTTTATGAAATCCAAAATATTTACCCCAAAAGCTATCTTGTAGAGTGCATTTGCTTTTGGAATATTGTGATACAGAACAGACCGTAGATGTTTCTTCACTTCTGATTCTACAATACCAGGGTTATTGGATATTTCTAGCAAGCTGTATTTGTTATCCTTCAGAGTGGCTTCATCCTTTATTAACCGCAAGAAAGCGTCCTTGTCGCTCATGGCGCCGTTGATCAAAGTATCACCTAAATAGGCTTCGAGTGCAGTGAACTGGTGAGCAAATACCAGTCTATTCATTAACTGACGGCTAGTCGGTCCTACAGGTTGACGTAATAATTCAACAGTCTCATTGTACGAGGTCATAAAAACATCAAGAGGTTGATCTGGTGTTGGGTAGTCAGTCCAATCCTCTTGTTCTAGGTTGTATTTCAGGTCTTCTAATAATTTATGCTGGCCAACAGCCGTGTAATTGTAATTCTGATACCCCTCTGGATATTCCCAAATCTCCCAGCATAATGTTCCCAATGCTCGGTGCTCAATTAGCGCTTGATGTAGGATTTCTGTTCCCATATCCCGCTCATCTCCACTGGTCTGATCCCAATCCAGTTCAGAGCTGTCGATTTTGTATATCTCGCCAGTTTCGCAATGTTCGATTACCGCAGTCCCTGTGCAATAAACTCTCATTTTCTCCTCCAATATTATCCATTGGTACTATTCTGTTTTTGATTTACCTATTGCAATCTCAATCGGTTATCTTGCGTAACGACGATTACCAGCCTCTAAGGGGTTATTTCTTCGTTAAACGCATCTGGCGGCCCATCTCGGCCAATTTCTCGCCTGTACCATTCTTTCAATTCTGGGTCCGTGACATTCTTTGCTATCCATTCCTCCAAATCGAGCCTGACCCACTCCGGCGCGCAAGGGTATCTTTGCTCGCGCTATTTAACCTTCGGTCTATTCTGCCCCGGCTTGCGGGTTGGCAATATATCCTTGTTCTGTCCGTCTGGATCCACCTGCTCCACATACCACTCCCAAAACCCGGCGCCGGAGATGTTCCGGGCGAACCAGTCCTCAACGGACGGTACTGGCTTCTCCGGCGGTATTTCGTCTGGCGCTAATGGGCGTTTTCGGCCTGGATACGTCATTTCGATTACCTGGTTTCAAAATTATCAATTCCGATGGTTGCCGCCCTTCCCGCCCTGCGCCGTAGTTCCTAGATCGAATTCAGGCAGCCGTTGATCGTGTCGGCGGTCTTTTTCAGGCCGGCGAGAACACGCAAAGACAACATCGTTGATCACCGCACGCAAGTAAACCTCAGCGCCGCCTCCTGTGGAGACCATCCTCTGACACCTGATGTCGTCATCTGGACTTCACGCATTTTCATACCCTTTTTCGAACAAAACACCGTTGCTTGTTCGTACGGTTTGCGCTTTACATCACCCCAATCGGTAAGCCCACCCCGTACCTTGTAGCTGGTGATGAATATCTCTTGACCGTGTTCATCAACACCAGCAGAAAACGGCGCGGTGGTGGACTGGCATCCAGCAATGCCAAATAGCGCTGCCAATGCCAAATATTTAACTGTTGTTTTTATAACTGCCACGTGTTTTCTCCCGGGTTTATAGTGCCGACAAACAGCCGTTAATCGTGTCGGTGGTTTTCTTCAGGCTTCTTGATTGGCGGCCCATGTCATTCCAGCACTGAGTAAATATGCGTCGTTGCCAAAAAGTCGCAAATAATGGGGTTTAACTCGATTTTCGAGGTGAAAAATTACCTCATCGAGGCCTAAATCAAAACTTAATAGCTTGTCCATATTGAAAGCGAATGATTTCTGATCGCCAGTAAAAATCACCCTTCTATTTGTAATGACCAGTTCCCCACTCGCTACTTCAATCTCATTTTCTACTGAATGGCTTGTTCCTCGGTGCGCCCCGACACGAAAACTCACGCCTTTTGCGACACGAAAACTCATCCCGCGACTCCCGCCCTGGTATACTCTCGTCCTTTCTGTACCCATTAGCGTAGCGCTCACCTCTACTGCAGCGATTTCACTTTTCTTTAGTATCGCCCGAGATGGAACGACCGGGCCATTTAAACCTGTAGCGATTCTATGCGCATTCGAGAGCGTATTTACTTCTTTAAGTTGTTCCGCGATCCACTCAGTCGGAAGGTTCAAAATGTGCACCGCTTTGATAACTTTCGCACATTCCTGCTCCGTCACAACATAGTCATTCACAACGACATTCACCACTTTATCAAACAGCTTTATTCTGTCTGGAAGAGCAATTAACTGCGACATGTAGGCGGATAACTCCGACATTTCAGCTTCTGGCATCGCATCAAATGCGACTATATGGCCATCATCGAATTTCGATTTGAATTCTTTGATAGCCTGGTTTTCCTCTTCTCGCTTCGATTTTTTTTCTGCTCGCTTCGCGAAAATATCTGATATGAATTTCATACCAACCCTCCCGAGTTCTTTACATGCTGATATCTACCAAACGCCAGCGTTCGGTCTCTGTGTCGATTTGGAGCCTCACCACAAAATATTTCCGCAGCATCGCGCCAAACGAGTTTTGCGAATCCACGAAGCCAGAAACAACGAACCCACAATTGCCGTCTGGAATTGCGTGAGCCTCCGAACCGTATGAAGCGAATCGAGCGCTTGAAGGTACTTTCAGTCGCCCCTCAACCTGACGTTGAGCCATCGCATAAGCCATCCCGCCATTACCCTCCCCACATACCCTTGCTAATTTTTCTTCTGGTGATTCTGAACATCCGGTAAGTAACATGCATGCCCCCACAAAAACAACACATTTCATCATGTTTGACATTTTTAGTTACCTTTGATCCGAATTTTTAAACAAATTCCACAATACTCCCCCCTCCCAGTACGGAAGATTAGGCGGCAGATTCCTCCGGGCCGTCGTGACTTTTATTCTTCGATATCTTCAACTGAATATAGTCCGCAATATCTTCTTTCGTGTCTGCAGACAAACGATCAAAATCGGCACGGTTAATTGAATCGAACGGCCAGTCACCTATAGAAAAGAATCTTTCCGTTCCAGGCAAAGGCTCCGGGTATCCAGTAATCTCAGCCAGCTTCAACAATAACGTATAAGGCGGCTCGTTCTTACCCTTTTCCCAGTGCGACACAATGCCTTTGGTACGATCCAAATGCTCCCCGACCTGCTCTTGTGTCAAGTTGGCATATTCGCGCGCGGCTTTAATCCATTCGTTCAATTTCATACCTTGAAGTGTACAAATTAACTATACGTCGTAGGTATAGTTAAATTCATCTTTTGCTTGATTACTTGGTATAGTCTAACTATACTATCGACTATGAAAGCAAATACTGACCATCCGCTCGACCTCGTGGCCGAAAAATTGGGCTCGCTTGCGGCGCTTGCCCGCCATTTTGGACTCACTCGTGGGGCCGTCAATCACTGGAAACAATCCGGAGTACCAGCCGAGCACTGTCCGGAGATTGAGCGCCTTACCGGGGTCCAGTGTGAAACCTTAAATCCTCGGGTTAATTGGGCAGTACTGCGTCAATCAAATAAAGAGGCCGCCGATGCTTAAATCCCTATACACCCACTTTATTCTGTTCCTGATTCGGCCCGCGCTGCAGGAGCAGGCCCGCCGAGATAGAAAAATCGACAAAGCAACAACAGACCTCGTTGTTTTTGACATCAGAGAGTCGGGCCATATTGCGCGCGCCCTCGAGCAATCATACGGGTTGCGTAGGACGGGCAAATGATCTGTCTACCCTTCCCGTCCATCACTCCCGAGGCTGCTAATGTCTGAACGGTACGAATTATTGCACCGCCGCAGCATTTGCGCGCCCATGATCTGCAAGCGGTTTCAGGGGGGACAGTCATGACCTGCCGATATTCTGAGACCGAATGGTCAGACGTCCTGTACACGAGCGTGTGCAAAACACAAGGCGGCATTGCCGATGCGGCCAACTTCCTGACCCGCCGGCGCGGCAAATCCATCAGCACCGAGACCCTGCGCAAGCGCCTGCGGCATGTGGATGGAGAAAGCATTTCCCTGGAAATGGTCGAGCTGCTTACCGAATGGATGGAGGAAAAGGCCCAGGCCTCCCGCTTGGACTGGCTGCACAGCCTCAATGCCCGGTTTGGCATGGTCGCATCCTCGATTACCGCGGCAGAATTCGATCAGGACTTACAGGCCTCGTTCAACGCAAAGGCCGCGTCTTTTGGTGCTCTGACTACCGAGATTATCGCGGCTTTGGCCGACGGCCGCATTTCATTCAAAGAGGCCGAATCGATAACAAAGTTCGCACAAGAAAACCAGCGTGCCAGCCAGGCCATTATCGACGTGCTGCGGCCAATTCTGGAGGCCGGCAGATGAAACGGCCAGCGTTCCAATTCTATCCAGCCGACTGGCGCAAGGATACGGCCCTGCAAAGCTGTTCCTTGGCGGCCCGCGGGCTTTGGCACGAAATGATGTGTCTGATGCACGAGTGCGACCCGTATGGATATATGGCCGTCAATGGCAAGCCTATGAAGGCGGCGCAAATTGCGAGGCTGGTCGGGGTGACGGATCGTGAATACAAGAAACTCCTTTGCGAGTTAGAGGATGCCGGCGTTTACTCCACCACCGAGGACGGCTGCATTTACTCCCGCCGTATGGTTAAGGATGAACGTATTCGGAATGTTCGTGCGGAAGCAGGAAAGAAAGGCGGAAACCCAAATTTGGTTGGTTCTAAGGATAACGATTTGCTTAAGCAAAATCCTAACCAAAACAGCAAGCAAAAGCCAACCCCTTCATCTTCTTCTTCATCTTCTACTACGGTATTAGAAAAAACAGACAAAAAAGAAAACGCCGGCACCCGTGAACCTGCCGGCACCGATGGTGTGTGTTCCCCTCCGGGGGTTATTCCGGTTGAAACGGATATACCGCCTCCACCTGGCAGACCAGCCGATATCCCGATCGATCCGCCTCCGGTGTCGCCATACGGCGCCGTATGCGCTTTTGTCCGATCAAAGGGCATGCTCGCCACGCCGTCCGATCAGGAGTTTCGGGACTTGATCGACCGCGGCGCCACCATGCAGCACTTTGTCGACGCGGTCGATCTTGCCCAGGAGCGAGGCAAGCCCTGGAAGTACATGCTTGGCATCGTGAAAAACATGCTGCAGGAGGCCCAGGCACCGCCCAGGACAGCGGCACGCAAGCAGACGTCCAGCACCCACGAGTCGTGGGATCGCATCAACGAAAAATTGAGAAATCAACAGGAGGCCGACCATGTCATCGACGGCGAATTCACAGTGGTTGACGATAAACAATCGCACGGGTAAGACCCTGATGCAGCTCCTTTTCGACCGCCTCGACGGCATGTACCCCAAGCACTGGCGCGGCCAGTTCGAGGGCAAGACATCCGACGCGACAGACCAGAACATCAAAAACTGGACCGAAGCCTGGGCCAGCGCGTTCGAGCAGCGCGGTGTCACGCCGCAGATGATCGCCCGCGCCCTGGAGAACTGCATGGACATGCACGACTGGCCGCCCAGCCTACCGCAGTTTCTCAAGGCTTGCACCACGCCCGCGCGCAACGAGCAGGTCACGCCACCGGAAGCGCCTGCCCTGCCCTATGAAGCGAAATTCAATCCCGAGCTGGCTGCAAAGGCAAACAAAGCCGTCAAGCGTCCCGAGGAGGAAACCGAAGGCCTCGCCTGGGTGCATCGCATTTTGCGCAAGTTCCCGCAAGGCAGCAGCTCGCAAGCCTACAAAGCCGCCCTGCAGGTCGCCAAAGAGCGAGGTATCCCGGTATGACAGTCCAATGCGTCTACTGCACCAATTTCACCCTACAGAACGCGGATGGCCACAACGGCCGCCTCATGGCCGAACAAGGCTATGGCACCTGCAACAAGAAGCCGGCCACCGGGCATTACGAATCCGCGCAGTTCGAGCGCCACTGCCGCATGTTCGCCCGCGCGCCCTTGGACACCTGCCAGCAACGCATTAGCTGGCTGTTTCGCAAGCGAAAAGAATTTCTTGCCCTGATCGGGGCTTCCCAGCAACAAGGAACCAAAAAATGAATCCGTTTTCCGTCTCGTTCACCGTACCGGGCGTCGCGGTCCCCAAAGGCCGGCCCAAATTCGCCCGGCGCTGCCAGCACATGACCACCTACACACCCGAGAAAACCGCGAGCTTTGAAAATCTGGTCAAGTCCCGCTCTGACGACGCCATGAAGGGCAAAGGCCTGATCATGACAAACGCGCCAGTACAGGCCGTCATCAACATCTATCTGCCGATTCCGAAGTCCTGGCCGAAGAAATTCAAGGAAATGGCCCTCAATGGACAGGTAGGCGTAACCAAAAAACCGGACATGGACAACGTCGTAAAGGCGCTGTTTGACGCCATGAACGGGATTGTCTTCAAGGACGACAGCCAGGTCGTTTTTGCCATGGTGCGTAAGACCTACGCAACCACCCCGTACACCGAAATTACGATCGAGGCCACCGGCCAGGAGGCGGCACGATGAACGACCAAGCATTCAACAACACGCACGGCGCCCTGATCTTTGCGTTCAATTTCTCGCACCAGGCATATGACCCGCCACTGATGAATAAACTCGGCTGGGGACCGCTGAACCGGATCAGCAAGGGCCTATCGGGGAACGACGGCGCGGCCCAAGCCGGTATGATCCTGTCCAGGCTGACCAGGCTCACCGAGCCGCAGCAAAATGTCCTAATTGCCAAGTTTGCGCCCCGAACCTGGCCTTGCGCGTGCCGCGCGCCGTGCTGCTCCGGGCGCAAGCGCAATGACGAATGGGAACAGGCGATATCCGATCTTGCCCGGCTGGCCGCCGCCGAAGCCCTGTCAGGGTGCTTGTCGAATAACCGGCTGCGCGTGGGTATCGTAAAGCGCATTTTCGGCGATAAGGCGTTCACACTGGAGCAATTGGCCGAGCGCGCCGGGGTGGGCGAGAAAACAGCGCGAAATCACGCGATTGCTATCCGAAAATGGCTGCAGGGGTGCAGAAACCCGAAGGACGCAAGCGAATATGGTCTGATCGACATTACCCTGTCCCGAGCCGATGACGTTTTGAGGCAAGCTGGCATAGTGATTCAGAGTGAAGATGCTTGACCGTTACCGGTTTTACCGGTAATATCCGGCCTTAATGGATAGTCTCATAATTGCGTCCAGAGAAAACACACGAATTCAGCCCAAAAAACCCGCCATGAAAGGCGGGTTTTTGCGTATATCGATCACCGATAAGTTAAGACATAATGTATCTTCGTGTAACTTTCAAATACGGAGATTTATATGGATTTTAAACCTGGTGATGTTGTGAGACTCAAAAGTGGCGGGCCGCCAATGACAATCCAGTCAGTAAAAAATTACGCCGCACTTGGCACATTAGCGGATTGCATTTGGATAAACACTACTCAAGACGGTTACAAGATGGAGACAGGAAAAATTGCTCCAGCTGCGCTTGAGGCCGCCAAAGCATAACATCTGAATCATGACCGCCAAAAAAGACAAGGCTGCCGCCCTGTCAGGCGGTCGTCCCCTACCCCCCGAAAGCATGCTTGACGGGGTTTTTTGCATTCTGGCGCCTGCGCAGGATGTCGGTGACTGGGTACAGCGTGCTGTTCTGGCCGAAGACGGCCCAATTCACAACCCGGACCATTTCCACCTTGAGAACGCCTACATCGGCTATCTCTGGGCTTCCAACGCCTTCGCAAAGCAAGGCCGTACAGTCATCGGCCAGGCTGAGCAGGTCATGATCCGCGCCGGCGGCTGGCAAAAGGCCAGGCAGGAACAGCAACTGCGCGAGTGGTTCGGCTACGTTCCGGACTTCCTGATCACCCTGGCGGCCGACTACTGCGCCCAGTGCAGCGATCTGGAATTCTGCGCCTTGGTCGAGCATGAGCTTTATCACATCGGCCAGGAACTGGACCCCTACGGCTCGCCAAAGTTCACCAAGGACGGCGACCCTAAGTTTGCCCTGCGAGGTCATGACGTCGAGGAGTTTACCGGCGTGGTCCGCCGATACGGCGCCAATGCGCAAGTGGCAAAGCTGATCGAAGCCGCCAAGGGCCCTGCCGAGGTATCCAGATTGAACGTCGCTCACGCCTGCGGTACTTGCCTTGCCCGGGCGGCATAATCCTTTACCTGCACCATACGGAATTGAATAAATGGCAAAGCTCAATGAGGCGGTGCAGCGCTTCATCGTGCAAGCGCTGGCCTGCTACGACACCCCCACACAAGTGGCCGACTCCGTAAAGGAGGAATTCGGCATCGATATCTCGCGCCAGCAGATTGCCAGCTATGACCCAACGAAGGCGGTCAGCAAAGGCAATTTGGCAAAAAAATGGCGCGACCTATTCGCTGACACGCGCGAGCGATTCCGCAAGGAAGTGGCCGAAATACCGATCTCTGACAAGGCCTATAGGCTGCGACAGTTGCAACGAATGGCCCTGGAGGCAATGCGACGGAAGAACATCGTCCTGGCCGCCTCGCTGCTTGAGCAAGCCGCCAAAGACACCGGCGACATGTTCACGAACAAGCGAGAATTGAGTGGGCCCAACGGTGGGCCAATACCAGTGACGCCCACCACGATCGAACTGGTGGCCCCGGATGTCCAGCAAAGCGAGGATTGAGCTACCGCCCAAGCTGATCCCCGTTTTCTCTGGCGCAGCAAGGTACCGCGGCGCATATGGTGGCCGAGGGTCAGCCAAAACGCGCAGCTTTGCGCTGATGACGGCTATACGAGCGTACATGTTCGCCGAGGCCGGCCAGTCAGGCGTTATCCTGTGCGGGCGCGAGTACATGAATAGTCTTGAGGACTCCTCAATGGAGGAAGTCAAGCAGGCCATTCGCTCGGAGCCTTGGTTAGACGCCTACTTCGAGATAGGCGACAAGTTCATCCGGACGAAAAACCGCCGAGTCTGGTATGCCTTCGCGGGCTTACGACACAACCTGGACAGCATCAAATCCAAGGCCCGAATACTGATTGCCTGGATTGACGAAGGCGAGAACGTCAGTAAAACTGCATGGATCAAGCTGACGCCCACGGTCCGGGAGAACGGCTCCGAAATTTGGGTCACTTGGAACCCCGAGAAGGACGGCAGCCCGACTGATGAACGGTTTCGCAAGAACCCGCCGCCGGGCGCCAAGATTGTCGAGCTGAACTATACCGACAACCCTTGGTTTCCAGAGGTGCTAGACCAGGAGCGTTTACTCGACCGTGAAAGGCTCGACGATCAAACCTATTCATGGATTTGGGACGGTGCGTACCGTGAGAACTCCGACGCGCAAATCCTGGCTGGCAAGTACCGAGTCGCTGAATTTGATTTTGACGATGGCTTTGACGGGCCATATTTCGGACTTGATTGGGGCTTTTCGCAAGACCCGACAGCCGGCGTTCGACTTGGTATTCACGATCACCGCCTGTATGTCGAATATGAGGCCGGCAAAGTCGGCCTTGAGAATGACGATATCGCTGACTTCATGATCAAACGTCTGCCAGGCATCGAAAATCATGCGGTACGGGCTGACTCGGCCAGGCCCGAGACAATCAGCCACGTCAAGAGCAAGGGAAAGGATGGTCGGCGCACCAACCTGCCCCGCATCGAAGGCGTCGAGAAATGGAAAGGTAGTGTCGAAGATGGAATCGCCCACCTACGTAGTTACAAGGAAATCATTATTCACCCGCGCTGTACTGCATTTTTGCGCGAGGCGCGCATGTACAGCTACAAGGTAGATCGGCAGACTGGTGATGTGCTGACGGACATTGTAGATGCGCATAACCACTACATTGACGCGACACGGTACGCTTTGGCACCCCTCATTAAGCGAAGTAACGCCGGAGGCCTGCTGGTACCTAAACGTCTACTACAGAACAGATAACCAATATGGCACTTTTTAAACTTACCGCGAAGGATGGCAGCGCGGCGATGATCGTGCGCGCCCGCTGTCTGTCCTGCGCGCGCAATATCGCTGTCGCTAATGCCGGGGACGAAGGGACGGCCATATGGCGTGATCCCGCCCGCTCCTCGGTCGAGCTGGTGCGCGAGACGGACCGGCCAGGCCTGATCATGAGGGCGTGCAATGTCAACTGAAACAGGTTCAAAGGCAACCGCAGACCAGCCATATGACAAGCGCTTGCAAATGGCTGTCAATCACATGGTCAATGATCTGCGGATCGCGCGCGCCCGCATGGGCATGATCAACCCCGGCATGGGATTGGACCAGAAACGGTCCGCCGCCTGGTGCGAATACGGTTTTAAGGACGATCTGGACTTCCAGGATTTCTATAATCTGTACAAGCGGCATGGCGTAGGCCATGGTGCCGTCCGCAAGATCATCAAGACATGCTGGAAATCAGCGCCTCAGATCATCGAAGGCGACGAGCAGGATCGTGCCGAAGACGTAACGCCCTGGGAGACCCGGTTAAAACCGATCCTTCGCCGTGGGCGTTTCTGGCGTGCTTTTGCCGAAGCGGACAAGCGGCGCCTGGTGGGCCGATACGCTGGCCTGCTGCTGCGCATTCGCGATAGTGGCCGCTGGGATCAACCCATTCGCAAGAAAGGCGCTGCCCTGGTCGAAATCAAGCCAGTATGGCAAAACAGCCTCAAACCCGGCGGATTCAATACGAACCGCGAGAGTGAAGATTACAGCAAGGTCACAAAATGGGTCTATACCGAGGACGGTATCAACGGTGCCCCTGGACGTCCGCTTGACGTACACCCTGACCGCATCTTCATTCTTGGCGACTACACGAACGACGCTATCGGGTTTCTCGAGCCGGCCTACAACAATTTCGTGAGTCTGGAGAAGGTCGAAGGCGGCAGCGGCGAGTCGTTCCTGAAAAATGCCGCGCGCCAGATTGCCATCAATTTCGAGAAAGATACGGATTTAGAAGCTATCGCCCAGGCCTACGGAGTGAAAAACGGCGACCTGCAGGAGATTTTCGACAAAACCACCCGCGAATTGAATATTGGCAACGATGCGGCCCTGATCACAAAAGGCGCGTCGGTGACACCATTGGTCGCCAACATTCCCGACCCTACACCGACGTACGACGTAAACCTGCAATCAGCAGCCGCGGGCCTGGATATCCCGACAAAAATCCTGGTGGGCATGCAGACCGGCGAGCGGGCCAGCACCGAGGATCAGAAATATTTCAATAGCGTGTGTCAGTCGCGCCGCGATTCCGAATTGTCGTTTGAAATCAGCGACCTGATCGACCATCTGATGCGTATTCAGGTTATCGACCCGATCCCGGAGTTTACCGTGCTGTGGGACGACCTGAACGAGCCAACCCGCGCCGAGCGCCTGGGCAATGCCAAGACCATGGAAGAAATCAACGCTCAGTCGGTAGCCGGCGACCGCTTCACCGGCGAGGAAGTCCGCGAAGCGGCAGGCTACGACCCGCTGGAGGATGAAGACGCGCTCAATGACGAGGACCCGGATGCCGACGATGCGGAAGACGAAACAGAAAGCGCCGATCCTGCCAAGTAACCTTGCGGACCCGAACGGCACCGACCGCCTCGAGCGCGGGGCCATGCGTGAATTTGATCGTCGCATGCGCAAGATAGCCCGGGCCTACAAAAGCGCCTTGGAACGCATCCCTGCCGAGCCGGTCGTCAACCGCCGCTATGTTTTCGAGCTGGACCGCATCCTACTGGAGACGCTCTTTGCCGACCTGGCAGCCACCGCGGACGAAATACTCGTCGGTCAAGAGCGCAATAACTGGTTCCTGAATGCCTATATCGAGGTGGCTTACGAGCGCGGCACCAGCACGGCGTACCTGAATCTGGCTCGACAGTCCCCGGTCTATGAGGCCGGCAGGAACCGGATCATCGACCTGCTACGCACCCAGGCGTACGGTCGTCGCGTTGCTCTCACCCGGGCGCGGGTATTCGAGGACATGAAAGGCCTGTCCGCTCGCGTCAAGGCCGACATGGGCCGTGTGCTGGCCGAAGGCGTAGGCCGGGGCCTGAATCCACGTGAGATTGCCAAGAACCTGAACGACCAGGCGGGCATCGAAGCGCGGCGCGCGCACAAGATTGCCCGTACCGAGATACCCATGGCACTCAAGCGCGCCCGCTGGGACGAGGAACAGCAAGCCCGGGACGACTACGGCATCCGGACGCTACAGATGCACATTTCGGCGCTCAGCCCCACCACCCGGCCCAGTCATGCCGAAAGACACGCAAAGCTCTATACCGTAGAGCAAGTCAGGGACTGGTATAGCGTGGGCGCGAATGCCATCAATTGCAAATGCGGTCAGGTGGCGGTCATGGTGGACGAGGACAACAAGCCCTTGGTACCGGAAATCGTCGAGAAGGCCAAGGCCACGTACAAACGCATGAAAGCCAAAGGAAAAGGCGAATGGACTCAAACGCAATAGAAAACACGACTATGCAGGTCAACATCACGACCAAGGTCAACAGCAAGGCGATCCGCAAGGAAACCTACAACGGGCGCGAGCACTGGGTTGTTCCATCGTACACCCTGCCCTTTGGCGTCGTGATGAATGGTGGCCTGTACAACCGGGACCAGATCGAGGCGAATTACAAGTCGCTCGAAGGCACCCTTGCACCCCTGGGACACCCGACCGTTAATGGTAGCTTCGTCTCCGCCTTCTCCCCCGAGGGCTTGAACCAGGGCTATGTCGGAGCCTGGAACCGTAACGCCCGCATTGACGGCAGTCGCGTGGCGGTTGAAAAGTGGATCGACGTGGCCAAGGCCAACGAAAGCGAAGGCGGCCGCGCGCTGCTCGAGCGCATCGAGGCGGTCGTCAATGGCGAGGGTGAGCCGATTCATACATCGGTTGCCGTCTACCTGGAGCAACTGCCAGCCCCTGCAGGCGCTGATTACGAATGGATCGCAAACATTCGATCAATCGACCACGACGCGATCCTGATCGACCAGCCCGGCGCGGCCACCCCTGAGCAAGGCGTCGGCCTGATGGTCAATGCCGATCAAGCCATACCGTTGAAACCCAACTCGGGCGCCCTACAGGGTGAAAGCTACCGCCAGCGCGAGGAAAAGCTGCATTCTGCCGCCAAAACCCGCTGGGTCACCGGCCCGGATGACTATGTCTGGATCGCTGATTTCACCGACACCCAGGCTGTCGTCGTGCGCAATGGTGGTGTGTCCGAGCTGTACTGGTACACGATCGATGGACAGAAGGTGACCTTTGATGCCGCCGGCACGCCAGTCGTCCGTCAAGAATCTTGGATCACCACGGTCACCAACAGCCTTAAACGAATTTTCAACCATCAGGCCCGGCCTGATATGCAACCACAGGAGGGCGATATGCCTCTAACCGCTGAAGAAAAGGCCGGTCTCGTTACTGATATCGGCGCCACCGTAGCCGCCAACGTCGCGGAGCAACTGAAACCCATTGTCGAGAAGGTCACGGCACTGGAAACCAACCAGAAGGCGCTGTCCGACAGTTTGACGGCCAACCAAAAGGCAGAGGAAGCCGACAAGCGCAAGGTCGTCGCCGAGAAGATGGGCGAGGTCATTGCAAATGCGCTGACCGGCGAGGCCCTGGACGATGCCTATAAGCAGTGCGGTAGCGCTTCACCCATCGGCAACAGTGCCGCCAGCACTCAGGAGGGGCTCACCGTGCCTGACCCTGCAACCCATTTCAAACAAGGAGCCTAACCATGCCTCGTTACCGTCGCGTAAACATTGACGGGAAATCTCTGTACAAGACAGAGACCCGCAAAACCGCCGCAGCGTTGCTGCCCGGTACGTTCGCCGTCATCAATACATCCGAACTGTTCGCCCAAGCTACGGCCGCGGCTGGTCGCATGTACGTGATTGATTGCGCCCATCACGAAGGCCTGAATATTCAGGACGCCGTACCCGCAGGCCACTCCGCCGTTGGCAACTACGTCGAGGAAGGCCGCGAAATGGCGCTGCTGATGCCCGCAGGCGAATACGTCAAGGACGATCCGGTCAAGCTGGGCAGCAACGGCCAGGCCGCCAAAGCAACAGCCGACACCGATAGTGTTATCGGTTACGTCCAGGATACGGTAACCACCACCGAAGCGGACTTTATCCGGGTCCGCTTCCGCGTCGGTACCGTGGCCGCCGCTCCCGCACCTTAATAGGAGAAAAACATGTTTTTTACACGCGAAACGCTGGCCGCGAACAGCCGCATGCAGGCTCATTGGGCCGACCTGTGGGCGACTCGCCACCAGGCCAACGTCCAACAAGAGATGATGGTAAACGCCTACCGTGCGACCATGACATCAGAACAACTGGCCTGCAATGCCCCTCAAGGCTTTGGCCGTGACTTCTGGGCCGAGATTGACAACCAGGTCGTGCAAATGCGTAATCAGGAAATTGGCATGGAGATTGTCAACGACCTGATGGCAGTGCAAACCATCCTGCCAATCGGCAAGACTGCCAAGCTGTACAACGTCGTCGGCGACATTGCAGAAGATGTTTCCGTGAGTATCGACGGACAGGCTCCCTATTCCTTTGACCACACTGAATATGGTAGCGACGGCGACCCGATCCCGATGTTTTCCGCTGGTTACGGCGTGAACTGGCGCCATGCCGCCGGCCTACAGACCGTAGGGATTGACCTGGTGCTTGACTCGCAAGCCGCAAAGTTGAAGAAATTCAACAAGCGACTGGTCAAGTACATTCTGGATGGTGACCCACATATCCAGGTCGATGCATATCCAGGCCAAGGGCTGCGCAATCACCGCAATACCAAGAAAATCGATCTTGCTGCCGGTGGTGCCAATATCGACCTGACTGCCGCAACACCCGAGCAATTGATCGCGTTCTTCGGCAAGGGGGCATTTGGTACGATGGCCCGGGCAAACAAGGTTGCTGCCTATGACGTCATGTGGGTATCTCCTGAAGTATGGGCAAACCTTGCACAGCCGTACTTTGTCAACGGTGTAATCAGCGGAACGGTGATGGCTGCAATCCTGCCATTTGCCCCGGTGAAAGAGTTCCGCATGACGTACGCACTGTCAGGCAACGAGTTCATTGCCTACGTTCGATCCCGCGAAGTCGTTTCTCCGCTGGTCGGCATGACAACCGGCATCACGCCGCTGCCTCGCCCACTGCCGCAGACAAACTACAACTTCCAGATTCTGGCTGCAACTGGCCTGGCGGTTAAGAAAGACGACGAAGGCCTGGGCGGTGTCGTCTACGGCGCGGTACTGACCTAAGGAGAGTGCAATGCCACAATATCAAGTCATTAACCCTTGGTACGGGGTCAAGAAAGGTCAAATCGTCGAATTGAAAAAAGTTCATCCGGCAATTCAAGCCAACGTGATGGAAGTTGGCGCCGGTGTGAAAACGTCCGACGAACCGGCCAAGCTGCTGGAGCAGGCCCAAACCGAAGCCAACGCCCTGCGCGCGCAGACCGAGCAAGAACTCGAGAAGCGTGTCGCAGAGGCGCAGGCACAGGTGCAGGCCGAGGCCAAAGCCATCATTGATGAAGCGAACGCGGAAGCCGAGCGCATCAAGGCTGAGGCAATCAAGCAGGCGGGAGAGTTGACCCCCGCCACCCCTGAGGCGACGACCAAGTCGACCAAAGCCAAGTAACCGCCCACGAGGCGGTTTTTTAACGGCCCTGCCTTTCGAGGCGGGGCCTATTCATTTACGGATACGGCAATGCTGACTATCGAACAGGCTCGAATTTACCTGGCATCCATGGGTATTACCCTGCCCGACGAGGTGCTGGTACCGCTGGTCGAAACGATCAACAGTATCAACGATTGCCTGAACGAACACTATTCGCCTGCCGTCGCCAACATGATCCGGCTGTATCTGCTGGGCCTGCATGGCGTTGTCAGCGGTGACAAGTACGTCACCAGCGAGCATGCCCCGTCCGGCGCGTCCCGGTCCTATGCGTACAAAGCGCTCAAGGATCGATACAAGTCGCTCTTTGACCTGCTCAAGTTATGGGACAAATTCGGCTGCGCAACGGATCTGATACCGACCGACCCTACCGCCGCGGCCAAAGCTGGCCTTTGGGTAAGCCGTGGTGGCTGCTACTGCGGGAGCAAGTAATGTCTTCGATTGCACGCTGGAGCTACGTCAACGTCGCGAGGGTGAAACCCTTTGAATCGGAAGGCGATACCTGGCAAGGTAAGCCGCTCTATGGCGAGGAGTACGAAATCCTTTGTGATTTCGCCATTAAATCCGAGCAGATGCGCGACGACCGTGGCATGGAGTTCGTAAGCCGGCACATTATCTATACCGAGGATAAGCGCCCCAAGTTCCGCGATTTGATCCTGTTGCCTATGTCCGCTGGTTGGGAAGAAATCCGCGCGCACGCGGGCTGGCCGATGGGCGCCTTTGGTGAACCCGATTCCCCTGACTTTCGCATGGTGACTTAATGACACCCAAAGAGATTATCAAAGCGGCATATGACCGCCTGGTCGATGAATACGACGAGGATCCTCGTAGCCCTCTTATCCGAGGCCTTGAATCGCTTCTCCAAAACGAAAACGAAATCCCCAAGGACGACCGTATCGAGTTGCTGGCGACGATCCAGCCCGGCGGCCGATTCACCCTGCACGATCAGCACGGGCGCCCCGTTCATGGTGTCCGTTCCGTCTCTGCCTACAAGGACCAGAGCGGTATTGATGTGATGCAGATCATTTTGTGAGGCCACCATGCCAGTAAAAGGCGTTCAGCGAGTGATCAATAACTACCGCCTCAAAGTCGGCGAAATCTCGGGCGCAAGAACGGAGGCCGGCGTTTACGCGGTGCTGTCGCAAGGTGGAGCGATGGCGCAGACGATGGTTCCCACGGACACGAACAATCTGTTCAACAGCCAATATGAACCACAGATCACCAAGGAAGGCGGAAAAACCGTCGGGCACTTGGGTTACACCGCCGCATATGCCCCGTGGGTACACGAAGCACCTGGCACCCTGTCCGGTCAGCCACGTGCAAACGGAAATGGTGATTATTGGGATCCATCCGGTGAACCGAAATTTCTTACAAAGGGATTCGACCAAATCAAGGGTCGCGTTATGACCATTTTAAAGGCTTCCTACCGTGCTAAATGAGTTTCAGGAGTGGACAAAATCTGTGCTGCCTGAGTATCTGTACTTTCGCGGCCGATGGGTTGAGACCGACAAAAACGCGGCAAGTTTCGTGGCCGCTATTCAACGGATGGGCGGCCCAAGCCCTGACGTCGATGTGCGCCGTCCGCGCTTTCGCGTGATCCTTGCCGGCCCACGTACAAATCTGGAAACAGGCGAAGACGGCCGGCAGTTTTCCGATCAGGTGGAACAAAACATGGAAGCGCTGATACAGGCCACCTTGGGCGATAGCTTGCCCTGCGGGGCGGCGTCAGTGCAAATGATGACCGAGCCAATAGGCCCGGGATTTACGACAGAAAACCGGGCTTGGGTCTCGGCTGATTTTCAAATCATTTTTTAAGGAGGCTCATTATGCCTGCATGCAATAACCCGAAGTACGTGGGTAAAAACGTCCTGATGGAGTATCACATCGGTTGTGGAGATACCCTGCCACTATCCAGTGATTGGAAACGCCTTGGATCAATGCGTACCAAGGAAGTCAATACCGAATGGGATAGCACGGACGCCACCGCCGACGACTCCCAAGGCTCTCTGCGCGAAAGCCTGACTACTTACCAGACACTGGGTATTTCTGGCGACGGTGTGCACAAAGTTTACGGCATGGGTGCCGCTGACCTGACCGCGCTGAATAAGCATGTACTCAAACCCGACTCTACTGGCGGCCAGCCGGTTGTATGGCTGCGCATCACCTTCCCGGATATCACAATCACGGCTTTCATGGTGATGACTACGTTTAGCCGGTCTGCGCCGCATGATGACGTTGTGACCTATTCCCTGGAAGCAACAGCGACAGCCTCTGATTTTGGCATCATCGTCGAAGACACGCCACCGGTTGACGCGGCCGACGTGACCAGCGTGACGGTGACGCCTGAAACCGCTGCGATGGCAGTCGGGGACACGGAGCAGTTGACAGCCATCGTTGCACCGGCAACCGCTCACCAGGTGGTTTATTTCACCTCGAGCAATCCAGCCGTAGCGACGGTGAACCCGCAGGGACTGATCACTGCGGTGGCCGCGGGCACAGCCACAATCACAGCACGAGCAGCAACCGACAGCAGCAAAACAGATACCTGCGTTGTGACTGTTTCCTAGTAGTCCTCTGGGACAATAGCAGGCCGAAATCCAACGGATTTAAAGTTATCAGGATCGAATCTCGGGCAGATGTGGGCCATATTTTCTACTGCCACAGCCTGAATTTGATCTTGATAACTGGCCTGGTGTTGGGCTTGCAAGCGGATCGACTGCCACACATGCTTGCAAGGGAAACTGAACTGCTCTATTTCGGTAAGGGTATGCTTTACCGGATTTATGGTAATTACGTACCCTGCATGGTATGGCTCTTGTAGCGCAGGATCATCAATTATCGTTGTGCAATATGCCGCGTCGCTTCTCGCAAGAAAGGATTTTGCATAGCAGTCCAGGACGAGGCGAACATCTACGTGTTCCTGCACCATCAATCCGTCGGAAAAAAACATCACGCCCTTGACGTTCCGCAGCCGAAACAGCAGCGCTGAACAAATGGCGGCATCACGGCGCGTCTTTTCAAAGGCCGCGACGTGGTAAGTGATTCCTCCAATTTCCTTACAACCACTCCTCGCCACCCGCTTCGTCAACTCAACGGCCATTGGGTAGTCCTTTGATCGAGAATGCGGGAATGCGACCGTTATCAGTGTGCTGGTCGATACATCGTATAGGTCGATTTCACCGGTGGCTGTATTCGCAATATCCATCTGATTGCCTGAAAAGGGCTTTAAATTTCAATTATATACGGGAAAAAATGCAGATTCTGACCGAAATCGGCGAAATCGGTGTACACGCTGGTGAGCGCGTGCATATCTTGCGCCCCTCACTCTACGCTATGACACAGATTGGCGACCCCGAGGAGATTGTGCGGGTTTTCGCTTCCGTGATGGAGGCCGCGCCCAGTTTCGTAGATGCCTTGGGCGTGATCTACGCCTGCGCAGAAACCGATGTCTCAGACATTTTCGGGCGCATTGAATCGATCGAATCTGTCCCTGAACGTCCGTTAATCAACGGCGAAATCATGGGGGCCACTCGCTACGTTGAGGGTGCCGTCCCTCCCGAGCATGTTGTCTACCTAGCGCGCCGCCTGCTCCTGCACGGCGTGACCGGTGCGCTACCTCCTCTCCCCCTCAAGGACGGCGAGACGCAGGAGTTTACCCCCACCTTCGACGCCCGCGATCATGTCGCCGTTGCTATGGCTCACCTTGGATTGTCCGAGCGTGAAGCATGGCAAATGACCATGACCTCGTTTATTGGGGCCATGCGCGCCAAATTTCCACCCGAGGCGACCCCGGGGTCTAAGGCCCCCTCAATCGACGAGTATGAGGCCGATATGGCGCGACTGGACAAAATTAACGCGATTCGCGACAAGAAGGAGCTGCACTAATGGCCGGCGAAAATGTAGGTTCGATCTACTATACGGTTGAGGCCGATTTATCGTCGATCGTCAATAGCAATCAAAGTCTTGACGGTTCACTCAAGAAAACGGAGCAAGCGTTAGGCAAAAACGAACAGGCTTTCAAGAAAACCGCGAATGCGGCAACTGATGCCGGCAATAAAATGAAGCCTATGTCGGCTGCGATTAAGAATATAGGCAGCGAGTCGCTGACTGCAGGACAACACATCCTAAAATTCACAACGCTGCTTGGTGGGCTTGCTGCGCTCTCATTCGGTCGAACCATATTGGAAATGGCCAATGCCTACAACGAGTATGCAGAGCGCATTAAGATGGCTACCAAAAGCCAGGAAGAATACGAGCTAGTTCAAGCGCGCTTGCTCGACACTGCAAACCGGACCTATCGATCGCTGTCCGAGTCCCAGGAAATGTATGTTCGCACATCTGGCACCCTGAAATCACTGGGATATAGCACCGATCAGGTGCTGGATATTACCGATTCGCTGAGTTATGCCTTTGTTAAGAACGCAGCATCAAATGATCGTGCCGCGGGAGCGGTATCGGCCTATGCCAAAGCAATGAACAAAGGAAAGATTGAAGCGGACGCATGGGAAACAATCATTGCCGCGATTCCTTCTGTCATTGATGATATTGCAGAGGCAACAGGGAAAAGCACGACCGAGATTCAAAAATTGGGAGCCGAGGGAAAACTCGCTACTGAAGCGCTGAATACCGGGCTGGCAAATTCCTTAGAGAAGAACAGAGCTGCTGCCGATGCCATGGGCACGACGATCAATGATGCGTTCCGTCAGTTCGGCAACAATCTTTCCAAATTCGCCGGAGATGCGGATCAAGCTACAGGCGTCAGTCAGGCGTTTTCCGACAGCATTATCTTCCTTGGAAAACACATCGATTCGCTCGTTACTGCAATTGCCATTCTTGGCGGCGCTACCCTTGCCAAATACGTTGCAGGTTTGGCTTCGGCGGCACTTGCTCAGGTAAAACAGACCGTACAAACCGCAAATGCCGTTGTGGAAGAAAGACGGCTCGCGCTTGCCCAGCTCGAAACAGCAAGAGCGTCTTTGGCCAAGGCTCAAGCCCTCAACGCATCAGGTGGCGCGGCATCCAATATGGCAGCTCGAATGGAAGCGGCCACTGCGGCTGAGGCTCGCTATCAGGCGGTAACAACCAAAACCGGTACCGCTATGAAGGGTGTACTTGGCCTGTTGGGAGGTCCAGTAGGAATCATTGCCACCCTGGGATTGGCCGCACTTTCCTTTGTTGATTTTGGGAAAGGCGCAGATGAAGCGGGCAAATCACTGCTGAACATGCAGGACCCCATTGACCAGGTGATTGCCAAGCTGCAAACCCTAAACAAAATGCAGCTTGCCACCGAGATTGGACTGCTTGAGGGTAAGGAAAAGGATCAGATGGCCGAAGCTCAACAGGCCATGATTGATTTTATCGCAAACCTTGAGATATCTCGGCAAGGTGGCGCTAAGGCAGTGGCCGGACTACGGGGAGATATGCGGGAGCAATTGGTGGGTATTATTTCTGATACCACCATGACTCAAGAACAACTCTCGACGGCGCTTACCGACTTGATCACTGTCTGGGCTCAACAAGGAGTTATTGCAAAAGGTAGCGAACAGGCAACGCTTGCCGCCGCAAATGCATTCGTAAAAGTACAGGCCGAGGCCAATATGACCGGTGATGCTCTTGCTGCGGCTAATGAGCGCATGGAGCAGTTCAAAACTGGAGCAAAGGCAGCGGCAACCGCAGCGAAAGCAATGGCCGACCTTGACCCAGGAATGGACAAATGGGACGAATACCTGAAAAAACTCATACAGGCGCGCGACCAAATTGGAATGAATGCTCGCCAGTTGGGTGAATACAAGGCCGCGCAAGAAGGGGCCAATGCGGTTCAAAAGCTCATGTCTGGCATTATCACCGCCCAGGCCGACGAGTTCCGGAACCTGCAGAAGGCGATCGAGGATAAGGATGCTAAGGCCGCCGAAGCCGCAAAAAGCAATATCCGGAACCTGGATATCGAGCGGCAGCGCGTCGCCTTGCTGGCGCAGCAGATGGCGTCTGTTATGGCCGCCGCTTCGGCCTTTGCCAAAGCCGGGGTATCGGGAGACGTGGCAGCCGGCGCGCTGCTGGCGATGAACGAGGGTTTTGCCAAGCGTGCCCGTCAATTGTCCGCCTCGCCCGAAATCGAAGCGCAGATTAACCGGGTCTACAAGAACACAACCCCGGGCAAAGGCTCGGGCGGCAAGAAATCCAAAGGCGGCGGTGGTGGTAAATCCGAGACCCAGCGCGCCATGGAGCAGGATGCTGCGGCGATCCAGAAAGCCCGGGAGAAGCTAGCCGAACTGACCGCCACGGCCAATGAACTGGCGGCAGTCAAGGCAAAGAACGAGCTTAGTAAATTTGCAACGCAGGCTGATATCGACACGCTGACGAAGCTGAACGAACAGATTGCACGGCAAACTGAGTTGAAGAAGTTGCAGGAAAAGGTCGGCGACGATCCGCTCAAGTACATTCGCGGTACCATGTCGCCGGCAGACACTGCGAACGATCCATATTCATCCTACGATGATGACATCGAGGCCGAGCAGCAACGATATGCAGACCAGCTTACCCGGTTGACGGAAGCGCTGGAAGCGAAAAAGATCGTTCAGGAGCAGTACAACGCTGAATATGAGCGTATGCAGCAGCAACACCAAGACCGCATGAATCAGATCGATCAAGCGCGAATGGAGGTAGCACTCGGTACAGCATCGCAGGGCTTCGGGCAACTTGCCAGTGCGCTGAAAGACTCACAGGGCGAACAGTCAGCAGCATATAAAGCCATGTTCGTGGCAAGTAAAGCGTTCGCTATCGCTCAAGCGGGCCTAAACCTCGGCACAGCGCTGGGTAACGCCTGGCAACTGCCCTGGCCTGCAAACTTGGCCGCGCTCGGCGTAGCCGCTGCTAGCATGGGCACCATCATTTCCAGCATTCAGGCGGTATCAATGGGCGGTGGCCGCCAATACGGTGGCGGTGTAGACCCGTCCAAAATGTACCGCGTGAACGAAGGCGGCAAGCCCGAGCTATTGAACACGCCGCAGGGCCAGTTCCTGTTACCCAACCAGCGCGGCCAGGTCGTTTCCAACAAGGACGCCAGCCAGGGCGGCGGCGGGTCTCCAACTCAAGTCATTGTGCAAGTCATGCAAAACACAGAACGCGCCGGTACGGTGCAGCGACAGCAGGATAACGGGCGCGAATTCATCAAGGTATTTGTGGCCGATCTCAACGGCGGCGGTGAGGCGTCACAGGCAATTGAGCAGACCTATGGTGTGCGGAGGCAAGGACGATGATAGCGACCGATCTTTACTATCCCGCCGAGTTGCCCAACCCCTTGCGGGAAGGTCACGAGATGAACCATGTTTCGCCTTTCTCGGTCACGCCCATGGTTTCCGGACGCTCGCGCAGCCGCCTGAATTTTCAAAGCGTACCCAGTATCGCGACGTACAACTGGCTGTTTAAGACAGACATGCAAGCCGCGCTATTCGAGGCATGGTTTCGCGACACCATCGGCAACGGGGTCAAATGGTTCAATGTCCGCTACAAAACACCCTTGGGCATGTCTACCCTCGTCTGCAAGTTCCAAGAAATGTACAAGGGTCCTGTCCTGACAGAACACAATTTCTGGAAGTTTTCGGCCTTGCTGGAGGTTTGGGAGCGGCCATTGCTGGCGCCAGGCTGGGGCAATTTCCCCGAATTTCTCCGGTATGCCGACATCATCGACCTGGCGCTTAACCGGGAGTGGCCAGAAGCATGACTGTACTTGCTACCTACTTCGCCAGCGCGCCGACGGACGAACTCAAGATAAACGCCCTGCGCGTGCTGACCCCTGGCCGCGAGACCATTCAAGTATGCGACGGCTTCGTGGATCAGAACCTGGGCGTCGACGGCGTGCTGCTGCCATTCCAGGCCACGTCCCTGGCAATTGCTCTGCCGTCCCGCAATACGACGGGCCAGCAAGTTCTGTCCTTTGGCATGGCCGGCGTCGATGGCATAGCGCAGCGGCATGTCGATATCTCCATCGAGGACGACAGCATCGTCACCCTCGAATTTAGGGAGTACCTGCTGAGCGACAAAATTAACCCGGCTTCGCGTCCCCTATCCATGGTGCTGCAAGGTGGACAGTTCGAGGACGGGCAAATACAGCTCGACGGCAGCTATCAAGACCTGCTTAACCGGCGGTGGCCACAGCAGTTGTACACCACCCTCACGGCGCCAGGCTTGGCGTACATGCCATGATCCGCTATCTGAATACCCGATATGTACACGGTGGCCGTGGCCCCGACGAGTACGATTGCTGGGGCCTGGTGCGCGCCGTCCGGTCCGAGATATTCGGACTGCCAGAACTACCCAGCCATGCCGACGTACCACCACCAGACAAACGGAGAATGACCGAGCTTTGTGCGGATATTCAGGAATGCGCACACCTCGTGGAGTGCGAACCCAAGGAAGGCGCGATCGCCACCGCCTGGGCTGGCCGCCTGTGCGTCCATGTCGGAATTCTGGTGGTCGCCGACTCGCGGCCTTGGATTTTGGAGACCGACGAACCAACCGGCCCAACCTTGACCCCTATCCGCACCTTTGAATCTCGCTTTTCTCGAGTCGTCTACTATGATTAATGTTTTCCCCAGCCTGATGAACTGCGCTCCGGTTGAGCAGCATGAGTATGCCGGCACCGTGGGCGGTTTTCTGGAAAGCAAGGGTATTGAGTACAAATCCCGCCAGGTGCAGCCGGTAACGATCACCGTCAACGGCAAAGTTATTGTTCCCGCTCGCTGGGCCACGGCCAAGATCAAGAAAACGGACGACGTCCAAATCCGGCCAATTCCCCGCGGCGGCGTGCTTAGCTTTATCCGCAGAATCGACCCGATCATGAACTGGCTGTTAAAGTCCATGAGTCCGCGGCAGCAGCAGAACAACACAACCGGATCAGGGCAGCAGCTTGAGACGTCCGATACCACGGCCAACGTTGCCAAGCTGAATCAGATCGTGCCGGAACTGGCGGGCCGGTATATTCGCTATCCGGACTATCTGACCCCACCCCGCCGGTACTTTCTGAATCAGCGCGAGCAGTGGCTCGAGTTCCTTTGCTGCATTGGCCCCGGGCAATACCAGATCGACGCAAACGACATCAAGATCGGCGAAACCACCTTCGCGGCCTTGGGCGCCGATGCCGAGTACCGGATTTTCCAGCCTGGCGAATCCATGGCCGGGCTGTCCGCGCAGGATATCTGGTACAACGCCACGGAAATCGGCGGTACGTCCTCTGGCACAGCCGGCCTGGAAATCCCGACCGAGTACACCGGAAGCAACGACGGCGGCACCGTCGCCACCGAATACGCCTTCAATGGCAATGCAATCACAATCACCCAGCCCGCGGATGGCCAATGGGCGGACGGCCTGCGCGTCGGATCCCGGATCACGGCGATTAAGCTACCGCTACCCTACACCGTTTCCGGCATATCTGTGGACCGGATCACGGGAAACTTTCAGGAACTGTTGCCCCTGGCCGTTGACGATCAGGTGCAGGTCGAAGGCGTACCGATCAGCGCCACCACCGTACGCATAGCGGCGATGGAGTTGGACGCTGCCGGCAACGGCTGGGTGGAGTTAAAGGACGCCGCCGGCGATCCCATTACGACGATCCCGTCGGGCACCCAGTACATCACCTTTCGCACGGCGGGCATCACGTACTACACGGTCACCGCCAAAAGCGGCAAAACCATCAACGTGCAGAAATGGGCGGGTTCCCCTACTCCGGTCCCTCCCCCTGGGTGGCCTGGCTTTGCCACTGTGACATCGACCTCAGCAACCGTCGACGCTGATACGTCGTCCTTCGCCGGCGACTGGACCGGGACATTCTGCTCTGCGCCCAAGGGACGCCGTACGACCAGCACGCAAATCGACTTGTTCTTTACCGGCGGCCTGGCGCACGTAAGCGACGAAGGCGATATCGAGCAGCGCACGGTACAGCTTGAAATAGCCTACCGTGACCGCAATGTCGGCGGGGATTTTACGATCATCGTCAAGACGTACACAGCGGCCACCTTGGATCAGATCGGCTATACCGAGACAATCAACCACCCCAGCATGGAACCGGAATTCAAGATTCGGCGCCTGGGCGTTGGCTCGGCGTCCTCGCAGGACTACGAGAAAGTCCAATGGTACGGCATGCGCTCATTCATGGGCGTTAAGCAGGTGTATCCGGACTGGACGACCATGTCTGTCCGCGTGCGCGTAGGCGGCAAGATGGCCGGCTCGGCCGAGAACAAAGTCAATGTGATTGCTACCCGCATCCTGCCGGTGATTCAGGCCGACGGCAGTTTCGGAAGCCTTCAACCGACGCGGGATATCGCGCCATTCGTGCGGTATATCGCCCAGTCGATCGGCTACACCGATGCCGACCTGGACATGGACGAACTCAGACGCTTGGATGCGGTCTGGAAGGCGCGTGGCGACACGTTCGACTATGTCTTTGATCAGACTACAGTCAAGGAGGCTATCAATGCAGTCCTAGGCTGCGGCATGGCCGAAATGACAGTCGATGGCGGCCTGATCCGCCCGGTACGCGACGAGCCGCGTACTGTTTTCGAGCAAGCGTACTCTCCACAGAACATGACAGCGCCCTTGCGGCGAACGTTCCGCAAGAAAAGTCACGATGACTATGACGGCGTCGAAGTGGAATTCATGAATGCCGAGACCTGGACCAAGGAAACGATCATGTGCCTGCTACCGGGGGACCTCGGAGCAAACCCCGAGCGTATCCGGGTTATCGGCGCAACACACCCAACGAAGGCGTGGCGTATCGGCATGCGGCGCCGGCGGCAGCATCGGTACATCGTATGGAACTACCAGTTCAGCACCGAAATGGATGCCTTTAACAGCCGGTACTTGTCCTATGTGCCGCTGATCGACAACCTCAAGGGGTACGGACAGTCCGCCATCATGGAAAACATAACGCCCTCCGGCGCGCAGGCGCTCGTACGCGTGACCGAGCCGCTGGAATGGGAGGAAGGAAAAACGCATGTATTCGGGTACCGCCGCGAGGATGGAACGATGGCCGGGCCTTACGCCGCCACCCCCGGCCCGGATGAATTTCACATTCTGGCGCCGATCCCGCAGCCTTGGCCGACCATCAGTCTGGACCAAGAACCTCCGCACGCGTATTTCGGCACTACAGAGCGCTGGGTTTTCCCCGCGCTGATCAAGAACGTATCGCCTACGGGGCTGGACGCGGCCACCGTTACAGCCGAGAACTACGACGCGCGCAAGTATCTGGACGACGACAACGCGCCGCCAGCCTGACCGACTCACAACCTATTCATTCAACTGAGCCACCCCACCGGGTGGCTTTTTTTATGGAGTCATTGAATGACCACCTATAACACCGGCAATGAGATCGGTAGCTCCGATCCGCGCGATCTGTACGACAACTCCCAGAATCTTGACGTCGCCATGAACGACACCGAGGGCAAGACCTGGAAGGATCGGAAGGGAGTCGTGCGCCCGACAATTCAGAAGGCCTTAAACGACCTCGCTGTATCTGGCGGGCTTGGTTACGAGTTGCTTTCTGACCTACAGCAAATACCGCCGACCGAGGGGTTGATGGCAGAAGTAACAAACGATGGTGAAAACACAGGACGCTATCGCGGAGATGGCACGAAATGGGTCAAATCCGACAATCCAATGGAGGAAAAAGTGGTCGCACTGGAAAACGAAATGCCGAACAAAGTCGATAAGTACGACGGAAACCGTCCAGGAGTTCTTGTAGCTATCACCGATAACGAAGGAACGGCAACCTTTCTGGAAGCGAATGACCAAACGGGCGGTCCGACTCCTTGGTCAGCAAAAATGATAGGTGAATCTCAGGGTCTACGAACTGTTTCGGTTCCGGGGTATTTGCTTGTCGTTACTGACGCAGAAGGAAATTTTACCGATCTTGCGCTTGAAAGTGGCAGCGGCCGGTTTGCACCATTTGTCATCGAACGGCTCAAAAAAGACATTGGCTATATTCCTCCTCCGCCAAAGGCGATCCTTTATCCGCAAAACCTTGGCGGCTCTGAGACGATTGGCGCCGGTGACTTCTATATCCAGGATGGCGAAATTCTGCCCGTTCTGACCGATATGACAAAGCTCGCCGGTTGGGGATCATCGTCAATGTTCAAGTCTAACAACGCTTATAGCGCATTAGCGCAGTCGCTGGGTATGTCCTGGTATAACGGCGGGATTAGCGGCCAGGCGACGCCACAGATCGCCGCGCGCGCGGGTTCTATCCCCGCGCTGTGCACGTTCCCCGGCAACGTGATTCCGGGAGACACGACGGAAATCGCAATTGCCACACCGAACGTGCCTGGCCATGGTGCTCAAACGTACTTTGGCACGATCAATGGTGTGGCGGGCCGGATCCGATATTCGGGTGGCGCTCGGTTTCAACGGACAACCGCGGGCGGTCCGGTTCCGATCGATCCGCTCACCCCGTTTATCCCTGATGAAGGTGCGGCGCATCGTGCGGCGCTGACATTGCTTTGGATGGGTAGGAATGATTTGGGCGGCAATGAGGGGGACGTGGAGCAGTGCATTAAAAATACCGACGCCACATTTGATTGGCTGGCGCCAAAAATCACGCGGCGTCTGGTGCTGGGCCATTTTAAAGGCGATCTTACCCCGGCCAGCCCTGTTTTTCATCAGATCGACCAGGTCAATGATGCGCATAGAAAGCGGTATGGCCATCTGTTCATCGATGTCAATGCCTACCTGCTGAGCGAGCAGATTTGGATCGATATGGGACTTGAGCCAACCCAAGCGGATAAAGACGCCCAGGCGATAGGCGCCACGCCGCCTTCGTTGCTGGCCGATACCCTTCACCTCACTACAGCCGCCTATCAGGCGGTTGCGACTTACTGTGTCCGTGCCCGCATGGTGGCTCTGGGCTGGATACAATCTTAAATAAGGAAACTCAATAATGACCTACGTAATCAAAGCAGACGGTACCCTGACTAATCCATTGCCAGACACGCCTGTAATCCCCGACTTGTCTACGGGTTTCTACTTTCGTTTCAAGGCAAGCGATCTTTCACTGGCCAACGGCGCGACGGTTGAATCATGGGTAGGCCAAGGCCCAGCGCCAGCGGCAAACCGCACGCTCAATGCCGCCACTAATGCCAACTGGGCAAAACCGGTATTCTCGGCAACGGGTGGGCCAAATGGCGGCCCTACCGTGGCATTTAACGGTACAAACCAGCATCTACGCACGACCGACGCCCAGGTCACACCGTACAGCGGCCCTTTGACAATCGCGATGGTATGTTCTGGCGTCACCAACGACACCGGTGCCAATAATGCTCGATATTTTGGCTCGACGGCTACAGGCCAACTGACGATGCAACCGTCTGCGGCTGGAAACGTGTATTGCTTCGTCGCTGGGCAAGATATTTTCTCGCACCCTAACCCCGGTGACCACTTTATTGTCGTTGCTTCCCTGTCCTCGGCTACGCTTATCGGCGCCTTGAGTTCCGTTGCCGCGGTGACATCGGTTGCCGCGCCGGCTGGCTTCCAGCCATCATTTACAGGCTTCGGTATCGGCGGCTCATTCTCGGCCACCCCAGACAATCCGCTGAATGGCACAATGACCGATATCTGGGGTTTCACTCGCGCGCTGGGCGTTGGCGACGTGAACGCGATCATTGCGCAATTGCAGTCGGAATATAGCCTGTAAATGAAAACGCCCCGGCTCCTCTCTGGGGCCTGGGGCGGCGCAATGTACATATTCACCTATCCATCTGAAACGGAATTGCGCGTGAAAATGTTAACAGATTGTTAAGAAAAAGAAAACGCCCCGAAAAGGACATTAACGGGGCGGTACCGAACGATCCACGTAAGTAATAATAGAGGCCGGTACAGGGGCAATATTACCTGTATCGCCTCAGAATTTCCTTGATTTACATCAACTTTTCAGCCTCGGCCGCGTGCCGGGGCTTTTTCTTTGGGGCCTGCCATGTTGTGGAAAAAACTTGTCGTACTCGGCTGTCTGGTCGGAATTCTCCTGATCGGCAGATGGATAGGCAATTACGAGTCGGACCGCGCGCATGCGGGCGAGATAGCCAATCTCCGCAAGGAGAAGAACGACGCGATCGAATCGAAATCCGACGCACTAAAAGAGCAACGCAACGAAATGGACCGCCAGCGCAATGAGGAAGTAAAGCGCCTGACATCCATGTGTAGCTCCGCCGCTGCCGAGGCGTTCAGAGCGGCCCAGGCGGCCGCCAGCGTGACGCGATCTGCCTCCGAAGCGGCAAAGGAACAGGTCGAGGCCATCAAAAAGGCGTCGGAGGATACCAAATGATCCGGACCGCATGGCTTATCTCCTTGGTGGCCGCAGTGGCGCTTGTAGGATGCGGCACCGCCGACCAGGTCGACCGCTACAAGATCATTGCCGTCAAGTCCCCACCCAAGCAGCGCATTGTCTACCGCACCAAAACTGTCCCCCGTGAATGCCCGCCCCTTCCCAAGCTGGCCGACGGCGCCGGCAAACCTGAGGTGATCGAATTCATTTCCACCGTGATACGAATGTATAAGGAGTGCGCAAAATGAAATGGCTATTTGCAACGCCCACCCGGGCAATCGAGGCTTTCTCGTGCATTTTGATGCTTGGCTTTGCTCTGGCCCTGATCGTTGACGACAGAATGCTGGCGCTTCCTGATTACCGCGGCTTTACCGATCGATGGTACCTGGTGATCGGCTTTGCGGCCGTGGGGGTTATCTGCCTGCAATGCCTGCTGCGCAAAACCAAGCACTCTCTATTTTGTTCCGGCTACTCAATGATACTTGCCGCTCTTGGCTGGGCCGCCGTCGGTGCTCAGTTCGGCCTCAGTTATCCGCCTCTCACCTTAGGGCAAGTCGCGTACACGATCCTGAGCCTGTTCTCCTTATTGGCTGGCCTCTACAACCTCAAACAGTCAAGCAAGGAGCGAGGCGATGGATCAATGGGTCACCCTTGAATTGATATGCGCGTGCGCAGGCGGCCTTATCGGCGCGCTGGTGGCCATTCTCAACAACAACAAATCCGAAACATTCGTTGAAGGAACGCTGAATGTTCTGATCGGGATCATTTTTGCCGCTGCAGCCGGCACGAAATTTGGAGATAACACCCCGACGATGGCCTGTTTTATCGGCGTAATCGGAGGGGTGGCCGGGTCTCGGGTGATCGAGGCCATTTCACGACTGGCCCCGGATGCTGCCTGGTCACTGGTGGCCGGCTGGGTCGAAAAACTGGGCGGGAAGCCGCTGGATAAATGGAAGGAAAGGAAAAAAGATGCAGAAAATGACAATCAGCCAAGCAGGGATTGATTTTATCAAGGGCTACGAGGCGTTGCGCCTGCAAGCCTATGATGACGGCGTTGGGGTATGGACGATTGGCTATGGACATACCCGAGGCGTCAAGAAAGGAGATAAGATCACCGCGGCCCAGGCCGAACAATATTTCCGGGATGATCTGGGGCCATTTGAGAAGGCGATAAATGACGCGGTGACGGTACCGCTACAGCAAGCCCAGTATGACGCACTGGTTTCGTTCACCTTCAATGTCGGTGCCGGTACCTTCAAGTCGTCGACCCTGCTGCGATTACTGAATGAAGGCGACTATATCGGCGCTGCCAATGAGTTCCTGAAATGGGATAAGGCCGGCGGCAAGGTGATGGCCGGCCTAACGCGTCGCCGAAAGGATGAATACAACAGGTTCCTGTTCGCAGATGGATTTCAGCCATGAACGCAATTTTTAGCTTTCTCGCTGGCTGGAAAGGCTATGCCGCTTTGGCCGTACTTGCCCTGGCGGCCGCTTGGGGCTATGGTGTGTGGCAATACCATGCCGGCTACGCCGCCGCCGAGCGCGACCAGGAGCGCCAGGAATTGATCGAATTCCGCCGCGAAGTCGGAACACTGCAGGAAGCATCCACCCGAATCTACAACACCTCCACGACGCTGCAAACCACCATACCGGTACTCATTCAAGGATACGACCATGAAGCAAACCTCTCACCTCTATCTGCTGACTGCGGGCCTATTTCTGCTGGCCGGCTGCTCAACATCAACGCAGCCATTGAAAAGGCCGCCACTTCCCGCCAATCTGGCCGCGCCGTGCCCTGACATCGTGGCGCCGGCCGGTGAGTCGTGGGACGATCTTGGAAAGGCATACATTGGACTGGTTGGACGGTATACGGATTGCGCCATGCGGCACGATGCTGTGGTAGCATTGTGGACCAATTAAGCTCAAGTGGATGTTATGGTGCAAAAAGATAATTATGATAAAGCCAAAGATATCTCACAGATAATATCTTTGATTGCGATCCCAGTACTAATTGCATTGGGCGGGTGGATGATACAAAAATCCATCAAAGATCAAGAGATTAAGAGAGATTATCTAAAATTAGCAGTGGAAATTTTGTCAAAAAACCCTGTAAACGATGATCTAAGAAAATGGGCGCTCACCGTGTTTAATTCGGAATCTCCGATACAACTCACTCCATCGGCGGCTGAAAATATGTTTGCCGGGGTGATTCCACCTATGGACGATAAAACGGCGGCATCATGTTACATATCATTTAAAATGAATTCTGCAGATGATGTTTTGGCTTTGGATGAAGTGGAAAAAAACAAGACAATAGTACGCTTATTCAAAGAACTAGCAATTTGCAAGATCAAACATGACGCAGCAGTCAAATATTACAATACAGTTCGTGATGCATTCGAAGGAGCCGGCTCAAACAAAGATAACGGCACGATCGAATCCGCGCCCTGATACTTGGAATTGTCCATGTTGTGGGCGTACATTTAGTTTGAACCTACTGCAGCAAATCCTTGCCATAATTTAATATTTCCATTATTATTGAAATATGGAAACAAAAAATGCTATCACTGCACTTGCCGCTCTTGCCCAGGAATCTCGCCTTGCCGTATTCCGTCTGCTTGTCCAAGCCGGCCCTGATGGGTTGGCCGCAGGCAAGATCAGCGAAGAAACCGGCATCCCACCCTCGTCCTTATCGTTTCATCTCAAGGAACTGACTCATGCTGACATGGTGACACCTCGGCAAGAAGGTCGTTCCGTCATCTACACGGCAAATTTTTCGACAGCCGGAAGCCTTGTTGCCTTCCTGTCCGAAAACTGCTGTGGCGGGCAAACTTGCGACTTTTCCTGCGAAGAACCAATGAAATCAAGGTAGTCCCATGAGATTAAAAACACTCTCCGATCCGAATCTGCTTCCCGCCCTGGACCGATCAATGGTAATCAATCGGCCTGCCAAAGGCTTGGGCGCGGACCAGCCCCCGGTACGCATTCTCTTGTTATATGGTTCACTCAGGCCTCGATCCTATTCCCGCTTGGCGGTAGAGGAAGCGGCCCGGGTACTGATGCTTTTTGGCGCCGAGGTAAAAATCTTCGACCCGTCCGACTTGCCATTGCCGGACCAGGTTCAAGGCGACGATCATCCGGCAGTGCGGGAATTGCGAGCGCTATCCGCATGGTCGGAAGGTCAGGTATGGTGCAGCCCTGAGCGACATGGACAAATCACAGGCATCATGAAAGCCCAAATTGATCACCTACCCCTTGAAATAGCCGGCATCCGGCCAACGCAAGGTCGCACGCTGGCTGTCATGCAGGTTTCGGGCGGATCGCAAAGCTTCAATGCCGTCAATACGCTGCGACTGCTCGGGCGCTGGATGCGCATGTTCACCATCCCAAATCAATCCAGCATTGCCAAAGCCTATCAGGAGTTTGATGAAAACGGCCGCATGAAACCCTCTGCCTACTATGACAGAATAGTCGATGTCATGGAGGAGCTGGTGCGCTTTACGGTGCTGCTGCGTCCACATCAAGAGACACTGATAGACCGGTATTCCGAGAGAAAAGCCAACGGCCGCACCGTCAATACGGCCAAAGATTTGTCGGCTATTGCCATTGCCCCGCAATCTCAAACTGAGCGAGAAACATCATGACGGAAAAAGTCTATAACGTATTGATATTATGCACCGGCAATTCTGCCCGCAGCATTATGGCTGAAGCGCTGATCAACACGATGGGTGAAGGTCGTTTCCAGGCCTTTAGCGCTGGCAGCCATCCCACCGGCGCAGTCAATCCCTTTGCCGTCGAAAAGGCGGCATCCATTCATTACCCCACCGAGCAACTACGCAGTAAAAGCTGGGATGAGTTTGCCGCGGCGGATGCCCCGCAGATGGATTTCATCATCACTGTGTGCGATAACGCCGCCGGAGAAGTGTGCCCGATCTGGCCAGGCAAGCCGATCACTGCGCATTGGGGGTTTGAAGATCCAGCTGCAGTGGAAGGATCGGACGAAGACAAAAGATTGGCATTTGATAAGACATTTCGCCATATGATGAATCGCGTACGTTTGTTTGTGAGCCTACCCTTCAATATTCTTGACCAGACCGCCATCAAACACGAGCTTTCCAAAATTGGCAATACTGACACAGTGCAATGAATCACGCCGAGACCTCCCGGAATACGCCTGCCATTAGCAAATTTGAACGTTATCTGACTATCTGGGTCGCGCTGTGCATTATCGCCGGTATTCTGCTTGGCCAAGCTTTACCCGGGCTTTTTCAGATGATCGGGGGCCTGGAGGTTGCCAAAGTCAATCTTCCTGTCGGATTGTTGATCTGGGTGATGATTATACCGATGCTGGTCAAAATCGACTTTGCCGCCTTACATCAGGTGAAGCGGCATTGGCGCGGTATTGGCGTGACGCTATTTATCAATTGGGCGGTCAAGCCATTTTCAATGGCTTTTCTGGGATGGCTGTTTGTGCGCCAGGTATTTGCGCCTTATCTGCCTGCAGAACAATTAGACAGCTATGTGGCAGGATTGATTCTGCTGGCCGCAGCGCCATGCACGGCAATGGTCTTTGTCTGGAGCCGATTGACCAACGGCGATCCCTATTTCACACTGTCGCAAGTGGCCTTGAACGACGCCATTATGATTGTTGCCTTTGCCCCCATTGTCGGTCTGCTATTGGGACTATCGGCCATTACCGTACCCTGGGATACGCTACTGATGTCAGTTGCTCTGTATATCATCGTCCCGGTAATATTGGCTCAGGTCTGGCGACGCTATCTATTGAAAAAAGGCCAAGACGCGTTTAATCAGGCGATGCTGCAAATGGCGCCTTGGTCGATCATTGCCTTGCTGTTGACGTTGATTTTATTATTTGCCTACCAGGGAGAAGCGATTATCCAGCAACCTTTGGTAATCGCAATGCTCGCAATTCCCATTCTGATCCAGGTGTTTTTTAATTCGGGGCTTGCCTATTGGCTCAACAGACAGGTCGGAGAAAGCCATCATATCGCTTGCCCTTCCGCCTTGATTGGCGCGTCAAATTTCTTTGAGCTGGCTGTCGCCGCCGCCATCAGTATTTTTGGATTGCATTCCGGCGCAGCTCTGGCAACCGTAGTGGGGGTATTGGTTGAAGTGCCTGTGATGTTGATCGTTGTTCGGGTAGTAAATCGAACCAAAACTTGGTATGAGAGTTGAAAAGCAACTCTCATAGCGGAAGCCAGCTAGTTGTATATATGCAGTAGACGACTATTACTTGTCATAAAGCGAATTTGTCTATGCAATACAATCGTCAAGTTTTGTAAATTATTGACGATTATGGAGCGTTAAACATGCCGGAAATAGATCATGACACGCTGAAAGTCGAAATTGAAACTTATCAGCGTTTGAAAAGGAATGGATATATTGAATCCGCTAACAAACTGTTGGAGTCAATCGAGAAGGAGTTGGCAATTTTTAAAGAATCCGACCCCAATAAATACAATGAATTTTCTGCTCAACTAGCCCAATAGATTGTTGCTTGTTTTAAAAGGCCCGCTTTGAGCGGGCTTATTCATAACTTTATTTTTACCAAAATATGTCATATTGAGCCATTACAATGACCACATTTGAGGAAAGAAATGCCCAATAAAACAGCCCTAGACATGGCAGTTGAACAACGAGTAGCTTGCGACGTTGGCGAATTTATCAAAAACACAGTTGGAAGAACAACAATAACAAACATTATTATGCCCGCAAGCAAAGGGCGATTTATTTTTCATGCAAAATCATTTAGCCAAGCCAATAAAACAATTCGATTAAAAGTCTGGGGAAGTAAATCAGGAACTGGGGCAAAGACAGCATATTTCTCTATGGTACAGAATAAGACATTTGACAAATACCAGGTACTAGAATCGGTTCCCTTAGGTTCTCAGGGCGGAAACTTTTATTTTGAAATTGTGATTACAGCCATCAACGCAAACTCTCAAAGAGTCAATACCATAATTACCCTGGACTCAGCTATCTCGACTATAAACACACGAGAAACAAAAATTAAACTCAATCATGATCAAATTCTGAGAATTTATGGGGACTGCAGCGAAAGTACTGATGTGATTACAGTCAATAAGTACGAAATGTATATTTGCGGATAAATGTTGCTCAATATTTTATCGGAATAGTGATCGAGGGGGATCAGGCAATCCGGCAGCTTAATGCGCTGCAGGACTGGGCGGAGATAGTGACAAAATAAACTTAACTAGCGTTCTTTGGCCCTCTATCGACCAACTTAAATAGGAGCTCTTTGATTTCTTGATCTAATTGGGTTTCTCGAGAGTTTGGCGGCTGTCTACTGAATATTCTGAGAGCTAATTCCCCCAGGATTTTGTCGCTGTGCTCCTTTTCCAGTCGCGTCAAATATGTGGGTGTTCCAGCTATGTCCAAAGCGGTTTGCTGAAAATGATTCTCATGCGAGCGATGCTTATTTGATTCCCGTGAAAAATATGCAGCAGGCGCTGATAGAACCAGGATAACCACTGCCTTAAAGATTGCTGTCCCCGGAGAAATGGAGTCCTTGTAAGTGAGCCAAAAGAAATATCCGGTCAGCAGGGCTAACACCACCATCCATGCAATTGCCGCCCATCGATAATTGTCGGCGGCTTTGCGTTCTGAAGCTGCGCGCTCAACATATCCGCCAACAAATGCCGTTTTCGTAACAACGGCAAAAAGCTCTTCTACTTCCGATTTCTTCTCTTTCAAAAAAACCTCAGTATTGTCGTATAAAGCCTTTACCTTGCTCAGCTCACCTGTTACTGCCTCGTGTAGTCCTGTGCTCTTTTCCAACAGCTGCTTATAACCGATTTCTGGATCGCTCGTAAAACTGTTAAATCTATCTCCTAACGTCTGTACTGACAGATCAAAGCCTTGGGCCATTGTTTGCAAGTCGTCTTGCACCTTTTCCCTGATTTCTGTCTGGAATACAAGTTTTTCTATTCTATGAATGAGCCGCAAAATATCGACATCCAGCTTATCGATGATCCCCTTAATCACGGACATATTTCGCTCCGCAGAGCTGTAAAAAACACTCCAGGCCACCGCCAGTTCCCTCGCGTCAGCTAATGCTGCTAGATTATCTCCAGCTGTAGAAAGTGCAGACATTCGTTCAAGAAAGCGAGTTAACTTAGGCGGCAATGCTCGAGTACCACCAGCGGTCGCTTCAGTGATTGGATCAGTGAGAAGGTTAAATAGTTGCTGCCCTAGTTCAGGCAATTCTCGCCAAGGTTCGGTAGCGCCCGGGATGCTTGTATTCTCATTGTTTGAAATGTTCACAATTCACCTATGTTCTATGTGTAAGTGGCAAATAAAACCTACTGCTTACAATTTTGTCACATTTTGTGGAACATAAATGTTGTTTATATATTTAGCAAGTTATTTAGCCTCCGGTTTTATTCTGGTTTACCCGGTTATCTAGCGTAGCTTCAATTGATTCTCTGGCCTGGCGGGCAAACTTGTCTTTTACTGCTGTTTTTCGGTCATATTGAGGGGACCGTACAGCCGCATTTCGGTTCCCATCACCAGATCGACCTGATCCCAAGTTACCGAATCTAGAATAACACCCTTTACTACTTCAAGCTCGAGTAGGTGGAAAAGGCCATTCAGAGTGCGAACCACTGTATGTAGACAACTGATTTCGCGTAAGAGGACGCGCACCTGTTCGCCTTTGTTGTTGTCGCGGATGTTTATTAATTCTTTGTTGGTAAGGGGAAATTAATTTTTCATATCTGCTCCGTTTGTATCTGGGCAGATCAGGGGCCTAGGAAAGGGATTTTACACCCGATAATAGAACGATTGGCGCCTTGTAGGTTGTATTTGAAAGTCAGAGCGGGCCCCCGCAACCAGCATTCTCGACGGCTCAGGTTCAGATGCTTGAACTGCCCCCTGCTTTCTCGCCTTCCCTTCAATAGCAGGACACCTGACTGAAAATATTCATTCAACTTGCCTTGATAGCCTGTGGCAGCACTGGCAATGTCCTGATTGAACCGCAAATTCATTTCTTTAGGTCATGGCTTGAATGCCAGGATCTCACTCCCGCAACAGTATCTCCCTCTTGCTCAAACAGCCTGCCAAAGTCTCGCGAATCCCCGCTGTTATACTAGCGACTATGATCATCTCATTTTAATTCTCGCAGTCGTTTCAATTCATAAGATCGATCCTATGACACTTTCGACGCTGTTGGCTTTTACCTTGATTATGGCTGCCGGAATTGCCACACCAGGCCCTACCGTCTTGCTGGCCTTGAATAACGCAGCACGCTTTGGTATGAAACACAGCGCATGGGGAATGCTAGGCGCTGCGACAGCTGATATTGTACTCGTTGCACTGGTAGCGCTTGGTTTAGGCGTATTACTTGCGGCGTCAGAAACACTCTTCGTCGCACTGAAATGGGCCGGCGCCGCTTGGTTGGCATACACCGGTATTAAAATGTTGCTTTCATCAGGTGAGATTGTTACTGGAGCATCGATCGAAGCCGCGCCATTGCGCAGGGTACTATTTATGAAGAGCTTCTTCATTGCAATGAGCAATCCGAAGTACTATATCTTCATGACAGCGCTGTTGCCACAGTTTGTCTCCACGAATCAGAATGTTACTCCTCAGTACATGGTACTTGCGATGATCATCGTGATTCTTGATGTAGCCGCAATGTCGGTGTATGCGATGTTAGGTATTAAATCCGTTCATCTATGGAAGGCAAAGGGCATCAAATGGATGAACCGCATCAGTGGTGCGCTTCTGATATTGCTTGCGGGATCTGTTGCTTTCTATCGTAAAACTGATACATAGATACTTTCTGGTGCGCGGCTCGTACCCAGTAGCCATAACCTGAAAATTCACAGCTCAAGCATTTCATTGCGCTTAACCTGTATTTCGTGCCATTTAAAGATCGACACGCCATGACGCCTCGATATTCGGAAGCATTCCGCAAAGCCCTGCCGAAGCTCGCTGCACCAATCACCCACTAGAATCTCGTATTTCGCGGCTGCAATTACTTGAGATATAACTGCTTGCCTAACATAGCGCATATTACACCTGACCTAGGGGCGGAATAACCCAGGAATGATGCGATGACAGGCCTGGAACACGGAACATCGGCCCTGCGAGATTCGCGATCAGCCTATTCGAAGGGACGCGATCCTGCAAAAGAGAATACGAAGATTAATAGAATATTAAATTGACACAGATACCCGGCGAAACACGCATCGGGCCGGTTCTGTGAAATTTTCCCGATGACATCGGAATTTCGCAACCGAACCATGCCAGACGCCCGTCATCGCGAGCCATTTCTATTATTTCATATGAAATAATCAAGATCATTGCCCACCAATACTAGGGATTTTCCCCATATCATCGGTACTGGAAAGCTCGCATTCTACTATTGCGGCAAACCGCTTAATAACAGACTTTTTTAGAATTGGATGATGGATATGCTAAGAAAATTTTCACTTTTAGTCATCGGGGTTTCTTGTATTTTGGCTTCCGGCGCGGCGCTAGCCCAGGACAAGGTCGTCTATCATATCGATGACGCCGAGCACCAGGCGCTCAAGGCGCTGCGTAATATCCGCAATCAGATGGACTACAACCCCGACACGGATATCAAGGTCGTCATGCATTCCGAGGGGGTGGACATGATGCTGACTAACTATAAGGACGCCGCCACCACGGCTCCGCTTATTGCGGCATTGGCGGCCAGAAACGTAACTTTTGAAGTATGCGAAATCACGATCAAGCGCAGAAAGCTGGACAAGGATAAATTCATGCTGGAAGCCGACTTTACCCCTTCCGGCGTTGTGCGTCTCACGCAATTGCAGAATCAAGGCTACGCCTACATAAAACCTTGATTCTTCCCAATGCCTTTGATTTCCGGAGTATTCAACTGAATATCTCCGATCTCCTTCTTATCCTTCAGATAGCGGCTCACCAATTCCCAGATAGGCTCGCCAGGCTCGTTCGATTCCTGCACCGATGCCCAGCCAGCCACTTTATATTGTTTTTTCGCCTCCAGCGGCTTATCGCCCAATTTCATATCGCTGATGCGATGCCCCATCGCCTGGCCCGGATCGATCGTGTAACTTAGACCGCCTACGCGGACCATGTCGCCGCCCTGCTGATAGTAGGGGTCCGTATTGAACAAATTGTCCGCCACATCCTCGAGAATCGTTTTAATGGTCTCCCCGCTCATTTCATTCAGCGTTGTAGCCGGATAGGTGATGGCGGTTTGGTTCATGACATCCTCCATCGTGATCTCCTGCCCGGGCAGCAACGTCGTCCCCCAACGGAATCCCGGCGAAAAGGCGATCTGCGCCCCCTTTTCCTGCATCAGGGCGTCGACGATGAGTTGGTCGAAGGAGCCGTTAAAATTGCCTCGGCGATACAGCAACTCGTTCGTCACCGCAAGCTTTTCGGTCAACTTGTCCAGATACGGCTCGCGAACGGAATGGATCAGCTTTTCCATTTGCGGGTCCGGATCCAGGAAATTGGAAAAGACAGGCAATAACTTATATTGAAAGTCCTTGACCCCGCTTTTATCCACATTCAGGTCCAGCACCCCCAGATACTTGCCGTTACTGCCGGCATTGGTCACCAGCGTCTTGCCTTTCGCGTTGGACACGATGACCGGCTGGGGCACACCATCATGCGTATGACCGCCCAGGATGGCATCAATGCCGGTGACCTTGCTTGCCAGCTTGAGATCGACGTCCATGCCATTGTGCGACAACACCACCACCGCGGCAACACCTTTTCCACGTACTTCATCCACCAGTTTCTGCAACTTCTGGTCCTGTATGCCAAAGGTCCAGTCGCTGACCATATAGCGGGGATTGGCAATCGGCGTGTACGGGAACGCCTGGCCAATGACAGCCACCTTCACACCGTTGATCTCGCGAATAGTATAAGGCTCGAATACCGGATCCCCGAAGTCCGCCGTTTCCACATTCTGCGCCAGGAAATGTATCTTGTCCCTGAGTCCTTCCACTGCCTCCTGCACCCTTTCCATGCCATAGGTAAATTCCCAGTGCGCCGTCATCATGTCCACGCCCAACAATAGCGACGCATCAATCATGTCCTGCCCCTTGGTCCACAGCGAGGTGGCCGAGCCCTGCCAGGTGTCACCGCCGTCCAGCACCAAAGCATGCGGACGATCCGCCTTCAGTCGTCGGATCAATGTCGCGAGGTGGGAGAACCCGCCAACCTTGCCGAATCTTTTTGCGCTCTCTGCATAATCGAGCGCGGTAAAGGCGTGAGCCTCCATGGAGCCGGCCTTCATGCCATATTCGTTGAGAAACGCATCGCCAACGAGATGAGGCGGCCGGTTCAGGGATTGGCCCAGGCCGATGTTGACCGACGGTTCCCGGTAGTATATGGGCAGAAGCTGGGCGTGCGCATCCGTGAAGTGCAGAAAGCTGACATTGCCGAATGTTGGCAGATCATAGAATTTCTGCATTTCATTGTCGGCCGCCAAGACATGCTTTGAAAAGGCCATGCCTCCCGCGGACGCTATCGCCAGAATCTGGAGAAACTCTCTCCTGTTCACCATCTTTATCTCCTAATATCAATATTCAATTGGCATATTTACGCAAGTCCATGACATCCTCTTCGAACATCTCCCCGGGTATGATTTCCCGGACTACGCGGTTTTTATCAATGACATACACCAAAGGAATGACTTTTATTTCGCCGAATATCGCCTTGACTTGTGGCGTATACCGAGCCGCTTTGAACGTATAGCCATGTTTTTTCATATAGTCTGATGCCGCCCTCATCTCCTTGTCGATAGACACCGTAATCACCTGCATCTGAGCGTCGTCCATCTTTTCATGCAGTTTTTGTATATACGGATTCTGTCTGGCGCAGTACGGACACCAGGACGCCCAGAACTCGATCACGACCGGCTTATCCTTGAGCGCCTCCTGGTTAACCCGCGTGCCGTCAAGCAGCGTGAACTCGGGCAATGCAATCGTCGCGCCTTTCTTCAAGGGTGTGATCTGGGCGTCGGCATGCGCCGACATTCCCAGGCATAACGCAAGAACAACGAGTAGGCGCAAAAAAAACGCTTTGAGATGGATCATTGATAATCTTCCTTGTCGGTACATGCGCCGCAGTTTACTGGGGTGCAATATCTATTCCTTATTGACCGGCGAAGAAGGATCAAAGAGCAGCGCCATGACATCTTTGATTTGCTGTTCCGTCAGGATTCCCGCCGAGCCGAAACGCGGCATGCTTGAACAGGCGGTGTAGGCATGCGAGTTGTAAATTTTGTTCCAGGCATACTCGAGCATCTGCGGAGCATTGCCACGATTTTTACCGTAATTGAGCAAGGACGGCCCGATATTGCCATAGGCAATCTCCGATTTCGTCATCTGGTGGCAGGCATAGCAATTGCCCCCGGAGGCCACGCCGGGCTTGTCGCTAAACTGCAGCCCGACGCCCGATTGCGCAATCTTCTCGCCAACCTTCCAATCGCCGAGAAATTGCTTATCGGCCGGTTGCTTGACCGAAGCCATTGCCTGCCTCAACAATTTTTCCATGACTGCCTTGGGCATGGCCTGGCCTGTTTCGGCCATTTCCGAGCAAGCTTTCTGCTCCGGCGATTGTTCCAGGCGGTCCAGCTTGACCTCTCCCACGGGGCTAAAAGAGCGCTTCAATACCGCCATAACCTCATCATCGCCAGCACCCGTCGGCGCTTCCGCAAAAGAATACGTTCCGGCCAAACACATACATGCCATCACCAACGCGCTATGTAATTTTTTCATTTTTTCGTCCTAACGTTTGATCCCAGGGGCCGCCATCTTGCCTTCTTTTGCCTTGACCGCTAGGAAGGTCAACAGGTCGATGGAAGCCTGAGAGGCGAATTTGAGTTTGGGTAATCTTTGCTGTCTGAAGCAGTCCTGCAAACGCCATTGCATGGTTCGCACCACGCCTTGAGACACGCGATAGCCTGGCCACGTTGTATAAGCCTGCTGCGCGTCCTTGGCATTGAGCAAATCCGGTAGATTCTGCAGGCGAATCCGCTTGTCCGCAGCGCCATGACAGGTTGCGCAGGAAAAGTCATAAGGACCGCTACGATGGAAAAATATTTTCCGGCCACGTTCATATGCCGCTTTTTCCGCCGCATGATCTTGGGGCGCGGCCATTGCGATACCGGATGAGGCATTGGCGACGTAGGCAATCAGCGCCTCCCAGTCGGTAGAAACGTCGCCGGACTTGGAAAAGACGGTTGGCGTGATCTCTTTCGGACCAATGCCTTGCAATGTCTCCATGCAATACATGATCCTTGTCTCGGCATCCATCACCTTGTCGGCATCCTTGAAATACCTGGGCAGTTGAGCGTAAGCCCCTTTCACCACCCCCGGGCCCAGACCCAGATCACATTGTTCAAGCGACGCCTGCTTGGGTCCTTTTTTTTCCAGCCAGAGCTCTTTGCCCGTATCGACGAGCAACTCTCCCGGATTGCCACCATCGGACAGCATCTGCCGATAATCATCAATGCCTTCCTGCGTTTTATCGGCGGATTGGGCGATTGCTGGCCCGGATTCGGCAACCGACGCGATCAGCAGCATGGTCAGTGCGCCAGGCAGCTTTTTTTTTATTTGTTTTAACATTGTCTTCTCCTTTACATTATGGGTACCTGGACCGGCACCCATAACCCGGTTTTATTTGATTTCCGCCGTGTCCGTTCTTGTCTCTTTCTTGGTGTCGATCCACGTTATCTGGATCTTGTCGCCTTTCTTTGCGCCCTTGAAACTGAAGGCGAGATAGGGGTCGCGGGAAATCGCCGGCCCCCATTGGGCGGAAAAAACTTCCTTGTCATTGCATGTGGCATTGACATTGGTGATATGCCAGGCGGGCACGATCTTTCCCTCTTGATCTTTACGCTGTCCTGTCTCCATGACATGGGACATCAATACCTTGACGTTCACCACGCCGCCTGTTTCTGTCGCGCGAATACGCATTGGTCTCGTAGCCATTTACCACTCCCATTTAATGTTCGTAAAAATTCAACACCGGCGCTCATCAGCCGCCGCAGCCGCCCAGCGTGACTTTGACTTCTTTCTGCGCCAAATAGTACTTATCGCCAGACTTGACCAATCCATAAATATCGGACGTTTTCGCCATCTTTACGCGAGTCGCGATGTTCGGCTCCGTTCCTTCGGGAATATTGAACACACCGGTCATGGTGTTGGGGTTTTCCGGGATCAGAAACGCCATCATGGTCACGTTTGCCAGGTCGGTGCTCAGCGAGATCGGCACAACCGCCCCGTTTTCCGCGATATCGGGCGCAACCAGCTTGACCTTGTCGCTTTTCTCGGGATCCTTTGCCCCTAAGGCCTTGAATACGCCTTCGTTGTCTGTAGCATCGAAGAGTTCCTTATTCCACTGTGTCTCGGCGGCCCGTGCCTCTTCGGCGGTGAGGATACCGGCGCCCACCGCAAAACTGAGCATGGCGCTTACCTGCAGGAACTTACGTCTTTTTATATCCATTGTCGTCTCCAATAAAATGAATCGAGGTGCTAATTGTGGTCGGCGGAAAGGATCCACCGGGTAACCAGTGTGAGATCGTCATCGGGAATGCCGGGATGCGGCGGCATGGGCACCGAACCCCAGACGCCGGCGCCACCCTGCTTTATCTTTTCCGCGAGCTTGGCGACGTCCTTCTCCGTATACTTTTCGGCTATTTCCTTGAATGACGGACCGACCAATCTGGACGTCGCCGCATGGCAACTGGTGCACGCGCTTGCGCTCAGCACCTTCTTGACTTTTTCCCCGGCAGCCGCATCCAGTTGTGTTTCCGGTCCGCCTGTTTCCTCTTTTGCGTCAGCGGGCGCCTTTTTCGAATCCGGCTTCTTGTCGCTGGCCTGGATGGTCTCCAGCGCATATGCCCGCACCGCGACGGCATTGTCTCCTGGCTTGCCAGTTAGCCTGGGCCTGTCGGCATTGACGCCGATGGCCGCCCCGACGATACGCATTTGCGCGGCGTAATTGCCGTTCATATTGCGCGCATGTTCGGGCAATTCGGAGACAATTTTCACTTGCTTGGCGCAATCTTTCATGCACGCCGTATTCCGCGTATCGGGTTTGCCAGTCGTATGCCAAAGTCCCGGATAGACCACCATACCGTCTCTGTTCGGTATCAGCTTTTGCACATCCGCGATATTGCTGTCGGTCAGTTCGAAATCGGGCGGAATGACGCTGGCCTCGCTGAGCATATATGCCACCACGGCGTAGGTCTCGTCGGGCGTCAGGGATTTAGGGGCATTCCACGGCATCGCCCGGTAAATGAAATCCCAAAGCGTCGAGACCGTGCTGAGTTTCATCATCGCGGTCGAAGGAACATTGGCCTCGGCCCGCAAATTACTGACGCGGCCGGCTTTCACATCGTCCTCGGTGGTGCCGCCCAGCAACGGAGCAAAAACCTTATTGCTCTCTCCAAAGTCGCCATGGCAGGAAGCGCACTTCGACGCCCAGACGCCTTCACCGTCGGCGACACTGCCTTTACCTGGCTTGAGTCCTTGGAAATCCGGGCGCACGTCGATATCCCAGGCTTCCACCTCCACTTTCATCGCGTCGCGGCCGATATTGTGAAAATCCAGCTTCTGTTCTCCGATGCTTTTCACGGTTGCCGCAATCTGTGCCTGCTCTTCGGGGGTGGAAATCAGTTGCGAGATATCGATCGGTTGGGCAAGCAGCGGTTGCATGGACAGGATGGCGAGCCCTGCCGATAACGCCCGGATATTATTCAACGTGAACATTGAACACCTCCCCTGATTCGGCCACTTTCCATGATTGAATGGCATTGTTGTGATAGATCGACCGTGTGCCGCGCACCGCCACCAGTTGGGATTTGGTCGGCTGGACATAGCCGGTTTCATCAATCGCCCGGCTCTGCAGGATGGCCGGCGAACCGTCCCAGTTCCATCCAAAGTTGAATCGCGTCAGGCATTTATCCAGAACGGGCGTATTAAGGACGGCGCTGCGCCAGTTCTTGCCACCGTCAACTGAAATATCCACGCGCTTTATTTTTCCCCTGCCCGACCAGGCCAGGCCGGTGATATTGTAGAAGCCCGTAGAGAGCAACGCTTGTCCACCGGACGGACTGGTGATGACCGATTTGCATTCCTGAATGGAGGTATATTGGCGCAACGTGCCGTCGGGCATGTGATCGACGTAGCCCAGCGTCTCATCCTTGGCGTTCCAGGGTTTGTCGCCCACCTCGATCCTGCGCAGCCACTTAACCCAAGAGACGCCTTGCACACCCGGCACCACGAGACGCAGCGGATAGCCGTTCTCCGGCCGCAGCATTTCTCCGTTCATACCCCAGGCGACAATGACATCGTCCATGGCGCGCGCCATGGCAATGGTACGGGTTTCGCTGGAACCGTCGTTGCCTTCGGCCAGGATGAACTGCGCGTTCTTGAAGTCCGCCCCGCAGTCCTGCAACAAGTATTTAAGCGGCACCCCGGTGAATTCACAACAGGACAACATGCCGTGCGTATATTGGACCGTCGGCACGGCGACATTGCCCCACTCCATCGCCGTATTGGCGCCACACTCGATAAAATGAATCCGCGAGACGGAGGGCATTCGCATCAGGTCATCCATCGTGTAGACCTTGGGGTTCTTGACCATGCCGTTGATCATGAATCGATGCTGGGTCGGATCAACATCAACCCATCCCTGGTGATGACGTTCGAAATGCAGGCCATTGGCCGTAATAATGCCAAACATGCCTTGAAGCGGCGAAAACGCAACAGACGCCTGAGAAACGGCAGTCAGGCCCGGAGATTGTCTTCTCTGGAGGTTGGCTTCATATTTCGAAGGCTGCCCATAGGGATGAAACGCCACCGGGTTTCCCAGCGACGTGCTCCACGGACGAGGTTCCGTGATCATCTTGTCGGGCGAACTTTGCGTTGCAGCACGCGCAGCCCCGGTACCGGCCAGGGCGGCGCCTGCCGCCATCAGGCTTTTCCGGATAAAGCTTCTCCGCGTCTCGTCCCAGCCGTATTTCCGGACTTCAGATACAAATTCATCTGAAATAAAATTTTCTGGTGCGCTGCGCAAACGCGCAATCTTTTGCGAATTACCGCGCTTGTCTCTCATCCTTGTGGCTCCACATTATCAAGTTGATTATTATGTTCCCGCCACCGTCGATACCCGCTTGCGTAAAACCGCAGCATAATCGCCGGACCGGTGGGTAAATGCTGTGAAATACCGCTAACGGTACATCCCCAGAATTAAGGCAGTATTAACAAAATGAGAAAACAGCAAGGCTGGAAAAACCTGTTAAGATGTGCCGCTTAGCGTTGTAAGGATGTTCAATTTTTTGACTCGATGATTCCCGCCAACCAGGAAATAGGTGGCCATTATGCACGTACTACTTGTCGAAGATGATGCGCTTGTGGCTAGCGGCATTGTCGCCGGATTGAAACTACATGGGCTGACCATTGATCATGTCGATTCCGCGAGTCTGGCGGACACCGCGTTAAGGTCCTCCAATTTCGACGTGTGCATTCTTGACCTTGGCTTGCCGGACGAGGACGGACTCTGCCTGCTGCACCGATGGCGCGATCAGGGCATGCAGCTTCCCATCCTGGTGCTGACCGCCCGCGACGCCCTCTGCCACCGGATTACCGGTCTGCTCGGCGGCGCAGACGATTATCTGGTCAAACCCTTCGATCTGCTTGAACTGCAGGCCCGCTTGCATGTATTGACCAGACGTCAGGCCGGTCGCAGCAAAGATTGCGTCGAGCATGGCGGCCTGGTCTTCTGTTCCTCCACCGGCGAGGTCTGGCTCAGCGGCAGCCCGGTTTCCCTGGCCCGACGGGAACTCGCATTGCTGCGGGCCTTGCTGCAAAATCCCAAGGCCATTCTCAGCACCGAGCAGCTCTGCGATAGTGTTTACGGTTACGACCAATGCCTGGAAAGCAACGCAATTAATGTGCATGTGTATCACTTGCGCCGCAAGCTGGGCAACAATATTGTCGAAACGGTCAGGGGCCTGGGCTACCGCCTGGGCCTGCCCGACAAAGTGGTGTAGCCATGAGTCTGCGCATACGCCTGCTTTTGATCATCGGCCTGGGGTTGTCGTTGCTCTGGACCGTGGTTGCCGCGTGGATGTTCCTGGATGCGCGCCATTCCTTGCGCGAAGCGCTGGACAATCGGCTGGCCGCGTCCGCGCGCATGGTCGCCGGCATGGTGGCACAGTTCCCCGAGCGCGCCGATCTGTCCTCCCCAAACAGCAGAAAACCGTTTGATGTCATTGCGCGCGACGGCGTGGCCTGCGAAGTCAGCCTGCTCCGCAGCCAGATATCCACCGAAGCCCTTGTCCGTACCGCGGGCGGTCCCGACCTGACCCAAGCCACACCCGGTTTCGGGACGCATGTGTACGGCAGGAAAAGATGGCGCACCTACATGCTCAGGCAGGGCAATATCCAGATTGCGACCGCCGACAGCATGGACACCCGCGAAGCGCTGATCAAGGAACTGGCCTTGTCGGCGGGCATTCCATTTCTGGTGGCCCTGTTCGGCAGCCTGATCATGCTCTGGTTTTGCATCACCCACGGGATCGCGCCGCTGGAGCGCGTCCGGGATATGCTGGCCAGGCGCCGGCCAGGCGACGATAGTCCCCTGGCCCCGATCAAGGCGCCGGTTGAGTTGCAGCCGTTGCTGACCACAATAGAACAGTTGCTGGAACGACTGCAGGCGGCGATCCTGCGCGAGCGGCGTTTTACCGACAATGCCGCGCACGAATTGCGCACGCCGCTGACCGGCATCAAAACACATCTGCAAGTTGCCGGGCTGGCGGCGGACCTGCCGGATGAAAAAACAACACTGAAAGGAGCGCTGGAAAAAGCCGACCACGGGGTATTGCAATTGCAAAGCATTTTGGACCGGTTGCTTAAACTGGCCAGACTGGACGACGATACGATCCCCGCCGAAAGCGCCGATCCGCACGCCGCGGTGCTTGCGGCCAGGGAAGCATTGCAAAGTCTGTATCCCGATATCGAGCACCGAGTGCTGATCAAGTACGAAGGCAGGATTGCACAGGTTGGCGTTGCGAGACCCCTGTTGCTATCGGCCACCAGGAATCTGCTGGACAACGCCTTGCGTTACACGCCCTGCGACAGGCAGGTTATCGTTCATATCCACCAGCCCGACAGCCGGCGAGTCCGCATCAGCATACTTGACGAGGGGCCGGGCCTGAGCGCGCAGGACCGGTCACAGGCGGTCAACCGGTTTTGGCGGGGGAACCGCACCGTGCCGGGCAGTGGCCTGGGGCTTTCTATCGTCGATGCGATTGCCAGGCGGCATCACGGCACCTTCGCATTGCTTGACCGTCTGGGACCCGGGCTGGAAGCACGGCTGGAATTCCCTGTATGACATCGCTGAAAACGCATGACCACCGAAGATGATGACTGAAATGTTACCGATTGACTTTGCAAGATCGCTGCTCAAGACCGGCGCATACGATCCTCGGGCCGCGAAACGCGGGCTGCGGGCCTGGGCGTCTGGACTGCTCTTTTTTTTTCAAATCCAAGCCTGCTGGAGCCAGTCCATGCCACTTGACCCTGCCCAATTCCTTTCAGGCGCATGTGTCAGTTGTCATGCATCGGACAAATCCGTCAAATCGGCGATCCCCGGCCTGATCGGTCGTTCCGCGGATGACATCGTTGATGCCATGGTGGATTATGCCACCGGCAAGCGGACCGGCCTGCTCATGCCGCAAATAGCCAAAGGCTACACGCGTGAACAGATCGAGATGATCGCGGATTATTTCTCCTCCCTGGAGCCACAATGAAACGCCGGCGCTTCTTGAAAAATACGCTTTACGCTTCGGCCGCCATGCTTGGCGCCCCCGCGATTGGCGCGCGCGGAAAACCGCATGTCGTGGTCGTAGGCGGCGGCTTTGGCGGCGCGATGGCGGCGAAGTACTTGCGGATTTATGGCCAGGGCCGGATCGACGTTACGCTGGTGGAGCAACATCGGAAATTTGTCTCCTGCCCGATGTCGAATCTCGTCCTGGTGGGTTTGAAGGCGTTATCGTATTGCACTCGGACATACGATCAACTGGCCAGCCGCTGGGGTGTGCGGGTGCTTCATCGACGGGCCGCGAAAATCCAAGCGACTGCCTCGCGTTTGCTGCTTGACGATGGCTCCGAGCTCGCCTATGACAGACTGGTGGTTTCTCCGGGCGTGGATCTGCAATGGAATGAGATCGATGGCATGGACCACCCAAAAGCCCGGGAGATCGTGATCGATGCCTGGCAGTCTGGCGCCGACGCCGTGCGCCTGCGTGATCAGATACAGGCGGTTGCGCCAGGCGGCGTGGTCGCGATCAGCATTCCGCTGGCCCCCTATCGCTGTCCATCGGCACCCTATGAGCGCGCCAGCTTGATCGCGTGGTATCTCAAGAAACACAAGCCCGGGGCAACGGTGCATATTTACGATGCAAACCAGGAAATTACGACTGAAAAGGAACACTATCAACGCTTTTGGGAGGATCATTACAAGGATGTGTTGTTCTATCACCCGCAAAACACCCTGGTCTCGATTGACATCCCCGGGAAAAAGCTGCATTTCGAGTTTGACGATGCAAGCGCCGACGTGCTCAATATCATCCCCCCCATGCGCGCAGGCCGGCTGGCGATTGATGCGGGCCTGGCGACCGCGAATGGAAAATGGTGCGAAGTCGATTTCCTGAGCTTTGCATCCATAGCGGCGAAAAACATATATATATTGGGCGATGCGATACAAATTGCCCCCCTGATGCCAAAATCGGGCCATATGGCCGCCCAGCATGGCCGCACCTGCGCTTACGCGATCTGCAGCGATCTGCTCTCGGGTGACAATACCATGGCGCCCGTATACGCCAACACATGCTTTAGTTTTGTCTCCGCCAACCAGGCCATGCACGTGGCCTCGGTCCATCACTATGTGCAAGCGAATAGGACCATGGAGCCGTTTGCGGGCGCCGGCGGCGTTTCATCCGCACCCAGCCGCGAGGAAGTGCCGCTGGCATTTGCCTGGGCCGATGCCATCTGGGCAGATATCTTCGGGTAACCTGCGGCAAAAAACATGTCCGAGAACGGATGCGGCGCGTATGGCGTAAGAGGTCATCGATGCTTGGTTCGGGCGATGCCACCCGCTGCATTAGACTCAAGTGGCCGCGTTTTTCCTGATTAGCTCGATCATCGCAGCCAACGGTCGGTATAGGCGCTTATCGCCCCGGATCACGATCGCCAGGCGGCGATAGAGCCTGGGCGTGAGCGGGCGGACGGTCAATGCGCCAGACAAGGCTTCCTTTTGCAAAGCCATGCGCGGCAGGATCGCATAGCCCAGTCCGGCACCCACCAGTTCCTTGATCGCCTCCACGCTACCTAGCGACATCGCCGGTTTGAATTCGATATCGCTTCGCAGAAACCATTGATCGACAATGCGCCTTGTATTTCCGCCCGGCTCAAAAAGCAGCACCGGCATGGCGGCCAATGCTGTTGCGTTGAGCCGTTGCGGCAACGGCTCATCAGGTGGCGCGACGACAACAAATTCGTCGACCAGCACCGGTGTCGTTTGCAGCCGTCGTCCCGAGACAGGCAAGGTTACCAGGCCCAGATCGATGGCGTTGTCTTCGATCGCCTCGACGATTTCCGCCGTGTTCCCCGTCGTGACGGTGAGTTCCACACCCGGATAGCCCCGGCGAAACAGGCGCAGGACTGTCGGCAGGAAAAAAATGCATGCCGTGGCGCCCGTGCCCAGCCGAACCCGACCGGCCGTCCCCGTCTGATGCGGTGCCACGGCATCAAGCGCGGACGTCACGGCGGCATCGATGCGCCCGACATGGTCCAGCAGTTGCGTGCCGGCGGCGGTCGGCTTGGCCTTGCGCCCGACGCGCTCAAGCAGTGTTACGCCCAGCCGTGTTTCCAATTGCCTGATCTGCAGACTCACGGCCGGTTGCGTCAATCCCAGTTTTCCGGCCGCAGCGGAAAAGCTGCCAAGTTCAACAACGGAAGCGAACGTATGGAGCAGATCCAGGTTCAGCCCTTTCATTCAAAGAAATCCTTATGCTTAATATAAATTTCATTAGCTTCTTTTATATATTATTTTAGCGGATACTGATCCTTATTCCGCAACAACCGCGATTTCCCAAGCCGAACCATGACAGCCCCGCATCTTCTGGAAAAACTTATCAACGCAGGACGATTACTCTGCGGCTCCGCCCATTCGCGTCGCCGTCAATACCAAATCCTGCAGAATCTCGATGATCACGCGCTCTCCGACATCGGGATTACGCGCGATGACATTCGCCGCGGCATCGCCACGCGCAAGCGCTGCACGCCAGATGGCGACGATACGCTTGCACGCTGTGCCAAACCGGCACGCGCACGCATAGCGCGCAGCACTGGTGTGCCCCCCCCGGTAACCGTGCGCGACACGCGGGTGGAGGATATGCCCCAGGTGCTTGCAATCTATGCGCATTATGTTTTACGCAGTCTCTCCACCTTCGAAGAAATCCCACCATCGCTCGACGAATTGCTGCAACGCCGCGCGCTCATTCTTCGACTCGGTCTACCCTATCTTGTCGCCGAGCTTGATGGCGATATTGTCGGATATACCTATGCAACAGGCTACCGGCCCAGGGCAGCGTACCGCCATACGATCGAGAACTCGGTTTACGTCGCACCCGGACTGACCGGGCATGGCGTTGGGAGCGCACTATTGCATGCGCTGATCAGGCAATGCGGCGCCGGCCCGTGGCAGCAGATGGTGGCGGTCATCGGGAACAGCGGGAATGCCGGATCCATCGCCTTGCATCGTCGCATGGGGTTTGACCAGGTCGGTACGCTAAAATCGGTCGGATTCAAACATGGAAAATGGGTAGATACCGTGATCATGCAACGCAGCTTGACCGATGAACCCGCACCCATTGCATCACATGCAAACACGGCATAATCGCGTCGTGACGCGCAAGCTCGTTCTCTGCCTTGGCATATCGCAGCTGATTTCCTGGGGCGTTTCCTATTACTTGATCGGTGGCTTCGGCCAGGCGATCGCCACGGAACTGGGCTGGAGCCAGCGTGTCGTCTACGGCGGTTTCGCGCTGGCGCTCATGGTGATGGGGTTGGCATCCACGCTGGCGGGGCGTCTGATCGACCGCCATGGAGGCCGCTTTGTCATGACGGCGGGATCGCTGTTCAACGCCCTCGGATGCGCCAGCCTGGCGTTCTGCCACGCACTGCCGGTCTATTGGTTTGCCTGGATCTGCCTCGGCGTGGGCATGCGCCTTACCCTCTATGACGCGGCATTCGCGGCGCTTGCGCGTATCGGCGGCCCGCAGGCACGGACCGCCATGTCGCAGATTACCCTGCTGGGAGGCCTTGCATCCACCGCCTTCTGGCCCCTGGGAAATCTACTTACGGTCGAGTTCGGCTGGCGCAACGCGCTCCTGTTCTATTGCATCTTCGCACTGCTGACCATTCCCCTGCATCTTGCCATCCCAGCCAACCGCCATGGACATAACGGCTCGGCATTGCCTGCCAAGCCGGCTGCGCCCCGCGCCTCGAGCCGGTCGGAGCTCATCTTGGCGGGCTGCCTGTATGCACTTATCAATGCATTCACAAACTTCCTGAACGCCGGCATGTCAGCCCATATGATCGGTATTCTGGCCGGCTTGGGCCTGGTCGCATCCGCCTCGGTGTGGATCGCTACGCTAAGGGGCGTAGGCCAATCACTGGCGCGCCTTTGCGAAATTGCCTTCGGCAAGCGGATCGACCCCTCGACCTTGACGCTTGCCGCCTGCGCCATGATGCCGCTGCCGTTTCTTGCCGGACTCTATAGCGGCACTTCGATGACGGCGGCATTCGCCTTCGCATTCCTGTATGGCGCTTGCAATGGAATTCTTACGATCACCCGCGGCACGCTCGCGCTTGATCTATTCGACCACCGGACTTATGGCACCTTCGTCGGAAGGCTCATCGCCCCAAGCTTCATGCTGTCGGCTGCCGCCCCGGTAATCTATGCATCGGTCATCGCGCAGTTTGGGGAAAAAAGCGGCCTGTATCTTTCGGTCGCGCTTGCCGTCCTGATGCTGATCGCGGCGCTGTTATTGAAGCTCCGATTCGGCAAGGCGCGCCGCTAGCAGATGTCGCCTAATACGCCCGCGCCTGCTATTGCTCATCACGCCCAGCGCCTTCTCGATCGCGCTCGTAGCGTCTTGATAACGCAAAAGCGGGCAGCCAGGATTCGCGCCGGATAACCCAACTTTCATAGGTCGGCAGGAATTGGTCCGGGCTATCGAGCGCCCCCAGGTTGACTTCAACCTCATCTGCGCTGCGGCCGAAAACCGGCGAACCGCAACGCGGACAGAAAAACCGCCCGCTATAGGCTCGTGTTTCTCCTTCTACTGCCACGGCATCATGGGGGAATATGGCGGACGCATGAAAAAGCGCCCCGTGATGCTTGCGGCAATCCAGGCAATGGCAAAGGCCTACCCGATAGGGTTTGCCCTTGGCCACGATTCGGACGCGACCGCAAAGACAGCCACCCGTGTATTGCTCCATGCCTCTTCTCCTGAAAAAACGCGTATGACAATGCGGCAAGACAACGTGCCCTGGCCCGCTATCCTGGTTTATGTGCGCGTCACGCCGCGCGTATCCGCATCCTATTCTAGCGCGCTCGCGTCTAATTCAAGCGATCGCCCGGTTCAAGCATCCTCGGCAGGCAGGTAGCGGCGGGTTGCCGCCCAAAATACCAGTGCCAATCCGCTGAAGCCAGCGCCTGCGATGCATACCCCGGCCCACCCCGCATACGCATAGGTCGATGTCGCGCAGATGGCGCCCAGCCCGCTTCCTACCGCATAGAACAACATATAGAGTCCCACCATCCTGCTATGCGCCTGCGGCCTGAGGCGGAAAATCAGGCTCTGGTTTGTCACATGCAAAGCCTGCCCGCCCAGGTCAAGCAGGACAATTCCTATCAACAGCGTCGCCAGGGAATCCTCCAGCCGCGATAGCGGCCACCAGGCCAGCAGCAGGATAACCAGCGCCACGGCACTGGTGCGCTCCGCCTTGCCCTGGTCCGCCCAGGCCCCTGCACGCACGGCGGCCAGTGCCCCCACGACGCCCACCAGTCCAAAGGCGCCGATCAGGGTGTGGGAAAACGCAAGCGGTGGTTTACTCAGCGGCAATACCAGCGCACTCCAGAATACATTGAAAGCGGCGAACATCAACAGCGCAAGCATGCCCCTGACTTGCAGTACGCGGTCTTTTCGCAACAACGTGAACATGGAAATCAGCAACGCCGGATAACCCATCCGGTCCCCGCCCGCCGGCAAGACAGGCAGCCTACGCCATAGCGGCACGGCAATCGCCAACATCAGCGCGGCCGAGCAGACATACACCCCGCGCCAACCCGACAGGTCGCTGACAGCCCCGGAGAATACCCGTGCCATCAGTAATCCGACAAATACGCCTCCTTGCGCCATCCCCACCACGCGCCCCCGCTCGTGTGGCGCCGCCGCGCTGGCCGCGTAGGCAATCAACCCTTGCGTCATGGCCGTACCCAGCAACCCCACGCCGAGCATGCCTGCCAGCAATACCCAGGTTGTGGACGCCGTCGCCACGGTGACCAGGGCCAGGATCAACCCCAGCAGTTGCCATGCCATCAGCCGCCGGCGCTCCAGGCGGTCTCCTAGAGGTACCAGTAAAAACAGGGCCAGCGCACTGCCGATTTGCGTGGACGTGACAACGCCCCCCACCGCAGCGTGGCCGATGCCGAAATCTAGCGCCAGCGTGTCCAGCAGCGGTTGTGAATAATAAACATTGGCGACGCTTAACCCGCAGGCCGTCGCAAACAGCAGGATAAGGCCCGGCGGCATGCCGTCGCAAGTCTGCCGGGCCGTTGCCTGGACTGGTGGCGAGACGACCGAGAGCGCACATGCGTCTTTCATGATTCATGACTCCAAATGTAGTTGCAATTTAAAACCATTTGAATATTAATTTATGCGGTTTTAAAATGCAACCAATATCTAATGAAATCTGATCGCCGAGCCCGCATGCCAAAAAACATCGCCCCAGAAAACCAATCCTGTCCTGTCGCCCGTTCCGTGAATATCATGGGAGACCGATGGTCATTGCTGATCGTCAGGGACGCATTCGACGGCATGCGCCGTTTCAGCGACTTCCAACGCAGTCTCGGCGTGGCGCGTAACATCCTGGCGGACCGGCTGCGCAAGCTGGTTGACGCGGGCATCATGGAAACGCGACCAGCTTCGGATGGCACGTCCTATCAGGAATATGTGCTGACGAACCAAGGCGACAACCTGTTTCCCGTTGTCGTAGCGTTGCGGCAATGGGGAGAACGCTATTTATTCGGACCGGGCGAGCCCCGTTCCCGTTTGATCCTGAAAGATAATGGCAACCCCGTGCCACCCATGGCGCCAACCACGGAAGACGGTGCCGCGATCAATTCAGTGGATACAGAGGTCCGCAAACCGTAGCAACGCGAGGGGCGTCAACAACAACCGCCCCGCCGCAGGGCGCCGGTCGCCCGCGCAACAAGACGCGCCACCCAATGGCCAGCGCATTTGACTCACCGAGAGGCAACGCGCCGATTCAACGTACACTGGGCACGGAGCGCCGGAACGCCGGGGCTTGCTCCTGAATGTATCGCCACAGTCGGGTTGCGACCGGGCCTTGTGGCCTCGTGGCCATTCGCGCTGCGACCAGGGCTTCGCGGCGCCCCGGCAAATGCCGGCTGGCAAGGGATACCAGTCTTGTTTGCGCCAGATCCTCGTGAATCAGGAAATCCGGCAGATGGCCCCAGCCCAGTTTCTGCAGGATGACTTCCCTTTTCATAATCTGATCCGCGACCGAGCATTGATGCGCCCCGTCGACAACGAAAAAACTGTCAGCCACGGCGTGACCGGCCGTATCGCGCATGATGCATTGAGTCAGCGAACGCAGATCCTCGGTTTTTTGGGGGGTGGCCGGCAATGTGGCCAAGAGTGCCGGCGCAATGACGGGTACCAGTTTGACCGGGCACAAGTCTATCCATTCGATCTGCGAGTCGGTCTTATCGACTCGATGAAATATCAAGTCGGCATCATTCTCCTTCAGGCGCGCCATGGGGCCAGAGACCGCTTCAAACAGCAGATGCATACGCGTATCGGGACACGTCGCAAAGAACGTCGCCAACAGCGCCAGCACCTGCGGACCGGGACACAAATCGCCAATGACGATACGCAACTGACTTTCCTGTCCTAGCGCCAACTGCGCCGCATGCGTCGACAGGCTGGCCATTTCCCGTAGCAACGCTTGCGAACGCTGATGAAAGGATTTTCCCGCCTCGGTCAACACGACGCGATAACCACTGCGATCGAGCAAGGCAAACCCGAGCTGTCGCTCCAGCTTGGCGATCGCAGCAAAAACCGCAGGATGGGAACGATGCAGTTTGTCGGCGGCGGCCTGAAACCCGCCAGCGCGGACAACGGCATCCAGACATTGCAGATCATGCAGGGTGAATTTTTCCATGTCGGCTATTTTGACAGTGTTTCCATATTTTTTGTCAACTTTATGCTAAATGAACAGGGTTATGGAAGCGCTGCCCGCGCAGGCTTTGCATGCCACGCCCGCCCTCGATTGGCCACCGGCCGGCGCGAACCAGCTCGCAGCACGGCTGCAATATCGTACACTGGAACACAACCGGAATATTCTTGCATTGAGGGACTTGCCATGGCAAACAGACTGACGGCCTCCGTGAGCGCTTTCGTATTCGACGTCTTCGGCACCGTGGTCGACTGGCGTAGCGGTGTTGCGCGCGAAGCCGCTGAATTCTTTGCGACCCATCGCCTGCCGCAGATCGCCCCCCTGGCGTTTGCCGATACCTGGCGCAGCTATTACTCGCCCGCCATGGAGGAGATCCGCAGCGGACGGCGGCCTTTTACGCGTCTGGACATACTGCATCGGGAAAACCTGGACCGATGTCTGCGAGATTACGCAATCGATCCGTCCAGCCTGCCCACCGCTAGCCTGGACGAACTGAACCTCTGCTGGCATCGGCTGGATCCATGGCCGGACTCCGTCGCCGGCTTATTGCGACTGAAAAACCACCATATCATCGCCCCCCTGTCAAACGGCAATATCCGCCTGATGCTGGATATGGCCAAGCGCGCCGGCCTGCCATGGGATGCCATCTTGGGCGCGGAAGTCGCCGGTGCCTACAAGCCTGCGCCAAAGGCCTACCTGCGGACCGCTGAAATTCTGTCCCTGGCTCCCGGTGAAATCTGCATGGTTGCCGCGCATAATAGCGACCTTGCGGCAGCGCGCGCCTGCGGGATGCGTACCGCCTTCGTGCGCCGTCCGACCGAGCACGGCGACAAGCAAACGACAGATCTGCAGGCACAGGACAACTGGGATATCGTTGCCGAAGACATGCTGGACTTGGCAGAGAAATTGGATCTGTAGCGCTTGCCGGCAGGGTTTGCCGCCCCTGTGGCAAGCTATTCGCCCTGGCGTCGACATGTCGGCCAAAGCGGCGGTAGGCCATACGGCAGCCGCCGGCCCGGCCACCCGGCGCCATGCCCCATTCACTCAGGGTAAAATTGCGCCGCTTGCGGCACCCCATCGCCGACCGCTTTTTCATCCAGGAAAATAACCATGCCGGTCCTGATGCCGTCGCCCGTGCCCCGGGCCAGGCGTTGCGCCGGGTACACCTGTTGATGCACCACGTTATAAAGATACAGGGATGGGTCGCCTGCAAACCGAAGCAAGGCTTTCAGACGAATTAACCCCGGGCCATAACGCGCCAGCAGCGCATCCAGCGCCTGGTGAAAGACGCTGCGCCGCAAAGGTTGGGACAGGTCCAGAGAGACAATCCGGATCGGTGTATGACTGCGCGCCGGTCGCAGGCCAGCGTGGTTGCCTTCCGATACCCCGCCCCCAGGCACCGCCTTGTCCGTCACCGCCACTTGCGAGACAGCGCGCCCCGTCCCAACCGGCAGCAGACGCTGCAGCGTCGTGTTCACCCGACCCGCCGCCTGCTCCCCAAGCTGATCGATCCGGTCGGCTGGGTCTGTGTCGGCCAGAAACGCGCTGGCCGCCATGACTGGCGCATCGCTGGCTTGCGCAATATGCGCTTCGCAATCGCTTCGCTGCGCCGCCGTCGCGATATCGGTTTTGGAAAGCAGCACCAGATCGGCCAGCGCCACTTGCCGTCCCCACTCGATCATGGATGACTGTTGCGGTCCGTTTACCGAATCGACGATGCAAATGCAGCCATTGTAGTCATAGCGTTCATGTAGAAAAAAATCGGTCGCCAGCGTGAACTTGAGTGCCGCGGGATCGGCAAGACCGCTGGTTTCAACCAGCACGCGGTCAAATCGAGGGGTTTTCCTCGCAAGCGCATCGGTGAACAATCGCTGCAACGTAAGATTCAGGGATCCCTGCATCTGACAGCACAGGCAACCGCCTTCAAGTAGAATAGTAGACGGCTGTACGAACGTCCAGCTTGCCTGGTCGATGCCCAGGGTTCCGATTTCGTTGACGATCACCACGGTGCGGGCAAATCGGGCATGCTGTAACAGTCTGTTGAGGTAATGGGTCTTGCCGGCGCCCAGGAACCCGGTCACCGCAGTGACCGCTATTTTTTCCTCAGGCCGGCTGGATCGTAAGTTCACGGAATCGCGCTTTCATTCAAGGAGATGGGTTTGTCGGTATATGCTGTCGCCGCAACGAGTTGGGCCGCAAGGATAAATTAGCCATGCAGGTCCAATTGCTCCACTCGCTGGAAGATCTGCCAGAACTGGACTGGCGCGCATGGTCGCAGGACAATCCGTTTATCGCCCCGGCATTCCTGCGGGCACTAGAAGCCACGGGTTGCACGACCGAAGAGACGGGCTGGCAACCCTGCCACCTGATTTTATACGACGACCTGCGCAACCCTGCCGGATTCATGCCCATGTATTTAAAAACGCACTCGCAAGGAGAGTTCGTCTTCGATATGGCATGGGCGCGCGCGTTCAGCCAATATGGCCTGCAGTACTATCCAAAACTGCTTTGCGCCGCGCCGTTTTCACCAGTTACCGGCCCCAGGCTGCTGGCGCGGGACCAGCTCGCCAAGCAAATGCTGGCGGCTTCGGCGATCCAGGTCGCCCAACGCATGGGGGTCTCGTCGGTTCATGTGCTGTTCCCCGACGACACCGACCTGCAGGTACTCAGGGATGCCGGATATAAAGTCCGGGAAGGTGTGCAGTTTCACTGGCGCAACAACCAGTATGCCTCCTTCGACAATTTCATGAGCAGCCTCAATTATGATAAACGCAAGAAAATCAGGCAGGATGCCAAGAAAGTGTCCCAGGCGGGCGTGACCTTTTCCTGGAAGCGCGGCAAACAGATCAGCAACGACGATTTGGCATTTTTTGTCTCCTGCTATTGCAACACCTATTACGAACGTGGTCGCGAACCCTACCTTTCCGAGGCGTTTTTCCGCGAACTGCTGCGCGACGAGCCGGACAGGCTGTTGCTGATTACGGCGCTGCGCGACGACGCGCCCATTGCCTGCGCAATGAATATGATCGGCAACGGCATCATGTACGGACGCTACTGGGGGGCGCATCAATATATTCCCGGGCTGCATTTCGAGACCTGTTATATGCAAGGCATCCGCTATTGCATAGAAAACGGTATCGGCATTTTTGAAGGCGGCGCGCAGGGTGAGCATAAGCTTTCGCGCGGCTTGCTGCCCGAGACGACCTATTCCGCCCATTGGATCGCGCGCCAGGAGTTCGCGGACGCCATCGGGCGCTTTCTAGACGCAGAGACAGAGCACGTCGACGCCTACCGCGATCTGCTGCAGGCGCACTCGCCTTTTCGAAAATAGCACGGGCAGCTACAACATACGCGTCGCCCCCCATCGCAAGAAAAGCGCCCCTTGGCGCTTTTCATTGTTGATCTGCCAGCCTGGCCGGGCGTAAATAGGTGGCCAGCTGCCGCCCTGCCCTGACACCTAGCTTTTCTTATCGTCTTTGTCCGGGTTGCCGGGACCGAACGGGAACGTGCCGAACATATTGCTGGTCTGGTTCTGCATTTGCTCCTGCATTTGCACGAACATGTTTTTTGACTGCTCCACGTAATTGTTCATGACATTATTGAGCAGAGGCGCCTGGATATTCATAAACTGCGACCAGGCCTCGGCGCCAAACTGCGGATTGTAGACACCCTTGGACTGCTCGGCCAGCTTGTCCTGGATTTCCACGAATGCCTGCATGTTTTTCTCGAGGTAAGATCCCATCACACCCTGCATGGCGTGACCGTAAAAGCGGATGATATGCGCCAGCATGTTCGAGCTGAACATCGGCACACCGCCGGACTCTGCTTCCAGAATGATTTGCAGCAAAATGCTGCGGGTCAGTTCCTCTCCGGATTTGGCATCAAGCACCTGAAAGCGAACATTGTCCAGGACCAGTTGCCTCACATCTTGAAGCGTGATGTAGGCGCTGGTCTGCGTGTCGTACAGCCTGCGATTGGGATACTTCTTGATAGTCCGGACCGCGTCCGTTTCAGTTGCTTTTACCATTGCTTGTTTAACCTTTTCAGTCTATCTGTGCCCGGCACAGATTTAACCCATGTGAAGACCGCCGTTCACCGAAAAATCGGCGCCGGTCGAGAACCCTGATTCGTCGGATGCCAACCAGGACACAATCGAGGCGATTTCGTCCGGCGTGCCCAGGCGCCTTACAGGAATCGTGCCAACGATCTGCTCGAGCACTTCGGGACGGATCGCGCGCACCATGTCGGTGCCGATATAGCCGGGGGAAACCGTGTTGACGGTAACACCGCGACTTGCCACTTCCTGGGCCAGGGCCATGGTAAATCCGTGAATCCCCGCTTTGGCGGTAGAGTAGTTGGTTTGTCCGAATTGCCCCTTTTGCCCGTTGACCGAACTGATATTGACAATCCGGCCCCAGCGCTTCTCGTACATATGTTCAATGACCTGTTTGGTCACATTGAACAGGCTGTTCAGGTTTGTATCCATGACCGCCCGCCAATCGTCAATCGACATTTTGCGAAAAACACCATCGCGCGTAATGCCCGCATTGTTCACCAGCACGTCGATGGGGCCATGTTCCTGCTTGACCTTGTCGAATGCCACAACGGTGGAGTCCCAGTCGGAAACGTTGCCGGCCGAAGCATAGAAAGTATATCCCTGTGCCGCCTGCTCATCGAGCCACTGTTGTGCATTGCGTTGTGGGCCGCAACCTGCGATAACCTTGAAGCCATCCTTGTGCAGGCGTTGGCAGATGGCAGTCCCGATACCGCCCATTCCACCGGTTACATATGCTATTTTTTGCGTCATCTTTTTACTCCCTGTGGCTTTTTAAAACCCTAAAAAAACTTGTGCGACCCATCGCTCAGGCCCTGATTTTCACATAGCGCCCCGGCGCCGGCTCCAGCACGGGAAACGCTTTATTCCCCGCCCCCGCCTTTGCCTTGATCTTGCGTCCGCTCTGGCGCGCCAGCCACGCGGCCCAGTCGGGCCACCAACTGCCCGGCAACGATTCGGCGGTATCCAGCCAATGCTCGGCTTGCGTATCGCCGACTGTCGCCGCTTCGTTTATCCAGTAATTGCGTTTATTCCTGGCCGGTGGGTTAATGACGCCCGCAATATGTCCGGAAGCACCCAGGACGTAGCGCAGCTTGCCCGAAAGCCGTTGCGCCGACGCGTATGAGGCTTTCCACGGCACAATGTGATCTTCCTTCGACCCGTAGACATAGGCCGGCAAGTCTAGCTCGGCCAGGTCGATCTGTTCCGAACATACGCGCAGCGCCCCCGGACGGCACAGGTTGTTTTCCAGGTACATGTTCCGGAAATACCAGGTAAAGAACGGCCCAGGCAAGTTCGTACCGTCGGAATTCCAGTACAACAAGTCGAACGGCGCCGGCGACTTGCCTTTCAGGTAATTGCTGACGACATAGTTCCAGACAAGCTCATTAGGTCGCAGAAACGAAAACGTGGTGGCCAGTTCGCTGGCGCTCATCAGCCCGCCATGGCCCAGTGTTTGCTCCCGATAGGCGACATGCGCTTCATCCACGAAAACATCGAGCACGCCGGTGTCTTCGAAGTCCAGCAGTGTTGTCAGCAACGTGGCGCTGGCCACGTGACGCTCGCCTCTGGCGCGGGCGACAGCCAGCGCTGTGCTGAGCATGGTGCCACCGACGCAGAATCCCAGGGTATTGATTTGCGCCTGGCCGGAAATATCGCGAACCACATCGATCGCGGTCAACACGCCTTTCTCGATATAATCGTCCCAGGTGGCCGCTTGAATGCCATCGGTGTCCTGCGGTGTCGGATTGCGCCAGGAAATCATGAATACGGTGAACCCCTGGCTCACGGCGAACTCGACCAGGGAGTTGCCCGGCTGCAGGTCAAGAATATAGTATTTGTTGATGCATGGCGGCACCATCAGCAAAGGACGCTGGTGCACGGTCGCGGTCTGCGGCGCGTATTGCAGCAATTGAAACCAGGCGTTCTCGAACACCACCGCGCCCGGCGTGAGCGCCAGGTTGCCGCCAACCTCGAACGATGACTCATCGGTTTGCGAAATATGCCCCTTGCGCAAATCGCCAAGCAGGTTGAGAAAGCCCTGTTGCAACGACGTCCCGTTGGACTCGGCAAACGCCTTGATCACGTCCGGATTGGTGAGAAAATAATTGGAGGGAGAAACCGCGTCGTTCCACTGCTCGACGGAAAAGCGCAGGCGCTCCCTGACCGCGGCGGGTAAATCGGCCTGGTCGACCATTTGCCCCATGATCTGCGACGAAAGCAGATACAGGTGGGCCATCATGAGATGCTGCGGGCTTTCCTGCCAGGCTTGGCCGGCAAATCTTCTATCGGCCAGCGGCGCAAGACTGCCTGTGTGCGCGGCACTGGCGATTTGTTGCCACTTTTCGATGAACTCCGACTGGATTCGGTTCAGGTGCTCTGTACTCAGCGGGACAACGTTCTGGGGCCACCATGCTTTATCAGTCTCTTTGATCACTAGTGTCTCCGGATTCTGTCTGGTTTACGAACGACTTTATAGGCACCGTTTAGAAATCATTCTATATAAAAAAAATGTGTCCGTCAGACAGTATTCACCCTAGTAAGGGAAAACCTGAGCCGCACCTTGCCGCCCGGCGCAACCCAGCCGTTACCCGGTGTTAACGCGAGGTGTCATCCGGCGCCAGCCAGATCAGCGTCGCCTGGCGTCCCGTGACCGGCGCTCGCCTGTAAGAGTAGAACAAGTCCTGTTGCCGGTATGTGCACAAGCCGCTTTGTTCGACCTGTGCCACCCCGCAAGCCAGCAGACGATAGGCCGCGATACCCGGCAAATCGGCCAGCCATTTGCCGCTATGTTGCGGATGCGGCTCGAAATAACCGGCGGCATGCGCATCCTGATCGACAAACGCGGCACGCACCTCCGGGCCCACTTCGAATACCTGCCTGGAAATGGCGGGACCGATCCAGGCGCGGCTGGGCAGTGTACCAGAGACATCTTGCAATTTCTTTACGGTATTTTCCAGCACCCCGGCAGCCAGTCCGCGCCAACCGGCATGGGCGGCGGCAATGCCGCGCTCCGAGGCAAACACCACCGGCAGGCAATCGGCGGTCAGGATGGCCAGCACCTGTCCGGGTGTCGTGGTGACACTGGCATCATAGCCTTTAGCACCATCGTCGCGCGGCGAATCGGCCTGCATGACCTCGACGCCATGCACCTGGTTCAACCACACGGGTTCACTCGGCAACACTGCGCGCAATCGCGCTCGGTTCTCTGCCACGTGCCCGGGATGATCGTTGACGTGCAGCCCCAGGTTATTGGTGTCGTAGGGCACCACGCTCACGCCGCCGCGCCGCGTGGTGCAAAAATAACGGATGCCTGGCCAGGGCTGGCCAGTGACATGGTTGTCGGTCATTGCTCGTTCCATTGTATGCGGTGGATCACCGCGTCCATATCCGCCGGTATCGGCGCCTCGAATACCTGCTCTGTCTCGGTCTGCGGATCTTTGAACCGAAGGCGCCGGGCATGCAGCATTTGCCGCTGCGCCTGGGCCAGGGGCTTGCCGTTATAAATCACATCGCCCAGCAGCGGATGCCCCTGGCTCGCCAGATGCACGCGTATCTGGTGCGTGCGACCGGTTTCCAGCCGGCAACGTACGTGGCTCACCTGCGCGCCGTCCACCGTACCGTGGGCCAGGCACTGGAAATGCGTAATCGCTTCCTTGGCGGCGATCGGCTGGGCGGTGCTCATGCGAACCGGCACGTGCCGGTCGCGGCCGATAGGCAAGTTGATCGTGCCCTGCTCCGCCACCCAGCCCATTACCACGGCTTCATATTCCCTGCCCATGCTGCGGCTTTGCAATTGCCGCACAAAATAGGTTTGCGCGGCTTCGTTGCGGGCAATCACCAGCAAACCGCTGGTATCTTTGTCCAGGCGATGCACGATACCTGCGCGGGGCACATGAGCCAGTTCGGGATAATGGTATAGCAGGCCATTGAGCAGCGTGCCCGACCAGTTGCCCGCGCCAGGGTGCGTGACCAGGCCCGCCGGCTTGTCGACCACGATCCACGACGTCGATGCCGCGATGACACCGAAGGCCACCGGTTCCGGGGAAAAAGCCGACTGTTCCGGCGACAACTGCATCGCTACGGCGATCAGATCGTCGGCGCCTACAGTTTGTTTCACTTTTCCCGGCAAATCGTTGACCCGCACATGTCCAGCCTCTATCCAGCCCTGCAAGCGGCTGCGCGAATGCTCGGGAATCAGGCGGGCCAGCACCTTGTCCAGGCGGTCGCCGACGGTGGTCATGGGCAGGCGGAAATATCTTATTTCCGGATCGGCAATTTCGTCACTATCCGGTACAGTTTCGTCACTATCGGGTACAGTTGTGTCTGACATGGGTGGAAATGGCTGTAAAATCATATAATATTCTTATAATAACGCGGCAATGCTATCATCAGATTGCTTTTTGACTTTTAACTTATCAGCCCTATCCGAATTATGCATAAACGTTTGCTTCGAACTTCTCTTATCGCGCTTGGTGCCCTGACCCTGGCCGGCTGCAGCAGCATGATGACCCGGGAAGTGGACAAAACTACCGGCATGTCAGCCCCGCAGCTGTACGAAGAAGCACGCGAGAACGTTCGCAGCAACGACTTCAAGACAGCGCGCACGTATCTGGAGGCTGTGGAGTCTCGTTATCCCTATTCCAGTTTCGCGCAGCAATCGCTGATCGATCAAGCCTACGTCAACTGGAAAGACGGCGACCCCGACAAGGCGGTTACGGCAATCGATCGTTTCCTGAAACTCTACCCCAGCCATCCCGGCACCGACTACATGCTGTACCTGAAAGGCCTGGTCACCTTTACGCCGCCCAGCTCCTACCTGAGCAGCCTGACCGGCCAGGACCCCAGCGAACGCGACCCCAAGGGTCTGCGACAGTCCTATGACGCCTTCAACGAGCTGGTGCAGCGCTATCCAGACAGCCGCTATACACGCGATGCGCGGCAACGGCTGACCTGGCTGGTCAGCACCATCGCCAGCAACGAAGTCAATGTGGCGAAGTATTATTACACGCGGCATGCCTATGTGGCGGCCATCAATCGCAGCCAGGCGGTCCTGAAGGAATTCTCGGGCGTTGCCGCGGCCGAGCCGGCGCTCTATATTATGATGCTTTCCTACCAGGAATTAGGCATGCCCGACCAGGCCAACGACGCCAAGCGCGTACTGGACCAGAACTTCCCGGATAGCCGCCTCTACAAAGAAGGGTTGGACGGGGACAACAGTTGGTGGGCCTGGCTCAGCCCCTCACGCGTCTTCAACTAAATACCCGGTAGCCTGGCGCCTTTCGGCGCTGCCACCCAGAAAAAACGGCCTTGATGGCCGTTTTTTTTACCCTTGTCACGCAGTTGCACGCAAGTCCCGCCGCCTGGCCCGGTCTCAGGGTGGGCGCACGGTGCCATGCTGGATCTGACGTCAGTCGGCGGGCTCTGACTTGGCCAGCACGCCGGCGCTTCTCGGATGGGTTTTCAAAAAGGCTTCGGCCTCCTGGGCGCGCCGGGTTCGCTTGAACGGCGGCAAGCCTCGCCACAACAGCTTGCCATAAGGCTTTTCGACCAATCTGCGGTCGCCAACTATGAGCAGGCCCCAATCGCGTTCGGTGCGAATCAGGCGGCCGGCGCCCTGCTTGAGGGCAATGGCGGCGCTAGGTAACTGGAATTCGAAAAACGGATTGCCACCCGACTCCCGGCAAGCCTTGATACGGGCCTCCAGCACCGGATCATCGGGCGGTGCGAAAGGCAGTTTGTCGATCGCCACCAACGTCAACATATCGCCGGGCAGGTCGATGCCTTCCCAAAAGCTGGCGCTGCCGACCAGCACGGCGTTCTGCAACTGGCGAAATTGCTCAAGCAATACACCCCGTGTGCTTTCCCCCTGACGCAGTACCGGACGTTCAATGAAATGTTTGTCGAACGCGGCAAGCAACAGGGAGGAAAGATTATCCACCGCGCGCAGGGTCGTGCACAGCACCAGTACCCCACCGGGGCTGGCCTGTATCAGCGGGATCAGGGTCTGGACAAAGGCCGTCTGGAACTCGGGGTCCTGAGGTTGCGGCAAATGATCCGGCACGTACAGCATGGCATTGTCCTGGTACTCGAACGGCGACTCCCATCTTTCGGTGCGGGCGCCGTAAAGGCCAAGCTGCCTGGTGTAATGCGAAAAGTCCTTATAGACGGACAGCGTGGCAGAAGTGAATATCCATGCCTGCTCCTTGCGCCGCTGTCTGGAGAAGGCATCGGCGACGCTCAGTGGCGCCAGTTGCAGCCGGAAGTGATGCAAGCCGACCTCCACCCACCGGACCAGTTTCTCGACGGGCGCCTGGACGGCAGGCCCGCCGGTCGCCGCCTGCGGCTGGGGCAAGGCGACCGACGCCGCCGCGGAGGCCTCGCGCGCAACGCCTTCAGGCAGAATCACAGGCTGGGACCAGCGATACAGCCTGGCGCACAGTTCTGTGCCTGATTTGGCGGCGGTGGCCAGGTCCGGGTGGCGCTCCTGCACGGCGGTAAGCATACCGGTTAGGGTTACCAGTTCATCGTACAGCTTATTGAGAATCTCGAAAAAGCGCTCGGCATCGGGAATTTGGTCAAAGGTTGCCTTGCGGCCGGGCAATTGTTCGATGGGCGCCGCGCTCAGGCGCAGGTCTTTGACATAGTAAGTGACCCGCTGGCAGGCATCGGCCCATTTGGCGGTATCGCGCGCGTAGGTCAGCGCGGCCACCTCGGCGGCTTTCAGGAAGTCGGTAATGGTGCCCGAATAAACGACGTCGCCCATAAAGCGCGTTGCCGTGTCCGGCAACTGGTGCGCCTCGTCGAAGATGACTGCATCGGCCGCCGGCAGCAAGTCTGTGATGCCCTCTTCGCGCAAGACCAGATCGGCGAAGAACAGCGCATGGTTGATCACGACCACGTCGGCTTCCTGGGCCTGCCGTCGCGCTTTGAGCAGGAAGCACTCCTTGACGTTGGGACAGTCTTGGCCCAGGCAGTTTTCCCGCGTGGACGTTACCCGGTTCCAGAGATCGGCATCTTCGGGCACCTGGGCGCAATCGGCCTTGTCGCCGGAGCGAGATCTTGAGGTGAATACGCGGATATGGCGCAATTGCGCGATTTCGTCCTTGGACTTGAGCGCACGCTCATCCTGCTCCAGCCGATCCAGATGGTAATGACAGACGTAGTTGCTGCGCCCCTTGAGCAGGGCAACCTGCACCGGCACCGCCAGCGCGTCCCGCACCCGCGGCACGTCCTTGTTGAACAGCTGGTCTTGCAGCGTGCGTGTACCCGTGGATATCAGGACCTTGCCCCCGGACAGGAATGCCGGGATCAGGTAGGCCCAGGTCTTTCCGGTGCCGGTGCCGGCCTCGGCCACCAGGACCGAACCGGCGGTCAGGGTTTCGTCCACCGCGCGGGCAAGCTGGATCTGGGCGTCCCTCACCTTGTAGCCGGGCACGGCGGTCGCCAGCGGGCCTTCATCAAGAAACCAGTCAGAAATATCAAAATCCAGTACGCGCACAACGATTCCCGCACCCGTCCATCCGGGTATTTACATGTGGCATCATACCGCAGTTCTGCTGCGCCGACCGGGATGCTTATGGCACAATGGCGCGTTTAGTTTAATTTTTTCTGTGAAGTATGAGCGAATCCACCACACCCGTTACCGCAACGCCAACGCAGGTCGATCCGGCCCGCATCATTGCCCTGCTCGCTGCCGAGCTCAATATCCGCCCCAATCAGATTCAGGCGACGGTTGACTTGCTGGACGACGGCGCAACCGTTCCGTTCATCGCCCGCTACCGCAAGGAAGCGACCGGCGGCCTCGACGATACCGTGCTGCGCAACCTGGAAGTACGGCTGGCCTACGTGCGCGAACTGGAGTCGCGCCGCGCGGCCGTGTTCGATTCGATCAACAGCCAGGGCAAGCTGACTCCCGAGCTGAGCGAGGCCATCGCATCGGCCGATACCAAGCAGCGCCTGGAAGACTTGTATGCGCCGTTCAAGCCCAAGCGCCGCACACGGGCGCAAATCGCGCGCGAAGCTGGCCTGGAACCCCTGGCGGACCTGCTGCTGGAAGACCGTAACGCCGAGCCGCTGGCAGCGGCCGAGGCCTACGTCAATGCGGATCAAGGCGTCAAGGACGCGCGCACCGCACTCGACGGCGCCCGCGATATTCTGGCCGAACGCTTCGCCGAAAACGCGGATCTGGTGGCGAATTTGCGCGATTACCTGAGCAACCACGGCTTTCTGTACTCCAAGGTCGTCGAGGGCAAGGAAGAAGACGGCGCCAATTTCCGCGACTGGTTCGATTTTCGCGAATCGATCCGCAGCCTGCCCTCGCACCGGGTCCTGGCGCTATTGCGGGGTCGACAGCAGGGCGCGCTGGACCTGCGCATCGGCCTGAGCGACGAGCAGGACGCGTTGGTCCCCCACCCGTGCGTGGAACGGGTCGCCGATTTCCTGGATCTGGACGCCGATTTTTCCGCGACGGCCACGCCGCGCAATAAGTGGCTGGCCGACGTGGCGCGCTGGACTTGGCGCGTCAAGATGCTCACCGCCTACGAGTCGGAGTTCATCACCAAGCTGCGCGAAGAAGCCGAGGCCGAGGCGATCCGTGTTTTCGCGGCCAATCTCAAGGACTTGCTGCTGGCCGCACCGGCGGGCCCCAAGTCTGTGCTGGGCCTGGATCCCGGTATCCGTACCGGTGTCAAAGTGGCCGCCATCGACAAGACCGGCAAAGTGCTGGACACGGCGACCGTCTATCCGTTTGAGCCGCGTCACGATCGCAACGGCGCGCTGGCGACGCTGGCCGCCCTTGTCAATAAGCACCAGATCGAGCTGATCGCCATCGGCAACGGCACCGCCTCGCGCGAAACCGAAAAGCTGGCCGCCGAATTGATCGAGGCCATGCCCAAGGCCGGCCTGCGCAAGATCGTGGTCTCCGAAGCCGGCGCGTCGGTCTACTCCGCCTCCGAACTGGCTGCCAAGGAGTTTCCCGATATGGACGTCAGCCTGCGCGGCGCGGTATCCATTGCCCGCCGCCTGCAGGACCCCTTGGCCGAACTGGTCAAGATCGAACCCAAGGCAATCGGCGTGGGGCAGTATCAGCATGATGTCAATCAGCGGGAACTCGCGCGTTCACTCGATGCCGTGATTGAGGATTGCGTGAACGCGGTCGGCGTCGATGTCAACACGGCTTCGGCGGCATTGCTGTCGCGCGTTTCTGGCCTGAACACCACGCTGGCACGCAATATCGTGGACTGGCGCGACCAGAATGGCGCCTTCCCCGCCCGCCAGAGCCTGATGGAGGTGTCCCGTTTCGGCGCCAAGGCCTTCGAGCAGGCCGCCGGATTCCTGCGCATCCAGAATGGCAGCAATCCGCTTGACGCCTCGGCCGTTCACCCCGAGGCCTATCCGCTGGTGGAGCGGATCCTGGATAAGATCAAAAAGGATGTCAAGACAGTCATGGGCAGCAAAGAGGCCCTTTCCGGCATTTCACCCACCGAATTCACCGACGAACGCTTCGGCCTGCCGACGGTCAAGGATATTTTCTCGGAACTCGAAAAGCCGGGGCGCGACCCAAGGCCCGAGTTCAAGACGGTGACGTTCCAGGAAGGCGTGGAGACGATCAAGGATCTGAATGAGGGCATGATCCTGGAAGGTGTTGTCACCAACGTTGCCAATTTCGGCGCTTTCGTCGATATCGGTGTCCACCAGGACGGGCTGGTGCACATTTCAGCCCTGTCCGAGCAGTTCGTCAAAGACCCGCGCGACGTTGTGCGGGTCGGGCAGGCAGTGAAAGTCAAGGTGCAGGAAGTGGATGTGGCGCGCAACCGTATTGGTCTGACGATGCGCCTGAACGACAATACCGGCCCGGCACAGCGGCGCGACTCGCGTCCTGGCTCACCCGCCCGGCAACCAGGCAGTCAGCGCGGGCAATCGCGCGGCCAGGCACGCGACGACAGCCCCATGAACGCCATGGCGGCCGCGTTTGCCAAACTGAAGAAGTAAATACGACGCCAGCCCGCCGCGCGTGCCCTGTTGAATGGACACCCGCGGCGGGGCTGGCGCCGCCTACGCATCGTGGTCAGTCTGCGCGCACGCCCAGTTTGGTGACCAGCGCGCCCCAGCGATCGACTTCGCTATTGATGAATGCGCCGAATTCTTCCGGTGTCATTTTTTGCGGTATCGCGCCCTGATCAGCCAGCTGTTTTTGCACTTCGGGCTTGGCGACAACCTTGAGCACCGCCTTGTTCAGCAGTTCCACATCCGCCTTGGGCATATCGGCCGGCGCGAGAATGCCGAACCAGGAGGAAATATCGAAATCTTTATAGCCCTCTTCGATCATGGTCGGCAATTGCGGGGCCACCTCCGATTTTTCCTTGCTGGTCACCGCCAGCGCCTTGAGCCTGCCCGAGCTGATGAAAGGCCATGCGGACGGCATATTATCAAACTCCATCAACACCTCGCCGGCCATGACCGCCGTCAGGCCGGGGGCACTTCCCTTGAATGGCACATGCAATATCTGGGTGCCGGCATCCTGGTTCAACTGCTCGCCGCACAGGAACTGCGATGAACCGATGCCCGAAGAGGCATAACTGGCTTTGTCCTTGTTCTTTTTGACATACTCGACCAGTTCCTTGACATTATTGACCGGCAGGTCCTTGTTCACCACCAGCACGTTCGGCACTTTTGCGACCAGCGCAACCGGCGCGAAATCCTTCTTCAGGTCATAATTGAGTTTCTTATAGAGCGTCGCATTCACCGAGCTGGCGATGGTCGTGACGATCAGCGTGTAGCCGTCGGGCTTGGAACGCGCCACCTCGGACATGGCGATATTGTTGCTGGCGCCAGGCTTGTTTTCCACCACAAAACTCTGCTTCAGTTCATCGGACAGTCCCTTGGCCACGATACGGGCTACCAAGTCTGTTGTTCCCCCCGGTGTATAGCCGACCAGTACTTTAACCGGCTGTGCCTCGGGGTAGGCGGCGCTGGCGCCCCCAACCATGCCCACCGCCAGAATGGCAGCGGCGATTGCCTGACTTATTTTCCTCATCCTTGTCTCCTTTTATACGGGGCCCATGCCCACGATTTTCTTTCTCCAAGCCGGGCCCGCAAATTTTGCCGTTGCCGTACCCGCAAGGCCATTGTACCGGCTTGCCACCACCCTGCTTCCTCTTGAGGCCCCGCCTGCGCATTGGAGCATGGCGGCGACGCCGGTCTCACGATATCGAATGCCTCTGACGCGCCTGCTTCCAAGCCTCGAATGCAATGTTCGTATCCGGATCGGTAGGCGGATACAGACCGAGAATGGACCGACCTTCGGCGACTTTTTCCATCACAAAATCTTCGAAGCCGCTCATGGCCTCGGCTTCTTCGGCCAGGGTGTCGGCCAAATGCGCAGGTATCACGATGACCCCGTCCTGATCCCCCACAATCACATCTCCGGGAAAGACCGGCGCATCGCCGCAGCCGATAGGGACGTTGATATCGATGGCCTGATGCAGGGTAAGGTTGGTGGGAGCCGAAGGCCGCTGATGATAGGCCGGGATCGCCAGTCCGGCAATTTCCGCCGAATCCCGAAAGCCTCCGTCGGTGACCACACCGGCCACGCCCCGCCGCATCAGCCGGCTGACCAGGATGCCGCCTGCGGACGCCGCCCGCGCATCCTTGCGGCTATCCATGACCAGGACCGCGCCCGGCGGGCAGGTTTCCACCGCCTGGCGTTGCGGATGGGACCGATCGCGAAACACCTCCAATGGATTGAGGTCTTCCCGTGCCGGCATATATCGCAAGGTGAACGCTTCGCCCACCATGGATTGCTCGAAGCGATTCAGGGGCTGCACCCCTTGGATAAACTGATTGCGCAAGCCCTGGCGATAAAGCAATGTCGCCAATGTTGCCGTACTGACTCTTTTTAATCTATTGCGGGTTAGTTCCTGCATTATGTCTCCTTTTCAATGCCGCCAGCGCGGCCCGCCATGCTCATCGCGAGGAAGCCGCGATATTGCCCCCGATGCGTCGCCATAGACGTGAACGGCTAGAAAATATCGGGCTCTCCCGGGTTCCTGCCGAAACCCGCCTGTAGATAATCGAAATCGCAGCCGTCATTGGCCTGCAGGATATGCTGGCTGAACATCCACCCGTAGCCGCGCTCGAAACGTCGGGCCGGCGGTTGCCATTGCGCTTGCCGCTCGCGCAGCTCGGCATCGGCGACTAGCAAGTTGATGGTGCGCGCCGCGACATCGACGGCGATGCGATCGCCATTGCGCACCAGGGCAAGCGGACCGCCGACATACGACTCCGGCGACACGTGCAAAATACAGGCGCCGTAGCTGGTCCCGCTCATGCGGGCGTCGGACAGGCGCAACATATCGCGCACCCCCTGCTTGACCAGCTTCCTCGGAATCGGCAGCATGCCCCACTCCGGCATGCCCGGTCCGCCTTGCGGTCCGGCATTGCGCAGGATAAGAATATGATCCTCGGTCACATCCAGGTTTTCATCGTCGATCGCCGCCTTCATGGACGGATAATCGTCGAACACCATCGCCGGTCCTTCGTGGCGCAGGAATTTGGCGCTGCATGCACTGGGCTTGATCACGCAGCCATCCGGCGCCAGATTACCCTTGAGCACCGCCAGTGCCCCCTCCTGATAGAGCGGCTGGGTCAGTGGCCGGATCACATCGTCATTCCAGACCTGCGCATTGGCAATGTTCTGTCCCAACGTCCGCCCCGTCACCGTCATTTGTTGCAGATCCAGTTGTTCGTGCAGGCGGCACATCAGCGCGGGCAAACCGCCTGCATAGTAGAAGTCTTCCATCAGATAGGTTTCGCCGCTAGGGCGAATGTTCGCAATCACCGGCACCTGATGGCTGATTTTCTCGAAATCATCGAGCCCGATGTCCCAGCCCGCGCGGCGGCCTTGCGCGATTACATGAATAATCGCATTGGTGGAGCATCCCATCGCCATGGCCACGACGATAGCGTTCTCGAATGAGGCGCGAGACTGGATATCGGACGGTTTGAGGTCTTCCCAGACCATCTCGACGATGCGCCGACCCGATGCTTTGCACATGCGGATATGATTGGCATCGGCGGCGGGAATCGACGACGCGCCTGGCAAAGTCATGCCGAGCGTTTCGGCGATCGCGGTCATGGTGCTGGCGGTTCCCATGGTCATGCAATGGCCTGCGCTGCGGGCGATGCCGGCCTCGACCTCAATCCATTGCGCTTTGGAAATATTGCCGGCGCGCCGTTCATCCCAATACTTCCAGGCATCGGAACCGGACCCCAGGATTTTTCCTTGCCAGTTGCCGCGCAGCATGGGACCGGCGGGGATATAGATGGCGGGAATATCCATGCTGCTGGCGCCCATCAGCAAACCGGGGGTCGTCTTGTCGCAGCCGCCCATCAGGACCGCTCCGTCCACTGGATGAGATCGCAGCAGTTCCTCGACTTCCATGGCCAGCATATTGCGGTAGAGCATGGTGGTGGGCTTGACGAAATTCTCGGACAATGACAGCGCCGGCAGCTCGATGGGCAGTCCGCCCGCCTGAAGGATGCCGGCTTTCACATCGGCTACGCGCTCCTTGAAATGGGCATGGCAGGGGTTGATATCCGACCAAGTGTTGATAATCGCAATAACCGGCTTTCCTTCCCAGTCCTGCGGGTCGTACCCCATCTGCATGATGCGCGAACGATGCCCGAAGCTGCGCAAATCATCCGGCGCGAACCAGCGCGCACTGCGCAGCGCATCGGGATCTTTCTTCGTTTTTTGGCTTGTCTCCATACCGCTTGCTTTCCTCTTTATATCGTTGAATTACCGTCCACGGCCGGGATTGCGGGCGGTTTGTCCGGCATCGCGTCGCCGGCGCGATGCCGCTCGAGTCGACTCAGTACCGGCAAAAGTCACAAATCCTTTTTACGATCAACCAACCGCTTCCTGGCCTGCCCAATATGGAATCGCATGCAAACGCTGGCACGCTCGGCGTCTCCTTCGGCAATGGCCTGGACAATGCTTTCGTGTTCCGAGATGACTTGCAGGCCGCGCTGCCGCGACCCCATTTTGGTCAGAGCCAGGGTCAGTTTCATAAACCCGTAGACCGCTTCGTAAATGTTATCCAGCACATCCAGGTAAAAATGATTTCCCGATGCCTCGGCAATGCTTCGGTGGAATGCCAGATCGGCATGGATCGCTTCCTGGCCGTGATGAATGCAATCGGCAAACTCCTCATGCGCCTTGCGGATCGCGCGTAATTGTTCATCGGTATGCCTGGTGGCCGCCAGCCTCGCCGCATCACCCTCCAACGTCTCCCGGATTTCCTGCGCCCGCAAATACGTGCTGATATTGCTGACCTCATCGAAGGCATTGAGTTTTGCGCTGGGCTGGTGCGACACATACGTGCCGGACCCCTGCCGCGCCGATATCAGGCCGTCCGAGCGCAGACGCAGCATCGCCTCGCGCACCACCGGACGGGAAACGCCGAACTGCCGGCAAATCTGATGCTCGGAAGGCAGTTTATCGCCGATATTCAATACACCGCTGGTGATCTGGTCAAAGATCTGGCTATACAACTGATCCGCCAACCGCACGCGTTGCCCTCGTTCAAGATTGAGACTGGGGCGATTTGCCACGGATTCCGGTGAGGCCGCCTGGGCCGCTTGCGTTGCCTTGCGAGTCATGCTGACGCGGGCTCCCGTTGCATCAGTTGCGAACGGCCCCATTGGGCCAGTTCTTTTGCCGCTGGCGCGACCTGCGCGCGTTCCGGCTCGGACAATCCGGAGAGCATGGGCAGCATCGGCCCCATCTGCGCGATGCCCGCCAACGTGACGGCGTCATGCAGGACACGGATAGGGTTGATGCCATCGCGCAACTGTTCAAAAGGCATGAAACGGGCGCGCAATTGCTGCGCCTGCGCCGTGTTCCCTTGCCGCAGCTCATGCAGCATATGCATTGAGCCGGCTGGCGCCAGGCACACCGAACCGCTGGTGAACGTAGGCAGTCCGAATTTTTCCAGATGCACGATCGCCGGGGTTTCGCCAATGCCGCTTACCACCATGTCTTTGTCCACGCAGGACAAAATGGATGCCAGGTAAGGGTCGTCTGCCGGATCGGGCTTGACCACCGCATATTTGAAGCTGACAATGCGTCCCTCTTCGACCAGGCGCGCCAGGATGTCGGCGCCGATATAGCGATCAGACTTGATATACACCACCACCTTATCGCCGAACGCATCCGAGAAATAGCGAATGCCATCGGCCAGCCCCTGCTCGGTATAGGGAAACGTCATGGGCAGCAGCATGGCAGTGGGAAAATCGAATTTTCGCAGGATTGCCGTCTGGTCTTTCATCTTGCCGAAATCCGGCCCCACCGACGGCAATACCCACATATCGTCGGGCGCGGCTTGCGCAAGCTGCGCTACCGTCGACTCGTATTCGTTGACCCCCAGATGATAGAAGTTGGCATTCCCGCCGTACATCACCGTGCGCACCCCACCCTGATGCAAATGGGCAAGCAAGGCGTTGTTGGCCTCGTCATTGGTGCTGTAGTCGGCATGCCGCGCCAGCGGCGGCACCGCGATGACCGAGCGTTGCAGATCCTGGGGGGTAACGGGCGTGGTTTTCATCCTGGCAATCCGGTTTCAAAGTCGTGCTGATAAATTAATTGACATTATACATACAAATTTATATAGTTGTCAGACAAGTTGAAATAATATATCGCCGCCCTTGGCAACCTATAACAATGAAATCGCAGCAGCCGGATTTCAGCTTCCCCATGCGGGAATCCTTTCTCGGAGACAAATTTATGATCAATAGACTATTGGCCGGTGGCGTGTTTTTTGCTGGCGCAATCGCCATGGCCGGTTCAGCCAGCGCCGCCTATCCTGACAAGCCGGTCAGGATCATCGTGCCCTTCGTACCCGGCGGGTCTTCGGACATTACCGCGCGCACTATCGCCCCCGGCATGGAGAAGGTTCTGGGCCAGACCGTCATCGTTGAAAACAAACCCGGCGCCAATGGCGCCATCGCGGCCCAGGAATTGAAAAACGCCAAAGCCGACGGCTACACGTTAATGGTTGGTTCTATCGGGACGTTTGCCATCAATGAGGGACTCTATAAAAAATTGTCTTACAACCCGAGCAAGGATTTCGACTATATCAGCCAGCTCGTGCGCAACCCCAATATCCTGGTGGTCTCATCCAAGATCCCAGTCAAGACTGTCGCCGAACTGATCGATTACGCCCGCAAGCATCCCGATCAACTGTCCTATGCTTCTTCAGGCACCGGGTCCTCGGACCATTTGTCCGCGGTCATGTTCCGACAACGTAGCAATACAACCGGTATCGATGTTCCCTACAAGGGCGGCGGCGCCGCCATCGCCGACTTGCTGGGCGCGCAGGTCGATGTGTCGTTCCAGAATCTCGGCGCGGTGCTCACCCATATCAAAAGCGGCAAGCTGAAAGCGCTGGCCACGACCGGGACAGAGCGCGCACCCGAACTGCCCGACCTGCCAACGCTGGCCGAGTCCGGCATCAAGGACATGGCCGTCTATTCCTGGCAAGGCGTGGCCGCCCCCAAAGGCACGCCCAAGGAGGTGATCGAAAAACTCCATCAGGCCGTCAGCGAAAGCCTCAAGCAACCCAAGACCCAGGAAACCATGAAGCAACTGGGCTTTACCATTGTCGGCAATACGCCAGACGCGTTTACCCGGTTCCAGCAGGAGGAAGTCGCAAAGTGGAAGGCCGTGATCCAGGCCAGCGGGCTTTCGCAATAGCGGTTCGATTCGCCAGATGACTGGCAGTGCGCGCCCTCGCCGGCAGCCCGCCTAGCGGCGGGCGCTCATCCGGTATCTGGGTGAAGTGCGTGCGCCGGTCTTAGAAGGGGCGATCAGGCCCGGTGGCGCAACGACATACGCCTAGACATCCGTGCCCTCTTCGCTGGCGGCAAACTGCATGGCCCACATCCGCGCATAGGTGCCTTGCGCCTGCAGCAACTGCGAGTGGGCACCCTGTTCGACCACGCGCCCCTGGTCCATGACCAGGATGCGATCGGCATCGACGATGGTCGACAGACGGTGCGCGATGATCAATGTCGTCCGATCCTGGGTGATCTTGTACAGCTCATCCTGAATCGCCCTCTCGGTTCGGGTATCCAGCGCGCTGGTTGCTTCATCCAGCACCAGGATCGGCGGATTCTTCAGAATGGTTCTGGCAATCGCCACGCGTTGCTTTTCCCCGCCCGACAATTTCAACCCGCGTTCCCCGACCTGGCTGTCGTAGCCATCAGGCAGGGACATGACGAAATCATGGATGCTGGCGGCCTTGGCGGCATCGATGACCTGCTCACGGCTGGCGTCGGGTCGTCCATAGGCAATGTTGTAGTAAATGGAATTGTTGAACAGAACCGTATCCTGCGGCACGATGCCGATATGCTGACGCAGGCTCAATTGCGTATAGTCGCGTATATCCCGCCCGTTGATGACGATGCGCCCGCCTGTGACATCATAGAAACGGAATAGCAGACGCGACAGGGTCGATTTGCCCGCCCCCGACGTTCCCACGACGGCAACCGTCTCGCCTGCACCGATGGAGAACGTGATGTCATGCAATATCTGGCGCTCGGGCTCGTACGAAAACTGCACATGCTCAAAGCTGATCGCGGCCGCCCGCGTCTGCAACGGTACGCTGCCCGGCTGGTCCTTCACTTCCTGGTGCTGATCCAGTATCGCGAACATGCGCTCCATATCCGAAAGGGAATTCTTGATCTCGCGATAGATAAACCCCAGGAAATTGAGCGGTGCATACAATTGCGTAAGATAGGCCGAGATCAGCACGATATCGCCTACCGTCATGACGCCGTTCGTTACCCGGTCCGCCGACATCCATAACAGCACCACCATGCCAAGCGTGATGATGATGCCCTGTCCGGCATTCAGCAAATTGAGCGAAATCTGGTTTTTTACCGCGGAGTCCACCCACCCCCCCAGGTTGGTATCGTAGCGATTGATTTCATAAGACTCGTTATTAAAATACTTGACGGTCTCGTAGTTGATCAGGGCATCGATCGCCTGGGTATTGGCCATGCTGTCCAGGGTATTCATGCGCCGGCGCATAACCATGCGCTTTTCAGTGACGACGAGCGTGAATACGATGTAGGCGGCGATCGTCACAACGATGACAACGGCAAACCAAATATCGTACCGCACCAGCAGAATCGCCATGACCATGACCAGTTCCAGCAGCGTCGGCAATATATTGAAAAGCATGAAGTTCAGCAGGAAACCAATTCCTTTGGTCCCTCTGTCGATATCCCGGCTGAGTCCGCCGGTCTGGCGCGCCAGATGGTAACGGATCGATAAGCCGAACAGATGCTGGAAAATGGTGGTCGCGATGCGCTGGATCGATCCCTGGGTGACCCTGGCGAACAAGGCATCGCGCAATTCAGCAAAGACACTACTGGAAATCCGCGCGAATCCGTATGCCAGCAGCGCGGCAACCGGCAGTATCAGGACCGTTCCGGGCAAGCTCAGCTGGTCAACGATATCTTTCAGGTAAACAGGCAGCAGCACGCTGGCGACCTTGGCGATGACCAGGCAGGCAATGGCGCCCATGACTCGCCACTTGAACATCCAGACATAGGGCAGCAGCGAGACGATAACGCCGAACCCTTTACTACGGGCCCGCGCGGCGGCTTTTTTCAGGCCTTCTTTACTTGTTGTAGGAGTCATCATGATCAAATCGGTGGCAGCGCACCCAGTGCAGAGGAACCTCCTGGGTCACCGGCTTCAGTTGCTGTGGCTGGTCGCAACCCGGTACACTGAATTGGCAGCGCTCGTAAAAAAAGCAGCCGGCAGGCAACCGGCGGTTGCCCGGCAACTCCGGCAGGTTCAGTGCGCCGCTATCCTGCAGCGGCGCATCCAGTTTAGGTACCGCGTCCAGCAATAGCCGCGTATACGGATGACGCTGCCGTTCAAGCACTTGCGCCGAATCGCCCAACTCGATGATCTGGCCCAGATACATGACGGCGACACGATGGCTCATGTGGCGAATGACGGAAACATTGTGCGAAATCAGGATATAGGTCAATCCGAGTTGGCGTTGCAATTGAAATAACAGATTAATTATCTGGGCTTGCACCGAAATATCAAGTGCCGATGTCGGCTCATCAAGCACAATGACGTCCGGATCGGCCGCCAATGCGCGGGCGATTGCGATCCGCTGGCGCTGTCCTCCCGAAAATTCATGGGGAAAGCGGTCCAAGTATTCAGGCAACAACCCGACTTGCGTGGCCAGCCTCGCCGCCCGCTTGCGCATATTCTCCCGACGCCGCTGTCCGTTGACGAAAGCCGGTTCACAGATGATTTTCCACACCGGCAAGCGCGGATCCAGCGATGATTGGGGATCCTGAAACACAATCTGCACATTGGGCTTACCCGTGCCGCCAGCCCAGGTCAGCTTCCCCTCGGAAGGCGCCTGCAGGTTCAGCAGCACCTGAGCCAGCGTAGTCTTGCCGCAGCCCGACTCTCCCACGATACCCAATGTCTCGCCCCTGCAGACCGACAGATCGATCCCATTGAGCGCATGTGCGAAAGCCTGCGGCTTACCGCGCCAGTTGCGTTGCAAGGGATACCGGACATGGACATTTTCCAGCGTCAGCACCGGGTCAGTCATGCGCGTGCTCCTTTACGGTTATCCAGCAGGCCGCCCGATGCGCGTCCGAAGGCGCAACCCGCATCAAGGGCGGAATCTGGCTACAGGGTGCTCCCTGTAACGGGCAACGATTGCGGAAAGCGCAACCGCCCGGCAGGTCGGCCAGATTGGGAACCTGGCCGCCGATTGCCTGCAGCGGCAGGCCCGGCTGCGCATTTTCGGGCAAACCGCCCAGCAAGCCACGCGTATAGGGATGGGTCGGTGAATGAATCACCTCATGGGTCGCCCCCTGCTCGACCACGCTGCCCGCGTACATGACATAAACCCGTTCGCAGAATTGCGAAACCACGGCCATATCGTGCGTGATCAACAAGATCGCCGTGCCCGTCTGACGGGCGCGCTCGCGCAATAACATCAAGACTTGTTTTTGAACCGTCACGTCCAGCGCTGTGGTAGGCTCATCGGCAATCAGCAACGAAGGCTCGCAGGAAAATGCCAGCGCAATCATGATCCGCTGGCGCATCCCGCCCGACAGTTCAAACGGATAGGCGCCAAAGACCTGTTCCGGATCCGCAATATGCATATCGCGAAGCAGCGCAATCGCCCGCTGCCGCGCCTGCTGCCGTGACAACACGGTGTGTCTCAGGATCACATCGGTCAGTTGCCTGCCCACGCGCATGGTTGGATTCAAGGCGCTCATCGGCTCCTGGAAGATCATGGCCATTTCCTTGCCACGGATATGGCGCATGGTTTTTTCGGTCGCATTCAGGATGTTTTGCCCCGACTTATGGATACTGCCGGCGCGCACGATATAGCTGTGGGGCGGAATCAGCCGCATGCTCATCATGGCAGTGACCGATTTGCCGGAACCCGACTCTCCCACGATGCCGACAATCTCGCCCGGCTGCACGTGAACACTGACACCGTTCAATGCCCGCACCGTACCCTTGAAAATTGGAAACTCGACATACAGGTTTTCTATGGACAGGACAGGCAAGGTGGCCTCTGGTCGGCCTGCTGCGGCCTGCGCCGTGCCTTCCCCATGTTCGCTCGCGATCATTATTTCACCTTCTGTTTCGGATCCAGCATATCGCGCACCCCATCCCCCGCCAGATTGAAGCCGATGGCGGTGATCAATATGGCGATGCCCGGAAAGGTGGAATACCACCACTGGTCCAGCAGGAAATTGCGACCCGAGGCGATCATGGCGCCCCACTCCGCCGTTGGCTGCTGCGCGCCAAGACCGATAAATCCCAGCGCCGCAGCCATCAGAATGGCGTTGCCAATATCCAGCGTCATTTGCACAATAATTGGCGGCAAGGCATTGCGAAATACGTGCCAGCGCACAATATGCGGCTTGCCGGCACCGAATGTTTCCGCCGCCTTGACATATGCCATTTCGCGAATGCCCAGGGTCTGGCCCCGGGCGAGCCTGACATAATAGGGGATGCGCACAATGGTAATGGCGATCATGGCATTGAACAGGCTTGGTCCGAGCGCAGCCGCCAGCGCCATGGTCAAGACTAGCGAAGGCACCGACAGCACAATATCCATGACGCGCATAATGATCGTGTCTACGATTTTGCCGATGATGCCCGAAAAGCAGCCGATAACGGAACCGATGATGCTGGCCATGAAAGCCACGAATATGCCGACACCAATCGATTGCCTGCCGCCATACAGCACGCGGCTGAAGATATCCCTGCCCACCTCATCGGTACCGAAGAGATGGTCGGCCGACGGCGCCAGCAACCGTGCGCCCAGATTCAGCGCATCCGGATCGTAGCGCGTCAGCCACGGCGCCAGCAAAGCGGACAGACACATGACGGCGATCAACGCCAGCCCGACAAGCATCATCGGACTGCGCTTCAATTGGTACCAGAAATAGGAAAGCGACAATGCGGATCGAGAAACGCGTTCAGTTGCACTTGTCATCAGTTGATATCCTTGATGCGCGGATCCAGCACGCTATACAGTAGGTCCACCACCATATTGAGCAATACATAGACGAAGGAAACCAGCACGGCGAAGCCCATGACGGCGGGGAAATCCAACGCCTGGATCGATTCGACCACATACAGTCCCATACCGGGCCAGGCGAAGACCGTCTCGGTCAGGACCGCCCCGTACAACAGATCCCCCATTGCCAGGCCCAATACCGTCACCGAGGGAATCAAGGCGTTCGGCAAGGCATGGCCAAGAATGATTTTCCATTGCCCCAGCCCGTAGGCCCGGGCGGTACGGATATAGTCTTCTGACAGCTGTTCCAGCATCGACGAACGAATTTGCCGGGCCACTACGCCCAAATGCACAAAACTGAGCGTAAATGCCGGCAGCACTAGGTGCTCGAGCGTGCTATAGAACATATCCCAATCTCCCGCCAGCAGCGAATCGACCAGGAAAAATCCCGTGATCGTCGGGGGAGATCCCAGCAGGCTGTCGATGCGGCCACCCGCAGGAAACCAGGACAGATTTCCGTAGAAGACAATCAACAAGCCGAGTCCGAGCCAGAACGCCGGCATGGAAATACCCGTGACAGCCAGGCCGCGGGCCAATTGGTCGATCCAGGAATCCTTGTAGACAGCCGATAGCACACCCAGGGGAATACCGACAAGCATCGAGAGGCAAAGTGAAACCATGGCCAGTTCCAGGGTTGCCGGAAAAAACGAAAGCAGATCCTCCAGGACCGGGCGTCCGGTACGAATCGAGGTCCCAAGATCGCCCTGCAACAGACCTGTCAAATACCGCCAGTACTGTTGGTATAGCGGTAGATCCAGGCCAAGCTTTTGCCGGATGCCTGCAACAATCTCGTCGGTTGCACGGTCGCCCGCGATCAGACGCGCCGGATCGCCGGGGATCAGGTGAGAAACGATAAATGTAATTACCGATACCCCGAAAATAACCAAGATTAGCCAGGGCAGGCGCTTTCGCAATATCTGGAAAAACAAAATTGACCTTTCTAAAACGAGCCGGTCGCGATGAGGAATGCGTTACCGGTTCCAATGACCTCTCCAATCCCTTGTCCGGCGACAGCCGGGCATCATTGCCATAAGGGGCGCCGCCGCTACGCGCCTGCGGCGCGCCGGCCACCGCGGCCAATCGCGCGTCGTGGTGGCAAGCGGGCCTATTGCTTGGTGATTTCCGTCACGTTATACACATCATGCAGCATGGGATTGTAGGCGTACCCTTTGACATTATCGCGCAAACCCATTTCATTGCTATGCTGAAACAGGTATACATAGACGTAATCCTTGAGCACGCGTTTTTGCGCTTCCTGGTACAGGCTTGTGCGTTTTGCCTGGTCAGTTTCCTCGGCAGCCTGGCGTATCAGCTTATCCACTTCGGGGTTGGCGTAGAACGAGCGATTACCCGGCAGCCCTTGCTTGGAAGAATCGAACCAGTAATTCATAAACATGAACGGATCGGCAAAATCGGGCGACCAGTTGCCGATGGAAATATCGAAATCGCCTTTCCCGATCCGATCGCGCATGGTGGCGTTCGCCAGTTTTTCCAGGCGCACCGATACCCCCGCCGCCTGCAGGTTTGCCTGTACCGATAGCGCAATGGGTTCCCAATAAGGCTCCTTGGTCGAATACAGCAGCGTCAATGGCTTGGCCGGTGCGGCGGCGCCGATGCTCTCCTTGGCTGCGGCGACATCGGTCTTGAAGGCAGGCAAAGATGCGTCATGCCCCCACATGCCATCGGGAATAGGTCCGTTGAGCGCCTTGGCTTCGCCATTCATGATGCCGTTGATCATGCCCTCGTAATCCACGGCTTCGGTCACCCCCTTGCGCAGCGCAACGTTGGCAAGCGGGCCGGTTTTATTATTGAGATACAAGTAGGAAACCAGCAGCGAGGGCACTTTCTGGAAAACGACGCCTTTGGCGCCCTGCATGGCTTTGACCTGGTCTGACTGCATGCTGCCGACGATATCAAGGTCGCCATTTTGCAGCTGCAGACGTCGCGCCGAGGCTTCGGGCACAATCTTGAATGCCACTTTCTCCAGCACGGGCGCTTTGCCGCCATAATGCGGGTTGCGCTCCAGAATCAGACTTTGGCCTTTGTTCCACTTGGCAAGCTGGTAGGCGCCGGAGCCCGCCGTGTGGGCCGCCAGGAATTTATCAGCGCCGCCTTCGGCTTTTTCGACTGCCGGATTGATGATGCCCGCGCCGTTATTGGCAAGAATATTCAGGAACGGCGCAAAAGGCTTGTCCAGCTTGAACTCGACGGTTAATGGATCCTTGACGCTGACCTGGAGCCCGGCTGGAAAGGGTTCGGACGGACCCTGCTTCATGCGTATGAGACGCTCGAAGCTGTACTTGACGGCGGCGGCATCGACAGGACTGCCATCGCTGAATTTCTGTCCTTCCTGCAACGCAAAGGTCCAGGTCAGCTTGTCCGGCGACACGGTCCAGCTTTTGGCCAGTTCCCCCTCCACTTCGGTGGAACCGCCGGATTTATACTGGATTAGACGCTGATAGCACGGATAGGTGATGGACCAATCATTATTGTCCATGGTCACGCTGATATCCAGCATTTGCGGATCGGCGGCTTTGGAAATGACCAGCATGTTCTTCGGCGTGGCCGCCAGGGCAAAGGAGCTGGCGGATAATCCCAGCACGGCGGAACAGGCCAGCGCCAGGCTGGTTTTGAGAAAAGTACGACGAACTGACATGATAAGACTCCTGTAGACTGTCCCGACCTTCAGCCACAGCGCCCCCTCACCGGCTACCGGTTGACCACAACGGGTTACGCTGCGGGCCAAACGGCCCGGTCATTGGCAAAATGCACACCGTGTTTCACAACAGTGATAATCGAATACCGGCAAATCTTAGCAAATGTACTTCAAATTTGAAATACTCGGCAGCCCTTATACGCCTCTCTCACTACACAATCACGATATCGCTTTCCAAAACTGGATATCGCTTGGCATCGGGCAACTCATAATGCCACCACTCCGACTTGATACCGCGAAAGCCAGCGTGCAGCATGATGCCGAGCAGCAATAAGCGGTTTTTCTGTATTTCCTGGGGCAGATCCGCATAATCGTGATGCGATGCGTCTTCCATGGCGTCAAAGCCCGTGCCCATATCCAGCGCCACGCCACGGCCGTCCAGCAAGGTCACGTCCACTGCGGTTCCCCTGGAATGATTCGAGCCCTGCGTCGGGTCCGCGATATATTGCGCGTCGGGCAGCGCCGTCCAGAAAATGCGTTGCGCCGCCGGAGGACGATAACCATCAAAGATTTTCAGCGTGTAGCCCGCCGCGCGCGCCAGCTTTGCCGCCCTACGCAGCAGCGCCGCCGCATCGGGATGCAGGGCGCATTGGGCAGACTGGTACACGACTTTGCCGGCGATATTATTTTCGGTCGCATAGACCAGATCGATAATCACACCGTAATCCGCCTCGGTAATGATGGTGAGTTCCTGTGCGACAGCGAGTTCCTGCGTCTCTTTCATTTTGGTTATCTGCTTCCCATTGACGATATGCATCTAGCCTGTTTTCCAGCCTCGACAAGTGGCGCTCCCGCGGGCGCGCCCTATGCCGACACCAGGGATTCCAGCGATTGCAGCAACTTGACGATTGCCGCCTCGCGCTGCATTTCCGATTCGGTGACAGGACTGCTGCCAATGACCTGATCGTCCGCGACCAGGCTGAAGCTATAGTCGGGATTACGGTGAATCAGGGAACGAATATCCATGCCGAGCAACGTGGCTGAAAACTGGCCCGCCTGCTTGGGATCATCGTAAGGTTGCGACAGCAGCAAGGTATCGCCATCTGCCGCCACAAAACGGCTGCGAAAGGCGCCCGCCTCATCCCGGAAGCTGACGAACTTGGCCGTTTTCCCCGCCTTCTTTTTGTTTACGGTAGCGCTGGCCGCCACTGCGCCATTGCGCAAGCCCACGGCTTCGCGCACTTGCTGCAATAACGGAGCGGCCAACTTTCTCGCCTTGGCCGCGCCTGCCTGCAAGATATCCTCGATGCGGTCGGGATTGGCAACCAGATCGGCATAGGTGTCGCGCATGGGCGCCAGTTCGCGATCCAGCCGGTCGGCCAACTTCTTCTTGGCGTCGCCCCAGCCCATACCGTCTACCAGTTCCTGGCGAAAATCGCTGGTTTCCTGAGGAGAGGCAAAGGCCTTGAACAACAGGAACAGATGCGACGAGTCAGGGTCCTTGGCCTCGCCAGGCAACCTGGAATCGGTCACAATCCGCGAGAGGGCCGACTGCAACGCCTTGGCACCACCGTCGAACAAGGGAATCGTATTGTTGTAGCTTTTGGACATTTTCCTGCCGTCCAGTCCGGGCAGCGTAGCGACATCCTCGTCGATCTGCACCTCGGGCAGTACAAAATACTCGCGTCCATTCCCGTACTGGTGGTTGAAACGCTGCGCGATATCACGGGCCATTTCCAGATGCTGGACCTGATCGCGCCCTACCGGCACCTTATTGGCGTTGAACATGAGGATATCGGCGGCCATCAGTACAGGATAGGAGAACAGCCCCATATTGACACCATCGTCCGGTTCCACACCCTTGGCCATGTTCTGATCGACCGAGGCCTTGTAGGCGTGGGCGCGATTCATCAGCCCCTTGGGCGTGACGCAAGTCAAAATCCAGGACAGTTCGGGAATCTCGGGAATATCCGACTGACGGTAAAAGGTCACATGCTCGGGGTCCAGCCCGGCGGCCAGCCATGTGGCGGCAAGTTCCTGGCGCGACCGCGCCACGCGCTGCGGATCGTCGCACTTGATCAGGGCATGAAAATCGGCCAGAAAGAAAAACGCATCCACTTCGGGTTTTCGACTGGCCTGGATTGCCGGTCTGATCGCGCCCGCGTAATTACCCAGATGCGGTGTCCCTGTGGTCGTGATGCCGGTCAGCACGCGCTGGCGCCTGGCTTGGTCTGCAGCGACATGGGTGGGGGAATCTGAACTCATTTCTCTTTCCTGCTGATATAACGTTAAAGTTTGACAGAAGACCTGGCCTCGGTATCCAGATATTCCTTGGACTGCATTTCCGTAATCCGGGACACCGTCCGGTGAAATTCGTTGGCCAGCACGCCCTCGGTGTACAGCTCCTCCGGCGGGCATTCGGCCGACATGATCAGTTTGATATGGTGATCATACAGGACATCGATCAGCCAGGTGAAGCGACGCGCCTCCGAGGAGTGTCGCGGCATCATCCGCGGCACGTCGGAGAGAATAATGGTTTTGTATCGATTAGCCAGTTCCAGGTAATCGTTCTGTGAACGCGGACCGCCACATAGCTCGGCAAAGGTGAACCATACCACGGCGCCGCCCACCGCAACCGCCCGCACCACCCGGTTCTCGATATGCAGGTTCGGATCCTGGGGGGCGGTATCGGCCAGGCGATCGAAAGCCTCTTGCAACTGTGCCTCGGTGTCTGCGTTCAATGGCGTCAAATACATGCGCACCTGTTCCAGCGTGCGGTGCCGGTAATCGACGCCCGTATCCACATTGACGATATCCATGCGTTTTTCAATCAACGCAATTGCCGGCAGGATCCGGTCGCGGTGCAGGCCGTCGGGATACAGCGTGCTCGGTTCGTAATTCGATGTCATGACAAAGCTGGTGCCATTCTCGAAGAGATTAAGCAGCAATTTGTAGAGAATCATCGCATCGGCGATGTCCGACACGTGAAATTCATCAAAGCAGATCAGGCGGTACTTGTCGCTGATCTGCCGCGCGACCTCGTCCAGCGGGTCACTCTTGCCCTTGAGCTGCTGCAACTGCAAATGCACGCTGCGCATGAACTCGTGAAAATGGATACGCGTTTTTTTCTCGATCGCTACCGTGAGGTAGAACGAATCCATGAGAAAACTCTTGCCGCGGCCGACGCCACCCCACATATAGACGCCGCGAGGCGGCTCGGGTTTGCGAAAGAAACGACGGAACGGCTTGCCCAGTTCCTGTTCGTAGGCAACCAGCTCATCGGCAAATTGCTGCAGCCGGCCTATTGCTCGCTGCTGCGCCTCGTCGGCGCGATAACCACGCTCGGCGAGGGTTTGTTCATAGTATTGCAGTACGTTCATCAAGCAGGCAAGTCAAAGAAGTCAATCGCGGAAAAAGGCAGCCGGCGCCAGGACAGGGCGCCGTGCTGTCGGCAAGCAAAAGCAGAGATCACAAGCATCCCGGACATGATAACGGGGTGCCGCAGGCACCCCGATGAATCGGGGAAACTCCCCGTCGCGGCTGGCCCGCCATCCATGCAGGAACCGCCGCCTGGCCTGATCTTGCGGGATCAGAAATTCAGGGCGCGCTTGTCCACTGCCAGCGCCGCTTCCTTGACCGCTTCGGATAAGGTAGGATGGGCGTGGCAGATACGGGCGATGTCTTCGGCGGCCCCCTTGAACTCCATGATTGTCACGGCTTCGGCAATCAGTTCGGAGGCCATCGGGCCGACAATATGCACGCCCAGGACTTCGTCGGTCTTGGCATCGGCAATGACCTTGGCAAAGCCCGTGGTATCGCCCAGCGCGCGGGCGCGGCCATTTGCCAGGAATGGGAAGCTACCGGCCTTGATTTCGCGTTTTTCCGCTTTCAACTGCTGTTCGGTTTTGCCGACCCAGGCAATTTCCGGCGAAGTATAGATCACCCAAGGAACGGTGTCGAAATTGACATGGCCATGCTGGCCGGCAATACGCTCGGCCACGGCAACGCCCTCTTCTTCCGCCTTGTGCGCGAGCATGGGGCCGCGCACCACGTCGCCCACTGCCCAGACGTTCGGCAGGTTGGTTTTGCATTCACCGTCAACAGCGATAAAGCCGCGCTCATCCAGCGTCAGGCCCACGCTCTCGGTATTCAGGTTGCCGGTGAACGGCACGCGGCCGATGGAAACGATCAGCTTGTCGACGACCAGAGATTGTTCCGCGCCCTTGGCATCAGTATAAGGAACCGTAACGGTTTTCGCCGTGGCCTTGATATCGCCGATTTTGACACCGGTCTCGATCTTCAGGCCCTGTTTGGCGAATGCTTTCTGCGCCTCTTTGGCGACCTGCGCGTCGGCCGCCGCCAGGAATTCGGGCATGGCTTCCAGGATTGTCACTTCCGCACCAAGGCGACGCCATACGCTGCCCATTTCCAGGCCGATCACGCCGGCGCCGATCACACCCAGTTTCTTGGGAACCGCCGGAATACGCAAGGCACCGTCATTGGACAGGACCTGCTTTTCGTCGAAAGGCAGATTTGGCAGGGCGCGGGCCACAGAACCCGTGGCCACGATCACGTGGGTGGTCGTCAGGCTTTCGGCTTTCTTGCCGGTGACGCTGATCTTCCAGCTACCATCCTCGGCCTTGCCATCGAAAGCGCCAACGCCGGAGAAAAAGGTGACTTTGTTTTTCTTGAACAGGTACAGGATACCGTCGTTGTTTTGCTTGACCACGGTGTCCTTGCGGCCAATCAGTGTATCCAGCTTGAGCTTGACGCCGCCGACTTCAATGCCGTGCTCGGCAAAGTGGTGGTTTGCCTGCTCAAAATGCTCGGAAGACTGCAGCAGCGCTTTGGAAGGAATGCAACCCACATTGGTGCAAGTACCGCCGGGCTTGGGATTGCCGGCCTCGTCAGTCCAAGCATCGATACATGCGACTTTTTTGCCCAGTTGAGCGGCACGGATGGCTGCAATATACCCGCCAGGGCCGGCACCGATTACAACGACGTCAAATTGTGAAGACATAATATTCTCTTGAGATTGCTATATTGGATGTCGCGCGGACATCCTATGAAAAGACGTACGCCCCGCAAGGGGGCGCATTCGAATGGATCCGCTTACAGGTCCAGCAGCAGGCGCTGAGGATCTTCCAGGGCTTCTTTCATTGCGACCAGACCCAGTACGGCTTCGCGGCCGTCGATGATGCGGTGGTCGTAAGACATGGCCAGGAAGTTGATCGGACGGATAACCACTTGACCGTTTTCGACAACCGGACGATCCTTGGTTGCATGCACGCCCAGGATGGCCGATTGTGGTGGGTTGATGATCGGCGTGGACAGCATGGAGCCGAATACGCCACCGTTGGAAATCGAGAACGTACCACCAGTCAGGTCTTCCAGGCTGATTTTACCTTCGCGGGCCTTCACGCCATAATCGGCGATGGTCTTTTCGATCTCAGCGAAAGACAGCTGGTCGGCATTGCGGACGATAGGCACGACCAGTCCGCGCGGGCTGCTGACGGCGATACCGATATCGAAGTAACCATGATAAATGATGTCCTTGCCGTCGACGGAGGCGTTGAGCAGCGGGTACTTCTTGAGCGCGGCGACTGCGGCCTTCACGAAGAATGACATGAAGCCCAGCTTGACGCCGTGCTCTTTCTCGAACCGTTCTTTGTAGGCATTGCGCAAGTCAATGACCGCCTTCATATTGACTTCGTTAAACGTGGTCAGAATGGCGTTTTCCTGCTGGGACTGGATCAGACGCTCGGCGATGCGGGCGCGCAGGCGGGTCATCGGCACGCGTTGTTCAGGACGGCCATCCAGGGAAACGCTGACAGGCGCCGCGGGTGCGGCAGCCTGGGCTGGCTTGGCGCTCGCGGCAACGGCATCCGCCTTGGTGACGCGGCCATCGCGGCCCGTGCCTGCAACGTCGGCTGCGGCCATGCCCTTTTCTGACAAGATCTTGTTCGCTGCCGGAGACGCCACGCCGGCGCTGCCGGACGATGCGGCCGCGGCCGCGGCCGCTGGCGCTTCGGCTGCTGGCGCAGGTGCCGCCGTCGCTTCCTTGGCGGCAGGTGCCGCAGCGGCGGCGCCCTTGGCTTCTGTATCGATCTTCGCCAGCAACTGACCGGAAGTGACAGTGCTGCCATCGCCCTCGGCGATTTCCGTCAATACACCGCTGGCTGGAGCGGGCACCTCGAGCACAACTTTGTCGGTTTCGACTTCGATCAGCGTTTCGTCCTGGGTCACGGCTTCGCCGACTTTTTTCTTCCACTCGAGCAGCGATGCCTCGGAGATGGATTCAGAGAGCTGAGGTACTACAACGTCAATAATAGCCATTTTCGATAATCCGTAAAATTTGTAATTAGACCGCTTACTTGGTCAGAATGAATCCTTTGAGTTTGGGTGCGAAGGCCTGCTCGACCAGCGCTTTTTGCTGCTCGATATGTTTAGCCATGTAGCCTACCGCGGGCGATGACGATGCGGCGCGACCAGCATAGGCCAGGCGCTGCCCGGCGGACATATCTTCGTACAGATGATGCTGAATGTAGAACCAAGGTCCCTGATTCTGCGGTTCATCCTGCACCCATACGACCTCGGTCGCATTCGGGTATTTGGCCAATTCGGCCGCGAACGACTTGTGCGCAAAAGGATAAAGCTGCTCGACGCGAAGGATGGCGACATGGCCGGCCTCACGCTCCTTGCGGGCATGCATCAAATCGTAGTACACCTTGCCGGAACATACCAGAACGCGCTTGACCTTCTTGCCGTCGAGCGAGCTGTCGACTTCGCTCAGGATAGGATGGAACGCGCCCGTTGCCAAGTCGCTCAACGGCGAGGTCGCATCCTTATTGCGCAGCAAGGACTTGGGCGTGAAGATCACCAAAGGCTTGCGGAACGGGCGAATCATCTGGCGACGCAGCAGATGGAAAATCTGCGCAGCGTTCGTGGGTTGCACGCACTGCATGTTATGGTCGGCGCAAAGCTGCAGGAAGCGCTCGATCCTGGCGGACGAGTGCTCCGGCCCCTGGCCTTCGTAGCCATGCGGCAGCATGAGCGTCAGACCCGACTGGCGGCCCCACTTGGCTTCGCCGGAGCTGATGAACTGGTCGATCACGACCTGGGCGCCGTTGACGAAGTCGCCGAACTGCGCTTCCCAGATGGTCAGGGTGTTGGGCTCCGCTGAAGAGTAGCCGTATTCGAAACCGAGCACAGCCTCTTCGGACAGGACCGAATCGATGACGACGAACGGTGCCTGGGAATCGGCCACGTTCTGCAGCGGGATATAGGTTCCGTCGTTCCAGCGCTCACGCTTTTGGTCATGCAATACGGCATGGCGGTGGGTGAACGTGCCACGGCCGGAGTCCTGGCCCGTAATGCGGATGGCATAGCCGGAAGACACCAACGTGGCGAAGGCCAGGTGCTCGCCCATGCCCCAGTCCAGGTTCTGCTCGCCCATGGCCATGGCGCGGCGATCGGCCAGCAGCTTCTTGACCAGATTGTGCGGGGTAAAGGTGTCGGGCACCGTAGTAATGCGCTCACCGATACGCTTGAGCTCGGCCAGCGGTACCGCCGTGTCGGCGTTGTCGGTCCATTTGGCGCCCAGGTACGGGCTCCAGTCGATGGAGTATTTGTTTTTGTAATCGGTCAGCACGGGCTCGACGGTTTTCTGGCCGTCTTCCATGAGCTGGCGGTAATTCTTGACGAACTCGTCGGCCTCGTTGTCGGCCAGCACGCCCTGCGCGGTCAGCTTGTCGGCATAGACCCTGCGGGTACCGGGATGGGCGCCGATGCTTTTGTACATGAGCGGCTGCGTCAGCGATGGCGTATCCTGTTCGTTGTGGCCAAGCTTGCGATAGCAAATGATATCGACCACGACATCATGGTTGAACTCCATCCGGTAGTCCAGCGCCAGGCGCGTGGCGAATACGACGGCTTCCGGATCATCCCCGTTGACGTGGAATACCGGAGCTTCGATCATCTTGACGACGTCGGTACAGTACAGCGTGGAGCGCGAGTCGCGCGGATCGGATGTCGTGAAGCCGATCTGGTTGTTGATGACCAGGTGCAAGGTGCCACCCGTACCGTAGCCGCGGGTTTGCGCCATGTTGAGGGTTTCCATGACCACGCCCTGCCCGGCGAAAGCGGCATCACCATGCACCAGCACGGGCAGGACCTGATGGCCCAGCGGATCGTCGCGGCGCTCCTGGCGCGCCCGGACGCTGCCTTCCACCACGGGATTCACGATTTCCAGGTGCGACGGGTTGAATGCCAGCGACAAGTGCACCGGGCCACCACGCGTGGACAGATCGCTTGAGAAGCCGTTATGGTATTTGACGTCGCCATCGGTCAGGCCTTCGGCGTGCTTGCCCTCGAATTCGGCAAACAGGTCGCCGGGCATCTTGCCCATGATGTTGACCAGCATATTCAGACGGCCACGGTGAGCCATGCCCACCACGATTTCCTGGACGCCCAGGTCCCCGGCATGATTGACGACCTCGTCCATGGAGGCGATAAAGCTTTCGCCCCCTTCCAGGGAGAAGCGTTTCTGGCCCACATACTTGGTGTGCAGGAAACGCTCCAGGCCTTCGGCCTCGGTCAGTTGTTGCAGAATGCGTTTCTTGGCGTCGGCATCGAAGGTGCCATTGCCCTGGGTGGATTCCAGGCGTTCCTGGACCCAGCGCTTCGCCTTGGGATCGGAGATGTGCATGAACTCGGCGCCGATGCTGCGGCAATAGGTATCGCGCAACGACTTGAGGATTTCACGCAAGGTCATGGTGCCTTTTTCGGTGAAATAGGTATTCGTTGCCGAATACACCTGGTCCAGGTCGGCGTCGGTCAGGCCATAGAAGGCCGGGTCGAGTTCGGGGATTTCAGGGCGTTCGCGGCGCTTGAGGGGATCAAGTTCTGCCCAGCGCACGCCCAGCGAGCGGTAGGCTGCGATCAATGACTGAACGTGAAGCTGCTTGCTGGCCACCTCCAGCGTCGGTTCCCCGCCCCGCACGGCGGCAAACGCATTGGCCTTGGCGCGCTGAGCAAATGAGGTGACGATAGAGTGGTGATTCTGGTCGCGGGTACTTTCGGAGCCATCAGTTGCCGCCGTATGCTGCAACTGATCGAAGTAGTCTCGCCAATGGTCGGCAACTGCCGCGGGATTGTCCAGATACGCTTCGTAGAGTTCTTCGACGTAGGGAGCATTACTCCCAAATAAATAAGAGTTAGATCTTTGTTCAGTTTCCGTTGTCATAAATCGCTTCACCGTTGTGGGTGCTTCACCCTTTGAGATGCAGGTATACCTTCCGTGTTACGGCTAGACCGAATTGCGGATAGCGGGCGAAAGGCACATATACATAGCCTTGATAGCCAATACGTCAAAGTATAACCCTCGGCAGGACTTAACCCAAGAAACTTTTACGTTTCTGCGGGAATTTACCCGTTTCAATCGATTGTCATTGGTATATTCCTATATTTCGTTGCAATCGGCCCACGCCCATTTGCCTGGTTTCCGTTTTTTCTCCCCGGTGGCGCCCTTTCGCTTGCGCCGCGGCCGAAAATGACCGATGCTGCCACGCTGGCTTGTGCGCCGAGCCCGGTGCTTAACCGGCCGGCCGCGTGGCGGACCGGCAGCATGCCGCAGCGAAAAACACCATTCTTACCCGACGGATCGTCAAAACGCACCCAAGCAGGGACGTAGGCGTATGATATTGGGACCCGATTTGAAGCCCGGCCGGCGCCATCCGCGACGGGTGAAGCACAAATAAATGATTGAACTTTAAGGACAAGCATCATGACACATGACCTGAACCAAATGGCCCTGGACTACCACGCGTACCCAACGCCAGGCAAAATTTCCGTCACCCCCACCAAGCCACTGGCCAACCAGGACGACCTGTCGCTGGCCTACTCGCCGGGTGTCGCGGCTGCCTGCATGGCCATTTTCGACGAAGGCGACATGGCTGCCGCCAAGTACACGTCCCGTTCCAATCTGGTGGGCGTGATCACCAATGGTACCGCGGTGCTGGGTCTGGGCAACATTGGTCCGCTGGCCTCAAAGCCGGTCATGGAAGGCAAGGGCTGCCTGTTCAAGAAGTTCGCCGGCGTCGATGTGTTCGAC
>JBEBPQ010000015.1:0-96546 GCA_040395835.1 Advenella kashmirensis
TCGGCGACCGCCGCAAGGCCATGCTGGAAGACATCGCCATCCTGACTGGCGGCACCGTGATTTCCGAAGAAACCGGCATGTCTCTGGAAAAAGCCACGATCGAAGATCTGGGCCAGGCCAAGCGCATTGAAGTCGGCAAAGAAAACACCATCATCATCGACGGCGCAGGCGTTAGCGCGAACATCGAATCTCGTGTCAAGCAAATCCGCACGCAGATCGAAGAAGCGACATCCGACTACGACCGCGAAAAACTGCAAGAGCGCGTTGCCAAACTGGCAGGCGGTGTTGCCGTGATTCGTGTTGGCGCTGCCACCGAAGTCGAAATGAAAGAGAAAAAAGCCCGTGTTGAAGATGCGCTGCATGCAACCCGCGCCGCGGTAGAAGAAGGTATCGTTCCTGGCGGTGGCGTTGCGCTGATCCGTGCCAAGAAAGCCATTGAGCAAGTCAAGGGTGTCAACGCCGATCAGGACGCGGGTATCAAGCTGATCCTGCGCGCTGTTGAAGCGCCGCTGCGCACCATCGTGGCCAATGCTGGCGATGAGCCTAGCGTGGTTGTCAACCAGGTAGCCGGCGGTGAAGGCAACTACGGTTACAACGCAGCCACCGGCGAGTACGGCGATCTGGTTGAGCAAGGTGTTCTGGATCCAACCAAAGTGACCCGCACAGCGCTGCAAAACGCCGCTTCTGTCGCCAGCCTGCTGCTGACAACCGAAGCCGCTGTTTGCGAAATCGTTGAAGACAAGCCAGCACCCGCAATGCCTGACATGGGCGGCATGGGTGGTATGGGCGGCATGGGCGGATTCTAATTCGTCTTGTCGGCCACACCGGGCCTGCCTCGCAGGCCCGCTGGAACCCAAGCCCCGGAACGCGCGTCGTTCCGGGGCTTTTTCTTTGCCTCCTTGCCTGCCGGCCCGCTTTCGCCCGAATGCAAATTTTGGTCAAGAAAACCGCATTTTTACCAATTAACAGCGCTCAGAATTCGTGCGAGACTACCGTTTAATCAAGCCGTAGCGTTTTGTGAACTACAATTGCACCATGACTCGACCCGTCAACCCTCATCTACGAAAAAACCGCGGTATCCTGCGTTTCGTGCAAGCATCTGTGTATTCCGCACAGGGATTTCGTGCAGCCTTTGTCAGTGAAGAGGCATTCCGGCAGGAACTGATCGTTTGCCTAATCCTGGCGCCCTGCGCCTTCATTCTGGGACGCAGTTTCAGCGAGGTTATTTTGCTGCTGGGGGTATTGGTCAGCGTGCTTACGGTGGAATTGATCAATTCAGCCATCGAAGTGCTGGCCGATAAAGTCAGCACCGAACAGCACCCGCTAATCGGGCAAACCAAGGACATCGCCAGCGCCGCCGTCATGATGATGATCACCTTCGCCGGCCTGGTGTGGTTGAGCTTGCTTCTTATCCGCCTATTTTCACATTAAGTATCAATGACGTTTATCGAAAAACTGGAAAACGCCTGGGTCTCCCAAGACTCGCTGCTCATGGTCGGCCTGGATCCCGACCTGGAGCGCCTGCCCGTATCCATGAAACAGAACGGGCAGTCGATCTTCGAATTCTGTAAGGGGATCGTGGATGCCACCGCCCCCTATGCCTGCGGCTTCAAGCCGCAAATCGCGTATTTCGCCTCCCAGGGCGCAGAAGAACAGTTGTCCGAACTGTGCAACTACATTCACAAGGCCTACCCGCACCTGCCGATCGTACTGGATGCCAAGCGCGGCGATATCGGCACCACCGCCGAACATTACGCCCGCGAGGCCTACGAACGCTATAAGGCGGATGCCGTCACGGTCAGCCCGTACATGGGGTTTGACTCCATTGAACCGTACCTGGCCTGGCAATCGAAGGGCATTATCATTCTGTGCCGCACCTCCAATCCCGGCGGGTCCGATTTGCAGTTTGTCGAATCCTGCAGCGGCGAGCCGCTGTACCTGCATGTCGCCAGCCTGGTCGCGGAAAAATGGAATACGCATGGACAATGCGGCCTGGTCGTCGGCGCCACCTTCCCTGAGGAACTGGAACGGGTACGCGAGCGCGTGGGCGACACCATGCCGCTGCTGGTGCCCGGCATCGGCGCGCAGGGCGGGGATATCCCAAGCACGGTCAAAGCCGGTAGCAATGCCGCCGGAACAGGCATGATGATCAATTCCTCGCGCGCTATCCTTTACGCCAGCTCGGACGAGGACTGGCAGCAGGCCGCGGCGCGCGTCGCCATGGAAACACGCGACCAGATCAATCTGGCGCGTAAGGAAAAATAAGCGGATACCCGCAAAGCCAACCCTGGCAAAACCCTATGCATGGGATAAAAAAAACCGGCCTTATCCTGGCCGGTTTTTTTAGTTCTCCTGCAGCACCCTGCGGGTGATTTCCATGGCATAGATGACCGCCTGGCTGCGTATCTGGTGCCGGTCCCCGACAAAATGCTGGGAAAACGGCAGGGTCACGATGCCGTCTGCCTTGCGATAGGACACGGCAAAACACACCAGGCCCACCGGCTTGCGCTCGGTACCGCCGCCCGGGCCGGCGATGCCGGTGGTGCTGACGGCGCATGTTGCCTGGGGCGCGTGGTTCAGAGCACCTTCGGCCATTTCAATGGCCACTTCCTCACTGACCGCCCCGAATTTATCCAGCGCTTCCTGGTTGACGCCAAGCATATCCACCTTGGCCTCATTGGTGTAGGTCACAAAGCCCCGGTCGAACCACTGGCTGGAGCCCGCGATGGCGGTCACCGCCCCGGCCAGCAACCCGCCCGTGCAGGATTCCGCGGTGCTCAGCAACCAGCTTTTCCTGCGCAATGCTTCGCCAAGGTCGGCAGCCACCTGCCATTGTTCACTGGGTAATTCTGACATGCTCTATCCCAATAGTCGTGTTGCCACAGCCATGACAAACAAGGTATACGCCGCCGCGACGACGTCATCCCACATGACCCCGAACCCGTTCTTGAGCGTACGGTCGAAGTAGCCGATTGGCGGCGGCTTCACGATGTCGAAAAAGCGGAACAGCACGAAGGCAACCAGTTGCCAGCCCAGGTTCATGGGGGCAACCAGCAGCAGGACGGCCCAGAAGGCCACGATTTCATCCCAGACGATACCCGGGTGGTCATCGACCTGCATTTCCTGGGCGACGCGGTGGCAGCAGTAGACGCCATAGGCGAACGCCAGCAGGATGAACAGCGCCATGTAAAAGTCGGTACCGATGACGAAACTGAGCGGCCACCAAAGTATCCAGGCCAGCAGCGTGCCCCAGGTTCCGGGCGCGGGACGCAACAGCCCCGATCCGAAGCCAAAGGCGAAAAAGCGATGGACATTCGCTCTGATCCAGCTCAATGTTGGCCATTGCGTCTTCATGGTCGTCTTGCCAGCGGCTTTATTATCGATTGACTGCGTCTGAATGTTTTCTATCATGCAAGTGCTTCTGAAGTTACTTCCGAAGATCCGGCGTGTCCGGGGAGACAGGCTGGAAATGATCAAATCCTGAAGGCAGCGGGGAAATATCCTTGCCGGAGGCATCCAGCACCCGCAAGCCCTGCCCTGCGTGGACGGCGCCGATGCGACTGAGCGCAATGCCCAGGCTGTCGGCCAGGGCTGACAGCACAGGCCGGGCGGAAACCGGCGCGGTGAAGCACAGCTCATAGACGTCGCCACCGCCAAGTACCGATTGACGCAACTGCGCGGCGTCTTCCAGCGGCAGGCTAAGATTAACAGGCATTAAAGATTCGTACAATACGGCAGCCACACCGCTGGCGTGCAAAATATGTTTCAAATCCTGCAGCAGGCCGTCGGAGATATCGATCATGGCGTGGGCAATGCCCCTGAGCGCCAGCCCCAGCGGGATCCGCGGTTCGGGCCATTCCAGCGCCTGGCGGGTGGCGGCCAGCAGCGCCCGCTCGTGGTCTGTGAGCACTGTCCCTGTTTTTTCCCGGTACAGCAGGGTCAACGCCAGATGGGCCGCGCCCAGCGAGCCCGACACCCAGATATCGTCGTCAGGCTGTGCCCGGCTGCGCGCCAGGAAGGGCGGCGTCACTTCGCCAAATACGGTCACGCTGATCACGATGTCCTGCTCGCTGCGGGTCGTATCTCCGCCGATCAGCGGGCATTGGTATTTGTCAGCCAGGCGGTTGAACCCGCGCGCGAAGGCCTGCAGCCAGTCGCTGTCGTACTGCGGCAGGCCCAGGCCCAGCAGGCATCCGCGCGGGGTTGCGCCCATGGCGGCCAGGTCCGACAGGTTCACCGCCAGCGCTTTATGGCCCAATGCTTCGGGGTCGACGTCGGTAAAAAAATGCCGGCCCTGCAGCAGCAGGTCCTTGCTGGTGGCAATCGCATTGCCGGGCGCGGGCGTGAAGACGGCGCAATCGTCTCCCACCCCGATATCCACCGAGGCGGCCGGACGGGTGAAATATGTGTTGATCAGATCAAATTCGCCAGGCATACCCCTACCCTGTCGTCGCGACGACACCGATCCGGGCACGGCCAGGACCGGTGCCGGGTCGGCTAGCGAGCGGCATTCACTTCCAGCGACCGCACCTGGGCAGCCAGTTTATCCAGTACGCCGTTGACGAACTTGAAGCCATCGGTGCCGCCAAATTCCTTGGCCAGTTCCACGGCTTCGTTGATCGCGACCTTGTAGGGAACATCGACATGGTGGATCAGTTCGTAGCTGCCGATCAGCAGGATGCCGTGCTCGATGGGCGAGAGTTCCTCGAGGGAACGATCGATATAGGGCAGGAACGCCTCGCGCAGCGCCGGCGCTTCGGCAAATACGCCATGCAGCAGGGTTTTGAACCAGACGGGATCCGCATTGGCGAACTCCGGGCTATCCTGGATATGCGCATCGATGGCGCCCGCTTCACGCAGGTCGGTGTCGCCGCTGACCAGCCAGGCATAGATGCCCTGCAGGGCAAATTCGCGCGCCCGGCGGCGCGCACTGCGATACATCGTTTTATTGTCTTGAGCCACGCCTTGTCCTATCGCCTTGGGGTTTCTGCCGCTTTGTCGTCATCGTCGTCATCATCATCATCATCGTCGTCGAGATCGTCAAAGTCTTCGTCTTCATCCTCGGATTCCGGCACCAGCGCGGCGGCCAGGTTCGCCATTTCCACGGCGACCTGGGCGCAATCCTTGCCCTTCTGCTCGGCGCGGGCCTTGGCCTGCTCCTCGTCTTCCGTGGTAAGGATGCCGTTTGCCACGGGCACATTGGTGTCCAGCGCGACACGGGTGATGGCCGCCGCGCTTTCGTTGCTGACGATCTCGAAATGATAGGTTTCGCCGCGAATGACCGCGCCCAGCGCGATCAAGGCATCGAATTCGTAGGTTTCCGCCATTTGCGCCAGCGTCAGGCCGACTTCGAGCGCGCCGGGAACGGTCACGACCATGATGTCGCGTTCATCCACCCCCAATTCTCCAAGTTCGGCCAGGCAGGCTTCCAGTTCGGCAAACCCGATTTCTTCATTGAAGCGTCCGCACACGATACCGATATGCAAGCCTTCGCCATTGAGATCCGGGGCGAGTGTATAAGGTTTCATAGCCATTCCTTTAATTTCAGCGTGTGTCAGATGGGGTTTCGGAAACAGTTTCGTAACCGGTCACGCTCAGGGCGTAGCCGGTCATGCTTGGCATTTTACGTGGAAGTGCGAGCAAACGCATCTTTCCGACGTGCAATTCTCTGAGTATTTGCGCGCCGATGCCATAAGTGCGCAAATCGTACCGCTCGTCCTTGCGCGCGCAGCCCTCGGCGTCGCCCCATTTTTCCAGGGCTTCGACCAGCGCGCCCGGCGATCCCTGGCAGTTCAGCATGACCAGCACCCCGGCCTGGCTGGCCGAAATGGCTTGCAGCGCCTGCGAGATGCCCCAACTGTGCGCGTTGCGCTCAAGATCCAGCAGATCCAGCACCGAGACCGGCTCGTGCACGCGGACCAGGGTTTCCTGTTCGGGCTGGATGTCGCCATGCACCAGGGCGATATGGGCCGCGCCGGAAATGCTGTCCTGGAATGACACGGCTTGGTAGTCGCCAAAGGGGGTTTTCAGGGTTTTGCTGCCCAGCCGGCGGATCATGGATTCGTTTTCGCTGCGGTACTGGATCAGGTCGGCAATGGTGCCGATCTTCAGGTTGTGCTCGCGGGCAAACACCACCAGATCGGGCAGGCGCGCCATGCTGCCATCCGGTTTCAGGATTTCGCAGATGACGGCGGCGGGGGTGAGCCCGGCCATGGCGGTCAGGTCGCAGCCGGCCTCGGTGTGTCCGGCGCGGATCAGCACGCCGCCGGATACGGCCTGGACCGGGAAGATATGTCCGGGATTGACCAGGTCCTGCGGCTTGGCGTTCCTGGCCACCGCCGCCTGGATGGTGCGGGCGCGGTCGGCTGCGGAAATGCCCGTGGTGACGCCTTCGGCGGCCTCGATGGAGACCGTGAAATTGGTCCCGAAGGACGTGCCGTTGCGCGCGGCCATGAGTGGCAGTTCGAGCTGGCGGCAGCGCTCCTCGGTCAGGGTCAGGCATACCAGCCCCCGGGCGTGCGTCACCATGAAGTTGATGGCCTCGGGCGAGACGAAATCGGCCGCCATGACCAGGTCGCCCTCGTTCTCTCGATCTTCTTCGTCGACGAGGATCACGATGCGGCCCGCCTTGAGCTCTTCGATGATCTCGGAGACGGGGGAAATGGTGCAATCGGGCACCAGCGAAACAGGGGCGGCAGAACTCATGGCGGTACAGGACAATCCGTGGCAGGGATGGGCGCGAAATGCCCCATCATTGACAAAGATTCTATTTTACCCGCCCTGCCCGCCAAAAGGCTGCAAAACCCCGAATCACGCCGAGGTTTGTTGCTCGCCGGCGACCACCGCGGTCACTTCGATTTCCACCTTGGCCCGGTCTTCGACCAGGTCGGCCACCTCAATCGCCGTCATGGCCGGGAAATGCCGCCCAATGATGGCGCGGTAGTGCTCGCCGATGGCCGGATAAGCCGCCACGTATTCCTGCTTATCCTTGACATACCAGGTCATGCGTACAATGTCCGAAGGCGCGGCGCCGCCCTCCTTGAGGATGGCCACGATATTTTCCAGCGTCAGCCGCACCTGGTCCCCCAGATCGTCGGACTCGAACTGCTGCTGGCCGTTCCAGCCGATCTGCCCCCCTACGAACAGCAGGCGGCTGCCTGCCTCTACGCTGATCATGGTGCCATTGGCGTAGCCCCTGGGCTTGATCCAATCGGACGGTTGAAGTATTTCCATTGTGTGTTTCCCGTTACAGATGTTCAGACATTTTTCTTAAAACAAACCGTTGCAGCTTGCCGGTCTCGGTCCGCGGCAACTGCGAAACAAATTCGATGCTGCGCGGGTACTTGTACGGCGCCGCCTGCTGCTTGACGAAATCCTGCAGTTGCCGGGCCAGTTCGTCGGAGGGCGCGAATGCGGGGTCGAGCACGACATAGGCCTTGACGATGGCGCCGCGCTCGGGATCGGCCTGCCCAACGACGCCGCAGTCGCTGACCGCCTCATGCAGCATCAGCACGCTTTCGACCTCCGGGCCGGCGATGTTGTAGCCGGCCGATACGATCATGTCGTCGTCGCGGGCCTGGTAGAAAAAATAGCCGTCTGCGTCCATCATGAACGCGTCGCCCGGCAGGTTCCATTGATCCCGGACATATTTGGCCTGGCGCTCGTCGTCCAGATAGCGGCACCCCGTGGGGCCTTGCACGGCAAGCCGGCCCAGCGTGCCGGGCGGCACCTCGTTCATGTTCTCGTCGACAACCCGGGCCCGATAGCCCGGGACAACCTTGCCGATGGCGCCGTCGCGAATGTCATCGCCCGTGCTGGAAATGTAGACGTGCATCATCTCGGTGCCGCCGATGCCGTCGGTCATGTTGATGCCGCTGGCTTTTTTCCATACCTGGCGCGTGGCGTCCGGCAGGGCCTCGCCGGCCGACACGCATACCCGCAGCGAATCCAGCGCATACCGGTCGGCCAATTCGGCCATCTTCCGATAGAACGTGGGCGCCGTGAACGTCATGGTGATCTTCTGATCCTCGATCAACTGCAAAAAGCTTTCCGGCGTCAGTTTCTCGACCAGCAAGGCGGTGCCGCCGGCGCGCAGTGGAAAGCACAGCAGTCCGCCCAGGCCGAAAGTAAACGCCAGCGGCGGCGTGCCGCAAGTGATATCGGTCGCCGCGGTCTTGAGCACATGCCGAGAAAACGTATCGCACATGGCCAGCACATCGCGGTGAAAGTGGATGCAGCCCTTGGGTTTGCCCGTGGTGCCGCTGGTGAAGGCAATGATGCAGGGATCGTCGCGGCCGGTGCCGGCATCGAAAGGCGCGGCACTCTTGGCCGCGGCCCGCGATTCCATGCTATCGGCGGCATCGCTGTTGAAGGTCATCACGACCTTCAGGTTGTCGCAATAATTCGGGTTGGCCGGGTCCTGGCAATGGCGCAGTTCTTCCGCCAGCCGATCATCGCAAAGCGCCGCCCGTACCTGCGCGATTTTCAGGATAGTACTCAGCTCACGCGCCCGCAACAACGGCATCGTGGGTACGGCAACCACGCCCGCCTTCAGGCAGGCCAGCAATGCCGCCGCCATCCAGGGGTTGTTCGGCCCGCGCAACAGCAGCCGGTTGCCGGAGACAAGGCCAAGGTCCTCGGTGATCACACGGGCAATCTGGTTGGTCCAGTCGGCCAGGGCCGCATAGCTCAATTCCCGGGTTTCCTCGCCGTCAAGCCAGCGCAACGCGATCTTGTCGCCGCGTCCCTCGCTGACATGGCGGTCAACCAGCTCGACAGCACTGTTGAGCGTCGCCGGGTACTGTAGCTCCGGCAAATCGAAAAAGTACCGGGGCTGGGCGCCGGTTTCCGGCAAATGGTCTATGACAAAGCGGTCTTTCAGGGTGGTTTCCATCATTGTCCTGTCTCCTGTCTTTCCGGGTTCGCCGCGGCTTGTGGCCAGGGCCGGCCCGTCTTGCTGTTTTCATGCGGCAGCGGTCGGCGACCTTCACGCCGCCGACCGGTCAGTTTTTGAGTAATTCGCGCGCAATAATCAGTTTCTGCACTTCGGTTGCGCCTTCATAGATGCGCAGGGCCCGAATGTCCCGGTACAGCATTTCGACGCACTCGCCCGAGACCACGCCCTGCCCGCCGAACATTTGCAGCGCCCGGTCGATCACCTGCTGCGCCGACTCGGTGGCGAACATCTTGGCCATGGCGGCTTCGCGCGTCGTTCTGACCTGGTACACGTCGCGCCGCCAGGCGGCGCGATAGGTCAGCAACCGGCTGGCGTCGATCTGCGTCGCCATGTCGCCCAGCGCCGCTTGCGTCAATTGCAGATCGGCCAGCACGCCGCCGAACATGCGGCGCTGCCGGCTGCGCGCCACGCCCTCCTGCAAGGCGCGCTGGGCAAATCCCACGGCCGCGGCCGCCACGGAAGACCGGAAAATATCCAGCACTTGCATGGCCAGCTTGAAACCCTCTCCCCGATTGCCCAGCAAGGCGCCGGCAGCGACCCGGCAATCGGTCATTGTCAGCGTGGCCAGCGGATGCGGCGCCATCACGGCTATCCGCGCCGAGTCATCCAGCCCCGGGTTGTCGGCATCGACGATGAAGGCGCTGATTCCCTTGGCGCCCGGCAGCGATTCGGTGCGGGCGAACACGCAGTAGAAATCGGCGATGCCGCCATTGGAGATCCAGGTCTTGACGCCTTCCAGCCGATAGCCATCACCGTCTTCCCGGGCCCGGCAGGCCATGGCCGCGACATCGGAACCGGCATCCGGTTCGGACAAGGCGAACGCCGCGATTTTTTCGCCGCGCGCAACCTGGGGCAGGTACAGGGCCTTCTGCTCGTCGGAACCCCCCAGCACGATCGCCCCGCTGCCCAGCCCCTGCATGGCGAACGCAAAATCCGCCAGCGCATGATAGCGGGCGAAGGTTTCCCGGATCAGGCACAAGGTGCGCGAATCCAGCCGCTCCTGCCTGCCGCCCCAACTGCCACCGGGACCGGCCGGAACCGCGTAGCGCAGCCATCCGCCCTGCCCCATGCGCCGCACCAATTCCCGGCAGGTACTGTCGGTGTCGGCTTGCGGCAAGTCGCTCAGGTTCTCCCGGGCCCAGTGTTCCAGTTCGACCGCCAGTTGGCGGTGCGCATCATCGAAGAAAGGCCAGTCCAGGTATTCCCTGGCCGCATCGGTTGCCGGCATGCTTCAATCTCCTTCGAAAACGGGTTTTTGCTTGGCCACAAATGCGTGGTAGGCGCGGTGAAAATCCTGGGTCTGCATGCATAGCGCCTGTGCGTAGGCTTCCGCGTTGATCGCTTCGTCCACCCCCATATTCCATTCCTGATGCAGGCAGCGCTTGGTTACGCCATGCGCAAAGGTTGGGCCGGCCGCGATCCGGGCGGCCATCGCCTCGGCTTGCGGCAAGACTTGATCGGCGTAGTACAGGCTGTTATAGAATCCCCAGGCCAGACCTTCCTCGGCCGTCATCGCACGCCCCGTATAAAGCAGTTCGCTGGCGCGCCCCTGCCCGATGATGCGCGGCAGGATGGCGCAGGCGCCCATATCCGCGCCGGCCAGCCCGACGCGCGTGAACAGGAATGCCGTTTTACTGTCGTGCGACCCCAGCCGCAGGTCCGAGGCCATGGCCAGAATGGCGCCGGCGCCGGCGCACACGCCGCTGACCGCGGCGATCACCGGCTGCGGGCAGGCGCGGATAGCCTTGACCAGGTCGCCCGTCATTTGCGTGAAGGCCAGCAATTGCGGCATTGTCATTTTTGTCAGCGGGCCGATGATTTCGTGGACATCGCCGCCCGAGCAGAAATTGCCGCCCTCACCGGCGATAATCACAACCTTGATATCGGTGGCATGGGCCAGCGCCCGGAACAGATCGCGCAACTCGGCGTAGGATTCAAAAGTCAGCGGGTTCTTGCGCTCCGGGCGGTTCAACGTGATGGTCGCCACTTTATGATCGTCACCCACCCTCCAGTCAAAATGCGTCGCCTGGTAGCCGGCCAGCTTGCGTGCCTGCGCCTGCATGGGATTTGCATCGGTCGAGGTCATTCGGTTCTCCTTCTCTTCTCTCTGGTTTCCGCGTTGCGCGCGGTCTGTCTATGACTGTCCATGTCCGGCATCCCTGCCGTCCCGCGGTTTTGCGCCAGCCCGCCGCTTTTTGCCGACCTGCCGCCGGACCGCAGCCTGCGCGGATGGCCGTCTCCGTATCGCGCGTTGGCCAACGGGATCCGGCCACGGACCGGCATCGCTACCCCACCATTTTCTCTCCGCCATCCACCGGGATCGATTGCCCGGTAATGCTGGCCGCCTGGGGCTGGCATAACCACAGCACGGCGTTGGCCACTTCTGCCGGCTGGATCAACCGGCCTTGCGGGTTGTTGCTGGCCAGCGCCGTGCGTGCCTGCGCCTGGCTCATGCCGGTCTTGCCCATCATATTTTCGACCGCCGCGTCCAGCAGCCCGGTTTCGGTGTAGCCCGGACAAACCGCATTCACGGTGATCTGCTTGCCCGCCAGCTCCAGTGCCAACGATCGGGTGAGTCCGATCACGCCATGCTTGGCGGCGCAATAGGCAGTCACATAGCCGTAGCCTTTCAGGCCCGCGACACTGGCCACATTGACGATCCTGCCCCAGCCCGCCTGCAGCATATCGGGCAAGGCGGCCGCGATGCAGTGGTAAGTGCCATTCAGATTCACCTGCAGCATGCGGTTCCAGAACGCGCTATTCATGCGGTCAAAGCGCTGGCTTTCGGCCTGGCCGGCGTTGTTCACCAGGATATGGATCGGGCCGGCCTGCTCGCGCGCCTGGGCAAACGCCGCTCGCACGGCGTCCTCCTCGGCGATATCGGCGGCAACGGCGCGCACCTGCTCGCCATATTGCTGCAGGCTCGCCACGGCCCGTTCCAGGCGCACCGGATCGCGGGCCAGCAACGTTACGTGCGCACCCGCCTGCAACAGCTGACGCGCCACTTCCAGGCCGATGCCCTGGCTGGCGCCGGTCACCAGCGCGTGGCAACCGGCCACGGTATCGGTAGGGGTCGGCATTGTCATGGGGTTATCCATTCTGCGCCATCTGGGCGCGTTCAAACAGGGTTTCGATCTGGCGCTTGCCGGCGCTGTATTGCTTGGGCCATGGCACCTGCGTATAGCCGATCTTTGCGGTCTCGCTCAGCGTCCACGCCGGATTGGCCAGATGCGGACGTCCGATGGCGCACAGGTCGGCCCGTCCCGACGCGATGATGCTGTTGACCTGATCGGCTTCCGTGATGGCACCCACGGCCATGGTGGCAATGCCTTCCTGGTTCCGGATTTCGTCGGCGAACGGTGTCTGGTACATGCGACCATAGACAGGCTTTTGATCCGGGCTGACTTGGCCGGAAGAACAATCGATCAGATCGGCGCCGGCGGCCTTGAAGGCACGGGCGATCAGCACCGCATCGCTGGCGCTGATGCCGCCCTCGACCCAGTCGCTGGCCGAAATCCGCACGTTCAGCGGCCGGTCTTGCGGCCACACGGCCCGCATCGCGGCAAAGATTTCCAGAGGAAAGCGCAACCGGTTTTCCAGCGAACCACCATACTCATCCGTGCGCCGGTTCGCCAGCGGCGAAATAAAGCAGGACAGCAAATAGCCATGGGCGCAATGCAATTCCAGGACATCGAAACCGGCGACGGCCGCGCGCCGGGTCGCCTCGACAAACTCGCCCGCGATCGCCTGCATTTCGGTCTTGTCCAGCGCCTTGGGTGTTTGCGAAATACCCTGCAGATAAGGCAAGGCGGACGCGGATACCAGCGGCCAGTTATCGCTATCCAGCGGCATATCGATCCCATCCCAGGCGGCCTTGGTGGAGCCCTTGCGCCCGGCATGCCCCAGTTGAATGCCGATTTTCGCGTCGGACTGCGCATGCACCGCCTGCACAATGGTTTTCCAGGCGTCCTGCTGACTGTCGTTCCACAGGCCCGGGCAGTATGGGGTAATGCGTGCCTCGGGCGAAATGCATGTCATCTCGACCATCACCAGGCCGGCGCCGCCCAGCGCGCGCGCCAGCAAATGCTGGAAGTGAAACTGGCCCGGCATGCCGTCGACGCACGAATACATGGCCATTGGCGACACCACGACCCGGTTCTTGAAGGTCACGGCGCGCAGGCTGAATGGCGTCCACATTGGCGGGGTCGCTCGACCGGCATCTTCCGTTGCCGTCACTTGCATGGCCGGCGCGGCATGGCGGCCGCCGTACTGGCTGAACCAGTTTTCAAACGCGCGCATCCAAAGCGGATCGCGCAGGCGCAGGTTTTCATGGGAGATGCGCTGCGAACGCGTCAGCAACGAGTAGGCAAACTGCTCAGGCGCGAATTCGCTATAGCGGCTGACATTTTCGAACCACTCGGTCGAATTGCGCGCCGCGTTCTGGATTTTCAGCACTTCGACGCTGCGCAATTGCTGGTAATGTTCCAACGCCGCGGGAATATCGCCTGCCGCCTGGAAGCTTTGCTCCAGTTCAATGGCGTCTTCCAGCGCCAGTTTGGTGCCGGAGCCAATGGAAAAATGCGCGGTGTGCGCGGCGTCTCCCATCAGTACGATGGGCACGCGCTTGCCGTTGGGCAGCGTCTGATAATGCACCCATTGCTCGCAAATGACGCGGGGGAACTGGATCCAGATTGCCGAGCCGCGCAAGTGCTTGGCGTTGGACAGCAGGGGCTTGCCATCCAACCAGGGCGCGAACAGTTTTTCGCAATAGGCGATGCCCTCTTCCTGCGACATCTGGTCGATACCGGCGGCGCGCCAGGTTTCATCCCGCGTCTCGACGATAAAGGTCGACATCCCTTTCTCGAACTGATAGGCGTGCGCCTGGAACCAGCCGTGTTCGGTATTGACAAAGGCGAAGGTGAAGGCGTCAAAGGTTTTTTCGGTGCCCAGCCAGACAAACCGGCAGCGGCGCGTATCGATATCGGGCTTGAAGCTATCGGCATAGCGGCTGCGGATGCGACTGTTGATGCCATCCGAGGCGATGACCAGGTCGGCATCGTACTGCTGCGCCACCTGCTGGTCGTCTTCCACCGCGGTTTCAAAGACCAGCTCCACGTCCAATTCCTGGCAGCGCGCCTGCAACACATTCAGCATTTTCTTGCGGCCAATGCCGATAAAGCCGTGGCCACTGCTGCGTATCGTCGCATCCCTGATATGGATCGCGATATCGTCCCAATGATTGAATGCCTCGATGATTCTGCCCGCGGTGACCGCATCGGCTTTTTTCAGATTTTCCAGCGTCGCATCCGAAAATACCACGCCCCAGCCAAAGGTATCGAACGGCCGGTTGCGTTCAACCACGACAACCCGATCCTGTGGATTGCGCTTTTTCATGAGCAGTCCTGCATACAGCCCGGCAGGTCCTCCTCCTATGCATACGATATTCATGACAAGTCCTCTGAAAACTGTTGCGCTATTGTCTTATTGTTGCGCTTTCGCCACCTGATCAACTCCATACAGGGTTTTCCCCGAAATGCTTTGACCACATCGCTTTCTGCTGATTTATTTTAAGTTTAAACTAATTTATAATGAGCATCAAATATTTTTTTCATGACGTTTTGTTTCTGGGCAAGGCACGCGACAGCCGGCCCCTTGAACCAGGAACGCCGTCGTCGTCGGTCGGGCCGATGCAAAAGGTTTACAATCCGCCCATTCCGTTTATCATGTCTTCGAATATTGCAGGAGCCGTTATGCACCACGACTTGGAAACCCGCGCCGCCTCCATTGATCATTCCGAACTGCGCCTGTGGTTGCGTCTGCTGACCTGCACCAATCTCATAGAAAACCGCATTCGCCAATTCCTGCGGGTCGAGTTCGACACCACGCTGCCCCGATTCGATCTGATGGCGCAACTGGCCAAGGAACCGGACGGCATGCGCATGGGGGATTTGTCGGCGCGCCTGATGGTGAGCAATGGCAATGTCACCGCCATTGCCAATCAGCTCGAGAAAGAGGGCCTGATCCTGCGCCGGGTGAGCAGTGCCGACCGGCGCAGCACCTTCCTGAGACTCAGCGCCAAGGGTCGCAAGCATTTTGACCAGATGGCGCAGGCCCACGAGAATTGGCTCAAGGAGATGCTCAAAGCCATGCCCAAGGGCGGCCAGAAAGAGCTGTACCGCCTGCTGGCCGAGCTCAAAAAAACGGCACTGGCCGCCCGCGATTAGCCCGCCTCCAGCGGTGTCGGCCTCACGCTTGGGCACACCAGCGGGCAATCGGGGGTAAAATACCCTTCACGAGGCCTGCGCGCAGGCCGGTGTGCCAATTTTTTCGGAGCAGTCTGGATGAACGCAGCACAGGTTCAACAACAAGATCACGGCGGCCCCCGGCAGGTCGATTTACTTATTATCGGTGGTGGCATCAATGGCGTAGGCATCGCCCGCGATGCCGCCGGTCGCGGACTTTCCGTACTACTGTGCGAGAAGGACGACCTGGCCAGCGCCACCTCCTCCGCCAGCAGCAAACTGATCCATGGCGGCCTTCGCTATCTGGAGCAGTACGAATTCCGGCTGGTGCGCGAAGCGCTGGCCGAACGCGAGGTATTGCTCAACATCGCCCCCCATATCGTGCGGCCCCTGCGCTTTATCCTGCCGCATGACCACACCCTGCGCCCGGTCTGGATGATCCGTTGCGGCCTGTTCCTCTATGACCACCTGGCGAAACGTTCGGCCCGCCTGCCCGCCTCGCAGCATGTGCGGCTCGATGACGGCTCCCCCTACGCGTTGCCAATGCAGGAGCGGATTCGGCAGGGCTTCGCCTATTCCGATTGCCAGGTCGACGACTCGCGGCTGGTGGTGCTCAACGCCATGGACGCGCGCAACCGGGGCGCCCGCATTCTCACCAACACCCAGTGCATCAGCGCCCGCTCGCTCGATGGCAAATGGCATGCCGTTCTCCAGGACAATGCAGGCAGGCAGGTCACGGTGCAAGCCAAGGTGCTGGTCAACGCCGCGGGTCCGTGGGTAGAAAATGTCCAGAAGACCGTGAGCAGTCAGCGCTCGCACTCGCGCAACCACCTGCGGCTGATCAAGGGCAGCCATCTGGTCACGCGCAAGCTTTATGAGGGCGACCACGCCTACATCCTGCAAAATGACGACAAGCGCATCGTCTTCATCACGCCGCATCGCGATAATTACTCCATGATCGGCACCACCGATGTGGACTTTTCCGGCGATGCTCGCCACGCCCATATTTCCGAGGAAGAAACCGAGTATCTGCTCTCGGTGATCAACCGCTACCTGCGCCAGCCTGTAACCGCGCAGGATATCGTCTCCAGTTGGTCGGGCGTGCGCCCCCTCTATGACGACGCCGAAGGCAATGCCTCGGCGGTCACCCGCGATTATGTCTTTGATATCAGCGGCGGAAAAAACGCGGAGCCGCCCATGCTGTCCATCTTCGGCGGCAAGATCACAACCTATCGCAAGCTGGCCGAACACGCCCTGGAAAAACTCCAGCCTTTCCTGAACCGGGATCAAAGCTGGACCGCCGATGCCGCGCTGCCCGGGGGCGAGCTGGGAACGGACCCGGAACAATACGAAAGCCAGTTGCAGCAACGCTACCCCTGGATGGATGCCGCTTTGCTGCATCGCTGGGTGCTTGCCTACGGCGCCCTGACGCCAGACCTGATCCGCAATGCAGATGCCATGCCGGCGCTGGGCATGCATTTCGGACACGGCCTGTACGAAGCCGAGGTGCGCTGGCTGATCAACCAGGAGTGGGCGCACACGACGCAAGACATCCTGTGGCGCCGCACCCGGCTCGGCCTCAAGTTCAACCCCGCCCAGGAGAAAACGCTGGATCACTGGCTCGCTGGCCAGATCACCGCCGCGGCCACCGAACGCAACGCCTTTTTCAGCTGAACGCCGAGTTTTTGCCCTATCTCAAAACGCGTATCGCCACGGGCGCATAACATGGCTTTTGCGGCGGGCCATGATCACGGCCGCTGTGCCCGTCCGCCAGGGCCCGCTTAATTTCAACTGCAATCACCGCAAGCCTGACCGGGCGGTTCCCGTAATCTGCGGCACCGTGGCGGCACCCTTGCCACCCTGGGTTCGGCGGTCGTTTCACTTACAGTTTTAATTACAGTTTTAATATTTCCCTATTATGACTAGTCATCATATTTCCGGGGCTTCAGTGGTACTATGCGCAGTTATGTCATCACCCACCCCTTGAGGGGAAATTTTAATAAAAAACTATGTCAGAACAGGAACTTAAGCTGCATGTGCCTGCTCCCGCCCAAGGGTCGGTAGAGAAGGCAATGAAAAAGGCCAAATGCGAATCCATCGCCTTGCGCGCCATGTATTTCGATACCCCTGACCGCGAGCTGGCCAAGGCGAAAATCGCCATCCGCTTGCGCAAGGAAGGCGACGAATGGGTGCAGACGCTGAAAATGCCTGGCAACAACGCGCTTACCAAGCTGGAATTGAACCATAACCGACCCAGCCCCGTGCTGGACCTGAGCCTTTATGCGGGCACACCCGCCGAGGCGGCGCTGCTCAAGCTGGGCAAGCCGCTGGGCCTGCGCTACGAAACCGATGTCACCCGCCTTTATCGGCGCCAGCGCACGCGCAAGGGCGTAGTGGAAATCGCATACGACATCGGCGTGATCCGCGCCGGCAACCTGGAATTGCCGATTTCCGAAGTGGAGTTCGAATTGATGTCGGGGTCGACCGAAGCCATTTTCGAGGTCGGCAAAAAATGGCTGGCGCAATACCGCCTGGTGCTGGACCTGCGCAGCAAATCGCAGCGCGGCGACGCATTGGCGCAGGTCGCCGACAATCTGCAGCAGGCCGTCGAACCGGCGCGCGCCGCGGTAAGCCAGCGCGAAATCGACCGCTTCTGGGCACCGCGCAAGGCCCGCCCGTACCAGATCGACAAACAGGACACCGCGACCCAGGCGCTGATCTCGGTCACGACCGAATGCCTGGAGCAAATCGTCGCCAATACCGGCGCGCTCGCCGAGATCGATACGCTGGGCGTGATCAACGTCGGCAACCCCGAGCATGTGCACCAGTTGCGTATCGGCATGCGCCGCCTGACCAGCAACTGGAAGCTCTTTTCCAAGATGGCGTTCCTGCCCGAGGAATCGGTGCGCGAGGAACTCCGGGTGCACCTGGCCCGCTTCGGCGCAACGCGCGACCTGGATGTAATGCTGGCCACCATCGTGCCGCGCCTGACCGACGCCGGCATGCCGCAAATGCAATTTACCTCGCATGAAGAAGGCGCGACGCCGCACGATATTGCCAAAAGCGTCGAGTTCCAGCAATGGCTGGTTGCCTTGCTGGAATGGACGGTCCTGACACCCCCCGCGGATCCGGTCGAGCTGGCCCAGGACGCGCTGGCCGCCTACGAAGACGAGGCCACCGCACAGCCGCAAGGCGTGACCGCGTCCGACGACCCATCCGCAACAGACGGCGCGGCGGCGCCAGACCCATCGCCCGCGCCGATGCCAATCGACGGCAGCGACACGGTGGGCGAGCCGGCGGACGAGGCCGCAAGCCCGCCGCGCGTGCTGGCCCTGCAGCAAGCCAGCGAGGCGGCCATCTCGGCCGAGACGCCGCTCATTATTCCACTGAACCCGTCGACGCAGAGCCGACCGGTGCTGCGCAAAATGCTCGAACAACGGCTGGCCAAGTGGAACCGGGACATTGTCAGACACTGGAAAACCGAAGACAAGAACGACATCGAGGCCTATCACGACCTGCGCAAGAAGATCAAGCGCATGCGCTACGGGCTGAATGTCTATGAAGGCTTGCGCGGCAGCGGCAGCCTGCCCGGCTATGTGAAGAAACTGGCGGCGGCGCAGGAAGTCTTCGGCAACCTGAACGATATTTCAACGGCGCTGGCGTTTTTCAAGGGACACACCAGCACGCATCCCGGCGCCTGGTTTGCCGTCGGCTGGCTGACCGCCAGCCTGGAAGTCCTGAAGACACAGGCCGACGCGGCGCTGGCCAATATCCCGGTCAAGATCCGCTATCACTGATTCGCCATCGCAAAGGGCGGTTTGGCAACGTGCCTGGCGGGCAAGCCGCTCTGCCCTGCCCGCCAAGGCCAGTCAGCCCTGGATCGCCGCCTTGGGCGAACGTGCCCCTTGCCCGTATCGCACCGTAGCGGCAGGCAATGACGGGCCTGCGCCGGGATCAGTCGCCCAGCAGGGCTGACGCGAACTCGGTCGCCACAAACGGCTGCAGGTCCTGCAAGGACTCGCCCACGCCAATCCAATACACCGGCACGGGACGCACGCCCTGGCTTCCCGCGGCAACCGCCGCCAGGGTACCGCCTTTTGCCGTGCCATCCAGCTTGGTCACGACCAGACCGGTCAGCGTCAACGCTGCATCGAACGCCTTGATCTGGGAAATGGCATTCTGTCCCGTATTGCCGTCCACCACCAGCAGCACCTCATGCGGCGCCTCGCCATCGGCCTTGGTGATCACACGTTTGATTTTCTTGAGCTCTTCCATCAGGTGCAGTTGCGTCGGCAGTCGCCCGGCGGTATCGACCATGACGATGGAAGCCTTGCGCGCGCGCCCGGCGTTGACCGCATCGAAAGCCACGGCCGCCGGATCCCCGCCGTCCTGCGCGATGACCGCCACATTGTTGCGCGCGCCCCATTCGACCAATTGTTCCCGCGCCGCGGCGCGGAAGGTATCGCCTGCGGCCAGCAGCACGCTATGGCCCTGGGCCTGGAAATGATGCGCCAGCTTGCCAATGGACGTGGTCTTGCCCGCGCCATTGACGCCGGCGATCATCACCACGGTTATCGCCTGCGTATCGGCCTGGAATTTTTTCTCCAGCGGCGCCAGATGCTCGGCCAGCAGGTCGCGCAGTACGCGCTTGACCACCTGCCCATCTTCGATGCGCTCTTTCTTGACCTTGGCGCGTAGCTTTTGCAATAGCGATTCGGTCGCCTCGACGCCGGCGTCGGCCATGATCAGCGCCGTTTCCAGCTCCTCGAACAGGTTTTCATCGACCTTGACGCCCACAAAAAGCGTGCTGATGCTGGAACCGGTCCGGGACAGCCCGTCCTTGAGCCGTGACAGCCACGATTTTTTCTCGGGCTTGGGTGCGGGCTCGCCAGTGACGACGGCCGGGGCATCGAGTGAAGCGGCTGACGCGACCGGCGCTACCGTCTCGACAGGGGCGGCGGGCTGTTCGACAGGTGCCTCGGGGACGGAGGCCGGCGCGGTTTCAGGGACCGGGGCCGACGTGGTCGCGGGAAGTTCCGGCGCAGCCAATGCCGGCTCGGGCACCGCCGTGCCGTGGTCGGGGGCAATGCCAGGCGCATCCTGCGCGGCCGGGGCTTGCGGCTTGTGAGCGCCGCCGCTCGCCTTGTCAGACAGCGGAACGTCCACTGGCGTCTCGGGCGGCAACGTCTGAATCTTGAAGGCCGAATCCGGTACCGGGGTTCCGGTCTCGGGGATGACGGGCGGGGCTGGCGGGACGCGGGCTGCCACGGGGGACGCCTGCGTCGTGGCGCGGCTGTCCGGATCCTCGACGGGCGGCTGCTTTACCGGGGGCTCATCCGCGGGCGGCGTCTCCGCCGGCGGCTCCTTGGCCGGCGGTTCGTGGCCGGGCGGCTCCTCGACCGGTGGCGTCGGTGGCACCGGCTGCTGAGCCTCGGCAGGGGCCTCGTCGGGCAGTACCGGCTGATGCTCGGAAACCGGCGTCAGCGCGGCGGCTTCTTCCAGCGATGCCGGCTGCCGGGTCTCAAGAACCGGCTCAACGGGTTTTTCGGTGATCTCTTTGGTTTTATTCTTGCGTTTGAAAAAACTGAACATAGGTGCGCCACCGGAAAGGGAGGATTACAATAACATTCTATTTTAACAGTCTACGCCACTACATTGATGAAACCAGCAAGACGCCCCGCCGCCCCGACTGGCAAACGCCAGGCCATCAGAATCATCGGCGGCCAGTATCGCCGCTCATTGCTTCCTGTCACTGACGCCAGCGGACTGCGCCCCACTTCGGACCGGATCCGGGAAACCCTGTTCAACTGGCTGCATCACCTGTGGGACGGGCACTTCGAGGACAAGGCGGTGCTGGACCTGTTTGCCGGCACCGGCGCCCTCGGCTTCGAAGCCGCCTCGCGTGGCGCCGCCCATGTCCAAATGGTGGAAAACAACCCTCAGGCGCTGGCCGCGCTGCGACAGACCCGCGACCGGCTGCGCGCCGAGCAGATCCGCATCAATAGCGCGGATGCCCTGCTGGTGCTGGCACGCATGGACGCCAGCAAATTTGACCTGGTACTGCTGGACCCGCCTTTCGCCGGCAAGCTGTTCGGCAAAATCTTCCCGTTCCTGGCGCATATCGTCAAACCCGGCGGACTGGTCTATATCGAATCCGACCAGCCGGAAGACCCGGGACCGCAATTCCCATGCCTGCGCCAGGGTAAGGCGGGCATGGTACATTATCAGTTGCACGAACATCTTATTGCACCGCAAAAAAATTCTGTAAATACTCTATAATCAACGTTCCTTTCAACGCTCAGGCCAGATGTTTGGCGGCCTTTTTCCCGGCATCGATCGGGATTCTACGGAGCACATGATGATCACTGCTGTATACCCAGGAACATTTGATCCTCTCACCCGCGGACATGAGGACCTGGTAAGACGGGCCGCCAGCCTGTTTGATCACGTTGTCGTGGGCGTCGCGATCAGCGCCGGCAAGAACCCCCTGTTCACGATCGACGAACGCATGCAAATTGCCGAAGAGGTCCTCGGCCATTACCCAAACGTCACCGTCAAGAGCTTCAGCGGTCTGCTCAAGGATTTCGTCAGGGCCGAGGATGCCCGCATCATCGTGCGCGGCCTGCGGGCGGTATCCGATTTCGAGTATGAGTTTCAGATGGCCGGCATGAACCGCCATTTATTGCCCGATGTCGAAACCTTGTTCATGACGCCATCGGACCAATATCAGTTCATCTCGGGCACGTTTGTCCGGGAAATCGCCCTGCTCGGCGGCGACGTGGGCAAGTTTGTGTTCCCCTCGGTCGAACGCTGGCTCCAGGAAAAGTCCCGCGCCAGGCAACAGGCCCGCGCCGCGGCCGCCAAACAGGACAAATAAGCGGGCAGGCATCGCCAGCCGGCGCCCAGGCGCCGAATTCCGCCTGAAATTGAATTAACCCTGACGATGTCGCCTGTTTAGCGACCTTGCAATGGACATTGTCGTAAACTATAGCCTGTACTTGTTCATAACGCCGGAAACCACATGGCACTCCTGATCACCGATGAATGCATCAATTGCGACGTCTGCGAACCGCAGTGTCCGAATGAGGCCATCTATATGGGGGTGGATTTTTACGAAATCGACCCCGCAAAATGCACCGAATGCGTGGGACATCACGAAGAACCGCAATGCCAGGTCATCTGTCCCGTGGAATGTATTGAGCTCAATCCCGCCTGGGACGAATCGCAAGAGACGCTCATGGCCAAATACCACAAGCTGACGAAAGTCGCCTGACCCGCCCGGCCTCAGGCGGCAGGATCGATACGCTCGTCGGGATGCAGCTTGACCAGCCGGACCGGCCGCTCCAGCAACTTGGTGAACCAGGCATCGGCCAGCGCCCCTTCGCTCACCGCCTGCACGCTGCGCCCTCCCAGGCGCACCGCCTCGAACGCCTCTTCGTCATCCTCCACCACATCAATGGGAATATCGAGCCTGAGCATGCCCGGCGCGCGAATCACCAGGTAATCGAAACGGATCGTCAGCTCGACATCCTGCAGCTTCGGTTCATCCCGGGGAAGCGCCTGCGAGGCGTCGTCGATTAGCAACCAGCGCAGCTGCGCGGCCGGCCGGACCTGGCCGGCGATGGTCCGGCATTGGTAAATGGGCTGGAATATCGAATTTGTCATGAGAAAAACACCAAGAAAAGCAATGGAGTGACGGCCGGCTCGCCTATTGCTCAGGCGCGGACGGCGCCGTTGGCGTTGGCTGCGCGCCTTGCGCCGGCGCATTGCCTGGCGCGGCCTCGCCCGCCGCAGGTGCCGGCGGCGCAGGGGCAGCAGCCCCGTCCGTGGCCGCAGGCGTGGCGGCCGCATCGCTAGCGGCCGGCGCTGTCTGCTGCGCTTCGGCCGCCGCTTCATCTTTCTTGCGCTTGATCAACTGCCCCAAGGGAGAGTTTTTCAGGTTCTGCCACTTGACCTTGAATTGCGCATTATCCGGTGTGCCCGAGAGTTCGAACGGCAACGTGATTTGCTTGACGCTGAGGCGAATACCGCCTTGCTCCACCGAAACCGGCTGACGCGTCACGAATTTGCCTGGGAACGAGAACTGGTCGTTCACCAGGTTGTAGATCGCCAGGTTCTTATCCGCCTGGATCAGCACCGGCTCGGTTTCCAGGCTCAGGTCGGTAAAGTGCAATTCGCCCTTGTCCAGGGCAAGCTTGGTCTTGAGGCTTTGATACGGCGTCTGGGCCGCCGGATCGTATTTCCAGGCGCCTGCTTGCTCCACATTGTTGGCAAATGCCATGGGATCGGCGAAGATGGGCGCAAGATCGAAACCGCTGATGGCGCCATCGTGCGCCTGCCCTTCGATCGAACCGGTGGCGTTGGACAGCCAGTGACCGCCATCCGGCACCGGCTGGGTTGAGAGCACCAGCGCAAACGTGCCCGTACCGCTCAGCAACGGCTGCATGCCCAGGCCCTTGAGCAGCGGCTGCAGCGAGACATCCTGGAAGTTGAGCTTGGTCGTGGTCTCGTTGTCCTTCATGTTGATCAGGGCATCACCTTCCACTTTCCCGTCGAAAATGCTGGACTTGATATTGCTGATGCCCAGTTGGTCCTTGGTAAAGTTGAGCGACGCGCTGACATCGTTGTAGACCACGCCATGGTAGGTGATCTGTTTCAGGCTGGCGGTGCCCGAGCCCACCAGCGCCCCCATCAGATCGCTGACCAGGTTGCGCACCGCCGTGGTCTGCGGTTGCGGCTGGGCGGGAGCGGGCGTCTCGCTCTTGGCGGCGTCTGCCGCCGCAGGCGCCGATTGCTGGCCGGCCGCCGCCGAGGCGTTGTCGATCAGCTCGTCCAGGTTGACCGAATCGGCCCCCACGGTGAAGCGCACATAGGGTTCGCCGGCATGCGATACATTGCCGTCGAAGCTGAATTTGCCGGCATTGATGACGGCATCGGCCTTGAAGCTGGCCTGCTTCTTCAGGAAATCGCCATTGAATGTCCCGATCACGGGAATGGTCTGCTCGCGCGTTTCGGCGTCCTTAAGGACAATATTGCCGCTCATCGCCGACAGCACGATCAGGCGCCGCGCCAGATCCATCTTGGCCGGCGAGGACAGGTTGAAATTGACCGCGCGATTCTTGCCGCGCACATACGCCCCATCCAGCTTGATTTCGGCCACATTCAGGCTGTCGGACGTGCCGCTGATGCCTTGCATCCGGAAATTGATGCCAAACTGCTCCTCGCCCTTGATGCGGACCGAGCCAGTCAGCGGCCGCCCGCCCGCGCCCGTGGGGGAGATATCGAGCGCCGGCGAATTGAGCACCCAGTCGTAGGATTCATTGTCTTCGTTGCTGGCCGTGCCCTTGACCGCGAAATTGCTCATTTGCAGCAGCGGCGCGGTCGAATCGAAATTCAGCTTGGGTGCGGTCAGCCGCATGTCCAGATCACGCAGGCCGGTGCCCTTGGCACCCTTGCCCGTAATGGCCAGATCGATGCCGGAGCCGGTCAGCGCATGGGCAAAGCTGTCGATGGCGAAATCGCCGGTAAGCACGCCGGTCTGGATATCGACGTCCCCGACCACGCCCTTGATATTGCCTTCCAGGTTACGCGCCGAATACAGCTTGGTCACGGGATCGAGCTTGACCAGCCCCTGGATATTGACCGCGGCGTTGGCCACAGGCCGGGCCCCTTCCAACTGCCCGGTGACCGAGACATCGAACGGCTGGTCAAACGTGACCCTGCCGGTATTGACCGACATGCGGTTCAGGCGCATGTCCAGGTTATTCAATTGATCCTTGTAGAAGATCGCCCCGTTCAGGACCTCGAGCCCGGCGATATCGATCTTGAAATCCGTTTTCTTGGGTTGCGGCAGGACGCTGCTTTCAGGCGCGGCAGCGGGCGCGGGCTGCACCTCATCGGTACGGAACCGCGGATCGGCCGGCTCTGTCGCCGGCTGCCCACCCTGCCCCAGCAGGTCCTCGAAATTGAAATTGCCCTTGCCATCACGCACGATCCAGCTTTTGAGCCCGTTGATGGCGACATGATCCACCACCAGGCGATTGGACAGCAATGGCCAGATGGCGACGGCGAAGCGGGCGCTGTCGATGGATGCGAAGGTGGTGGTGGAGTCTGGCTCGGACAGCGAGATCTTGCGCACGGACAGGCCGATACGGGGGAACAGCGACAGTTCCAGATCGCCCTCGATTACCATGGTGCGGTTATACCGCTCCTGCACGATGCTCTCGATCTTATGCTTGTATGCGTTGGGGTCGAACGTCAATAAAAAAACAGCGGCGCCGACAAAGGCCACGAGCATCATAATGACTAGGCCGATCAGAATTCTTTTAAGCCAGACTTTCATGGGCGGCTTGATCTCTCATTTCTATAAATAGTGGGACAGCCCGCCATGGCCGCCTGCGAGGACGGCCCGTTGCGCTTGCGCCGGCGCAGTTGACGGCATTCCCGTGACATGCCTTGCGCCAGCCTACCCGTTAAACTAAAGCGATACCGCCCCGGCTGCCATTCCCGGTGTGCGGGAAAAAGGGAACCGGCTGCGCGGATAATCAGGAATGGGTTGACCGCCTGCGGATCGGACTGTTATTTCGATTATGCTAACAGATATGGGCCGCGATTGCAGGCGTATGGGACTATTTGAACAGCGAGGATAGTGAATTGAGCACTTCGTTGTCGCCACGCACCTGGCCATCCGCCGGCATCTGTCCCTCGGGGGTCGACCGATCGACCAGTTGGGGCAAAATGCTGGACAACGAGCCCAGGATATCGTCGCGCGACTGGCCCGACTGCTGCGCGATGGAGTCCACGGTTTCGGCGCCCAGCGCGGAATCCACCTGTTGCGGGGAAATAGACTGGTTTTCGCCGGAATTGACCCATGAATTGAAGATATCGCCCATGCCGCCGCGCTGGAATTTTTCCGCCAGGCCACCCAGGCCGCCCTGCTGATTGTTAATCATGGACAGGATGACCGGCAACAAGGCGCCCAATGCGCCAAGGTTGATATTTCCCAAACCACCCAGGCCACCCGGATCGCCCGCCTGTCCGGCCTGCGCCTGCTCGCCCTGAACCTGGCCGTCCTGCGCTTGTGCGTCCTGCTTGTTGCCACCTCCCAGCACGGCATTGACTGCATCCAGAATACCCATGATCGTTCCTTGTGGAGTAAAAAATCGGAGTTTTACTATACCACCGGAATAGCGCGACGCAATGACAGTTTCTGATAGGGAAATGAATTGATACAGTTTAGTTCGGAGGCCCTGTCACATTCTGGGAAGCAAGAGAGACCGTGCCATTGACACCGCGCGCGATCTCACTTCTTGGGCCATTGGCCGCCAAGCAGTTCGGTTGCACGCATAGCCGCGAAGGCGGACTGCGCTTTCATGGTGCCAATGGCTTTCTTCGTGAACCGCTCCCGTGGGCCAGACAGCGATATCGCGCCCACAATCTGGTCATTGGGCCCGAACACCGCGGTGGCCACTGCCGCGCAATTCGCATCGCGCTCTCCCAGCGACAGGGCGGTCACATTGGCGAGCTTGGGCACCAGGTTCGTATTGCGGAACGCGGTAATCAGCTTGCCGGCCGCGCCACGGTCCAGCGGCAATAAATCGCCGGCATCGATGCGATCCAGCGTCGAATGGTGGGAGTCGATGCGCAAAAGGCACAGGCGGGTACTGCGGCTGTCGTAGACATGGAACGAAGCGCTTTCCGTTCCTTGCGCGACCAGGTCTGCCAGGATAGGCCGCAAGACCTCGACCAAATGATGCGTTGCCTCGTAGGCGCGGCCCAGTTGATAGGCATAGGGACCGAGCACATAGCTGCCATCGGCACGCCGGGCAACGAACGACGCTTTTTCAAGGGATGCGATCAGGCGCAGGACTGTGCTCTTGTACAAGCCGGTATTGCGCGCCAGGTCTGCCAACGCCATGGGCGACGCTTCGCGCGACATGGCCTGCAAAATGGCGATGGCCCGGTCGACGGCGGCGACCCCGTTTTCTGATGATTGGTTGGCATCCATAGTCTAAGCGTATTGCGCAAAATTCAATGCGATATTATGCCATAACGCGCCGGCGCCCAAAGACACGCCGCCAACCCGGCAGAGGCAGGCGATGCGTGCCGGTCGCCGGCATGCCGCGCGCAACGGTTATGGGGGAAAGCCGCCGCAAATGGCTACTTCCCCTCCAGGACCAAGCTGATGGCCGGCGCGTACTTATCGCCATGGCCCTTTGCGATCGCCGCATCAAAACTGGCAATCAAGTTCTTCGCGCCGCTCGCATCGACATTCACGGACTCGGCCAGATCGACCGCGTATTGCAGATCCTTGCGCGCATACGTGACGGGAAACGCGCGCTCGGGGAACACCTGCGGCACAATGGCCTTCATGCCATGATTGCGCAAGGCGAAACTGTCCGCGGAACCCGTGGACATGGCCAGGAAAAGCTTCTCGGGGTCAACCCCGGCCCGCACGCCAATGGCCCTGGCTTCGGCCAAGGCCTGCACGGTTTCATACAGCACCATATTATTCAGAATTTTGATCACCTGGCCCGCACCGATGTCGCCGCCATAGGTAATGTCGGTCGCAAACAGGGCTATCAGCGGCCTGATCCGCTCGAACAGCGCCTCGCTCGCGCCAACCGGCACCGCCAGCGAACCCGCCTCGGCCGCCGCCCGCGTGCGCATCACAGGCGCATCGGCAAAATCAATATTCCGCGCCGCGAGCTGGGCCGCCAGCGCGCGCGTCAGCGGAACGGGCGAGGTACTCAGATCGACCACCACCTGCCCAGGTCGGCATAAGGTCAGCAAACCGGACGGCTCCTGGTGGTGGGCACCCGCTTCGCTTGCATCGTCCGGCCGATCCCCCGCCCCCCCTTCGATCACGCTTCGAACCACTTCCCCCGAAGGCAATGACAGGAAAATAATCTCGGCCGACGCGGCAATTTCCTCGATTGTTGCGCTTTTGACCCCGAAGGCCGCAAGCCGCTCCAAAGGGGCGCCATCACGGTCATTGGCCAGGACCGGCAAGCCGGATTTTTGCGCGAGATGCCGGCAAATGGGCTCGCCCATCACCCCGACGCCAATAAAGCCTATTTTCTTAAAACCGATAGCTGTTGATGTAGACATCTTCTTCCTTATAAAGCATATATCAAGAATCCTTGCGGCGGTCCGTTGCGCAATCCGCGGGAACCGGCCGCCGCCGTTTATTTACGGCATGGCGGTCATGGCATATTGGCCGGATCCATGCTCCAGTAAATGCCCTTGCTCTGCTGGTAGATGCGTACGCCATTGACACCCTTCTCGCGACCGATACCGCTATGCTTGAATCCGCCAAACGGTGTTGAAATCGATAACTGCTTGTAGGTGTTGATCCACACCAGGCCGGTTTCCAGGGCACGGGCCACGCGCCAGGCACGTTGATAGCTGGCGGTCCATACACCGGATGCCAAACCGTAAGCGCTATCGTTCGCCTGCGCGATGAGATCGGCCTCATCATCGAAAGGCAGCACGCACAGCACCGGCCCGAATATCTCTTCGCGCACGCATCGGCTCTGTCCGTCCAGTTGCGCAATGATTGTCGGCAGGTAGAATGCGCCTTTGTCCAATCCGGGCGCATCCGGGCGTTGGCCGCCGGTCAGGATTTCCCCTCCCTCTTGCCTGGCGCTGTCGACGAACTGTTCAATCCGCTCGCGATGCGCAAACGTTGCCAACGGCCCCATTTCCATACCTTGTTGATCCGGCAGACCGACTTTGATGCGCCGCGCGCGCGCCACCAGCAACGGCATCAGCTTGTCATATACGCTACGCTGGACAAACAGGCGCGAGCCTGCCACGCAAGACTGTCCGCTGCCTTCAAAAATCCCGCCCACGATGCCTTCGACAGCGGCCTCAAGATTGGCATCCTCGAACACAATATGTGGAGACTTGCCACCCAGTTCGAGTGCAACGGGCACCACCCTGTCCGCGGCGATCATACCGATAGCCCTGCCGCTGGCCGTACCGCCCGTAAAGGAAATCATGCGAACGCCAGGATGTTGGACCAGCGCCTTGCCGGTTGTCGCGCCATGCCCGGTTAGCACGTTCAGGATACCGGCGGGCAATCCGGCGGCCAGGCCGATCTCGCCCAGCAGCAGCGCCGCCGAGGGGGTCACTTCCGACGGCTTGAGAATGACCGCATTCCCGGCAGCCAGCGCCGGCGCCACTTTCTGCGCTTCCATGGTCAGCGGCGAATTCCAGGGCGTGATCGCCGCCACCACACCGTAGGGTTCGTAAGCGGTCATTGACAGGTAATTGCCGCGCGCAGGCGTCACTTCGGCGCCCAGCGTTTCACAGACTCCCGCGTAATAGCGGAATGTTGCCGCGGCACTGGCCGCCTGCGCCTGGCACTCGGCCCAGACCTTGCCGTTTTCCAGCATCTGGATCCGCGCGAACTCATCCGCGCGCGCCGTGATGAGATCCGCCATGCGCTCAAGCACCCGCGCCCTGGCATGCGGGAGCATATCGCGCCATGCAGGCTGTCGAGCGGCCAGCGTTGCCGCACTTACCGCCAGGTCCACATCGGCCGGGCCGGCTGTTGAAAGCCGGTAATTGAGCGCACCCGTCGAGGGATTGATGGATTCAAAAAAATCCTGATCCCGCGAGAGCCATTCGCCATTGATAAGAAACGCCTTGGGGGCAAGGTTCGCTTGTTGTTCCATCCATATACTCCGATCATTTTCCATGCTGTCTCGCCGGCAACAGGCACAGGGTTCCCGGCCGCGCGTCATTGTTTATTTCGTTCTACTAAACAGAACGAATATTCTATTTTATTATCTGCGCAGATACCGGCGCTGTCAATAGGAAGCAGTTATCACTGCTGTTATTTTGTGCTTGCAAATGAAATACGTACATTGCATAATCCATAAACAGAACAACAGTTCTATTTTTCCATTGTTTTTTCCCCTTAATATCCAGCGACACAACGCCGAGAAATTGGCCAGCCACGCGACCAAGGAAATGCCCAATGGCGGGCCCGCGAATGAAGCGCGACAAGGCGGATCACCGCACTGATCACATGAAAACGGAGACACCATGAATTTGAAAACCCTGCTCTTTGCGACAACACTGTCCACACTGGCGGCCGCACCCCTTGCCTGTGCCGGCGGCTATCCGGAAAAGCCAGTCGAGATGATCATCCCTTATGCCGCAGGCGGTGCAACCGATGTCATCGCCCGCATGATCACCAGCAAGCTGCCCGACGAACTTGCCCAGCCTATCGTTGTCGTGAACAAACCCGGCGCCGGCACGACCCTTGCCGCCAGCGGCGTTGCCCGCGCCAAGCCCGATGGCTATACCCTGTACACGACCACGGCCGCCCATACCATCAGCGCCAGTTTGTACACCAAACTCAACTACGATCCCATCAAGGATTTCACGCCGATCCACTTGATCGCCAAAATCCCCATCGTCCTGGTGACCAGTCCCAATTATCAAGTCGAATCACTACAGGATTACATCAAGAAAGCGAAAGAAAGCAAAAACGGCATCACCGTGGGCTCGCCGGGCAATGGCTCGCCGCAGCATCTCGCCCAGGCGCTATTCCAGAGCCAGACCGGGGCAAAATTCATACACGTGCCGTACCGGGGCGATGCGCCATTGATCACCGATATGCTCGCCGGGCAAGTCCAATCGGCGTTCATCACCCTATCTGCCGCCCTGCCGCACATCCAATCCGGTAAACTGCGCGCGGTTGCCGTTGCTAATCCGGACAGGATCGACGCCATCAAGGACGTGCCAACCATGAGCGAGGCCGGCGTCAAGGACTTCGATGCCGCCACCTGGTTCGGTATCTTCGGGCCCGCCGGTATCAGCCCGGACATCCAGCAAAAGCTGCACGCGGCGACAGAAAAGGTGGCGTCCGACCCGGTCTTCAAGAAACGCATGGATGAACTGGGCGGCCAGGTCATGAACCTGGGGCCGAAGCAATTTGGCGACTATGTGAAGAAAGAGACGGCACAGTGGAAACATGCCGTTGAGGTATCCGGCGCTCGCGTCGACTGATACCAGCGGCCTGTCGCGGCCGGCAAGAGGTTCTGCCGCCGCGTCCGGGCAAGAGTGAAAATCCGCTCTGGGCGCAAAGTGCCATCCCCTGCGGGCGGCCGCGAAGTCATAGGCTTATAGGGGTTGCGCCAACTGTAGCGGCGGCGCCATTAAAGCGCGCAAAGGCGCGGCGCTGTCGATTTTTTGTTCTCGTTGATGATAACGCCAGGGCCGGCAGGCCCGATCGATCCGCCCCTCGTTGGATAGGGCAGACCGCGGGTTGGCCGCAAAATACACAAAAAGGCGGAAACGCCCATCAGACGTTGAACAGAAAGTTCAACACATCGCCATCCTTGACCACATATTCCTTGCCTTCGGCGCGCATCTTGCCGGCTTCCTTGGAACCCTGTTCGCCCTTGTGCGTAATGAAGTCCTCGAAGGCAATGGTTTGCGCGCGAATAAAGCCGCGCTCGAAGTCCGTATGGATGACGCCGGCCGCCTTGGGCGCCGTGTCGCCGATATGGATGGTCCAGGCGCGCACTTCCTTGACGCCGGCCGTGAAGTAGGTTTGCAGGCCCAGCAGGCGGAAGGCGGCGCGAATCACGCGGTTCAGGCCGGGTTCGTCCATGCCCATGTCGGCCAGGAACACGCTCTTGTCCTCGTCGTCCAGGTCGGCGATTTCGGCCTCGATGGCGGCGCACACCGCCACCACCGGCGCGTTTTCCGAGGCCGCGTAGTTTTTGACGGCATCCAGGTGCGCGTTGTCGCTAAAGCCGTCTTCCTTGACATTGGCCACGTACATGGCCGGCTTGGCGGTGATGAAGCAAAACGGCTTGATCAGGTCCAGTTCATCCTGGTCCAATCCCATGGAGCGGATCGACTTGGCTTCGTTGAGCACCGGAATGATCTTTTCCAGCAGCGCTGCCAGCTTCTGGGCCTCTTTATCGCCGGCCCTGCCGGTTTTCTGCGCCTTGAGCAGCGCCTTCTCGGCCGAGGCCATGTCGGCCAGGGCCAGTTCGGTATTGATGACTTCGATATCGGAGATCGGGTTGACCTGGCCGGCCACGTGAATCACGTTTTCGTCCTCGAAGCAGCGCACGACGTGCACCACGGCGTCGGTCTCGCGGATATTGGCCAGGAACTGGTTGCCCAGGCCCTCGCCCTTGGAGGCGCCGGCGACCAGGCCGGCGATGTCCACGAACTCCACCGTGGCCGGCAGGATGCGCTCGGGCTTGACGATTTCGGCCAGTTTGTCCAGGCGCTGATCCGGCACTTCAACGATCCCGACATTGGGTTCGATCGTGCAAAAAGGGTAGTTTTCTGCCGCGATGCCCGCCTTGGTCAGGGCGTTGAAAAGGGTGGACTTGCCAACGTTGGGCAAGCCGACAATCCCGCATTGAAGAGCCATTGTATTTCCTTAAGATATAACACGCACCCGCATCCGGCCGGCTGGCCCAGCCAGCCCGGCGCGCGGTTGCGACACCGTATGATTTTTTGATAAACACAAATCCGCCGGGACGCCCTGCTGCGGCGCCTCCGGCATGTTGTTCCAGAAAAGCATGATTGTAACCTTGTCCGCCGCACTTGCCGCCGACATTGCCGCCTGAGCCAAAGAATACTGGCCGGCCACGCGAGCCCCCGGTTGCCGCCATCGCTGGCCGGAGCCGGCCTGATTATCATGTATGCAATAAAAGGGCCGCGCGTTCCCGGCGCGGGTGATAACATCTCCACTTGCCAGACAACAAGTTGTTAACCAAGAAAGAGGAGAATCCATGAAAAAGCCATCCGACCATTGGCGCAAACCCGTTCACCTGGCGGTTGCCGCCGCGCTTGGCCTGGGCGCACCGCTCCTGGGCGCGACCGCCGTGGCGGCGCCTGCCGCAACGGTCCAGTCGCAGAAGCAGGACGTGGCGCCGCCCTCAGCGCTGAGCGCCAAGATCGACAGTAAGGCCAAAGAGATTGAAAGCAAGCTGATCGCCTGGCGCCGCGATATTCATGAACATCCCGAATTGGGCAATCAGGAGAAGCGCACGGCCAAGCTGGTGGCGGATCATCTGCGCAGCCTGGGCATGGACGTGAAGACCGATGTTGCCGTGACCGGTGTCGTCGGTGTGCTCAAGGGTGGCAAGCCGGGACCGGTCGTGGCCCTGCGCGCGGATATGGACGCATTGCCGGTCAAGGAACAGGTGGACGTGCCCTTCGCCTCCAAGGCCAAGGGCACCTTCCTGGGCAAGGAAGTCGATGTCATGCATGCCTGCGGCCATGATACGCATACCGCCATGCTGATGGCCACGGCCGAGGTGCTGGCCAGCATGAAGGACGAACTGCCCGGCACGGTCAAGTTCATATTCCAGCCGGCCGAGGAGTCGCCCGCCGATTTCGAGCCCGACGGCACCAACACCTGGGGCGCCAAGCAGATGATCGCCGAGGGCGCCATGGACAACCCGAAAGTGGATGCCGTTTTCGGCCTGCACGTTTCCAGTTCATACGAGGCGGGCAAGGTCTATTGGCGTGCCGGCCCGGCCATGGCCGCGGCCGATCAGTTCTGGGTCGACATCAAGGGCAAGCAGACCCATGGCGCGCGTCCCTGGCAGGGCGTGGACCCGATCGTGGTGGGATCGCAAATTGTCATGGGCCTGCAAACCATTATCAGCCGCCAGTCCAATATCGCCCTGGAGCCGGCCGTCGTCACCGTGGGCACCTTCCATGCCGGCAACCGCATGAATATTGTTCCCGACGAAGCCTCCATGACCGGTACCGTGCGCACCTATGACGAAGGCATGAAAAAGGACATCCACGCGCGCATCAAGAATACGGCGGAATCCATTGCGAGCAGCGCCAATGCCACGGCCAAGGTCAAGGTCGTGGAGCTCTATAACGCCGTGGTCAATCCGCCCGATTTCACCGAGAAAATGGCCCCCACCCTGCGCCGGGTCGCCGGAGAAGGCAATTATGGCTTGCAGCCCAAATCCAGTGCATCCGAGGACTTTTCCTTTTACCAGCAGAAGGCGCCCGGCATGTTCTTTTACCTTGGCGTCACGCCCAAGGGCCAGGACCTGAGCAAGGTCGCCGCCAACCATTCGCCGCATTTCTACGTGGATGAATCGGCCCTGATCACAGGGGTGCGTTCCCTGTCCAATCTGGCGGTTGATTACCTGAGCATGAAGTAATCGCCTCATCGGCGTGCGCGGATCCTTGATCCGGGCACGCCGCCCCATTCCCGCAGGCAATCGCCTTGCGCTGTCGGCGGCGGCCGCCCCATGCCCGTCCCCAAACCCGCGCCAGACCTTGCGCCTTGCCAGGCGCTTACCGGCCCTTGGCGAAAAACCCTGCCCCGAAGATGGGTAAATTTGGCCACGATAATTATCTTATAACCATTGGTTATTTTATGGGCTTTTGTTATGCTGATATAGTTTTCTTCTCGAATTTCCTTGTTCTAAATAACGCCCGACAATAACGCCGCCCATACGGCGTTGGCAATCACGCTGAAATTACAGGAAGCCATCCGATCATGAAACTAAGAAAACTCCTGCCCCTGCTGGGCGCAACCCTCATTGGCCTGGCGGCCGCCAACGCGCAAGCCGACCAACTGGAGGACATCAAGAAAAGCGGCGAGCTGGTCGTCGGCGTGCTCGGCACCGATGAGCCCGCCACGTTCATCGATCCCAAAACCCGCGAATTCATCGGCTACGAAGTCGACCTGGCCAAGGCGGTCGCCGACAAAATCGGCGTCAAGGCCCGCTTCAAGCAGGTGGCCGTTGCCGCGCGCATTCCCGAACTGCAGCAAAAGCATGTGGATATCATCGCCGCGGGCCTGACCCACAACAAGGAGCGCGAAGCCCAGATCGATTTTTCCGTGACCACGTTTGTCACCGGACAGAAGGCGCTGGTGCGCAGCGACAGCGGCATCAAGGACCTGTCCGGATTGGCCGGCAAGAAAGTGCTGACCATCCGCGGCGGCACGCAAGAGCCGAATATCCGCAAGGCGGTGCCCGATGTGAATGTGGTGACGTTCGATACCAGCCAGCAGGCGTTTCTTGCGCTTCAGCAAGGCAAAGGCGTGGGCTATGTGGATGACGAAGCCGCGCTGCTGCGCGTCTACGCCAAGCTGGGACCGAAACAGAAAGACTTCGTGGTACTCAAGGAAAGCATCAGCGAGGAACCGCTGGCTTTCGGCTTGCGCAAGGGCGAGGCCGGCCTGAAGAAAGTGGTTGACGATACGCTGCGCGGGCTGGAAGCGTCTGGCGAGGCCGAGAAGATTTTCTTCAAATGGTATGGCCCCGACACCAAGTCCAAATTCACCACGCGCGGCTTCAAGCTCGAAACCGACCAGATCAAAGAGTAGTGGTTCCGGCTGCGGCGCGGACCTGACCGTCCGGGCGTCCGCGCCGCCACGTAGCAGCGTGGCCTGAGCCATACCGGCGCCAGGCCTGCGCTGTTTTCTGTTTTCCACTTTTACCCGACCGACCATGCCCGAGTTTGACGCTTCCATGCTGCTCAGTGGCCGCTATCACGATATGCTGCTGGCCGGCCTGTGGCTTTCCATCCAATTGCTCGCCGTTTCACTGGCGCTGTCGCTACCACTGGCAACCGGTATCGCGCTGCTGCGCCTGTCGCCGTTTCGCCTGCTGCGCGCCATCGGCTTTGCCTATGTCGAATCGATCCGCAACATCCCCCTGCTCGCGCATATGCTATTCTGGTATTTCGGCGCGCCGGAATTGCTGCCCGAACCGGCCAAGCAATGGCTGTATGCAAGCAACACCGAAGCCACCTGTGCGGTCATTGCGCTCACGCTTTATACCGCGGCCTACATGGCCGAGGATATCCGTAGCGGCATCCGGGCAATTTCATTTGTGCAAATGGAAGCGGCGCGCGCGCTGGGCTTCAGCTTTCTTGAATCCATGCGGCGGGTGATCCTGCCGCAGGCCGTGCGCGTCATCATCCCGCCCTTGATCTCGCAGACGCTGAACTTGTGGAAAAACACCAGTATTGCAACCGTAATTGGCGTGGCCGAATTGATGTACCAGGCCGGACAAGTGGAAAGCGCCAGTTTCCGCAGCTTTGAAGCCTTCGCCTTCGCCTCCGCGGCCTACCTGAGCCTGTCGCTGCTGATCACCGCGCTGGCCGCATGGTTCCAGCACCGTTATCCGCCGAGGGCGCTATGAGCGGATTTCTCGAAGTCATCGATACCTATTGGCTCTACTTCCTGGTGGGGCAATATCCCAACGGCCCGCTGGGCGGACTGGCCCTGACCTTGCTGCTGGCCAGCTGCGCGCTGATCATGGCCATGCCGCTGGGCATCCTGCTGGCCTTTGCCCGCATCAGCCCCTGGCGCGCCCTGCGCTGGCCTGTCAGCGCGCTGGTGTTCGTGGTGCGCGGCACGCCGCTGCTGATGGTCGTATTCTGGGCCTATTTCTTCCTGCCCAGCGTAACGGGTGTGAAGACGAACCAGTTCTGGACCATGCTGACCGCGCTTGTCATCTTCGATGCCGCCTACCTGGCCGAAATCATCCGCGCCGGCATCCAGGGCCTGCCCAAGGGGCAGATGGAGAGCGCCCGCTCGCTGGGCTTCGGCTACTTCCGCGCCATGCGGCTGGTGGTGCTGCCGCAGGCGATCCGGCATATGCTGCCCTCGCTGGTCAATCAGTTCATCTCCACCATCAAGGAAACCTCGCTGGGCTATATCATCGGCCTGGCGGAAGTGTCGTTCATCACGTCGCAAATCAATACGCAGGTCATGGTGTATCCGGCGCATATCTACCTGGTGCTCGGCCTGACCTACCTGCTGCTCTGCTTCGGCCTGTCGCGTTTCGCGTACTGGCTGGAGCGCAGGCTTGGAAAAAGACATGGCGCCGTCGCTGCCGGCAAGGAAGCAATATGATTGAATTTGAGAATGTCAACAAATGGTATGACAAATACCATGCCCTGGTCGATATCACGGAAACCGTCGCGCGCGGCGAAGTGGTGGTCGTTTGTGGCCCGTCGGGCTCCGGCAAGTCAACGCTGATCCGCACGATCAACCGCCTGGAACCGATACAGTCGGGCCGCATCCGCGTCGATGGCCAGGATATCTACGCCAATCGCCTGGATCTCAACGCGTTTCGCTCCGGCATCGGTTTTGTCTTCCAGCAATTCAATCTCTTTCCCCACTTGAGCGCGCTGGAGAACTGTACACTGGCGCCCATCCATTTGCGCGGCCTGGCGCCCCGGGTCGCCCGCGACAAAGCCATGGCCCTGCTCGAGCGCGTGGGCCTGGCGCACAAGGCCTCGGCCATGCCCGATGCCCTGTCGGGTGGCCAGCAGCAGCGCATTGCCATTGCCCGCGCGCTGGCCATGGAGCCGCCACTGATGCTGTTTGACGAGCCCACCAGTTCGCTGGACCCCGAGATGGTCGGGGAGGTGTTGCTGGTCATGCGCGATCTGGCCAAGGACGGCATGACCATGATCTGCGTCACCCACGAAATGGGCTTTGCCCGCGAAGTGGCCGACCGTATTCTTTTCATGGACGCAGGCAAGATTCTGGAGCGCGCCACGCCCGACGATTTCTTCAACCGGCCCCAGCACCCACGCGCCGCGCAATTCCTGTCCGACATCCGCACGCCGTTTGCCAAAGCCATATGATACCGAACCCGCTACGCTCGCCGCTTGCAGCGCGGTTTTCGATGATTCGCACCATCCGGCCACGACGCCGGCGCGCAACCATAGCCACCCTGCGGCGGGCTAGCGCGCCGCTTTCCCTTGCTCCGCATCTTGATCATGACAAACGCCACTGACACCGCTTCCCGCTCGCTACCGGTCATCGACATTTCCGCCCTGGTGTCCGACCAGGGCCCCCTGGCCCTGCAAGCGGTCGCCGATCATATCCGCGACGCCTGTCGCGCCCATGGTTTCTTCTACATCGCCGGGCACGGTATCGATCCGGCGCTGATCCGGGAGCTGGACACGCTCAGCCGCCGTTTCTTCGCGCTGGACGAAGCAGAGAAAATGCGCTGGCGCATGGCGCTGGCCGGCCGCGCCTGGCGCGGCTACTTCCCGCCAGGCGGCGAGTTGACCTCGGGCAGGCCGGATTGGAAAGAAGGACTTTATCTGGGAACCGAACTGCCCGCCGACCATCCTTTGGTGCTGGCGGGCACGCCGGTGCATGGCGGCAATCTGTTCCCGGATATCCCCGGCTTTCGCGACACCATTTTGCAATACATGCGGGCGGTGACCGCGCTGGGCCATGCGCTGATGCGCGGCATCGCCCTGAGCCTTGCCCTGCCCGCCAATTACTTCGCCGACCGCTACACCGCGGATCCGCTGATTCTGTTTCGCATTTTCAACTATCCCAGCCAGCCCTCGCCGGCAGACATGGATGTGCAATGGGGCGTGGGCGAACACACCGACTACGGCCTGCTGACCATCCTGTTGCAGGACCAGATCGGTGGACTGCAGGTCAAGACGCCCGGGGGCTGGATCGATGCGGTTCCCGTGCCCGATACCTTCATTTGCAATATCGGCGATATGCTGGACCGCATGACGGGCGGCTGGTACCGCTCCACCGCGCATCGCGTGATGCGCAATACCTCCGGTCGCGACCGCCTGTCGTTTCCCCTGTTTTTCGACCCCAACTATTTTGCCCAGGTGCATCGCATCGAGGGCCTGCCGGCCGTGCCCGACCCGGACGATAGCGCCTCGCGCTGGGACAAGGCCAATGTCCATGCCTTCAACGGCATCTATGGCGACTATCTGCTGGACAAGGTATCCAAGGTGTTCCCCCAGCTCAAGCAGGACGTGCTGTAGCCGGACCGCAAGGCGCCAGCCAAGCGGGGGCTCAGCGGGCGGCCTGGCCCGCGCGCCAGACCCGCAAGGCCTGGCAAGCCGTATCGACCAGCGGCTCCAGCTCCTGGCGCGACGCCCCGTCACGCGCCTGGATCGACAGCCCCTGGATCATCGCGCCCACATACCGGGCCAGCGCGCGCGGGTCCGCATCGGCGCGCACATCGCCTGCCGCAACACCCTGCCGCAGACGCAAGGCCAGTACTTCCACCGCAGCTTCGCGCAACCGGCCGACATACTCGGCCTCGGCACGATGCTCATCGGCGCAGGCCAGCGCCCCCAGGGACACCATGCAGCCTCGCGGTCTATCGGCCTGCGTGAACTCGACCACGGCTTGCCTGAGCACCTGTTCCATCGCCGTCATGGTATCGATCGGCGCCGCGAGGATCTCGGCTACGTAGCTGCCCAGGGTCCCCTGGTAGTGCGCCAGCGCCTCCCGGTAAAGCGCGGCCTTGGAGCCGTAGGCCGCATAAAGGCTTTGCGCGGTAATACCCATGGCCATGGTCAGATCGGCAATGGAAGCGCCCTCGTAGCCGCGGTCCCAGAATAGCGCCATGGCCTGCGCCAGTTTCTCGGTACGATTGAAATTGCGGGGCCGGCCGCGCCCGCGCCCGCCCTGGGCAACGCTTGCAGGGGATGTTTTATTTATCACAATGATCACTCTTGAAATAAAATCAATGCTTGTCTAAAATACGGAACGATCATTGTGATTATAAAGGAAAAACCATGCTGATTCCCGTGCTGCGCCGTCTTGCCCTGCTTCCCCTGCTGTTTTCTTCCCTGGCCGTGGCGGCAACGGCGCCCCCGCCCGACCCGGATCCCGGCCTTGCCGCGCGCCTGGATCGCGTCATCGACGAAGCGGTGCGGTCGCAGCGGATCATCGGCACCGTCGTCGTGGTCAGCGTCGGTGGCAAGGTTGTCTATCAGCGCGCCGGCGGGCTGGCCGACCGGGAACAAGGCATTCCCATGCGCAAAGACAGTATTTTCCGGCTGGCCTCCATGAGCAAGCCGCTGGTCAGCGCCACGCTGATGAAGCTGGCGCAAGACGGCGTATTGCGGCTGGATGACCCGGTCACCCGCTGGCTGCCGGATTTTCGGCCCAGGCTGGCCGATGGCACGACGCCCGTCATCACGCTGGCGCAGTTGCTCACGCACCAGGCCGGCCTGAGCTATGGTTTTCTTGAGGCAGGTGGCAAGGGCCCGTATCATAGTGCCGGCGTTTCCGACGGCCTGGATGCCCCCGGCCTGTCCCTGGCCGAAAACCTGCGGCGGCTCGGCAGCGTTCCCCTGCTCTACCGGCCCGGTGAACGCTGGCAATATTCGTTGTCCATCGACGTGCTGGGCGGCGTGATCGCGGCGGCAACCCACGGCAGCTTGCCGAAGGCTGTACGCGACACCGTACTCACGCCACTGCGGATGACGGACACCGGATTCACCGTGGACAACCCGGGCAGGCTGGCGACGCCCTATGTGGATCATCGGCCCCGGCCGATCCGCATGACCGGCACCATGGACGTTCCACTTGGGGAGGGCTTCGTGCGCTTTGCGCCCGCCCGCCTGTTCAACCCCGCCTCGTATCCTTCGGGCGGTGCCGGCATGTCGGGCACGGCCGGCGATTTCATGAAATTTCTGCTGGCCATCAGAAACGACGGCGCGCCTATCCTGGCGCCCGCCACGATCCGGCAAATGATGCGGGATCATGCCGGCGCCGCTGCGCAGACGCAAGGACCGGGTTGGGGGTTCGGATATGGGTGGGGGGTGCTGGATGATCCGCGGGCCGCCGCCACGCCGCAATCGGCGGGAACGATCCAATGGGGCGGTGCCTACGGGCACGCCTGGTTTTTTGATCCGCAACGGGATATCGCCGTCGTGGCCCTGACCAACACGACATTTGAAGGCATGTCCGGGCAGTTCCCCCGCCAGGTCCGGGACGCGGTCTACGGCAAGGTGCAATGACACGCGTCCGGGCGGTGGGCGCCGCCTGGCGCGGTTGCGGCTGCCCCGCCTATCGCGCCTCGCGCAGCCGCGACTCCGGCAGAGGCAGGCGCAATACGGGTTCTGGCGCTGCGAGTGGCGCTAGCGGCTCATCAGCATGAGCCAAATCAGCAGCAAGGGGCCGCCATTGAACATCATATGCATCAGCATTGATGTGGCGATGCCCGAGCGCACGCGCATCCAGCCCAGTACCAGGCCCGTCATCCACTGCGGCAGGACCAGCAGCGGCAGCATCCAGACCGCGGTGTCGTTCAAGCGGAAATTGCTCAGGTGCACCATCGCGAAAATCAGCACCGACAGATGAAACAGCCAGGGGAACCATTGCACGTAGCGCTTGCGCCACTGCCATGCCAAGGCTTCTTCAGTGCCGGTAAATCCCTTGAGATCCAGCGCCGCCAGCAAGGCCAGCACCAGGAACAGGGCAATACCGCTGAGCCAGGACGGACCGGAAAACACCACCATCGCCATGACCGGCACGACCCAGAGAATCGCGCGCGGATAGCGCAGGCTGTAGCGAAACAGCAATTCTTCGGCAACCGGTGCCCAGAGCACCGCCATCATCCAGGGAATATTGTCGGGGTCGATACGATGCTGGGCGCCGCCGCTTTCGGCCACGCTCAGGGCCAGGGGCGCCAGCACGAACAGATTGACAAACCAGAGCAGGCCGACCCAGGCCAGCATGCGCCGAAACGACACATTGAGGCACCAGTCGCGCCGCCAGCCGCTACCGCCGCCCCGCTGGGCAACGCGCGGTGTCAGGTGTGGTCGCCGGACATAGCGAAGGAATGCGCGCAAATCCTCGCGGAACGTCGGCGCGCTCATGCGGCGCTCTCCCGGGCCGCCGCCAGGCGACGCGAAGCCGCCGCGAAATCGCCATCAAGCAGCGGCACCAGCATCTGGCGCGCGCAGTGTATCTCGTTCTCGATCAAGGGCATATCCTCGCGGCTTGGCATGGACAGGACGTAATCCGCGACCCCCTGGGCCAGGCCCTGGTTGCGCGGATGTCCGATGCCCATGCGGACCCGCCAGTAGTCTGGCGTGCCCAGGGCGGACTGGATATCGCGCAAGCCATTATGCCCGGCATGGCCCCCGCCTTTTTTCAGTTTGATATCGCCGGGCGCCAGATCCAGCTCGTCGTGCAACACCAGCACCTGGGCCGGCTCGATCTTGAAAAACCGGCTGACGGCCGCCACCGCCTGCCCCGACCGGTTCATATAGGTCGCGGGCTTGAGCAAATAGACCGCTTCCCCGTCATGGCGGGCACGGGCCAGCTGCCCGAAAAAGCCGGTTTCCAGCGCAAACCTGGTATTCAGGTCGTCGGCGTAATGGTCGGCCAGCCAGAAACCCGCATTGTGACGGGTTGCTTCATACTGCTGGCCAGGATTCCCCAGCCCGACAATCAAACGGATAGGCATTGAAGCCATTGGCGATTTTCCCTGCAGTCTACGAAACAAACCCCCGAAGCGCATGACGCGGTACGGGGGTAGATAAAATACGGCATGGCCGGCCAAGGCCGGCTTGCGTTACCCTGCCAAAGGCAAGGTAACACATTTGCGACTTATTTGGCGTCGTCTTCAGGCGCTTTATCGGATTTTTCAGCCTCGGCTGCGGGCTCTTCGCTCTCCGCCTCGTCGGCAGCACCGCCGCCAACAACCAGGGCTGTCGCCAGTACTGGGCTGTCTTCACCGTGAACGATGAATTCAACACCGGCAGGCGCCTTGACGTCGGACAGATGCAGAACCTGACCGGCTTCGATTTTGCTCAGGTCGACTTCGATGAACTGAGGCAGGTCTTTTGGCAGGCAAGTGATCTCGATATCGTTCAGCACGTGTGAAATGCTGGCGCTCTGCAGTTTGACCGCAGGAGACTCTTCACCATTGATGAAGTGGAAAGGAACGCGGGTTGTCAGGGCCTCGTTGGCGCTCACGCGCTGGAAATCCACGTGCAGAACCTGGGGTTTGTAGGCGTGCCATTGAACAGCGCGCAACAGAACGTTCTGCTTCTTGCCGTCAAGGATCATGTCCAGCACGGAGGCGTGGAATTCTTCCTTGCGCAGGGCGTGGAAAATCTCGTTGTGGTCCAGCTCGACGCTTTGCGCCTCGCCTTTTCCACCGTAAACAATGGCCGGAACACGACCTGCGCGGCGCAGGCGGCGGCTCGCACTCGATCCCTGAACGCTACGCGTGGTGGCTTCAAATTTCATGGAAAACTCCAAATAAACAATACCCTTAGGGTATTCGAAAAGGCCAGGCCGGTTGACCTGACCACCCGGTTCGCCGCCGCGACCAGCAACGAACCAAATGCTTTATGCTGCGAAAAACGTTACTCTACAAACAGCGAACTGACCGATTCCGCATGTGAAATGCGCAGGATGGTTTCACCCAGCAACGATGCGCTGGACAGTTGCCGTATCCGCGGGCAATCCGCGGCTTCCTGCGACAACGGAATCGTATCGGTAACCACCAATTCGTCCAGTTCGGATTCGGCGATGCGGCCCACGGCACCGCCCGACAGCACGGCATGCGTACAATAGGCGTAGACGGCACCGGCGCCGCGCTCCTTGAGCGCCGCGGCGGCCTTGCAAAGCGTACCGGCGGTATCCACCATGTCATCCATGATGATGCAGGTGCGGCCATCGACCTCGCCGATGATGTTCATGACCTCGGACACATTGGCGCGAGGACGGCGCTTGTCGATAATGGCCAGGTCGGCCTCGAGCTGCTTGGCCAGCGCGCGGGCGCGCACAACGCCGCCAATGTCGGGGGAAACGACAACCAGGTCCTTGAAGTTGTGCTGGTCGATATCGGCCAGCAGCACAGGCCCGGCATAAATGTTGTCTACCGGAATATCGAAAAAGCCCTGGATCTGGTCGGCATGCAGATCCATGGTCAGCAGGCGGTCGACACCCACGCTTTGCAGCATGTTGGCAACCACTTTCGCGGTAATGGCGACGCGCGCGGAACGCGGACGGCGGTCCTGGCGCGCATAGCCGAAATAAGGGATGGCGGCGGTGATGCGGCCCGCGGAAGCGCGACGCAGCGCATCGACCATGGTCATGATTTCCATCAGGTTGTCATTGGTCGGCGCACAGGTTGGCTGCAGGACGAAGACGTCGCGGCCACGCACGTTTTCCAGGATTTCCACCATGACTTCGCCGTCGGAGAAGCGGCCGACGGTCATCTTGCCCAGCGACATGTCCAAATGATTGACAACGTCGACGGCCAGCCTGGGATTGGCTGTGCCGGTGAAAATCATGAAATTGTTGTTGGTCATGATGACTGGATTCGATGAAATGAATAAAAAAACCGTGATAAGCACATACCGGTTTATAGCGGCTTATTCACGGTTTCCGCACATGCAGTACGAATTTGGCTGGGGCGGAAGGATTCGAACCTTCGCATGCTGGAATCAAAATCCAGTGCCTTAACCAGCTTGGCGACGCCCCAAAAATCTATATCCAATTATACAGCGGATGCTGGCCTAAACCATGACAGACGACAATCTGCCCCAACCACTGGCGCACCTCTGGATGAGAGGCTAGCGCGAGTTCTGCACGCCGGCGACACGCCTGGGCCTGTTCATGAGAGGAAAAAGCCGCAAAGAAACACGCGCCCGATCCTGTCATTCTGGCCGCAATGCCCTCCGATTCGAACCAACTGACAATAAGCGAAAGCGGTTTGAACAAGGCGCATGCTGCTGCCTGCAGATCATTTTTGCCAAACCGATGAATATCGTGTCCAGCAAAGTCGTGCATTATGAGCGATTTTGTATCTCTTGTCAAATGCGGATAGGAAAATACTGTTGCAGTTGCGACACTAATTGTTGGCACAAAGAGCACATAACTGGCTGGCGGCACCGGACAGGGCTGCAATGCCTCGCCCACGCCCTGTGCAAACGCCGATTGCCCGAACACGAAGACCGGGACATCGGCCCCCAGCGACAGGCCCAGCGCCTGCAGTTGCTCGCGTGACAAACCGGCATCCCAAAGGCGATTCAGGGCAACCAGGGTGCTGGCCGCGTCGCTGGAGCCGCCGCCCAGGCCACCGCCGGCAGGGATCCGCTTGTCGACTTCGATATCGACCCCGGCGGCCACGCCCGCGGTCTGCCGCAGCAGGCGCGCGGCCCGCACGATCAGGTCCTGGTCCTCGGGCACGCCGGGGATATCCGTAATGCGCCGGACCACGCCGTCGTCGCGCAGCGTGAAGTGCAGATGGTCGGCCAGATCGATAAAGGTGAATACCGTTTGCAGCAGGTGATAGCCGTCGGCGCGCCGACCGGTCACATGCAGGAAAAGATTCAGCTTGGCCGGCGCAGGCACATCACGCAGTTGCCTCATTCTCTTTCTGTCACCACACGCACCGTTACCTGCTCGCCCTGCAGCCTGCGGTCGAACTGCAGGCGCGTCGGCCCTTTGGCGTCGAAATCGGACATCCGCACATGCCAACCTGCCTCGTCGAACTGCTGCGATCCGGCGGCAACCGGCCGCCCGTCGCGCTGGCCGCGCAGCCAGTGGCGCATGCCGCTAACGGGAATCGGGCTGCCCAGGACCTCGGCCACCAGCGAGTCAGGATCTGCGGCGGCAATACGCTCGCCATTGGCGCGCGTCAGCACAGCCTGGCTATCGGACACCACGACCCGCGCCAAGGTCGAACCCAGCGGGTTGTTCAGGTCCAGCGTCAGCAGCGACCCGGTATCGACCCAGGTGAAGCCGCCCTGCACGGAGTCGCGCGTGCGCTCCATGGCCATATCCCGCACCGTCAGCGCAAACCGGCCGCTGCGCTCATAGGCGCTGCTGGCCGCAGACGTGGCGGGAGCCGAGGGCGTGGTGGGCACGGTCGTGCAGGCGGCCAGCGAGGCCGCAAGCAGGCAGGCCGCCGCAAGGCGGCGGTGACGGGTCAAAAACATCATTTGGAACGAACTCCCAGTCGTTTGAGGGTTTCTTTAAGTGTCGGATTCTCGCCATCGAGCTGCCGGCCTTGTTTCAGCATGTCCCTGGCTTTCTTGCGATCACCGCTTTGCCAGTAGACATCGGCCAGGTGCGCCGCGATATCGGCCTGCGGCGACAATTCGAATGCGCTTTCCAGATACTGCATGGCAAGCGCGAGATTACCGAGCCGGTACTGCAGCCAGCCCATGCTGTCCAGGATAAAAGGATTGGCGGGCGCCAGCTGCAACGCACGGTCAAGCAGCGTCTGTGCCTCGTCCAGATTGCTGCTCCTGTCGGCAAAGACATAGCCCAGCGCGTTGAAGGCGTCGGGCGAATCCGGCTTGAGCGCCATGACCCGGCGCAGCAGCCGCTCCATATCGACCAGCTTGCCCTGCTTTTCATACAGCATGGCCAGGTCGTACTTGATGGCGGCGTTATCGGGCAGGGATTTATCGGCCGCGACCAGGCGCGCCACGGCCCTGTCGGTGCGGCCGGCGTCCACCAGAATCTGCGCGCCGGCCAGTTGGACAATCGCCTTGTCCGATTCCGTATCGGTGCGAATATCGTCAAGCAACGCCATGGCCTTTTGCAACTGCCCCAGCTTGCCCAGCAATGCCGCCTGCTTCATGCGGATTTGCGGCGCCATCGCCGACTCATCGATTTTTTCCAGTTGCGCGATGGCCTGCCGGTAATTGCCCTCATCCTCATAGATTTGGGCGTACAGCAAACGGGCGTCGGTGGCCTGGCCCTGCGCGTCGGTCTGCTCGTCGGACAAGGCATCGCGCCGCTGCTCCTGCACCTGCAGGAACTGGTTCAGCAAGGTGCGCGCCGCCGGATAGCGCTTGGCCTGGTAATTGACCTGGGCCTCCAGGTACAACAGATCGAAGTCCTCGGGGAAGGATTTCTGCATGCGCTTGAGATCGGCCAGGGCCGCCTCGAATTGCTTGTCCTCGACCAGTTGGCTGATGTACAGCAGGCGCACCTGCCGGATGTTGGGATGACCTGTAATGAACTGGCGGATCAGCGCCATCGCCCGGTCGTGATCGAGCCGGACGCCATAGCGCATGACCCGCTCGGCCGCCGCATCCGAATCCGGATTCAGCGACAGCGACTTGCGCGCCGCATTCCAGGCCAGCACCTCGTTGCCCGCCTGGGCGGCAAAATCGGACAGCAGCAGTTGCGCCACGGAGAGCTTGTCGCCGTTGCCCCGGATCACCTTGGCAAACACATCCAGGGCTTCCTGCTTGTTCTTCATGCGGGCCACGATGGAGGCAGCCTGGTACAGCGCCCGCTCTTTGTTGCGCGCGCCTGACACGCGTTCGCGCAGCGCCTTGACGATCCCTTGCGTATCCCCGTTATTGGCCGACAGCGCCAGCGTGGCGGCCGCGGCCTCTTCATCGCCCGGCGCCAGCTGGCTCCAGAGACGCGCGGCCGCATTGGCTTTCTGCGGCTGCGAGGCGGCCAGGTAGAAATGCATGGCGCGCTTGGCCATACGCGGCATTTTCTTGTCGCGCGCCAGATCCATCGCCGTCTGGGCGGCCAGGTCCAGCTTGCCCTCCTGGGCCGCCAATTCCATTACCAGCAGCCGGTAGATATCGTCGGCTTCGGTATGATCGATCAGGACCACCGGTTCGGCCTTGCTGGCGGGCAGAAAGTCCAGCATGGCACGCCTATCGGGGGGAAGCGAAAACTGGGCGTGCGCCGTCGCGGACCAAAGAATTGGCACAGCAAGGACCGCGGCGCGAAAAACGCTTTTAATCGGAATCACAGGCAGACGAAACAGTAACGGATAACAAAAAACAAATGTTATCATCACTCCTTAGTTATTATCGATAAATCCTTAAAACATAAGCATTTTACCGCCGCGGGCCGCCACGAGCCGCGGCGGCCGCCCCTATGCCCGAACTACCTGAAGTCGAGACCACCCGCCGCGGGCTGGACATGATCATTACCGGCAAGCGCCTGCTATCGGTGCGGGTCCATGATTCCCGCATGCGCTGGCCCGTTACCCCCGGCCTGGACCATATCCTCGAAGGGCGGCAACTGCTTGCCTGCGAACGCCGCGGCAAATACCTACTGTTGCGTTTTGCACACGGCACGCTGCTGGTCCACTTGGGCATGTCCGGCTCCCTGCGCCATGTCGCCGCCGGCGAATTCCTGCGCAAGCACGATCATGTCGAATGGCTGTTCGAGGACGCCACTGTCCGCCTGAACGATCCGCGGCGCTTTGGCGCCGTACTGTGGCACCCGCAGGAAGACGGCCCCGTCAGCGCGCATCCGCTGCTGGCTGGCTTGGGTATCGAACCGTTCGATCCGGCCTTTACTCCCGAACTGCTTTATGCGGGCCTGCAAAACCGCAGCGTGGCCGTCAAGCAAGCCCTGCTCGGCGGCCAGATCGTGGTCGGTGTCGGTAATATTTATGCCTCCGAGAGCCTGTTCGCGGCGCGCATCAATCCGCGCACGGCGGCCAATCGCATCGCGATGGCGCGCGTGCGGCGGCTGCATGCGGCAATTCTCGACACCCTGGACAAGGCGCTGACCTCGGGTGGCAGCACCCTGCGCAACTACACGGGCACGCAAGGCGAGCCCGGCGCCTATTTCGATATCCACGCCGCCGTATACGACCGCGAGAACCAGCCGTGCCGGGCTTGTGGCACCGCCATCCGCAAAATCGTGCAGGGGCAGCGCGCCACGTACTATTGCCCCGCCTGCCAGCGCCGCTAGATATCGCTGGCCTCGATCACTTTGCCGGGGTTCATCAGTACCTGCGGGTCCAGTGCCCGCTTGATCCGGCGCATCAATGCCAACTCCACGGCGGGCTTGTAGGCGGGCAGCATGTCCTTCTTGAGCTGGCCCACGCCATGCTCGGCGCTGATGGAGCCGCCGAACGCATGCACGCTATCGTGCACGATCTGGTATACCTGCGGCTGCAGCGCGAGAAAGGCGGTTTCGTCGGACCCGGCCGGCGCCGCCACGTTATAGTGCAGGTTGCCGTCGCCCAGGTGTCCGAACACGATATGCCGCACGCCGGGAAACGCCGCCTGCAGCATGCCATTGGTCTTTTCCACGAAACCGGTCATGCGCGAGACGGGAATGGAAACGTCATGCTTGACGTTCTTGCCCATCTGTTTTTCCGCCAGGGGTATGCTCTCCCGCAGATGCCAGAGCTCCTGGCTTTGCGACAGGCTGCTGGCGATGACGGCATCCACCACCTCGCCCTGCTCGATCGCTTCGCCCACCACGGCCTCGAAGCGCGCATGGGCATGCTCGGCGCTTTCGCTATCGGAGACCTCCAGCAAGGCATACCACGGACATTGCCTGCTTTCCTCGCCGAAAGGCCATTTTTGCTGGGGAAACTGCAAGGTGACCGAATCCAGGCAGTAATGCGAGATCAGTTCGAAGCCGGTGAGCGCCGCGCCAAACCCCTTGCGCGCCCGCGCCAGCATCCGCACCGCCGCCGGCATGTCGGGAAACGCCAACATGGCGGTGCTGCGCGCCACCGGCTGGGGATACAGCTTGAGCGTGGCCGCCGTGATGATACCCAGCGTGCCTTCGCTGCCGATATAAAGGTCGCGTAGATCATAGCCGGTATTGTCCTTGCGCAAACCGCGCAGGCCATGCCAGATTTCGCCATCGGCGGTGACAACTTCCAGCCCCAGCGTCAGATCGCGCGTATTGCCATAGCGCAATACCTGCGTGCCGCCGGCATTGGTCGCCAGATTGCCGCCTATGGTGCAGGTGCCTTCGGCCGCCAGGCTCAGCGGAAACAGGCGATCGGCGGCGGCGGCCGCTTCCTGGACCTGCTTGAGCGTGCATCCGGCCTGCACCGTCATGGTATCGTCGGCCGTATCCACTTCCAGCACCTGGTTCAGGCGCGTCAGCACAATCACCACGGCGTTGCCCTGGCCGTCCGGCGTGGCGCCGCCGCACAGGCCGGTATTGCCGCCTTGCGGCACCATGGGCACCTTGAATGACAGGCAGGCCCGTACCACGGCCGCCACCTCCTCGGCGCTGGCGGGCCTGACCACGGCCAGCGCCTGCCCGGTATAGCGACCGCGCCAATCGGTCAGGTACGGCTGCGCCGCCTCGCCCACCAACACGTGATCCTGTCCTGCAATATCCTGCAATGCCTTTATTACATTCATCATTCAACCTGTTTCATATTGCCGCCCCCGCAAAAATTACAGACATATTCCTGACGCTGTCTGCCAGCAAGAGACGTATAATGTCGTATTCTCATTTTACCGATATTAGCAAGCCTTGGCCCGCCGAATCCGCGCGCCGCCGTCTGCTTTTCCGTCCACAAGGATATGTTGTGACCACAGCCCTGCCCGAAGCCGTCTTCAAAGCCTATGACATCCGCGGTATCGTCCCCGAGCAACTGAACAACGCCTTCGCGTATCAGCTCGGCCGTGCCCTGGCGCAGCGCGCGCGCGATTGCGGCGCACCCTGCGTCGTCGTCGGCTGCGACGGCCGACTGTCCAGCCCGGCACTGTCGCAGGCCCTGCAAAGCGGCATTCACGATGAGGGCGTCGATACCGTCGATGTCGGCGTCGTGCCCACGCCGCTGGTCTACTTCGAATCCTATTCACGGCATATCGGCACGGCCGTGGCCATTACCGGCAGCCACAACCCGCCCAAGTACAACGGCTTCAAGATGATGGTGGACGGCAAGGCCCTGTACGGGCCCGACGTGCTGTCCCTGCGCGAACAAATGCAGGGACTGACCTCGCAACCGCTGGCCGATACCAAAGGCAAGGCGCTGCGCAAGGACATCATCCAGACCTATATCGACCGGGTCGCGGGCGACGTCAAGCTGGCGCGCCCCATGAAAATCGCCATCGATTGCGGCAACGGTGTGGCCGGCGCCGTCGCCTCGGCGCTGTTTCGCGCACTGGGATGCGACGTCATCGAATTGTTCTGCGACGTCGATGGCACATTCCCGAACCATCACCCGGACCCAGCCGATCCGCATAACCTGGAAGACCTGATCCGCGCCGTACGCGACGGCGACAGCGAAGTCGGCCTGGCGTTCGACGGCGATGGCGACCGCCTGGGCGTGATTACCCGCAGCGGCTCCATCATCTGGCCCGACCGACAGTTGATCCTGTTTGCGCGGGATATCCTGCAGCGCCAGCCGGGCGCAACCATCATCTATGACGTCAAATGCAGCCGCCACGTCACCACCTCGGTCCGGCAAGCCGGCGGCGAACCCCTGATGTGGCGCACCGGCCATTCGCTGATCAAGGCCAAGCTGGCCGAAACCGGCGCCCCAATCGCCGGCGAGATGAGCGGACATATGTTCTTCAAGGAGCGTTGGTTCGGCTTCGACGACGGCCTGTACACCGGCGCGCGCCTGCTGGAAATCCTGTCGCGCCACGACGATCCGACCTCGGTGCTCAACGATCTGCCCGACGCCATCGCCACGCCGGAGATCAAGCTCGAGGTCGAGGAAGGCCGGCAGTATGCGCTGATCAAAACACTGCAGGAACAGGCGGCCTTTCCACAGGCCACCGGGTTAAACACCATCGACGGCGTACGCGCGGAATATGAAGACGGTTTCGGGCTGGCCCGCGCCTCCAACACCACGCCGGTGATCGTCCTGCGCTTCGAAGGGGATACCCAGGCCGCCGTCGAACGCATCCAGAATGAATTCAAGGCGGTCTTCAAGCAGTTCGCGCCGGAAATCACGCTACCTTTCTAGGCACGGGGGCACGCGCGCCAGGGCGTACCTGGCCGTGGTATTTTCCAGTGACGGCAGTATGGATGGGCTGCGGCGTTGCGCGGCGGGCCCGCCGCGCAACATGCCCAGGCAGGTTTATTTTTCCAGGCTTTTATAGATATCCAGGTGTGCCTGCACGACCTTGCGGATATCGAACGCGTCTTCAGCCAGCTTGCGTCCGGCCGCGCCCATGGCTTGGCGGCGCGGCGTATCCTCGGCCAATTGCGCCACCGCCTCGTAGATCGCCGACGCATCCCTGACGGGAACCAGGACACCCGTCTCGCCAGGTTCGATGGCGTCGCGGCAACCTGGCACATCGGTGGTCACGACCGCGCGGCCGCAAGCGGCGGCCTCGACCAGCGACTTGGGCAAACCTTCGCGGTACGAAGGCAATACCACGATATGCGACGCGGCATAAAGCTCGGCGATATCGCTGCGCTCGCCCAGCCATTCGAGCCTGTCCTGCCATTGCCGGGCCTCTTGCTCGGTGACCGAGGCGGGATTGCCACTGTCTGGATTGCCGACCAGCAGCCAGCGCCAGGGCTTGCCCCGCTCCTTGGCCATGCCCGCCGCCTCCACATATTCGAGCAAACCCTTGTCCTTGAGCAGGCGCGCCACGAAAATCACCACGACCGGCGGCGCTGGCTCGGGCAGCGCGGGAAACGCCTGCAAGTCAACGCCCGAGCCCCGTATCATGACGACCTGATTCTCGCGCACGGCACCGATGCCCTGCAGAATGTCGCGATCGTTCTTGTTCTGGAAGATGACCCGGCTATTGCGATGTCCGAGGGCAAAGCGATACAGCTGCTGCGTGATCATGCGCACCCAATCGATCCCCTTGCGCTCGCGCGTGAAGATAAAGCCCAGGCCGGAAATCGCGCTGACCACGCCCTTGACATTGGCCAGCCGCGCCGCAATGCCGCCGTACAGCACCGGCTTGATGGTGACCAGATGCACCAGATCCGGATCGACGATTTTGAACAGGCGATAAATCGCGTAAAGGGTTTTGAGTTCGGCCAGCGGATTCATGCCGCTGCGCGACATGGGCAGGACATAGTGCCGGAATCCATGGGCCGTAATCGCGGCAACCGCATCGCCGTCCATGGTCGCCACGCTGACTTCGTAGCCCTGCGCCTTGGCCGCCAGGGCAATGGGCAAGCGATGCGACAGGAAAAAAGCCGGGTTATTCACGACAAACATCAGAGAGGGAGACCGCGTTGTGTTTGGAGTCGTCATTGTTTCGCCTTGTCTGTCAAATCTTTTCCTGGGCCATGGCACGCCAGGTCTGCTCGTAGCGCGCCACCATTTGCGGCAGGCTGAATTCCTGGTTGACCCGCGTGCGCACCCGCTGCGCGATCGCTTCGCGGCCCTGCGCCTCGATCGCGGCAAACGCCTTGCCGATCGCGCCGGCCAGGGCATCGGGATCTTGCGGCGGTACCACCCAGCCCGTATCGCCGACGATCAGCGCGGCGTCCCCCACATCGGTCACGACGCCGGGCACGCCGCAAGCCATGGCTTCGGCCACGACATTCGGAAAACCCTCAGCCAGGCTGGATAGCACGTGGACATCCAGCGCGCTCATGATATCCGGCACGTCCGAGCGCATGCCCAACAGGATCACCTTGTCGGCCACGCCGGCCTCCTGCAGCAACGACATCAACTGCGCGTTGTCCCGCTCCATGCCCTTGCCGACCAGCACGCAACGCAATGCCAGGCCTTGCCGCGCGCAACGCGCCAGCGCCTGGATCAGGCTGCGGTGATCCTTCAGCGGATTCCACCGCGCCACGAAACCGATCAGGCGCTCGTCCCCGCCGGCCTGCCATTGCGCGCGCAACGCCTGCCGCGCCTCGGGATTGTAGGTCCAGCGCGTCAGGTCATAACCATTCTGGATGACCACCATTTTTTTCGCATCGTAGCCCCATTGCTCATGGCGCTGGCGCGCGCCTTCGGCGCAGCACACAATGCGTTGCGGCAGCCAGCGCGATACCAGCCCGCAAAAGCGGGCCAGCAGCCAGGCAGACTTGCTGCTGCGCTTGAGGCTTTCCCCGGAATTGCGAATGCCCCATGCGATATGGCGCAGGCCCGCCATGCGGGCGGCAAGCCCGCCGATGGCATCGGCGTGGTACATCCAGGTCTGCACAACATCGGGCCGGGCCTCGATCAGGGCGCGGCGCAGGCGCATGAAGTCGCCCGGCGTGATTTTTCCCGGCGCCATGCCAAGTGTAATAAGCGTGACGCCGGCCTGGCGCAGGCTTTCGCCATACAGGCCCGCGTCCGTGAAGCTGATAACGGTATGACGAATGCCATCAGAAGAGGCGCCCAGCAGGCGATTCAGCACCGCCTCGGCCCCCCCCTGGCCCAGGCCGCTGATGACATGCACCACATGCAGGCCAGCCTGCCGCCCGGTCGTCGCATCCATGGACCCGGGTTGCGTCGGCGTATCGACAACGGGATCGGCCGGCGCCATCAGGACGGCTCCTTGCCGTCGGCGCGACGGTCGTCCTGCTGCGCCTCGCTCGCGGCATGCTGCGGCGTGGCGCGCGATTTGCCCATCACCGCGTCGAACAGAAATTGCCATAGCTCCAGCACCGCCGCCATGCTGTAGCGATCGCGCACGGAAATGGTGGCTCGATGCCCGAGATCACGGCGCAGCACCTCGTCGGTCATGATCTGGCGCAGCGCCTCCTGCAAGCCTGCCTCATCGCTCAGGCCAACCAGGATCGCATCGCGTCCTTCGCGCGACAACTCGGCTGGTCCGCTGGGGCAGTCCATGGTCACGCAAGGCAAGCCCAGTGCCATCGACTCCAGCAGGACGTTCGGGAAACCCTCGACTTCCGAGGTCATGACAAACGCCTGCGCTGCCGCCAGGGCTTCCCAAGGCGCATCGGTCTTGCCGGGCAGCGAGATGCGCTCCTGCAATCCCGCCTGCCTGACCTTTTCCTGCATGGCGCCATGCAACGGTCCATCGCCCCAGATTGTCAAATCCCAATCGGGAAAGTCGGCCGCCAAGTTCGCGAATACATTGATCAGCATCTCGAAACGCTTGGTCGCGACAAAACGGCCCATGGCGCACAACTGTTTTCTGCCCGTATCCACCGCCGGCGCCGCTGCCTCGGACTGCGACAGGCCGTCCTGCGCCTGGTCATCGGCGGCACGCGCCGCCGCTTCCAGGGCGGCAGGCAGCGGATTGGGGATAACAGCGACATGGCGCAGGTCCGGCACAAGCCGGGCAAAGGTGCGGGCGGCCTGCTCGGTCTGCAGCATTACCGCATCGGCCTGGGGATACAGCAAGCGGCGCAACCGCGCCAGTACCGGGCTTACGTTCTTGCTGGCGACCGGGTTGGTGCGTTCGCAAACAATGGTCGGGATGTCCAGCCCTTTGGTGGCCGCCAGGACCATCACATTCACATTGGTCAGAAACGACACGATCACATCGGGCGCCTCGGCCTGGACCAGGCGGCGCAACACCATGGGCTTGGCCAGGGTGCGGAACATGCCGGGCCCGCTCAAGTGGCGCGACACCCAGACCTGCCGCACGGCGGCATCCAGTGGATAGAAAGAACGGCCGTTGCCGTGGGAATACGTCGGCATCAAGCATACGTCGTGCCCCTCGCCCACCCAGGCATTGGCCAGAGAAGCCGCGACGCGCTCGGCGCCGCCGGCATTCATGGAACTGACAAGTAACAGGATTCGCATCGGCTACTTCCCCAAGTTGCGGTAAATTGATCTCATGGCTTGATTCCATATTCGTCGAGCCAGGCCTGAAGCATCAGGATACCCCAAAGCCGCCCGCTATGATCCGCCTGCCCTTGCTGGTGCTGCTCCCAGGCCTGGCGTACCCTGGCGACATCCAGCAAATCCTGCTGCGCCAGCCTGCCCGCATCCAGCAATTGCCCGCCCCATTCGCGCAGCGGACCCCGGAGCCACTGGCCCATGGGCACGGAAAAGCCCTTCTTGGGCCGATCCAGCAACTGCGGCGGCACATACCGGTACAACAACTGCTTGAGCAGCCACTTGCTGTCGTTGCCGCGCAGTTTGTACTTGCGGTCCAGGCACCAGGAGAATTCATACACGCGATGATCCAGCAAGGGCACCCGCGTTTCCAGCGACACCGCCATGGCGGCCCGGTCAACCTTGACCAGGATATCGTCGGGCAGATAAGACACCGTATCGATCGCCATCATGGTATCCAGCACATCGTCCAGCGGCGCGGCATCGAAGGCCGTGGCCGGCTCCTTCGCGCCCTTGACCAGCGCGGCGGGATCCTGCCAGTACGACACGAACTGGCGGTAGAACGCCACGCTGTTTGGCGCCGCCAGCACCTGCCGCAATTTCTCGAATTTCTCGGCGCGCGGCCCTGTCAGCAGGCTGCCGGCCAGGCCCGCGCCCGCGCGCAGCGGTCCGTTCAGCAAGCCAGGCAGGCGTTCGCGCTTGGCCCACCAGGCCAGCACCCGCTGGTAGCGCGAATATCCGCCAAAGAGTTCGTCGCCGGCGTCGCCCGAGAGCGCTACCGTGACTTCGCGGCGCGCCATGCGCATCACCAGCGCTGTCGGAATCTGCGAGGAGTCTGCGAACGGCTCGTCGTACATATACGGCAACGACGGAATCAAATCCAGGCTATCCTTGGCGCTGACATACAACTCGGTATGATCGGTGCCCAAATGCCTAGCCACTGCGGCCGCATATTCGGCCTCATTGTATTCGGGCTCGCTAAAGCCGATGGAAAACGTCTTCAGCGTTCCCGCGCTTTCGCGGCTGGTCAGGCTGGCGATCAGCGAAGAATCGATCCCGCCCGACAGGAATGCGCCCAGCGGCACGTCCGATAGCAACTGGCCCCGAATGGACTGTCGCAACACCCCTTCGAACTCATCGATGGCCTCATCGTCGCTGGCAAACTCACGGCGCGGCGTATCGCGCGCCACGGCCAGCGCCGACCAGTACGTCTGCGGTGCGGGCCACTGCCCCTGTTCGATCTGCGCCAGCGACAGGCTGGTCCAGGCACCGGGTGCGAGCTTGCGCACTTTCCGGAAGATGCAATGTGGCGCGGGGATATAGTTATGGCGCAGCAACAGGGCAATCGCATCTCGGTTCAACGCGGCGTCGAACCCCGGCAGGCCCATGACCGCCTTTAGTTCCGAAGCGAAAAACAGACCGCCATCGGCATAGCCGTAATACAGTGGCTTTTCTCCGAACCGGTCGCGGGCCAGCAGAAGCTGGCGCGTCTGGCGGTCCCAGACCGCGATGGCGAACATGCCCACCAGGCGCTTGAGGGTTGCCTCGAAGCCCCAGACCATCAACCCGGCCAGGATTGTCTCGGTATCGGAATGACCGCGCCAGGCATGCGCGTACCCTTCCTGCTCCAGTTGCGCGCGCAATTGCGGATGATTGTAGATCTCGCCATTGAATACCATCATGAAGCGCTGGTCTGCGCTCGCCATGGGCTGGTGGCCATGCTCGGACAGGTCTTGGATGGCCAGCCGCACGTGGCCGAACGCGACCGGGCTGTCCCTGTCTTGCCAGAAGCCATTGCTATCCGGGCCGCGGTGGGCGATGCGCCGACAACTGTCGGCCAGCAGTGTTTCCTTTTGTTCGAAGCGGCCTGCGAGCCCTGCAATCCCACACATAAGCGATGCCTATTCCTTTTTGTCTTGATGACGAATGCTATTGAATACTTCCTGCCACAAGGAAAGAATGCGACGCATGGAGAACCGGTCGCGCACGTCGATCGCCCGGCTGGCCAGCGCCTTGCGCGCCTGCTGATTCTGCATCAGGCCCGATAGCGCCGCCGCCAGCGCGTGCGGATCCTCGACCGGCGTCACCAGCACGCCATCGATGTCCGGACGGATGATCTCGCGCGGTCCGGTTTCACAATCGAAAGCAACGCTGGGCATCCCGCAGGCCATCGCCTCCAGCAGACTGTTTGACAATCCCTCGACCCGCGAGCTGAGCACATAGATATCACAAGCAGCATACCACTCCTGCATGTTGCCGACCCGTCCCGGCATGCGGATCCGTGCATTCAGCTCAGCCGCGTCGATCCTCGCTTGCAGGCTTTCGCGCTCGGCGCCTTCGCCAAGAATTACCAGGTCCCAGTCGGGAAACACCGCGGCCAGATCGCGAAATGCATCGATCAGGATATCGAACCCCTTATCGGTGTGCAGCCGGCCCACGGCCAGCAAATGGCTGCGTCCGTTGCGAGCCGGCGGCGCGACCCGCGGTTCGCCATTGGCCAGCGGCCAATGCACCGCGTTGGGAATGACCGCCATATCCGAACCCGGCACATGATTGGCGATCCAGCTTGCGGTATCGCGCGTCAGCGCCACCACTTTGGCCGCGCGCGGATAGGTACGGCGGCGCAATTTCAGCCACAGGGACGACAAGGTCTGCGATGGCGGATGCGTATGTTCGGTGGCGATGATTTTGCAAGGCAGACCCATGCCGGCGATCACAGACAGGATGGACGCCGTGGTCATCATGCCCAGGACGATATCCGGGCGATATTTCTGCATCAGCCTGCGCAGCGCGTAAATACGCCGCAGATTGGCCAGCGCACCCTGCAGTCCGGCAGTCCGCATGGACACCCGCTCGATATGCCGGTTCAGTTCATAGACGTCGCCGCTGCTGTCGGTCTGCGTGACCACCACGACATCATGGCCATGGATATGCCACTGATTGGCAAGGTCGACAGCAACCCGCTCCGCGCCTCCGGCATGCAGGGAATGTATGAAGATCATAATGCGCATCGGAGCGGGCTTGATCATGGCATGTAAAGGCATACGTCGGTCAGGAGGATTTTTCCACGGGCTGCTTTTTGGAAACGTCGTGGGTTAGCGTTACGAAAACATAGCAAATATAGGACAGCAGGTACATGCAACTGGTCGCCAGCATGATGCCCTCGGCGCCCATGCGCGGCGCCAGCACCATGTTCAGGACCGCCTTGAGCGCGAAGTTGGCCACCGCAATGGCCGCCATCAGTCCATAGCGGTTCTGGCTGGCCATCAGTTGCACCAGGATCAGCACACCAAAGTAAAACGGCAATTGCAGGATGCCCCAGCGCAATACGCTGGCCACCGCGACGGTGTCCTGCGCGGTAAACGCGCCTTTTTCAAACAGAATCTTCACGATCCAGGGTGCCAGCACCCAGCAAACGGCAACGGCGACAATACCGCCTGCCAGCATGAATACCGACCACTTCAGCGCCATGTTGCGAGCGCGGTGGGCATCGCCCTGGCTTTGCACGTCGGCCAGCACCGGCAAGGCGGCGCGACCCACGGAAGCGGCGCCCAGACCGATGATCAGCGACAGCAGGCGCGTGGCGTAACCCAGCGTGGCATTGGCATTATTGCCCAGCTTGGCTGCGGCAATCTGGTCCAGCGGCCCCACGAAACTCATGGCGATCTGCCCGATCAGCATAATCCCCGCGGCGCTGAGCAACAGCGACCAGTGATGCGAATGCAGCGTAAAGCTGGGCACGCCCCAGATGCCGCTATCGGCCTTGCGCGCCAGGACCTGCAACCATACCGCCTGGATCAGATACCCCACCAGCGTGCCCAGCAATAGTGGCATGACGCTGACGTCGCCCGGCGTCACCAGGATCCAGATCAGGATCATCAGCGCCGGCACGCTTTCCAACAGCGTGTTGACATGCCGTTCGTGGGAACGCAGTCGCGAGGTGCTGACGCCGATCAGCAGCGTCAGCAGCACCGCCGGCGCGAAGGCCCAGATCAGTTCCTGGCTGTGGGCGCGGGTGGCGGCATTCATATTGCCCCCCGCGTACTCCAGGATCGTGGGCCACAGCAACCATGTCAGCGCGCCCACCACAATCCCGATCGCCAGCACCCAGCCTTGCAGCTCGCGCAGGAACTGCACCCGCTCGGCCTCTGGCGCGTAGCGGGTTTTCACCAGCACCGGGATCAGGACAATGGAAAACGCGCCCACGATCGTCACCGGCAGCCAATTGGCCATCGTCATCGTGAACTGATAGGCATCCACCACGTCGCTCACACCGTAGCGATGCGCCACGGCGATTTCCTTGAGCGCGCCGGCCAGCTTGCCGATCAGCAAAAAGAACGCCACGCGCATCGCGCCTTGCGCGATACGCATGTGGTCTGGATGCAGCCCTTTAAACCGCTTGATTACCTGCTTCAAGGATTAACGCAGGAACTGGGTATACCAGGGCATCGCAACCTCGATGCCTTCCAGAATGGTATGCGTCGGGCTATAGCCCAGCTGTTCGTGCGCCTTGGTAATATCGGCCTGGGAATGGCGGACATCGCCCTTGCGGTAATCGCGATACACCGGCTTCTTATCATACTGCACGCCATTCTTGCCCAGCGTGTTGGCCAGGTGCTCGAACAATTCATTCAGGCTGGTGCGGGCATTGACCGCGACATTGAATACCTGGCTGCCACTCTCGGGCATATTGGCCGCGGCCAGCAGATTGGCCTGCACAGCATTTTCCACGAAGCAGAAATCGCGACTGGTTTCGCCGTCGCCATTGATGAAGACATCTTCGCCCTTGATCATGGACGCCGTCCACTTGGGAATCACGGCCGCGTAGGCCCCGTCGGGATTCTGGCGCTTGCCGAACACATTGAAATAACGCAAGCCCACGGAACTGAAGCCATACGCCCTCGCAAACACGTTGGCATAAAGCTCATTCACATACTTGGTCACAGCATAGGGAGACAGGGGATTGCCGATCTTGTCCTCGACTTTGGGCAGATCGGGATGATCGCCGTAGGTCGAGCTGCTTGCCGCATACACGAACGACTTGACGCCCGCCTCGCGCGCGGCCACCAGCATATTCAGAAAACCGCTGATATTCACCGCGTTCGTGGTAATGGGGTCGTCCAGGCTGCGCGGCACGGAACCCAGCGCGGCCTGGTGCAAGATGTAATCGACGCCGGTGACGGCTTTCTTGCATGTTTCCAGATCGCGGATATCACCTTCGATGAAGGTGAACTGGGTCCACTGCTCGGGGCTGACCGACTGTTGCACCTCATCCAGGTTATGCTGGAATCCGGTCGAGAAATTGTCCAGACCCACGACTTTCTGGTTCAGTTGCAGCAGGGTTTCAAGCAGGTTGGAACCGATGAAACCGGCGCAGCCGGTTACCAGCCAGACGCCTGGCTTTTCCTGGATAGCGTTTTTCAGATTATCGAATGTCTGACTCATAATATTCACCTGCTATTTGTTGGGCCCGCCGTGGCGGGCACTACGACGACGTGGTTACAGACGGATGTCCGCTTCTTCGGCCGTCAATACATACTTGAGGTCATACAGCACGTGCTCGGGCTTGCCCAGCTCGCGAATGGCCTTGGCGCCCATCTTCACGAACTGCTCGTGCGACACCGCCAGGATAATGGCGTCGTAGGCGCCCTTCTCCGGCGCCTTGACAGGCGTAATACCGTATTCGTGCTGGGCCTCTTGCGGATCGACCCAAGGATCGAACACATCCACATGCATGCTGTAGTCATCCAGTTCCTTCAGGATATCCACGATGCGCGTATTGCGCAGGTCCGGGCAGTTTTCCTTGAAGGTCAGACCCATGACCAGAACCTTGGCGCCCTGCACCTGGATGGAGCGCTTGGTCATGGCCTTGACCAGTTGCGACACCACGTAGGACCCCATGGAGTCGTTAAGGCGTCGGCCGGCCAGGATGATTTCCGGGTGATAGCCAATGGCCTGCGCCTTGTGCGTCAGATAGTAGGGGTCCACGCCGATGCAGTGGCCGCCGACCAGGCCGGGACGGAAAGGCAGGAAGTTCCACTTGGTGCCCGCCGCTTCCAGCACGGCTTCGGTATCGATGCCCATTTTGTTGAAAATCAGCGCCAGCTCGTTGATCAGCGCGATATTCACATCGCGCTGGGTGTTTTCGATCACCTTGGCGGCTTCCGCAACACGGATGCTGGCGGCCTTGTGCGTGCCGGCGGTGATGATTTCGCTATACAGGTCGTTCACCAGGTCCGCCACTTCGGGCGTGGAGCCGGAGGTCACTTTCTTGATGGTGGACACCCGGTGGTTCTTGTCGCCGGGGTTGATGCGCTCGGGGCTGTAGCCGGCGAAGAAATCCTGGTTGTACTTGAGGCCCGAGAACTTCTCCAGGACCGGCACGCAATCTTCCTCGGTCGCGCCGGGATAGACGGTGGATTCGTAAATGACGATATCGCCTTTCTTCAAGACCTTGCCGATGGTTTCGCTGGCCTTGACCAGCGGCGTGAGGTCGGGCTGCTTATAGTTATCGATCGGGGTCGGCACCGTTACGATATACACATTGCATTTGGCCAGTTCCGCCGGATCGGCGCTATAGCTCAGTTGCTTGGCCTCGGCCAGTTCTTCGGAAGACACTTCCAGAGTGTGATCAACGCCGCCCTGCAATTCGCCGATGCGTTTCTTGTTGATGTCAAAACCCAGCACGGTCCGCTTCTTGCCGAATTCCACGGCGAGGGGCAGGCCCACATAACCAAGTCCGACAATCGCTAATTTTATATCGCCAAGTTGCACGTAATTCTCCATAAAAGGAAAGCAGATTCAAGCACGATCGAGGTCATCCGGCAGGATGACAACCATCATTCAAAGTAACATTTTACCAAGTTCTCGGGTACCAAAGCTTAAGAAGCGTTAACCATCTATTACCACCCTGAAACAAAAAACCGCGGCAAACGCGGCGCTCAACGCCGCCGCGACACCGAGGGCAGCAGCAGCCAGCGCGGACAGCGCCAGGCGACCAGCCGCGAATACAGCCAGATATAGACCGAGGCGAACACCAGCATGCTCAGGCACAGGGCCAGCGCATTATCCCAATAGAACGTCGCGGGAATCAGGCCGATGAGCGTCAGCACCCACAAATAGGGCGAAGTCAGCGCATTGCACATGACCGGCACCATGCCCTGCCCCTTGCGATTGAAGGTCACGCGCACCAGGCGGCGGAAGATCAGCTGGTGCAGGTGCAAGGCGTCGGGCTGGTCCACCGGCACGCCGCGCTTGAAGCGGCGCCGCCAGATGGAAAACAGGGTTTCGAAAACCGGATAAAACAGCACGGCCAGCGCATAGAACGGCGATACAGAGGGATTGCGCACCACCAGCAGCACGGCCAGCTCGGCCAGCATAAAGCCGATGAAATACGCGCCGCCATCGCCCAGGAACACCCGGCCAAAGGGGAAGTTCCACACAAAGAAACCGACAATGGAAGAAGCCATGGCAAGCGCAATCGCGAAAATCGCCAGGTCATCGACCTGGTAGGCCACCAGCGCGATCGACGTCGCCATCAGCATGGCGACCATGCCGGCCAGCCCGTTCATGCCGTCCACGATATTGAGCGCATGGGTGCAGCCGCCCACGGCGATAACGGTAAAGATCAGGGAAATGGGCCAGAAGCCCAGGATATAGTTGAAAACATCGATACTGACGCGACTGACGCCGCCGAAGAACCACCAGGCGATGGCCGCCGACAGGAAGGCCGCCAGCAGGCGCTTGCCGGCGCCAATGTCTTTTGTGATATCTTCCAGAATACCGGCCACGAACACCGGCATGGAAGCCACGAACAGCGCCGGCCACAGCCAGTTCAGGGTCATATTGTCAGGCCGGCCCAACACCAGCAGGCCGGCCAGCGTACCGGCAAATACCGCCAAACCACCGATCCGGGGGGTGGACTTCTTGTGCGAAGCCTGGGGTTTGTCCAGATCATAGTCGCCCGTATAGCGACCATGCCACCTTTCGGAGAAAACAATGAGTCCGCCGACCATGAAGGCGACGATACTGATATAGAGGTATTGCCAGGTAAAGGTCAAAGTGTGTCCAGAATACAAATTTACTTAACAAACGTTAATAGTAACTCGGCACGCCCCACAGGAATCCCGTTTGAAACAAACAGCATAACTTTTCATACTCAGCAATTTTAATAACGTTTATTTATAAGTGTATTGCAAACTCGATATCCATCGGTATTTTCGCGATGGCTGGACAAAACCGCCCCAAAAAAACGCCATACCGCCCACGCGCGGGTGCCTTGCGGCGAACATCGCTCCGGCGGTGGCCACATCCCGCCCCCCGCCCCTTCCAAGCTTTCGCCCCCAATCGCCCGGGGTCGGTTTTCACCGGGGCCAGCCCATATCAGGGAGGGCATCTGCCCGGCCCTGCCGCCAACCCATGCGCAGGTCCCGCACCCGCGCGAAAAACGGACAAAAAAAAGCCCAAGATTTTGCAATCTTGGGCTAAATCCACCAAAGGAGGAGGGTGGAGGAGACAACCTTGGCATGAGAAATGGCGGGAGACTCAAGCAGCGGCGTTTTATTGCCGGTCGTGCGGGGCTTGATGGGTAGCGCATTCTTTTTGCTATTGCGCCGACGGTTTCAAACCGGTACCACACGATGTGCTGCGAATTTCCGAAAGACCGTTTCGTCATCCGTTATTGAAATAGTACTCGTTTTATTTGTGCAATGCAAGAAAATATTCAATCAATCGTTTGAAATAGGCCTGTTCGTGAATTTCAGTGTGTTTCAAAACCAACATCCCAATGATTGTCAATATAGTAAAAACCTGAGTAATCTTCCGGCAACCCCTGCAAGAACCGCGCCAATGCTTGCTTTTCCTAAAATACGAACAAATCCGCCGGGATAGCAAAGGCGGCGGCTGGCGCCCAAAAATGTGGTGAAAAAATAACAACACCCCCGTATGTCAGCAATACCGATTGCCGAAACCGGCACATAAGCGCCCTGCCGAACCCCGCAGCCCCCCCCTAGATCCGGTAGGCCAGCGTGGTCATGACCTTGGACATCAGCTTCATTGCGCCGCGCACAGGCGCCGGCAAGGGTACCCCGCCATGCTGCTCGGCCGTCTCCCGGTGATGGATCTCGTCCGCCTTCATCTGCGACACGATATCGCGCGAACGCGTATCCTGCTGCGGCAAGGTCACCAGGTGGCTATCCAGGTGGGCCTCGACCTGGCGTTCGGTTTCGGCCATGAAGCCCAGATTGCGCTCGCGTCCCGCCACGCTGGCCAGGACGCCCAGCCCGAAAGAGCCGGCATACCAGAGTGGATTGAGCAGGCTGGTATGGCTGTTGAGCTCCCGGATCCGGTCGCGGCACCAGGACAGGTGGTCGACTTCCTCTTGCGCGGCGGTCAACAGGACCTGGCGCACGTTGTTGTCTCGGCACATCAGGGACTGGCCGCGGTACAGCGCCTGGGCGCAGACCTCGCCCACATGATTGACCCGCATCAGGCCGGCGGCATGACGCGCCTCGGTTTGGCTGAGCGAATCCTGCGCGGTTGCCGGCGGCGCGCCCGCGGGATTGGGGCGCGAGGCGCGCGACGCCCCCGACAGCACCTCCAGCGCCGTGCCGACTTCCGCGATCATCCGGTCTGCAAGGGAATAACGGCGCGCGAAGGGACGCGGCGCAATCGTATTTTCAGTCATAAACTCAGCCTATTATGTCAGAATGAACTCGGCAGCGGGCCTGGCCGATTTTTACACGCCGGGTCCGGGCTGCCTGAGAGACTATTGTAGCAATGGGTTATGATTTGATTTTGATTTGACGCAGGAAAATGATCATGGATTGCAATATCGAATGGAACGGGCCCGAAGGCATGTTGTTCGTTGCCCGCACCGGCAGCGGCCACACCGTTACCATGGATGGCGCGCCCGACGGCGGCGGCAACAATCTGGCGCCCCGCCCCATGGAAATGATGCTGGTCAGCGCGGGCGGCTGCTCGGCCTACGATGTCGTGCTGATCCTCAAGCGGGGCCGTCACGACGTGACGCGCTGCCAGGTGAGCGTACAGGGCGAGCGCGCGGAAACCGACCCCAAGGTCTTCACCAAAATCCATTTCGTCTTCACGGTAACGGGCAAGAACCTGCCCGAGAAAGCCGTGGAGCGCGCCGTGGCGCTGTCGCATGAAAAATATTGCTCGGCCGTGGCCATGCTGGAAAAAAGCGCCGCCATCACGCACGCCTATGTGATCCAGGAGGCCTGATGAACAACCAATATGAAAGCTTCATGCGCCATGTGCTGGACAACGGCGTCGCCAAGACCGACCGCACCGGCACCGGCACGCTTTCCGTATTCGGCCACCAGATGCGCTTCAACCTGGCCGATGGCTTTCCCCTGATCACCACCAAGAAGCTGCACACCAAGAGTATCTTCATCGAACTGCTGTGGTTCCTGCGCGGCGATTCGAACGTGCGCTGGCTGCAGGAACGCGGTGTCACCATCTGGGACGAATGGGCCGACAGCGAAGGCAATCTCGGGCCGGTATACGGTGTGCAATGGCGCTCCTGGCCCAAGCCCGACGGTGGCCATATCGACCAGATCGAGCAGGTGATCCAGCAGATCAAAAGCAATCCCGATTCGCGCCGCCTGATCGTCTCGGCCTGGAACGTGGCCGATATCGGACAAATGAAATTGCCGCCCTGCCATGCGTTTTTCCAGTTCTACGTGGCCGACGGCAAGCTGTCGTGCCAGCTCTACCAGCGCAGCGCCGATATCTTCCTGGGCGTGCCCTTCAATATCGCCAGCTATGCGCTGCTGACACATATGGTGGCGCAGCAATGCGACCTGGAACCCGGCGATTTCATCTGGACCGGCGGCGATTGCCATCTCTACAGCAACCATATGGAACAGGCCCGCCTGCAACTGTCGCGCGACCCATATCCCTATCCGCGCCTGGTCATCCGCCGCAAGCCGGCCTCGATCTTCGATTATGAATATGAAGATTTCGAAATCGCCGATTACCAGTTCCATCCGCATATCAAGGCGCCCGTCGCCGTCTGAACAGTCACAAAGACACCGCGGGCAGGCCGGCGATCCGCCACCCGCATTCACACAGGAAGCACCATGTCTACGCTGATCATTCTCGTCGCCTACGCCGTCCAAAACCGGGTCATCGGCATTGAAAACACCCTGCCCTGGCGCCTGCCCGGCGACCTCAAACACTTCAAGGCGCTCACCATGGGCAAGCCCATCATCATGGGCCGCAAGACCTGGGAATCGATAGGCCGCCCGCTGCCCGGCCGGCGCAATATCGTGATCACCCGGAATCCGGGCTTCGCCGCGCAGGGCGCGGAAGTTGCGCACTCGCTTGACGACGCCAGGCGGCTGGCCTTCCAGGAAAGCGATACCGCCTTTGTCATCGGCGGCGAGCAAATCTATGCGCAGGCCCTCGACAAGGCGCAGCAAGTGCTGGCCACGGAAGTGCACGAAAGCGTGGACGGCGACGCGTTCTTCCCCGATCTGGACCAACGGCAATGGCGCGAAACCTCGCGTGCGCAGCAACCACCAGAGAACGGCATGCATTATGATTTCGTCGTCTATGAACGGGTATCGACCGACCTGCAGGGCGGCAAGGTTTCCATTCCCTGAGCACCACCTCCCGCCGCAACCAGCAAGGGCGGGTCGCTGGCCGCCATGGCGGTTTACCCCGGCACGCCAGGCGGGCGATCGCTAACACCAACATCCGATCCGGCAGCCGCACGCGCGCGCAGCCGTTCGAGCGGCCACGAACCCTGGCGGCGGGCACCTCCGCCTTTCCCTGTCAGGTTGCGCCGCCCAGATACAGCTGTATCACGCGTGGATCGGTCAGCAACTGCGACGCCGCTCCCTCAAGCGCGATCTCGCCGGTTTCCAGCACGTAGCCGTAGTCGGATATTTGCAAGGCCGCGCGGGCATTCTGCTCGATCAGCAGGATGGACACGCCGTCATCGCGCAGGCTGGCGACCATCCTCAGGATTTCCTGCACGATCAGCGGTGCCAGCCCCAGGCTGGGCTCGTCCAGCATCAGCAGGCGCGGCGACGCCATTAAAGCGCGGCCCAGGGCCAGCATCTGCCGCTCCCCGCCTGACAGCGTGTAGGCTTTCTGCCTGCGGCGCTCCTGCAGCCTGGGAAAGCGGGCATAGACCTCCTCCAGCCGGTGCGCCACATAGGTCCTGTCAGCGCGCCTGGCGTACGCGCCCAGCAGCAGGTTTTCATAGACGCTCATTTCGCCGAACAGCTCGCGCTGTTCCGGCACCAGGCTGATGCCACGCTCCACCCGGCTTTCCACATCGGTGTGCAGCAGGTTCTCGCCCTGGTACTGCACCGTGCCCGTGGACGCGCGCAAACCCATCAGCGCCGATAGCAGCGTGGTCTTGCCGGCGCCATTGGGTCCGATCACAGACACGATATTGCCGGCCGGCACCTGCAGCGACACATTGCGCACCGCCTGCACATGGCCATAGGACACGCTAAGATCAGAGACCTTCAACATCGTAGTCATTCGCTGCCTCCCAAATAGGCGTCCTGGACTTTCTTATCGGCGCGCACTTCCTGCGGCAGGCCCTCGATCAGCTTGGCGCCGAAGTTCATTACCACCAGGCGATCCACCAGTTTCATCACAAAGTCCATATCATGCTCGACGATCAGGATGGTCATCCCCTCTTCCTTCAGCTTGCGCAGCAATGTCGCCAGCACTTCCTTTTCGTGCTTGCGCAAGCCCGCGGCGGGCTCGTCCAGGATCAGCAGCACCGGGTCCGACGCCAGGGCGCGCGCAATCTCCAGGATGCGCTGCAAGCCCAGCGGGAGCTTTCCAGCCGGGTAATACTCCTTGCCCTCCAGGCCGATGCGTTGCAATTGCCGGTACGCCTCGTCAAAGATGCGCTTCTCCTGTTCCTTGTTCAAGCCAAACCCGGAACGGATGAAACCGGCGTCGCCCCGCATATTTGCGCCCAGCGCCACGCTATCGAGCACACTCATGGCAGGCCGCAACTTGACATGCTGGAACGTCCTGGCCACGCCCATGCGGGTGATTTCGCGCTGGCTTTTATGGGTCACATCCTGGCCCAGGAAACGGATACGCCCTTCGGTTTTGCCGAGCACGCCGGTAATCAGGTTGAACATGGTGGATTTACCCGCGCCATTGGGGCCGATCAAGCCGACGATTTCCCCGGCCGCCACTGTGAAACTGACATGATTCACCGCGACCAGGCCGCCGAACTTGCGCACCACGTCATCCACCCGGAGCACCTCGGTGCCGGCCTGCAATGGCGTGCGCGCCGGCAGCGGCGCCAGGCCGGACGGCGTGTAACGCGCATCTTCCGCCTGCCTGGCATTGCGCCGCTTGGCCACGAACGACATGATCCCGCCGCGCGCAAAGTGCAGCAGCAAGATGAACAAGGCGCTAAAGACAATAGCCTCCAGTTGGCCGCCGCGGGAAGACACCAACGGCAAAATATCCTGGATGTAATTCTTGGAAATCAATACGCCTGCCGCGCCGACCACCGCTCCCGACAGGAAGCCCACGCCGCCCAGTATTGCCATCAGCAGGTAATTGATACTCGCGTGCAAGTCAAAGGGCGACGGACTGACGAAGCGATTCATATGGGCATAGAGCCAGCCGGCCAGCGCCGCATACACCGCCGCGATCACGAACAGCTTGAGCCGCACCAGGAACGCGTTCTCGCCGACGCTGGCCAGCAGCACCGGCCCGCCGCGCAGGCTGCGGATCACGCGCCCGGGGCGTGAACGCAAGAGGAAGTAGGAAAACAATAAAGCAATGCCGACCAGCAGCCAGATCAGGTAGTACATGTGTACCGGGCCATTGAGCATCCACGGCCCGATGGCCACGGGCGGAATATTGGTGATGCCGGTGTTGCGTCCGAGCATATCCATATTGCCAAACAGCAGCGAAATGGACAGCCCCCAGGCAATCGTGCTCAATGGCAGGAAATGCCCGCCAAGTCGCAGGGTAATGCAACCGATGATCAGGGCGCACAAGGCGGTGATGGCAATCGCGGCGAGCAGGCCCAGCCAGGGCGATACCTGATACTGCGTGGTCAGATAGGCCGAGGTATAGGCGGCCACACCGACAAACGCCGCCTGCCCGAACGACGTAGCGCCGCCCACGCCGGTCAGCAGCACCAGTCCCAGCGCCACCAGCGCGCCGATGCCGATATCGTTCATCAGCGAAACGCCGAACTTGCCCAGGAACCAGGGCAACCCGAGAATGACCAGGCTGCTCGCGAGAAACACCAGGGTACTGCGCAATGGGGATTTCATTCGTCAATCTCCTCGTTATTGTCTTCATCGTGCGCAGTCACCAGGGACCGGACAATAAGTACGGGAATCAACAAGCCGAACACGATCACCTCCTTGAGCGCGCCATCCCAGAACGAGGAAAAACTCTCGACGATCCCCACCGCCAGCGACCCGATCATGGTCAGTGGATAACTCACCAGTCCGCCGATAATGGCGCCGACAAAGGCCTTGAGCCCGAGCATGAAACCGGAATCGTAATAGATGGTGTTGGCCGGCGAAATCAGCACGCCGATCATCCCTGCCAGGATGGAAGCGAACAAATAGACCAGCGTCGCCGTCTTGACCGGGCGAATGCCCACGATGCGCGCGCCCACGCGGTTCACCGATGTCGCCCGCAAGGCCTTGCCGGTCAGGGTGAACTCGAAAAACAGGTAGAACATCATGCTCAGGACGATTGCCGCCGCGATGGTCAGGGCCACCTGGCCGCTTAGCGTGAAATCGCCGAACAAACCGATTTCCATATCGGTGAATTGCTCGGTCCTGAAGCCTTCCGGCCCGAAAAACAGCAGCCCCAGTCCCACGAACAGAAAATGGATGGACAGGGACACGATCAGCAGGATCAGCGAAGACGCATCGGCGATTGGCTGGATCGCGATACGGGCCACCAGCGGAATCATCGGCGTCACCAACAGTACCGCCAGCGCGATCTGCACCAGCATGGAATCGGTCTTGCCGGCCAGCAGCCAGGCCAGCAGGCAAGGCAGCAGCGGCAGCACGCCCCATTGCAGCAAGGCCCGCGGCGCCTCGCGCAAGGCCTTCCTGCGCGCCAGGCTGCCCAGCTCGACCAGCAGCGCCACGATCGTCAATACGATCACCAGGCCGACGGTCGGCGGCATCATGCCGGCCTGCAGCGATGCCAGGCTGAGCGCGGCGAATGCCGCCACGTCGCCGAACGGCACAAAAATGACCCGAGTGACGGAGAACACCATCACCAGTCCGATCCCCGCCAGCAGGTAGACCGATCCGTTGGAGATCCCGTCCACCATCAGCATATACGCCACTTCCCAATCCATAGTGGTCCCTATTCGATATTGTGAATGAATAACTTTGCTTTCGCGCCCCGCCGGATTATTTCAATTGAAATTACCGTTGAATGCTCCCGGCTTTGCCGGCCGACGCAGCCCCGCGCTGCGCCGACGTGACACCGGCTTTATTTTTCAGGCAGATACTTCCACTGGCCTTTTTCCAGGCGCACCAGCACCCGGCCGCGCTCATCGCTGCCGAAAGGCTGGCCGGCGGCAAACTTATAGACGCCATGCGTACCGGAAATTTCCTTGCCGGAGAACAGCGCATCGCGCATTGCCTGCCTGAATTCGGGCGTACCCGGCTTGCCTTTGCCCGCCGCCAGTGCCGCTTTGGCCGCGTCCGCGGCAATCAGCCACGCATCGAAGGCATAGGCGGAGTAGGCGTCGGTAGAGGGTTTGCCATTGGTCTTCTCGAATATTTCGTGGAATTTTCCGGACATGGCTTTGACAGGATGGTCATCGGGCAGTTGCGAAGCCACGATCACCGGCCCGGTGGGCGCTACCAGGCCCTCGGCCGACGATCCGGCCACACGGATGAAATCGGGGTTGATCAGGGAATGGGCGCCATACAGCTTGCCCTTGAAATTGCGGCTCTTGAGGGCCAGGTAAGGCAAGGCCCCCGGCGTGCCGGCGCCGCCCGTCATCACCGCGTCGGGTTTCTTCGCCAGCATTTTCAGCACTTGGCCATTGACAGACGAATCCGAGCGCGCGAAGCGCTCATTGGTGACCACCTTGATGCCCGCCGCTTTTGTCTCGCCAAGCAGCGTATCGTAGACCAGATCACCCCAGGCATCGGAGAAACCGATGTAGGCCACGGTTTTGATATTATCGCGTTTCATCTGGCCCACCACCGCCGCGATCATCAGCTTGGCCGATTGCGCCGTGGTCACGTACCACTGCGCATCCTCGCCCTTGGCGCCCGCGGGGCTGATGCCGATCAGCGGCGTCTTATTTTCCCGCGCTATCGGCTCGATCGCCAGCGTGGCCGGTACATTGGATGCACCGATCAACACATCCACCTTATTATCCTGGATCAACTTGCGGGCATTGCGCGCCGCGGTCGTCGGATCGGTCGCGTCATCCAGCACCAGCAATTCCAGCTTGTTGCCATCGACATCCGGCGTCATCGCCTGCGCTGCCTTGGCCCCCTGTTCGTACGGCAACCCAATGGAGGAACCCGGTCCTGTCAGGGCTGTGATCAGCCCCACGCGGATCGTGTCCGCGACCGCCGCCGGCGCCCATATCGTGGCCGCCAGCGAACCGGCCAGCAGCGTCTTATTGAACCAATTTTTCATAGCTTTCTCCTGCCTTCGATTTCAAGAAACATGGCGTGCCGCTTTATGCCATCTGTTATTAGGGATAAGGTCGCGCAACTGCCGCGGCCTATTCGTTCTCCAGTTTCCACTGGCCATTCTCCAGGCGCACCACCACGCGGGCCCGTTTGTCGGTGCCAAACGGGCTGCCGCGCTTATAGTTGTATACGCCATGCGCGCCCGCCAGTTCACGCGTGTTGTAAATGGCATCCATCACGGCCTGACGGTAGGCTGGCGTGCCCGGTGTCGCGGTTTTCTGCGCGGCCTCGGTGGCCGACAGCAGCAACAGCCAGGCATCATATGACCAGGCGGAAAAAACCTCCGGCGTGGCTTTCGGGAAGGCCGCCTTGAACGCCTCGCGATAGGCCAGCGCAACCGGTTTCACCGGATTGTCGGCCGAGAGCTGCTCGGCCACCGTGACCGGGCCGGTCGGCGCCAGGATGCCGTCGCCCGCCTTGCCGACAACACGGATGAAATCATGATTGATGAGGCCGTGCGTGCCATACACCTTGCCCTTGTAGCCCAGTTTCTTCAATTCCAGGTATGGCAAGGCCGCGGGTGTGCCCGACGTGCCCGCCAGCACGGCATCCGGCTTCCTGGCGCGGATTTTCAGCATTTGCCCGGTGACTGATGCATCGGTGCGGGCATAGCGCTCTTCGTTCAGTACTTTGATACCCACCTGGTCCGCGCGCTTTTTCAGCGCATCGTAGGCCAGATCGCCCCAGGCATCGGAAAAGCCGATGTAGGAAACGGTTTTGACGTCATGCGCTTTCATATGATCGACCACCGCGTCGATCATCAGCTCGGTGGGCTGGGCCACGCTGACCATCCATTCGGCGGTAGCCGGCGAAACATTGGACACCGGGGAAATAGCGATGAACGGCACCTTGCTTTCGTTGGCGACCGCGGCAATCGCCATGGTGCCGGGCACGCCCGACGTCCCCATCAGCACATCCACCTTATCCTCGTTGATCAGCTTGCGCGCGTTGCGCGCGGCCGTGGTCGGATCCGACGCGTCGTCGAGCCGGATCAGGCGGATGTCGGCCGCCCCCGATTTCGGGTGGGCCTGGCTGGCCGCCACCACGCCATTGGCGTACGGAATACCCAGCGAAGAAATCGGTCCAGACAGCGAGGACACGAACCCCACGGTAATCGTCTGCGCCTGCGCCAATGCCCCCGCGCACACCCCAACAGTCAAGACTATTGCATTTGTAATTTTCATAGCAATCCTTCCTTTTGATATCGACCCTGCCTGCAGCCTTGTTGATAACCGCGCGGCACCTGCCCGTGATGCCCGGCGCGGCGCTTGTTCAAATCACCACGGAACCGATACTGCTGCCTCCGCACACATACAACACCTGGCCGGTCACGAAACCCGATTTTTCCGAGCAAAAGAAGGACACGGCGTTGGCCACGTCTTCCGGATCGCCGATGCGTTTCACCGGTATGGCGGCGGCCAACGCTTTTTCCCGCTCGCTGTCGGCCTCGATGACTTCATGGAACATTTCGGAGCGTACCGGTCCCGGCGCGACAATGTTCACAGTCACGCCCTGCGGCGCCAGTTCCAGCGCCCAGGTCCGGCCCATGCCGATCATGCCGGCCTTGGTGGCGGCATAGGCGGTTCTGGTCTGCAGGCCCAGCGCGCCGCGCGACGAAATCAGCACAATCCTGCCGAAACGACCGGCCTTCATCGCCGGCAGAAATGCCTGCGCCAGGGTCAGTGCGCTGCCCAGATGCAATTGCGACAGACCATCGATGTCCTCGGGCCTGGCGTCCTCCAGCGGGTTGGGCCAGATCGCGCCGGCGTTATGAACAAAATGCGCCACCGGATGCGCTTCCGCGATCGCCGCGGCCGTCTCCGCCACCGCCTGGCGATCCAGCAGATCCAGCGCGATGTTGCGCAACTGCGGATGCGCAAACGGCGCGGGCCGCCTGGCCAGCGAAATCACTTGCATGCCCTCGTCCAGCAGACGGCGGCATATGGCTACGCCAATGCCCGCACTGCCTCCCGTCACCACTGCCACTTTCCGTTCCATACTGTCCTGTTGCTCCGTTTTATCTCGGTCCACAATGCAAAAACACGGGCGCCGCGCCGGTCTGCCATGCCGCTATGACTTTCACTCTGCCGTTCGCCCTTGCCCGCGCTTGCGCCTTGCGCCGGATACAAGATAGCGCCCGGCACGGCGGTGCCTACTTCTCCACCAGCGCCAGCACGCGCAACGGGCTTCCCGAACCGCGGCGGATTTTCAGCGGCGCCGAGAAAATCACGGCGCCCGTCGGTGGCAATTGGTCAAGGTTGGTCATGCATTGCAGGCCATAGCGGTTATTGCCATGCATGTAGTAATGGCAGGGAAACGGCGGGTCCAGGTGATGGCCCTGGCCGGCATCGGTACCCACCGACTCCGTACCGAAGCCATGCACATCCCTCTCCTTGATCAGCCAAGGCACAACCTCGGCGTCCGGGCCCGGCGAATGCGCGCCATCTTCCTGCATATTCAGATAAGCCGCCGGCTTCTCGCGCTTGGACCAATCGGTGCGCATGAACACCCAGGAGCGCGGCGCGATCGTGCCATGCGTCTTTTCCCATTCCAGCACCTTGTCGATCGTCAGCAGATAATCGGCGGACACCGCCGATTCGGCCGAGCAATCGATCACGCAGGCCGGGGCGATAAACGCCTGCAGCGGGATCGTATCCACCGTGTTGTCGGGCTGGTCCTTGCCGCTGATCCAGTGCGCCGGCGCATCGAAATGGGTGCCGGTATGCTCCGAGCACGAGAAATTGTTCCAATACCAGCCGGGCCCCCGCTCGTCATAACGGGAGATTTCCTCAATGCGAAACGGCCAGGCCTGCCCCATTTCCGGAGGCAGCACGATGGTCGGAAATTCCGGGGTCAGCGTTTCGGTCAGATCGACAATGCTCACCGTTCCCGAGGAAAGCGAGCCGACCAGTTGAGCCAGTACAGACATGGTTTTCTCCTTTTTGCAATCGAATCAGCCGTTGCCCGAAGCGAGCTCGCGCTCCAGGGCCTTGGCATTGTCCAGCAGCCGCAGGCGTACGTCATTGGCCACATCGCCCACATAAACCTCTTCCAGGCCCTGCGACAGGCCGCGCAGGGCCTGGGCCGCCAGCGTCGCCGGCGTCACCCGCGGCGGCGGCGTGGTCTGTTCCCATTCGTAATCGACAGGGCCGGTGAATATATTCATAACGCGGATGCCGGCCTGCTGCAGTTCGGCCCGCAGGCAGTGCGACAGCGACAGCGCCCCGGCCTGCGCCGCCGACCACAAGCCTTTGGCGGGCTGGTTGGCCAGCGCGTATACCGAGAAAATATTGACCCAGGCCGACGCGCTGTTCACGCCATCGGCCGCGCGGCCGGCCATGGCGCCCCCGAAAGTCTGCGCCAGGCGCAGCAGGCCCAGGCAATGCACATCGAACATATCGCGTGCCGTATTGATAGGGTTCGCGCCGAGCAATCCGCCCTCGCGCAGATAATCAGCCGTATTGATCAGTACGTCGACCTTGCCGGCGATTTCGGCCGCCACGCGCTGCAGCGAATCGGTATCGGTCACTTCCATGGCGTGCACCTGCACGCGCGGATCGCGGACCGCCTCATCGAAAGCTCGCGAGGGTTTCCACGGTTGCGGGTCCGCCACGAATACCAGTGCCACCTCGGTTTCCAGCAAGGCGCGGATCATCGCCAGGCCCAGCGCCGATTTGCCATCGGTAACCAGCACGCGGCGGAATTTGATATCGTTGGTCAGTTCACGCATCATCGGGTCATCCTGAAAATTGGGGATCGCCGCCACCGGCAATGCCACCAGCACGGCATTGCCGCTTTTGTCCAGCTTCATTTCCAGCCGCACCGCATCGCCCTGCCGGCAATCGGTGTGCACGTGCGCGATCGCCGACGGGCCGGCCTGCATCTGCACGGTACCGATGCGCCATGGCAGGCGTTCGCGAAAATACACATCGTTGCTATGATGCAGCGTCGTGATCGCCAGCAACGTTCCGCGGCAATCGACGTCCGACCACGCCAGGGCGTCGGACAGGCAATGCGCGCAGGCGTCGCGCGGCGGATACTGTACGGCGGCGCACGCCTGGCACACTTGCAACTGGAACCGGCCTTCGGCCGCGGCGCGCGTCATGCCGTGGAAAGTACGGCTGCGCGCGGCGGGCGGCAAGGTGGGCCGCCGGGTACGGACCACCGGGTTCTTGCGTGGCGGCCTGGTCAAGGGATCGGTCATGCGCTGTCTCCTGCCTGCAATATGGCGGCGGCCGAACACAGGCCGCGGTCATAGTTGATCATGCCGAAGCCGCTGACCATGCCCAGTCTGGCCCCGTCCACCCGGGTGCCACCGGCCTGCCCTGTCAATTGCCGCAGGGCCTCGTTCATCCCCAGGGTGCCGCCGGCCGCGCCGGCCTGCCCCACCGAGAGTTGGCCGCCATTGGTGTTGAAGGGGAACGAGCCGTCGACAGTGAAGGTATGATCGCGCACAAAGCGCGGCCCGTCACCGGCCTCGCAAAACCCCAGGTTCTCGATCTGCAGCATATTGATGACCGGATAATCGTCATAGGCCTGCAGGAAATCCATGTCCGCGGGCGCCGCACCGGCCTGCGCATACAGGCTGTCGCAGTCCACGGTCCAGCCGCCGCGCATCTGGATCGGGTCTTCCTGCCACGCGTTGTGGCGCTCGATAGTGCCACGCAGGGTCGCGAACGGCAGCCCCAGGCGCTGCGCCTGGCCGCGCCCCATCACCAGGAAGGCCTCGGCGCCGGCGCAGGGCATGACGCAATCGAACAAATGAATCGGATCGGTAATCGCGCGGGCCTGCAGGTACTGCGCCAGGGTCAGGGGCTTTTTCATGAGTGCATGCGGATAGCGCAGCGCATTGTCGCGCTGCGCCACGCACAGCTTGCCGAAGTCCTCGCGCGTGGCACCGGTGATATCCATATAGTTGCGGGTCAACAGCGCAAAGCTGGCGTTGGGCCCGCCGGCGCCATACGGATAGGTGGCATCTTGCGCGAATCTCGAGAACTGCCCGAGCGTCTTGCGAAACGAGTCCACATGATTGGTGTCGCCCGTGATCACCGCCACGATCGAAGCGTCGCCGGCCTGCACCGCGCGCGCGGCCTTTCTCGCCGCGACCACGGCGCTGGCGCCGCCCAGCGGAATATGGTCCAGCCAGCGCGGCGATACCCCGAAATGCTGCGTCAGCCCGACCGCCGTATCCGGCCCCAGGCTGAAACTGGACACGCAAAGGCCATCGATCTGCGCCGGCGCCAGGCTGGCCGCGTCAAGCAGCCCTTTTAGGGCGCGGCCCAGCCAGTAATGCGCGCTTTTGATCGAATAGCGCACATACGGTACCGTGACCGGCGCGGTCAGGACCACATCGTCATAAGGCGCCGGGCGGCTCATGCCATTCCCCCTGGTTTTTTCAGATCGCAGGTATTGATGGCCCGCCCGCCCTGCATGATCTGCAGCGCCAACGTTTTCATTTCGCCGCGCTGTATTTTGTTGGTGGCGGTCAAGGGCAATTGCGATACAAAGCTGACATAGCCCGGTACTTTATAGTATGCCAATTGTGATAACGACCATTGCACCAGTTCCCTTGCCGTGGTTTCGGGATTCGCGTCGCCCGGCGCCTGCGGCGACAGCACGATGCAGGCCAGCACCTCGTCGCCGCGCAAGGCATCGGGCACCGCCACCACCGAGACCGCCTGCACGGCGGGATGCCGGCCCAGCGCGCCCTCCACTTCCACCGCCGCGATATTCTCGCCGCTGCGACGGATCACGTTCTTCTTCCTGTCCACAAACTGCAGGTAGCCATCGGCATTGCGGCTCACGATATCCCCGGTCATGAACCAGGGGCCATGGTGCGCATCCCGCGTCGCCGCCTCGTCTTTCAGGTAGCCCGAGAAGAAACCGAAGGCCGGGTCCCCGCCCGCATGGCATACCCAGAGCTCGCCCGCCACGCCGGCCGCCACATCGGCGCCCGTATCATCGACGATCCGAACCCGCACGTCGCCACCCTCGCGGCCGATGCAACTGGTCCCGGCGTAGCGCGGTTCGTGGTTGGCCATGATCACGGCGCCCGCCCCGGTCTCGGTCATGGCCCAGGCTTCCAGCAAGGGAAAACCAAAGCGTGCCTCGAACTCGGCATGCAATTTCTTGTCCACGCCCGCGCCAAAGCCAAAGCGCACGGCATGCGCCCGGTCGGCGGGGTCCGCGGGCATTTTGCTCAGGATCGCGGGCATCACGCCCAGGTAATGCACAATGGTCGCGCCGCTTTCACGCACCGACGCCCACCAGGAACGTGGATGAAAACGATCCAGCAGAATCAGGCAACCTGCGCTCAGCACCATGGCCATGACCGAATACGCCATGGCATTCATATGCACCAGCGGCAGCGGCGTGAGCATCCGCTCCTCGCCATGGCGGATCGTCGCCAGACCTCCGGTACCCACATACCAGGCGCCGGCATGCAGGAAGTATTGGTTGGACAGCATGCAACCCTTGGGCTTGCCGGTCGTGCCCGAGGTGTAGAGCAAGGCGCACTCGGTCGCCCGCGTCGGCCCTGTCGGTTCTGTCGGTTCTGCCGGCACTAACGAAGCCGAAACCGGGCCTGGCGCGGCATGCGCCGCCGCTGTGCCGGCCTGGCTTGCGGGCAAAGCGGGTGGCGCAGCATCCGGCAGAATCACCGTAACGGGGCTATTCAGCATGCCGCAGGCTTCGTTCAGCAAGGCGTGATGCGAAGCAATGGCCACGATCAGGCAGACCTCGGAATGCGCGATCAGGTACTGCAGCTCGGCCAGCCGCAGGTCCGCGTTGATCGGCACCACCGACACCCCTAGCGCATTCAGGGCGAACCAGTGTTGAAAGAAATCCAGCCGGTTTTCCAGCAACAGGCCAACCCGCAAGCCGGGTCCGTAACCCGCAAGGCTATATGCCTGGCGCTGCGCGTCAACCTGCGCCAGAACCTGCGCGTAGGTATGGCTGCCGGCTCTGGTCCGGTATTTTTCCGCCGTCTCTGGCAACACCTGGACAAAAGGCTTGTCGGGATAGCGGTTGGCGGTGGTTTTGAAGGCGTCGTATACGCTTTGCATTGCCTGGGTCATGGGGCGGCTCACATGAATAACTGAATATTGCCGAAGGCGGCATCGGGGTTGACCAGTTCCACCTTCTTCAGGCGGATGCGCAATGACTCGTCCTGCCACACCAGCACATGCGTGGCCCAGCCAGCATACAGCTGCTGCTCGTCCTGCCGCGTCTCCACATAATGAAATGCCGTATGCAATACAAAGACACCGCGACCAGGATCATGATCGGGGTGATCTCGCTGCACGCGCGGCTGTTGCAACAGATGATGGCAATGGCTCAGGGGCTGCTGCGAGAACGTACGCTTGCCCTGGAAACGCTCCGCCCTGACCTGGAGCAATAGCTTGTCCTCGTACATGAGCGACGCATGCAGGCGCGCATCCTGCTGGCCGCGCGCCAGCGGCATCCAGTAATGGCCATCATCGGTGAACAGCGCCACCCATTGCTCCAATCGCAGTTCATCGATGAGCTGCGCCTCGCGGTACACGAAATCGATCAGCGTTTGCTCGTTCATTGCCCCGCCTCCTGCGCGACCGGCCGCATGAATTGCAGCCAGGCCCGATACTGATTGCGCATCTGCCATTCGCTGGTGCCCTGGGTCACCACGTTGCGCTGGCCGGCCTCCGCCGCGTCGTATCGCCGCGCGAAATTGACCCAGTCATGGCTGCGCGCGTGCAGCGCCTGTTGCGACCGCTCATACATTTCCAGATCGTCATGGCCCACGACCGAGGTCGGCGCGTTGATCAGGCGGTTGTACATCAGGCTGCGCTCGAACAACAGATCGGGCGCGCCCACCAGGCGGAAGGTCCAGGACTCGACCAATGTCTTGCCGGCCGACAGGGGCTTGAACTGGCGCAGGGTCTGGATGGGCCCCTTGACCAGGATATTCGGAAAGTAAACCGTATTATGGCGCACATCGCCCAGGATTTGTGCGGCGCGTTCCTCGCCATACGCCTGCACCATGGCGTCCCAATAGCCGGGAATGTCGGAATAGGCGGCGTGAATCGAATCGCTCACGCCGGTATGGCCATGGCCGTTTTCCCACACGCGGATACCCATGTTGTCGAAGAATTCGTAGGAGGACATGAATGGGGCGAACAGCTCCACCGCCATCGGCTTGGGCGTGCCTTCGGGCGCCGCTTTCCAGACATTGACCGCCGTGCCCGCCGAGGACTCGTGCGCCACCATGGGATGGCAGGTATCGGTCTGGTTGTCCACCAGCATCTTCCAATTGCAATGGTGAACATAGCGAAACACCCCGCCTTCGACCTGCAGTTTCCCCTCGGGTGAACGATCCACCATATTGTCGATGGTGGACAGCGACTCGCCGAAGTAATCCTCGAAGTCAATGCCCTGCGCATTCAGGCGGCAAAAGACAAAGCCGCGATAGTCGCGCACATTGTCGACCGCCACCATGCCGCGGGCGGCATCGCAATTTTCCAGGCCGGTATTTTCATAACCGGATTTGAGCGGAATCGCCAGCAGCTTGCCATCGGTCTTGAAACTCCAGGCATGATAGGGACAACGGAAGAATTTCCCGGTGTTGCCACAGGTCTGCGCCGCGATCTTGACGCCGCGGTGCGGGCAACGGTTATACAGGACCTTGATGGACTGGTCGGTATGACGCACCATGATGACCGGCTCGCTGCCCACGGTGGTGGTGTAGAAATCGCCGGCGTTCGGGACCTGGCTGGCATGGCCCACGTAGACCCAGGTCGAGGCAAACAGCTGCGCCATTTCCAGATCGAAAACATCCTCGTCGATATACAGGTCCTTGTGCACCTCGCGCTCGCGCACCAGCGCTTGCAGCGCCTCATGGTTATGCTTGTAATCCTTGCTTGATCTACGGATTGACATCATCTTCTCCTGAATCATTCTCTATTACCGCTCAACGCTACCGCGTGTCCCCTTGCGGGGTGGCCGCAAGGGGACAGATCGCGACGCTGATCGATAATGCATTCGATTTCACTTGCCATAACTACAAATCCAGAACCAGGCGAGCCGATTTCGACCGTGATACGCAGATATGCATCAGCTTGCCCTCGGCCCGCTCGGCGTCGGAGAGCACATAGTCATGATGCTCCGGCGTACCCTCGAGCACGCCGACCTGGCAGACACCGCATTCGCCGCGGCGGCAATCGCACATCGGATCCTCGCCGTTCTCCTCCAGCACTTCCAGAATGGTCTTGCCGGCGGGAATCAGGTAAACCTTGCCCGATTGCCGCAACTGCACCTCGAACGCCTCGCCCTCCTGTTCCGCCACCGGATTGTTGAACAACTCGAAATGCACGCGCTCGCGCGGCATTCCCTGCGCCTGGGCCGCGGCCAGCACGCTATCGAGCATGCCCGCGGGACCAGACACGTAAAGATGCTGGTCTGGCTGCATCTCTCGCAGCAGGCGCGCGATATCCAGGCAACTGGCATCGCCATCCACATGAAGCCGCAACTGCTCGCCGGCCAGCGCCCGCAACTCATCCAGCAATGCCATCTGGGTGTGTTCCCGGCCTGCGTAATGCAGCGCAAAGCGGCGCTGCGCCTTTACCAGGGCGCCCGCCATGGCGACAATCGGCGTTACCCCGATACCGCCTGCCAGCAATACCGGCGGCGCCATGCTGTGCGCATCCAGTCCGAAATCGTTGCGCGGCAGGTCCGCGTGCAGGACATCGCCGGCCGCCAGCGCATGCATGAAGCGGGAGCCGCCCTTGCCTTCGTCTTCGCGCTTGACTGCAATCTGATAGTGCCGCCAAGGCGCGTCGGCGTCCCTTTCCCGCTGATCCAGCATCAGCAGCGAATAGGCGCGCTTGTCCGCGTCCTGGCTTGCCATGTAGGGCAACGCGGCGCCCGCCGGGGGAATATGCACGCGGATATGCGCGCCGGGCGCGGCGGCGGGCAGCGGGGCACCGTCGGCCTGCGCCAGCACAATCTTTCTAATCGCGGGCGTCAGCGACTCGACCCCGATTACACGCAATGCTAATGTCTCCACAATCCCTGTCTCCCTTTTTAGTTATCTGGCAGCCCGGCCAGCGCCGCCTGCAGCGCGCCGCCCTTGGCATCGTTCAGCGCGACGTCATTCAGCCTGCGCAAATGCCCCGCCGCGTCATCCAGCGGCAGCAGCCTGGGAAGGGCACCCATCAACTGGCTGAACTTGCCGGTGCTGCGCGCATGTGTATCGCTATATCCCTTGACCAGGCGCCGCGCACGCACCACCTCCAGGGCCAGCTCGTATTGTTTTTCCAGCGCCTGCGATATCCGCGCGGTCCATTGGTCTATCGACGCCATTTCCTGCGTATGACGCAGCGTGCCCTTGCGGGCTCGGCGCCTGGAGGCCAGCAGATACAACAACGCATACCCACCCAGGCGGGTGCTGCGGATGTGCCGGCCTTTGCGAAACAGCGGCACCGTCCAGCGCCGCAGGAATGAATTTTCCATCCAGCGGCCCAGGCGCAAGGGCATGACACCGCACACTTCCTCGAAGCGAGGATGCATATAGTCGGCCACATCCAGCATTTGCTCCGGTTTCAGACCAACCTCCCGGGAGATGCGCTGCTTGCGGGTATCGCGGATTTTCAGATCCGCCACTTTGATCACATCGTCATAGGCCATGGCCGTGGCCAGATAGCGGGCGAACTGCTGCGTCAGCGCATAGCCGCGCTGTTCACCGCCCTGCGCGCGATCGGCCGCCAGCATCCGGCCGATGCGCTCCATATAGTCTTCGGCATAGGCGCTGTCCTGGAAATCCACCAAGCGTCGCAAGCCGGCCAGCACCACCGGCTGCAACACCGTGGGAAAGCGCTCGCGCAAGGCATCCAGCAAGCGCTGGCCCGCCGCGCTTTCGGCCCGCTCAGGCACCGGCGGAAAACGTTCGCTCTCCTGCGCGCTGCTGTCATGCAGATCGGCTGCCCGGATGCGTTCCCAGCCCGCAAGCAGCGCGGCCTGACTCGCCTTCACGCCCACGCCGCCGCGCGCGATCGTGGCCTCGAACTGCGCGCGCGAGAATGGCAGCGCCTCCGCCGCCGCCAGCGCGCCAAACAGGCTGGCGCTGATCACGCTGCCCTTGTCTTCGGCGAGCTGCTGCAGATCGGCCGCGTAGAATTTCCTGGCGGCATCGCGGCCGGCGGCGATCACCTGCGCGGCATCGCCAATGCCGTTGGCCGGATGCGACTTTTCTCCGATCGCGTAGCTGCGATGGGTGGAAGTCAGCAAGGTGGTGCGATCCGGCGTGACAATGCCGCGCAGCACGGCACGGCCGGCCTCCATCAGCTCCGCGCTGATCACCACATCCACATCGCCCGGCGTGGGCATGAGCGCCAACACGGGCGGTCGCGACAGCGACCAGGGCGCCGGAAACAGCTCCACATAATAGATGGTGGCGCCAGTGCGCTGGGCCACGCCCGGCACCGAGGTACTCTGCGCGAACCAGCCCGCGTGCTCGGCCATATCGACCAGCCAGTCGGCCAGCACGCCCCCGCCCTGCCCGCCCATGGCCAGGATGGCGATCTTGATCGGCTGCGCCGCGTTGTCTTTCGGCCCGGCGCGACGCGCTGCGGAAGTCTCGGAAGCAATGGTATTCATGGCTATATCCTGACGCTGTCGAGTCGCTCGCGGTGCCGCCGCGCCAGACGGTCCATCAGCTTGCCGCGCAACCGTCCCAGGAACTGGTCCTTGCGGGAAGGGTTATGGATCACATCGGCGCGATAAAAGGAAGGGCACAGGATCGCTTCATGGGCGATTTCGCCGCAATGGCCGCAACCGACGCAACTGTTGTCCACATGCGCAACCGGATCCTCCTTGAGCGGATCGGGATTATCCTTGAGCGTCAGCGAGGGGCAACCGGAAAGCCGGATACAGGCGTGATCGCCCGAGCAGATATCGGCATCCACGCCGAATTGCGGCTTTACGCGACGCTCGCCCTCCTGCACGGCTTGCTTGAACATGGGCTTTTCGCGCCGCTGGCGGTTCAGCATGCACTCGGACTGCGCGATGATGACCTTGGGGCCCGCGTCCGGACAGGTCAGGGCCTCTTCGATGACGGCGCGCATCTTGCGCACGTCGTAGGTGCGGTCCACGATTCGCACCCATTTGACGCCCACGCCGCGTACCGCCTGCTCGATCGGATGATTGGTCGAGCGGCCTGCATTGTGAGCCCGGGAAGACAGAATATCCTGCCCGCCGGTGGCCGACGAATAGTAATTGTCCACGATGATAATGACACCATCGTGCTTGTTGTAGACGGCATTGCCGACACCCGACGTCAAGCCGTTATGCCAGAAACCACCGTCGCCCATGATGGCGATGGAGCGCTTGCCGGCCTTCACATTGAAGGCGGCGGCACTGGACGCGCCCAGGCCGTAGCCCATGGTGGTCGCCCCCAGGTTGAACGGCGGCAGAATGGAAAACAAATGGCAACCGATATCGCAGGAAATATGATGCTCGCCCAGTTTCTCCTGGGCCAGCGTCAGCGCCGAGAACACCGGCCGCTCGGGGCAGCCCGTGCACAACCCGGCCGGGCGCGGCGGAACGATATCGGCCAGTTGCTCGCGACGCACCGATTTGAAAATAATGGGTTGCTCCCGGACCGGCGGCGACGGATCCGCCGCCCCGCCCGGCATGGTCGCCGCGGGAACCGGCGCGTGTTGATCCAGGAATGCCCGGATGCCATCGCGTATCGTGGCCACCGTATATTCGCCGGCCAGCGGCAGCACGTCCTTGCCCGACAGCGGTGTGGCAATACCGGCCTTGCGCAGGATCGTATGGATATTCTGTTCGATATAGTCCGGCTGCCCCTCTTCGATCAGCAGCACCGCCCGCTTGCTGGCGCAGAAGGCTTCGACCTCATCGTTGATCAGGGGATAGACGGCATTGAGCACATATAGCGGAATATCGCTATTGCCGAAGTGATCCGCCAGCCCCAGCAACTGCAGCGCGCGGATGGTATTGTTGTACAAGCCGCCCTGCAGGATGATGCCGATATCCTCGCGCTTGCCGTCGAAACACTCATTGACGCGGTTCTCCTTGATGAAGCGCACGGCGGCCGGCCAGCGGTCGCGTATTTTTTCTTGCTCGTGCTCATAGGCGGCGGGCGGCAGCACAATGCGCCCGGTATCGCGCCGCGGCGACTCCATGGCCTGCGCCAGCGTATAGGCCGGGCGCACGTTGTCCTTGGCAATGAACCGGCCATGCACATGACAGCCGCGAACACGCACCTGGAATAGCACCGGCGTGCTACTGGCCTCCGACAGCCGGAAGCCGGTCTCCACCATATCCACCATGCTTTCCAGGTTGGGGCGCGGGTCCAGCATCCACATTTGTGATTTCATGGCAAAGGCATGGGTGCGCTCCTGCATAATAGAGGAGCCTTCGCCGTAATCCTCGCCCACGATCACCAGCGCGCCGCCGGTAACCCCGCCCGAAGCCAGGTTGGCGAGCGCATCCGAGGCCACATTGGTGCCCACGGTGGATTTCCAGGTCACGGCCCCGCGTATGGGATACATGACCGAGGCCGACAGCGTGGCCGCCGCCGTCGCCTCCGAAGCGCTGGACTCGAAATGCACGCCCAGCTCCTTGAGAATATCGTCGGCGTCGGCCAGCACATCCATGAGATGGGAAATGGGCGAGCCCTGGTAGCCGGCGACATAGCCCACCCCGGACTGCAGCAGCGCCTTGGTAATCGCGAGAATGCCTTCTCCGCGAAACTCCTGCCCTGCTCCCATCCTGAGTGTCTGCACTTCCTTTTTAAAGGAACGTTCGGCCATTGATATTCTCCTGCCTTGCGGGTGACTTGCCTCGGCGCACGCGACGCCGTACCGGTCCTGCCTTGTCTCGTTTGAATTTAGTTTAAATTTAAACTAAATTGTCGTCAATGAATTTATATGAATATTCATGAATTACTTCCATGGTAATTTCGTTTGGCATATAGTGTCACTCAGTACAATTACTGATTCTTGAAATCTGTTCTGCTATCGGGCAAAGCGTGCACTGGCATGATGCAGTGAAGCAAAATATGTCAATTGGCCGTGCGCATCGCGCCTAACAATGGAGCCTGCATCCGTGAGTCAACCCGCCCGCTTTATCGATACGTATCTTGCCTATTTGTTGCGGCGCGCAAGCGATACCGTATCAACCGATTTCTACACCTACCTGGACACCACCGATTTGTCGGTAACCGAATGGCGCGTGCTGGCCTGCCTGCACAACCAGTACGAAGAGTCGGTGACCGACCTGGCCTATCATGCCGTGATGAAACAGCCCACACTGAGCAAGGCGCTGGTGCGCATGGAAGCGGCCGGACTGATCGAGCGGCGTGAAGCGCCCGAGGACCGGCGTCAGATCATGGTTCGCAATACGCGCGCGGGCACCGCCATCGCAGCCAACCTGTGCCGTGTTGCGAAGCAGCATGAAGCCGGCAGCATGCGCAACCTCAGCGAGCGCGAGCAAAAGCAACTGATCCAGATCCTGCGCAAGCTGATCGACCAATAAAAAAACCATGGCAGCCTGCTGGCCAGCCATGGTTCTTCTAAGGGAAAACGATAGGATGTCTAGTCCGGACCGCCTTCCATGTGCGCTTTCGCGGGTGGCGCCGCGGCCGCCACTTCCTTGAGCATCATGGTGGCGGGCGCGACCAGCGGGATGTGTTCGTTGTCCAATTGCTTCAGGATATCGAACAGCAAGGCGCTGCGCACGCGCGCGACGCTGCGCGGAGAACTCACATAGCCGGTGGCGATAAAGATCAGTCCCGAGGCGTCGATGCTATCCAGCATGACGTCCGGGCGCGGTTCCGCCAGCACATCGACATTGCAATGATAGGCGGCCAGGATAATTTCCCGCACCTTCTCGATATCGCTGTTGACGGGCAGCGCCAGCCGGATCAGCACCCGGCCGATGGGGCTGGCGTGCGTCACGTTGCGCACCACCTTGGTAATGAACTCGGAATTGGGCACGATCATGGTGGAACGGTCCCATAATTGGATTTCCGTGGCGCGCACATTGATGCGCCGGATATCGCCTTCGGCCCCATCCAGCGACACCCAGTCGCCCACCTTGACCGGGCGTTCGGCCAGCAGGATCAGACCCGAGACGAAATTCTGGACAATGGCCTGCAGGCCGAAACCAATACCGACCGACAGCGCGCTGGCGATCCAAGCGACCCGTTCCAGCCCGATACCCAGGGCCGACAGCGTCAACGCCGCCGCCAGGACATAGCCGACATAGCCAAACAGCGTGCTGGCCGAAGAACGCATGCCCGCATCCATCCGCGTCGTGGGCAAATACTGGTCGGTCAGCCACCGCTGCAGAATCTTGACGCTGGCAAAGGCGATCAGCATAACCCCCAGCGCAATCAGGATCGAGGTCGGGCGGATCTGCACCTCGCCCAGCTTGATCCCCGAATACAGCACGGAAAAATTGCGCAGCCATTCGGTCGGCCCGCCGCCGAAAGGCGCCAGTAGCAAGGCCAGCGCCAGCAAACCGATCAGGAGGCGGCCCGCGCCCGAGGCCAGTACCAGCAACTGGCTGCGCAGCGCCGGCATGACCGGCGGCGGCGCATCGCCCTCCTGCTCGCTCTGGCGCTTGATCGACATCAACATGACACTGCAGATATCATCGATCAGCACGCCCAGTATATAAGCGGACAGCAGCACCAGGATCATCCAGACCAATTGCTGTACGATCAGCGTGCCCAGCGCCACGAACCCGAGCACCAGCGAAGCCTGGCTCACCACCAGCGCGACTATTACAAGCGTAATAATCATGTTGAGCCAGCCGGGAATGGAACTGGCTTTGCTATGCTGGGGTTCTTCCGGATCGGTCGCGTAGCGCCGGCGCGAACGGGCCATGGCGACCCCCATGACCACGCTGGTCGTCAGAGAAATAATACAGTTGACAGCGACGGTTAGCGCCAGGCTGGCATACACCTGCGCGAACACCCCTTGCACGAACCAGCCCAGGCTGATGATGACCGCCAATACCAGCGGATACCAGCGCAAGCTCATGGCCACATCGTCGCGCATCGGAATCAGCCGCCACGACGAGTGATGCGCCGCCAGCAGGGCCTTGCCCAGCCCCGCCACAAAACCGCAGAACCAACTGACCAGCACCAGATGTGCCAGGATGTCCCGCATGGTCATGCCGGGCTCGATATTGGCGACCAGGGCCGATCGCACGATCTCCCCGGTCAGGCCGAAAACCACGGCGGACATCAGGATCACCGCCACCGCGTACAGCGACCGGCGCAGCCGCCCGGGCGCCACAAAACGGGTGACCGCCTTGAGCAGCCATTCCTCGGCCCCCAGGCGCAACCCCGCCATCGCCAGGACGGCAAGGCCCATGCCGATCCACAGAGGCACCGAAATGGCCGCCAGCAAATCGCCCAGTTCGCCGGCCAGGGGCTGGGTACGCACGCTGTCGCGCGTCCACTCGCGATTCAGGTCGCTCCAGAAGGTGCCGGACAGAATCGATGCCGTGCGCTCGCCCAATTGCGCCTGAAAGCGCAGGCGCCGCTCCTTGCTCAGTTGTTCGGCGGCTTGCTCGGACTCGACGCCAATCAGCCGCGCCAGCTTGACTTGGGAATCCAGCTTGCTGTTTTCCTTGCCCAGGTTACCGCGCAGCTCGGCGATATTGGCCGCCTCGGGACTGGCGCCATCGGCCTTGCCGATCTCGGCCAGGCGCTCCTGCACATCCTTGAGCTTGGGCCCCAGCGCGGTTGCCGCCTCTTCCGCCGCGGTCTGGATCTTGAGCGCCTGTTCGCGCAGGCTGGCCAATTCCGCGTCGCTCAGCGGCGCGTCGGCGATTTTCTCCAGTTGTTTCTTGATGGGGTCGAGCTGCGTGCGGGCATCCTTGAGCACCTGCTCGACATCGACAGGCGCTTCCTTGTTGCCCTCCTGGGCGGACACCGGTGCAACGCACAGCAGGGCCGCCAACAGGACCGACAATAGCCATAGCCAGCCCAGTCTGCGTGGCATAAAAGCGGCAATACGCGCGCCAGAGGAAAAGATCATGATGCTTGCATGACAGTTGAAAACGTCCATCATACCGCCGAATTGGGTATTGCAGACGCAAGTCAGGCCTCGAAATGAGGCCTGACTGGGGGTTTACCCTTGTTTGCCTGTTTCTGGCGATTTCACCAGGCGGCATGACACGCCGCCCGGCGCCTCGCCAGGCTTGGCGCCTCAGTCCATATAGGCGTCAAGCGGCGGGCAGGAGCATACCAGATTGCGATCGCCGTAGGCATTGTCGACGCGGGCGACGGGCGACCAATACTTCGCGGTGGGCGACACATGATCCGGGTAGGCCGCCTGGGTGCGCGGATATGGGTGGGTCCATTCATCGGCCACCAGCATCTGCGCGGTATGCGGCGCATGCTTGAGCACGTTGTCCTCGGCATCGGCCTGGCCACTTTCCACTTGCGCAATTTCCCGACGGATCGAGATCATGGCTTCGATGAAACGGTCCAGCTCTTTCTGGCTTTCCGATTCGGTGGGCTCGACCATCAGCGTGCCTGCGACCGGGAAACTCATGGTGGGGCTGTGGAAGCCGTAGTCGATCAGGCGCTTGGCCACGTCGTCCACGGTAATGCCGCAAGCATCCTTGATGCCGCGCAGGTCCAGGATGCACTCGTGCGCGACCCGGCCGTTGCGACCCGTGTACAGGATCGGATAATGCGGCGCCAGGCGCGTGGCGATGTAATTGGCGTTCAGCAGCGCCACTTCGGTGGCGCGCTGCAGGCCCGCCGCGCCCATCAGCGCGATATAGGCGTAGGAAATAGGCAGGATGCTGGCCGAGCCGAAAGGCGCGGACGACACCGGGCCGGGCTTGCCCGCGGCGGCGTCGGCAGGCTGGCCTTGCTCGTTGAGCACGCCCGGCAGGTACGGCGCCAGGTGCGCGCGCACCGCCACCGGTCCCACGCCCGGACCGCCGCCGCCATGCGGAATGCAGAAAGTCTTGTGCAGGTTCAGGTGCGACACGTCCGAGCCGAACAGGCCGGGCTTGGCCAGGCCAACCATGGCGTTCATATTGGCGCCGTCCAGGTACACCTGGCCGCCGGCGGCATGCACCAGGTCGCAAATCTCGACGATGGCCTCCTCGAACACGCCGTGCGTGGACGGATAGGTGATCATCAGGGCGGCAAGCCGCTCGCCGGTTTGCTCGATCTTGCGCTTCAGGTCCTCGACGTCAACGTTGCCGTTGCTGTCGGAGGCGACCACCGTGACCGACATCCCGGCCAGGTTGGCCGAGGCCGGGTTGGTGCCGTGCGCCGAAGCCGGGATCAGGCAGACGTCGCGCTGCCCCTGGCCGTTGGCCTGATGATAGGCGCGGATCGCCAGCAAGCCGGCGAACTCGCCCTGCGCGCCCGAATTGGGCTGCAAGCTGACCGAATCGTAGCCGGTGATTTCGCACAATGCCGCGGACAGACGCTCGATCAGCTCGGCGTAGCCGGTGGTCTGCGCTGCGGGCGCGAAGGGGTGGATATGGGCAAATTGCGGCCAGGTGACGGGGATCATCTCGGCCGTCGCGTTCAGCTTCATGGTGCAGGAACCCAGCGGAATCATGCTGCGGTCCAGCGCCAGGTCCTTGTCCGCCAGGCCGCGCAGGTAGCGCAGCATATCGGTTTCGGAATGGATGGATGAGAACACCGGGTGCGACAGGATGGCGGACTGGCGCGCCAGTTGCACCGGCACGAACGTGTCCTCGCCCGCGTTCAGGGCAGCCACGTCAACCGCGGCGGCGCCCGCCGCTGTGGTGAGGACATCGGCCAGCGCCTGCAGGTCGGCCAGCGTCACGGTTTCATCCATGGAGACGGCAAATTGTGTTTCGCCGAGCCAGCGCACATTGATCTTCGCGGCGTCCAGCGCCTTGCGCAGGACATCACCATGCGTGGTTTCCACATGCAGCGTGTCGAACCAGCTGTCGTTCAGGACCTGGTAGCCCGCACCCTTGAGGATGGATTGCAGCAGGGTCGTGGTGACATACACGCGCTGGGCGATGCGGCGCACGCCCTTGGCGCCGTGGTAAACCGCGAACATGCTGGCCATGACGGCCAGCAGGACCTGGGCGGTACAGATATTGGACGTGGCCTTCTCGCGGCGGATATGCTGTTCGCGCGTTTGCAGGGCCAGGCGCAGGGCGCGGTTGCCCTGGGCATCCTTGGACACGCCGACCAGACGGCCGGGCATGGTGCGCTTGAATGCGTCGCGGCAGGCCATGAAGCCGGCGTGCGGGCCGCCGAAGCCCAGCGGAACCCCGAAGCGCTGGGCCGAGCCCACGGCGATATCCGCGCCCCATTCGCCGGGCGCTTTCAGGATCGCCAGCGCCAGCAGATCGGTGGCCACGGCCACCACGGCCTGGCCCGCGTGCGCCTGTTCGGCCAGTTTCGTATAGTCCTGGACGCCGCCCAGGCTATGCGGGTACTGCAGCAACACGCCAAAGCAGTCTGGCAGGCCCTGGACCTCATCACCCACGACGACCTCGATCCCCAGCCCGGCGGCACGGTTCTTCACGACCTCGATGGTCTGCGGATGGCAATGGCCGGACACGAAGAAGACATTGCTCTTGGATTTCGCGCCGCGCCGCGCCAGCGTCATGGCCTCGGCGGCCGCCGTGCCTTCGTCCAGCAGCGAGGCGTTGGCGATATCCAGGCCGGTCAGGTCGGCGATCATAGTCTGGTAGTTGAGCAGCGCTTCCAGGCGCCCTTGAGAAATCTCGGGCTGGTAAGGCGTGTACGCCGTGTACCAGGCCGGGTTTTCCAAAATATTGCGCAAAATGACATTCGGCGTGTGCGTACCATAGTAGCCCTGGCCAATGTAGTTGCGGTAAAGGGTGTTTTTCTCGGCGATGCCGCGCAGGGCGGCCAGCATGTCGGCTTCGCTGCGCGCGCCGTCCAGCGCCAGCGGCGCGGTATTGCGGATGCGTGAGGGAACAATCTCGTCGATCAGCCCTTCCAGGCTTTCGGCGCCAATGACAGCGAGCATGTCGGCCTGTTCGGCTTCGGACGGCCCGATATGACGTCCGATGAATTCCTGGGACGTCGCTTCGTGTGTGTGCAACATAGCTTTAGATAATCCGTTGGTAATCAGTCAAGCCGCCCTGCCCGCGCCGGGCGCGGGCGGCGGCGGGGGTCAGGCCTGGGCTTCGTAGCCGGCGGCGTCCAGCAGCGTTTCCACGTCGGCCGCATTGTTCGGTTTGATCTTGAAGATCCAGTTGCCGTAGGCGTCGGCGTTGACCAGATCCGGCTGGCCTTCGAGCAGGTCGTTGAAGGCCACGATTTCGCCATCTACCGGTGCGTAGATATCGGAAGCGGCCTTGACCGACTCGACCACGCCGGCCGTGTCGCCCGCCTTGAGCTGGGCGCCCACCTGGACGTCGCCCACATAGACGAGGTCGCCGAGCTGCTCCTGGGCGTTATCGGTGATGCCGACAGCGAATACATCGCCTTCGGCCAGGACCCACTCGTGTGAAGGAGTGTATTTACGATCGGTAGGTAATTTCATTTAAAGCTCCTGGGAGGAAGTATGACCACGTTGCACACGGCCATATAGTATCAATTATTGTGGGCGGGCACTATTTCTGCGCGGCGGGTTCCACCGCCTTGCCGTTGCGCACGAACGGCGGGGGCACGACCGTGGCCGGCGCCCACTTGCCGCGGATGTCCACCTCGACGGCATCGCCGGCGACCACGCCTTCGGGCAGGCGGGCCAGCGCAATCGAGACACCCAGGGTCGGCGACATGGTGCCGCTGGTGATCTCGCCCTCGCCTTGGGCGGTGCGCACTTTCATATGCGCGCGCATGACGCCACGCTCGTTCAGCTTGAGGCCGGTGAAGACATTCTTGCGTGGCTGCGACTGCAGGGCCTGGCGACCAATGAAGTCGCGCTCGGCGTCGGCCAGGCTGACGGTCCAGGTCAGGCCCGCCTGGCCCGGCTGGATCTGTTCATCCATATCCTGGCCATACAGGTTCATGCCGGCTTCCAGGCGCAAGGTATCGCGCGCGCCCAGGCCGCAGGGCGCCACGCCGGCGGCGGCCAGGTCCTGCCAGAGCGCCGCGGCTTCGGCGGCGGGCACGACGACCTCAAAGCCGTCTTCGCCGGTATAGCCGGTGCGGGCGACCAGGGTGTCGTTCTCAAACGAGGCGGCGAAGAAAGCCTTCAGCGGCTCGGTCGCGGCCTGCCATTGCGGACGGACCTGCCAGACCGTTTCGCGGGCCTTTGGCCCCTGCACGGCGATCATCGCCAGGTCATGGCGCGGCGTGATGACAACGTCCAGACCGTGCTCGCGCGCCACCTGCTGCATCCAGGCAACGTCCTTGTCGGCGCAACCGGCATTGACGACGGTGCGCCAGCGGTCATCGGCGAAGAAATAAATGATCAGGTCGTCGATGACGCCGCCTTCGGGATTGAGCATGCAGCTGTACAGCGCCTTGCCGGCGATGGCCAGCTTGGCCACGTCATTGGCCACCAGCAGGCTCAGGAAGCGCCGGGCCTGCAGGCCGGTGATATCGACATTGAGCATATGCGAGACATCGAACATGCCCGCCTGCTGGCGCACCGCGTGGTGTTCGGCCAGCTGGGAGCCATAGGCTATCGGCATTTCCCAGCCGCCAAAGTCGACCATTTTGGCGCCGGCGGCCTGATGCGCGGCATAAAGCGGAGTGTGTTTGAGAGGCGTCGCGGACGCGTTCGGCTGTGTGGACATGCTGGCACCTGTAGAGTGGCTGTAATCGGATTAGGGGTCGCAGAACACCGGTTTCCTGGCGGAAACGCCGCGTTCTTCGCCCTCTGTCCTTTTGCCTGAGAGTTGTGCCGCCATGCAGCGATGACGTTCCCCTTCGGCGCCTTATTGAAAAGGTCTCTCCAGAGTGCCTTACCGGTTTGGCCGGTGATTGTGCGGTACATGGACCTGAGCGATTCCGGGCGAATTGCGCCTTCGGTGGCGGCGTGCTGCCGCTCTCTCCCACAACAATTTAAAAGCATGCAAAGGATACAGCCAAACCGCGAAAAAATCCATTGCAACCGGCCCCAGGCGCCGTATTTCCCTGCCAGCGTGTCGGATAAATTCAGTTTGAAAAAAAAGATGGCAGCAATTTAAAAGACGTTAGATACCGTTATAACGCTATTGTCATGAAAATACGAACTGTTACATTTTATAGGGTAAGTTGGACAAACCTTTTGAAACCAGATGGAATAAACTTGACGACAAACCATAAAAACGTCGGTCATCTCACCCGCTACACCGGGGGTGCGGCCGGCAAAGCATCAAGCGCCTTGTCAGGCATTACTTAAGGAGTACAACACTATGGATAACGGTTTCTACGCAACTTTAATCGCAGATTCCAAGGCCCACGCTGGGGTCACGGTTGTCGAAGACAACAAGGTCCGGGGGGGCGATGCCCATTATCTGTATTCAGGCACCATCCAGGCGGACGGCAACGACGAGGTCGTCGCCAATCTCAAGATCAAGGCCTACACCGCGGTCGACCAGTCTTTCGGCACCGATGAGAACAGTTTTGAATTGTCGCTGATGGGCGGCAAGACCGAATCGGGCTTTCGCCTGACGGGCTATTCGCCCAGCGGCCGCGAAATCATCATCGAGGCGAAAAAGATCGCCAACATCGACCTGGGCTTCTAGCCGCGCGCCGCTTTCCCTTCCCTGCCGCGGCGCTCGGCCACGGTGCCTTTTTCAACCCTACTGCACAGACCAGCCTGCCTGATCCGATGATCAGGCAGAAAGCGCTCGCCCGCAAGCGGCACCCGAGGCCCAGGCCCACTGGAAGTTATAGCCGCCGAGCCAGCCGGTCACATCCACCGTCTCCCCAATGAAATACAGGCCGGCCACCTGGCGCGCCTGCATGGATTTCTGGTCCAGATCGCGCGTATCCACGCCCCCTTTCATGACCTCGGCCTTCTTGTAGCCGGCCGTGCCCGACGGCGTCAGGGCCCACGGCTGCGCCGCTTCGCCCAGCTGCATCAGGAGTTTGTCGGCACTGTCGGCCAGGCGTTGCTCGGCCGATACGCCATGGGCGCCCAGCCAGCTCTCGGCGAGCCGGCGCGGCCAGTATTCACAGAGCGCGGTCACCACATTCTGCTTGCTGCCGGCCTTGCGCTGCACCAGCGCCTGCCCCAGCCGGCTGCCTGGCAGCAAGTCGATGCGAATCGGCGCGCCCGGCTCCCAATAGCTGGAAATCTGCAGGATGCCCGGCCCCGACAGGCCGCGATGGGTAAAGAGCAAATCCTCGTCGAATATGCCGCGCCGCTTGCCGCTGCCGGCTTCCAGGATCGCCGGCACCGCCAGCCCCGAGAGCGCGCTGAACGGCTGCCAGCCCTGGGCATCGAAGGTCAGCGGCACCAGCGCCGGGCGCGGTTCGATGATCTTGAGCCCGAACTGGCGGGCGATCTTCAGGCCGAAATCGGTGGCGCCCAACTGGGGAATGGCCATGCCGCCGGTGGCGATGACCAGCTTATCGGCCGACAAGGCGCCGTCCTGGCCCTGGATCAGAAAGCGCGCCTGGTCCCTGGCAATGGCCTGGACGGCGAAGCCCATGCGCCGCCTGACCCGGCCCTTCTCGCATTCGGCCGCCAGCATCTCGATGATCTGTTCGCTACTGTCATCGCAAAACAGCTGGCCCTTATGCTTTTCGTGCCATGCAATGCCATGGCTGCGTACCAGCGCCAGGAAGTCCTCGGGGGTATAGGCCGCCAGCGCCGAGCGACAGAATGCCGGATTGGCCGACAGAAATTGCTGCCAGGTGGCGCCGATATTGGTGAAATTGCAGCGACCGCCGCCAGAGATGCGGATTTTCTCGGCCAGGCGCGTGGCATGGTCCAGCAGGACCACCCGCTGGCCACGCTGGCCGGCCACCGCCGCGCACATCAGGCCGGCGGCGCCGGCGCCGATGATGGCGACATCGAAGTGATTACTCATCCAGCTTCAGGCAATCCACGTAGAAGAATTCCGAGCCGTCGTCTTCGGTCACATGGCCCAGGCCATGGATAAAGGTCTCGAAGCCCGGGAATTTCTCGTTAAAGGCGCGGGCGAACTTCAGGTATTCCACGATGGTCTTGTTAAAGCGCTCGCCCGGGATCAGCAGCGGAATGCCCGGCGGGTACGGCGTCAGCAACACGCCCGTGACACGGCCTTCCAACTGGTCCAGCGGCACGCGCTCCACCTCGCGGTGCGCCATCTTGGCAAACGCGTCCGAGGGCTTGAGCGCCGGCACCATGTCCGACAGATAGACCTCGGTTGTCAGGCGGGCCACATCGTTTTCGCTGTAGGCCTCGTGGATTTTCTGGCACAGATCGCGCAGCCCCATGCGTTCGTACTGCCGGAAGTCGGCGCAGAACTCGGGCAGGATGCGCCACAGCGGCTGGTTGCGGTCGTAGTCGTCCTTGAACTGCTGC
>JBEBPQ010000016.1:0-93559 GCA_040395835.1 Advenella kashmirensis
AGCGACCTTGCCCGAGGCCTGCCTATGGGTGCTAGGGCATGAAGGGCAGGGCGTGGATCCGCAGATACTGGCCCTGGCCGACCAGTCTATCTACATTCCCCAGTCGGTTGCGGTGGAGTCGCTGAATGTATCGGTGGCTGCCGGCGTATTGCTGTTCGAGCAGCGGCGCCAGTTGAGTCACCGCACCGGCAACGCGGAACAAAAATAAGGTGGACGGGCCGGTTTCCCTAGTCGGCCGACACTGGACCGGATTTGAGGACCCCTATGCCTTTCACGCCCAATCCGGTTCGGCTTGCGAGGCGTCAATAGTTGATGCTCGCATTCGATTTGAGCCCCAGCAACTGAATGACCGTCGTGGAAATTTCCTCAATGGATTTGGTCGTGGTCGATAGCCATTCGATTGCCTCGACCCGCATCAACCGCTCCGCTTCCGCCACCTCGTACAGGCACTGAGCCATTGATGCGTACTTACTGCCCGGTCGCCGTTCATTGCGCACCTCAGACAACCTTTCCGGCTGGATGGACAGGCCGAACAGCTTGTTGCGATAGGGTTGCAAGGTCGACGGCAATTGTCCGCGCTCGAAGTCTTCTGGAATCAGGGGAAAATTTGCCGCCTTGATCGCGTATTGCATTGCCAGATAAAGGCTCGTCGGTGTTTTACCGCAACGTGATACGCCGACCAGGATGACATCGGCCTCCTTCAGTCCGTGCACGAACTGTCCGTCGTCATGGGCAAGGGTAAAGTTAATGGCCTCGATACGGTTGTTGTACTGTTTGGAGCTAGCGTTCAGGTGTGACAAGCCAATGGTTGGCCGGGACTTGGTTTCCAGAGCCGTTTCCAATTGACTGACGCAAGCGCCGAATATATCCAGGAAAATGCAGTTGGAATGCTGGACAATACTGAGAATCTCGGGTTTGACCAGGGTGCTGAACAAAATGGGCAGTGCATTTTCCTGCGCTGCCGTTGCATTGATTTTATCGGCTACCTTGGCCGCCTTGTCTTCTGAAGTGACAAAGGGTTCGCGCAACAGGGTGAAATCGAAATCTTCGCTAAATTGCGACAATACCGAATGACTGAAGGTTTCCGCTGTGATGCCAGTGCCATCGGAGACAATGAATACCGTTCTTTTTTTGAGTGAATCTGACATATTTGAATGAATCCTGTGAAAATTAAAAACGGTACGACGCAGCAAATTCCCAGTGAATGCCGGCGTCATCGGGCATCAACGCACAGATCCTTGCCCGCGGTTGGCAGTGCAAATAATGGCCTGAGCCTGGACCGATTGTAACGCTTCAAGTGGTCCGACAGAAGCTTTTGCAACGTGCCGGTACGCCAGAATCGGTTTCCAATGGAAAGTCGGGCGGGAAAGTGAGGACAGAGCCGAATGAACCAGGCTGGCGTTTTCCGGGCAACGATACAGCCAAGCCGGATCACAAATGTGTCGCCTGAAAGTGCCGGGCATCCCAAGAAAAGACGATGTCGAGGACGATGGGCATGTCCTGCGAACTTACCCTGGCTAATGGTATGATCGAATCCGACACAGGCGCGCGAGCCCATGCCATTGGCGTCCTCGGGGTTGCCCCGCATCGCCTCGCCCCCAGCCACTAGTGCATGCAACTTACTTGGCCTTTCTTTATGAACGCTCATCACGCTCAATTCGACGTTGCGGTTATAGGCGGAGGCATTATCGGTTCCGCGGTTGCCTACTTTTTATTAACGGAGGCGCCACATTTGTCGGTTTGCGTCATCGAGCCAGACCCGACTTATGAGTTCGCCTCGGCCTTGCGTTCTTCCGGCGGCTGCCGCGTGCAATTCACTGCCGGCGAAAACATCGCCATGTCGCTGTACAGCATCGAATTCATCCGTCATTTCGAAAAAACCATGGTGGCTAATGGCAGGCCGGCGCCGGTGGATTGGGTCGAAGGCGGATATCTTTTCCTAGTCCCGCCTGAACATACGGCAAATCTGGAGCGTAACGCGCGTTTTCAGCAATCGCAAGGCTGTACGCTGGATCTGCTGTCCCCAACGGAACTCAAGCATCGGTTTCCCGCCATGCATGTGGCGGATCTGGGTGCCGGTGTGCACACCCCGCATGACGGATGGTGCGACCCGAACGGGCTTCTCTGGGGATTTCGCCGCAAGGCGGTTGCATTGGGGGCCAGCTACCTAGCGGATCGGGTAGTCAAGGCAAATGTTGATGCCCGCAAGGCGGTTTCAGTGCAATTGGGATGTGGCGACACCGTTGGCGCCACGGCATTTGTCAATGCAACAGGGGCATGGTCAGCAGGAATCGCCCGTCTTTTTGGCATGACGTTGCCCATTTCACCGGTACGACGCTTTGAACATTACTTTACGCCCGGCAGCGAGGTGGGGCATCTGCCGTATGTTAAGGATACCGCAAGGCTGGCGTTCCGCTCGGAGGGCCGAGGCTATTCCGGTGGCCTGGTCGATGGTGCCGCGCCGCGAGGCTATCATTTCGATATCGACCATGATAATTTCGAAACCGTCGTTTGGCCGGCAGTGGCGCACCGCTTTCCCGCGTTCGAAGCCGCAAAATGCCACCGCACATGGGCCGGGCTTTATGAAGTGAATGAACTGGATGGCAATCCCGTGATCGGTGCCTGGAATTCTCGTTTACCCAATCTTTATACCGTTGCAGGGTTTTCCGGACACGGCATGATGCACGCCCCAGCCGCCGGCCGAGGCATCGCGGAGCTAATCGTACACGGCCAATTCAAGACAATTGATCTGACGCGACTTGGCTATGAGCGTGTTGAGCGACATGCACCTTATCCGGAGCTGGGCATTCTATAAACTGCCGGGTAGATGGGGGCCGCGGCGGCCTAATCGATTGCGCGCCGAATCAGCCAAAGGCCGCGCCAAGAAGACTGCCTCGGCCTGGACCTTCCCGCATGCCGATGTATTTGCAACAAATATTGTTTCTTCCCGGGGAAATCTGGCAATTTTGACACGGCGTGCAACATAAATAGGGCAAAAGAGGGCGACCGCGGACATGTGCAAGGCAATGTGGAAAAGACAATCGGCCTATTAAAAGTTATACTGTGCCTGTCATGGACCCACCAAGCAGGTGGGTCGTTTTTTCACCTTATCTCATAATCTGTTTCAAGAACAAAAAATTCATATATAACATATTGATTTATAAGAAATAAATAGATTGTGCCGGTGATCAAACAAGCAAGGTTTTATTTTAATCTAAGGGTGACTTAAATGTCGTATGTTGTTCCATTCGAGAAACTCCGCATGTCGGACGTTGACTCAGTCGGCGGGAAAAATGCTTCGCTGGGCGAAATGATCAGTCAGCTGGCCAATGCCGGGGTACGCGTACCCGGTGGGTTTGCCACGACCGCCGATGCTTTTCGTGATTTTTTGAAATCGTCCGGACTGGACAAGCGCATCGCCGATCGGCTCAATACGCTCAATCCAGAAGACGTGCGCGAGCTGGCCCAGGCCGGTGCCGAAATTCGCAGCTGGATTACCGAAGCGCCATTTTCGACCGAATTCGAGCAGGCGATCCGTGAATCCTACGCGCAATTGGATGCCGATGGCAAGGGCTCGTTTGCGGTTCGCTCTTCGGCAACCGCGGAAGATTTGCCTGATGCTTCATTTGCAGGCCAGCAAGAAACCTTTTTGAACGTCGCCGGCATCGATGACGTGCTCGACAAGATCCGCCACGTCTTCGCTTCCTTGTACAATGACCGCGCGATTTCATACCGCGTACACAAGGGTTATGCCCATGCCGACGTGGCATTGTCGGCCGGTATCCAGCGCATGGTGCGCTCAGATAAAGGCAGTGCCGGCGTGATGTTCACACTGGATACGGAATCAGGCTTCAACGATGTCGTATTCATCACCTCGTCCTATGGACTGGGCGAAACCGTAGTTCAAGGCGCGGTCAACCCCGATGAGTTTTACGTCTATAAAACCACGCTGGCTTCCGGCAAATACCCCATCGTGGGTCGTCGTATCGGCTCCAAGCTGATCAAGATGGAGTTCAACGCCGAGCGCAAACCCGGTGAAAATGCCGTGGTCACTGTGGATGTTCCTGTCTCCGAACGCAATCGCTATTCGCTGACAGATGACGAGGTCATCGAGCTGGCCCGCTATGCCGTCATTATCGAAAAACACTACCAGCGTCCCATGGATATCGAGTGGGGTCGCGATGGCATCGATGGCAAACTGTACATCCTGCAGGCGCGCCCCGAAACGGTCAAATCGCAACAGTCCAACAATGACGTCCAGCAGCGTTATAGGCTCAAGGCGACAGGCCAGGTGCTGGTAACGGGCCGTGCCATTGGCCAGAAAATCGGCTCCGGCAAGGTCCGCATTGTGTCCGACATCGGGCAGATGGACCAAGTACAGGCAGGTGATGTGCTGGTGACCGATATGACCGACCCCAACTGGGAGCCAGTCATGAAACGGGCATCGGCGATTGTCACCAATCGCGGTGGTCGCACCTGCCACGCAGCTATTATCGCGCGTGAACTTGGCATTCCTGCGGTGGTCGGTTGCGGCGATGCGACCGAAGTGCTCAAGGCGGGCAGTGAAGTCACGGTTTCCTGCGCCGAAGGCGATGAAGGTCGTATTTACGATGGTTTCCTGGAAACCGAAGTCGAAGAGGTGCGCCGTGGGGAAATGCCGGACATTCCCGTCAAAATCATGATGAACGTCGGCAACCCGCAGTTGGCATTCGATTTCTCCCAGATTCCCAACGGCGGGGTCGGGCTGGCCCGACTGGAATTCATCATCAACAACAACATCAACGTGCACCCCAAGGCCGTTCTTGATTATCCGAATATCGATGCCGAACTCAAGAAAGCGGTCGAATCTGCGGCACGCGGCTATGCCAGCCCCCGCGCGTTTTTCGTGGAAAAACTGGCCGAAGGCATCGCGACGATCGCAGCGGCATTCTATCCGAAACCCGTGATCGTGCGCCTGTCCGATTTCAAATCCAATGAATACCGCAAGCTAGTCGGCGGTTCCCGCTACGAGCCGGAAGAAGAAAATCCAATGCTGGGTTTTCGCGGCGCTTCCCGCTACATCGCCGAGGACTTTGCCGAGTGTTTCCGCATGGAATGCGAGGCGCTGCGTTTTGTCCGCGAAGACATGGGACTGACAAATGTTGAAATCATGGTTCCATTCGTGCGTACGCTCAACCAAGCCGAGCGGGTCATCAAACTGCTGGCCGACAACGGTCTGAAGCGCGGCGAGAACGGATTGCGCGTGATCATGATGTGCGAGGTGCCGTCCAATGCCTTGCTGGCCGATCAGTTCCTGGAGCATTTTGACGGTTTCTCCATTGGCTCCAACGATATGACCCAGTTGACGCTGGGTCTGGACCGCGACTCGGGTATGGAATTGCTGGCGGCCGACTTCGATGAGCGCGATCCGGCGGTACAGTTCATGCTCGAACGTGCGATTTCAGCTTGCCTGAAAGCCAACAAATATGTCGGTATTTGCGGACAAGGCCCCAGCGACCACCCCGATCTGGCGGTCTGGCTGAAAGACCAGGGTATCCTGACAATGTCGCTCAATCCTGACACGGTTGTCGATACCTGGCAGAAACTGGCAGAATAAGTCGTTTTCTGTCCCTGTGGCAGCGGGCTCCATCGCCGGTTTTTTTATCGGTGCTGGAGCCCGTTTCACATGGGCCGCGCAAATTGGCAGGCAATGGACCGCCTGAGTTCTTCATATCCGGGCATGACTTGCGTTACACTTAAGTTTTAATAAATTCATCAGGATGTAAACGTGAGCGAACTCATCATAGAAGATATTCAGGTCGGTACGGGCGACGAAGCAAAGTCAGGTCAACAGGTTTCCGTTCACTATACCGGCTGGTTACTGGACAACGGGCAAAAATTTGATTCCAGCAAGGATCGTGGGCAGCCCTTTGCTTTCCCGCTGGGGGCCGGTCACGTCATCAAGGGTTGGGACCAGGGTGTACAGGGCATGAAAGTCGGCGGTACACGAAAGCTGACGATTCCAGCCGAACTGGGCTACGGCGCGCGTGGCGCCGGCGGCGTCATTCCGCCGAACGCAACCTTGGTATTTGAAGTGGAATTGCTGGGAATCAATTGATTCCCGCCGCAGGCAGGGAAGTGCCCCAGGCCTTTTCCTGCGCCTCTCGATAGGCCGGGCTTCCGGCTTATCATGTCCTTCCGCAGGGTAAGAATATGTGGATTTGGTTTGTGCTGGCGGTTGTCGCACTCATACTTGAACTGGTCACCGGTACGTTTTATCTTTTGCTGGCTGCCGTGGCTTTCGCCGGTGCAGGGATTGCCGCCTGGCTTGGTGCCGCCGTCGCCTGGCAATTGCTCATTTGCAGTGTGCTTGGGCTGGCCGGCCTGTATGCGCTGAAAGCGGGCGGTGTGCTCAAGAAAGGCAGCCGCGCCAGCGCTAGCCGCAATACCGACGTCATCATGGATATCGGACAGGTCGTACAGGTAGCCGAATGGACGCCGGCGCGGACGGCCATGGTGCAGTATCGCGGTGCACAATGGCAGGCCCGGCTTGACCCGTCCAGCCAACTCGAGCCCAAGGCGGGGCAATACCGCATTACCGATGTCGATGGCATCGTACTCATTCTGGCGCCGGACGCCGCTACCCACTAACGGCCTTTCAAGGATACAAGCCATGACCATGGATCCCTCTATCATATTTCTGGTTATTCTTATCGTTTTGGTACTGGTCATCCTGGTCAAGACGATCGCTATCGTGCCGCAGCAGCATGCCTGGATCGTCGAGCGGCTCGGGCGCTACGACCGCACACTGTCTCCGGGTGCGCGGTTTGTCATTCCGTTCATCGATAGGATCGCCTACAAGCATTCGCTCAAGGAAATCCCCCTGGACGTTCCCAGCCAGATCTGTATCACGCGCGACAACACGCAGTTGCAGGTCGATGGCGTGATCTATTTTCAGGTAACGGATCCCATGCGCGCCTCCTATGGCTCATCCAACTATATTTCGGCTATCACGCAATTGGCGCAAACCACTTTGCGCTCCGTGATCGGCCGCATGGAGCTGGACAAGACCTTTGAAGAACGGGAAGCCATCAATAGCACTATCGTGGCGTCGCTTGATGAAGCCGCGACCAACTGGGGGGTAAAGGTCTTGCGTTACGAAATCAAGGACCTGACGCCACCGAATGAAATTCTGCGTGCCATGCAGGCACAGATCACAGCCGAGCGGGAAAAGCGTGCCCTGATTGCCGCTTCGGAAGGGCGCCGGCAGGAACAGATCAACATTGCAACCGGGGAACGGGAAGCGGCGATTGCTCGATCCGAAGGCGAGAAACAGGCGCAGATCAATCAGGCGCAAGGCGAGGCGGCTGCCGTGATCGCCATCGCCGATGCCACCGCCCAAGCCATTTCCCAGGTCGCGGCCTCCATCCAGCAGCCAGGCGGCATGGCAGCCGTCAACCTGCGCGTAGCGGAAAATTATGTAGATGCCTTTGGCAATGTTGCCAAGCAGGGCAACACACTGATCCTGCCAGCCAATCTGGCGGATGTCGGCAGCCTGATCGCATCGGCCATGACCGTGGTCAAGGCGACGGCCGCGGGCGAGAACACGGGCGAAGGTCCCTCTCGTCGCTAGCGCGAATGATCCGCAAATCCGGGGCGTGCATGCGCGCACGCCAGGCGTATTCACCATGCGGGAAGCGCAACTATGCAGTGGAAAAATTAAAAATGCGGGGCATGCAGCCCGAATTTCCGGGTTTCAGGCGCAACGCCTAGCGCTCGCGGCCTTCGGGGTGTCACGGCTATTGCTATTGACGACGCGTGTCGTGCTTCATAATCCGCTCTTTCTCGCGCTGCCAATCCTTGTCGCGGGCGCTGTCGCGCTTATCATGCAGCTTCTTGCCCTTGCCCAGCCCGAATTCAAGCTTGATCTTGCCGTTACGGAAATGCAGGTTGAGCGGCACCAGCGTGTAGCCGCGAATTTCTACCTTGCCGATCAGCTTGCTGATTTCGTTCTTATGCATGAGCAGCTTGCGCGTGCGTGTGGCGTTGGGGTGAATATGCGTGGAAGCGGTTGCCAACGGGCTGACATGCATATTGAGCAGATGCAACTCACCATCGCGCACGATGACGTAGCTTTCCCCCAGTTGGACCCGGCCGGCCCGAATGGACTTGACTTCCCAGCCTTCCAGTGCAATGCCGGCCTCGAATCTTTCCTCAATAAAGTAATCGTGGGTGGCCTTGCGATTATCCGTAATGCTCATGTTTGATTTTATAAATGTGTTGGACCCGTTAAAATAGGGTCTGTTTAATCGCGCAAAATGCAATGATTTCACGTAATTGTAAATGAATCAACCAGTTCGTGCTGTTTCGACAATACTGTCCTTGTACAATTCGCGCTATCTTTTGTGTCACAGCCTGCTATGGGTGCCTATGTCAACTACTGTTCATCGTTCCGTCCTACTTCCTTATGCCGCAGCAGACATGTTCAAGCTGGTCGCCGACGTCGAACGCTATCCCGAATTCATGCCCTGGTGCGGTGGAACCCAGGTATTGGAAACGGACGAGCAGGGCATGACCGCATCGGTCACCATCAGTTTTGCTGGGCTTAAACAGACCTTCACTACGCGCAATACGCACGATTATCCGAAAAAAATCCATCTGCATTTGGTCGATGGCCCGTTTTCCGCCTTGAACGGCACGTGGGAATTTATTGAACTGGCCGAGGATGCATGCAAAGTCCAGTTCGCCCTGGATTACGCTTTCAATAGCCGTTCGCTCGAAATGCTGGTGGGGCCCGTCTTCAACAAGATCGCCAATAGCTTTATTGACTCTTTTACGCGCCGTGCCGAGCAAGTGTATGGCAGCTAATCCCGGGCCCACCCTGACGGCTTGCGTCTGCTATGGTGCGCCGGATGGCGCGGTCTGGCTCAAATGCGTCGAACTGCCCGTCGGTAGCACGCTTGCCGATGCTGTTGCGGCCAGTCATGTATTTGAGGACTGCCGCATTACGCCAGATTCGGTTGCCGGCTTTGGTATCTTTGGGCAGAAAAAACCGCAGGAAACCATTTTGCAGGATGGGGACAGGGTGGAGCTGTATCGGCGCCTGTCGTTCGATCCCAAAGAGTCGCGCCGGCGACGGGCGGCGCATCGCAAGGCCGGTATTTTGAAGCGCAAGCATCTGAAAAAGAGCCGCGTCGCCTATCAGGAATACCTGGAAAAGTCATAAGCACAAGTTCGGCATCGATCCCGCCGGAAAGACGCACACGCTGAACCCGCCCGCGGAAGTGCAGATCAATGGCGACGGGGTTACCGAAAGCCGTGTCAGCGGCTACAATGTTTTTTCACAACGCTTGCCCCGGTTAGTGCCGGTATTGCATGCAAACCAATAAAACCGTGGGCTCAAAACGGTAGCCCGATGTAGGAGAGACTATGGCAGCACCCGTTCTTTTTCACGAAAAAACATTGTCAGGGCAAGCCCGCTACGGTATTGCCACACTGAACCAGCCCGATCGGCTCAACAGCCTGTCGCTGGATATGTGCCGGTTGTTGGCGGAGCAATTGGCCCGCTGGGAAAAAGACCCGGAAATCATTTTTGTGCTGCTTGACGCCGCCGGGGAAAAAGCCTTTTGTGCCGGCGGAGACCTGCATCAGCTCTATGAAAGTATGTTGCATAACACGGGCAAAGCCGCATCGGCCAATGCCCACGCGGTCGAGTTTTTCGATGTGGAGTATCGGCTGGATTTCCAAATACACACGTACGCCAAGCCGATCGTGTGCTGGGGTCATGGTGTCGTGATGGGTGGGGGCATCGGGCTGATGGCCGGCGCATCGCATCGTGTGGTCAGCGAAGTGTCGCGCCTGGCGATGCCCGAAGTCACCATTGGCTTGTTTCCCGATGTCGGCGGCAGCTGGCTGTTGAACCGGCTGCCCGGCAAAACCGGCAAATTCCTGGCCGCGACCGGAGCCATCCTGAACGCCTCGGATGCGTTGTTCAGCGGCATGGCGGATTACTGCGTTCCTCAGGCATCCTGGGCCGATATCCAGGCAAACCTGGCGTTGCAATCCTGGGCGAGCGCGGACTCGCGTGACCGCAACGATGAAATTCTCCATCAGGTGCTGAACAACGCCGCCACGCAATCGCAACTTGCGACAGGCCCATTGGCGCAACATTATGATCTGATCAATCAGTTGTGTACGAGTCGCGATACGGCGGTGATTTACCAAAATATCGCAGCACTCGACGAGCATCCGGATCCATGGCTTGCCAGAGCCGCCCAGACAATGAAAAAAGGGGCGCCGCTATCGGTGGCGATGGGGTTGGCGCTTCAGGAGCAGGCCCGGCATTTGTCACTTGCCGACGTTTTTCGCCTGGAATATAACGTCGCAATCAATTGCTGCGCGCAAGGGCAGTTGCAAGAGGGCATCCGGGCGCTGCTGATCGACAAGGACAAGACGCCGCATTGGAAACCGGCGACGATTGCCGAGGCAACGCCCGATCTGATTGGCCGCATGCTGGCTTCTCCATGGGAACAGGCAGCTGATCACCCATTGGCGATCTTTGGCTAGCTCAGGACAGCGCGGGCTTGTCCAAGGCATAGGGCATGTCCCGCAACGCGATCGCCGGGCCATTTTCATCACCCAGCGCCAACTGGTTTTGTTCGGCGGCATCCAGGCGGGTTTCAAATAGTAAATAACAATGCGGGCCCAGCACGGTGCTATTGACGATCTGTCCACAAGGTTCGCGGGTGTTGGTTTTGTCGACGATATCCGTGCCAGGCTGGACGCTCGCGAGCGTCGCGCCATCGCAAACGCCAATCAGCATACGGCGCTTCAGCTTACCACGATAGTGACTGCGGGCCACCACCTCCTGACCAGGATAGCAACCTTTGGTGAAGCTGACCGCCCCAATGGCGTCCAAATTGATATCCTGGGGGATAAACAACTCCTGATTGGCTTTTTCTACCCACGGGATACCGGCCAGGACATCCAGCGCAGCCCATTGCGACGCCAGGCCCGCCGTTGCCCCGCTGAGCAACGCGGCGCTGTTCACCAAAATGCCGCGCCGCACGCCTGCCGGGGCAGGTAGCGCGATCTGGGTTTTGCCTGCATTGATCGTCACCTGCCAGGGCGCCAGATTCTTTAGCCCGGAAGCGTCCAGCGAAACGGTAGCGCCGACCCAATAGCCTTGCGCCACGATATCGGTTTCGACAATCGCGACCTTGGAGCGCAGCACGAACATACGCAGACGTTTGGCGAATCCTTCGGCGATATCGGCCCGGACCAGGACAAAATAGGACTTGCCGGCAGGTTCGACCTGGTCGTCCGCAGCCGGTGCCTCCCAAAACACGAAACTGGCCAGCATGCGACCCTTTGCCGTGCAGTAGGCGGAAAGCCGGGCCTGCTCAGGCGTCGCCGACGCAACGTCCTGGGTGAACTGGCCTTGCAGGAAGTCTTGGGCATCGGTGCCGGAAATATGCAGAATGCGATAGGTGTCCAGCAGGGTGGCATGCAATGGTGTGCGGTCGTCGACCGAAAATGGGGCTTGGGCCATCAGGCAATTTCCTTCAAGTGTACGCTCGGGAACCTCGCACCCGAACTTCGCGAATCATAAGTCTTATCGTAACGCATTGAATAGGGTTTTTCCCGGTAACCAGTGACAGCGACAGGGATTCCTCGCGCCCGTGGCGTGCCTTGGGCAGGTGCGGCCTGATACAATAAGCGGTCTGTGAGCACCGCTTTCCTTTCTGGTTCCCATGAAACTGTTCAAGTATATATTTATTTCTTTTTTTATTTGCGTGCTCCTGCTTGCGGCCGGGTTGGCGGGAAAAATCTGGCACTGGATGCAAACGCCAGCGCCCATGACGGCACAGGTCATTGAATTCAACGTTCCTCGCGGCAGTACCATTACGTCTGTGGCGCAGGCAATGGCCGCTGCGGGTATCCAGATCGAACCCTATCTGTTCGTCATGTATGCGCGCTACCAGGGGCTTGATCGCCAGCTCAAGGCGGGTGCCTATGAAGCCAAGCGCGGCGATACGCCTGTCGACTTGCTGGCGCGCATGGCTGCAGGCCAGATGCGTAAAAGCCAAATTCAGATTATTGAAGGCTGGTCCTACCGACAGATACGCGACGTGCTTCGGAACAACAAAGATATTACCCAGACCCTGGACAAGCTCAGCGACCAGGATATCCTGTCGCGACTGGGCGCGGACCATACCAGTCCGGAGGGGCTGTTTTTCCCGGACACTTATGTCTTCGTTCCAGGCGATACCGATCTGGACATTCTGCGCCGTGCCTATCTGGAAGGTCAGAAGCATCTGGCGGCGGTCTGGGATGCCCGGGATGCGGATTTGCCATTGAAAACACCGTATGAAGCCCTGATCCTGGCCTCCATCATCGAGAAAGAGACTGGCCTTGAGCAGGACCGTAATCGTGTCTCGGGCGTGTTTATCAATCGGCTCGAGAAAAAAATGTTGCTGCAAACCGACCCAACCGTCATCTATGGCATGCAGGAGACATTTCAGGGGAACATCACCAAGCGCGACCTGAGTACCGATACGCCCTGGAATACCTATATGAGGCCGGGCCTGCCGCCCACGCCGATCGCCAGTCCCGGCGTGCGTTCCCTGCAGGCGGCGGTCCATCCGGAACGGCATCGCTATCTTTACTTTGTGGCCAAAGGCGACGGCAGCAGCGAGTTTGCGGAAGACCTGCGTGGACACAATCGCAATGTCAACAACTACATTTTGAAAAAGGGTGCACAATGAAGGGCTTTTTCCTGACGCTCGAAGGGGTGGACGGTGCAGGCAAGAGTTCGCATATCGGCCATTTGCGCGAACTATGCGAATCCCTGGGGCGCGAGGTCGTCATGACCAGGGAACCGGGGGGGACGCCCATCGGTGAATCCTTGCGGACCATGCTACTGAACGAGACCATGCATATGGAAACCGAGACCTTGCTTGTGTTCGCGGCGCGACAAGAGCATATCCTTGAGGTGATCAAGCCGGCGCTGGCGGCTGGTAAGATTGTCATCAGCGACCGTTTCACCGACGCCACCTACGCCTATCAGGGCGGTGGCCGGCATTTCCCCGCCGAGCGGATCCGGGTGCTGGAAGACTGGGTGCAACAGCTGTTGCAGCCGGACTTGACGATCCTGTTCGATGTCCCGCTGGAGGTGGCCCGGGAAAGACTGGAGCGCAGCCGCACTCAGGATCGCTTCGAGCGCGAGGACAGTGAATTTTTCGAGCGGGTACGCGCGGCGTATCATGCCCGGGTGCAAGCGGAGCCGTCGCGTTTTCATGTGGTGGACTCCAGCAGGGCCAAGACGCAGGTCAGGGACGAATTGCAAACCCTGCTGCGAACCAGGCTGAATCCACGATAACGGTAGAGTAAACAAGATATGTCGGAAATTCCAAGGTTTTTCCCATGGCAAACAACCCAGGCCAGCCAATGGCTTGGAGATCGCAGCCGATTCGCGCATGCCTGGCTGCTCCATGGCGCGCCTGGCATTGGCAAGTTGACCTTTGCCCGGGCGGCGGCGGCTAGCTTGCTTTGCGAGCACCCCAGCCAGGGGATTGCCTGCGGTGCCTGCGAATCCTGCGGCTGGATTGCCAATGATGCACATCCCGATTTCCGCCTGGTTTTGCCTGAACGACTGGCCCAGCATTATGGATTGCTTGATGCGGGCGTTGCCGATTCCGACGACGCCGGCGGCAAGAAAGCTTCCGGGGAAATCCGCATTGACCAGGTTCGCCAACTCGACACATTCCTTAGCGTGACAACGCACCGCAGCGGTTTGCGTGTCATTATTTTGTTTCCCGTTGAGTCCCTGAATACGGCGTCCGCCAACTATTTGTTGAAGTCAGTCGAGGAACCGCCAGCAGGCACGGTGTTTCTGCTGGTCACACATGCGCCAGACAAGGTGCTGCCGACCTTGCTATCGCGTTGCCGGCGTTTGAGCCTGCCTATGCCAGAGCAGGCACAGTCGCTGGCATGGTTGCAGGAGCAGGGGATGGCGCCAACCGATGCCGATAACTGGCTGCATGCCAGCGGCGGCGCCCCGGTTGGCGCTCTTACTCTGAGCCAATCCAGCACCGAGCCGGTCGCCTATTGGCTGGGAGCTTTTGCCCAAAGCCTGGCTGACAAGACCATGCCCGAATTGGCCGATTATTTGGCCAAACTGGAAAAACTGCAGCCGGTCGAATGGCTGGGTACGCTACAGCGTTTCTTTACCGATCTGATGCTGCATAAGAATGGCTTGCCGTTGCGCTATTTCCCCAAATTGCTGCCTTTTGTTAAAGCCATCGCAGATACCCTGAGTACACAACGCATCAGTCAGACCTCGGGCTGGCTCTTGCAACAGCAGCGGATCGCGGATCATCCGCTGAACGCCCGTTTATTTATCCAGTCTGTCCTGCAACGCGTTTGCGTGACCTGCCTGTCCAAGAATGCCTAACCGGATCTCCCCATGTTTGTCGATTCCCATTGTCATCTAGACTTTCCTGAACTTACCGAGAATCTCGCCACGATTCTGCAAAATATGGAGCGCAATCAGGTGACGCATGCGCTCTGCGTCAGCGTCAATTTGCCGGATTGGCCCCGTATCGTACGACTGGTCGAGGAGAATGCGTGCCTATGGGGCTCGGTCGGCGTGCATCCCGACTACGAAGATACCCCGGAGCCCGATGTCGATCTCCTGTGCAAACACGCAAAACATCCGAAAATCGTCGCCATCGGAGAAACCGGGCTTGATTACTATCGGCTGCAGGAACCGCTGGATTGGCAAAGAGCGCGTTTCCGCACGCATATTCGTGCGGCGAACCAGGCTGATTTGCCGCTGATTATCCATACCCGCTCATCGGCAGCCGATACCTTGCGTATTATGCAGGAAGAGAACGCCGCGGGCTGCGGCGGTGTCATGCATTGTTTTACCGAAAGCTGGGAAGTCGCTGAAGCGGCCATGGAGCAGAATTTCTATATATCGCTTTCGGGTATTGTTACATTCAAGAGCGCCACGGCGTTGCAAGAAGTGGCCCGGCGTCTACCGCTGGATCGCCTGCTGATTGAAACGGACTCCCCGTATCTGGCGCCGGTGCCTTTCCGGGGAAAGCGCAATGATCCGTCCAAGGTGGTTCATGTGGCCGAAAAAATCGCGGAACTCAAAGGCCTGGGGGTACAAGAGATAGCCAAGGCCTCCACTGATAATTTTTTCAAATTATTCAAAAAGATACAATAACTATCTAATGTATTACATTAATATTTTGTCTATCAGATAGAGTTTGCTGTATTATTTATTTATAGCAATTATTTCAATTAGTTAGGAGCCATATATCATGTATTTTCTTAACAAGAGTGTGCTGATGAAGAAAAGCCTGCTGGCAATGGGTCTGGCGGTTGCCGTGAGCGCCTGCGCGGCGACTGCTGAAACCAATAGCGGGCTATGGAATGATGTAAAAAACGATCGTTCCAGTGCGGTTGCCGAAGCGATCGCCCAGGGGACCAATCCGAACACCACCAATCAGAACGGCGAGCCGGCGTTAATCCAGGCCATCCGAGACCAGTCGATGAACACCTTCGATGTGCTGGCCGCCGATCCCAAAACCGATGTCAACATGGTCAACCGGACCGGGGAAACGCCGCTGATGTACCTGGCCATCATCGGCGATGTACCGCGTGCCAAGAAGTTGGTGGCTCGCGGGGCGAAGGTTAACCGCCTCGGATGGACGCCATTGCATTATGCCGCATCCAAAGGGCATGTCGACATGGTTAAATTCCTGCTATCCAAAGGCGCGTACCCGAACTCACCCGCGCCGGATGGCAGTTCGCCCGTGCTGATGGCGGTCACATCCAAGAATGCCGATGCCGTCCGGGCATTGGTGGCTGCGGGTGCCGATCCCCGTGCGATCAATCAGAAGAACGTCAGCGCGCTCGATATGGCCCAGAAGTTAGGCAATGCCGATGTGTTGGCAGCGTTGAAGAAATAAAGGGAGCCTTGCCATGAAGCATCATCGCGAATTCAGCCTCGTGTCGCTGCGTCGCCTGACATGGGCCGGCCTGTTATGCGGCATGGTGGCGGCCGGAACGGCAAATGCCGAACAGGGCTATTGCGATAGCCCTTGGCTCCAACCCAACGCCAGGATTTCCGGCTCCGTCGATGGCGCCAAGGCGCGGTTCTCCATTTTGGTCAATCAGGTAAACCGTAACGGCGGCGGCCAATGCACCGCCCATCTGACGATCGATGCCGATGCGCCAATCGCAGGCCAGCGCGTACAAGGAAGCGGTCCGTTCACGCTCTCGGTCCAGAACGGACAATCCACACTCAATGGTTCGTTCGATGCCTCGGGCATGATGAGTACCCAAATGAAGACATCGCTCCAGGCCGCGCTGTCCGGGTATTTCCTGAAGCCGGCCGATACGGTGTCGCCCGGCCAGACATTGCCCCCCATGTCAGGCAACTCGAACGCCAACCTGACCATGATGCTGCAAAACGGCATCCCGCTGAACCAGATCAATCTGAACAACGCGTCCATCAGTACCGGCACCCGCAAGGTCGGCAAGCTGCAGGCGCATCGCACGTCGGTCGGGACGCTGCAATGCATGCCGGTCACCTATACAGCTACCACGTCAAATGGTAATCTTAGCGGTGTTCCGGGCAATCAGGGGAATATGGCCAAATCAAGCCAATTGAAGATCACCGACTGGTATTGCCCAGAGAAAGGCATCACAATGGAGTCCGTTGTCACCAGCGGCAGCAAGACCAGCAGGGTGGTGATCAACACACTGAGTTACTGACCTTTCCATTGCGTATATGTTGGCGGGTTGACTGGTGACCGGGCTGCCTGCTATGGTTTGAAACATACATTTAATGCGTCCCTATTTATTTTTTCAATCATAAAAATAGGGACGCATTAAATTGCCGTTACACTTTTGTTTTCGCTGACCACATCAAGGAGATAATCTTGAGCCAGGATACAATGAGCCAACCCCAGCATGCGCTACCTTCATACCTCGATTCGAAAGACTTGGGCGCCTGGGGAATCTATCTGCAACAGGTTGACCGTGTCACGCCCTATCTGGGTTCGCTGCAGCGCTGGGTTGAAACGCTCAAGCGTCCGAAACGCTCTCTGATCGTCGACATTCCGGTTGAATTGGATAACGGGACGATTGCCCACTTCGAAGGCTACCGAGTACAGCACAATACTTCTCGCGGCCCCGGTAAGGGCGGCGTGCGTTTCCACCAAGATGTGTGTCTGTCGGAAGTAATGGCCCTTGCAGCCTGGATGTCCGTCAAGAATGCGGCAGTCAACCTACCCTATGGCGGTGCCAAAGGCGGCGTGCGCATCGATCCGCGTAAGTATTCCAAAGCCGAACTCGAAAAGGTCACACGCCGTTATACCAGTGAAATCGGCGTCATTATTGGCCCATCCAAGGACATTCCGGCGCCAGACGTCAATACCAACCCGCAAACCATGGCGTGGATGATGGACACCTATTCAATGAACGTCGGCGCTACCGCGACCGGGGTTGTCACGGGTAAGCCTATCTCCCTGGGTGGCAGCCTGGGACGGGTAGAAGCAACCGGACGCGGCGTATTCGTAGTGGGATGCGAAGCGGCTCGTGATATCGGGCTGTCGGTCGAAGGCGCCAAGGTAGCGGTGCAAGGGTTCGGGAACGTCGGCGGAACCGCCGCTCGCCTGTTCTTCGAGGCTGGAGCGAAAATCGTCGCAATCCAGGACCATACCGGCGCCATCCGTAATGATAACGGCATCCAAATTCATGAATTACTGGCCCATGTCGAGAAGCAGGCCGGCGTTAAAGGTTTCAAGGGGGCAGAAGAGATTGCCGTCGACGATTTCTGGGGCGTGCCCACCGACTTCCTGATTCCCGCCGCACTGGAGAACCAGATCGATGCCAAGGTCGCGGAACGAGTCAAGGCCAAGATCGTTGTCGAGGGCGCCAACGGCCCGACGACCCCCGAGGCCGACGATATCCTCACTAGCAAAGGGGTCTATGTGGTCCCGGACGTGCTGGCCAATGCCGGTGGTGTCACGGTTAGTTACTTCGAATGGGTACAGGATTTCTCCAGCTTTTTCTGGACGGAAGACGAGATCAACCACAGGCTTGAACGCCTGATGCGCGAGGCTTATCGCGCCGTATCGGAAGTCGCCAAGCATCATTCGGTCACGCTGCGTACGGCGGCGTTTATTGTCGCGTGCTCACGCATCCTTGAGTCACGCGAGGTGCGAGGCCTGTATCCCTGATCCACTTGCGCGCGCAATCGCGATCGCAAACCAGACCGCGGGCACTGCCCGCGGTTTTTGTTTACAGCTTGCGGTGTCCCCGCGTGCGTGCTAAGATTTTTCTACCTTGGAGATGGATATCCTCCTGGATCGCATGTCCGAACCGCCAGCCTTGTACTCTTGGGTCAGGGCCGGATGATGATACCTGCATTCGTTGCCGCGTCTTTTCAGCAAGCCGTGGCGAATGCGGGTATTTTTATGCCCGCCGTTATGCACGAGATCGTGCAATCCAATCAAAAAGGAGCCGCATGTTTCTATCCATAGTCATGATCAGCGCTGGCGCGGCCTTGGGCGCCGTACTGCGCTGGCTGCTCGGCGTAGGGTTAAATAACACGTTTCACCATATCGCCCTGGGGACTTTGGCCGCCAATCTCATTGGCGGCTACCTGATCGGGCTCGCAATGGGGGTGTTCGCCGCGATCCCATCGTTCCCTGCGGAATGGCGGCTCCTGATCGTGACCGGCTTTCTTGGCGGCCTGACTACCTTTTCATCCTTCTCGGCCGAAACCACAACGTTGTTGCACCAAGGGCGGATCGGCTGGGCCATGCTGGAAATCGGCCTGCACGTTTGCGGTTCGCTGTTGCTGACGACACTGGGACTGTATACCGTAACATTTCTGCGCCGGCTATATGCATAAGCATGCCGGCGCAGAGGGACGGCATGCCAGGATCGTTATTTTGCCGGTGTCGCTTCAATGCCAAACAGAATTTTCTTGGCGTTCTCGTCGTTGGGCGGCTGGCCTGGATTGACCTGATCGACCAGGGCGTACGCGCGCTGCGTCGCGGGCCGGGCCGCGATGGCCTGGAACCAGCGCTTCACATTCGGGAAGTCGTCCAGGTTCTGCGCCTGGCGCTGGTGCGGGACGATCCAGGGATAGCATGCCATATCGGCAATAGAGTAGTCGCCCGCAATGAAATCACGTTCCGCCAGCCGGCGATCCAGAACGCCATACAGACGCGCGGTCTCCTTCACATAGCGGTTGACCGCATAGTCAATTTTTTCCGGCGCGTATACGCTGAAATGATGGTTCTGGCCCGCCATTGGGCCCAGCCCGCCCATTTGCCAATAGAGCCATTCCAATGTCTCCGTGCGCAGACGCAGATCATCGGACAGGAATTGACCGGTTTTTTCGGCAAGATACTGCAAAATGGCGCCAGACTCGAAAACCGAAATCGGCGCGCCATGATCGTTCGGCTTATTGTCCACGATGGCGGGAATGCGATTGTTCGGGGAAATTTTCAGAAACTCGGGCTTGAACTGGTCCCCCTTGCCGATGTTGATGGGGTGTACCTTGTATTCGAGCCCGGCTTCCTCGAGAAACAGGGTAATTTTATGGCCATTTGGAGTGGTCCAATAATAGAGATCGATCATTTCAGTGCATCCTTGATATCTTGCTCAATGTCTTCGGGTTTAACCGTTGGCGCATACCGCTGCAATACCTTACCATCACGGCTGATCAGGAATTTGGTGAAATTCCACTTGATCGATTGTATACCCAGCAGGCCGGGTTTTTCCTTTTTAAGCCACGCAAATAGCGGATGCGTTTTATCGCCATTGACCTGCGCCTTTCGTGTTAGCGGAAAGGTAATGCCATAGTTCAATTCGCAAAATTGATGAATCTGCTCATCGGATCCCGGCTCTTGACTACCAAACTGATTGCAAGGAACGCCCAGGATAACCAAGCCGCTGTCCCGATAGCGTTCGAAGAGCTGTTGCAGGCCCTTGTACTGCGGCGTGAAGCCGCATTGCGAAGCAACATTGACCACCAGCACAGTTTTTCCTCGCAGTGAAGACAGAGGCAGTGGCGTGCCATCCTGCAACTGAACGGACAAATCGTAAAATGGGTTCATTTTTTTTCCCTTGGCGTGTCGGTGACGGGCAGGGTCGTCGACGTCGTGGCGCAACCGATAGAGGCGGCGACGATAAAGCCGATTGCCAGCCATTGAGCCACAGTCAGTTGCTCATGCAAAATGAGCAGACCAGCCAGCGCACCCATGGCCGGCTCAAGGCTCAGCAGAATGCTCATGGTCTTGCGCGGCAGCGAGCGTAGCGAGATCATTTCAAGCGAGTACGGCACGGCGCTGGAAAGGATGCCGACCACGAGACCGGAAAGCATAAGAGCAGGGTCCAGCAACAGGCTGCCGCCGTGAGCGATACCGAATGGTAGTACCAGCAACGCCGCAACCGTGATACCCAGGGAGGTAGCCTGTCCGGGATGGATATTACGGGTACGCTGTCCGAAAATAATATAAAGGGCCCAAAAAATGCCCGCGCAGACCGCATACATCAGGCCGACGGGATCAATCGCGGACATATCCTGTTGCGCGCGCGGAATCAGTAGGAAAAGCCCCAAGGCGACAAAGCCGATCCATAGAAAATCGATCTTTCTGCGCGAGGAGAATATCGCCAGCGATAGCGGCCCGAGAAACTCGATTGCAATGCACAACCCCAGCGGGACGGTGCGAATCGCCATGTAAAAGAAAAAATTGATCAGGCCCAGGCAAAGTCCGTAGCTGGCAATGGCCAGGGCATTCTTACGCGATAGCGGAAAACGCCAGGGACGCCAGATACACCAAAGGATCAATGCAGAGAACCCAAGCCGGTATGCCGTGGTACCCTGTGCGCCGATGGCGTCAAACAGCGACTTGGCGAACGATGTGCCAATGCATAGGGATGCCATGGACCCCAGGAGCGCCACGATACCGGCGGTTTGTGTAAATGAACGTGTTGTTGAATCAACGGCAGCCATGCTTCTCACCTTTTGAAACATTCTACCTGAAATCCTTGCGGCCACCATGAAAACCAGCAGACCCGTGCGAGTACTGGTATGCGCGGAAAAACGCAAAACAGGCAATGGCAAGATATGGAAAAGCCGCTAAAAAAGCGGCTTTTCTGATAAGTCAGGATGGTGGCAGCTTAGTTGCGCTTCATCTGCAGATTGCCTTTCTTTACGATATCCTTTGCAATATCGTACTGATTCTTGATTTCCTTGGCAAAATCCTCAGGCGTTCCCGGTGCCGGCACCGCACCTTGTTTCTCTAGCGCAGCAACAACATTCGGCGCTTTCAAGGCTTCGGTCGCCGTCTTGTTCAGCTTGTCGATAATATCTTTTGGCGTACCGGCAGGCGCAAGCAGGCCATAGAAAACACCATTGTTCAGATCCGGATAACCCAGTTCGGCATAGGTCGGCGTATCGGGCAATTCCTTGACGCGCTCGGGCCAGGCGATATTGATCGCCCGCAACTTACCGCTTTGAATGTTCGGCATGGAAGAGGGCAAGTTGTCGAACATGACTTTTACCTGTCCGCCAATGACATCGGTCAAGGCGGGGCCGGCGCCTTTATAGGGAACATGGCTGATTTCCACGCCCAACTGCTGCTTGAACGCTTCTCCCATCAGGTGGGCAATACTGCAAACACCGGGGCTGGCATAGGAATACTGTTGTGGATTTTTCTTGAGTTCGGCGACAAATTCCTTGAAGTCCTTGGCTGGAAAAGACGGGTGCACCTCGACCACATTTGGCGTATTGACGAAATTGGAAACAGGCGCAAAATCCTTGACAGGATCGTAAGTCAGGTCATCCGGACGACAAGCCGGATTGACGGCCATGGTGGAGACGGTCGCTATGCTCAAGGTATAGCCGTCCGGTTTGGCGCGTGCCGCCTCGGCCGCACCAATGGCGCCGCCGGCACCGGCCTTGTTCTCGATAACCATGGATTTGCCGATGATCTTGGACATTTCCTGCACAACGATGCGGGCAACGATATCGGTAGAGCCGCCGGGAGCAAACGGTACGATTACCCGGATCGGCTGGGTCGGATAGTCCGACTCGGCATGGGCCGCCGAAAGCGCAGCGCCGCTCAGCATGGCTGACAGAGCAATACGTGACCAGACTTGCATACTTACTCCTGATAATTAATATATAACAAGAGCCGCAGAATATTGGAAAAACGATATTAAATATATGGGTGAATACCATTACAAATCACAGGACCGGGTTGCGGGCGGTTAGGCAGGCAATTCCCGATCCTTGCGGACAATCTTAGGGCCAGCATTGGCCAGCAGAACCCCTGCAATTGCGATTGCCATCCCCAACCAGCCTAGTGGCGCCATATGCTCGTCAAGCATCAGCATTGCGACAACTGACGCGCATGCAGGAACTAGAAAAAAGAGCGCGGAAACGCGTGCTGCCTGCTGTCGCCGCACCATGGCCAGCAACAGGGATATAGTAATAATTGAATTGCATAACACCAGATAGGCCAACGCCCCAAAAAATTGCCAGGTGAAATGGATATGATTGGACTCCAGCAGCAAGGCCATGGGCAGACAAAAAAACAAACCGATTGCACACTGAATAATATTGGTCGTTACCGGATGAGGGCTATCCGAAGTGGCGCTGCTGACCCTTTCGTATAGCACGCCGCCGGTCATGGCGAAAAGCGAAAGCACCACCATGAAGAGCCCGAACGCTGACCCGGCCTGCAGGGATGAACCGGCCAGAATCACAAGAACCGCGCCGCCCAGCCCCAGGGCCAGCCCCAGCCATTGCATCAGGTTTTGCTTTTCTCCGGTGAGCGCCGGGCTGAAAATGCCGACCAGAATTGGCTGAAGAGAAACAATGAGCGCGACCGTGCCGGCGCTGACGCCGTGTTTCATGCCAATGTAGCTGAAACTGAAATAGATAAACTGGATTAATAATCCCACGATGGAAACATTGAGCCATTGACGACGATTGGCTGGCCAACGCAACCTCAGAAAGTACTGCGCCGGAAGCAGGACGGCAATGACGCATGCATATCTGGCCGAAAGCAATGTGAGCGGCTCGGCGTACTGCAGCCCGATCTTGCCAAAGCTGAATCCGGAAGACCAGAGGAGAATGAAGACCAGGGGCGCGCCCCATGACCACCATAGGCGGCCCGCGGTTGAATTATCAGGAGGCATTGGCACTGAACAGTCCCTTCGCATACATGGCCATGGAGCGACTGATTGTAACGCGCGGATTCTGGTTTGACCATATCATCCCGATCTTCCGTATCTGGGTCCTGCCGGGCAGCGACACCTTGCGGATTTGCGGCCCCAGGCTCTCCAGCGAGAACGAATCGGGTACCACGGCAATGCCGACGCCGCGAGCCACCAGCGCCGCAATAGTGAGCAAACTATCGATTTCCAGGCGCTGGTTGGGAACAATGCGGTTGTCTTTCAAATAGCGATCGACCAATTGCCCGCTGTAGGAACTCCGCGCATACCGGATAAATGGCTGCTTGCGCAGCAAATAATGCGCATCGGCATCCCTAACCTTAGGTGGCACAATCAAGGTCAGCGGTTCGTCATGCACCTTGAGCCAAGAGCAGTTTTTGTAGATGGCAAACTGTGGTTCGATCACAAGCGCGACATCCAGCTTGCCGTCATGGACTAACTGGCATAACTCGACCGACGGACCGTAGGAAACGAAAATATTCAGGTCCGGGTGATGTTCGTATGTCTTTTCCAGCAGTCGAGGCAAATGCGTTGTCAAACCGGAAAAGAACGATCCCAGGCGCAGTTCGCCGAGAACGTCGCCATTTTTTATCATAGCTGTCATATCACGCGCATCCTGAATCATACTGCGCGCTTTATCGCTGATCAGCAGACCATGTTCGGTCGGAATGATGGTATGGCCCGAGCGCTTGATCAGCGGTTGCCCGAGCTCCTGCTCCAACGAGCGAATCCGGGCGGAAACAGCGCCTGGCGTTATTCCCAAATAACGAGCCGCGTCCGAAATGGAAGCGCAATCTATGGTCTTTACGAATGTCTCAAGATAATTGGTGTCCATCGGGTTTACCAGTTTGTTTTTGATATCGGTTCGTGTCGCGGACCTTGCCTATTCGCAAGAATTATTAATAATTTTAATTTCTAAAGATAATTATTTTAATAATTTTTGTCAATCCAACTCATAAAATCTGCACATATTTCAAGGAGAAGACAATGGTGGAAATCAAGATTTTGGAACGCAAGCGGCAAGTAGAAGCGGCCCTGGTCAGCGCGTTCAGCGGTATTCCGGTCGCCAATATCAGCGATGTTATGCACAGGCTGGCAGCCGGCGGGCCGCGCCTGCGCCCCATGCATCGCAAGGGCGCATTGTCGGGTCCGGCCCTGACTGTCAAAACCAGGCCCGGCGACAATCTTTTCGTCCATAAGGCCATTGACCTCGCGCAACCAGGCGATGTCATTGTGGTCGATGCCGGCGGTGACCAAACCAACGCGATCATCGGCGAGTTGATGGTGCGTACGGCGATCCGCAAGGGCGTTGCGGGCATCGTCATCTACGGCGCCATTCGCGACCTGGATGCGATCGGGCAGGGCGATTTCCCGGTGTACGCGACCGGCGTCACGCATCGCGGGCCATATAAACATGGCCCGGGTCAAATCAATACCACGATCAGCCTGGAAGGAATGGTCATCGAAGCCGGGGATCTGATCATCGGCGATGCGGACGGCCTGCTTTGCGTCGGTTTCGACGAAGCGGAAGCGGTACTGGCGCTGGCCCTCGCAAAGAACCGGCTGGAAGAAAAGATGATGGTCGATATTGACAATGATCGCCTCGATGTCAGCTGGATTGATGCGGAATTGGTCCGGCTTGGCTATCGCGGGGCAAACCAATGAAGCGCAGCGGCAATGAAACCATTCGCGTGGTTCGAACCAATCTCTGGATCGATCCTATCTTTGATCAAATGCTGCACGAGGCCGGTATTCAAGTGCAGGTTATCGACGTGGCAGCTTCCCCTGAAGACTGGCATGCCGCGTTGAGCCATGCGCACTTCTATCATGTCTCGGCCGCGAAGGACGAATTGCCGCCCGGCCTTTGCGTGACTGCCGAACTACTCGAGAAATGCCCGTTGCTGCAGGCTGTATCGTCTTCCGGCGCCGGCTATGACACGATTGATGTCAATGCCTGCGCGGCGAGAAATATTTCCGTGGTAAATCAAGCTGGCGGCAATGCCAATTCTGTCGCGGAAATGGCGCTGGGGTTATTGCTGGCAACCGCAAGGCGGATTGTAGAATCGGATCGCCGCCTGATCGCGGAAGATTGCCTCTCGCGCGAGGACCTGATGGGCCACGAACTTTGCGGTAAGACACTGGGCATTGTGGGGCTCGGTCATATCGGCACACGCTTCGCGCAATTGGGCGGCGCATTGGGCATGCGCGTGATGGCCCATGATCCTTATCTTGGTGACGATGAAATCAAAGCCCGGATGGCGCAACCAGCACCATTGGCATCGCTATTGACGCAAGCCGATGTCATTTCGGTGCATTGCCCGCTGAGCGCGGAAACCCGCTATTTGTTCAATGCCGAAACTTTTCGTGCGATGAAGCCCGGGGCGATTTTCATCTCCACTGCCCGTGGCGGTATTCATCACGAGGCCGATTTATATCAAGCCCTGGTCAGTGGGCATTTGTCCGGCGCAGGACTGGATGTGTGGCAAACAGAACCGCCGCGGCGTGACAATCCGCTGCTGGGCCTGTCCAACGTCGTCGCGACCTTTCATACCGCGGGTGTATCTCATGAAGGCAGGCGCAACGTCGCCCGCATGGCGGCGCAGCAGATACAGTTGATGGCGCAGGGTAAACCGCCTCTGCATCAGGTTTTCGCGCCCCAATCGATTCGTGAAGGAAAAGCCGTCACGAGCTGAATTTGCTTTAGTGCACGAGCGCCAAAGCAGCCCTGCAGCAACATAACCACAATACGGAGACATTCATGAAGAAACATCTTAAAAACACAGCCGTAATATTCGCTCTGGCCTTATGCGCAGGCCCGGCAATGGCAGGCTATCCCGAGCATCCCATCAGTATGGTGGTTTCCTACGCCCCTGGCGGCGGGACCGACCTGGTTGCGCGGGCGATCGCACCGTATATCCAGAAGTACCTTGGCGACGGCGCCAATATTGTGGTGCTCAATCGTCCGGGCGCGGGTGGCGCCATTGGGTTTACCGAAATCAAGCGCGCCAAGCCCGACGGCTATACTATCGGCTTCGTCAACACGCCAAACCTCCTGACGATACCGATAGAACGCAAGGTAAATTACCACTGGAGCGATTATGATTTGCTTGGCAACCTGATTGACGATCCCGATGGTTTCGCCGTTAGCGGGAAAAGCGAAATCAAGACGCTGAAGGATCTGGAGGCCTTCGCCAAAGCCAATCCCGGCAAAGTGACAGTAGGCACCACCGGTATCGGTTCGGATGACCATTTGGCCATGATCAAGTTCGAGAAGCTGACGGGCACGACATTGACACACGTTCCGTTCAAAGGAGCAGGGGAGGTGCGCAATGCGATCCAGAGCGGACAAATCATGATGGCGGCGATGAACGTGGGCGAGGTCCTGGCATACCAGAAAGGCGGCACCGATATCCGGCTGCTGGGCGCAATGAGTGAACAGCGCAGTGCCTTGGCCCCCGAGTTGCCGACATTCAAGGAACAGGGATATGATGTTGTCATGGCATCGCTCAGGGGGATCGCCGCGCCCAAAGGATTGCCTGAGGACGTCGCGCAAAAGTTGCAGCAAGCCGTTCAAAAAGCGTCGACAGATCCGGAATTCATCGGAAAAGCCAAAACCATGTTTGTACCGTTACGCTATATGGATGCGCAAGCCTACAAGCAAGAACTGCAAACCGATGAACAAGAGTTCAGGCAACTTTGGAAAGTCAGTCCCTGGTCGGAAAAAAGCCAATAACTTCAACCTTACAAATATGCCTTATGTCTCGTATCGATAACGCGCTTTGCCTGGATGATTTCGAACGGCTGGCTCGCCGCTTTTTACCGCGCCCCGTCTTCGAATACATCCACGGCGGCGTCGAAACCAACGCGTCGGTGGCAGATAACCGCCGCGCTTTTGGTCAGTATGGCTTTATTCCCCGCTCGCTGGTGGATGTCTCCAAAATTGCCACCCAGGTGAAAATCCTGGACCAGGACTTTCAGTCTCCCGTGGGCATCGCGCCCATGGGGCTAAGCGCACTATCGGCCTACCGCGGCGATTTGATTCTGGCCGAGTCTGCCCGCAAGGCGGGCATTCCCATGATTATGAGTGGCTCTTCGCTCATCAGAATGGAGGAGGTCGCCCGACAATCGAAGGACGCCTGGTTTCAGGCCTATTTGCCTGGCAAGACCGAACAGATCGAGCAGTTGATCGATCGCGTGGCGAGCGCGGGTTTTCGCACACTTGTAATTACCGTAGATACGCCGATCGCCGCGAACCGGGAGAACAACATTCGTGCCGGGTTTTCCACGCCGCTGCGGCCTTCGCTGCGGTTATTCTTTGATGGCGTTACCCACCCGCGCTGGACTTTCGGCACCTTCATCAGAACTTGCCTGAAGCACGGCATGCCGCATTTCGAGAACAATTATGCAACGCGCGGCGCACCGATTCTGTCAAAGAATGTGCTCCGTGATTATTCGGATCGCGGGCACTTATGCTGGGATCACTTTCATGCCCTGCGCAAGCAATGGCAAGGCAATCTCGTTGTAAAAGGTATCTTGCATCGCGACGATGCCCGCAAAGCGCTTCAATCGGGTGCCGACGGTATTATTGTTTCCAACCATGGCGGTCGCCAGTTGGATGGAAGTATTTCACCGTTGCGAGTCCTGCCCGAAATCGTCGATATCGCCGGCGGAAAGCCGGTCATGCTCGACAGCGGTGTCCGACGCGGCACGGATGTGCTCAAAGCATTGGCGCTTGGTGCGCGTTGCGTCTTCGTTGGCCGTCCCTTCGGCTACGCCGCGGCCGTTGGCGGCACCAAGGGCGTGGATCGCGCGATTGAATTGATTACCGCCGAAGTCAAGCGTGACCTCGGGCTGCTAGGCGTGAACTCGCTGTCCGATCTGGATTCCGCCTGCCTGAGAAGACTCGCCTGACGGATATCCATCAGATCGTGACGCCGACACTTGGCGCATTGCGCCGGCTGGTATTACACGCTTAGTTCACGTCGATGGCAAGCGGAACTGGCTTTCACGCCAGTGGCTACCCCGCGTCAGTAAGCCCGCCCCAGGCGTCTCGCAGAGGCGGGCCACGGCACGTAAACGGAGGAATTCGTGGTGTTTTTCGAGTATGGGGAAAAGGAAACAGCCTGGCTGAAAGCCCGTGATAAACGCATGGGCGCGGCGATAGCGCAATTGGGTCATCTGCAGCGTCCCATGACTCCTGATTTGTTTACCGCATTGATCAGGTTCGTAATCGACCAACAGATATCCGTTGTCGCGGCAAAGACTGTAAATGCGCGCTTGCTTGCGCTTTGCGATGGGGAAATAGGGGCCGACACGATCCTGCGAGTCGGTGCGCAAGCCATTCAGGCTTGCGGCACCAGCATGAGAAAAGCCCACTATATTATCGGCATCGCCCAGGCCGTACACGCAGGAAAACTTGACCTATCGCGTATCCCCGCGATGTGCGATCAGGAGGTCATCGCGGCGTTGACCAGTCTCAAGGGTATCGGCGTCTGGACTGCGGAAATGTTGCTTATCATGTCGCTCGGACGTCCCGATGTATTGAGCTGGGGAGACTTGGCCATACAGCGTGGCATGATGAAACTGTATGGCCATCGCGCGCTGACTCGCACGCAATTCGAACGCTACCGACGTCGCTATTCGCCATACGGAACAACGGCCTCCCTGTATCTATGGGCCTTATCCAAATGAGTGGAATTTCTCGTGCCTTCGCCGCGCCAACGACGCGGCATGACAGTCCCATCCCGCAAGCGAACGCCGTTCGCAACCCAGATATCCCAGCCGCCGCGATAGAGAATGCTTGACGAAGGCCGGGTCTGTGCCTAAGATAATGCCTAGGTTAAACGTTTAACTTCAATAGGTGTTTTATTAAGCCTTACTTGAACGATTAGCTTAATAAACACGCTCAGGTGCAGCACAAACCTTGCGCAAATCCAGGATTTTCGGTTTTTCATCAGACTGATACTGGGAGATCGGCAGCACAAACGATGCCCAGGCACCCCATGCAAACATAATACGAGGAGACAAATCATGGCAGGAAACACATTCGATTTTCAACATCTGAAGCATAAGCTGTATACCGCCGTTCTCTCGGACGTACTCGATAGCATGGGGAGAAGAAACCAGGCGATGTTGCCGTTCGTCCGCCCCTTGTCCGAAACAAGCGTATTCTTTGGACGCGCACGCACAGGCTATTTCATGAATACATTCTCTGTCGCCAAAGGTGAGAACCCCTACGAACACGAAATCGCCCTTATCGATGACCTGAAGCCGGACGATGTGGTCGTACTCGGGTGCGGGGGGCCGACAACTCGGATCGCGCCTTGGGGGGAGTTGCTGAGCACAGCGTCGCTACATCGCGGCGCGGTAGGCTGCGTTACCGACGGTTTGGTCAGGGATATCCGCCAGATACGCGAACTCGCGTTCCCGGTATTTCATGGCGGTATCGGACCGTTGGACTCCCAGGGTCGAGGCAAAATGATGAATTATGACCAGCCGATCGAATGCGGCGGGGTTGCCGTCAGAGCCAACGATCTGGTCTTCGCCGATGCCGACGGCGTAATTATCATTCCTGTTGACATCGCCGCGGAAGTCATACAGAAGGCCCTTGAAAAGGTCGATAGTGAAAACAAAACACGTGAAGAACTGGACAATGGCCTGTTGCTGCGCGACGTTTATGAAAAGTATGGCGTGCTATAAGGGCCGCGATGCGGATCCGGTCGCATGGCGCAGTGCCTTCACAGACTTCGCCAGCCCGATCCGTTTCAGCACCCCGAGACACCGTCAGCGGCGAATCACGAAGACTCGGGGGAGGAGAGCAGGGTGACACCCGGCACGCTGCTGACAGGCAGGATCACCGATTTGCTTTCGAACACGCCGTGGGCGAGTCTTTCGAGCAACACGCGGGCGCCGGTTTCGCCTAGCGCATAGGCCGGTGAGTGGACCGATTCAAGCGCGGGACCAAAAGCATGATCGGCATCAAAGGCATTGAAACCCGTAATGCCAATGTCGTGGGGAATCCGTAAGCCCTTATCAGAACAATATCGATAGGCGACTTGTGCCAACTGGTCATTGGTCCCCACGATCACATCGGGCACGCCACTGGCTTCGATTGCCCGGTTCAATGTAATCTCAATCGATTGACGCGAGTGTTCATCGCTGGAAATTATCCTGCACTGACAACCATGGCGTTTGAATACGGACTGCAAGCCCTTGACCCGTGCCTCGATGGCATGCCAGGCAAGGGAAGGCACCAGGATAAAAATATTGCGGGGATGTCGCTTGACGATCTTAGCGGCCAGTCCTCGCGCACCACCTTCGTCGTCTTGAGAAATAAAGCAGCAATCGTCTAGCGAGCCAATGGGATTTTGCTGAAATACGATCATGGGATGGCCGCTGGCATGCAACCGCGCAAGGTATTTTTTCCTGAGCGATGCACTGCCGGACATCATGATGCAGAGCGCAACGACCACCGACTCCTTCAAGAGAAACGAGTCATCGAAACAGTCCGGCGCAATGCCATGCAGTAACAACCCATAATTGTTCCTTCCCAGATGATTGGACAGGCCCGCCACCAACTGCGTCGTATACGGATCCGCCAGAAATGCCGGGGAGTCGTCGATGATCGCCATGCCGACAATAAAGTTGCGCTGTGCACGCAGTTCCCGTCCCATGCGGCTGGGACGATAATGCGTATCGGCGATAACCTGTCTTACCCTGGCGATCGTATCTTCCGATATACCCTTGCTGATGCCGTTGACTACCTTCGATACCGTAGCAATGGAGACGCCTGCTTGCTGCGCAACGGTTTTCAATGTGACTGGTTTCATGATGCGGCCGATGCGATGAAAAATGCGTTGCTTCCATTCTAATGAAGAAATGCAATTTCGTTAAGGGCCAGCATGTTCCATGAGCGCATGCCCCGCGCGAACCCGCATGGATTCGTATTGGTAAGTGTCCGACCATGGCGAAGCACTGGATTTAAAATCAGTATTCCGGTACACTATGCGTGCTTTAGGAGAGGCGCGGGCACTCGCCGAGCTTTTCGTAAATCCTTTGCGCTTGCGCTCCAACGGCCAAGTTGCATCGACACCGGGTCAGGCCAGGCAGGCAAGGCCCGGGAGAACCCATAAGGTTTATCATACGGGAGCGTTTTTCCCATCATCAAGGCTGCACCGCAGCCCGGCAATTTGCCGAACACCATACCCTGTCTCCGACTGCGGTACCAATCTGGCTGGTCTGCCATGACCTTAGCCCAAGCGCAAGCCGAGTCCTGTTGACACGGTTACCGAGACAATTGCGGACGCCATCACGGCACGCTCCATGCAGCTATGCTGCCCATGGAGAGTTGTCCATTGGCGGTTTATATCAGGTTTCCGGGGGAAAACCTGCATTGCAATTGTAATGTCTGCGCTTGACTCAGCGGAAGCACATTAGGCGTGTTTCTTCAATGCCTTGCCGTCCCGATTCGCGAAGTACGGGCGTGCATAGGAGGGCTGCGCGCGTCGTTTTGCGCAGCCATAACCAAGGACGATATACCTAGATGCAAGAACAAACTGTCTTTTATCAACTATCCGGAACGACGGCATTGCTATTGCTTGCCGGATTTTACGGACTCACATTCATCATGTCGCTTTTCATTGGCAAGAAAAAAGAAAATGTCGATAGCTACATGGTGTCCAATAACGCGATTGGTTTCGGGTTATCGGCGGCGAGCATGATCGCCACCTGGATTTGGGCAGCCTCGTTTTATGCGAGCGCGACGTCGGGCTATAAATATGGCTTGTCGGGACCGCTGCATTACGGCTTCTGGGGCGCTTTGATGATTCTGTTCATCTATCCATATGGTCGTCGCTTTCGAGCGCTCGCACCTAAAGCGCACACCTTGGCCGAAGTGCTGCACGCTCGCCATGGAACTTCCAGCCAGCTCATTATGGCCGTCTCCAATCTGGTCGGCAGCTGTATCAGCCTGATGGTTAACTTTACCGCAGCGGGTGCATTGGTTTCCGTGCTCAGTCCACTGTCGTTCATTCAGGGCGTATTGATCGCGGGTCTTGGCGTGTTGTCCTATACCTTATGGTCGGGATTCCGTGCGTCAGTCATGACTGACTTTGCGCAACTCATCGCCATGATACTGGCGGCGGTGGTAATTATCCCGCTTATCTTCCTGAACGCGGGTGGCACCACAATGCTGACAGCCAATTGGAGCAATCTGTCTCTGGAACAGGCTGATATGTTTTCAACCAAGGCGATCCTGGAGCAGGGCGCGCCATATTTTGTGGCGGTACTGGCATACGCAATCGGCAACCAAACCATTGCCCAGCGGTTGTTCGCCGTGCGCGAAGACCTGATCAAGTCCACATTTCTGACTGCCACGATCGGCTACGGCGCTGTCGTCATCGGCCTGGGCATGCTGGGTCTGCTCGCGCTCTTTGTCGGTTTGGTTCCTGCCAACGGCGATATGAACAATATCATTCCGCAAATGGCCTCTACGTACCTGCCGCCTTTCGGCATTGCGCTTTTCTTTATTCTGGTTGTCGGTTCGCTTTCCTCGACAGCCGATTCGGATCTCTCGGCGCTGTCATCGATCATGATGACGGATATCTACGGCAAAAACATGGTCCGCTGCAAACCCGATCCCAAGCGGATGCTGTGGTGGGGACGCGTTACGATGATTGTCGCGACGATGCTGGGGGTTATTTTCGCCAGTCTGCAACTGGATATCCTGGTTATGCTGGTCTTTGTCGGTGCCTTGTGGGGGGCAATCGTCTTCCCCGTCATCGTCAGCTTCTACTGGGATAAAGTCACCAATCGTGCTTTCACCACGTCTGTGATTGGCGCCGTTATTCTGTTCACGATTGCACGCTTTGAACTGGTTCCCATGGACGGTATTTTTGGGGTGTTTTTTGAGCTTTGCGCTTCCGCCGGTGCTGGTGTCGTACTGGGGTTAATGGCCTTTGCTTTCCTCAGCAAACGGGTCGCCATTATCGTTGGTGCCGTGTGTGCAATTGCAGCAGTGCCTTTCTTCCTGGACTATCTGCGCGACTATCCGGTGCTTTTGAGCTCATTGACTTCCTATGGCGTCAGCGCCATCGTTTGCATTGCCATGAGCTGGAATAGCAAAACGCGATTCGACTTTGCCTTGCTCGCGGATCGAGTTACTTCGTTTCAGCAAAATGAAGACACCGGCGATGAAGATGAAATCCGTCCGGATGGCATTGTTGTTCCTGCCCGTACTTAAGAAGGAAAATTGAACATGAATGAAATTTTACTAGCAGCCTATATCCTCATATGGCCGGCTATCTCGGCCATCATCCTGCTGGTGCTGATTGTCTCCCTGGTGCGAGACATACGCAGCGCCGGCAAAGACGGCAATGAAATGATTTAAGGAAAAATAACAAGGGGCGCAATCGCATAACGGCGATAGCGCCCATGAATTAAAATTCAATTCCTGTGGGCGCATGCCAGCAGTCCGCGGGGAAGGGCGAGGCAAGCCCGGTTACTGACAGAGCCACGAGGTTTACGCTCAAGCGACGCGGCTGCATATGCCCCCGGGTCTTGGTGGACCTGCTTCGGTGAAGTACATTTCCTTTTGTTGATAACGTATATAATCAAGTGGCTATTCGCCCGGCCAGCAAACGAACCACCGTTAGTCGATCAAGGGCATTTTCAGATCCCCGTCAATGACAACAATAATCAGATTGTGCCTTGGCCTCATATTGTGCTGGGCCACTACCGTCAAGGCCGACAACCGGCAAATCGTCGCGCAGGCCATCGCCGATCTCGACACCAGTACCTTGCAAACCGTTTTGCCGGGGGATGACGCGGCTGTAATAAATAATGCCTATCCCCGTTCGGCGCTCTGGTTGGCGATCAGACGACTGGCACGGTCGTTACCAGCAGAAAAAAACAAAGCAAGGTCCATTGTCCGCCTGATCATTGCCAAAGGCGCGCGGATCGATCAACCCTTTGAATCGGTGCCTGGTGGCGCCATCGGCATGCCGGCGACTTGGGTTGCGCGTATTCCTGGCGAGCAAGCGTTTGCCCTGGCGCTGATTGGCAATGCGCCGGTGGACAAGCGATGTCGCATGCTTGTCGACATGGCGCGCGATAGCAACACTGGGCAATGGGATCGCGCCATCGCAGGGCTCACCGCCGTTCCACCACGTGAACGCGCCTCGGCAACGTGCCGCGGTATCTTTGCCGAGGCCATTCGCGCTACGGACAGCAAAGGCCTGCCGGACGCGCTGGACGCGTTGTTCGCACTGGGTATGATGCCAATGCCAGCCGATATGCCGGCGCTGCTTTCCGCGCTGCCGGCCAATGCAGCCGGAATCCGGATGATGGAGCGGGTATTGTCGAATGGAGACCTCGATATCGTCTTACCTGGCGCCGCGTTGAATAGCGATGGCGATCGGCCGGCCAGCCTTTTCGCCTATCTGCTCCATCGCTCGGTCCTGCCTTTGGATGGCGCTTTGCAACAAAATCTGGCTGCCTCGCCACAATGGCGTCGCATCCTCGCCGGGCATCCGCGTGACGATACCGCTTGCTCGGCGGAAACGGCATCGGAACTGGGGAGTGCCTGGGGCATTGCCTACCCTGAAGCGATGATGCAGAAAGAAGAGGGGGGGCGAGGAGGGCAATTGCGCGCGGCAACGGGCTGGATGATCAACAATTGCGAGTCAGGCCTTCTTGGGAATCTCGATTGGTCCGCGGTGGCGCTGCAAGGCAGCAGCGACCTGGTTCTCAAGGCCATGCGCCATGGCATTGCCTTTCCGAATCCAGATCGCATATTGACGGCGGCTTTTTGCATAGAGGATCCGGCGCTGGCTATTGGCGTCATGACAGGACAGACGACCAGACCGGATCTGCAAGGTTTCTTTGCTTGTCTGAAGCCGGTGGAGCTGCGCAAACCAGGGAATCGCGAGGGGCAAATACTATCCTGGATGTTGGCTCATGGCGCCGACCCCGGCCAGTTGCTCAATGGCGCAAGACCGCTGGAGATCGCCAGGCAGTTTGGGCGCGACGATATCATACAAATATTGGGCAACGCCGGTGCGACGCCGGTACATGTTTCAGACGATACGACACCACGATGGCTGGCATATCGCCTGAGAAAAATAGCCGGTTTTTACCCGGAAGTAAATGTAACAACGCAGGGATCGGATCAGAACGAGGCTTGGCGTGTCGATCTGGAGCCACAAGACCTCGGTGCAGACCGCAATCCCGAATATATCGTTTGGGATAACAATTGCAGCGCCGCCAGTTGTCCATTTGCGGTGATGCATCGTCAGCGAAACCGTTGGCGAACCGTCTTGATGGACGTCGGTACAGTACAGGTCCTGACACACCGTCATAACGGCTGGCATGATTTGCTGGTCGGCGCCAGAATGTCGGCCGGCGAGTATCGAACAACAACATACCGTTTCAATGGCCGCGGGTATGAGCCTGCAAGATGCGAGCAAACCCTGTTGGGCGACAACGGCGACGAAATAATTCGCGCGAAGTCATGTGTTGATGCCGGAGAAAAATAAAGCAAGGAAAAGGATCGTCGGATCCAAGCGCTGGTCACTGGAATTGGCGATCGAGCAAGGTAGGCGCTGTTTGCGCGTAACGATGACGGAAGCTGACTGGCAAGGCGAGCGGCAGCATGCAAATACGCGAGAAGCGCGCTTGTTATCTTAATCTAATATTCGCATAATATATATTATGTAAAGTTATCTATGGAGGCAAATCTGATGGCAAGCCGTCGCCGTCCCTGCCAGGCATTCAATGGCTGTCCCCTTGTCTTAATCGACTAATCCAATTCTGACTTTTCCGCCTGCCTGACTGTTAGATTGAAATCCCATTTGCCTTATACGCCAAGTACACACAGTCGTCGTACGGCGGAACTGCCTCAGGTTTTTTGTCTTTCACGGTCCTGCAATAGGTTTTTCGAGCACCTTCCATCTGGAACATAGATACGCCAGCGTAGCTTCATATCCTGGCGTTTGCCTGATGATTTGCCAGCCATTTCTGCCGGCCTCGTTTGTTCACCCTGGAATCACCTTCTCAAAGCCCAAACAATCGCAAGTTCGTCAACAACAGCACAAGCACGCATTGCCAATAGACCAAATGGACAACTCACAGACGAGCTCATCGATAAGATAATAGGGCCTTGTAACCGCCCGAAACATTCAAGACCCGCTTTATCCCCCAAAATGCCCGGGTTATATACCTTACAAATCGCGTTTCAATTGAAATGGTTTGCTTACATGCTACTATTTTCGGATTCCTTTTTTTGTTCGCTGCAGATACTTTGGCGCAGATTGCCGATCGTATGGCTTGCTGCGGCCGTTTTCCTGACTATGTTCGGGAAAGCGAAAGGCCCATTGCGATGCATAGACGCGGCTGCGTTACAACCTGACTATGAGACCATGATTACATACGTTAACAGACCTAACATGAACGGTCCGGCCCGCAAATGCGGTTTGCCTGGTTTTCTGTTAGGGTTAATGTTGCTGTGCGCCCTCTTTCTTTCCGCCTGTTCTCCACAGAGCGATAACGAAGGGGGTGCCCCTAAAGCCGAAGGGCCGCCGGAGGTCGGTGTCGTCACGCTCAAAGCACAACGCATCACATTCGATACCGAACTGCCTGGCCGCACGGTTGCGCCAGTTATCGCCGAAATCAGGCCGCAGGTTGGCGGCATTATCCAGAAGCAGTTATTCACCGAAGGCTCCGAAGTCAAGGCGGGCCAAGTGCTGTATCAGTTGGACCCATCTATCTACGATGCGGAGTACGCCGCCGCGCGGGCCCAGGTCCGCAAGGCCGCGTCGACGCTGGCCAATGCCAACGCGGTCGCCAAGCGTAACCGGGAACTGGTCAAAATCGATGCAATCAGCAAGCAGATAAACGAGCTTTCCCAGGCGGAAGCGCAACAGGCGGCGGCGGATCTCGCGGTTGCCAAGGCTCAGGAGCAGCGCGCAAAAATCAATCTGGATTACACCCGTATCGTGTCACCAATAGATGGGTGGATTGAACTGTCCAATGTCACGCCAGGCGCACTTGTGACGGCGAACCAGGCAACGGCGCTGACGACAGTGCAAAAGCTCGATCCGGTCTATGTCCATGTGACGCAGTCTTCCGCCGAGATCCTGCAACTGCGGGATGATGTACAGGCCGGTCGACTGGCCGCCTCCAACGGCAATGTGGCCCAGATCGGGCTCAAACTGGAGAACGGGCAGCTTTATCCAGAACGCGGAAGGCTTACCTTCAGCGGCGTCACAGTCGACGCGGGCACGGGTTCCATTACCTTGCGGGCGGTGGTTCCCAACCCCAAGCGGGTGTTGATGCCCGGGATGTATGTCCGCGCCGTGCTGGAACACAGCACAGGCGATCAATCCGTGCTTGTGCCGCAGCAAGCGATTGTGAGGCGTCCCGATGCCAGTACCATCGCCCTAGTTGTGGATAGTCAGGACAAATTGCAGGAACGCGCGGTCACGGTTGGCCGCGCCATCGGCAGCAACTGGCAGGTGCTCAAAGGGCTGAACGCGGGCGATCGCGTGGTTTTAACCGGATCACAGCATGTTCGCGTCGGCAACCTGGTGCGGCCGATCGAAGCCTCGAAATCAAGCTAAGGCGGGCTCATGGCACAATTTTTCATCAGCCGTCCGATTTTTGCCTGGGTATTGTCCATTGTCATCATGCTCGCCGGACTGGCCTCCATCCACACCCTGCCGCTTGAGCAATATCCCGATATCGCGCCACCGCGTATCGCGATTACAGCCAACTATACCGGGGCGTCGGCCAAGACCGTGGAAGACTCGGTGACCCAGGTCATCGAGCAGCAACTCAAGGGGCTGGACAATCTGTTATACATGCGCAGCACCAGCAATGCATCGGGCCGAGCCCGGATCACGCTGACCTTCGACGCCGGCACGGATATCGATGTAGCGCAGATGCAGGTGCAGAACCGGCTTCAGCAAGCCATGTCGCGCTTGCCGCAGCAAGTGCAAAGCCGCGGTGTCACGGTCACCAAAGGCGGCGAAGAGTTCCTGATGGTTGTTTCGCTCTATGCCGAGGACGGCAGCGCCTCTCCGGTCGATGTGGGCGACTATATTACCAGCAATCTGGTCGACGTCATCAGCCGGATCGACGGTGTTGGCGAGGTGCAGACACTGGGAACTGGCTATGCCATGCGGATCTGGCTGGATCCGAAGAAATTACTCAGCTATAGTCTGATGCCCTCGGACGTGACCTCGGCGATTTCCCGGCAGAACGTACAAGTATCCGCGGGCCAGTTAGGTTCCCTACCCGCCCTGCGAGATCAGCAACTGAATGCCACGATCACGGCGCGCAGCATGCTGCAGACCGAGGAGGATTTTCGCAATGTCGTCTTGCGGGTCAATCCCGATGGCGCCATTGTCCGTATCCGCGATGTGGCGCGGGTGGAACTGGGCGCTGAAAACCTGACGATCCGCTCCGCGCTGGGCGGACTGCCGGGAGCCGGCATGGGCATCATCACCGCGGATGGTGCGAATGCGATCGAAGTGGCCGACAAGGTGCGGGCCAAATTAGCGGAACTGGAACCGTTTTTTCCGAATAATCTGAAAACCTTTGTCGGTGTCGACTCCACGCCTTTCATCAGCGCTTCCATCGATGAGGTCGTCAAGGTCTTGTTCGAAGCCATGGTATTGGTGGTCCTGGTCATCTATTTGTTCCTGCAGAATTTCCGGGCGACCCTGATTCCGGCGATCGCGGTCCCGGTGGTTTTGCTGGGCACTTTCGGCGTCCTGTCGATTTTTGGCTTTTCCATCAATACCCTCACGCTCTTCGGCATGGTGCTGGCCATTGGCCTGCTTGTCGACGATGCCATTGTCGTGGTGGAGAATGTGGAACGGGTCATGCACGAACAAGGACTGAGCCCGCGCGAGGCAACGCGCATGTCCATGCGGGAGATTACGCCGGCGTTGGTCGGTATTACGTTGGTGCTGTCCGCCGTTTTTATTCCGATGGCGTTTTTTGGCGGTTCTACCGGCGTGATCTACCGGCAGTTTTCGATCACCATCGTCTCGGCCATGGTGCTGTCGGTAGTTGTCGCGCTGACCCTGACGCCCGCCCTGTGCGCGAGTCTACTCAAGCCGGCGAAAAAAGGCGGGCACATTAATACAGCCTTGGCGCGCACCGGGTTCATGGGATACGTGGATCGTTTCTTCATGGGCTTTAACCGGCGTTTCGACCGGACTGCCGATCGCTATCAAAGGACTGTGGCTGGCGTAGCCAAGCGGCCGCGGCGCGGCTTGATCCTGTTTGCTATTTTATGCGTCTGCATGGCCTTCCTGTTCCTGCGGCTGCCCACTTCCTTTTTGCCCTCCGAAGATCAAGGTGCCATACGCCTGCAGATTACCCTGCCCGCCGGCGCCACTGATGCCCGGCTGCAACCGGTCATGCGGGAAATCGAACGATACTTTCTCAAGCAGCCGGATGTCAGGAGCATTACCAGCATTACAGGGCGCAGCGGCGATCAGAGTTCGGCCAATGCCTATGTGACCCTGAAAGACTGGAGCCTTAGGCCAATGCCGGAGCAATCTTCGGCGGCCATCGCCCGACGCGCCAATAAAGACCTTGCCTACCTGCGCGACGCCCGCATCATTGCGACGCTGCCGCCGATTGTGCGGGGCCTGGGCTCCACGTCGGGCTTCAATTTTTTCCTGCAGGATGTCAACGGCCTGGGCCACGATGCCCTGATCGACGCCAGTAAACGGGCGCTGCAGTTGCTAGGCGAGCGTCCCGAATTGACGAATGTGCGTATCAATGCACCCGAGGATACGGCGCAGTTCGGGATCGATATCGATGATGCCCGCGCAGGCGCGCTTAGCCTGACAACCGATGCGATCGACAGCACACTGTCGACGGCGATGGGCGGCACATACGTGAACGATTTCCTGGACCGTGGGCGCGTCAAGCGTGTCTATGTGCAAGGCGATGCACCCTTTCGCATGGCGCCCGACGACATTGATCTGTGGAATGTCCGGAACGATCTCGGCCAGATGGTCCCCTTCCCCGCTTTTTCGCGTTCCCGCTGGGCGTTTGGTTCGCCCGAGCTGAGCCGTTACAACGGTAGCCCGGCGCTTGAGTTTCAGGGTGATGCCACGCCCGGCGTCAGTTCCGGAGCTGCAATGCAGGCGATCGAGGCGGTGATGCAGCAAATGCCCGTGGGCATAGGCTTTGAGTGGACTGGCGCGTCGTTGCAGGAACGTATTTCAGGAGCACAGGCACCGCTGCTGTATGCCATCTCCATTTTATTTGTCTTTCTTTGCCTGGCGGCTTTGTATGAAAGCTGGTCGGTACCGTTTGCGGTCATCCTGGTTGTGCCACTGGGTATTGTCGGCGCCCTGCTCTTTACCGCGCTGCGGGGCTTGAACAATGACGTTTTCTTCCAGGTGGGACTACTTACCACAGTCGGGCTGACATCGAAAAACGCCATTCTTATCGTAGAATTCGCAAAACAGTTGCAAGAACAAGGGAAAACCATCCTTGAGGCGACACTGATCGCCGTTCGGCAACGCCTGCGCCCGATCTTGATGACATCCTTGGCTTTCGGTTTTGGCGTTCTGCCTTTGGCCATCGGCACTGGCGCCGGCGCAGGTGGCCGTCACGCTATCGGTACCGCGGTCTTGGGCGGCATGGTGGTGGGCACGGCGCTTAGCATCTTCTTTGTACCGTTGTTCTTCGTCCTGGTCCGCAGTTTTCTGCGCAAAGGCAAACTCGCGGCAACGCCGGCTGCCAATAAAGAAACCCGGGCATGAAACGGATGACAGTGATGCAGACACGAAACGCTTTAAAGAAAACCACTTTGGTCTTGTCGGGCCTGATCCTGGCCGGCTGCGTTAATCTGGCGCCCGATTATCAGCGGCCGGCCGCGCCTGTCGCCGCATCCTGGCCACAATCGCAGCCATCGCTGTCCGCACTCGGCGAATCAGAAGACTTGCGCCTGGATTGGCGTCAGTTTTTCACCAATCCCCGGCTGCGAGATACCATTGCGCTCGGGCTTGAACACAATCGTGATCTACGGATCGCTACGCTGAATATTGAGCGATCACGGGCCCAGTACGGGGTCGCACAATCGGAGCGGCTACCGACAGTAGGCGTCGACGCGCAGGCAAACCGCAGCCGGACACCCGCCAGCATTTCGAATTCCGGTGAAACAACCTTATCCACGCGCTATACCGCGGATCTGGCCCTGACCAGCTACGAAATCGACTTCTTTGGCCGTATCCGGAACCTGAGCCAGGCCGCGCTTGAGCAGTTCCTGGCGACGCAGGAAACGCGCCGCAGCGTGCAAATCAGCCTCGTTGGTGAAATTGCCACCGCCTGGTTGCAACTGGAAGCCACCGGCCAACAGTTGCAATTGGCCCGAAGCACTTTGCAGAATCAGCAAAAGTCGCACGCGCTGGTCAGCCGCAGCCACGCGCTCGGCGCCCAATCGGGTCTTACCCTGGCTCAGTCGCAAAGCACCGTCGATGCCGCGCGCGTCAAGGTTGCTGAATATGAAACGCAGCTAGCACAGAATCGCAATGCGTTGGTTGCGCTGGTCGGCGCCACCGTGCCGGAACAGATGCAGCCTGCAACGGACTTCGCGCTTAAGGCGCGTGATGCCTCGCGCCTGGTGATGCCGCCGGAAGGCTTGCCATCCAGTGTGTTGCAACATCGCCCCGATGTACTGGCTGCGGAACATGCACTGATTGGCGCCCACGCGAATATCGGCGCCGCGCGCGCGGCGTTTTTCCCCCGAATTTCGCTGCTGGGCTCCGCGGGGTCGGCCAGCACCAGCTTGTCCGATCTTTTCAGTGGCGGCACCTCGGCCTGGAGCTTTGTGCCATCGATTAGCGTGCCGATTTTCGATGGCGGCCTGAATCGCGCCAATCTGGACGTGGCGAAGGCGGATCGTGATATTTTGCTGGCGACCTACGAGAAGACGCTGCAGACGGCTTTCCGCGAAGTTGCAGATGCATTGGCGGTGCGCGCCAATATTGCGGCTAGATTGCAAGCACAACGCTCGCTGGTCAGTGCCAATTATCGTAGTTTTCAATTGTCGGACGCCTTGTTCGCCCGCGGCGGCGGCAGCGGATTTCTTGAAGTGCTGGACGCTCAGCGCAATTATTACACGGCGCAGCAGGACCTGATTTCCCTGAGTCTGGCTGAACAACTGAACCGGCTGGCGCTGTTTAAGGCGTTGGGCGGTGGCTGGCAACCTGCGCCTCGTTCGTCGTGAAGTACCGGGATTGTCAGCCAGTTACCGCGATCCTGGCTGACCCCGGTTCAGGCCGATTTCCTGGCATGACTCCCTTGGCATCGGTAGTGGTGTCGTCCTGAAAAATGTTATAACTGATACAAGCACCGAGACACCGGTTTCGATGTTTTTCATCACCTCAATTCAGGTAAAGGAGCAGGACATGGCAGTGGAAAAAGTACTTTATGTCGCACATGCAACCGCAACGGGCGGACGCGACGGTCGGGCAACCTCTTCTGATAACGTACTGGATGTCAAGCTGACGACGCCGCGTGAACTGGGTGGCGCCGGTGGCGAGGGAACCAACCCCGAGCAATTATTCGCAGCAGGCTACTCGGCTTGCTTTCTCGGGGCGCTCAAACTTGTCGCTTCCCGCGAAAAGGTCAGCCTTCCCGCGGAGACCAGCATCGAGGGCAGCGTCGGCATCGGACCGATACCCCAGGGGTTTGGTATCGAAGTGGAATTGAAAATATCGGTGCCGGGGTTAGAGCGCGACCGCGCCCAGGAACTTGTCGACAAAGCCCATCAGGTTTGCCCATATTCCAATGCAACACGCGGCAATGTTGACGTCACGCTAACGGTTGTTTAGCCGCTCGCAAATCCCGGTTTTTACGCGTCCTCTGCGTAAAGGCCGGGAACAAACCGGAATCTCGACCTCAATGCAAAAGAACGGCTTGCCCAAAACCCACTCCGACGATCTGATGGTGTTCATTACCGTCGTGGATAAAGGGAGCATCAGTGCGGCGGCGGAACAGCTTGCGCTGACCCCCTCCGCGGTAAGCCGCACCCTATCGCGGCTGGAAGAAAAACTGCAAACGACGTTGCTGAACCGGACGACGCGTCGTATGCATCTGACTGAGGAAGGCGTGTTCTTCCTGGAGCATGCGCGATCCATTCTGGCGCAATTGGAAACGCTGGAGGAGCGATTGAATCTGCGCCGCCAGTCCCCAACCGGCCGATTGCGCGTCAATGCCGCGTCGCCATTTATGCTGCATGCGGTCGTGCCGCAAGTCGATTCCTTTCGTAAAATCTATCCTCATATTCAACTGCAGTTGAATACCGATGAGCTCAATATCGATTTGCTCGAGCACAGCACCGATATCGCAATCCGGATTGGTTCCTTGAGCGACTCGACGCTGCATGCCAGGAGAATCGGCAGCAGCAAGCTGAATTTGCTGGCCAGTCCCTCTTATCTGGCAAAGCACGGCATGCCGGATTCGATCGCTGCGCTTGCCGACCACCGCCTGCTGGGGTTCACGCAACCCGAACAATTGAATTATTGGCCATTGCTGAACGCCGAGAGCGAACGCGGGCTGAATATTACCCCCGATATCGCAGCATCCAGCGGCGAAACCCTGCGCCATCTGGCACTGGCCGGGCAAGGCATTGCCTGCCTGGCCGAATTCATGACGCATGAAGATACCGAAAGCGGCAGTCTGGTTCGGGTCCTGTCGGCCGAAACTCGTGACTACCAGCAACCGATACATGCCGTGTATTACCGAAATTCGCAGTTGGCCCTGCGGATCCAATGTTTTCTGGATTTTCTGCAAAGCACGCTTGCCCCTTATCCCTGGAATAAAGGCTAGCGTCACAGCGTTCTGGTTCGCTGCATATGCGCGGGTTCGAGTCAACGGATAATCGTTCTGATCCGTCCCGAACGTAATTTCTGGCTTCGGCCGGATTTGCCGAATCCGGTCTTCTGAATTTGCCCTATGCCGGTGGCCCCCTGCCCCGTCAGCGGGTTAACGGCAGCATCACGGTAGCGGATTTCATAATGCAGGTGCGGTCCGGTCACTTTGCCGGTCTCCCCCAGGTAGGCGATGATCTCGCCTTTGTCAACAATACGTCCGGCGCGGATCCTATCGGCGAATTTTTGCAGATGGGCGTAGCGTGTTGCATAGCCTGCGCTGTGTTCTATGACCACGGTATTGCCATAGCCGCCATTGGCACCGACAAAAGCTACTTTCCCGCCCAGGGTGGCACGTACGGGCGTGCCAATGGGCGCGACAAGGTCAACGCCCGCGTGGAAACGCAATTCGTTGTAGATTGGATGCATGCGCAGCCCGAACCTGGATGAGACATAGCTCTTTTCCAGCGGAGAGTTCAGAAAGCCCATGACTTTGAGATCCAGCTTCAGCGATGGCCCGCATTGCTTGGTTCCGCAAGCTTGTCCGGCTTGCTCGTCGTCGGCCAGTCCGCGAATGGTTTTTACGTCCGAATCAACGGCCGGCACTTCCGCCGACGGTGTGTCCAGGTCCTCATCCGATTGGGCATGGACAGGCAATGCAAACAGTATGGCAACAATACCGTTTAACAGGATCGAAGCGCAGTAAAGCTTTGAGGTCGACAAAGTGCGCACGGATGAGAAAACCCGAGAGGAAGACATGACCGCCCATTTTACTTATTTCGACTCGACTTCGCCCGAAATAAGTGTATAGTTTTTGTTTCCATACTTTTGTCTGGCTGGTTCCTGGCGACCTGTCAAAAATCGTATCGGCCATTGATGCCGTACTGCCGATTCGGGCTAGATTTTGTCCTGCCGCCCCGCCCTGCCCATACCCGATTAATGCCCAGAATACCGCTTATCCTGCCCCTGTTGTTTCTCCTGGTGGCCTGTAACAATCAGGTAGACGATGAGCGCTTGCGACTATCCCTGATGTCCGATTGCATTGTGGCGCGCTCCTCCCTTTTGCTTAGCGGAAAATATCCGTCCGGCGACGCGCTGACCACCGTGCGCAAGGAATGCCACGACGCGTATGGCCAATTGCTGGCCCAGGTATCGAGCGCTGATTTGCGCAAGCAGCAAAATGAGGTGTATGAAAGCTTCCGGCGCGCCTATCGTATGAAATACTCGCTGCATGATGTCTTCGAGAATCTGCCGCCTAGCGCCAAAAAAGCGTACGAAAAACAGGCCACCATACTTTTCGGCCTGGACCAGGGTGATCAACAATCATGAGAGAAAGCCGCAATCGAACCCGTGTACTAAAATATTTGTTCCTGGTCCTGTTCATCGTGTCGGCAATCGCCTATTTGCTGGTGATTCTGTTGCGCGATTCCGAAGCGATCTCCGATTACACCGAGTTTGACAAGGAACGGGCGATTATCACCTGCATGACGGCAGAATACGCCACCCGCTATACCGATGATCCAGCCGAATCGGATATGTTCCCGGAATGCGAGAAGCGCTACGAGAAACTGAAGGCGACATTGCCATATGCTGAATATGTGCGATTTCTGAAGACACCTGTTTCGGCTGAGGCCGGTCCCACCGAAATGCAACCCTATGAGGTCTATTTACAGATTATGACCGGGCAGGATCGCTGACCCTTGCGTCTCATCGGCCCGATGCCCCGACTTTTACCGTTCAAGAGGATTTTTTCGCAACATGCGTACGAACAAAAGAAAAACACTGATCAAGCTAGTGCTGGCCGCCCTTGCGCTTGGCTCCCACATGGCCGGCGTCCCAGCCATGGCGACAGCACACGACTGGCCAACGCATCCGCTAACGCTGGTGGTGCCGTTTGGCCCCGGATCGACGCCTGATCAGATTGCCCGCCTCATTGCGCGCAGCGCAGAAAAGAAATTGGGCCAGACCATCGTGATAGAGAACAAGGCGGGTGCCGGCGGCAATATTGGCACCAACCAGATCGCCAAGGCCAAGCCCGACGGCTATACTTTCGGGATTTCGATTACCGGACCGCTGGTGAACAACCAGTTTATCTACGGCAAATTGCCGTACGACCCTGAAAAGGATCTCGCCCCATTGACCATGGCGGTTACTCAGCCCAACGTGATCGTAACCACGAAAAAATCGGGCATTCGCAACTTGCAGGATCTGATTCAGCGCATTCAGGCCGAGCCGGACAAACTCAATTATGCAACCTCTGGCACCGGTACTGGCTCGCACCTGTCGATAGAACTCATGCTGCAAGCGGTCGGCGGCAAGGCGACGGCGGTGCCATACCCCTCATCGCCCGCAGCGCTCAACTCCCTGCTGGCCGGAGACACGCAATTTACCGCGCTGGCGCCAATTGCTGTTGTGCCGCTGGTCAAGGAAGGACGCCTCGTTGCCCTGGCGCAAACCAGTGCGCAGCGTAGCGCATCCTTGTCCGATATCCCGACCGTCTCGGAGGCCGGCGCGCCCGGCATTGAAGGGGCCGCCTGGTCCGGGTTTGTCATTTCTTCCAAAGTGCCAATTGAAATCCGCAACGTGCTAACCGATGCGCTACTGACCGCCCTCAAAGACGAGGAAGTGCAAAAACAGCTTAAGGCCCAGTATATGGACCCGGTTCCCAGTACGCCGGAAGCATTCAAACAATATATGCTGCAGGAAAAGGCACGCTGGCAGCCACTGATTGAGAAACTGGAGCTGAAGATCAATTAGAACAGCACGGACAAGCCGCCATCGACCGCGATCACCTGCCCGTTGACATAACTGGACAGGTCCGAGGCCAGGAACACGGCCAGCCCCGCGATTTCTTCGGGCCTGCCCCAGCGGCCTGTCGGATTGCGTCGAGCCATGCGTTCGCCAGCCTCGGCAGACTGTGCCATCGACTGGTTGGTTTCCGTCGCAAATGTGCCGGGCGCGATCGCGTTGCTGGTAATGCCTGAAGCTGCGAATTCCACGGCCAGGGAACGCATCATGCCGGCCAGACCCTGTTTTGCCACCGGATAGACGGCGTCGCCCGGCCGGGCAATCTGCCCTGCGACCGAGGTGATGGTGATGATTCGACCCCATCCTGTGCGCTGCATCAGCAATGCGGCTTGTTGCGAAAGATAGAGCGCACCGAGCAGGTTGGTATCGAGCATTTGCTGCATCTGTTGCAGGCTGAATTGCCCCCACGGTTGCCTAATCCGTATTCCCATATTATTGACCAGGATGTCGCAGCGGCCATGTCGGCGCTCCAACTCACCCATGCAGCGGTCTATCGCGTCCGGGTCGGACATATCCCCGGCCAGGCCGGCAACCGGGACGCCTTGCTGCAGCAGTTGGCTGCAACTATGGTCCACCGAGGCTTGCGTTCGTCCATTGATATAGACCTGGGCCCCGCTGCGCGCCATCGCGCTGGCCATCGCCAACCCCAGGCCCCGGGTCGATCCGGTCAAAAATGCAATTTTGTTGTCCAGGCTGAATTGGCCGATATAGGAATTCTCTTGCGTCATTGTGTTCCGTGTTTTGGTGGGCGGGTACCGGGCATCGTGTATGCAACGTTATTTTTTGCGGTTAAACTTAACCCTATTTTCACCGAAACGTCCCGGAAAAACAAAATGTTTGCCAGAAACACCCCTTTTAATTACGAGAAAATCTTAAAAGCGTGTGCAAAAGGACAAAAAAGCGCCTTACAGACATTGTTCAAACACGAAGCCCCCGCCATGGTCGCCTTGTCGCTCAAGGTGCTGGGCAATTACAATCTTGCCGAGCAGGCGGTGGTGTCCGCGTTTGTGCTGGTATGGGAAAACGCCGGGGCCTACGAAGAAGAGATGGGGCCGGCGCAAGGCTGGATCTACTCCATCCTGCGCTATCGTATCAATCAGATATTCAAGCAGCACTACGACATGATTCAGGCGAGCAACGACGGCCAGAATGAATCGGTGCTGAACGATGTCAGCAGCAATCTGCACGCCGATGTCCGGGATGATCTTCCCCCGACCCAGGCGTTTTACCTTCACTTGGAAGAGCTGCCCGACGAGCCCCAGAAAGCCATGATCAATATGTACTTCAGCGGCATGTCGCAGGCCCAGACCGCAACCAAGGTGGGTATGTCGCTTGGCCGCTTCAAAGAAAATCTCTATATGGCGCTGCAACATTTGGCCAAACAGCTGCCGGAGTTTTCCCCGCCGCACTCGGCCACCGAAAAAATGGGCGAATATGTGCTTGGCGGGCTGTCTGAAAACGAAGAAAAACTGGTCTACAAGTTGATGAATGACGATTCGGGCGTTTCGCGCATCGCCTTGCTGTGGGAAGCCCAGTTTACCCATTTCCTGAGCCAGTTGCCCGCTCAGGTGGCGAGTGCCCGCCTGTGGGAAAAAGTCAAGAAAGCGGCGTTCATCAAGGCAGCCATTGAGCCGGTGGCAGAAGCTGACGACGATGATGAAACGGACAGCACGGCCGCAACGCGCGCCGCGGGCTTGCAAACAACGTTGCGCAAACTATGGAAGATGCTCGCGTTCTGGCGCATTCTGGCGCTCTTGCTGGCCGTCGTGGCTGCGATCTTCTGGTCTACCCGTCTGCCCCCCTCGGCCATCGCGCAAAAGGTCGCCGTGCTTGACTCCACCATGAGCAACGCGCAAACTGGCTGGATCGTCAAAATCAATACAGCGGGTGACGCCGAATTTGCGCCTGTGGTACAACAAAATGTTTCACAAGGCCTGGTGCTGCAAATATGGAAGCGCGCCGCCAATACCGATCGGCCGATCGGCATCGTCAAAAGTGGCGGCAGGTTCACACTGAGCGGCGAGCGTATCGGGCAAATCGCAGCGGGTGACCAAATCCTGATCAGTCTTGAGCCAGAAGGTGGTTCTCGTTCGGACAGGCCATCCGGATCAATTCTCTATCGCGGGTCGGTGGTTAATTTGAACTAAGCGAGTTCTGTCTTATCGCCAGGCATAGCGAGGCTCGGCGATAAGATTGGCCAGCCTGCCGTTTGTGGCGGCTATTTTACAATGCCGTGGCACTCGCACACGATTGCAATAAAAATTCAAAACCTGGGATAAAAATTAATTTGCGTGGCGCAAAGATAAAGTATCATTGCAATAAATCACCATAATTATTGTCAATTAGCGCCTAATGTCTTTAATCCTGCTTCTAATCCTACCGTTTCTCGGCAGTATCCTTGTCGGACTGCTGCCTTCGAACGCCAAGGGACCGGAAAGCTGGCTGGCAGGGATTATTGCGCTTGTCTGCGCCGCGATTACCGCATGGCATGCACCCGATGTGTTACAGGGGAACCCGGTAATCCAGACCCTGCAATGGGTCCCTTCCTATAAGCTGAACCTGGTCTTCAGAATGGACGCATATGCGTGGATGTTTTCCATGCTGGTGACAATCATGGGCGCATTAGTGGTGCTGTATGCTCGTTACTACATGTCGCCCAAGGATCCGGTAACGCGCTTCTATGCGTTTTTCCTTGCCTTTATGGGATCCATGCTGGGCGTAGTCTTGTCCGGCAATATCATCCAGATGGTGATTTTCTGGGAAATGACCAGCCTCTCCTCTTTCATGCTTATCGCCTATTGGAACCATCGCCAGGATGCCAAGCGTGGCGCGCGCATGGCACTGACGATCACTGCCGCGGGCGGCTTCTGTCTGCTGGCCGCCATGCTGATGATCGGTCATATTGTGGGCAGCTATGACCTGGACCGGGTTCTGGACTCGGGGGACAACCTGCGCAACCATCCATGGTACCTGGCCATTCTTATCCTTTTTGCTTTGGGTGCCTTGACAAAAAGCGCTCAGTTCCCGTTTCACTTCTGGCTACCCAACGCCATGGCTGCGCCAACGCCGGTCTCCGCCTACTTGCATTCGGCAACCATGGTAAAAGCCGGTGTATTCATCATCGCCCGGTTCTGGCCGGTGCTGGCCGATACGGCACCATGGTTCTGGATCATTGGCGGCGCGGGGCTGTGCTCGCTGTTCATGGGGGCCTTCGCGGCAACCTTCCAGCGCGACATGAAATCCGTGCTGGCCTACTCTACGATCAGTCATTTGGGCCTGATTACCCTGCTGCTTGGTTTGAATAGCCAACTGGCGCTGATTGCCGCCCTGTTTCACATGATCAACCACGCCACGTTCAAGGCTTCGCTGTTCATGGCGACCGGCATCGTCGACCATGAAACAGGGACACGCGACTTGGTCCTGCTCTCGGGATTGCGCAAAGTCATGCCCATCACGGCCACGCTGGCGATTGTCGCCGCCGCCGCCATGGCGGGCGTGCCGTTGCTCAACGGGTTTATTTCCAAAGAGATGTTTTTTGCGGAAACGCTGAATCTGCCGGACTATTTCGAGGTTTCCCGTCTTCTGCCGGTTTTGGCTGTGCTCGCCAGCGCCTTCAGCGTCGCGTATTCATTACGGCTGATTGCCAAGGTTTTTTTCGGACCGCCGGCGACCGAATTGCCTCAGCAGGCGCATGAGCCACCCATCTGGATGTTGGTGCCCAGCGCCATTCTGGTATTGCTCTGCCTGCTCATCGGCATCATGCCGCAAACCTTTATCGGTCCTGTGTTGGCGTCCGCCGCGCATGCCATTCTGGGCGCCTCGCTCCCCGCCTACAGCCTGGCCATCTGGCATGGCTTCAACCTGCCACTGATCATGAGTTTTATCGCCATGTTTGGCGGCATATTGCTTGCCCTGATTCTGCGTCCGCGACAGCGGCGCGCGCCCGGCGAAACGCCATTGCTCTCGCACCTGGATGGCCGCGCTGCGTTTGATTTCATCATGAATGCACTGGACACCCTGGCCTACCGGGCCATGGAAATATTTGCGACAAAGCGCCTGCAACCGCAAGTCCTATGGATTGTGCTCATCACAATCGTGGTAACAATATTACCGCTGCTGCTGTTCGAATCCTGGCCTGTCCTGGCATTTCGCAATATTGATCTGCCATTTACCATGTTGTGGATCATCGGTGCCTTCTGTGCCGTAGGCGCTGCCTATCAGGCAAAATTCAACCGGTTCCGTTCGCTGGTGCTGCTTGGCGGAACCGGACTTTGCTGCAGTCTCACCTACTTATGGCTTTCAGCGCCGGATCTTGCGTTGACTCAACTCGTCGTTGAAATGGTCACGACCGTACTCCTGCTCTTGGGGTTGCGGTGGTTACCACGACGCATGTCCACCGAGCCGACCGCGGCCAAGGCTCGCGCCCTGGTTCGTCGCTTCCGCGATATGATCATTGCAATGACAGCGGGATTGGGCATGACGGTGCTGTCCTACTTGCAACTGTCGCGCCCTCGCCCCGATGGTGTTTCCGCCTTCTATCTGGATAAAGCCTTGCCCGAGGGTGGCGGCACCAATGTCGTCAATGTACTGTTGGTTGATTTCCGGGGCTTTGACACCTATGGCGAAATCACGGTGCTGGCCATTGTCGCCCTTACCGTATACGCCTTGCTACGGCGCTTTCGTCCTCCGCAAGAAAGTCTCAAGGCCCTGGAGGATCGTCGCTTCAGACAAAGCGGCGACACCTCGACCGTGGCGGAAGACGCAGTCCTGCCGCGCGGCACCATGCTGATTCCAACCGTGATTTCTCGCTTTATCATGCCGGTTTCGACGCTGATCGCGCTGTTTTTCCTGCTGCGAGGGCATAATCTGCCGGGTGGCGGCTTTGTTGCCGGCCTGATTTTTGCGGCTTCGGTCATCCTTCAGTACATGATGGGCGGCATCCGGTGGGTGGAAGACCGCTCACGCATCTATCCCCAGTTCTGGATCGCCGGTGGCCTTATCCTGGCCGGCTTTGCCGCCATGCTCGCCTGGGCGGCCCAATTGCCTTTCCTTTCGGCGCTGGCGCTGGACGTAGCACTGCCGGTGGTCGGCCATTTGCATCTGTCCACCGTGATCCTGTTCGATCTTGGCGTTTTTGCCGTTGTCGTCGGTGCTACCCTGTTCATGCTGGTCGCGCTCAGCCACCAGTCGCTGCGCTTTTATAAAAAAATCTCGACCGAACAATCGGAAGGCAAAGAAAAGGACGGGCAAGAGGCACCCAAGGACGGGGCGTCAATTGCAAATCGCCCAGTCTCCCCGCCATCCGGCGGCCCCGAATCCGCACCAGGAGCAAGCACATGGAACTGATTCTATCGATAGCCATCGGCATTATGGTCGGTTCAGGCGTATGGCTGCTGTTGCGACCCCGGACCTACCAGGTCATTATCGGCCTGACGCTGGTTTCCTATGCCGTCAATCTGTTTATTTTCAGTACGGGTAAATTAACCACGGGCGCGCCGCCTATTTTGAAAAAAGGTGTTGAGACCACGCTCGCGATGTATACGGATCCGGTACCGCAAGCCTTGGTGTTGACCGCCATCGTGATCGGATTTGCCACGACGGCATTGTTTCTGGTGGTCATCCTTGCGCTGCGCGGCCTATCCAATACCGACCACGTCGATGGGACGGAGTCGCAATGAACGGTTGGATGAATCATCTCCCGATCCTGTCCATCGCCATTCCCATGGTGGTGGGCGGCTTCATGCTAACGTTACGGGATAGCTACCGGCAGTTCGGCGTGATCCTTGGTGTGCTCTCTGTGTGCGTGCAATTCGCCGTCGCCCTGTTGCTGTTTGGCATTACCACCGGCCATATTGAGAACAACTTTGAAAACAATATCGTGGTGTATCTGCTGGGCAACTGGCAGGCGCCTTTCGGAATTGTCCTAGTTGCCGACCAGCTCAGCGCGATCATGCTGATGCTCACCGCGGTGCTGGGCTTATGTTCGCTCCTGTACTCCACGGCCTTGTGGGACCGCGCCGGCGTTTTTTTCCATCCGCTGTTTCAATTCATTCTGATGGGGCTCAACGGTGCTTTCCTGACGGGCGATCTGTTCAATCTATTCGTTTTTTTCGAGATTTTCCTGGCCGCCTCATACGGGCTGGCATTGCACGGCTCGGGAATGGCGCGTGTGGCCTCGGGCCTGCATTATGTCACCGTCAACCTGATTGCTTCGTTTCTGCTCCTTATTGCCATTTCCATTCTTTATGGCATCACCGGCACGCTAAATATGGCGGATCTCGGCTTGCGGGCGGCCACCCTGAGCGGTGACGACCGGCGCTTGTTCGAAGCCGCCTGCGCCATACTGGGCGTGGCATTCCTGATCAAGGCTGGCGCCTGGCCGCTCAATTTCTGGCTGACCAGCGCCTACGCGGCCGCGGTGTCCCCGGTCGCCGCGCTCTTCGCCATCATGAGCAAGGTGGGTATCTATGCGTTGTTGCGCATCGGCTCGCTGCTGTTGCCGACCGGCGCGCCGGCCGCGTTCAGCGGCGACTGGATGTACGTCATCGGACTGGCCACGCTGCTATTCGGAACGTTGGGTATGCTTGCCGAAAAAAACAGCGGGAAACTGGTGGGCTATTGCATCATCATGTCGTCCGGCACCTTGCTTTCCGCTTTGGGCATGCCTAGTGTAATCCTGACCGGTCCTTCGCTGTTTTACATGCTGAGTTCCGTTCTGGTGACCAGTGCCTTTTTCTATCTGGTCGAATTGATCAAGCGCACGGAATCTTTCGGCGGCAACGTATTGGCGATCAGTCTGGAAGCCTATAGCGCCGAAGACCAGGACACATCGGATTACTCAGGCACTGTTGTCGGTAAGCCGATTCCCTTTGCCTTGGCATTTCTGGGACTGGCTTTCTTTATCTGCGCGCTGGTGATTGCAGGCATGCCGCCATTCTCGGGTTTCATCGCCAAATTTGCCTTATTGTCCAAGGCCCTGGATTTGTCCGAGACCACGGCCACCTCCACACGCAGCGTATGGCTGCTGGTTATCGCGATGCTGATTTCGGGGATGGCTACGGTGATCGCGCTGGGGCGGGCAGGGATTCGCATGTTCTGGACCAACGATCATCTCATTCCCCCGGTCCTGAGCCGCCGCGAAGCCTTTCCGATCACCCTTTTGCTGCTTTTATGTATCGGCCTGACTGTATTCGCCGGACCGGTCATGGATCAACTGTCGCAAACCGCCAAGCAGCTGGATAACCCCAGCACCTATATGCGAGCCGTACTCAATGCAAGGCCCGCGCCTCCCTCGCCTATTGGGGAGGGCTCATGAAAAAGTGGTTTTCCTGGATACCGATGACACTTTTTTTACTTGCGATATGGCTGCTGCTGGCGGCCATGCCGCTAGGCCTGGGCACGGCGTTACTCGGATTTGCCGCGTCACTGGTCATCGTACTCATGTCGCGGCGCCTGCGCCCGGTGTTGGCGCGCCCTCGCAAGCTGGGCGTGATTTGCCGTCTTGTCGGTACAGTCATAGCCGATACCCTGCACTCCAACCTGGCAATCCTCAAGCTCAATTTTTCCCGCCATTTGCACTATCAGCCTGGTTTCATCACTGTACCGCTGTCGATACATGATCCGCATGGGCTGGCCATTCTGGCTTCCATTATTAACTACGCACCTGGCACGGTATGGGCGGGCCTTGCCGAAGACGGACAGAGCATGCAGTTGCATATTCTGCACCTGCCACTGGAAAGCGATTGGGTCGCCTTTATCAAAAATCGCTATGAACAACCTCTGATGGAGATATTCGAGTCATGGAAACCCTCCTGATCTGGTCCTGCTATTTTGCCCTATTCTGCTTTGCGCTGGCGGGCGTGATAATCAGCTCTCCGCTGGTTATCGGCCCAACCCCACAGGATCGTGTCCTGGGCATCGACACCTTGTATTTGCTCGGCATGATGATCGCTTTGACGCTGGGCATGCTATATCGCACCTCGTGGTATTTCGACATTGCCTTACTGGTGAGCCTGTTCGGTTTTCTGAGCACCGCCGCCATGGCTCGATTCTTATTGCGCGGCGAGGTCATTGAACCATGAATGATGCGATTTCTCCCTTCATTGCCATCCCGGCATCCATCCTGATCGTCGCTTGCGGCCTGCTGGCCTTGCTGGCCAGTATCGGCATCGTTCGTCTCAACCGGTTCGTGGAGCGTATTCATATTCAGGCGATGATCTATTCCGTGGCCTTGTGGTGCTTGCTATTGGCCTCGCTCCTGGTGACCTTCAACCTGAAAGATCGCGCGTTCCTGCACGAAATCCTGATTGGCCTGTTTATTTTCATCACCTCCCCCATCAGCAGCATTTTGCTGGTGCGTTCCTTTTTGCTTCGCGAAGAACGTGGACACGTGTTCGACGAAACGCCGGGTGAGCCAGAATCCGTCGCGCCGGCCGATGGGGCAGATCATAGCCAGGAACGTACAGACACGTAAAAAAACGGATACCTGCGTAAACCAGGGTATCCGTCTCCTCATTGTGCGACAGGCCTGACGGCCTTGCCGACCCTATTCAGGCATTGGCTCTGTCCACTCTTCGACAAATAAGTTGTAGTCCGGGCGCTTTTTCGCCGGAATTGGCATTTTAGGTGTACCGATCGCGATAAAACCAAGAAAGCGGTAGTCCAGCGCATCGAAACCCAATCCAGATTGAAATTCGTCGATATACGTGGAAATGCCGGTGCTCCAGAACGCGCCATAACCGAGCATATACGCAGCGTTGAGCATATTGGTAACGGCGGCGCCGGTAGCCAGCATACGTTCGGTTTCACTGATCGCCGTATTGGCATAATCGATATGGCAGGCAACCGCGATAATCATGGGAACTTCGCTTAGCCAGGCCCGTGTCGCAGCTTCTTTTTGTGGCGTAAAGGGCGTATCGCTTTGCTGGCGTAGCGCGATGGAAAAATCTGCGAATTTCTGAACTGCGGCGCCGCGGATGATCTTGAAACGCCATGGCTGCAACGCGCCGTGGTCGGGCGCAGCCATGGCGGCCTGCAAAATCTGTCCCAATTCCTCGTCACTGGGAGCCGGAGCGGTAACCAGTTTCATTGAAGCGCGAGACAGCAGAAAATCGATGGGTTTTGTCATGGGTAAGTTACCGACGGTGCTGATATCAAAATGATATCTTAACAAACTTGGAGGATGGAAAGCGCCATTGCAACGCCAAGGCAAGGGTCATTTGTCGTCATGATCAAGCAGTGGCGAGACCACAGTAGCCTGTGCCTGCCCGAGCCGGCATTTGTCATCCCAACCCCGAGCACGGCAAGCTAAACCATAGCGCTAGCCTCGCAACAAGGCTTTCATATTGCGTACCGCGGCTTCCCAGCCATCGAAAATCGCCTGCGCGACGATGGCGTGCCCGATATTCAACTCGGAAATACCGCCCAGCGCGACAATTGCCTGCACATTCTCGTAATGCAGACCGTGCCCGGCATTGACCTTGAGCCCATGCCGCAGGCCTTCGGCGATAGCGAGTCGCAAGCGCGCTAGTTCGGCGTCGCGTGCCTCGCCACTTGCGTCGGCGTAGGCGCCCGTATGCAATTCGATGACACGAGCGCCGGCATCGGCGGCAGCCTTTATCTGAACCGCATCGGGATCGATGAATAGAGAAACGCGGCTATCAACAGCGTGCAACCGGGCTACAGCCTGGCTGACAGCATCGAAATGCGTGGCTACGTCGAGCCCGCCTTCGGTCGTCAGTTCAAGCCGTTTTTCTGGAACCAGGCAGACATCGTGCGGCCGAACCTGACATGCAATTGCCAGCATTTCCTCTGTTACCGCGCATTCCAGATTCATGCGGGTTTTCAGCAAGGGTCGCAGGCGATGAACATCCTGGTCTTGGATATGTCTGCGATCTTCGCGCAAATGCAAGGTAATGGCATCGGCCCCGGCCTGCTCGGCCAACAGCGCTGCCCGTATCGGGTCGGGATAGTCGCATTCGCGCTGCTGCCGCAGTGTTGCGACATGATCAATATTGACACCTAAATCAATCATGACTGGCTTTTACTTACCTCATTGCTGTGCCGCTGGCGCCGTGGTTGCCGATGTATTAACGGTCGGCGTGGTGGCGGTAGCTGGCGCATCCGGATTTGGACGCATAATCGTATCACGATTCCAGCCGCCACCCAGCGCTTTATACAGTTCCACCTTGTTCAGCAATGATCCAAGGCCCACTTGCAGGAAGCTCTGCTGTACGCTGAACAACGCAATTTGCGCTGTTTGCACCTGCAAAAAGCTATCGATACCATTGCGATAACGCAAATCCGCCAGATTCAGCGACTCGTAAGCGGATTTCTGTTGCTCCCGCAACGCCGCCAATTGCGTGCCATAAGTGGCCTCACCAGCCAAGGCGTCCGAAACCTCACGGAATGCAGTCTGGATCGATTTTTCATATTCGGCGACGGCAATATCCTTGCGAACCTTCGCCAGATCCAGGCTGTTGCTCAGGTTGCCCGCTGTGAAAATCGGCAGGTTGAGCACCGGATTGAACGACCAGGTCCCCTGACCGCCCGAGAACAGCGTACCCAGTCCCAAGCTTGTCGAACCCAGCAACCCCGTCAGGGAAATGCTGGGGAAGAAGGCCGCGCGCGCAGCACCGATATTTGCATTGGATGCCAGCAATTGGTGTTCGGCCGCGGCGATATCGGGACGACGCAGCAACAGATCGGAAGGCAGGCCAGCCGGAATTTTCGACATCATGACATCGCCGGCGAACGGGCTTGGCGCTGGCAGAGTGGCCGGCAATGGCGCGCCGACAATCAATTGCAAGGCATTCTGCGCCTGCTTCTCGCTGCGATCCAGCTCAGCGGCTGTCGCTCTGGCAGCATCAAGCGATGTCTTTGCCTGATTCACATCCAGGGCGGACGCCACGCCACCTTTGAAGCGCGTCTGGGTCAGATCGTAGGTTGCCTGCCGTGACTTGACGGTCTTCGCAACCAGGATTTTCTGTTCCTGGGCCGCGCGCAAATTGTAGTAAGACGTGGCAAGCTGGCCGATCAAGTTGATCTGGGCAGTCTTGCGGCCTTCGACAGTTGCCAGGTATTGCTGGAAAGCGGCTTCCGACAGATTGCGTTTCTTCCCGAAGAAGTCCAGCTCGAAATCGGTAATGCCGATACCCGCGCTAAAAGTACGCTGGACGGCCGGGCTATCCGGGCCGGCCATGCGCATATTGGCCGGCAGATGCTGCGCGCTTTCCTGCGCGGTCGCCCCGATCTGCGGGAATTGATCGCTGCGCTGGATGCCGTACTGAGCGCGCGCCTCGTCGACCCGGCTGACAGCGATACGCATATCACGGTTGTTTTCCAATGCCAGATCGATCAGGGCTTTCAAGCGGGGTTCACGGAAAAACTGTTGCCAACCCAGATCGGCGGCCGAGGCTTCGGTTGCCCCGCCCTGTCCCGGATACATTTGCGGTATCGGTGCGTCGGGGCGCTGATAGTCGGGTGCTAGCGAGCAACCCGCCAGCAGAACGGCAACAAATATCGCTGAGAAACGGGGCAATTTACGTTGTGACCCTTGCATGATTATTCATTTCCTTTTGGAGGTGACGGATCCCGGTCTTGGTTCCTGCCGGCATTCGTCATATCGTCTGCCTCAGCCACATCCGTGTAGATATGCTGAGATTCTTTTTCGGCCTCGGTCGCTTTCTCGAAATCGTCGGCCTGGCGCCCAAGCAACCGCGGCTTGACCTTGAAGAAGGTCAGGACAACCACGAAGAAGGTGGGAACGAACAGCACCGCAAATGGTGTTGCCGCCAGCATGCCGCCGAACACGCCGTAACCGACCGCCTGCTGACTGGCCGCACCCGCGCCACTTGCCAGAACCAGCGGTACCACGCCCATGATAAAGGCAAAGGACGTCATCAGGATCGGGCGGAACCGCAGCCGCGCGGCCTCCAGGGTGGACTCGATCAGCCCCTTGCCCGAGGCATAGGCATCCTTGGCAAACTCGACAATCAGAATCGCGTTCTTGGCCGATAGACCAATCACGGTAATCATCCCGACCTGGAAGTAGATGTCATTGGATAATCCAACCAGGGAAACCAGGCCGACCGTACCCAGCATGCCCAGCGGCACGATGAGGACTGCGGACAGCGGGATCCACCAGCTTTCATACAGCGCAGCCAGCACAAGGAAGACCACCGCGAATGCCAGCGCCAGCATGATCGGCGCCTGGTTGCCAGCCTGAATTTCCTGATAGGACAAGCCGCTCCATTCGTAACCGATGCCGCTGGGCAATTGGCCAATCAAGCGCACGATCTCGTCCATCGCCTCGCCGTTGGCGTAACCGGCATTCGCCTGGCCCTGGATGGTAATTGAGTCATAACTGTTATAGCGTTGCACTTGGGTTTCGCCCTGCTTCCAGTCTAGCGTGACAAATGAGGACAAGGGTACCAATTCGCCATCGGAGTTATGTACTCGCAGCTTCAAGATATCGTCTGGCGCCATGCGCTGTCCGGCGTCGGCCTGGATCCACACGTTTTGCATCCAGCCCAGGTTCGGGAATTGGCCAAGATAGCTGTTACCAATCGTGCCGGAGAGCACGCTGCCCACCTCGGACATATTGACACCCAGCGCATAGGCCTTGTCCCGGTCCACATTGACCTGCAACTGCGGGCCCGGCGCCAGGCCGGAAATACGCACTTGCGACAGAATCTTGCTTTGGCCCGCCAATTGAATCAATTGGTTGGCTGCTGCACGAAGCTGCGCCTGCCCCATACCGCCGCGATCCTGCAGGCGCAAGTCAAAGCCGGTAGCCGTTCCCAGCGATGGGATTGACGGTGGCACAATGGAAAAGACCATCGCGTCCGGGATACCGAAAAGCAACTGCCCGGTCGCACGTCCCGATACCGCCATCGCGCTATGGTCGGCACCTTTGCGCTCGGAGAAGTCTTTGAACGGCGTAAAGGCGATCGCCGCATTCAAGCCGGAGCCGTTGAAACTGAAGCCTTGAACCGTAATGATGTTTTCCACTTCCGGTTGCTTCTTGTAGTAGTCTTCGACCTGTTTGATGACTTCCTCGGTTCGCTTGGCGGATACGCCGGCCGGCAACTCGATATTGGTCACAGCGTAGCCCTGATCTTCCGTAGGCAGGAAAGAGCTGGGCAGGCGCAAATACAGGAATCCCAGCAGGACAACGAGCCCCAGGTAGATCAGCATCATGCGCCCGCCACGCTTCAGCAGCGCGCCGACCAGGCCAGTGTAGTTATTCGTTACCTTGGTGAAAGAACGGTTGAACCAGCCGAAAAAGCCTTTCTTCTCATGATGCCCCTTGGGTACGGGCTTGAGAATCGTGGCGCACATCGCCGGGGTGAAAGTGAGCGCGAGGAACGCCGAGAAACCGATGGAAATGATCATCGCAGCAGAGAACTGCCGATAGATGACCCCCGCCGAGCCGCTCATGAAAAACAGCGGCGCAAATACCACCATCAACACCAGCGTGATGCCCACGATGGCGCCGAAAATCTGCGGCATGGCCTTGATCGTGGCCTCTTTCGGCGGCAGCCCTTCTTCGGCCATGATCCGCTCCACGTTCTCGACCACCACAATCGCATCGTCCACCAAAATACCGATGGCCAGCACCATGGCAAACATGGTCAGGGTATTGATCGAGTATCCCATATACAGCAGGGTCGCCAGCGTACCCATAAGGGCAACCGGAACCACCACGGCGGGAATCAAGGTATATCGTACATTCTGCAGGAACAGGAACATCACCACGAACACCAGCAACATGGCTTCAACCAGGGTGTGGACCACCTGCGTGATTGATGCATCGACATACGGCGCCGTGTTGTACGGGATCGTATAGCTGATGTTATCGGGGAAGTACTGGGCCAGGTTCTCCATTTCAGCCTGAACCAGCTTCGATGTTTCAAGCGCATTGGCGTTAGGCGCCAGCGAAACGGCGAACGCGGCCGAGGTCTGCCCATTCAGACGCGACCCGAACTGATAGGAATCGGCACCGACCTCAATGCGCGCGACATCGCGCAATTTGACGATTGAACCGCCGGTCGTGGCGCGCAGCACAATGTTGCCAAACTCCTTGACAGTGCTGAGCTGGCCATTGACGATAACGGTTGCACTGGTCGTCTGGTCATCCGGTGTCGGAGGAGAACCGAGCGTACCGCCGGTGATCTGGGCGTTCTGTTGCTGCAATGCCGCCTTGATATCGCTGGCGGTCAAACCATAGGACGTCATTTTCGCGGGATCTACCCAGATGCGCATTGCGCGGGGAGATGCGAACAGCTGGAACTCCCCGACCCCTTTGATACGGGAAATCGAGTTCTGGATATTACGGGTAATGTAGTCGCCAAGACCCGCGTCGTCCAGCGTGCCATCGGTCGATGTCAGGGAAACGATCAACAGGAAGCCCGCGGTACTTTTGGAATATGTGATCCCCTGCTGTACCACCGCCTGCGGTAGCTTGGAGGTTACCCCTGCCACCCGGTTCTGCACATCCACCTGGGCCAGATCGGGGTTGGTGCCAGGCTCGAACGTGACGTCGATCTTGGCGGCGCCATACGAGTCACTGGTGGATTCGTAATACAGCATCCCTTGCGCGCCGTTCAGTTCGTTTTCGATCAAACTGGTAACCGAACGCGCAACCTCTTCAGCGCCAGCGCCAGGGTATGTGGCGCGAACTGAAATCATCGGCGGAGCAACTTCCGGGTATTGAGAAACCGCCATATTCGGAATCGACACGACGCCGGCAAAGAATATGATGATCGCTATAACCCAGGCAAAAATAGGCCGGTTAATGAAAAAATTTGACATGGTTTATATGCTCACTGTGCCGGCTTTTCGCCTTGCTGTTCTGGCTTATCTGCCTTTGCTTGTGGCTGTTCGCCCGCTTTGGCGGGTTCGCCGCCTTTCGCTTCCGTCCCTGGTTTTTTCCATGGCTGGGATTTAACCGGAGCGCCGGGACGAATTTTCTGGAAGCCCTCGACAATCACCTCGTCGCCCACATTGAGTCCGCCGGTAACGATCGTGTCAGTGCCGACATCGCCACCAGTCTCGATGGTGATTTGCGATACCTTGCCTTCCTTGACGATCATCGCGGTACTCAGGCCGTTGGTGGAGCGCTGGATCGCCTGCTTGGGTATCAGCAGGGCATTCTCGTCGGTGCCCTGCTCCAGCTTGACGTTCACATACATGCCAGGCAACAGCATATTATCGTCATTCGGGAACGTTGAACGCAATGTCACCTGGCCGGTGGAGGGTTCAACGCTGACGCCGGTGAACAGCAGTTTGCCGGCTTGCTCGTACGGCGTGCCGTCTTCCAGTTCGATCTGTACGCTGGCGGTGTCTTCAGCCACTTTCTTCAACTGACCATCGGCCAGCGCCTTGCGCAACCGATACAGTTCTGTGGTTGACTGCGTGAAATCGACATACACCGGATCAAGCTGCTGCACCACCGCAAGCTCGGTAGCGCTGCTGCCGCTCACCAGCGCACCTTCTGTTACCAGTGCGCGGCCGATGATCCCGTCGATCGGGGATTCCACCTCGGTATACGAAAGATTGATGGCGGCCGCGTCCAGTGCAGCCTTGGCCGAAGCGATGGCCGCATCGGCCTGCGTGGCCTTGGCGCGCGCATCGTCGTACTCCTGCCGGCTCACCGCATTGGACTTGACCAGCACTGAATAACGCCGCGCCAGTTCGCGGGCACTGCCCGCGTTGGCTTGTGCTTCTTTCAGCGCTGCCTGGGCCTGCTCATAGGCGGCTTTGTATGGCGCGGGGTCGATACGGAACAGGACCTGCCCTTTTTTGACTTCACGGCCCTGTTCAAATTCGATTTTCTGGACGATGCCATTGACGCGGGCACGGACTTGCGCATCCCTGACAGCATTGACGCGCCCCGGCAGCCGGGTATAGATTGTTGTTGGCGCGGCAGCCAGCTTGATGGTGCTGACCGGTGTCGGAGGAGGCCCATTTTGAGCCGATGCCGCATCTTCTTTGCCACACCCGCTCAGCGCTATCAGGCCGGAAAGCAGCAACGTCGCCACTATGCTCTTACTTGAAAATGTACGGTATGTCATGTGCTGGGTAACCTTGATAGCGATGCTTATCCCGGAAGATAGCAGATTGAACGGTATTGAGAAAAAAAAGATTATAACCAGAAAATAATTGCCTAAGCAAATACTATTTAGTATTAACCCTTAAATCTGTAAGGTAATTTTCATCAAGATTGTCGGATTGTGATCCAGAATCCGACAATGATGTCGTGCATTAGCGCGTTAAAGAAAAATGTGGCGTGTTTTGTTCTGTTGGGTTCAACGGCCTTCTTTCGAAGATATGCGTCTCGTTAGCAGAAAAATAACATGGCTCCGGAAATTATGGAGCCATGACGGGAGTTCAACTGAAATAAAAATTGCCTGGCGGCGCAGAACTTGCCCGACGGTTCAGTCAAGCAGCAGCGCATCGTCGGCGATCTGCTCTCCCCTGACCTTCTCGAACATTTTCAGCAAATCGGTCACTGTCATATTCCGGCGCGCTTCTCCTGATACATCCAGCACTACCTGACCTTGGTGCAGCATGACTGTCCTTTCCCCGATTTCCAGTGCCTGCTTCATGCTATGGGTAACCATCATTGTCGTCAGCTTCTGCTCAACGACGATTTTTTCGGTCAGTTGCAAAACAAAATCGGCGGTTCGCGGATCCAAGGCTGCCGTATGCTCATCCAACAACAGGATCTTGCTGGGCTGCAATGCGGCCATCAGCAAGCTGACTGCTTGCCGCTGACCGCCGGAAAGCAGGCCGATGCGGTCGGCAAGCCGGTTTTCCAGGCCCAATCCCAGAATGGCGATGCGCTCCCGGAACAATGCTCTCATTTGCGCGTTGAGCGCCGGACGCAATCCACGATCCCCGCCTCTACAATAGGCAAGGGACATATTTTCTTCGATGGTCAGGTCTTCGCAAGTGCCGGCCATTGGATCTTGAAACACGCGAGCAACGCTGTGCGCCCGTTGCCACACGCTTCTGCGGGTCACATCCTCATTATTGATGTGGATAGAGCCGGCGTCGACAATCAGCTCTCCCGATATCGCGTTCAGGAAGGTTGATTTGCCGGCGCCATTGGAGCCAATGACAGTGACAAACTGCCCTTGCGGGATATTCAGCGACAATCCGCGCAGCGCGCGGGTCTCGATGGGCGTTCCGGCATTGAAAGTAATCTGGAGATTATTTGCGTTCAACATATCGGCTACTTCCTTTTCGCACGCAATTTACGCCGTAGTTTGGGCAGGATCAATGCAATGGCGACCAGCAGTGCGGTAATCAGATTCAGGTCCTGCGCTTTCAAACCAATGAAATCGCTGTTCAGCGCCAACGCAATGAAGAAGCGATAGAGCACGGCGCCAATCACGACGGCCAGGGTAATCAGCAAGAAGCGTCGCGCAGGCAGAATGCTTTCACCGACGATAACCGCGGCCAGGCCGATGACGATGGTGCCGATGCCCATGGAAATGTCCGAACCGCCCTGTGATTGGGCAAACAAAGCGCCACCCAGCCCGACCAACGCATTGGACAGGGCCATGCCTATCAGTACCATTCTGTCGGTAGAGATGCCTTGCGCGCGCGCCATCCTGAGATTGGAACCGGTAGAACGCATGGCCAAGCCGGAACGCGTGGAAAAGTAGGCGTCCAGGATGAGCTTGACCAGGACCACGACGATCAGCAGCAGGACAGGCCGCCAAATGTAGTCATCCAGGGAACCCGGTTGCGTCAGTGAAAATACCGTATCACTGGTGATCAAGGGAATATTGGGGCCGCCCATGATGCGCAGGTTGATCGAATATAGCGCTGTCATCATCAGGATGCTGGCCAACAGGTCCATGATGCCAAGCTTGACGTTCAGCCAGCCGGTAATCATGCCGGCGAATCCACAAACCGCCATTGACGCCAGGCAGGACAGGAAGGGGTCGTAGCCGGAACTGATCATCAGGGCGGAAATGGCGCCGCCTGTCGCAAACGTACCATCTACGGTCAGGTCGGGGAAACGCAGCACCCGAAAGGATATGAATACACCCAGCGCGACCAGGCTGTATATAAAGCCCAGTTCCAGCGCTCCGAGAGAAGAAAATAGAGACATGGTAAAAGGAGGTCAGATAAACAAAAAAGCCTGAGTCGAACACCACCCAGGCTAAGAAAAACCGTGACTTGCGGCTATTTTACGACCTCTTTTGCACTTTTCACGAAATCATCCTTGAGCGTGACGCCCTGCTTCTGCGCCGCACCCGGATTTACGTAAAGTTCCAGCGTCTTGCTGGTTTCAGATGCAATCTCGCCAGGTTTTTCACCCTTCAGGATGCGAGCCACGATTATACCAGTCTGCCGGCCCAGGTCTTTATAGTTGATGCCCAGCGCCGCGATCGCGCCACGCTTGACGCTATCGGTGTCGGAAGCGATCAAGGGGATCTTGGACTCATTGCCCACCTTGACCAGCGCCTCATAGGCGGAAACCACATTATTGTCGGTATTGGTATAGATGACATCGACCTTGCCGGCGAGGCTGCGGGCTGCGGCCCCGACGTCGACGGAACGCGGAGCCGAGGCCTCGACCAGCGTCATGCCCGATTTCGGCAACAATTCCTTAAGTCGTTTCACGACAACGCTGGAATTGGCTTCGCCAGGGTTGTACACCATGCCGACGCGCTTGGCATCAGGCAGAACCTGCTTGATCAACTCGATTTGCTTTTCCAGCACAAGCTCGTCCGAAACACCGGTGACATTGGTGCCCGTGGCATCCATGGATTTGACGAGCTGCGCAGCGACGGGATCCGTAACGGCGGAATAGACGATCGGGATGCTTTTGGTCGCGGCAACCAGCGACTGCGCTGACGGCGTGGCGATCGCCACGATGGCGTCAGGCTTTTCCCCGATGAACTGGCGGGCGATCTGGGCTGCCGTACCGGTATTGCCCTGGGCACTCTGGTACTTCCACTTCAGGCTCTTGCCTTCCTCGAATCCTTCCTTGGCCAGGGCTTCTTTTACGCCGTCCCGTACCGCGTCAAGCGCGGGATGTTCGACGATGGCAGTGACGGCAACGAATTTTTCCGCAGCTTGCGCTGCGCTGGCAAACAGCGCGCCCGAAATGATGGCGGCGGACAAGCCAATAGTGAATTTGCCGGTGAACATAGAAACTCCTGATAAATGCATATGTAAACCCGTGCGATTTTGTCACAGGCGGCCTATTTATGCCAGTGGTAGAAACGAGGATAGGCGTAGCGGCTGTCGCCCCTTCGCCAACGCCCCGCTGTTGTCGTTGTTGTCAAAACACCAGATTTGCGCCAGTTTTGTCATTTTCCTGCAGCAGCGTCTTGAGCCAGCCGGTTGCCGGCAGCCGATACAGGCTTTGGACCTGTTTGGCGCGCTGCACCAGATCGCCTCGGGATACGGTCAATGGCGGCCCGGAAAAGGCGATGACGATCCGATTGCCGTCCATGGTTTCCGGGAAAAGGATGAGCCTGTCATCGAAAGCGCGTCGAATATTGCGCAGATTCTTCCGGAAACTGCCGTGATGGCCAAACAGATTGATGGTGACAACCCCCAGGTCGCAGCAAATCTGCCGACACCCTCGATAGAACTCGGGGCTTGAGCAGACCGGGCCCTGGGCCGTGTAATCGTACAAATCCACCATCAGGACGCCGAAGCGATTGTGGTTGGCCGGATCCTGGACCCAATCGTGCGCATCTTCATGGACCACTTGCGACTGCGCCGTTTGCCTCAGGGCGAAAGCCGATTCGCACAACGCGGTCACCTGGGGATTCCATTCCACAGTGGTCAACGCGTTGGCAAAGTGATGCTGGCAAAACCGCGTCAGCGAACCGGCGCCCAGGCCGAGGATGCCGATATCCCGGTCAGCCGGCGGGGCCAGAAAAAGCAGCCACGCCATCATCTGCTGGGTATATTCGAATTCAAGCCTTTCCGGCCGCGAGACGCGCATGGCGCCCTGAATCCATTCGCTGTTGAAATGAAGATACCTGACCCCCGATGACTCCGAAATAATCGGGTCGTCGTACTCCGGATGGGGCTCCGACTTGCGTTGGACCATGCACTTACACTCGTTCGAAAATAGCTGCAATGCCCTGGCCACCGCCGATGCACATTGTCACCAGCGCGTACCGGCCGCCAATGCGCTGCAGTTCATGCAAAGCCTTGACCGCGATGATGGCGCCGGTGGCGCCTACGGGATGCCCCAAGCCGATGCCGCTGCCGTTGGGGTTGACTTTTGCCGGGTCCATGCCGAGCTCCTTCGAGACAGCGCATGCCTGCGCCGCAAACGCTTCGTTTGCCTCGATCACATCCATATCCTCGATTTTCAGCCCCGCCTTGGCCAGCGCATTGCGGGTGGCTGGCACAGGACCGATCCCCATGATGCGTGGATCCACGCCGGCATGGCCGTATGCAACCAGCCTTGCCAGCGGCTTCGCGCCGTGGGCGGCAAGAGCCTCGCTTGTCATCAGCACCAGTGCCGCGGCACCGTCGTTGATGCCTGAGGCATTGCCGGCGGTGACGGTACCCGCTTCTTTCACGAATACCGGCTTGAGCGTGGACAGGTTCTCGAGTGTGACATCCCGCCGCACGTGCTCATCGGTATCGAACACCACTTCGCCCTTGCGCGACTTCATGATCACCGGCACGATCTGTTCCTTGAAGTAGCCATTGTCAATCGCCGCGGCCGCGCGCTGATGCGATTGCAGCGCCAGGTGGTCCTGTTGTTCGCGGGTAATGTCGTACTGGCGCGCCACGTTTTCCGCCGTCACGCCCATATGCATTTTCTCGAACGGATCGGATAGCGCCCCGGTCATCATGTCCTGCATGACGCTGTCGCCCATGCGCGCGCCAAACCGATGCGCTGGCGCAATATACGGCGCGCGGCTCATGTTTTCCACGCCGCCGGCAACGGCAATATCGGCATCCCCCAATAGCAGGGTTTGCGCAGCCGAGACAACGGCCTGCAGGCCTGACCCGCAAAGGCGGTTGACATTGAATGCGGGTGTTCCCTGGCCAACACCGGCGCTCACGGCCGCATAGCGCGACAAGTACATGTCGCGCGGCTCTGTGTTAATGACATGCCCCAGCGCCACGTGCCCGACGTCATCGCCCTTGACCGACGCCCGCTCCAGCGCAGCACGGATGACCGTGGCGCCCAGTTCGCCCGGACTGACCCCTTTGAGGCTGCCGCCGAAACTTCCTATCGCAGTACGAACGCCAGAGACAACGAAAACGTCAGACATGTCAATTCCTTTTTTTAACGTGAAGAAAAGCGAATCATAACGCATCCGGCTTACAATGGAGCCCTCCGTTTGTCTTCACCGGAAATATCAGGATCGTTATGAAAATCGCCACATGGAATGTCAATTCGCTCACCGTCCGTCTGCCCCAGGTGTTGGCCTGGCTGGATCAACACAGCATCGATATCCTGTGCATCCAGGAGTTGAAACAAGTTAACGAGAAATTTCCCAAGGATGCTTTCCAGGAACTGGGCTACGATGCCGTCTGGGTCGGCCAGAAAACCTATAACGGCGTTGCCATCCTGTCCCGCTCTTCGCTTGAGGACGTGGTGCTGAACAACCCACTCTACCCCGATACGCAGCAGCGGCTAATCAGTGCAACCTGCCAGACGACCGCGGGGCCGCTGCGCGTCATTTGCGCCTACTGCCCCAACGGCAGCGCGGTCGATAGCGAGAAGTATCTGTACAAGCTCGAATGGTATGCCGCCTTGAACCAATTTGTTGAGCAGCAGCTCAAGCTTTATCCGAACCTGGCAATTTGCGGCGACTACAATATCGCGCCAGAAGACCGCGATGTCCACGAGAAGTACGCCGGCGACATTTTGATATCACCCAAGGAACGGGAAGCCCTTCAGGCGCTTAGCGGCTTGGGTCTGAGCGACGCCTTTCGCCTGTTTGAGCAGGAGCCCAAGCTGTTCAGCTGGTGGGATTACCGGATGATGGGGTTCCGGCGCAATGCGGGGCTGCGGATTGATCACATTCTGCTGACGCCGCCGCTGGCTGCCGCTTGCACGGCCTGCGAGATCGACAAGGCGCCGCGCGGCAACGAACAGCCATCGGACCACGCGCCGGTGGTGGCGACATTTTCCGTATCATTCGCCTGACACCAGGACGAACCACGGGTTGATCAGGGCAAGCGGTGCCGCAGCATCCGCCAGCCCTTACAAAAGACTATTCACCGTCCAGGATCTGGTCTTCGAAACTGGTTGCCGCCGCTTCGCTGCTCATGGGGACATACAGCACGCCTGAAGTAATCGGCTTACTGATATTGATAATTGAAATCAGCCGGTTTTTCTGCGTCACGGCAAAACTCTTGCCAATGTTATTGCTGGTCAGCGCAGCCAGACGCTCCCGTCCGGACGCCGAAAATTCAAGTTTGACAAACGCCTTACCCGCGCTGTTGCGGGTCGCGACGGCATTTTGCAGATCATTGCGGGTCAGCGTCTGCGTCGGATCCACATAGACCAGCACGCCATTCTGACGGACGGCGGTATAGTTGCCCACTGGGCTGCGTGACGCCACATACATCACCAGCGATGCATTTGCGACCGACTGGCTAGGGGCGGCTGGCGTAGAGGGCCTTTCCGGTGTCTTCGACGGCGGCGGCGTAGTGGGCACGTCGCTCATTGATGTACCGCCGGAACGTGAGCGATCATTCAGGAACTGGTTCATCGTGTCGCAGCCCGACAAAATGAGCGAGGCCGCCAACACGGAAAATGTCAGTAGCTTTCTGGTGTGCATGATCTATTTCCTTGATTCAAGTCCATTCTTAGGACGCATTATATGCGATTGGAAAAATTCGAAACCCGGCTTCGAGCGGCGATGCTATAAAAACCGCTCATGGTTTTTCAAATAACGCCATTTTCCCGGCGGCAGGTCCGCGAGGGTGACATTCCCCATGCGCACCCGTTTCAGGCCGACAACGCTCAAACCCACCATCTGGCACATACGGCGGATCTGTCGCTTCTTACCCTCGTGCAAAATGAACTTCAATTGATCGTCATTCAACCAGCTGACTTGCGCGGGCCGAAGCGGCGCTCCGTCCAGCGACAAGCCATGATTCAACAATTGCAGACCATTGCCACTGATTTTGCCTTCGACGCGCACCAGGTATTCCTTTTCCACTTCAGAGTCTTCACCGATCAACTGCCGGGCTATCCGGCCATCCTGGGTCAATACCAGCAATCCTTGCGAATCGATGTCCAACCGACCTGCCGGGGCAAGTCCGCGCAGGTGACCTGGCGAGAAGGTATGCTTGTCTTTGTCGTATTGGCGTTCCGGTGTCAGTAACGTGACCGCGGGCCGGTAGCCATCCTCGGCCTGTCCCGAGACATATCCCACCGGTTTGTTCAGGATAATGGTCACCCTGGCGGTTTGTTTTGCCTGGGCCGATTTGTCCAGGGTAAGCTTTTGGTCCGGGTAGGCTTTCTCGCCAAGTGTGGCCACGCGCCCATCCACCCTTACCCAGCCGCGCTCAATGTAGGCATCCGCCTCGCGGCGCGAACACATTCCCCGTTCGGCGAGCAATTTCGATATTCTTGTCTTTTCCATTTGATTCCGTTTGCGTTCTGCAAATTTGCTATAGTCTATCTTTTACCCCGCGTTCGAGGACACGGGGTAAAAATCTCTTGTATCCGGTCCGGCAACCCAATCCAGGACCTATATCCAATGACACATGAAGCATGAACCGTTAACGCGCTGCTGGCTTAGCAGTGCACCGCCCAAGCTGAGCGCCATACAAAAATACTGGTTATTCAGGCCTGGACCATTGACACAGGGTCTGCGCCGCCAGGGAACGGTGCGGATTCATGTCATTGACGAATTTCCGGCGTTGGTCTCCAGCGACGAGGCGCCTACGATGCATGCCCTGTCGGGAGATCTCATGTGGGTCCGGGAAATCTGCATGTCGATTAATAATACTGCGGCCGTTGTTGCCCGCAGCCTGACGCCGCTCAATGCTTCACGCTCGGTCTGGCATGCCATGCGCCGGCTACGCACCCGACCGCTGGCCGATATTCTATATCATGATCCCGCTATTGTACGATCGGTATTTGAATGCTGCATAGTCAAACCCTCCTTGCCCATCCACAAGACAGTCAGGCGCGCCGCGCAATTGCCAGAGGGCCCCGGCTGTGCCTTATTGGCCCGTCGTTCCGTATTCTGGAAAAATAATCAACCGCTTCAGGTTACTGAGTGTTTTTTGCCGTCATTCTGGACGCAAAGCCTGATCGAGCCCAAAGCCTGATTGATGCTTTGCAGCGAAAGACGGCTTTGCCCGAGCCTTTGGCCATCACTGGCCAATAAGCCCGCTACAGGGCGGCTTCATCTTGCTCGCCGGTGCGGATCCGAATGGCCCGCTCCACAGGCATGACGAAAATCTTGCCGTCGCCAATTTTGCCGGTGCGCGCCGCCTTGATGATGGCCTCAATGGCCTGGTCCACCAGGCTATCGGCAACAACCACCTCGACCCGGACCTTGGGTAGAAAATCCACCACATACTCGGCGCCGCGATACAGCTCGGTGTGGCCTTTTTGACGGCCGAAGCCCTTCACCTCGGCAACGGTCAGGCCGCTAACCCCGATATCGGCCAGGGATTCGCGAACCTCGTCGAGCTTGAACGGTTTTATGATAGCTGTAATTAATTTCACTTCAATTCCTTTACTCTACAGGACGCCGCCCTGCTTGTTTCCGAAAAAGAATAGCATATTTTTCGAAACGGACGACTAGAACCGATAGCCGTTTGTAATAGGAAAGCGCCAGTCCCGACCAAAAGCGCGCGTCGTGATCTTCGGCCCGGGCGCGCCCTGGCGCCGCTTGTACTCGTTAATTCGCAACAACTTTGCGACTTTCTCTACATCTTCCCGTTCGTATCCCGCATCCACGATTGCCTGCACCGAGTCGTTGTGTTCCATCAGGTGTTCCAGAATCGCGTCCAGCACCTCGTAATCGGGCAGGCTATCCTGGTCGGTCTGGTCCTCTCGCAGTTCCGCCGAAGGAGGACGCGTAATGATCCGTTCCGGAATCACTTCGCTCTGCTGATTGCGCCAGCGGGCCAGGCGGTAGACCAGTGTTTTGGGAACATCCTTGAGCGGTGCATATCCACCCACCATATCCCCGTACAACGTGCAGTAGCCCGTTGCCAATTCCGATTTATTGCCGGTGGTCAGGACCAGCGATCCGAATTTGTTCGACATGGCCATGAGCAGGGTCCCGCGAATCCTGGCTTGCAGGTTTTCCTCCGTTGTGTCCGCTGGCAGATCGCCAAATGCTGGCGCCAGGCCATCCAGATAGGCGGAGAAAACCGGTGAGATCGCAATCTCGTCGTAGCGAACACCAAGCCGTTTAACCATATCGCGGGAATCATTCACCGAAATGTCCGCAGTGAATCGCGACGGCATCATGACGGCATGCAGGTTTTGCGCACCAATCGCGTCAACGGCCAAAGCGAGCACCACAGCCGAGTCGATTCCGCCTGACAAGCCCAGCACCGCGGATTTGAAAAAATTCTTGTGGATATAGTCGCGTGTTCCCATGACCAATCCCCGCCACACCTCCGCCTCGAGGCACTCGTGCCTGGTTGGCGTCAGTGATTGCCTGTTGCCGTCGGTCATCGCCAGGGGATCGAGCGGCGCGATTTGGCCGTCAGGCGCAACCACGACCCGGCCCATGCCTTGGACGAAGCTGTCAAGTTCGCTCACCACCTCGCCTTTATAATCAAGAACAAACGAATGCCCATCGAATAGCAACTCATCCTGTCCGCCGACCAGGTTGCAGTACACGGCAGCCATCCCCTTTTCAGTGACATTGCGCCGCACGACGCTACAGCGGGTATCATGCTTGTGAGTAACGTAAGGAGATGCGTTCAAGACCAGCAGAACCTTGGCACCAGCGGCCGCGGCCTCGGCGGCCGCCGCAGAGAACCAGACGTCCTCGCAAATAACAATGCCGAGCATCTGCCCTCGGACTTCCAGTACTAGCGGTTTACGGCCGCTAGTGAAGTAACGCTTCTCGTCGAAAACCGAATAATTGGGTAATTCGTGCTTGAAATAAGTGCCCAGGGACGCGCCATCCAGAAAAACGCTGGCGGCATTGAATGTTCCTTTCTCATTGTTCAACACATGGCCGAATACGACATGCAAACCGCTAAATTGGGCCAGCGCTTGTTGCAGCGATGCCAGCGCGATCTGCTGATCGACCAGAAACTGGCAACGCAATAATAAATCCTCAGGGGCATAGCCAGTAAGGGCGAGTTCCGGCAATACGAGTACATCGAGGCCGTCCTCATGCGCCAGCTTGGCGGCCTCGATGATACGACTCGCATTACCCGCCAGGTCGCCGACTTTTTGATTGATCTGCGCAAACCCGATACTGACCGATTGTTCCATGCTTTCGCTCTGTTTCTTTCGCAAACTACCGATTATCACACAAGCGCGGGGAACGAACGTCTAAAATACCGCTGATAATCGCAAAATACACCTATTTCCGACACAGCAACCTACCATGACAGACAGTTCTACTCCCAGCAATCAATTCGATAAAAAAGCCCAGGCGTGGTCCGCCCGGTTTTCCGAACCGGTTTCCGATCTGGTCAAGCGCTATACCGCATCCGTTGATTTTGACAAACGGCTGGCGCGCTTTGACATTCAGGGCTCGCTAGCGCATGCCACCATGCTCGCCACCACAGGAGTCATCTCCAGCGATGACCTGACTGCCATAGAAAAAGGCATGACGCAAATTCTCGATGAAATCGATGCCGGCACCTTTACCTGGCTGCTGGATCTGGAGGATGTTCATCTCAATATCGAAAAACGGCTGGTGGAACTGATCGGCGACGCGGGCAAACGCCTGCATACCGGACGCTCGCGCAATGATCAGGTCGCCACCGACATCCGACTGTGGCTGCGGTCCGAAATCGATATTTCACTTGATCTGCTCACACAACTGCGTCGCGCCTTGGCCGCGGTCGCGTTGGAGCACCATGACACGATACTGCCCGGCTTCACGCACCTGCAAGTCGCGCAGCCGGTGACTTTCGGACATCATTTGCTGGCGTACGCGGAAATGTTTGCCCGCGATGCCGAGCGCCTGATTGACTGTCGCAAGCGCTGCAACCGTCTGCCACTCGGCGCCGCCGCGCTTGCCGGCACCTCGTACCCGATAGACCGCGAACAAGTGGCGCGGTTGCTGGCATTCGACGAAGTCTGCCGCAATTCGCTGGATGCCGTGTCCGACCGGGACTTCGCCATTGAGTTTTGCGCCGCGGTTTCGCTTGTCATGACGCATATCTCGCGCTTATCCGAGGAATTGATCCTGTGGATGAGCCCGCGTGTTGGCTTCATTGATCTGGCAGACCGCTTCTGCACAGGTAGCTCTATCATGCCGCAAAAGAAGAACCCGGATGTGCCCGAGCTGGCTCGCGGCAAAACCGGCAGGGTCAATGGCAATCTGATCGGTCTGCTGACCTTGATGAAAGGCCAGCCACTCGCCTACAACAAAGATAACCAGGAAGATAAGGAAGGACTGTTCGATTCGGCCGATACCCTGCGCGACACCTTGACGATCTTTGCCGACATGATCGGTGGCATACGCGTGCGCAAGCAGGCCATGCGAGACGCCGCACTCATGGGTTTTTCCACGGCAACGGATCTGGCCGACTACCTAGTGAAAAAAGGCCTGCCGTTCCGCGACGCACACGAAACCGTGGCGCTGGCGGTGCGCCATTGTGAAGAACAACAATGCGATCTGGCCGATCTTACGTTGGAGGAAATGCGCAAGTTCAATGCTTCTATCGACAGCGACGTCTTTCAGGTACTCACGCTGGAGGGCTCGGTGTCATCCCGGTCCCATATTGGCGGCACCGCACCGGCTCGGGTCAAGGAAGAAGCGCAACGCATCCTGGCAGAGCTCAGCTAGGCTCGCCGCGCTTTCCCCCGCCCTCACGCGGCCTTGATTGTTTTGGCGACTACCGGATTTCCGGTAGTCGCGTTTTTATGTGTCGGCCTGCAAGCGATCTGGGGGGAAACCGGGTCCTGTCCCTAGACACTATATCGCTTCAAACACAGCAATCGACTCGACATGTCCGGTATGAGGGAACATATTGACGACCCCCGCGGATGCAAGCCGATATCCTCCTTCATGTACCAAAATGCCAGCATCCCGGGCCAGTGTCGAGGGATTACAGGACACATAGACGATGCGCCGCGGTCTTTCGGTGCCATCCAATTGCGCCAACGCCTGAGCAACGGCTTGCGCGCCTTCTCGCGGCGGGTCAATCAACATGCGGTCAAAATGGCCAAGTTCGCGCAACCATGCCACATCCACCTCGAAAAGATTCAATGTCGCAAAGCGGGTATGGGCGTCCAGACCATGCTGCCTTGCGGCTTGCAAGGCGCGATCCGTAAGAATCTTACTGCCCTCGATTCCGATCACCTCGCGACACTGCGTGGCTAGCGGCAAGGTAAAATTACCCAGCCCGCAGAACAGGTCCGCCACGCGGTCCTGTTCTTGCACCTGCAGCAGACTCAACGCCTTGGCAATCAACGCCCGGTTGATGAAATAGTTGACTTGGGTGAAATCAGTGGGCTTGTAAGGCATGGTCAGCCCAAATTGCGGCAAGGTGTAATACAAGGCCTCCGCATCGGTTTCATGCAACGGCACTACCGTATCCGGCCCCTTGGATTGCAGCCACCATACCACGTTGTGCTGATCGGCGAATGCATCCAGCGCAGCCTTGTCGTCCTGGGTCAGTGGTTCCAGATGCCGCAAAAGCAGTGCTGTGGTGGCATCGCCAACCGCAACCTCGATCTGTGGGATCTTTTCGTCAATACTCAGACCGGCAATCAGCGCCCGTAACGGAACCAGCATGTCCGAAACCGATTTGGGCAATACATGGCACTCTGTCATATCGGTGACATAGCGGCTTTTTCTTTCATGAAAGCCGATGAGCACGGCACCCTTCTTGATGACCTTGCGTACCGATAGCCGCGCGCGATAGCGATATCCCCAGGATGGCCCGTGCAATGGCGGCAGCACGCGCGGAATGGGTAGCTTGGCAATATGTACAAAGCAATCTTCCAGGGCCCGCTGCTTGATGGCCACCTGGGCCGCGACATCCAGGTGCTGCATGACACAGCCCCCACAGGTGCCGAAATTCGGGCATTTAGGCGTTACGCGCTGGCTGGATTCCCGCTGGAGCGTAACGGTGCGGGCAATTTCATAGGACGGCTTGCGGCGGATGATTTCAACGCCGACCTTCTCGCCAGGCAGCGCGCCTTCGACAAAAATGGCTTTCCCATCTCGCCGGGCGATACCCCGCGCTTCCAGGTCGAGCGACTCGATGGTAAATGTTTCCTGCATGGCTGGCCTCAAAATTCAGAAGGCATTATTTTAATGACCCTGTCGTATAAATACAGGAAAAACAGCGAACTGGCCGACATTATTGCGCGAAACGGTCTACTTACCCTGCCTGGATACAAAAAACCCGTTGATGGTGCCAACGGGTTTATAACAACCGTACGGGATATTTCCACCGAGCACATCTCACTTCCCAAAGCATGCGCCCGGCGGAAATCCTTCGCTATCGATTATTGTTTTGCAGGCTCTGCGGGTTTGGACGCATCAGCCGGCTTCGGTGTGTCAGCGGACTTTACGGCATCGCCCGCTTCAGTTTTCGTCGCGGAGCCATCGTTCTTTGTTGTTTCCGCTGCCTTTACCTGCGCCCGACGTTCCTCGAATTGCTTGCGATGCTCTTCCCACTTGGCGGAACGCGCCTTGAAGTATTTCACAACTGTCGCTTTCTGTTCGTCGTTGAAGGTGTCCCAAAGCCCCAGCCACTTGGCTTCATTGTCCATATGGCGTTGCTGGAACTGCTCATGCACCGCTTTTTGCTCTTGCAATAGGGCTTTCGGATCGATATTGCCCGACTCCAGCTGGCTATTGCGCAACTCACGGTACTTGTTGAATGCTTCACGATCGGGTTGGCGCGACGCCTTCTGCTCGTCCTTGATCGATTTCAGCTTCGCTTTCTGATCCTCGTTCAATTTCAAATCGTCGACAAGTTTCTGGCTTCCTGCACCCAGGCCCGGGATAACAATGGCTGCACGGCGCATCTCGCGCTTTTGGCCATGATGTTTCTTGCCAGCGTGGTGATGCTTATGGCCGCCGCCAATACGGTAGTGCTCGCCACCGCGGCTACCCTGCTCGGTGGTGACTGATGGACTGACTGGATTCGACTCGGTGTCCGGTGCGAGCGACCGGGCAAAGGCGGTGGTGGCAACGGCTGCCGATAATGCCGTGGCAAGAAGCGTTGTTGAAAGGACGGAACCTGAAAATTTAACAGCCATTTTGTTACTCCTTGTTTGATCTGTCGGTGAAGCGATTGTGCGACAGAACTCGTTACCGGATTGTTTCAAATGCTGTGGAAATCTTTCAATGAATTACCTCTTGAACCGGGCGTTTACTAGCCGGAATACTTCCAGGTGGCAAGATACTCTTGCCAGTGCGGCTTATTCAGCGCCGACAAGCTGGTGTGAACCAGCGCGACCTCTTCATCGTAGGCCGTCTTGTCCAGCTCGCCTTTCATTAGACGGAACCGGCAATACACTAGCCAAGTATTGACCACGTCGGTCTCGCAATAGGCCCTGACCTCATCGGCTTTTCCATCGCGCCATGCATCCCATACCTGGCTGCCATCCATGCCCAGCTTGCCCGGGAATCCGCAAAGCTTGGCCAACTGATCCAGCGGCGCATTGGCCCTGCCATTGTACTTGGCGAGCAGATCCATCAAGTCCAAATGACGAGTGTGATAACGACTAATGTAATTATTGTATTTGAAATCACGATCATCCTCGCCCATGTCCCAATAGCGCGGGGCGGAGATGCCGTGGATAAGGCAACGATAGTGCAGCACCGGCAGATCGAAGCCCGAACCGTTCCAACTGATAAGCCTGGGCGTGTACCGTTCGATCGTTTTGAAAAATCCCGAGATCAACACAGATTCGTCGTCTCCGGCTTCACCCAGGGTTCGGACTCGAAAGCCCGTATCGTCGCGAAATACACAACCGATCACGGCAATCTTCTGCAGGTGTAGCGGAAAAAAGTCATTGCCGGTCTGCTCGATGCGCAGCGCACGGGCTTTTTCAACCACCTCGGCATCGGTCATATCTGGATCCCAGTCATTCAATGAACGAATGCCCTGGGCGTCCGGAATGGTTTCAAGGTCAAAGACAAGCGACGGAATCATGATAAACCAACCAGGCGGACCGCTCGTTAGCGCTTAGGCAAGTATTGCAACGGATTGACGGGTTGTCCCCTGCGACGAATTTCGAAATGCAGGCGCGGGGATGATGTGTCGGACTGCCCGACTTCGGCAATCTTCTGTCCCTTGGAGACTTTCTGGCCGTTCTTTACGAGCAACTTGCTATTGTGCGCGTAGGCTGAGATAAAGCCGCTGCCATGCGAAACCAGGATCAGGTTGCCAAGACCGCGCAAGCCGTTGCCCACATACGATACCGTACCCGATGCCGCAGCGGAGACGGGATCGCCAAGTTTGCCCTCGAGGTCGATACCACGGGTCGAGGAGGAAAATTGCGTGATGATTTTTGAGCTGCCCACCGGCCATCCCCAGGAAACTGCCCCCGCATCGCTAGCCGGTGCGGTCGAGCCCGCAGGCGTCGTGCCTGGGGTTGCGCTTCCTGCCGTGACAGAGTCGCTGCCTGACGCGCCGCCGCTGGCGCCACTAGCGGAAACCCGCAGGCGCTGGCCCACCTCCAGTGATGGAGAAGACAGGTTATTCATGGACATAAGCTGCGAAACGCTGACATTATTGGCGCGCGAAATCTTGTAAAGGGTGTCGCCACGCTGGACGATATATTCGCCTGGGCCGGCGGGTGCGCCACCGCCCCGCGAGGAACCAAGATCAGAAACAGGCGCGCGCGATGATGTTCCGCAACCCGCCAGCACCGCTGCCAGAACCAATGAACCAATAAAAAGTGCCGGTTTTCTTGTCGAATATTGAATCTGCATATAATTTACCTACCTGTTCGTTGAATGCGCGTCGTTACGCAAAACGGGTATTTTCTCCTGTCACGATTGTATGCCTGCACGCAATGGAACAAAGCGTACAGGTTCGAGTTCCTTGCGGTCCCAGCTATTGACACCAGTGCGTTCAATCAGGACCAGTTTTTGCTGGCCGGAACCTTCTGGCGCGATAAGCCGGGCACCGATTTCCAACTGGTGCAGCAAGGCGGTCGGAATTTGCATACCGGCCGCCGCAATGACGATGGCATCAAAGGGCCCAACGGCTGGCATCCCGAGCATGCCATCGCCGTGGACCAGGCGAATGCGCGAGACCAGGCGCAGCTCTCGTAGTGTACTGCGCGCCATTTCATAGAGCGCTTTGATTCGCTCAATTGTATACACTTCTTGACACATTGCAGCCATAACCGCTGCCTGATACCCACAACCGGTGCCAATTTCAAGCATTTTTTTGGGCTCGCGGTTTTCCGCAACCGTCGCAAGCATGCGCGAAACCACCCACGGCTGGGAAATGGTCTGCGAAAAGCCGATAGGCAAGGCTGCGTCGTCATACGCCCGGCTCGCCAGCCCCTGGTCAATGAAGGCATGACGCGGTACCGATTGCATGGCCGCCAGAACCCGCTCATCTTGGATACCCTTCTGCCGGAGCCGCTCGACCATCAGCATGCGCAATCGCTCGGAATTGAGGCCGATATTCTGCGCGCCCCGGTTTTCCGGCGCGGCGGCAAGCGCCGAAGCCGGTCTCGCTGAGCCCGCGACGATGATCCGTGTATTGCTGTTGGTGGGGGTAATTGTAATTTTGTTTGTCGTAAATGACGGCGTACGAGATCCCTCGTTAACATCATTTACATTTTTGCGATCGTTTGCGCTTACGGGGTAACCTGGCTTACGCATGGTCCTGCTCCACCCAGTTGCGCGCCTGGTTCAGTTGCTTGTAATGTGTCAAATCCAACTGCAGCGGCGTCACGGAAACCAGGCCCTGGCTGATGGCGCCAAAATCGGTATCGTCCGCGAAGTCTGCGACTTCGCCCACCTGTCCAATCCAGTATAACGGCTCTCCTGCCGGGCTGGTCGCCTTGATGACTGGTTGGGAAGGATGACGACGCCCGAGTCGCGTTACTCGCAGCGAGTTCCAATCGTGATTGGGCGCGGGTGGAATATTGACGCTGAGAAGCACGGGGGCGGGAAAGGGATTCGCCAATTGGTGCCGGACAATCTGCGCAGCGATCCTCGTCGCCGCCTCGAGTTCCGGCCAGTTTCTTTCGGTCAGTGAAAATGCGATCGAGGGAATGCCGAATAAATACCCTTCGGTGGCGGCGGCGACTGTCCCCGAGTACAAGGTGTCCTCACCCAGGTTTGCGCCGTTATTGATACCAGACACCACCAGGTCGGGCTGCTCCTCGAGCAGGCCCGTCAGGGCAACGTGCACGCAGTCCGAAGGCGTACCGTTAAGATAGTAATCGCCCTCGCGGCTTCGCCGCACCGATAGCGGACGATTCAGGGTCAGGGAATTGGAAGCGCCGCTGTGATTGACCTCGGGCGCGACGACCGTCACCTGCGCGATGTCGCGCAAAGCCGCCGCGAGGGCTTGCAGGCCATCCGCATTGTAACCGTCATCGTTGGATACTAAAATTCGTTTCATTCAAATCACGATCTACATAAATCCCCCTGTATTGTACATGGATCACCCTCGGCAAGGAATGCGTTATTCCATTCGGCGGCGCGAAAGAGAGTCGTATAAATAAGAAAGGGAAGCATATATAATCGTGGGTTCCTGCAATAAACAAAGACAATGACGATGACACCCCTGTGGACTTTGCTTTCCCTGGTCATGGCGTACCTGATCGGCTCAATCTCCTTTGCCATCGTGTCCAGCCGGCTTTTCGGGCTCCAGGACCCACGCACTTTTGGCTCCGGCAACCCTGGCGCCACCAATGTGCTGCGTACTGGCAACAAAAAAGCGGCTTTGCTGACCTTGCTGGGAGACGCTTTCAAGGGCTGGCTAGCCGTCATGCTCGCAAAATGGGCCGCCCCGCTCCTGGGTTTTTCCGATCTTCAAGTCTCTCTGGTCGCCGTCGCGGTGTTTCTTGGGCATATCTACTCGCTGTTTCTCGGCTTCAAAGGCGGCAAAGGCGTTGCCACGGCCGTCGGCGTGCTGCTGGCGCTACAACCGTGGCTGGCGCTGGCCACGGTCTTTACCTGGCTGATCATTGCGTTTTTCTTTCGCTATTCGTCACTGGCGGCGATCGTCAGCGCGGTCTTTGCCCCCGCCTATTATTATTTCGGCAGCCACCTCGCCTGGCCCTTCTCACTCTATTATTTCTGGGCGATTTGCGTCCTGGCCTTGATACTCATTGCCAATCACAAGCAGAACATTGCCAAATTACTGGCGGGTACCGAGTCTAAGATCGGACAGAAAAAATCCTAGCAGGATTAGTGCCGGCAAGAACCATCCCCCACCACCGGCGCTGTCGCAGACAGCGAAGATATCAAGCCGATAAGTCGGCCAAATCCCAGCGGGGGTGAACGGCGGCCTCGTTCGGGCGGCGTATTGCGTCGACCAGCCCGGCCTTTACCCGCTCAGCCGCGGCATGTGCAATCATGGCGCCGTTATCGGTGCATAAAGCCAGCGGAGGGAAAAACACCTCGCCCTTGCGCCGCCCCATCTGCGCCTGCAAGTACTGGCGCAATTGTCGGTTTGCGCCAACGCCCCCCGCCACGACCAGCCGGTTGCATCCACTCTCCTTGACCGCGCGGATCGCCTTGTACCCCAGCACTTCGACAATCGCCTGTTGCACCGACGCCGCCAAGTCCGATCTTTGCTGTTCGGTCAGCGGCCCGTCCTGCTCCAGCTTGCGCAACGTGGTCAACACTGCGGTTTTCAAGCCCGAGAAGCTGAAATCCAGATCGGGGCTATGCATCATCGGACGAGGCAAGGGATAGCTTTCCGGGTTGCCGTTCTCTGCAAGGACCGACAATGCAGGGCCGCCCGGATAGGGTAAGCCCATCAGTTTGGCGGACTTGTCAAACGCTTCGCCCGCGGCATCGTCAAGAGTTTCCCCCAGCAAGGCATACTGCCCGATCCCCTTGACATGCATCAATTGAGTATGCCCGCCGGAAACCAGCAAGGCCACATAGGGAAATGGTGGCACGACATCCGCCAGCATCGGGGACAGCAGATGCCCTTCCAGATGGTGCACGGGGATCGTCGGCACGGCCAGGCTCCAGGCCAGCGACCTGGCGACCGAAGCGCCGACCAGCAGCGCCCCGGCCAATCCCGGGCCCGCGGTATAGGCAACCGCATCGATATCCCTTAAGGTAAGGTTTGCCCGCGCAAGCACTTCCCGCGTCAGGGGTAGCACCCGGCGGATATGATCCCGGGATGCCAGCTCCGGGACAACGCCGCCATAGGCCTGATGCATCGCGATCTGACTGTGCAAGGCGTGGCCAAGCAAGCCCTTGCCGGTGTTGACCAGGGCGACACCCGTTTCATCGCACGAGCTTTCTATTCCTAAAATGTTCATAAACACTCTGTGTGTGCTGCATTGCAAAACAGCGATTTGCGCGCCGTCTCACCTGCCGCGGCAGCGCCGCAGCATACGGCGATTTGCCGGGGAAATGTTGCGGATTAAAGACGTTATACCGACACCTGGGGCGTTTTGCCGACCAAGCGTGTCTCCCGCGCATCATTACCTGCGAAGAATACGGTAGAGTTGCAATTGTACACATGTATCTGTTTTTGAGGAGTTATGTCCATGCTGGAATCATTGTTCAAGCTCAGGGAGCATGGCACGAATATCCGAACGGAAGTTCTTGCCGGCCTGACCACCTTCCTGACGATGTCTTACATCATTTTCGTCAACCCTGACATCCTGGGAACGACGGGCATGGACAAAGGCGCCGTTTTTGTCGCCACCTGCCTGGCCGCCGCGCTGGGTTGCCTGGTCATGGCGTTTCTCGCCAACTGGCCGATAGGGATGGCCCCTGGCATGGGATTGAACGCCTTTTTCGCCTTTACTGTTGTCCAGAACATGGGGTATACATGGCAACAGGCCCTCGGGGCCGTTTTTGTTTCCGGCGTACTCTTCTTGATTCTCTCGGCGACAGGAATCCGCAAATGGCTGATCGACGGGATTCCCAAATCGTTGCGGTCCGCTATCGTTGCCGGTATCGGCCTGTTCCTTGCCCTTATTGCACTGAAATCAGCGGGTATCGTGGTTGGCAACCAGGTAACCCTGGTTGCGCAAGGCGACCTGAAATCGCCCACCGTACTCATGGCTATTCTCGGCTTTTTTATCATCGTCTGCCTCGATAGCCTGCGTGTCAAGGGCGCCATTCTGATTGGCATTATCTCAGTCACGCTGCTGTCGGCCCTGCTCGGCTACAGCGCCCCGATCACCAGTATCGTTTCAGCGCCACCGAGCATTGCCCCCACTTTCATGCAAATGGATATCGCGGGCGTGTTGAACCAGGGCTTTCTGCACGTTATCCTGGTCTTTGTGTTGGTAGAGATCTTCGACGCCACGGGCACCCTGATCGGCGTGGCGCGCCGGGCCAATCTGCTGCCTGAGGGCAAACCCAACCGGCTTGGCCGCGCGCTGTTTGCGGACAGCACGGCAATCCTGGCCGGTTCCGTCTTGGGCACCAGCAGTACCACCGCCTTCGCCGAAAGCGCCGCCGGCGTGCAGGCGGGAGGCCGCACCGGCCTGACCGCGCTTATCATCGGCATATTATTCCTGCTTTGCCTATTCCTGGCACCACTGGCGGGTATTGTTCCATCCTACGCAACAGCGCCCGCCTTGCTCTATGTCGCCGGCCTCATGATACGGGAACTTGTCGAAGTCGAGTGGAACGAAGTCACCAGCGCCATTCCCGCTGCGATTACGGCATTGCTGATGCCCTTTACCTACTCCATCGCCGAAGGCATTGCCTTTGGTTTCATCAGTTATGTCATTATCAAAACCTTTACCGGCCGAGTCAGGGAAATTCATCTTGCAACCTTGCTTATTGCCGCCTTGTTCGTGCTGCGCTTTGCGCTCGAGTAGAGCCGACGCCCGGCCAGGCGTCGGCTTGTGAAATAATGTAAGCGGCGATACCTAACCACAAGCCTGCGCTTGTGGTTTTTTAATGGTACCGTTTGGAGCGGGCCGCCGGAAGGCTCCGACATACGGATGCGCGCCCGAGCCATTGGCCGGCCGTGACCCCACCATCAGCGGTTTACTTCCCGCTTTATATCGTTAACAATTGAATTACTCTGAGCCATCATAGGCAATCATAATGACAGTTATAAAAATATTTAAGTAGCAATTTACTATAGCAGTCCCTATATTGTTGGAATGACGGCAGTATTAACCTATTTCTGGAGAAAGTCTTATGCCCATCACCGAACTGACCAAAGATACATTTCAGCAAGCCATCAAAGACGACAACACCCTGATCGTTGATTTCTGGGCACCTTGGTGCGGCCCGTGCAAACAGTTTGCACCCACCTTCGAAGATGCCGCCCAAGCACACCCTGGAGTGGAATTTGCGAAGGTCAACACCGAAGAAGAGCAGGAGTTGGCTGGCGCACTGGGCATCCGGTCCATTCCCACGCTGATGGTCTTCCGGGAAAAAGTCATGCTTTTTTCCCAGGCAGGCGCGCTTAGCCCGGGGCAGCTGAATGAGCTGCTGGAAAAAGTCAAAGCCGTCGACATGGAAAAAGTTCATCAGGAAATCGCAACTGCCGAAGCCAAAGCGGCCGAAGAAAACAACTGATGGACAAGCCGTCGCGGGTGCGCGACAACGCGCCTGCGGCTTGATCATGAACCGGGAAACTCGCGATTTTCCGGCTTATTCAGGGGCAGTCCACTGCCCCTTTCCTTTTGTCTGATCCGTATAGACTTCCCGCACCCGCGACAATACAGATAGTGGAATCCACAGCGACAGACCAACGCCCTCGGCCCCAAAGGTTTCTTCGTTTATTGTTGCGCCTGCCTGAATGAGCCGTGCCTTGACGCGTTCCGCCTCGGAATAATTGCAAGTACAGTAAATGGTGGCCGCCGGCACGATCTCCTTCTTTTCTGCGGCATGCAGACATTTCGCAGCACACCCCCCATAGGCCCTTACCAGGCCGCCCGTACCCAGCTTGACGCCGCCGAAATAGCGGATGACCAATACCGCCACATCCACCAAACCTTGTCCTTCGATAGCCTGCAGTATGGGTCTGCCCGCCGTGCCTCCGGGTTCGCCATCGTCATTGAAACGATAGATGTCGGCAGTCTTGAATGCCCAGCAGTTATGGGTTGCCTCGGGATCGCCGGCATCGGCGAAAAATGCCAATGCCGCTTCGGCATCCTTGACCGGTGCGGCATGGGCAATGAAGCGGCTTTTCTTGATCTCTTCCTCGAAACGGCAAGCGCCGGTGAGCGTCGACAGAAGTTCCGCCATCGAACCTTAGTCCTCGATACCACGCGAGCTCAGGTACTCATCATAGGTACCGTGATAGTCATTGAGCGTACCGTCGGGCATAATCTCGATAATGCGCGTTGCCAGCCCAGAGACGAACTCCCGGTCATGAGAAACGAAAACCAATGTTCCCTCGAATTTCTCCAAGGCAAACTGCAAGGACTCGATTGACTCCATATCCAGGTGATTGGTCGGCTCGTCCATGAGCAAGACATTATGGCGCCCAAGCATCAATCGCCCGAAAGTCATCCGGTTCTTTTCCCCCCCTGACAACACCGGCACATTCTTTACGATATCGTCGGCGGAGAAAAGCAGCCGCCCCAGGACCGAGCGAATCGCCTGATCCTCGTCGCCAGGCTGGCGATGCTCGCCCATCCAGTCGAAGACATTGACTGTTTTTTTGAAGTCTTCCGATACATCCTGGGGCATATAGCCCAGATCCGCATTCTCCGACCACTTGATCGTTCCCGAATCCGGCGTCAGGTCTTGCGCCAGCAAACGCAGCAGGGTTGTCTTGCCCACGCCATTGGCACCGATGATCGCAATTTTCTGCCCTGCTTCGATCATGGCCGAGAAATTGCCTATCACAGGCTTGTCATAAGCCTTGGATACCTTTTCGACAGTCACGGCGAGACGATGCAGCGGCTTATTCTGCTCAAAGCGAATATACGGGTTCTGGCGCGAGGAAGGCTTGACCTCGACGGTTTCGGACTTAATGCGGTCGATTTGCTTGAGCCGCGACGTCGCCTGACGCGATTTGGATTTGTTCGCTGCAAATCTGCGAACAAAATCCTGCAGCTCGGCGACCCGTTCCTTGGCTTTGGCATTGTCGGAAACCAGCCGCTGCCGTGCCTGCGCCGAGGCCAGCATATAGTCATCATAATTTCCCGGATAGATCCGGATTTCGCCGTAATCCAGATCGGCCATATGCGAACATACCTGGTTAAGGAAGTGACGATCATGGCTGATGATGATCATGGTACTCTGGTAGCTGTTCAGCACCCCCTCGAGCCAACGGATGGTATTGATATCCAGGTTATTGGTCGGTTCGTCAAGCAGTAGCACATCAGGATTGGAAAACAGCGCCTGGGCCAGAAGCACTCGCAATTTCCAACCCGGCGCGATCTCGCGCATGGGTTGATTATGCTGCTCCACCGGAATTTCCAGGCCAAGCAGCAACTCGCCGGCACGCGCTTCCGCCGTATATCCGTCATACTCGGCGAATTTGGCCTCCAGCTCGGCCGCGTGCATGTAGTCATCATCCGTGGCTTCAGGGTTGGCGTAAATGGCATCGCGTTCGTTCATGGCCTGCCACATTTCCGTATGCCCCATCATGACGACGTCCAGCACACGGATATCCTCGAACGCAAACTGGTCCTGGCGCAGTTTCCCCAAGCGCACGCCGGGATCCAGCGACACGTTGCCTGCGCTGGACTCCAGGTCCCCGCCGATAATCTTCATGAACGTCGATTTGCCGGAGCCGTTGGCCCCGATCAAGCCATAGCGGTTGCCCTCTCCGAATTTGACGCTGACGTTCTCGAATAGCGGCTTGGGTCCGAATTGGATGGTTAGGTTAGCGGTAGAAATCACAGCGGTAATCGATGCCTTTGTTTGAATGTAGAAAAAAACTAAACGCGTTCGGAAAAACTGAACGCGTTATCGAATAAGGATAGCCAGGCCGCAACGGCTTGGCTGACTATTACTAATGGTCGTGATGGTGATGTTCGTCAATCACCAGATAAGCCATATCGTTTTCCGTGGCCAGGCCCACTTTCTTGCCTATCGGCAGTGTTACCCGGACATCGCCGTGGCCATACGGCAGGCCAGTCACAACCGGGAGCTTGGTGTTGGCGCGCAACCAGCGTATCACTTCAGGAAGATCGAAGCCATTATCCTGCCGGCTCAACTTATACTCCGTAAAATGCCCCAGCACGATGGCTTTCTGCTTGTCAAGCACGCCTGCATGCAACAATTGGGTCAGCATACGTTCAATGCGAAACGGGTACTCGCCGACATCTTCAAGAAACAGGATACCATTCTTGATCTTCGGCATGTAGGGCGTGCCCAGCAAGGAAGCCACCATGGCTAGATTGCCGCCCCACAGTGTCCCGCGGGTATCGACCACATCCGAGCCTTCGGATTCGAAGCTGAGAATTTCCAACTCACCGTGCATGACCTCAAGAAAAATCTCATGGGTAAGTTCGTCAACCGTCTCTTTGCCAAAGTCCAGCAGATTCGGGCCGGTGAAGCTACTCATGCCGGTGCGCGCCAGCAACGCCAAGCTGAACGCTGTAAAGTCACTGTAGCCGACGTAGCGCTTGGGATGCTTTTCCAGGAACTTCCAATCGATTCGGTGCAGGATGCGGCTCAAGCCATACCCGCCGCGCGTAGGCATAACGATATCACTCTTGTGCTTGGCTGCACGCAAGATCCCGGCCAGCCTGTCCTCGTCGCTGCCCGCAAATCGCAAATCCTGCTTCAGCGCCGATTTATCAACGGTCACCTTTACACCAGCCACCTTGAGCGTTTGCACCGCCTTTTCCAGCACGGCCGCTTCAGCCACCGCGCCAGACGGCGAGATTGCATATAAATTCAGCTTTTTCTTGTAACGCGCCGGCTGGTACGCAACATCATCGGCTTCGTCAAACAGAATTTGAGCATCGTTCAGCTTTTCCTGGATACTTTCCTTTCTGCCGTGGGACGACGTATTGTTCATATAAACCCTTTCCTGCGCGCTCTAAAAAACCGGCGAAGCAACTCGCCGCACTCCGTTTTCATCACCCCGGTTGTCACCGTGGTGTGATGGTTGATTTGTTTATGTTCCTGTATCGCCAGCACACTACCGCAAGCACCGGTTTTAGGGTCCGCCGCGCCATAAATGACGTGAGCAACCCGTGCATGGGTCAAGGCACCCATGCACATGATGCATGGCTCCAGCGTGACATACAGCCGGACATCAGGCATCCGGTAATTATCCACTGCCCGCCCGCACTGCCTCAAGGCAATGATTTCGGCGTGCGCCGTCGGGTCCCGATCCGTAATCGTCCTATTGTACCCTTTTCCAAGGATATTCCCATGACAATCGACCACGACCGCCCCTACCGGCACTTCGCCCAGCGCATAGGCCAGCTCAGCCTGCTGCAATGCAAGGCTCATAAAATGGCGATGATCGCAATCAATGACCTGCATACACCCTGTCCGGCATGATGGCTTGACGCTTTTTTCCTGAACCTAAAGAAGTCATATTAAAAAAACAGTTATTTATCAAAATATTACGATAAAACGGCACGCAAACCGGTATCTCATCGATCCTGCTATTTTCGCTGATTATAGACGCACCGATGCCGATTTGATCACTTTAGTAAAAGAACAGTCGGGCAATGAATACAAAACACCGCTACGGCGGAAAATCGTGTATTTTTAAACGATTCCCCTGCCCCAATTAGCGCTAGCGGCACACCAGGGGCAAGGTTTGCTTTTTGGAGGATTCCGACCATGCTTAATCGCCATGTCGTCCTGGGAGCGCTGGCGCTCCTCCTGCTCTCGCTGACCGGCCTTGGTGTCTGGATAATCAGCCTGCCGCCGATGTCCGCGATTGCCCGGCCCGCAAACCTGGCAAAGGGTGAAATGGACGCCATGCTCGCCGCCTTGAGGCCGCCGAAACGTGACCGGCCCCTGGTCGCCGTTGTGGGCATCAATGACGCCACCGAAACCACCGACTATCTGATGCCCACCGGAATTTTGCGCCGCGCCGACATCGCCGATGTCGTGACGCTGGCAACAGGGCCCGGGCCGGTCAAGCTCTATCCCGCGCTAACGGTACAGGCCGATGCGACCATCGCGGCATTTGACGCGCACAACCCTGCCGGGGCCGACTATGTCATTGTGCCCGCCATGAGCCGTGACGACGACCCAACAATACTTGCCTGGCTGCAAGCCCAGTCCCGCAAAGGCGCGATCATCGTCGGGGTTTGCGCCGGCGCCAAGGTGGTCGCAGCGGCGGGACTGCTGGACGGCAAGCGCGCAACGACTCATTGGTACTATCTGCGGGAAATGCTCGAGCGGCACCCTGGCATTGCTTATGTCGCCGACCGGCGTGTGGTCACTGACCAGGGCGTCGCCACCACCACCGGCATCTCCGCGTCCATGCCGATGATGCTGATACTGATCGACGCCATTGCCGGACGGCAGAAAGCCGAAGCCGTTGCCCTCGAGCTGGGCATGCCTTCATGGGACACGCGGCACGACAGCCTTGCCTTCCGGCTGACAAGACCCTTTGTAACAACGGCGCTCGGCAACACGCTGGCATTCTGGCGCAGGGAAAGCGTTGGGCTGCACCTACAACCAGGCGTCGACGAAGTATCGCTCGCGCTCATCGCCGACGCTTGGTCGCGGACCTACCGGTCCCGCGCCATGCCGTTCGCCATGGAAGCGATCGATACCCGCAACAAGGTTCGCGTTGTTCCCGAAGCAAAGTCGGCGGCCTGGCCGGCAAGGACACGCATCGATATGTTAGCTGCGCAGAAGCCGGCGCAAGCGCTGGACCACACGCTGCGCGCCATCGGCCAGCGCTACGGCGCCCCTACCGCTAACCTCGTCGCCATGCAACTTGAATATCCGTGGCGAGCGGCAAACGGAGACAAGACGGCGCCGCGCTAGCCGGGTGCGAGACCATGGTTTCGCTTGCCCGTCGTGGATTATCACGGTCAAGTCGCGTTGTCCAATGGCATGCCATCATCCCCAAAGGCAACGCCGCTCGCCTCTAGTTTTTTGCGCGCCGCATGATGAACCACGCCACGCTTGGGTGGTTTTGACTCTAGCAAACGGCGCAGCGTAACCTCGCTCACATTTGCATTGCGAACGACCTCCATTCGCACGCCCCAGAACTTGTCATCGGCAAACCGATCCAGGATATCGGCATTCGCATCGGGATTGCTCGCCGCCACGGCCCGAATCGCTTGATTGGAGTCTGTCAGAAATGGCTCAAGCTCCGTTGCGTTGGCGGCACCACTGGCGGCGGCGTAGCGGCGCTCCTCCGTGGCCTTTTGCTCAGCTGTTTTTTTTGCCATTGTGTCCTCGAATGTGTGAATTTCAACTGAAAATGCTGCCCGGGCGGCACATTCGGCTGGCTAGCGCCAAGGTCGTGCCGGGCAAATGGCGCACCCTCTGTGTACATGGAGAAGTACGCTGGGGACGCAGAATGCCTTGTTACTGATTCTCGATTTTCACTAAGCAGTCATTACTGAAATAATCCTCATTCCCATTTAATTATCAATAATTTTAAAAATCACCGACTTATCATAGTCTTCTGTTAAAAAAAATATACCACGAGAATACCGTATTTCATGAGATCACAAAGCATTTACCGTGGCGTTGCTGGAATTCTTGGCTTCTGCCGGATATTGAAGATTTTTTATCGAGTTGAAGGCCATCTAGATCGTTGGCTATAGGAGTTTTTTCAGTCACGAGAACCTCCCTGCAGCGACACTGCGGATCGCTGGTCCACTGGGTGATCTGGCGAGCATGCCTCATCGCTCATTCTTTATCTCCGCCCACGGGATCGAACCCTGAAACAGTCGCTCTGTATGTCGGTCCGCTGGATAATTAGGGTGCCGTTTCAATATACGACGTCCAAGTTTTTGGTTCACCCTACTAATTTCATCGCCTCGTGGTAAATAACTCGACAAGGCTTGCATGAATTTTTGTAACTTTATGAGAGGAACATCATTAAAATAGCCGTTCTTAATAAGCTCTTCTATCTGTTTTTGTGCCATATGGCTTCGAGCAAGTGTTGTCATCGCAGTATCCCCGTCATCACCTTCTGCCCAAGGGTCAGCACCAGCGTTCAGCAGTAGATTGACACCCTCGTAGTTGTTGATTAATGCAACACCTTCAATCAAGGGATTTTTGTTTTGCCCGCCCAAGCGACGATTCGGATCGCCCCCATGTTTGAGATAAAGCGCAATCAATTGGTTGATGAATCGAAACCCCTTTATCGGATCGACAGCATCCCCTGGCAGGGTTAGATAATAAATAAACGCTCGTTCTGATCCCTTAGACGGCGTATCGATCATATATGGATCGGCCCCCGCTTCTAATAAGGTATCGATGGCCTCGACATTCCGAGCCCCCAAAGCATGAAAAAGCAGCGTGATTTCCTCGCCATAGCGGGCGTTGACGCCACCTGGTAACGCTTTGATCTGCGCGATGCTGATCGACTGTCCGCGTTCTACCCGCTTCGCTATTTGATGTATTTCATCGCCATAGGGTTTGAACAAACGATCCGCCCGATAGGTGGGCCCCATGAATTGCTCGGACATTGTGTGATAAGCCAATCCTGCTATCGTGGCGACAACAACAAACAGAACCATGAAAAGCATTCTGCGGCTTACGATATGCTTCACTTAATTAGCCTTTATGATTTCAGATACCATCTTGATGATATCACTGAAGTTTCTACTTATGTCTTACTTATGAGAACTTTCTGAGTCCCCTAAGCCTGTACGCGGAAGCAAAATTTGATTGATCATCAAACACTAATTTTCCTAACGTATTGGATGACCCATCGGGTCCAGAACAATTCATTTCAAAGATACAGTTGTCTTGAAGGATCTGATGGCCATTAACGAAAAAATTGGACTTGTTCGATTGTGGGCGACACCAGCCGATATTCACCCCTGACTGTACTCCCCCACCCGTGCCGGGCTCATTGCCAGTCACTTGACAGGTGCGGCTGTCCATTGTAAACGCCTCCTCACCACCAAAAGTCACATTCGACATCGTACGTTCGCTCCATTCAAGCTTGGAGACAATCATATAGGGCACGGGAACGTCCTTTGAACCGCGCGGCGTCAAACATACATCGGGAGATAAACAAACGATGGTATTTTGTTTATTTTCCGTAAATCGTGCAGCGCTTCGACTCATACTGTGCTTTCCTCTAATTGATATGCAAAAATTTCTATTTCACGCATATCATCTGGATTGGGTAATGTCAGCCGCCAAGTAAGCGACATCCAATGATGTTCTTGATCCGGATGTGAAATATCACAGTGGATCGTATCCAGATTGAGTGCTAAATTCTCTGGTTCGTTAACGCTTTCACGAACAATCCGGCAACGAACAGCCATACCAGGTAAACCGAAGGTGTAAGCCTGAGGTTCGTGCCGAACACCAGAGAGTTCAATTATTTCATTGCCCAGCAAATAAGGACTGACTTGCAGCGGCAGCGGTGCCCCATTCCAATAAGAGTAGTCATAATCCACCGGCATGCGCGGATGGCGCTCATTGCGCCAAGCCTCGTCAAAGGTTCCAGCTAAGGATAGTCGCGGTAGCCACGATTTCGTCAGTGGGCCGCAGCCGCAAACTGTCATCGGTTCATTTGGCCGTATGGCTGCGAATTCTCCCACAAGCCCGATTTGAGGGGCAGCAATGGGTTCTCTTAGAGACAATAGATAGTCATTCAACAAACCACGTCCAATCGGGTTGTACGGATGCGCTACAACTTCGCTTTCGCTGGTCTTGGCGGTGCCGCCATAAGCATGAGCATAAGTCAGTGGTAGTTCGATCATCGGTTTTATCGGCGAAAGTTGCCAATGACCGTCCTTATCGGCTTCAGATACTTCCCAAAACCGTTCTCCAAAAACATGAAAACCATAGGAACGCCTTTCCTTGATATTGAATTGAATAGGCCAGCTTTCCAAAGGCTTCGCCTCCGGCGAGCGAGCAATTGCGTTAAAGCTCACATCCGTTTTCGGTTTAAAAGGCGCCAACTCACTTTCTTGCCTAAGCGCGGACGCATTGATCTCGCCGTAAAAACTATCAGAAAGCAAAATCTCCGGTTGCGATGTTAAAACCCGGTTAGATCGCTTCCCTTCATCAATATGGAAACTTCCCTTGACTATCATTACGCCCATTTCGTGCCCATTCTGATCCCAGTGATGGAAGAACAGTGAGGGAAAAGAAAGATCGGTTATAAGCTTCATTTTCAAAGACGACCATAATGCTTGTCATAGGTGGCGATCACGTAGTCCATGCCGTGATAATCGATGGCAGCCAGGACTA
>JBEBPQ010000017.1:0-86486 GCA_040395835.1 Advenella kashmirensis
CATCCACGACATCAAGCGCGTCCGGCGCCGCCCCGGCCCGGAGCCCAACTGCAGGAACCGTTTTTTCAGGCAAAGATCAACTGTGAAAATCATCAAGTCCGAACAGCAATGGCGCGAACTGCTTTCCCCGGAAAGCTTCCAGGTAACGCGCCAGAAAGGCACGGAACGCGCCTTTACCGGTCAATACTGGGACCATTTCCAGCCAGGCATCTACACGTGTGTCGCTTGCGGCACGCCGCTGTTTGCTTCCGACACCAAGTTCGATGCCGGTTGCGGCTGGCCAAGTTATTTTGAACCAATCAATCCGGACAATGTCAGAGAAGAAACCGATACGTCGCACGGCATGGTCCGCAAGGAAGTGCTTTGCAATGTTTGCGATGCCCATTTGGGACATGTATTCCCCGATGGCCCGCCGCCAACTGGCCTGCGCTATTGCATCAACTCCCTGTCCCTTCGCTTTGACCCTTCCGAATGAAAAAGCTGCTTTTTGATTTTTTCCCGCTTGTCCTGTTCTTTGTCGCTTTCAAGGTCGCGGACATCTACGTGGCCACCTGGGTCGCCATCATTTGCAGCGTCCTGCAAATCCTGTGGCTCAAGTTGCGCGGCAAGCCCATCGAGGCGACCAACTGGATGAACGTCGTCATTATCGTCGTTTTCGGCGGCGCCACCATCTATTTCCACAACGACACCTTTGTCAAGTGGAAACCCACGGTCCTGTACTGGATGTTCGCCGCCATTCTACTGGGCGCGCGCCTGCTTTTCCGCAAGAATCTGCTGCGCAAGATGCTGGCGGCGCAAATGCAGTTAGCCGACAGAATATGGGACCGCCTGTCCGACAGCTGGGCCGGCTTTTTCCTGTTTGCCGGTGCCCTGAACTTGTTTGTCGCCTTTTCGGGTTATTTCACACTTGAACAGTGGGCCGCATTCAAGGCATTCGGTATGACCATCCTGCTGGTCATTTTCGCGATCGGCCAGTCGGTATGGCTTGGCCGCCATATGCAGGAGACACCGGTGCTACCCGCCACACCGGCGGAGAAAGGCAATGACTGAAGATCGCCTGGCATTGATACGAGCACGGCTCGCAGTCCTGGAGCCCAGTGTCCTGCAAATCGAGGACGAATCGCATTTGCACAAAGGGCACGCGGGAGCGAGCAACGGCGCGGGCCACTATCGGCTCAGCATCAGTTCGGCCCGCTTCAACGGCCTGTCCCGGATTGAGCGCCAGCGCCTGGTTTACGAAGCGCTGCACGATCTGATCCCTTATCCGATCCACGCCCTGTCCATTCAGGCTCAACCGATTTCTTAACCAAAAGGAAAACCATGAAACGTTTTATTTTACTTGCTGTAACTTGCGCCATGACTGTACCTGCACTGGCCCAGAACGTGGCCACTGTGAATGGTAAAGCGATTACCAAAGATCAGGTAGATACGGCGGTGAAAACCCTTGTCGCCCGCGGCGCCCAGGACAGCCCTGCCTTGCGTGAACAGATCACCGAACAGTTGATCAATAGCGCCGTGCTGTCACAGGAAGCTGAAAAGCAAGGCGTGGACAAAAACCCAGAGGTCCAGTTTGCCATTGAAAACGCAAGGCAGGAAATCCTTATTGGCTCCATGATGCGCGATTGGGCGAAGACCCACCCCGTTACCGACGAAGACGTCAAAAAGGCCTATGACCAGTTCAAGGCCGAGTCTGCTGGCGAAAAAGAATACCAGGTCAAGCATATCCTGGTCAAAGACGAAACCGCAGCCAACAAATTGCTGAAGGATATCAAGGCGAAGAAAGTCAGTTTTGCTGACGCAGCCAAGAAAAACTCCATTGATCCTGGCAGCGGCAAAAACGGTGGGGACCTGGGCTGGGCACCCGCCGAAAACTACGTCCCTGAATTTGCCGAGGCAGTCAAAGCCGCCAAGAAAGGCCAATTGCTGGACAAACCCGTCAAAAGCCAGTTTGGCTGGCACATCATTGAAGTGGTAGACGCTCGCCCCGTCAAGGTACCTACCCTGGAAGAAGCCAAGCCGCAGATCAGCCAAATGCTGAACCAGCAATCACTGCAGGAACAAATGAAAAAACTGCGTGACGAAGCCAAAATCGAGAAAACGGCAAGCGAAGGCGCTGCCGACAAACCCGCCGAAGCCCCAGCGGCTCCGGCAGATGCGCCCAAGCAATAAACTAGCCTGACTGCGGGCTTGGCTTGCGCCTGTCCGCAAGAAAAAAGCTCCCGATCTCGGGAGCTTTTTTTATCAGCATCGCCCCGAAAACCAGCTTGGCGCAATCGGGCGCTGAACCCGTTCGGGTTGACCGTTACGGAATGATCGGTGCTCGTTCTGCCTTTATCCCTTAAGCAGGGACATCAGACCCGCCTCGTCCAAGACCGGCACTCCCAGCGACTGGGCTTTTTCCAGCTTGCTGCCAGCCTCGTCACCCGCCACCACGTAGCTGGTTTTCTTCGATACACTGCCGGTGACCTTGCCGCCCGCCTCCATGATCAGCTTGCCGGCCTCGTCACGTGTCATGGTTGGCAGCGTGCCGGTAAGCACAAAGGTTTTCCCCTGCAACACCACGCTTTTTACCGACTCGGGCAATTTCACGGTCACCCCGGCTGCCTTCAGCGCCTCAAGGACATCGATATTATGCTGTTCGGCAAAAAAACTGCGTAAGGATTCCGCCACAACCGGCCCCACATCATTGACCAGCAGGAACGCCTCTTCATCGGCGGCGATCAACGCATCCAGGGAGCCAAAATAGCTTGCCAGATCCCTTGCAGTTGTCTCCCCGACATGGCGAATACCCAGCGCGTAGATAATGCGTGACAGCTCAATATGTTTGCTGGCCTCGATCGCCTCGATGAGATTCTCCGCCGACTTGCGCCCCATGCGCTCCAGGCCCATGACCTTTTCGGCGGAAAGCTGATACAAATCGGCAATGGAGTGCACCCAATCATGATCGACTAGTTGATCAACCAACTTTTCACCAAGCCCCTCAATGTCCAGCGCCTTGCGACCCGCGGCGTGTAACAGGCTCTGCTTGCGCTGGGCGGCGCAGAACAACCCGCCGGTACAACGGGTCACGGCCTCGTCAGGCAAACGTTCGACCGCAGAACCGCAAACCGGACAGGCCGTCACCATAATAAAAGGCCGCGCATCGGCTGGACGCGCTTCCAGTATCGGCCGCAGGACTTCCGGAATAACATCGCCGGCGCGCCGTACAACGACGGTATCGCCGATCATCAGTTCCTTGCGGCGAATTTCGTCCTCATTGTGCAGGGTTGCATTGGTGACGGTGACACCGCCCACGAACACCGGCGCCAGCCGCGCCACAGGGGTAATGGCTCCCGTTCGTCCCACCTGCACTTCGATATCCACTAATGTGGTGGTGGCCTCCTCCGCCGGAAATTTATGTGCAAGCGCGAACCGCGGCGCGCGCGATACATAGCCAAGCTCGCCTTGAGCGTCAAGCGAATCGACTTTATAGACCACACCATCGATATCAAACGGCAAGTTCGGGCGTCGCTTGCCGATGTCCTCATAAAACGCCAGCAACCCGTCAGGGCCTGCAACGGTCTTGCGAAAGGCAACCACCGGCAATCCCAGGCCGGACAGCCAATCGAGCACGCCGGAATGGGTCTTGGGCAAGGGATCGACCAGGCCATCCAGTTGCCCCCAGCCATAGGCAAAGAAACGCAAGGGGCGTTTGGCGGTAAGCCGTGGATCCAGTTGTCGCAGGCTGCCCGCCGCGGCATTGCGCGGGTTGACGAAAGTTTTCTCGCCAGCCGCGGCCTGCTTCTGATTCAGCTTCTGAAAATCGCTCCGGTTCATCAGCACTTCGCCCCGTACTTCCAGCACGGCCGGGAAACCCTTGTTTAGGGTCAGCGGCACTGAGCGCAAAGTGCGGATATTGGCCGTGACATCTTCGCCCGTCACACCGTCGCCGCGGGTAGCAGCACGCACCAGGCGGCCGCCTTCGTAGCGTATGCTGATGGCCAGGCCATCCATCTTCACTTCACAGTTGTAATCGACCTTCTGCGCGGGGTCCAGCATCCCGGCAGAGCGCAAGGCATCGCTGACGCGCTTATCGAATGCGGCAACGTCCTCCGCCGCAAACGCATTGCCCAGAGAAAGCATGGGCACGGCATGGCGCACACTATCGAAAAAAGGCAGAGGCGCGCTCCCGACGCGCTGTGAGGGAGAGTCGGCATCGACCCAGTCCGGGTGCGCCGACTCGATGGCCAGCAACCGCTGCATCAGGCCATCGAATTCGGCATCGCTGATTGTCGGCGAATCCTGGACATGATAGGCATGGTTATGCGCATTGATCTCGCTGCGCAGGTGATCGAGTTCTTCCCGCAATTGCTGTTCGTTATCCTGCGCCATCATGACAACCCATTTGATGCGTTGCTATTGGGAAAATACCCGCAATGCCCGTGGCGAGCCGGCCTGCAGACCCTGCTGCTCCAGTTCCATGTAGATGCCGCGAATCTGTTCGTCAATCGCATGCTCCGACCCTTCCATCACTTCGCGCCCGGAGTCGTCCACCAACTGACCGTCCAGCGACAGAGCCAGATCGCGCGCCACCGCCATCATGCGTGCGAACGGCGTATCATCCGGCGGGCTGCATGGAACATCGAGCAGAAGATCCACGCGATTGACGCCCGCATTGGCCGGATCATCCGCATGCTCGCCTGCCAGCAGCAGCACGAACCGCGGCAAGCCGTCATGGTTCATCCATGCCAGCCCATTGCGATACTCAGTGAATCCCTTGGCGCGGGCAAGGTCGATGACATCGCGAATTGGACGCGGCTGGGTCAACTGCACAGTCAAGCCAACCTGCGTATCCAGATTGGCGCAAACTTGATCAAGCTTCTCGGCCCGACGCAACAGCGCCGGCACGTCCTGGCTTTCCACGCTCGCATCGAATTCATGAGCGATTTCGTCGGCCTTGCTCCATGCCTGCGACCATTCGATCTCGGTCAAAGCGCCGGTGCGATTGGCCAATTGCACCGCCATCTGCAGCGCCACATAGTTTTCATCGGCGCGCAACTGGGCACGATGCAGGCCATCCTCGCTTTCCGCGAAGAAACGCAAGGGCTTGGAGCCGGCGTGCAGTGCGCTGCGTGTGTACCGGTGCAAATCGGCGCCACTGACCGGCTCCTCGAAATGCAGTTCAATGACGCCCTCGGTCATTTCATCGACCACTTCCTCATCATGTCCTGTTTCGGCAGCCGGCTCGCTGGCGACAGCGTCTCTGGTCGGCGCCGCCGCTTCAGCGCCCAATACCGGGTCCCGTCGATCCGCAGGCATTTTATGCGCAGGCGCTACCGGCCGGCGGTCCTTGAGCAAGACATCGGTATCCTGCTCGTCCCCGAGGCTGAATTGTTCATGCATCTGTTTGCGAACCCGCTGGTCCTGCCACCAATTGAAAAGGAGGACCAGCAATATCAGCACGACTCCAATCGCAATTAACGCCAGTTGCAAATTACTCATTGTATTCAAGACCCTAATGTGTTTACGCTTCGCCGACAAGCTGTACGGCAGACTCGATATCCACGGCGACAATTCGGGAAACCCCTTGTTCCTGCATCGTAACACCGATTAACTGCTTCGCCATCTGCATCGCTATTTTATTGTGAGAAATAAATAAAAACTGCGTCTGGTCGCTCATGCTCCCCACCAGATTGGCATATCTTTCCGTGTTGGCGTCATCCAGCGGCGCATCCACCTCGTCAAGCAGACAAAACGGCGCGGGATTCAGCTTGAACAGCGCAAATACCAATGCCGTAGCCGTCAAGGCTTTTTCCCCGCCCGACAGCAGGTGAATGGTACTGTTGCGCTTGCCCGGCGGTTGCGCCATGACCTGCACGCCGGCATCGAGAATCTCCTCGCCGGTCATGCTCAGTTTTGCCTCGCCGCCGCCAAACAGCCGCGGGAACAAATCGCCAAAATGCGCATTGACCTGATTGAAGGTCTCCTGCAGCAACTCGCGGGTTTCGCGATCAATCTTGCGGATCGCGTCTTCCAGCGTGTTGATGGCCTCGGAGAGATCGGCATGCTGCGCATCCAGAAAACCCTTGCGTTCCCGTGCCTCATTCAGCTCATCAAGCGCCGCCAGGTTAACCGAGCCAAGGGCCTCGACCTGCCGGGAGATTTTCTGCACTTCGGAAGCGAGCCAAGTGACTTTGGACCACTCGTCCGGCAAATCGTTCATTTCCTGCTTCAACGCGACGCGATCGACCTCCTGTTGGTCAAGCTGCTCGGAAAACTGCTCAACCGCCAGCCGCGCCGCCTGTTCATCCAATTGCAATTGCATGATCCGCGCCCGCCGAGGCTCCAGCGACTGCTCGGTGCGCATGCGGGTCTCATCTGCCCCGCGCAGGGTTGCTGCCAAGTTATCAAGCTCCAGCCTGGCCGCAGCCAACGCCTCTTCGCGCACCGCACGTGCTTCCAAAGCGTCCTGCAGCCCGGCCTGCGTCGCCGATTCGTCAAAATCGAACAGCTCTGCCTCAAGGTTTTCGAGCTCGTTGCGGGCCTGGTTGATCTGATTGCTTGCCAGCTCCCGGTTCCGGGTTAGGTCGGCGATCCGCGAAGCCAGACCACGCTGCTGAAATCCGGCTTCCTGGACATTGCGCTCCAATTCGCGCAACTGCTGCCGGGCTTGTTCGGCCTCGTCGGCCAGCGATTCGCCCGCCATCTCGGCTTCGGCATAGCTTTCCTGCAGCGTTGCCAGTTCATTGTCCAGCACTTCAAAGCCGGCTTCGGATTCTTCCTTTTGCGCCAGCAATTCTTCCTGCTGCATGGCAATATCGGCCAGGTCTTCCTGGATACGCGCTGAACGCTCGTCGCTCTGCTGAATTTGCGCATGCAGGCGCGAATGCTCCATTTGCAGGTCATGTGTGCGCCGCGTCAATTCGGCAAGACGCTGGCGCGCCGGCGCCATGGATTGCGACAACGATGTCCATGCCGCCTCGCTGCGCGCCAATTGGCTTACCGCCTGGTCGGCGATCAGTTGACGGGCCTTGATTTCCCGTTGCAGGTTTTCCATTTCCTGCTGACGGGCCAGCATGCCGGCCTGCTCGGAATCGGCGGCGTAAAAACAAATGCCATGCGCATCCGTCATGTGTCCTTCGCGCACAACCAGTTGCACCCCCATGGGCAACGTACTGCGTTGCGCGAGCGCCTGCGTCAGCGACGGCGCCGTGTAAACGCCATGCAGCCAACGCCCGAGCAGGCTTTTCAAATCGGGATCGGTGCACCTGACCAACGACAGCAGCGGTGTCAGTCCCGGTACGGCGGCAGGCAAGGCGTCTGCCGTCGGCTTCTGGTAAAACGCCAGGCGCGACGGTGGGGGATCATCGGTGAATGCGCGCGCCATATCCAGATCGCGCAACGGCAACGCCGTCAGCCTTTCGCGCAACGCGGACTCCAGCGCAGCTTCCCAACCGGCCTCGATATGCACCTGTTGCCACAAGCGGGTGAAACTGCCCAACTCGTGCTTCTGCAACCAGGGCTCGAGCGTGCCCTGCTTCTGGACATCCTCCTGCAGAGCGCTGAGCGCGCTCAGGCGCGCTTCAAGGCGCGCCACTTCCTGCGATTCCTTCTGGGAGTCTTGCTGTGCGTCGCGCCGCGCTTGATCCAGCTGTGGCAGCCGGTCTTCCATGTCCTGCAGCGTCGCTTGGATTTCCTCAAGCTGCGCTTCGGCCGCGTTGCGGTCCCCAGCCAACTGCTCCAGTTTGCCGGCTTCCGGGCTCTGGATTTCGCTGCGTTCGCGCTCCAGGCGCTCGCGCCGCTGCTCCAATTGCTGCAACTGACGGTCGGCATCGCGCTGCGCTTGCGCCGTCAAGGCCAGCTTCTGCTCGACCCGTGCCAATTCGCTGCGCATGGCCTCGCGTGATCCGGACGCATTACGCACCCGCTCCTCGATGGCGGGCATGCCTTCCTGGCGCAACTCCAGGTCTTCCTGTAAACCTGCGGCGCGCTCGGCCGCTGCCGCCATTTCCTCTTCGAGCTCGGCGATCTGCTCGGTGCAATGGGTCAGTTGGTCCTGCCACTCCTGCATCTGCGTATTGAGCGTTGCCTTGCGCGCCTGCAAGCGATTGCGGGCATCCACCACGTGGCGGATTTCGGTTTCCAGGCGGCTGACCGCCGTATTGGCTTCGTACATGGCGGCTTGCGCCGTATGCACCGCGTCGCTGGCCTGATAGTGCGCCTGCCGGCGTTTCTCGACCTCGCTTTCAGACGCCCGCAATTCGGCCAGCGCCGCTTCTAGTTCAGTTTGCGCCTTTTCAATCTCTTCGGCTTTCTTCTGCTGGTCGACACTCGCGTTCTCTTCGCGGATCAACCACAAAACATGTTGCTTTTTCTCGCCATCTTGCTGCAGGTCGCGGTATTTCCGGGCAACTTCGGCCTGGGCCTCCAGCCGGGTCAATTGCGATTCCAGCTCCCGCATGATGTCTTCGACACGGGTCAGGTTTTCACGGGTATCCCCAAGGCGGTTTTCTGTCTCGCGACGCCGCTCCTTATAACGGGAGACGCCCGCGGCCTCTTCCAGATAGACCCGCAGCTCTTCCGGCTTGGCCTCGATCAGGCGGTTGATCATGCCCTGCCCGATGATCGCGTATCCGCGAGCGCCGAGACCGGTGCCCAGGAAAATATCGTGAATATCCTTGCGCCGCACCTGCTGGTTGTTCACATAGTAGCTGCTGGTGCCGTCCCGCGTGAGGACACGCCGGACAGCGATTTCTGCGTAGGTGCTCCACTGGCCCACGGCGCGGCCCTCGGCATTGTCAAAGACCAGTTCCACCGACGCACGGGCGGCCGGCTTGCGGTTGCCCGATCCGTTGAAAATGACGTCCTGCATGGACTCGCCCCGCAATTCGGAGGCGCGAGTTTCGCCCAGCACCCAGCGTACCGCATCGATAATGTTCGATTTGCCGCATCCGTTGGGTCCAACCACGCCCACCATCTGGCTGGGCACCGGGATTACCGTGGGATCAACGAAAGATTTGAATCCGGCTAGTTTTAATTGGGTAAGACGCACTTATGGAACAATGATTGAGAAAGGTTGAGGCACACACCTGAGGCAGAATGCAAATTCCTGCCAGCAGATCCCAGCTTCGTATGATAACCCAGTCGGAACGTTTTAATCGTAAAGAAAAGATAGTGAAATAATATTCGATCCGGTGTCGGCCGATCTCGATGAATTGCGCATTCGCGACGCCGATTGCGTAACGAAACAGAAGCGAACCTGATATTATGTTGCGATTGAATAAAGGCGCCAGGCATCACGCCATGACGGCACCAGTCATGGCAAACACACCCGACGGTCTAGGCTTGTCCCGCCGCCGGTCTGGGTTTGCAATCGAATACGCGATAACAGTACTGAACGGGATATAGTTTGAAAAAAGGTTTCTTTCTTGTCATGTTGGCCCAGGCATTGTCCTCCCTGGCCGACAATGCGCTTTTTATCGCGGCCATAGCGCTCATCGCCGAACTGTCGGGGCCTGACTGGATGACGCCGGCAATGAAATGGTTCTTTGCCTTCGCCTACGTCATCCTGGCGGCGTTCGTCGGAGCAATCGCCGACTCGTTCCCTAAAGGCCGGGTCATGTTCGTGACCAACGCCATCAAAATCTCCGGCTGCCTGCTCATGTTCGGCTTCGCGCTGTTGGCGCCCTCCGACAAAACCTTGCATGCCTATATCGTCTGTTTTTCCTATGCGCTGGTGGGCATCGGCGCCGCAGCCTACTCTCCCGCCAAATACGGTATCGTGACCGAATTGCTGCCTCCCCGCGACCTGGTCAAGGGCAACAGCTGGATCGAGGGCCTGACCGTCCTCTCCATTATTTTCGGCGTGGTGCTGGGCGGCAAGCTGATCGAACCGCCGCTGTCGGACTTCCTGCTCGCGCTGCCGGGCATGCAGGTGTTGGCCAAGACGCCGGCCGAGGCGGCCATTGTGGTCATCGGCGTCATCTACATCCTGGCGGCGATTTGCAACCTGCTCATCCCCAACACGAACTTCGTCTATCCCAAACAGGAATCCAATCCAGTCCGGCTCGTCAGCGTGTTCGCCAGTTATGTACGTATCCTTTGGCAGGATAAGGTCGGGCAAATTTCGCTGGCGGTAACAACACTCTTCTGGGGCGCCGGCGCCACCCTGCAGTTGATCGTGCTCCAATGGGGTCGCGACCACCTGCAACTGTCCATCGCCCAGTCGGCCAATCTCATGGGCGTTGCCGCGATTGGCACAATCCTGGGCTCTGTACTGGCTGGCAAGGTGCCGCTGACCAAGGCGCTGCATGTCTTGCCGATCGGTGTCGTGATGGGTTTTGCCGTATTGCTGATGACTATCGTCAAAGACACCTGGGCCGTTTACGCGACCCTGATCCTGGTTGGCGGACTTTCCGGCTTTTTCGTCGTCCCGCTCAATGCCTTGCTCCAGCATCGCGGCCACGTGCTGCTCTCAGCGGGGCATTCGATTGCCGTGCAAAATTTCAATGAACAGCTCAATATCCTGCTCATGGTGGCCATGTATTGGTTCATGCTGGAGATGAATATACATATCAATACCATCATCGTCATCTTCGGGCTTATCGTCGCCCTGCTCATGAGTCTGGTCATTGTCTGGTGCAAAAGCAATCAGCGCCGCTATCCCGCCACGTTCGCCGAGATCGGCGACGAAGGACACGGCAAGGCCCAATCTGGCCACTGATCGTCTTGTCGGGCGGAAGAATTCCGCCCTTACCGACACCGCGGCCACGCCAGAGTGGCGGCGAGCAACATTAACCGCGAGCAGTCGCCTGTGCCAGCATGTGGCGGACCCGCTTCATGTCTTCCCATGCCTGGGGTTTCATCGCCTGGTTGGCCATCAGATGGTTCGGGTGAAAAGTGACAACGACCGGCACCTGCCGACCATTGACCTCAAGCGCCAGCGCCTGATTCTCCCGCAAGACGGCGACCGGCGCGTCGGTGGCCAGCACCGACTGCGCAGCCCTGCCGAAAACCAGCAGGCAATCGGGATCGACCAGCGCCATTTGTTCGCGCAGATAGCGCGCGCATGCCTCGATTTCCTCGATTTGCGGCGCACGGTTCACCATCGGCCGGCATTTGACCACGTCAGTGATAAATACGTAATGGCGGTCGTCAATGCCAATGGCTTTGAGCATATTGTCCAGCAGAACGCCAGCCGGGCCACGCAAGGGTTCGCCGCTGGCATCGTCCTGCACGCCCGGGGCTTCGTCGATAATCATCAACCGCGCCTGCGCAGAACCGCTGCCGGCAATGGGCTGCCGCGCCTGTGCCGACAAGCCGCAACGGGTGCAAGCGGAGATTTCCTGGACCAGTGCATCCCAGCGCTCCCCGCCCGTTCCTGGCGCGATTGGCGCCTTACCAGGCGCAAGCGCCGCTTTCGATAACGCGCGATCGTCCACGGCGGCCTCGCCCGCTGCCGCAGGTGTTGCCGCGGGCGCCTGTCCGCCGCCTATCGCCGACCGCCCCCCTCCTGCCCGCTGATGCTTGATTTGCTGACGCAACTGTGCCAGCACTTGCTTGGCCGGAGAGAACGAACCGTCGACCGCCGTCGTCGCTGGCGCGGCTTGCCTTGCCTGCGCAGCGGGCGGGTCCGCATGGATTGATTGTTCCGGCCTCGCCCTGGGCGCTTCCTGGCTATCGGGTGCAGCCGTGACCCGGCCCGCCGACAGCGCGGCCCGGGTGGCAATCAATGGCTGCCCCCACAGTCGATCGATCCCGCACTCCTGCAACCACAACAGTTGCAAAGGGTTGAGCGTGACGTTCAGCGGGTGTATATCCGATTCGATGGCGGGCGCGTTGGAAACTTGATTCATGCCGTCAGGATACCACGGCTTTCTGGAAAATCCAGGCGTCCTCGCTCTGCCCCCTTCCAGCGGGGTAATAGCCTTTCCGGACGCCGATCTGCGCATAGCCATGCTTGCGGTAGAACGCGATGGCCCGCTCGTTTGACGGTCGCACCTCGAGCATTTGCATATCCAGTCCGCTATCCCGCAGGCAAGACTCTCCCCAGGCCAGCAAGCCCGCGCCGACGCCTTTTCCCTGCCACTTCGGCAATACGCCGATGAGCAGCAAATGCGATACATCCGGCGCGAACAATTGCAGGGAAAAGGCGATGATTTCGCCATCCGCGCGTACCACCCAGGCGGGATAGCCGGCGGCCAGCGAATCGCGGAAGTTGCCGGCAGTCCAGGGATGCGACTGGAGCTTGCGCTCGATGTCCACGACCGAGTCGATATCCTCGCTGGACATGCGAGCCACCGTATAGCGTGCCAGGAACGGCGCCAATGACGGCCACAGGCGATCCGTATCGTGGCTGGCCGAAACGGCTTCGCCAGCCTGCCCCTCGACGGCCAATGGCACCGCCTTGGGGTTGCCCCCCTGCCCCTGCGCCCGTTCCGAGGCGGTAAACGCCACCTTGTCACGCACATAAAGCGGCGCAGCCTGATCCGCCAAGATAAAGCGCCCGTCATGCCAGGCGCGCAAACCGACCAAGGCCATCGTGCCGGCGTCGGGCTCGATATCAGAGGCAGACGACACCCCTGGCAATGCAAGCGGGCCGGCAAACTCCCTGACGCCCGATCCCGCCAGCACCACCGGCACCGCATCGGTGCGCCCTGAGGCCGCCCGGTCTTTGAGCTGGCCGATCAGTGTCGGCAATTGGTCCGCGGCGACCAGACAAGGGGGTTGTAGGCATTCGAGCTCCGTCGCCCCGGTTTCCCGATAGGCTGCGACAAACGCCTCCTTCATGCGGGCATCAATAATGCTGACAACCAGCGCACCCTGGGCAACCGGCCGGACATGTTCGGCGACCGCCAGCAACGACGACACGGGAAATACCGGGATATCCAGTCCAAGTCCGAGGCCTTGCGCCATGCCGCAGGCGATACGCAGGCCGGTAAAGCCGCCGGGGCCCTGCCCGAACACGACGCCTGAGAGGTCATGCCTGGATAGACCGGTTTGCGCCAGCAACCCATCGATCATGGGTAGCAACTGTTCCGCATGCCCCTGCCCGGCGTCGCTGACACTTTGCGCAACCACGACCCGAGCACCCTGGGCCCGCAGGAGCGCAGCGCTGGACCGATTCGCTGAACTTTCAATGGAAATCAGATTGACATTCATAAAGTTAGGGACGACACCGTCTTTCACGTACCAAAATTTAGTTGCAGATCGACGAAATAGCGATAAATTTCTGTCAACCACATTGCCATGCAATGAAATAGGAAAATCCCATAATTATAAACAGAAGCCGCCAGCCCCCACCGGGATTTGGGCTAAAATAACCCGAACGTACAAATCACTGCTGCCCCATGCCAAACAGTACATTTGGCTACGAGTTATTTTCAAACGGTTACAGATGATTGTTTTCAAAATGTAATTTTTATACAAACTCGTATCACAATTAGCATTCCTTCCTTAAGAAACATTTTTAGTGTAACTTATGGTGAAATTACGACCATCAGTAATTGCATAAACTGTAACATGAGCTGAAAATGACATTCTTACTTCTTATGGAAGCACCTTAATAATCTAGTATGAATACACCTCAAACCACAACGTCTACGCCTCCACGAAAGATTCTGGTCGTCGACGACGATCCTCGCCTCCGTGACTTGCTGCGTCGTTATCTGACGGAACAGGGTTTCAACGTCTTCGTCGCAGAAGACGGCAAGGAAATGACCAAACTCTGGCAGCGGGAACATTTTGATCTGCTGGTGCTCGACCTGATGCTGCCAGGAGAAGACGGTCTTTCCATCTGTCGTCGCTTGCGCGGCGCCAACGATAATACGCCCATTATCATGCTGACCGCCAAGGCCGAGGAAATCGACCGCATTCTGGGGCTGGAGATGGGCGCCGACGATTATCTGTCCAAACCCTTCAATCCTCGTGAGTTGCTGGCGCGTGTCAATGCGATTTTGCGCCGCCGGGGTTCCGAAGAGCACCCAGGCGCACCCAGCCAGGAGAACGAGTCCATTGCCTTCGGACCTTATACGCTGAATTTGTCCACACGCACCCTGTCACGCGGCGATGAAGTCGTCGCCATCACGACCGGTGAGTTTTCAGTCCTGAAGGTATTCGCCCGCCATCCCAAGGTTCCCCTGTCTCGCGACAAACTGATGGAGCTGGCACGCGGCCGCGAATACGAAGCGTTCGACCGCAGTCTTGACGTTCAGATCTCCCGGCTGCGCAAACTGATTGAACCCAACCCTGCCAAGCCTGTATTCATACAGACTGTCTGGGGATTGGGTTACGTCTTCGTTCCGGACGGCGGCAACTAGGCCGCGGCGCCATCATGGCCGCGGCGCCGATGCAATTTCGCCGTCTACAGGGTTTTGCTTCCAAGATCCGGCTAAGCCTGTTTAGCCGGTCTTTTTTCCTGCTCGCCGCCCTGCTTGCCGTAAGCCTGACCTGCTGGCTCATTGTATTTTTCAATATGCAGGAAGAGCCGCGAGCGGGGCAATTGGCCGAACGCGCCATCACCGCCCTCAAAATCACCCGCAAGTCGCTGGCCTACGTCCCCGCCACGGACCGTAACGCGTTGGTCATTGACCTGGCCACTACCGGCGATATCCAGGTCTTCCCCCGCCAATTGGATGATGCCCTGCAAACGCTGCCGGATACGACGTTCTGGCGCATCTTCGCGGACAAGGTCCGGCGCGCCGACCCGCAGCACGATATCAAGATGGCTGCCAGCATGAATGGCGAACCCGGCCTGTGGATCAGCTTCAATGTTGGCGATGAGCTTTACTGGCTGCTGCTGAAATCCTCTTCCGACACTTTGCCCCAACTGCGCGAATGGATCGGCTGGGGCGTCATCGCACTGCTGTTGGCGCTGATTGGCGCCGCCATCAGCGTCCGGTTTGTCAACCGACCACTGTCCCGTCTGGCCAAAGCCGCTCAGCAGGTCGCGCGCGGCGAAAATCCGGCGCCCCTGCCCGACGATCAGGGGCCGCTGGAAATCCGCGACCTCAATGCCGCCTTTAATCGCATGGCGCGCGATATCCGCCAGACCGAGGCCGATCGGGAACTGATGCTGGCGGGGATATCCCATGACCTGCGGACCCCATTGGCGCGAATGCGCCTGGAAATCGAGCTGAGCAACGTGAGCGACGAGGCCCGCAGCGCCATTGACGAGGACCTGGGCCAGATCGACCACAGTATCGGTCAACTTATGGAGTACGCCCGCCCAGCCGGGGTGCTGCCTGAAAAAGCCATCGATGTGTCATCAATCCTGAACGATCTGAGCGAACGCGAACGCGCGCATACAGAATCACTGGGTGGCACCTTGCGCGCCATTATCCAGCCGGATCTCTATGCCCGCATCGGCGAACTGGACCTGAAACGCATCGTCAGCAATCTGATTGAAAATAGCCGCCGCTACGGCAAATCAGCCGCTACCGGGCGCGCCCACATCACTCTGGTGGTCCGGGAAAGGGGTAACAATATCGAAATCGATGTCTGCGACAATGGACCGGGCATCAACGCCAAGGATACCGAGCGGTTGCTGCGCCCGTTTTCCCGCGGCGAAATCGCGCGCACCGGCGTCTCTGGCGCCGGACTGGGGTTGTCCATCGTCGAGCGCCTGTTGCAGCATGTCGGCGGCTCGCTTAAGCTGCTGCCCAATCAACCCACTGGACTGGTCGGACACATAGAAATCCCCAAAGCCCGTGATAGAAATTATCAATTAGACAGCTAATTTTGATAGTGTAGAATATTACTGAAACCTATTTCACACAGTGATCGCCTTTCTTGCCGAAAGGCCTGGTCGCTGGCTCCTGCAATATGCCAGGACAATACGCTGCCCGGGCCCCCGGGTAATTTGCTCAACGCTTTCTTATAAGGAACAGTTATGAAAACAGTTGGTGAAAAACTTGAATCCTTTAAAGTCGTCGGTGTCAAACCCGGCTTTAACAACCACGAAGAGAACGGCGTTTCCGCTTTCGAGGACATTACCGAAAGCTCTTTCCCAGGCAAGTGGAAAGTCATTTACTTTTATCCGAAGGACTTCACTTTCGTGTGCCCAACCGAAATCGTTGGCTTCAACAACCTGGCGAAAGACTTCGAAGATCGTGACGCCGTCCTGATGGGTGGTTCCGTGGATAACGAGTTCTGCAAACTGGCATGGCGCCGTGAGCACCCGGATCTGAACAAGCTGGGCCACTACTCATTCGCCGATACCACCGGCTCCCTGATCGACCAGCTTGGCGTGCGTGAGCGCTCTGCCGGTGTCGCCCTGCGCGCGACGTTCATCGTTGATCCGGACAACGTCATTCAACACGTTTCCGTCAACAATCTGAACGTTGGCCGTAGCCCTGAAGAAGTGCTGCGTATCCTGGACGGTCTGCAAACCGATGAGCTGTGCCCATGCAACCGCGCAGCCGGCGGTGACACGCTGTAATTTGGCTCAAACCCGGTTCGCCGGGTTTTTTCTCCACCAATCAATAGAGAATAACTATGGAATTTCTTTCTACGATTAAAAATGAAATCCCCGATTGGGCCAAGGATATTCGCCTCAATCTGGACGGTACCATTGCCCGTTCCACACTGAAGCCGGAAGACGCGGTGGGCGTCGCCCTTGCCGCGGCCTACGCCAGCAAGAACGTATTCCTGATCGAACAATTTAAATCCGGCCTCTCGGAAGCGGACGTCAACGGCGTACTCACCGCGGCAGCGCTGATGGGAATGAATAACACCTGGTATCCGTATGTGGAAATGACCGGCGACGCACAACTGAAAACCCTGCCACCCATGCTGCGCATGAACGCCTACGCCTCGCATGGCGGCATCGAGCAGCCGCGCTTCGAGCTGTTCGCGCTGGCCGCTTCCATTATCGGCAAATGTCATTTTTGCGTAAAGTCGCATTTCGACAATTTGAAACAGGCGGGTTTCAGCGTTGAGCAATTACGCGACGCCGGCCGCATCGCCTCGGTCGTTAACGCTGCGGCGCTTGCCTTGACCGCCGCCGGTAAATAAATCGTTCATTGTCTTGTCGCAAGCGGTAAGACAAGAAAAAACCACCTGCTGTCGGTGGTTTTTTCTTTTGCAGCCAAGCCTGCCATCGCAGCCGCAAGGCGCTAGATTCGGCTCAGCAGCGCAATCGCCGTAGCGGCGATCCCTTCTTTTCTTCCCAGATAACCCAGGTGTTCATTGGTCTTGCCCTTGATATTGACGCAAGACAGATCCACGGCGAGATCGGCAGCAATATTGGCGACCATCGCCGCCGCATGCGGCATGATTTTAGGCGCCTGGGCATGGATCGTCGCGTCAATATTGACAACTTCCCAACCCGCTTCGCGCACCCGACGATAGGCCTCTCTCAACAAAACCCGGCTGTCGCTGCCTTTGTAGGCAGGATCCGTATCGGGAAACAAACGCCCGATATCGCCCAATGCCGCCGCCCCCAAAATAGCATCCGTGATAGCGTGCAGCAACGCATCCGCATCGGAATGCCCCACCAGGCCATGAGAGTGCGGAATGGCCACGCCGCCCAATATCAACGGCAAGTCCGCCGCCAGGGCATGCACATCGAACCCCTGCCCGACCCTTAAGCCAATCGTCATAACCATTTCTCCATCATTGCAAAATCCGCCGGCCAGGTAACTTTCATGTTTTCGGCCGACCCCTTTATCAACAGGGAAGCATAACCCATTGCCTCCATCGCCGAGGACTCGTCGGTAATCTCCAGCCCACACTCAAACCCGCTCTGCAACGCCGCCAGCAACGCGCTTGCGGGAAACATCTGCGGCGTTTGCGCCAACCACAAGCCTTCCCTGGCAACGGTTTCGCTGACGCGGGCAGGCGACTGCCCTGCCACCGCTTTTTTCACTGTGTCGGGTACTGGCAGCGCCAGCAATCCGCCTTGCCCGCTAGCCAGGCAGGTGTCGACCAGCTCGGCCAGACTTTCCCCCCGCAGGCCCGGCCTGGCCGCATCGTGCACCAGCGCCCAATCCGCGTCGCCCGCGGTCGTCAGCGCCGAGCGCAAGGTATTGGCCACGGTCAGCGCCCGGGTTGCACCCGCGACACGGTGAATGTGCACCTTCGGTCCGAGCACCAGATCCCCGATCAGAGGATCGTCGGCCGCCACGCCGATATGCACCGAATCGATGCGCGGCTCGCGCAGCAATGCCGCCACGGCGTGCTCCAGCATGGTTTTGCCGTTTATCAGGCAATATTGCTTGGGCTGGCTGCGACCCGGCGCCAGGGCGCGCTGGCCCACGCCGCCGGCGGGAATAATGGCAAATATTCTGTCAGGCATGAAAAAGCGAAATGATATAGGTCTGCGCTCGCGCTGTTGCATCGCCGCGAGCGCACTCGATACCCGACATGATAGCGAAAAAAACGGCTGCCCGAACGACACCGCGCCGCGCGGCGCATCTTTGGCCAGCCATTGCCACGCGGACCCTTCGGAACAAAGGCATCGGTCCGGCTGCCCCGCGGTATCTGATAAAATGACGGGATTCCTTTGCCCACGCATGTTTTCCGTGTCAAACTCCACCATACCGTCGCTCCTTTCCGCACTCAAGCCAGGCCAACGCTACAGCCATCCACGCCCACCCGGATCGGGCGACGCCTGGTTATCGGCCGAGCTCGCCCATGCTGCAGGCCGGCCGCTGGTATTGCTGTGCGCCGATCCGCTGGAGGCCCAGCGCCTGCACGACGAAATCCTGCTGCTAAGCCCCAACTTGCAGGTGCGGCAGTTCCCCGACTGGGAAACGCTGCCCTATGACGGCTTTTCGCCGCACCAGGACCTGATTTCCGAGCGCCTAAAAACGCTCTCCGCGTTAATGCAAGGCAAAGTCGACATCCTCACGGTACCGGTCACGACGGCGCTCTACCGCCTGCCGCCCACGGCATTTCTGGCCGCTTATTCGTTCTCGTTCAAAAAGGGCGACAAGCTTAACGAAGCGGCCTTGCGCGACCAATTGACGCTGGCCAACTATACGCATGTCTCGCAAGTCGCGGCCCCCGGTGAATTTTGCATCCGCGGCGGCCTGATTGACCTGTTCCCCATGGGCTCGGTCCTGCCCTACAGGATCGATCTGTTCGATGATGAAATCGAATCGATCCGCAGCTTCGATATGGACACCCAGCGCAGCCTTTACCCGGTGGCCGACATCGATTTACTGCCTGGCCGCGAGTTTCCCATGGATGACCAGGCACGTGCGCACTTTCGCTCTCGCTTCCGCGAGCTATTCGAAGGCGATCCTTCGCGCGCCCTGCCCTACAAGGACGTTGGCAACGGCATCGCATTCGCGGGCATTGAATATTACCTGCCACTTTTCTTCGACGATACTGCCACACTGTTCGACTATCTGCGTCCCGAGACCATCACGCTGACGCTGGGCGACACCGAGCAAACCATTCGCCGCTTCTTCGACGACACGCACAGCCGCTATCAGTTCCTGAAAAGCGATCGCGAACGCCCTGTCCTTCCGCCCGAGCAACTGTTTCTCTCCGACGAACAATTTTTCACTCGTCTCAAGTCATTTGCCCGACTCACGCTGAACGCGCAAAAGACCAATCCAGACTTCGCGCCGGCGCCCGACATCGCGGTATTGCGACGCCATGACGATCCGTTCCAACGCTTGCGCAACTGGCTCGATCAAGGCAGTCATCGCTTGCTGCTGTGCGCGGACTCGGCAGGCCGTCGCGAAACCCTGCTGCAGGTACTGCGCGAACAGCAGCTCGAGCCCAGCGCCGCCTTCGATTCGATCGCGGATTTTGCGGCATCCAATATTGATTTTGGCATTGCCATCGCGCCGCTCAACACTGGCTTTATCGTGCAGGCACAGCAATTGTGCCTGGTCACCGAGAACGACCTTTATCCCGGGTCCGCATCCGTCGCTCAGCGCCGTCGCAAGAAACAGGAGCGCACGACCAACGTCGACGCCATGGTGCGTGATCTATCCGAACTGCGCGAAGGCGATCCCGTCGTTCATATGCAATACGGAATCGGCCGTTACCACGGACTGGTTACCATGGATCTGGGCGAAGGCAATATCGAGCTATTGCACCTGAAATATGCCAGCGACAGTACGCTATATGTGCCGGTATCCCAATTGCATGTCATCTCCCGCTACAGCGGCACCGATCCCGAACACGCACCGTTGCACCAATTAGGTTCCGGACAGTGGGACCGGGCCAGGAAGAAAGCAGCAAAGCAGATCCGCGACGCCGCCGCAGAACTGCTGGCGCTGTACGCATTGCGCGCGGCACGCGAAGGGTTTTCGTTCAAGTTGCCATTTTCCGATTACCAAACCTTCGTGGAAGGCTTCGGCTTTGAAGAAACGGCCGACCAACAGGCGGCGATCGATGCCGTCATTGGCGACATGACATCGGGCAAACCCATGGACCGCCTCGTATGCGGCGACGTGGGTTTCGGCAAGACCGAAGTTGCGCTGCGCGCCGCCTTTCTGTGCATCGCCAACGGCAAGCAAGTCGCGCTGCTTTGTCCGACGACGCTGCTGGCAGAGCAACATGCGCAAACCTTTGCCGACCGGTTTGCCGACTGGCCGGTAAAAGTGGGAGAACTATCGCGCTTTCGCAGTACCAAGGAAGTCAAAGCAACGCTCGACGGCCTGGAAAATGGCACTGTCGATATCGCAATCGGCACCCATAAGTTGCTCGGCAAAGAAGTCAAGTTCAAGCGGCTGGGGCTGGTCATTATTGACGAGGAACATCGGTTTGGCGTGCGCCAGAAGGAAGCGCTCAAGGCCTTGCGCTCGGAAGTCGATATCCTGACGCTGACTGCCACGCCTATTCCACGCACATTGGGCATGTCGCTGGAAGGCATTCGCGATTTCTCCGTCATTGCCACCGCGCCACAAAAGCGCCTGGCCATCAAAACCTTCGTCCGTCGCGAAGACGGCAGTACCATTCGCGAAGCCGCGCTACGCGAACTGAAGCGCGGCGGCCAGGTTTATTTCCTGCACAACGAGGTGGAAACCATCCAGAATCGTCGCGCCCGTCTGGAGCAATTGCTGCCTGAGGCCCGCATCGCCGTTGCCCATGGACAGATGCCGGAACGCGAGCTTGAGGAAATCATGAAAGGTTTCTATCAGCAACGCTACAACATCCTGCTGTGCACCACGATTATCGAAACCGGCATCGATGTACCCAGCGCCAACACGATCATCATCCACCGAGCCGACCGGCTCGGCCTGGCACAATTGCACCAGTTGCGTGGCCGCGTCGGCCGCTCTCATCACCAGGCCTATGCCTATCTGCTGACACCTGGCGAGGATGCCATCACCAGCAATGCGAAAAAGCGGCTGGATGCCATCCAGTCCATGGAAGAACTCGGATCCGGCTTTTTCCTGGCGATGCACGATCTGGAAATCAGAGGGACAGGCGAGGTTCTCGGTGAGTCCCAATCCGGCAATATCAATGAAATCGGCTTCAGCATGTATACCGATCTGCTCAATGAGGCGGTCAGGGCCCTGAAGGCCGGCGAAGAGCCGGACTTGGAAACCCCCTTCAATGCCGTATGCGAAGTTAAACTGCATACCTCGGCCCTGCTGCCCGCCGATTACTGCACCGATATCCATGCCCGGCTGTCGCTGTACAAGCAACTGGCGCATGCCAAAGGCGAAGACGATTTGCTGGCGATCCAGGAGGAACTCACCGACCGCTTCGGAAAAATGCCCGAGCCAGCCCGTATGCTGATCGCCACGCACCGGTTGCGCATTCTCGCGGAGACCCTGGGTATTATCAAGGTCGACATCGGAGATGAACAGGCGCTATTGCATTTTGGCCCCAAGGCCAACGCTGATCCGCTCAAGATGATTGAATTGGTGCAAAAGCAAAAACACATCCGTTTCTCTGGCGCGGATAAACTACGTATCCAATTGCCGAACATGCCGGACATCCAGCGCCGGATCGACAGCATCCGCGGTCTATTGAAAACACTGAAAACCTGACCCTGACCTTATACTGAAATATCATGCATCTCGTACTCCAAGCCCCTGGCATTCGCCATGATCTGATCGAACAGGCCGCCGCAATCGCAAGCGCCAACCGCATCGTCCCGCTCAACGCTAGCGCCATGCGTCTGGAAGATATTGACGCCGATGCCCTCACCGAAGTGCAGGCCTGGGCAAACACCAAGCATGTGGATATTGCCGCCCTGGCGCACGTGCGCAAGCTTAGGGACATGAAAATTCTCGCCATGGATATGGACTCGACGCTGATCACGATCGAGTGCATCGACGAAATTGCCGACATGCTGGGCAAAAAAGCCGAAGTCGCCGCCATTACCGAAGCCGCCATGCGCGGGGAAATTACCGACTTCAGCGATAGCCTGCGCCGTCGCGTGGCACTGCTCAAGGGCGCCCCCGAAGACGCGCTGCAGCGCGTCTACGATGAGCGGCTGCGACTGAATGTGGGCGCGGAAAAACTGGTTCGGCAGATGCGCAATGCAGGGGTCCACGTCATGGTCGTCTCGGGTGGCTTTACTTTTTTCACCGAAAAACTGAAACAGCGGCTGGACCTGGACAGCACCCATGCCAATGTCCTGGAAGTGGCCAACGGCAAATTGACCGGCAATGTCATTGGCGACATTGTCGACGGCCAGCAGAAAGCCGCCCACCTGAGAAACCTGGCTGACGTCCTGCAAGCGACCCCAGACCAATGTATCGCGATCGGCGACGGTTCCAACGATCTGCCCTTGCTGGCAGAAGCTGCCTATGCGGTTGCATTTCGCGGCAAGCCGGTATTGCAGGCGGCCGCGAATTTTCGAATCAATTACAATGGCCTGGACGCAGTGCTAAACTGGTTCGAAACCTAAACTCCTCCGCCCGGAGACTACGATGAAAGTCAAACGGATCGTCGCCAATCTCGCCTGCCCGGTCCCCGACGCAGCCCGGCGTTTCTACCAGGAAGTACTCGGCCTGGAGGTGCTGATGGATCATGGTTGGCTCGCTGCCTACGGCAATCATGAGTCCATGACGGTTCAGCTGGCCATTGCCAGCGAAGGTGGCAATGGTACATCCGTGCCAGACTTGTCCATCGAAGTCGATGACCTCGAGGAAGCCTTGCAGCGGATACAGGCCGCAGGCATCCCGCTGGAGTATGGACCCGCTGTCGAAGCCTGGGGAGTCCGGCGCTTCTTTATCCGCGACCCCTTGGGCAAGCTGCTCAATATTCTCGTGCACATATAGGCTTTCCTGGTTTCTGCGAGCAACAGCGAAACCGTCGCGGCAAGAAAGGAACAATCATGGCGCTTGTACAAACAATTGCTGATGACCTGAAGCGTTTTCCGCCATTCCAGAAAATGCAGGACAGCGTATTGCTGATGCTGGCGAGCCAGCTGAAAATCAACTATTTCGAAAAAGGCGAAATTATCATCGCCGCAAACTCGCCTCCTCCGGAAACCTTCTATATCGTCAAGCAAGGCGTTGTGCAAACCGAACAATTGGCAAGTACGGCAAAGCAATACCGCTATACATTCGAGTTACAGGAAGGCGAATGTTTCCCGCTGGGCGCCATTCTGGCCAATCGCCCCGCAGGCAGCCAGTTTGTCGCCGCAACCGATACTTTCGTCTATGAACTGAGCCTGGCGGGATTTCAGAAACTGCGCGCCGAGTCGCCCATTTTCCGCGACTATTGCGAGCAGCGCACCGCGCTGCTGCTCGAGTATTCAAAGCAAATCATACAGGCGCAATACAGCCGGAGCAGCGCCGAACAAGCGATACTCACGCTGCCCTTGTCCCAGTTGATCCGGCGTCCGGCCGTTACCGCCGCGGTAACCGCTCCCTTGCGCGAGGTGCTGCTGCGTATGAACGAGCAACAGGTGGGCTCCATCATCGGCGTGGACGAACACCACCGTGCCACGGGCATTTTCACATTGAAGGACTTGCTGCTCCGGGTTACGCTGCCCCAGGCAGATCTGACCCGCCCATTCTCGCAATTCATGACGCCGGACCCAGTATCCCTGCCGCCGGACGCGCCGGCCTCGGATGCCGCCGTCATGATGGCCAAACGCGGTTTTCGCCATATCGTCGTCGCGGACGCCGATGGCAAGCTGCACGGCATGGTTTCCGAAAAAGATTTGTTCTCGTTGCAACGCACCAGCTTGCGGCAGATCAGTGTGCGTTTGCATAACGCGCAATCGATCGAAGAAGTCAAGGCCTGCTGCGCCGACATCCGGATTCTCGCCGACAACATGATGGCCCAAGGCATCGCGGTCGAGCAGATTACCCAGATTATTTCAACATTGAATGATCTGACTGTCGTGCAGGTCTGCCGGCTCACGCAAGCCCATCATCCTGAAACCGCAGCGATTGATTTTTGCTGGCTCGCCCTGGGCTCGGAAGGCAGGATGGAACAAACACTGTACACCGATCAGGATAATGGCATCATTTTCCGCGCCGCTTCGGCCCAATCGATCGACACGCAACGCGCCACCCTGCTGGCCTTCGCCAAGGACGTCAACATGGCCCTGGATGCCTGCGGCTTCCCGTTATGCTCGGGCAAGATCATGGCTTCCAATCCACAATGGTGCCTGAGCGCCGACGAGTGGCGCTCGCGCTTCATGGCCTGGATTGGCAGTCCCGATCCAACTGCCATCATGCACTCCACGATCTTCTTTGATTTCCGAGGGCTTGCCGGCAATGAGGCCTTGGCGATCTCGTTGCGTCAATGGCTGAACCAGCATCTGACACAGCACCCGCTATTTCTGCGCTTCCTGACGCAAACCGCGCTCTCTCGCAAACCGCCCCTGGGCTTGTTTCGCGACTTCGTCACCGATGAAGACAACACGCTGGACCTGAAGACGCAGGCCGCCGTCCTATTTGTCGACGCAGCGCGCATTCTGGCGCTGCAGACAGGCAGCAGTCAGACTAATACTGTCAAGCGACTCAAGGAAGCCGGCTCAAAGTTCGGTTTGCGACCGGCGCAGGCCGATGCTTTTGGCGAAGCCTTTCTATATATCCAGTTGCTGCGGATGCAGTTGAATCATGAAGCGGACAGAAACCAATCGGCCTATACCAATAACATTAATCCCGCAACGCTCAATGCCCTTGACAGCCGGATTCTACGCGAAGCCTTTCGTCTCGCCAAATCGTTGCAAAGCCTGCTGGCGGTGAAGTATGCGTTATAGCCAACGATGTCGGTCCCGCGCATACCCCCTCCCGTCCTATACGGGACGCGACCGCGTCCGGGCAGGCATCAGAATCACTGGACGGGAAGTGTAATGAGAATCTGGCCACGCTTGACTCGCCCCGTCATCCATCCTCGGCCTGAAAGCCTGCATGCCCGTTTCGATGCCTGGAAGGCTATCGCCTTGACCCACGGCACCCGGCCCGTCAACGCGGGCAGAATTGTCGTGCTGGACGTGGAAACCAGCGGGCTGGATCTACGCAAGGATACCCTGATCGCAATCGGAGCCGTTGCGATATGCCACGGTCGTATCGATTTGAATGATGCATTCGATATTGTTTTGCGGCAGGAAAACGTAAGCAGCAAAAGCAATATTCTGGTTCATGGCATCGCCGGTGGTGTGCAGCGCAATGGCATGGCGCCCGCTGAAGCGCTCATGCAATTTCTCGAATACATTGGCGGAGACCCGCTAGCCGCCTTTCATGTCGCTTTCGACCAGACCATGCTGGAGAAAAGCTTGCGCAGCTGGCTGCAGACGGATTTGAAACGCCGGCAATGGCTTGACCTGGCCTACCTGGCGCCGGCATTGCTGCGAGACCATGCCCTGCATAACAAAACGCTGGATGACTGGATGCGCTTATTCCATATTCGGAACCAACAGCGACACCAGGCCGTGGCCGACGCTCTGGCCACAGCCGAACTGTTTCTGTGTTTGAATAAAACGTGCGAAGCGCGAAATATGCGTACGCTCAATAGCCTGAGTACGCTAGAGCGCCAGTACCGGCAATTGCTTGGACAATAGCGCTTGCCTTCAAGCAGCTTGCCGGCGGTGCGGATGCCGCATCAGATGACGCCAGACAAATCCCGGATAACCCAACACGACGTAAAGACAAGCGCCAATCGCATAAAATTGCCAGTCCTTCACTGCCGGGTTGGCATAATTGGCTTCGATCGCAAAACCGACCGCGCCGATAATAAAATACCCGCCCAGCACTTCAAGCAAACGGGTCGCGACGTGTTTTTGCGGCTGGTGCGCGCCCATCAGCACACCGGCAACGTACAAGGTAAGCCCGATCAGCACAACGCCACCAATCATGAACGGCATATTGCCGCTCTGGGTTGCCAGTGACCAGCAACCGGCGGCAATCAGTCCATAGGAAATCACGGCGCGCAGAAAGTAAAAGCCAAAAAATCGCGCAGGCTCCCCTGACTGCTGCCAGGGGGTCAGCAAAAACGCCCGCTCGGTCAAAAACGGTGTCATCGCGAAGACAAAGGCCAATATGATCAAGATCCAGATGGACGCTGTGGGATACATGGTTCGATCCTATCTCTAAAATTTCAGTGACGCGTCGATCACTTGCACGCAGAGTGTCATCAGGCCGCCGGGAAGGATGCCCAGGGCAATGATCAACAGGCCATTGACGGACATCACCCCGTTGCGGAACGATCCCGATGTGTCGGGCGCGGCCGCGCCTTCCACGGGAGGATCGAAGTACACGACCTTGACGACACGCAAATAGTAGAAAGCGCCAATCAGCGAGCAAAGGACGGCGTAGATCGCCAACCAGATATGCCCGGCGGAAACCACTGCCTGCAGAACGACCAGCTTGGCATAGAAACCGACCAGGGGTGGGATGCCGGCCAGAGAAAACATCAGCAGCAACACGCCCAAGGCCATCAGCGGGCTGCGCTGATTCAGGCCTTTCAGATCATCGATCTCTTCGCACTCGAAACCTTGGCGGCTCATGATCAGCACCAGGCCGAAGCTGACCAGTGTCGTCAACACATACGTCACGATATAGAACAGCGATGATGCGTAGGCACCGCTCAATACCGTACCATCGCGCGCTACGCCCGACAACAGGCCAAGCAGCACGAAACCGACATGCGAAATGGTGGAATAAGCCAGCATTCGCTTGAAGTTGGTCTGCATGATTGCCGTCAGGTTACCGATAGCCAGCGAAAGCACGGCCAAGATAATCAGCATGGGCTGCCAGCTCAGGGCAACGCCATTCAACCCCTCGATCAGTAAACGCAGCGTAATGGCAAGCGCGGCCAGCTTGGGCGCGGCGCCAATAGTCAGCGTGATGGCGGTAGGTGCGCCCTGATAAACATCGGGAATCCACATATGGAAAGGCACGGCGCCCAATTTGAACGCCAGTCCGGCCACCACGAATACGGTACCGAGCACCAGTGTCATCTCGCCGGCCTTGCCGCTGCGAATCACCTCCATGACGCCGGCCAGATCCACGTGGCCGGTCGCGCCATAGACCATGGAAATGCCGTAGAGCATGAAACCGGACGCCAGCGCACCCAGCACGAAATACTTCATGGCGGACTCGGTCGCGACCAGAGAATCGCGACGCAGCGCAACCAGGGTGTACAGCGCCAGGGACATCAATTCCAGACCCAAATAGATGGTCAGCATGCTGGATGCCGAAATCATGACCATCTGCCCCAGCAGCGCGCAAAGCGTCAGCGGATACAGTTCGCCGGATTTGGACATATCGCGGTCGACAACGTATTGCCGGCTGTAGATCAGCGTTGCGAGGACCGCCAGATACGAAGCGACCTTGAGAAAGTGCGCCAGCGGATCCGCGACATACATACCGTGAAACGTGGTGCCGCTAACGCCGCTATTCCACTGCACCAGCGACACCACGGTCATGATGACCAGTGCGCACAAGGAAAAAACGTAGGTTGTCTTGCGATTGGCTTCGCTACTGAATGCATCGTAAACCAGAATACCCATTGCCATGATCACAAGAATGATTTCCGGCGCTGCGAGTGCAAAGTTAAATTGATTTTCCATGATGACTCAGTCTTACAATTTAGAAACGGCCACATGGTCCAGCAACTGCTGCACGGACACATGCATCACATCGGTAAAGAGCTTGGGATAAATACCCATTACCAGCACAAAAATGGCCAACACCGCCAACAATGCGTACTCACGGCAATTAATGTCTTTCATCTGCCTGACGGCGTCGTTGGTAATTTCCCCGTATGCCACTCGCTTCACCATCCACAGGGAGTAGGAGGCACCAAGAATCAGCGCCGTTGCAGCCAGCAGGCCGATCCAGAAGTTATGCTCCACTGCGCCCAGGATGACATAGAACTCGCCAACAAATCCGCTCGTTGCCGGCAGCCCGCTATTGGCCATGGAAAACAGAACGAAAAACGTCACGAATTTCGGCATGGTATTGATGACACCGCCATAATCGGCAATACGCCGGGTATGCAGGCGGTCATACAGCACGCCGATGCACATGAACATGGCGCCGGAAACAAAACCGTGTGAAATCATCTGGATAATGGCGCCTTCCATCCCTGCCGTGTTGAACAGGAAGAAACCAAGCGTCACAAATCCCATATGCGCCACCGAAGAATAGGCGACCAGTTTTTTCATATCGTCCTGGACAATGGCCACCAGACCGATATAGATCACCGCGATCAGGGACAACGCGATCATCAGTCCCGCCATACCGTGCGAAGCATCGGGCGCGATCGGCAGTGAAAAGCGCAGAAACCCGTAGGCACCCAATTTCAACATGATGGCGGCCAGCACCACCGAGCCGCCCGTCGGCGCCTCGACGTGGGCGTCCGGCAACCAAGTGTGGACCGGCCACATCGGGACCTTGACGGCGAACGCGGCCAACAACGCGAAGAAGATCAACACTTGAGGCGTATAGCCGAGTTTCGCCTGCTGCCAGGTCAGGATATCGAAGGACCCGGTCTGCGTGTATAGATAGATGAACGCGATCAGGGTCAGCAATGAACCGAGCAGCGTATAAAGGAAGAACTTGAATGCCGCGTACACCCGGTTCGGGCCGCCCCATACCCCGATAATGATATACATGGGGATCAGGGTCGCTTCAAAAAAGATGTAGAACAACAAGCCGTCCAGCGCCGCGAAGACGCCGACCATCAGGCCAGAAAGGATCAGGAACGCGGCCATGTACTGGGCCACGCGCTTGGTGATCACTTCCCAGCCGGCGAGCACCACGATCACCGTGATGAAGGCGGTCAGCAGCACCAGCCACAGCGAAATCCCGTCGATGCCCAAATGGTAGGAAGCCGAAAACGCATCGATCCACGGCGTTTTCTCAACGAATTGCATCTGGGCGGTGGAGCCGTCGAACCCGAAGTACAAAGGCAAGGTGACAATGAAACTGATCACCGATCCAAACAGCGCCAGCTTGCGGGTGAAATCCGCACGCTCGTCGCTGCCCATGATCAGAACCAGGATACCGGCGACGATCGGTACGAAAATCGCCAGAGACAGCCAGGGTAAGGTAGAAGTCATGTCGCCCATCTTAAAGTACCAGCACAAATATTGAAATGAAGGCTATTACGCCAACGATCATGGCAAACGCGTAGTGGTAAATATAGCCTGATTGCAGGTGACGGCTGATCGCCGCGATCAGCCCGACCAGGCGGGTGCTGCCGGAGACCAGCCCGCCGTCGATCACGCCCTTGTCGCCAATATTCCACAGCCCCGTACCCAGTGCGCGTGCGCCACGGGCAAAAATATTCTCGTTGATCCAGTCTACAAAATACTTGTTTTCCAGAATCCGATTGATACCGGACAAAGAACGATAGATTTTCGCTGGCAGCGCCGTATTCACCATATAGCAATACCATGCAACCACCAGGCCGGCAATCATGAGCCAGAATGGAATGGTGGTGAATGAATGCAGCGCGTACTCTACCCAGCCGTGATATTCGTGCGCCAGTTCCGCCATCGCGGGATGGGTCTCGGAAACCGTGATCGCACTCTTGAAGAAATCGCCGAACAGCATCGGGTGGATTGCCCAGGCGCCGATCACTACCGAAGGAATGGCCAGCAGAACCAGCGGCAGCGTGACCACCCAGGGCGATTCATGAGGCGTGCCGCCATGATGATGATCATCGTGCGTCTGCGCGTCGTGGGCATGATCGTCGTCATGGCCATGGTGCCCGCCGTTTGTATTAAATCGCGGCTTGCCATGGAAGACCAGGAAGTATACCCGGAACGAATACAGCGACGTCACAAACACGCCGATCAGCGTTGCCCAGTAGGCGAATCCACTGCCCCATACCGTGGCGGCGCCAGCCGCCTCGATGATGTGCTCTTTCGAATAGAAGCCGGAGAAAAACGGCGTGCCGACGAGCGACAGCGTACCCAGCAGGAAGGTAATCCAGGTAATCGGCATGTATTTGCGCAGTCCGCCCATATTGCGAATATCCTGGTCATGATGCATGCCGATAATGACCGAGCCAGCCCCCAGGAACAGCAGTGCCTTGAAGAAGGCGTGCGTCATCAGGTGGAAAATCGCGATCGGATAGGCTGATGCGCCCAGCGCCACCGTCATGTAACCCAACTGAGACAAGGTGGAATAAGCCACCACACGCTTGATATCGTTCTGAATAATGCCCAGGATCCCCAGGAACAGCGCACCGATGCTGCCGATAATAATCACGAACGACAAGGCGGTTGGAGACAACTCGAACAGCGGCGAGAAACGCGCCACCATGAAAATACCGGCGGTCACCATCGTCGCCGCGTGAATCAGCGCGGAGATCGGGGTTGGGCCTTCCATGGAGTCAGGCAGCCAGGCATGCAGCGGTACCTGCGCGGATTTACCCATGGCGCCGATAAACAAGCAGATACACGCCACGGTGATCAATTGCCAGTCGGTGCCGGGAAAGGCGGTTGCAGCCAACTTTTCAGACTGGGCAAAGACATCGGCGTAGTTCAGCGAACCGGTATAGGCAAACAGCAGACCAATACCAAGAACGAAACCGAAATCCCCTACCCGGTTGATCAGGAACGCCTTCATATTGGCGAAAATCGCCGTAGAACGGGTGTACCAGAAACCGATAAGCAGATAGGAAACCAGGCCTACCGCTTCCCAGCCAAAGAACAACTGCAGCATGTTGTTGGCCATGACCAGCATCAACATGGAGAAGGTGAACAGGGAGATATAGGCGAAGAAGCGCTGATAGCCGGGATCGTCCACCATATAGCCGATGGTATAGATATGAACCATCAGGGATACCGAAGTTACCACGACCATCATGGTCGCCGTCAGCGGATCGACCAGGAATCCGACCTGCGCAACGTGCGTGCCGATCAGGCTCCATGTATAGACGGTTTCATTGAAATAGGCACCAGCGATGGCAACCTGATACAGCACATAGGCCGACCCGGCGAAAGAAATCGCAACCAGCAAAATGGTGATCAGGTGCGAAGCGCGGCGCCCGATCACGCGTCCGGCAAAGCCGGTACCGAACAGGCCGGTGACGATGGCACCCAGCAATGGAGCCAGCGCAATGACCAGCAACAGCGAGCTTGATAAGGAGTTGTTCATACCGTTTCCTTACCCTTTCAAACGACCGATGTCGTCCACGTTGATTGAATTGATTTTACGGAACAGCATCACCAGAATCGCCAGGCCGATAGCCGCTTCGGCGGCCGCAACCGTAAGGATGAAAAATACGAACACTTGGCCGGCTGTATCGGGCATGCCATCGGCCCCCGGCAGCCAGCTTGAGAACGCGACGAAATTGATATTGACGGCCAACAGCATCAGCTCGATGGACATGAGCAGACTGATCAGATTGCGGCGGTTCAGGAAAATACCGAAAACGCCCATCGCAAACATGATTGCGCCTAGAATTAAATAATGAGCAAGTGATACCGTCATTTGGCTTCCCCTACTGGTTTCACATCCTGTTCTTTGGTTGCCGTTGCTTCATGCTGAGACGGAATATTGACCATCTTCAGACGATCCGACGCTTTCACATGCAATTGCTGGCTTGCGGTCACATACTTGCGGTTGCGACGTTCGCGCAACGTCAAGGCGATCGCGGCGATCATGCCAACCAGCAGCAGCACCGCGCCGATCTGGATTGCATATGAGTACTCGGAATACAGGGCGATACCCAGTTCACGGGTATTGTTGTACTCGGCAGGCAAGGACAGCGAGGGACCGGAGCCCAGATACATGTTGCCGATCACAAACGCGATTTCCAGCACCATGATGCCGCCGACCACCAGGCCCAGGGGCAAATAGGTCTTGAAGCCCGACCGCAGGTGGGACGGCGTGATGTCGATCATCATGACCACAAAAAGAAACAGCACCATCACCGCGCCGACGTATACCAGCACCAGGAGCAACGCCAGGAATTCGGCGCCAAGCAACATCCACAGCATGGACGCGGTGAAGAAGGTCAGGATCAGGTGCAAAACGGCCGTGATCGGACTGGTAGCCAGGATCACGCGGGCTCCCGCGATGATCAGGATAACGGCCAGGATATAAAAGAGAACGGTTGTAAACATGGTTATCTTCTCACTCGCCTTTATCGATACTTGGCGTCGGCTTCGCGCCGCGCAGCAATTTCAGACTCATACTTGTCTCCCACCGCCAGCAGCATCTCCTTGGTGAAATACAGGTCGCCCCGCTTCTCGCCGTGATACTCGTGGATGTGGGTTTCGACGATGGAATCCACAGGGCAGCTTTCCTCGCAAAAACCGCAGAAAATGCACTTGGTCAGATCGATGTCGTAGCGTGTGGTCCGGCGGGTGCCGTCATCACGCTCCTCGGATTCGATCGTAATTGCCATGGCGGGGCATACCGCTTCGCATAACTTACAGGCGATGCAGCGCTCCTCCCCGTTGGGATAGCGGCGCAAAGCGTGCAGTCCGCGGAAACGCGGCGACGCCGGTGTTTTCTCGTACGGATACAACAGCGTAATCTTGCGCTTGAAGAAGTACTTGCCCGTCAGACTCATGCCTTTCAGCAATTCAGTCAGTAACAGGCTGCCAAAAAAATCTTTAATTGCACTCATGTCTCTGTCAGCCTATTTCCAGATATTAAAAGGTGTCTGCATCCAGATAGCGACAACAACCAGCCAGACCCCCGTGAGCGGAATGAAAATTTTCCAGCCCAAACGCATGATCTGGTCATATCGATAACGCGGGAATGATGCCCGGAACCAGATGAACAGCGTAACCACGAAAAATGCTTTCAGACCCAGCCACAGCCACCCGGGCACCCAGGTGAAGGGAGCGATATCCAGGGGTGCCGACCAACCGCCCAGGAACATCACCGAGGCAATGGCGGACAACAAAATCATATTGGCATATTCGGCCAGGAAGAACAGCGCAAAGCCCATGCCGGAATATTCGACCATGTGTCCCGCAACGATCTCGGATTCTCCCTCGACAACGTCAAACGGATGGCGGTTGGTTTCCGCCACGGCGGAGATGACATAAATAACGAACAGCGGCAGCAAGGGCAACCAGTTCCATGACATGAAGGTAATGCCGTGGTCCGCGAACCAGCCGCGCATTTGACCATCGACAATGCCATTCATGTTCAGCGTACCCGATACCAGCAACACGGTCACCAGCACGAAGCCCATGGCCAGCTCATAGGAAACCATTTGCGCGGACGCCCGCATGGCGCCCAGAAACGCGTACTTGGAGTTTGAGGCCCAGCCGGCGATGATCACACCGTACACGCCTATCGACGTAATTGCCATGACATACAACAGGCCGGCATTAACGTTGGCCAGCACGACCTCGGGACCAAACGGCACCACCGCCCAGGCAGCCAGTGCCGGGATCAGGGTCAGGACAGGCGCAACGAAATACAGCACCTTGTTGGCTTTTGCAGGAACAATCACCTCTTTGGTCAGCAACTTGAGCACGTCGGCAAAGGGCTGCAGCAACCCGCCTGGGCCTACGCGGTTGGGCCCGCGCCGAACATGCATATAACCAATCACCCGGCGTTCCCACAAGGTGAGGAATGCCACGCAAAGAATAATAGGCAGCGCAATGACCACGATCATGATCAAAGTCCAGACAACAAGCCACGCCACCGGGCCGATCAGATCGGCACCCCAGGTATCTACTGCCTTGACGCCGTCGGTAAACCAGGACCAGATATCCATCAAAGTTTCTCCACGATAAGGTTTCCGAAAGCGCTGCCCAGTGCAGCAGTCTGGGCAAAGCCCTGAGCGATGCGAACAGTACCATCGGCCAGGCGGTTGTCAGCCTGTGCCGTTATCTGGATCTCGCCGCCCTTCTCCGCCTTGATCTTGACGGTGTCGCCGGCCGCGACGCCCAGTCCTGCCAAAGTGGCTTCGTTCATGCTTGCCACCGGCACGGCACTGGCCGGTGCCTGCTGAAGCGATTCGGCGCGACGCACAATGGCGTCGGTGCGATAGATAGGCAGATCGGCGATTCGCTGCAAACCATTTTGCGCGCTGTCTCGGTTCTCGGCCTTGGCCACTGTGGTGACTTTGTTGGAAAGACGGGAAGCAAACCCATTGAGCAAGACGCTGTCTCTGACAGATTCAGACGATTCGTCTTCGAAGTCTGCCAGCTTGAGGATATTGCCGAGTACCCGCAGCACTTTCCACGCGGGGCGGCTTTGTCCCAGGCCAGTCACAACGCCTTTAAAGCTCTGCGCCCGACCTTCCGCATTCACAAAGGTGCCCGATGTCTCGGTAAACGGCGCCACAGGCAACATGATCCGTGCCCAGCTTTCCGCCGCCGATTTATAGGAGGTCAAGGCAATGGAGAACGCACCCGCCAGCATTTTTTCGGCCTTGGCGCCATCATCCATGTCCAGCGCCGGTTCCGCATGCAGCACCAGATAGGCTTTCAATGGATTTTCCATCATTTTCACGACATTCATGCCGTCTTCGGTGGGCACCGCCCCGGACAGATATCCGCCTACCGTATTCGCACCCGCAGTCAGGAAACCGAGCGTGCCGTTGACTGTTTGGGCAACCGCTTGAGCGCGTGCCGCAAGTTGCGAGGCCTGTGGTGACGCCACCGCCATATTGCCCAGAAACACCCCGGTTTTGGAGCCAGAGCGCAGCAACCGGGCAATGCCCGACACCGTCAGCGTATCGTCCGCTTCTGCCGGTTCGGCAGGCTCCGAGGCCAAGGCCTCGGCGATCCCGGCAATCGTGTCCACCAATTGCGAAGGCGCAACGGTGAGCCGTTTTGCCGTCGGGATCAGAGGATCTTCGCCGGTTGTGTCGATGATAATGATTTGCGTGCCGTGTTTGGCCGCCTGGCGCAGGCGCTGTGCGAACAACGGATGATCCTTGCGTAGCACGGAACCGATGACCAGCACCCGGTCCAGCGTGCCGAGTTCGGCAATCGGCAGGCCCAGCCATGGGATCCCTTCCAGGGACTGCTCAAATGCGGGATCGGTCTGGCGCAAGCGGAAGTCAATATGCTGGGAACCCAATCCGCGAGTCAGCCGAGCCAACAAGGCGAGTTCTTCTACCGTGGCATATTCGGTTGCCAGCGACCCGATCTGGCCGTCGCCATGCGTCTGGTTGATACGCTCCAGCACCTGGGCCGCCGCCGTCAGCGCGTCGTTCCAGGATGCCTCGCGCCAAACGCCATCGTCGCCCTTGATCATCGGGGTTTGCAGCCGATCTTCGGCATTGAGGCCTTCGTACGACCAGCGATCCTTGTCGCTGATCCAGCACTCGTTGATCTCTTCGTTCTCGAAAGGCACGACGCGCATGACGCGCTCGCCTTTGACCTGGACAACCAGGTTGCTGCCCACACTGTCATGCGGGCTCACCGAGCGACGGCGCGCCAGCTCCCATGTCCTGGCGGTGTAACGAAACGGCTTGGACGTCAACGCGCCGACAGGGCAAATATCAATCATATTGCCGGAAAGCTCGGACTCGATTGCCTTGCCGACAAACGTCTGAATTTCGGAGTGCTCGCCGCGGTTGAGCATACCCAGCTCCATCACGCCGGCCACTTCCTGGCCAAAACGCACGCAACGGGTGCAGTGGATGCAACGGCTCATTTCTTCGGCCGATACCAACGGGCCGATATCCTTGTGGAAAACCACACGCTTTTCTTCGCGATAACGCGATTCCGAGCTGCCATAGCCCACGGCCAGGTCCTGCAACTGGCACTCGCCGCCTTGGTCGCAAATCGGGCAATCCAAGGGGTGATTGATCAGCAGGAATTCCATGACGCTTTTCTGAGCGGCAACCGCCTTGGCCGAGCAAGTATGTACGATCATGCCCTGGGTGACAGGGGTGGCGCAGGCCGGCAGCGCCTTGGGCGCCTTCTCGACTTCGACCAGGCACATGCGGCAATTGGCCGCGATGGACAATTTCTTGTGATAACAGAAATGCGGAACGTACAGGCCCAGTTCGTTTGCGGCATGCATCACCATGCTGCCTTCCGGCACTGATACGGGTTTTCCGTCTATGGTAAGTTCAACCATGCTTTGACCTACAGATATTGAGGAACCACACATTGCTTGTGCTCAATGTGGTATGCGAATTCATCGCGATAATGCTTCAAAAACCCGCGAACCGGCATTGCCGCCGCGTCGCCCAGTGCACAAATGGTGCGGCCCATGATATTGCCGGCGATCGTGTCCAGCAGATCCAGGTCTTCCTGGCGCCCCTGGCCGTGTTCGATGCGATTGACCATGCGGTACAGCCAGCCTGTGCCCTCGCGGCACGGCGTGCACTGGCCGCAGCTCTCTTCGAAATAGAAATAGGACAGGCGCAACAGCGACTTGACCATGCAGCGCGTCTCATCCATTACGATGACCGCGCCCGATCCCAGCATAGACCCGGCTTTGGCGATGGCATCGTAATCCATGGTGGTGTCCATCATGATATCGGCGGGCAGCACCGGGGCGCTTGAGCCACCAGGAATGACGGCCTTCAGCTTGCGTCCGTCGCGCATGCCGCCGGCCAGTTCCAGCAGTTTCGAGAACGGTGTACCCAGCGGGATTTCGTAGTTGCCAGGACGCTCGACGTCGCCGGTGATCGAGAACAATTTGGTCCCGCCATTATTGGGGATGCCGATATCGAGATACGCCTGGCCGCTGTTGCGAATGATCCATGGTACCGCCGCGAACGTCTCCGTGTTGTTGATCGTTGTTGGCTTTCCGTAAAGGCCGAAGCTGGCGGGGAATGGCGGCTTGAAGCGCGGCTGCCCTTTCTTGCCTTCCAGCGATTCCAGCAACGCGGTTTCTTCACCGCAGATATAAGCGCCATAGCCGTGATGCGCATGCAATTGGAAAGAGAACGCCGAGCCCATGATTTTGTCGCCCAGGAAACCCGCCTTGCGGGCTTCTTCCAGCGCGGCTTCGAAGCGCTCGTAGACCTCGAAAATTTCGCCATGGATATAGTTGTAGCCGACGGTAATGCCCATGGCATACGCGGCAATGGCCATGCCTTCGATCACGATATGCGGATTCGAACGCAAAATATCGCGGTCCTTGAACGTGCCTGGTTCGCCTTCGTCGGAATTGCAGACCAGATATTTCTGGCCGGGAAAACTACGGGGCATGAAGCTCCACTTGAGACCGGTGGGGAAGCCTGCGCCGCCACGGCCGCGCAAGCCGGAGGCCTTGACCTCTGCGATCACCTCTTCCTGGGTCATGCCGGTTGTCAGAATCTTGCGCAGGGCCTCATAGCCTCCGCGCTTGACATAATCTTCCAGTCGCCAGTTGGCGCCATCCAGCCCGGCCATGATTTGCGGTTGAATATGACGGCCATGCAACGCCATTGAGGACGCCAGGTCGCTCGCTGGATTCGGATCCAGCCCCTGGCCATATTTACTGAGAATCGCGCTCATGCGGCATCTCCCTGCTGCGCCAATTCGGCCAGCATCGCATCAATTTTCTCGGTCGACATGCGCACGCACATATGATGGTTATTCACGATCAATACGGGGGAGTCGCCACAAGCCCCCATGCACTCGCCTTCCTGAAGCGTGAACAGGCCGTCGGCCGTGGTTTCACCCAACCCGATGCCAAGCTTCTGCTTCAGGTAGTCGGCCGTCTTCTCGCCGTCGCGCAACGCACAGGGGAGATTGGTGCAGACGCTGATCTTGAAACGCCCCACCGGCTTCGTATTGAACATGTTGTAGAACGTGGCGACTTCCTGGACCGCGATGGGTTCCACGCCGATGTAGTTCGCCACATCGGCAATGATGTCCGCAGAGACCCAGCCCTGTTCTTCCTGCGCGATGCGCAGGGCCGACATGATGGCAGATTGACGCTGATCGGCCGGATACTTGGCCAGCTCTTTGTCAATCCTTGTGTACGCCTGTTGAGAAAGCAACATTTTTTAATCCAGTAATCCGCTTCGCTCAGCGGTCAATTTCACCAAACACGATATCCTGAGTCCCGATAATCGTGACCGCATCGGCCAGCATGTGCCCGCGGGCCATTTCATCGAGCGATTGCAAGTGTACGAAGCCCGGGGGACGGATCTTCAAGCGATAAGGTTTGTTCGCGCCGTCTGAAACCAGATAGATGCCGAACTCTCCCTTCGGGTGCTCGACCGCCGAATACACGTCCCCTTCCGGCACCTGAAAACCTTCAGTGAACAGCTTGAAGTGGTGGATCAGCTCTTCCATATTCGATTTCATGCTGGTCCGCTTGGGCGGTGCAATCTTGTGATTATCGCTGATGACCGGCCCGGGATTATTGCGCAGCCAGTGCACGCACTGGGCAATAATGCGATTGCTTTCGCGCATCTCCGCGATACGCACAAGATAGCGATCATAGCAGTCGCCGTTGGTACCGACGGGAATATCGAATTCCAGCCTGTCGTAGACTTCATAGGGCTGCATGCGGCGCAAGTCCCAGCTGACGCCGGAACCGCGTAGCATGGGGCCGGTAAAGCCCAATGCCATGGCCCTTTCGGGCTCGACGACGCCGATCCCCACCAGCCGCTGTTTCCAGATCCGGTTGTCGGTCAGCAAAGTTTCATATTCATCGACGCATTTCGGGAAGCGCTCGGTGAAGGCTTCAATGAAATCCAGCAGCGACCCCTGGCGCGTTTCATTCAGGCGCTCGATGTCTCGCTTGCTGCGATACTTGGTATCCATCGTATGCTGGGGCATGCTGTCCGGCAAATCGCGATACACGCCGCCAGGACGATAATAGGCGGCATGCATGCGGGCACCGGAGACCGCCTCGTAGCAATCCATCAGGTCTTCGCGCTCACGGAACGCGTACAGCATCGCAGCCATGGCACCCACGTCGAGGCCATGGGTGCCCACGCTCATCAAATGATTGAGCAGGCGTGTGATCTCGTCGAACATGACCCGGATGTATTGGGCCCGCAGCGGCACCTCGATACCCAGCAGCTTCTCGATCGCCATAACGTAGGCATGCTCGTTGCACATCATGGAAACGTAGTCGAGACGGTCCATATACGGCAAGGCCTGCAGGTAGGTCTTGTTTTCGGCCAGTTTTTCCGTGGCACGGTGCAACAGACCGATATGCGGATCGGCGCGCTGGATGACTTCGCCGCTGAGTTCCAGGATCAAACGCAGCACACCGTGGGCCGCAGGGTGCTGCGGTCCGAAGTTGAGCGTATAGTTTTTGATTTCTGCCATGTTATCGTCCTACTCCGTATCCTTCTTCGCGGATCACGCGCGGCGTGATTTCGCGGGGTTCGATCGTTACGGGCTGGTAGATGACCCGCTTGGATGTTTCGTCGTAGCGCATTTCGACATAGCCGGACAGCGGGAAGTCCTTGCGGAACGGATGCCCGATGAAACCGTAGTCGGTCAGGATGCGGCGCAGATCGGGATGACCTTCGAATACGATGCCGTACAGGTCGAACGCCTCGCGCTCGAACCAGTTGACGGCTGGCCAGACGTTCACCAGCGACGGGGCCACCGGAAACTCATCGCTGCCCACCCAGGCGCGAACACGCAGGCGCCAGTTGTGCGTTACCGACAGCAAATGCGCCGCGACAGCGAAACGGGCCGGAAACTTGCGAGGGGTACCGGGCTGTCCGTAGGTAAGGTAGTCCACACCGCATAAATCGATACAGGACTCGAAACGGAGCGTCGCGTCGTCGCGCAGCGCTTCGCAGGTTTCAATCCACTGATTGGATGGAATTTCCAGGGTCAGCTCGCCATGGGCATTGATCAGCGGAAAGGATTCGCCGAATTTTGCGCGCAGGGCTTGTTCCAAGGTTTCTAAACGGGTCATAGCATTGACGCTCTAAAAAAGAGATACGGCCGTTGGCCGGTTACGCTTCGCGTGCGATAGTATTGGTGCGGCGAATCTTGTTCTGCAATTGCAACAGACCATACACCAGCGCCTCGGCCGTGGGCGGACACCCCGGCACATAGATATCGACAGGAACAATGCGGTCGCAACCGCGCACTACCGAATAGGAATAGTGATAATAGCCGCCACCATTTGCACAGGAGCCCATGGAAACCACCCAGCGTGGCTCGGCCATTTGGTCGTATACCTTGCGCAGAGGGGGAGCCATCTTGTTGCACAATGTGCCGGCAACAATCATGACATCCGATTGGCGGGGACTGGGCCGGAAAATAATCCCGAACTGGTCAAGGTCATAGCGCGACGCACCGGCGTGCATCATTTCAACGGCACAACAGGCCAACCCGAATGTCACGGGCCACATGGAGCCGGTTTTTACCCAGTTGAGCACGGCATCGGTCGAAGTAACCAGAAAACCTTGCTTGTTTAGGACGTTTTGATCAGAAGACATAATGACATACACCCTGGAAGCTGATTAGTCCCAGTCCAGTGCACCTTTTTTCCACTCATAAATAAACCCGACAGTCAGCACTGTCAGGAACACGATGACCGTCCAGAAGCCGACGACGCCTACCTGCCCATTGGCAATCGCCCAAGGAAACAGGAATGCAATTTCCAGATCGAACAGGATAAACAGAATGGCCACCAGGTAGTAGCGGACATCAAAGCGCATGCGCGCATCCTCGAAAGCGTCGAAGCCGCATTCGTAGGGCGCATCCTTTTCGGCGCTGGGTACGCGAGGCCCCAGGAAGGAGCCGATAGCCAGCAATGCAACACCAATGGCGCCCGCTACCAGAATGAAAAGAAAAACCGGAAAGTACTCAGCGATAGACATAAATTGCGCCGCCAGAAAGATTAAATATGGAATTTAATAAACTTTTAGATTGTATCATTTCACAAGTTACTGCGTACGTATAACGCCGGCAAAAAAAACATATTTTCGCCCGTTTTCCGACCCCCAAACAACATTTCCTTCGGCATCTTACCGGTAGCTTAAAAGATTGATCTTTCAACAAAAAAACAAATCAGCCCATATTCAGCATAACCACCAGCATCGCCCTCGATGCATGCGCCCGCCACCCCGTCGACAACAATCGACGAACGAAAAAAAACCACCCCGAAGGGTGGTTTTTTCTTGCTTTATGAAGGCATCGCTAAGCGATGCGTTTCATTAGAAGCGGTGTTGCAGACCTACACCAACCAGAGTTGATTTCAGCTTAACTTTTTCGTTAACTTCGCTGTCGTCAAACTTCAGTTTGCCTGTACCGTAAGAAGCGATTGCGTAAACGCTCGTACGCTTAGACAGGTTGTGGACATAACCCAGGCTGAAGATATGCAGGTTGCCTTTCACGCCTTCGAAAGCGTCGCCAGTGTTCTTAGAAGTGTTACCTTGGTAGGAGAACAGAACTTTACCAGCGTCGCCAACTGGAGCTGACAGACCAGCCATCCAAGATTGCTGACGGTAGCCGTTAGTTTGCGTGTAGTTCAGGCCATAGGCAGAGCTGTTAGGGTTGTTGACGACTGTGAAGTCAGCCAATGCACCATTCAGACCAACTGAACCAACGTCGTTAGCAGCAACTGTGTCGTTAACAGCTGAGCCACGGATTTGGCCGTAACCCAAGTGCAGTTTTACAACGTCAAAGTCGTAAGCACCGAACAGGTTCCACATATGTGTAGTACCTTTGTGATCGCCGTTTGTACCACGAACATCGGTACGGAAGCGGTCATAAGAAGCGCCTACAGAGATAGGACCGTTGTAGTAGCCAGCACCAACTGTGATCCAGTTAGATGTGTCTTTTTCTGTTTCACGAACGCCACCGAATTCAGATTCAGTCTTCGTGTTTTTACCAGCATAACCGATACCGAATTTGAAGCCAGAGAAATCAGGCGTCATGTATTTGATGGAGTTGTCCATGCGGGCAGAAGGAGAATCACCGAATGCACCGTCGGTCACACCAGCTTGCAGGAAGCCTGTACCGAATGGATCGATTGGAGAAATGACATCGTCAGCGATGTTGTACTGACGACCCAAAGTCAGCGTACCCCAGCTGTCGCCACTCAAACCAACGATCGCTTTACGACCGAACAGACGACCACCTTGTGAAGAACGACCGTTACCCAGATCGAAGCCGCTTTCCAATTGGAAGATTGCGCTTGTACCGTTACCCAGATCCTCAGTACCTTTCAGGCCCCAACGGTTGCCGTTTTTAACGCCATTGATCAGACCGATATCACGGGTTTTAGTCCAGTTGTCGCCTTGGGTTACTTTGGTTTGCTGATAACCAAGACCAGCATCAACCAGACCGTACAGCGTTACAGATGTTTCTGCGTGAGCTACACCGGCGAAACCGGTAACCAGAGCTGCAGCAAGCAAAGTCTTTTTCATTTGTTAAATCTCCGTAGATTTTGAGTGATCAGAGCAGCGATCAAGACGTTATGTTCTACCGCTCTATAAAACTCCGCGAAGGGAAGTTGTAGTTATTGCACCAAATTTTTGGTCGTCTGGCTACCTTGATGTGCATCAAGGACGGTTTTTTTTACTATTTTGTGGGCTACATGCAACAAAACAACAATTTCACCGGTAAACAACGACAGGAAAATCAAAAGAAATTCAGGGCTAAGTTAGAAATTACTTTAACTTTATCAAATTCAAGAAAATCAGAGAGATACGTCGCCCACAGCCCATCTGTCGCTTTCATAATAACTGAATCGTGGCAAAATACCCACAGCCCCCATGACAGTCTCGCTATTCACCCACAAAGTGTTGTTCATAAAACACATAACGTTGTTTATAAACCAAAAAACCTCCCGGCTGGGAGGTTTTGATGGCCAGCAACCCGGCCCACACATACAGGACAACCTTAGTCGACCAGTTTGACCGTACCCTTCATGATGGCGCCATGGCCAGGGAACGAGCAAAAGAAAACGTCATCGGCGGATAGCTTCTCGACCGGCACCTTGATCGAATCGGACTCGCCGCCGCCGATCAGTTTGGTATGGGCAATAACACGCTCATCGCCCTCTTTCACATAGTTCTTGTCCGCACCGGCGGCAATGCCATCGGTTTCCACTGGCTGCATGTCGGCCGCTTTGGTGATCACCAGGTTATGGCCCATTGCAGCTTTTGGCAACTGGCCCGTGTGCTTGAGATTGATAGTGAATTCCTTGCAGCTTTTCTTTACCACGATTTCCTTGGTATTGAATTGCATGGCATCGTTGGCTTCGACATCAATGCTGCATTCGGCGGCCATAACAGGCAGCGAAGCGACGGACAGCACGGTTGCAGCCAATACATGTTTCAAATTCATTTTAAAAGCCATTATGCACTCCCTTGGGTTGGTGAAACGAATGATCCACGTAACTATACCACCTTACGCCGGCGGGAAGCGCGCCCGCCAAGTCCCGACAGATATCTCTCCTGGCGTTCCGTTGATTTATGTCAAACTCAACCGTGAGGCGGCCATCAGCTGGTGAGCCATGACCATGCAAGGCATGAGCGCCTTGCCAAAGCCGGCGCAACCGGCCCGCCGCGACGTCCGCTTCTGCCCAATTTTTATCGGCACCGCTTGCGCGGCATCAATCAATCAGTACCCCTCCATCATGAAACGGGTAGGGCCCATCGTAGTATCCTGAAGGCGCAAGATGCGACACCAGCCGGCGGTTCAGGTTGTCCCACGCATGAACCCTGAAACCCGGTGGCTCCAGCATCCAGGTCGACTCCGCGTCCTCGTCCAGATCCAGCGTGACCTGGTGCGCCGGCGCAGGCGCCGTGGATGCGATCGTACCGCCGAATCGCACATCAATGGCGCGATGCAAGTGGCCGCAGATGATGCGCTCGACATTGCCATGTTGCAACACCAACGCCTCCAGACGCTCGACGCCCGCCTGCAAGCCGATCTTGTCCATATGCCCGATCAGCGTCCGGAACGGCGGATGATGCATGGCGATGATCACGGGCCGATCCTTGCTGGCGGACAACTGTTGCTCCAGCCAGGCAAGCCTCGCGGCGCAAAGCATGCCCCCGCTTTGCGCCGGCATCACCGTATCCAGCGCAAGCAGGCGTATCTCGCCAATATCCACGGCGTACTGGATAAACGCGTCTCCGGCCAGATAGGCATGCTCGGGAAAGCACGCCCGTAACTGCCGCCGGTCATCGTGATTGCCTGGCAGCAAATAAACCGGCATATCGAGCGGCGCGAGCAGTGCTCGCAGATGCACATACTCCGCGGGACGTCCGAAATCGGTCAAATCCCCCGTCAGCACAACGGCATCCGGGCGTTGCCTCAATCGCAGAACCGACGCGATACAAGTTTGCAGATACGGGGCCGTATCAAGCCGTCCGTAGGCGAGCCGGTTAGGCTCGCGGATATGCAAATCCGTCAATTGCGCAATAATTGTCATAAATTTCACCTGTCAAATGCGGGAAGGAAACAATTGGCATCAATGCTAAGGCCCACAACCTCCCCCTCTCTATAGCCATTGTCGCCAGGAAGTTCTGCAAGCAACACCTGCCCATGCGCAGTTTTTAATTGCAACTGAACACGATCACCCAGAAAAACCCTGCGCTCAATGCGCGCGCTCGGCAGTCCTTGCCGCGACCGATCAATGCCAATATTCTCGGGTCTCAAGAGCAACGCCGCCTGATCTCGCAAATGGGCAGGACAGCTCAGCGCGACATCGCCAAACGCGATCACACCCCCGGCCACCGCATCGGCGTCCCGCTCAAGCCGATTGACGCGCCCCAGGAACTGCGCCACAAAGGGATGGGCAGGCTGGCGGTATAAGGTCTCGCCATCACCAACTTGTACGATACGACCCGCGCTCATGATCGCCAGCCGGTCGGCGATCGCCAGCGCTTCCTGCTGGTCATGAGTCACATGAACGGCCGTGATATCCAGGCGACGCAACAAATCCGCCAGTTCGTCGCGCAATGACTCTTTCAGCTTTGCATCCAATGCCGCCAGCGGCTCGTCCAGCAACAGCACCCGGGGCGCTACCGCGACAGCCCGGGCCAGCGCCACCCGCTGGCGCTGGCCACCGGACAGTTCCGCCGGCCGCTTTTTCTCCAGTCCGTTCAGGCGCACCAGATCCACCAGCTCCGCGACGGTCTTGCGCTGCGCGTCGGGCGCCACCCCTTTGACCCTCAAGCCATAGGCAATATTGGCTTCGACCGTCATCTGCGGAAACAGCGCATAGCTTTGGAAGACCATGCCGATACCCCGTTTTTCGGCAGGCAAGTCGGTCACATCCTGTCCGGCAAACAAAATACGCCCGCCTTCGTCAACCGACTCCAGCCCGGCCAGTAAGCGCAACAGCGTCGTTTTACCACATCCGGACGGCCCCAGCAGGGCCAGGACCTCGCCAGGCTCGATAGCCAGATTCACCGGCAGCAAACCACGCGTGCCGTCTTGGTAGGTTTTGGCGCAATCGACAATATCAATGCGCGTTTTTTCAATGTTCATAGGTCATCACTGTCATTGTATTAAGTCCCGTAGCGCTTCTGTACCCAGTGGGCAATGCCCTGCAGCAACCATAGTATGGGCAGGATCACTAGAATGAAGATCAGGGTATAGGCGGAGCCGACTTCAATGCGCATGGAAGCATAGCTATCGGCCAAGCCCACCGGCAGCGTGCGCGTCATAGGGGTATGCAGCATCCAGGTAAGATTGAACTCGCCAATGGAAAGTGTAAAGACCATCAGGGTGCCAGCGAGCATCGCAGGAAACACCGCGGGCACCAGCACGCCCAGGAAGCGCCGGGGGAATGAGGCGCCCAGCGTGCGCGCCGCCTCCTCGATGGCAATCAGTTCGTCGCGTTGAAACGCCGATGAAAGCGTTCTGACCATAAAAGGCAGCGTAAAAAGGACATGACCGATCAGGATAAATCCGAAACTTTGGCGCAACAGGCTGATTTGCCCATAGGCTAGAATCAAGGCCAGCGCCGTGGCCAACCCCGGGACCGCGACCGGCAGCGTCAGGAGCTCCTCGAAGGCGCGCGCATAGCGCGAGCGACTGCGAGCCACCGCATAGGCACAAGGCACGCCAAGCAGTAAGGTACAGCATACACAAACCAGCGCCAGGCAAACCGAAGCGCCAACCGTCGTGCCATATACCGACCATACCTCGGCCAGCCAGCGCAAGGTCACGCCGCTACTGATCCCTGCGCGATAATTATTCACCAGGCCCGCCAGGATAGAAATCACGATGGGCACAAGCATAAATATGCAAACCAGAACAGTGATCAGCAATAGCCAAGGGGCAGACCGGCGGGATGAAGCGCTCATTAACCTCTCCTATGCACCGGACGACGTCGCGCCGGCCACCCGCGCGAAAAACAGGACTGCCCACGTGACCAATCCCAGGGCAATCGACAATGAAGCGGCCAGTCCGAAGTTGGCATAATTGGTAAACTCATTGTAGATGGTAATCGGCACCACCTCGAACTTGCTGGCCAGGGTGAACGCCGTGCCAAACGCCCCCATGGCAGTAGCGAAGACAATGGCCCCGCAGGCAACCGTCGTCGGCGCCAGTTGCGGCAGCCAGACATCTCGCGTAATCGCCCAGCGCGACGCTCCCAATACCCTTGCGGCCTCTTCCAATTGCCCATCCATCGCCTCGGCCGCCGCCGTATAGGCTGCGATCGCCCTGGGTAGCGAAAAATACAAATAAGCCAGGAACAAGCCGAGCAATCCATAGGCGAAAGTGATGCGCCCCAGCCCTAACCCGCTGCTCAGGTCTGCAATCCAGCCCTGGCGGCCGCCCAACAGGATGATAAAGAAACCGATAATGACGCCCGGAAAAGCCAGTGGCGCGGTCAGCAGCGACAGCAACACCTGACGGCCCGCAAAACGCCGGCGTGCCAGAAATAGACCGACAGCGCCGCCAATGATCAAGGTTACCAGCGTCGTCGCCAGGGACAGCAGCAGCGTGTTGATCATGCTTCTCAGATAACGCGAATCGGTCAACACCAGGAAATAGGTCTGCCATCCATCCTGCGCCGGCAATGCGACAAGCCGCAACACCGGCAAGATCCAGAATGCCGCGAGGAAGACCACAGATGGCGCCACACAGGCCAATAACAGCGAGCGGTTGCGCCGCTCTAGCAAAGATGATGGTTTCGACATCGACTCGACTCCTGATTATTCGCGATTTGCCGTCAGCATAGACACTGCCCGGGCCTAGCGCACCTCTTTCATGTAGCGCTCGGAGAAGCTGCGCTGGGCTTCGGCCATCCGACCGTAATCCACCGCTTTGACGCGCGCATAGTCTTTGGCAGGCAGGAACTTGGCTTCGACTTCCTTAGGCATGGCGCCTGCCCGGACCGGCCGCAAGAACGCGCGCGCCCAGATCGCCTGCCCTTCGTCCGACATGACAAAATCCAGCGCCTTGCGTCCACTATCGGCGTGGGGCGCGCCAGCGACCAGGCTCATCACATAAGGGACGGCAACCGTGCCCTCGGCAGGGATCACAAACGCCACGTTCGCTCCGTCCTTATATTTTGCTCGGTAGGCGTTAAAGTCATAGTCCAGCAAGATTGCGATCTCGCCGGACAGCAGACGCGCATAGGATGTTTGCTTAGGCACGATGGGCTCGTTGCCTTGCAACGATTTAAAATAGTTGATGCCCGGCGTGAAATCGTCCAGTGTCCCGCCCAACGCGACATTGGCAGCCACTGCACCCACATACCCCACAAATGCTGACGCGGGATCCAGATAGCCGATCAACCCCTTGTATTCGGGTTTGAGCAGGTCCGCCCAGGACTGCGGCACAGGTTTTCCGTCCAATGCGTCCAGGTTCACCATGAATCCGAGCGTCCCGGAATGGGTGGTAAACCAATGCCCATCGGGATCTTTCAGATCGGCTGGGATATCATCCCAGTGTGCGGGTTTGTAGGTTGCAAGCACGCCCGCTTTCTGGGCCTGCACCGCAAAAGAAATCCCCAGATAGGTGACGTCGGCCACAGGGTTTGCCTTTTCCGCAACCATTTGCGCCAGCGACTGGCCAGAATTTTTATTATCAGGGGGAATCGTCACGCCGGTTTTCTCCTTGATCGCCTTCAATTGTGTTCCCCAATCGGCCCATTCGGTCGGACAGTTGTAACAAATCGCGGTTTGCGCAGAAGCCGTGGCGGCAGCAAACCCGGCCACCAGCAACCCCGCGCGGGCAAAACGTTTGAATATGTTTGACATGCTTATCTCCAGGAAAACAAGAAACTACCTATTTGCGCTCCGAATCGGCGCGGGAATCGTCATTCGGCCGGCCACAAGAGCCGCCGGCCTGGAAGTGAAACTGAAGCGTGATGCTTTCCGTTGCTTGCGGCGATCGGCCCTGTGCAATCGACCGGACCAGCAGATCGACCGCCGCCTGCCCCATCTCCTGATTTGGCTGGGCGATCGAAGACAGGGCCGGGGTCAAATCCTGGCCCAGGCGAATGCCATCGAATCCCGTCACACTGATATCTTGCGGCACCCCGAGGCCACACAGAAACGCGGCGCGCATCGCCCTGATTGCCAGTAAATCGTTTGAGCAGATGAGCGCGGTCGGCCTTTCTTGCGGATTTGCCCGCAAGGCCTGCGATACGTTTTCAATTGCCGTTTCTACAAAAGGCACCTCGATCAGCGCCGACGGTCGCAACCCTGCCCGCTCCATGCCCTTCACAAAGCCCGCGTAACGTTGCTGGGCACGATCAGATGCCCGTAACTGCCCACAGACCATGGCAATGCGCCTGTGGCCCTGCGCAACCAGGCGCCCGACCTGTTCGCTCACGGCGACATCCCCCGCCACGGAAACACAGGGATGCGCCGGATGGCGATTGTAAACAAGGACATAGGGCGTGCCATGCTTGCGCAACAAGGCAATGGCCTGAGACGTGGCGGCATCGGACACGACAAGAATAACGCCATCGACGCCAAAGGCGAGCAGGCGCTCCACCGCTTCGATTTCATGCGCCACACGGTAATCTGTCGTAGCCGGCATTATGGCGTAGCCATGCGCTGCCGTCCCCTGCGTGATCCCTTGCAGACATTCGGCAAAGACCGGATTGGTCAACGTTGGCAGCAACACGCCCACAACACCGCTACGCTGTGTGCGCAGCGTGCGCGCCGATGCATTGGGCCGATAGCCATGTTGACGCGCCACCGCGAGAATCTGCTCGCGTGTCGCGGCACTGACCTGCTCGGGAAAATTGAAAACGCGCGATACCGTTGCTGGAGAAACCCCAACCTGCCTGGCGATATCGAGAATGGAGATCCGGTCGCTGCGTTTGGCCATAGTAATGAAAACGTTTTACGAAAACGATTTCATTATAAATATACCGTATTACTGAAAAATGACACAATGTGCGGCGCAACAAGGCAATTGGCCGCAATATCAAGGCCCTCCGGGACCCGGGAAACAGATATGCTTTGGCGAAAATGATAAAACAAACACGATCAAGAGCGTGCCGCATCGCTGACCGTGGCCGGTTCCGCTAGCCAAGCCCGCATGGAAAAACAAAAAGCCCCTGCTTCAAGGAAGCAAGGGCTTATCGACTACGGAAGGCGATTTAAACTTCAAAACCGGTTGGTGCTCACGGCGAGACTCGAACTCGCACAGCTCTCGCCACTACCCCCTCAAGATAGCGTGTCTACCAATTCCACCACGTGAGCATCTGTAAAGACAGAGGATTATAACACCAACTTTTCAGAAAAATTTACTTTTTCTCGTTAGAATCCGTACTTTGTCCCGTCGCACCTGTAGAAGGTGTTGTATTTGCGGCAGGATTTGACTCGGCTGGCGCTTTTTCAGGCTCGACCGCTGGCGCAGCGGGCGTTACCGAGCCCGATGGTGTTGCGGGCGCCGTGGGCAAATCCGAAGCAGGCGTATTGCCGGCAGGAGGCGCATCGGCAGGAGCCGGCGTCTGATAGCCTTGCATCACGCCTCCGCTGGTCGTTGCTGACGTGCTGCGCTGGCTGGTATTGCCAAGATAGGCCAGACCCAGCGTACAAGCAAAAAACAGGATAGACACCCATTTGGTCATGCGTGAGAAAAAGTTTGCCGCACCTGTTGCGCCAAACAGACTGCCAGCGGAGCCCCCTCCGAAGGAAGAGCCCATATCAGCCCCTTTCCCTTGCTGCAACAGCACCAGGACAATCACAGTGAGCGCAGAAATGACCTGCAACACTGCCAGTAAAGGGTATACAAAAGATGGCATTTAATTATTACTCCAGAAAAATTCTATAGTCGGGTCAAACCGACGCATGATGGCACTAGGCGCTGACAATACCCTGAAAATCGGCCGCGATCAGCGATGCGCCGCCAACCAGCGCGCCGTCGATATCCTGCTTTGCAAACAGGCTGGCCGCGTTCGCAGCCTTCACGCTGCCGCCATACAGCACACGCTGCTCAGGAGCGCCGGCTTTGGTCAGCAACGAGCGAATATACGCATGGACATCCTGCGCCTGCTCTGGCGTTGCAGTCAGTCCGGTGCCGATGGCCCACACAGGCTCATAAGCGATAACCATTTTTTCCACCGCCTCCTTGCCCAACGCCAGCACTGGCCGCAACTGCTCGCCAATCACTTCAAGCGTGCGATCCGCCTCGCGCTCAGCCTGAGTCTCTCCCACGCAAACCACCGGCGTGAGCCCACCCTTGATCGCCGCAGCTGCCTTGCGGGCAACGGTATCGCTGGCCTCGCCGTGATAGGCACGACGCTCGGAATGGCCGACAAGCGCCCACGCACAGCCAAAGTCGGCCAGCATCGCGACCGAGACCTCGCCAGTATAGGCGCCCTTCTCGTGCTCACTGACATCCTGGGCACCCCAACTGATCGCGGAACCGGTCAAGCCATCGCGTAACTGCGGCAAATACGGGAAGGGTGCGCACACCCCGGCCTGGGCATCCCGGCCTGCGTCAGCCAGCAATTTGACCAGCTCGGCGATCAACGCCTGATTGTCTGCCAGGCTGCCATTCATTTTCCAGTTTCCAAGAACCAGGCGACGGCGCATACTCATATTCCTTCCTTGAATTCACTAGCTTCCATTAGCTATATTGACTGCAATTAACCTGCGATTGTTCCACAAGGGCTCGCCTCGCCTAACCGGCAGACCGCAAGGCCGACGACCAGCGCGCCCACCCCGGCGAAACAACAAGCCCGAAAAACGGCAACTGACAAGACGCCACCGACCCGCTGCCCTTCACGGCGCAAAACCCTGCCAACCCAGACACTTCGTGATCAGCACGCTCAAGTCCCACGGCCAGCCCTGGCTGGCCATTATGACCAAGCCGTCGCCAGCCTGGTGCTCCAGGCATCGCCACCAAGGATGGTCAAGGTGATGAATCCGGGATGCGGAACAACAGGCATCGCTAAAACCATCAAATGCAAAATTACCAAAACAAAATAACCTTCGACAACCCACTATCCAGCCCGCGAGCAAACGCCAAATGAGTTAAATGCAATAAAGGGAATTTTACAAAACCAGCAATTATAACCTTTTCATTTCCAAAAGGAAACTCAAAACGTCAGGATGATTTTTCCAATATTTTCGCCTTTTTCCATCATGGCGTGCGCTTCGCTGGCCCTCGGGTACGGGAACGTGGCATGGATTGCAGGTTTGATTTTCCCGGAAGCCAAAAGCGGCCACACCCGCTCTTGCAAGGCCCTGGCAATCGCCGTCTTGAAAGGAACGCTGCGCGGACGCAATGTCGAACCAGTGATGGTAAGACGGCGACGCATGACCTGGGCAGTGTCGACCGTTGCCTTGCTACCGCCCAATTGGGCGATAATCACGATCCGCCCATCATCGGCCAAACACTGAATGTTACGGTTGATATATTCGCCCGAAACCATGTCCAGCACCACATCCACGCCCCGATTGTCAGTCAGCTTCTTGATCTCCTCCACAAAATCCTGCGTTTTGTAGTTGATTGCCTTGGTTGCGCCCAGTTTCTCTACCGCCGCTGCGCGCTCGTCGCTGCCAACCGTCACGTATACCTCGTGACCCAGCGCCCGCGCAATCTGAATTGCCGTGGTACCGATACCGCTTGCCCCGCCATGCACCAGCAGACGCTCGCCCTCGGCCAGCGCGCCGCGATCAAAAACATTGGTCCATACAGTGAAGAACGTCTCGGGCAAGCCGGCCGCCTCGATATCGCTCAAGCCATCGGGGATGGGCAGGCAATGACCTGCGGGGGTTGCGCAATATTCCGCATACCCGCCACCTGGCGTCAACGCGCATACCTTATCGCCGATCTTCAGCGCGGTCCCCGAAAGATCGCCAGCCACGATTTCTCCCGCCACCTCCAAGCCAGGCAAGTCCGACGCCCCGGGTGGCGGCGGATATGCCCCTTTGCGCTGAAAAACATCCGGACGGTTGACACCAGCCGCAGTGACTCGGATCAGCACCTCGCCCTCCTTGAGCACTGGTTTTTCCCGCTCGACCTCCTTGAGCACCTCCGGACCACCTGGTGTTGAAATTTCTATCGCCTTCATGCTTTCTCCTGCTTATATAAGTAAAATAGATCGATCGTCGCAATGGACCATCCCGCCATTAGGGTACCGAATCAATCCCCGGGTTGAAAGCCATTTCGGGTCTACCGGCAAAATTATCAGCCCTGCCTGCCTGAAGATCGGCCCACCCGGCCTCATCCGACGCACGGCCAGAAGACCCCGACCTGGCCATCTAAGAACGCGGCGCAACCTCCTCGTTCAATATCCGCCCGTCTCGCGTGGGTTGAATCAAGGGTGACGTGGGGCGCGGATGCGCGTGCGAGTACTGCATCCCCACCCCGGCATAAACATCATCGGCAGCAACTTCGGTTTCGAAGCGCTCACTATCGCGATCACGGATCTCCCGGGTGATCTGCCCGACCTCCTCGGGATCAACACCCAGCTCCTTGAGAATCGCACCCCCAAAAACCATCGCAGACTCAAAAGTTTCGCGAACCATATAATCGACGTTTTTCTTGATTAGATAAAGGGAATGCTCGCGATCGTAGGTCCTGACCAGCAGCTTGGCCAAGGGAAACGCCTGCGCCACGATATCGACAATCCTGTTCGTGACCGCCTTGTCATCCACGCAGACGACAATCGCCTGCGCCGTTGCCGCGCCCGATGCGTGCAGGATATCCAGGCGCGAACCATCGCCATAGTAAATCTTGAAACCGAACTTTTCGGCATTCTGAATCATATCGATATCCGTATCGATAATCGTGACATCTACGCCGCGCGCCAACAGCAATTGACTGGTCACCTGCCCGAAACGGCCAAACCCTATCATCAGCACGCTACCGGTCAACCCTTCGGCAACACTGACATTCTCCAGAGAAATTGCTTTATCCGACTCGGTAAATCGCCGGAACAATATGCCGACAACCGGCGTCAACACCATCGACAACACCACGATCGCAGTCAAATTCGACTTGATCGAATCATCGATCACGCCCGCCCCCGCCGCCGCCGCAAACAACACGAAAGCGAACTCCCCGCCTTGCGCCATCAACAACGCGCGATCCAACGCATCCCCGTGCGAGCTCTTGGTCACACGAGCGACCAGATAAATCATCAGCGCCTTGGCAAACATCATGGCCAGGACACCCCCGACGATCAATGGCCAGTTTTGTGCCACGACCGACAAGTCCAGCGACATGCCCACCCCAAGAAAAAACAAACCCAGCAGGATTCCGCGAAATGGCTCGATATCCGCCTCGATTTGGTGCCGAAACGTGGACTCGGACAGCAACACCCCCGCCAGAAATGCCCCCATCGCCATCGACAGGCCGCTGACCTGCATCAGCAGCGCGGCCCCAAGCACGACCAGCAAGGCCGCCGCTGTCATGACCTCGCGAGCCTTCGCCGCCGCCAGGACGCGGAATAACGGATTCAGCAGCCAATAGCCCGCCGCCACCAGCCCCACGATGGCGGACAAGCCAAGACCGATATCCCGCAGGCGCTCAGATGCACTCGCCTCCACATGGTTGGGTGCCATAAAGGCCACGATCGCCAGCAAGGGCACGATCAGCAAGTCCTCGAACAGCAGGATGGCAACGATTTTCTGCCCCCTGGGCTGGGCAATGTCGCCCCGATCGCCGAGCAACTGCATGACAATGGCGGTCGATGTCAGGACAAATCCCGCCGCGCCAATAAATGCCACCTGCCAGCCGAAACCGAACAACAGCCCGACCCCCATCAAGCCAAGCGCACAGGCCGTGATCTGCAGCGTCCCCAGACCGAATATCTCGCGACGCAACCCCCACAGGTGGGACGGCTGCATCTCCAGGCCGATGACAAACAAATACATGACGATCCCCAGCTCCGCCACTTGCAATATCGAGCCCGAATCGGAGAAAAACGCCAACCCGAATGGCCCGATCGCCAGGCCGGCGATCAAATACCCCAGCACCGCGCCAAGCCCTATTCGCTTGAATAGCGGAACCGCCACCACCGCGGCCGCCAGCAAAACCACCGGCGACAACAAACTGATTGAATGGGCCTCTGAACTCATAATCGCCTCGATTTAGTTTTCTGGAAGACTTGCTCAAGGACATCTCACGCCAAAATCGGGGCGCGGATAACCCGGGCAGGCAAGCCTCTACCCGGCGCGCCACGGCGGGCCTTCCCTCCCCTGGCACGATACACGTAAACAGCACACAGCAAAAACACCACACCGTGTGTTGTATCACATCTCATTTACCACTGAAATAAATTACTGATACGGCATGGGGACGCAATGCCTTGACGAGCCCGGTGGCGCAATGCCCGCAACCCGAAGCCAGTGGGAGAAGAGAATAGGAAAAAAGCATGGCATACACGTGCGCCATCTGCATTAATGTAGGTTCCACACAACGCAATTGGCAAATGCACCAGACGGATGAACGCGGCCCCGCCGAGAGCCAGCGGGACATAAGCGATAGATTTTCTTGTTTATTTGGCGGAAGCTGTGAGATTCGAACTCACGGAAGGTTTAACCCTTCGCCGGTTTTCAAGACCGGTGCATTCAACCACTCTGCCAAGCTTCCTGTCTGATAAGACTCATCTCTGGTGCACTCGGCCGGAATCGAACCGGCACGGGCGCAATGCCCGAGAGATTTTAAGTCTCTTGTGTCTACCTATTTCACCACGAGTGCGTGAAGTAGAGAAACAGGACTATAGCATAACCATTTTAGCGACGTCTACAGATGTGCGCAAATTCATCATGATTTTTTAAAGCCTCGACAAATTCGTGACTTGCTTACGACAATTGCCTCGCCAAAGCCGGCGGACAACGACCAAAGCCCGACAGACTCCATGCCTGACCTCGCGCATTGCCCGATGATGGTTGTTGCGGGACGTATGCACCTACCCTATCGGGCTCACGCCAAATATGTTCAAATAAGACGCAAGCGGTTCACTTTACGACGCTCTCCATGCCAAACGCATACCGGGCGACCGGAAAGGTTTCTGCACATTACGAACTTAACCTAAAAAAATCATGACCTTATAAGACATAATGCAAAAATGTAACAAAAAGGACCGTATTGATTGCATCTGTTTTACTTCGGAAACACCTCGGAAATATGATTCAACCGATAATTGTTCTCAAGATATTCAACTTTGGCTAGACCAGAAGGATGACCATTTAGCATGGAGGTCGATATGAAAAAAGTATTGGTCGCTATTAGCATTGCCCTAGGCACACTCACCGGTTGCGTTGGCTACGCAGGAGACGGCTATGGCCGCTACGGAGATCGCTATTACGATGGCGGAGGCTACTACGGAAGCGGCTACCGCAGCGGATACCGTAATGTCGACTACGACCGCCGCAATCGTTACGAACGCCAGCGTCGTTACGAAGCGCAACGGCGTGACTGGAACGAGCGGCGCGAAGAGCGTCGGGACTGGAATCGCGGTCGGGACCACGATCGCAGTTGGAGCCGACGCGGTTCGGACCCTTCCGGTTTCCGCCACAACCGCTCCGAAGGCATGCGCAGCGCAGACAAATTTCTTGAACGCGCCCGCAACGCCCAAAGCCGCTGAGGTAGATTTGTGGTTTTTGTTGCAGCAAGGTCTTGCAATAAAAGTGTAGTTTATGCTAATATTCTGTTCTTCGCTAATTTAGTGAAACGAGTCGGGGCATAGCGCAGCCTGGTAGCGCATCTGGTTTGGGACCAGAGGGTCGTAAGTTCGAATCTTACTGTCCCGACCACAAAAAACGTTAAGAATTAATACATTAAGCCGATTAAAGAGTCCGAATCTTTAAACGGCTTTTTTATTGCTGTGGGACTTTTGTGGGACTCGTTCCACAGCTTTGATCTGCGCCTGCCGAATCATTGCGTGCAAATTCAATGATTCTTCCTCATGGCCGGGCTTGGATATTCCCTCAAGCGCGCCGTAGATTTCACGCAGTTGCGCAATAGCATAATGCGAGTTCATGGACTTGTTGCTGTGCCATAAAATCACATCCTGAGTACGCTCACCTACCCCAGTCAATCGTAAACGCATACCCACAGTATGCCGCAGATCATGGACATGCAAATCACCAACCCCCGCCCTGGCGACTGCTTTTTGCCAGCCCGTGTTATTGATGAAATTGACAGGCCGGTGTTTCAATTCGGCCTTGTCCTTGCCCTGCCTGTCGCGGACGCCAGTACGTAAACACCCGTTCTTCATGCAATCCACGCTGGGCCTCAACAATACCTTGCGCAACCGAATTGCAAACAATGATTCTTTCGGACTTGCGCCCTTTCACGTTCGCGCGCGGAATCACAAAAACCGAGACAAACAACTCCGGCCGAAGCTTGATTTTCAATTCCCAGTCCCAACGCAAAGAGCACACAACATCCTCGCGTACGCCGGTATTCAAATCAAACAGCACCATATTAGTCAGATGCTCCGGCAGATGCGAAATCAGGCGCTCCTGCTCACTCCAGGTGATTGGTCGAGGTGGCCGCTTGTCGTCCTCCTCCAGCAACGTCACCTTGGGCGCCGTCTCTATCCATGTCAATCCGTTATCAAACCGCCATTCATCCGCAGCCAAGTTACATATGGTGCGGATCAAACCGAGGGTATAGTTAACAGTCTTTTTCTTGAGGCCCTGACCAAGACGATAAGCGACAAACCGCTTGAGCGATTCGTTGTTTATTTCATCCAAAGTTAAAGAGCCTAATACTGCGATTGCAGGCTTGAGCATCGAAATATCGTTTCTGAGCGTCGGCGCTTCGTTCGCCGCCCTCTCCTCGATAAATCTCGCTGCCGCCTGGTCTAGCGTCACCGGGGACGTTGCTGATTCGCAATACTTGCGATGGCCTGTTTTGACTGGATAAGCCAGTCCTGGGCTTGCTCGTAAGACCGGAAACCACGCTTAGAAATGCGCTGTTTTCGGTACCAAGCGTCGACCCAGTACGTGCCGTCTTTTTCGACGCGGATACCGGTGAATTTTGTTCGTGCCATACTTTTTCTCTTTTCGGGGTATCTAAAGCACGATTACCGTCGGCTGTAAGTGTATATCGCTCCCAAGCATCATCCAGGTCTTTTCGCTGGAAAATCAGCGAAATTCCGGCTTTTACTGCTCGATCTTTGAGCAGCGGCATCACGTGAAGATTGAAAAATTTCAGCTTAACGCCGTGATAATCCATAGCCTCAGTCTTGTTGAGACCCCGTTTTACTTGTTCCATGTGATACCTCATTGTTTTGCGGTTATTTCCAACATCCTGCGAATTCGCTGCACCTCCTCGAGGGTGCTCGGATTGCCGCAGCGACACATTTTCGGCCAGCATGGCCAGCAGTTCCAGACGTTGCCCGCCATGCTGTTCGCGATATCCCACAGGCGCCGGTCGGCCTTTGTCAGGACCGCCAAAAGCTCCCGCTTCTCGCGGGAGTAGACTTTCGCGAAGTCCGGATCATGCAGGACGATACTCGACGTGTTGCTGATTAGGTCTGCACATTTGATGGTCTGCACCCATCCTGGCGCGGCGGCCAGACGTTCGCATGACAGGCACTTGCGCGTAGCTCGGTTGCCTTCTTCCAAATCGGAAAGAATTAACTGCTGAAAAAATGGTTCCAGGTCGCCAAGCGCTATCAAGTACTCGGACCACTTGCCTCCCCTAGACGAATGCGAGATAGTTGTATGCATTCGGGCAATCTCCCCAGGGATTAAGAGAATGCTCATGACGTTCTCACCCTTCCGGTCGTATCCGATGCACACAAAAATGTCGGCCATGGCTTCCTGCTTCCTTACTCTATCGACGCAATCCGCATCGATCTTAAGCTGGATATCGCGCATGGACAGCGGGGCGCGTGTACCCCTCGCTCGTGCCGTCCGCGCGGATCAGCTTTCGGGTGGCTTTCATTACGCTGCCTCCTAGCCTGTTTCCTCGTTGGTATCCGCATCACCGCCTTAAACGTCGCCTGCTGGTTTGTCCGGATTGGGGAATGGCCAATTGCTGTCACGCTGAACGTCTTCACCCTTACCCGACTGACCGAGGTTATCGAAAAGTGCATTCCGTTGATTGTCTCCCGACAGGACCAGAATACGGACCAGTTGGGACAATTGGCCGCCGCGGTTGACAGCGTGGTCACAAAAACCAAGCAGACCGCCGCCAGCCGGACCGCCGGCCACGCCAGCACCGCTGTAAAGCAAGCACGGTCAGCGCAGAGTAAGACCGCTCGAGGATCACTGCGGCAGGTCCCAAAAAAACCGACGCCCAAGAAATGCTGGAACGACAGGGACGTCAATGGAGACCCATGCCCATGAGCACCATCATTGCGTTTTTGAACGGAATCCGCGGCTATATCATCCTGGTGCTGATTGCCGTGGCCGCGGGTCTGGTTTACCGCTGGCATGAGTACCGCCAAGGCCACGCCGATCACGAAACCTTCACCAAGCTGCAAACGGCGATGCTCAACGAGGCCGCCCGTCAAAAGAAACAGGCTTGGCAGGAACAGGTAAACAAACTGGATACCCTTCGCATACAGGAAAATCGAAATGCTCAGAAAATTGAAGCACAGCTTCGCGCTGATGTTGCTGACGGCAAGCACCTGCTGTCAGTCCGTGTCAAGCGTCCCATATGTCCCGCTCAAGCCACCAAAACCGCCGTCCTGGACGATGGAACGACACGAGCCGAACTTGACGGACAGGTTTCTCAAGATATTATCGGAATAGTGATTGAGGGCGATCAGGCAATCCGGCAGCTCAATGCGTTGCGGGATTAGGCGGAAATAGTAACGAAGTGGGATGATGAGCAACCAACCGGATATCCCGGTCAGTTGCTCACAATGCATGGCTACGCAGAACGCTTCTGTGCTTCAGACATGTGCATCCAATTCGCCCGCTCTAGTAGCTTTGCCTGGATTGCCTCAACAACAGGCCCTTTACGCACAACAGTGACTCCAGGCACATCAAGACGCCCCGTTGCAGGCCCGAAATCAGGATTCATAGCCACCTCTCGTGCATTTTGAAACATGTTGCGGTTGCCCGTATCAACATACGATTCTGCTGGAACGCCTTCTGCCAGGAGAATATCGAACTGCTCAAGCTCCACATGAAAGTACTGGAACGATTGCATTTGAAATTGCTGAACAATCGATTTGCCATTGACGAGTATCATCGCCGGCACGAGATTACCATCGAAGTAAACGTGGTGGCCAGGTGACATAACCAGGTCGCGGTGAGGAACGTTGTCGGAAATGCAGCCCTGTTTAAATAAAATTGGGAAGGCACGCTTTCTGTCTTTCTCCGGAATTTTACTCTTATATAACGTCCGATAGCCCAGCCATTTAACGATGGCGACACCGCCGCTAGCTGTCAAAACTCGATCGCCTGATTTCAGCGTTTCGACCTTGACTTCACCTTCTGGAGTCCTGATGTGCGTACCTTTCATATAGCACGCATAGGTTAGCGAAATTCCACCACCCTGATCAGGTTCTATATTTGATACGCGAAAATCAGTTGAAATGGCATTTCCTATATTCAGATCGTACATTGGTCTAGATCCGGTTGCCTCGCTATAAACGTCAAGAGTCAAATGCTTATCAGCGCCAGGCTCAATATTGCCCGCGTCATTCTCCGTGTAACGACTGGTCGTCTCAGCCAATGGCGATATTATTTGATCACCTGGTGATAATCCAACAATATTAATCCACACATTCTGTTCTGAATAATCCGGCAAAATTAAAGTGGAGTTATGCCCCTCCCCCATATCAATATTAATTGTCGGACGAATAGACGTTTCGTCTTTGGTTGGCATTGTAATATCAGGATTGTTTACGGGATCATAATCTATTGGATCCATTGGGTCACGAAACGTTTCTCCTAAAACAGCTTTGAGATCTAATTCAGCTCCATCCCCCAAATTAAAGTTATATGTTCGATCTTGCAAATCTAATGCACTAGATCCTCTATCGCCGCCAATTGCTACCTTGGCGTTGTCGCCAATATTGAATGTTGTCGTGCCCGCATCATTCGATCGGGTAATAAAAATCTGATTAGACTGCGATAAATTGTCGTCATTAGTGATGTTCACAACAGCGTCACCATCATATTGTAGAGTCAATGGCTCGACATCGTCCCCACTCGGCCAATCCCTCACATCCAGATCGATTCGGCCATTTTCGATAATTTTTGTAGGCATTACTTAATCCCCTTAATCTGATTACTTAAACTTACGAAATAAGTATTCTATTCAAAATCAACAAATTATTGCCGCAAATTAGGTGATCGATAACCCTTGGTTCATAAAATTGTCCGCAGATTGATCAAATGCAATTGTTTTACTTAGGTGACAGGCTCGCTCGCATCCTCGCCCTGATATCTGCTATTCCCCACCTTCCGCGTCACCAGATACCACTCAAACGCCGATTCAGGCCGCGTGGTCGTACGTATCTCCCTGGCCTGCCCGGGGTTGTGCCTGGGCAGATCAGGGGTCTAGGTGACACATTGTACTCGCCGGGGGGTGAATCTTGAATGTTATATTTATATTCTCCATTACAGTTTTCATGTGGGACTTTTGTGGAACTCACAGGCAAAAAACGGATGTATAGGGGTGATTATTGATGGCAATAAAACCAGATAAACATATACAAAACAATGGGTTATAATGAATATTATGGTTTTGAACCCGAGGGTCGTAAGTTCGAATCTTACTGTCCCGACCACTAAAAATAGAGCAAGAACAGGTACTTCAGCTAGGGATTAGAGGACTCGGGGATCCCCATCTCTTCCAATCTCTTTTTGATAGCAGCCCAACGTTTCGCTATGGTTTCATTCTTAAACGGGTCTTTTTTAAAGAATTTATGCCACAAACCGTCTAGGGTATGTTTTTGGGCTCTATGAATTTTCATGGCATACTCTACACCTTCCATACTCCACCCATCGGTTTCTGGAATTGACATAAAGATACTGAAATTACACACGAAAATCGGCCCGATCTCATCTTTCAATATTTCTTCTAGGGTCTGTATGGAAAGTCCATATTTCGACAAATTGCCTGCGATATAGTCCGTGTCCCTCTCGAACTCTTCCTTCGTTTGATCGACATTAACAAAAATATCAGTTAGGGCAGTCCATACGGGAAGTCGCTGGGCTATTTCATCATCGCTAAAATCAACAACTTTTTTACCCATGATTAAAAGGCTCCCTCGTTGCTTTTACCGCAAGAAGCAATGACTTGAAGATATATGCGATCCCGTTCGGCTTGACTTAACATATCAAAGCTTTTTCCATACTGGACTTATGATTTGTCGTTCAGAAGCATTCAGTTTGCAGCATCAGCAGCGCATGCTAAAAATCTTTTGCTCAGATTCATTCATGACCGTGACCTTATTAATTAATTTATGATCTGTAAAACCTGCAAGCCTAGCATAGCAGAAACTGAACTAACGCTTCCAGGCGCCGGGGCTAGGTCTTAAGCGCACGGCAAATGCCTATTGTTTGAGCGTTGCAATACCACCCTTTTGCATAGCCGGATTGTGAAACCAGTATCATTCAAGCGCAGTGCTCTCCATCCAAGCGCAGTACGGCTGACCAACCGTTCCTTCTGATTCGCGTCCGGCTAGCCGCGAACGGCGCTTCGAAAGGCGGCAGAAAGCGCAACCAGCGTATCACGCGCGCGCCCCGCCTTTACTCGCGTATGCAATAGAATCGGTATTCTTGGCAGATCGGGCAGTCCCAGCCTGGCACCGACATCGTTTGCGCCAAAAGGCACCATCCGTGGCGACAATGCCGCAACGCCAAGGCCTGCCATGACGGCAGCAGAGACCGCCATCACGCCACCGCCAACGAATACTTCGGACCAGGATATCCCGGCTTCATCAAGGAACTGCTTAGCCATCGCTCTCACACCACAAGGCTCAGCCATCGTGGCAAGCGGCAGAGGCTCCCCCAACTGGTACTGCAAGCCGGGCGCCGCGAACCAACCGAATTTTTCTTCGGTGATCAGGTCGCCATCGTTCCGACCTTGATGAAATCGAACAATAACCGTATCGAGTTCTCGCCTATCGTAGCGTTGGAGTAAATCATTCGACGACCCGATTCTAATTTCGATCAATAGCTGAGGCGTTTGCGCATTCATCCTGGCAATAAGCGCAGGAAGCTCCGGACCCGCGACATGATCACTGATGCCGATGGTAACCCGCTCTCTCGCGGCGGCGTCGGCAAGCGCTCGATCATGGGCCGCGATCAGATCCCGCGCAAGCTCAAGGAATGCCGCACCTCGTGCCGAGAGCTCCACATACCTGGGCGTTCGCTCAATTAGCCGATAACCCAGCCTTTCTTCAAGTCGCTTCAATTTCAGGCTGACTGCCGCTTGCGATACCTGCAAGGCGTTAGCAGCATGAGTAAAACTACACAATTCGGCAACGCGAATAAAAGCCTTAACCGCGTCCAGATCAAGCGCATCTTTTTTCATAACAAATACTTATTACTGAAATAATCATCTATATCTTATCAGAATAGATGATTTCGCCTACCATATTCGAACGATGAACCGTCGATAGGAGCCGACATGCCACTCGTCCACATTGCTTTACAAGCCGGAAAACCCGACACCTACAGACAAGCGATATTCGATAACGTCTACCATGCCCTACATGAAACATTTAATGTTCCTGCCGATGATCAATTCATGGTGATCACCGAGCATGATGTTGCCAATTTCCGCTACAGCCCGTCTTACCTGGACGTTGCCCGTAGCCAAGATGTCATCTATATTCAAATCACAGCAAGCAATACCCGCTCCAAAGACCAGAAGAAAGCACTTTTCAAGCGGCTGGCGCAATTGCTTAGCGAAAGTCCGGGTGCAAGGCCGGAAGATGTATTCATCAGCCTCGTGGAAGTCGAAAAAGAGAACTGGTCGCTTGGAAACGGATTGGCACAATACGCCTAGGCCATCCGTGGAATCTGTTTAACATCATCTAGCGAGCGGCAACACCAGAATGGACTGCGTCCTACCACGGCCCGCGCCACTCGCTGCTCCCTCTGCCCCCTCAGCGCTCGTTGACAAGAACGTTGATTACAGGAGACATATTACGGATCTTCTTTAGAGGGATGACGATCGACGGTCAGATACGCTCATAAAGCAATGCCCGCACCGGATTACGTGATACAGCTTTGTCTTGGGATTATGGCGAACCAAGGCTAATGATCGCCTAGAGACGGTTAATGCTAGCGTTAGATATTGTTTGAATGCCTGTCCGATCTCCCAATGCTTGGTTCTATCGCCTGATCAGACCCACGCATGCCACGCATTGCCTTCCCATTGAGGCTGCGGGTTAATCTGAGTACGACGGGTTGCTTCCAGAGCCTTTTCCTGTAAAGGCTGTGGATGGCTTGTCTCTGCATAAATGTATGATTTGATTTGCGAAGTGACCCGCCTTTCTAATTGCATATAGATCTATATATCGATAGAACAATGTGGAAACCAGCAATGTCACTGAAATGACCAGTACGAGCGAAAACAGAATTGAAATATAGTTGATGCCGAAAAACTTGATGACAAGTGGGAGCACCAATGAAATGACGAAAGTGTGGATCAGATACACAGAGAAGGAGAGCTTACCCAGCCACTGAAAGAATCGATTTTTCAATAATGAGAGAACGCGAGGATCAATTACTATGCAACTCACAACAAGCATGCTGCCCAATATAGGCATAAAAAATCCCCAATCAATCGACCTGCCTATGAGTTCATTGATGCCGCCGGCCAACCGGGCTGGATAATAGTAGGACGCTGATAAATAATGATAACCTAACAAATAAATGCCAAAGACAAGCATGGCACTTGCCGCCAGCATTCGGCACATTGGCATTTTTCGATTCGCTGCTGCCTCGTTGGTGATTGTCTGCTGATATTTGATCACTGCCAAAAAAATTCCAAACGCAAACAATCCCATGCTCCATACAAATACCGCACGATGGCTGATGGTGAATAGACAAAGCGCCATCGAAATAATGGCCAGACTGATTCGCTGCCCACCAAATAAAGCAATCAGCGCAAATACCAGCATTGAACCAAAAAACTCAATATTTATTGACCATAAAACATAATTGAACCCACTGCTACCTGACAGTATCGATCCGAACAATGCGTCCTTCAGTGCATAAAGCGCACCCTGCGGCGCGGTATAGGCCTCCGAAAGCGGCTGGGTCAATTGAAATTCGGCCCCCAAGAATAAGCCCAAACTTGATAGCACCCAGCATAAAAAAATAGAAGCTGCGACCGGTATATTGAGCCGGAAGTATCTTTTCATAGCACTGGCGCGTAGCATCTCGATGCTGGCGCCTTTTTGCAAGGCACTGTAAGTCAGCACAAATCCGCTCATGATAAAAAACAGAATTACCGCCGACGTACCTTTATAAAAAAAGGTAAACGGACTATTGAAAAGATATTGCGCAAACGCGCTCGGCTTAACATCATCGGTGCTTCCCATATGCAAATACGGATACATCCAAAGCAGCACATGGGAGAAAACGACACCAATGGCAGCAAGCCCGCGAAGGCCATCTAGTTCTTCTACTTTGCCACCCACTCCTTGATCTCCTTATTATTCTCGAGCACATAGCGAGACAGCCCTTCTCTGGCTTATGTGTTGCTATCCAAGGTTAAGTTACTAGATATTACCAAAACAGTAACACACAGTAAAGTAATCAACTAAATATGACTTCACGCCCTTGCTCCCTTAGCGGTTGCTATGCCGTAGAAGCAGGGGTGGCATTCAAGCCAGGGGATCTCGTTAGAATTGGGCGGCATGCCCCGCGGGAACCCAGGGAGGCAGGGTTAAAGCCGCCTTGGGTACAAACAAACGCATTTAGTTAGCAAGCCAAACTGACCTGCCCCGCGACGCTCGCAGCGGCTTTGTCCCCTCGGCCCATGCAAAAAAGCAGTAAGATTGGCTGCATAGGGAGAACGTCAATGAAAAAAGAACCAGGGTACGGATTTTTTGATAAATGCTTTCCTGCAGGGATCCAACCCGCATGTCCCAAATGCGGTCACCACGGATTTATCGTGCTTCGTCATGATGCGGTCATTAATGCAGACAAGCCGTTAGCCATGGTGGCCTGCTCATCCAAGGGCTGTCATGCCGTGATCGGCGTGCTCCCTGGCAGTGCGGTGTGGGACGAATGACGCCGCCTCTTCTTCCCACTGCGTCCGCGCTATTAACAACTTGTACCCGCTGCTCATGAATCAACCCCACCCTATCACTCCCCTATCATCTCCCGATTTGGAAAAACAATTATGTTTCTTGCGAGAAGCCGATCGTCTGAAAAACGTGGTGCGGCAATCCCCTTTGCTGGATAAAAGCCGGAAAGAAAATTCGGCGGAACATTCCTGGCATCTGGCGGTATACGCCCTGATACTGAACGAATATGCGAACAGTACCGTGAATACCCATAGGGTGATACAAATGCTGCTGCTCCATGATATTGTCGAAATCGATGCCGGCGATTTTCCGATTCATGACAACACGAGTCCTGCCGCCCAAAGCGAAAAGGAAGCCCAAGCCGCAGCCCGCCTATTCAGCCTGCTGCCTCGGCCACAGGGCGACGAGTTCCTCGCCCTGTGGCAAGAATTCGAACTGGCGGAAACGGCGGACGCCAGATTTGCCAAAGCACTGGATCGGTTCCAGCCCCTGCTCATCAATATATTCACCGGCGGAGGCACGTGGACGGAAAATAACGTTTCACGCGAACAGGTTCTGGCGCGCTATGGTCCAGCCATAAAAACCGGTGCGCCAAGGCTATGGGAGGTATGCGAAAGCTGGATAGCCAGACATTTTTCCGAGCCGGCATTGATCACGCCATTGTCAAACCCCTAGCAACTGGCCAGTCATACACGGTTAAGCCGACGTTTGCGAGCCCGCCCGCATGCCCGAGGCAAGCTCCTGTCTATGTCGTGCCGACACGGAAAACCGCCCCCGCCTGGATACGCTGCCATGCGCAGCCAGGGGCAACACGGCGGCTTTTCATATGTAATCCACTGGAACACCTCTGGCCGGCCCGCGCAAATGCCCGCCCGAGACCGGAACCGTCGCCTGTTATACTGGCTCTGTTATTTTTATGACAGATCGCATCCTTCGATTGACGCAACCAACACCTCTCTCCCCCCTCCCTCCGGTGCTCGCCGGACCGATCTTGCGCCGGCTGGAACCGGCTCGCCTCGTCATGTGGCTCGTCGGCAGCGCGCCTTTGAATCTGATGTTGTCGCTCGCGCCCATAGGTGGATCATCTCGACAGATCCCCCTGGACGCAACCTGCTGTCGCGTCGTCCCCATCGGTCGTCATGCATATTTGCATCTGATCGATGTTTCGCTTTCGGAACCGCTGCCGCAAGATACGGTGATCAGCTATGATCTGATCCTTACGCAGGACTGCGGTGCCGAAGCCAACATCGCGCAGTGGGCACCACACCTGCTGCATAAAAACGCAACGCAACCCAGTCTGGTGCTTCGTAGCCGCAGCGACAACATTTTGTTCGGCTCGTGCCGCAAGCCGCACCATCCGTCACGCGACGGGTTGGCTTGCGCGGACACTTTGCTGGCCGCGCATATCGAAAACGCCGAGGCCCGGCCGGCCATGCTCATGCTTTGCGGCGACCAGGTCTATGCCGATGATGTGGCCGGTCCCATGCTGGCCGTGATCCATGCGCTGATCCGCCGCCTTGGGCTCTATGGCGAATGCCTGGAAGGCGCGGTCGTCGCAGATAGCGAAGCGCTTTACGCGCACCCCGCCAGCTACTATCGCCGCGAAGACCTGCTACCGGCGTTCAAGTCCAACGAGGCGCTGCGTGAACGCTTTTTTGGCGGCGTGGAAAAACCGATATTCACCACGTCCAGCGCGCATAATCATTTGGTAACGCTGGCCGAAGTCATGGCCATGTATCTACTCGTTTGGTCTCCCACGCCATGGCAGCTGATATCGGAACCGTTGATGCCAGCACTAGGCGCCGAGCACGCGCAGCGCTGGCGGCGTGAATCCAGCGCCTTGCAGGGGTTTTGCGACGCGCTGCCTGATGCCGCCCGTTTACTTGCGCATGTACAAACGCTGATGATTTTCGATGATCACGATATCACCGATGACTGGAATCTCTCGGCCAAGTGGGAAACGACTGCTTACGAGCATCCGTTTTCCCGGCGCATTGTCGGCAACGCGTTGCTCGCCTATATGCTGTGCCAGGGATGGGGCAACCGCCCGGATGTCTTCAGCGACGCGCTGGACCAGATGAATACGCTGGCCGCGGCACCGGATGAGCATGACCGATTTGACGCCACCGCACAGAACGCGCTGATTAACCACCTGCTGTCATTCCGGCAATGGGATTACGTATTGCGTACGCAGCCGACCGTGATTGTTCTGGACACGCGAACCCGACGTTGGCGCAGCAGTCGATGGCCCAGCCGCCCTTCGGGGCTGATGGACTGGGAATCATTGACGGACTTGCAGCACGAATTGCTGGATGAAACGGCAGCGGTCATTGTGTCACCCACGCCGATGTTTGGTGTCAAATTGATCGAAGTCATACAACGAATATGCACCTTCGCGGGCCACGCGCTCACGGTCGATGCTGAAAACTGGATGGCGCATCGCGGCGGTGCCAGCGTCATGCTGAATATTTTTCGCCATTCACGCACACCGGGCAATTACGTGATTCTATCGGGCGATGTGCACTACTCCTTCGTCTATGACGTCCAAGTGCGCGATCGGGACCGGGCACCGCATATCTGGCAACTCACTAGCAGCGGCATCAAGAATGAATTCCCGCGACGCCTGCTCGATTGGCTGGATCGCCTGAATCGCTGGCTGTATGCCCCGCGCTCGCCCTTGAACTGGCTCACGCAACGACGCCATCTGCAAATCCAACCTCGTCTACCCGACCGCCGTCGCAGCGGCGAACGCTTATGGAACGGCGCTGGTATTGGTCAAGTCTGGCTGGATACGCAAGGGCGTCCCACCCGTATCCTGCAGCATAATGCGAATGGAGAACCCGCTACACAATTTCTCACTCTTGATCACCCCGCTTACCTGACCGAAACAAACGAACAAGGCGAAACAGAAGACGACGCGGCGCTTGCCGGGAACCCGAAAGACGCCACTTCAATGCGCGACTGACATGCTCCGCTCCGCCAGAGCGCGCAGCAGCGGCCGCAACCGTGACCCGCAACACAACTGAAATCCGGCCCCGGACTATTCGAACGGCGTAGTGTGCGCCTCGATGCAATCCTGAAGATGGCCAGTTTTAAGATAGACACTCGCCCCGTCATCGCCAGCGACAAACGCCGGGTGATGTCCGGGAGGCAACCGTATCCAGCTACCCCTCGGGTACTGTTGCGCACCTTCACAAATACCGCCTTCCAGCACCAGCAACTCCGCACCCTTGACTGGCCCTGAAAGAACGGAAACTCCGCGCGACAAGCGTTGCACGCAGACAGATTCATTCTCGCCATGAAACAACGGGCATACCGCCCGCCCGTCTTGCTTTACCCAATGAGCGGGATCGCGTGTATCAATGCGCACATGCCGCGTTTCACTATCCGGCATCTGCCGGAGTTTGACAAAAATAAGCGCGCCATTTTCACTGGAGGGCTGATGGGCGGAACCGGGCGGATTTCTCAAGTACCAACCCGCAGGGTAGTGGCGATCGCCTTCCGAAAACATGCCCTCCAGCACAAGCACTTCTTCTCCGCCGGGGTGGCCATGCGGCGAAAAATGGGAATGAGGCGCATACCGGACAATGCTGGTTGCTCGCGCTTTTTCGCCACCGATGCGATCCAGCATTACACGCTCAACACCCGCCTGGGGCGACGCGACCCATTTGTATCCTTGCGGCGTCACGACCGCCCGGACGGAAAAATCGGCATTGATCAGCATAGGAAAACCATTTGGTTGATAGGACACCGCTGTCGGCGCAATCTGTTAGTCAATTGTAGTACTTTGGAGACAACGAACGCGTGCCTTCCGGCATGAACGGAAAACGCCCGCCCCTGAATGCAGCCAGGCTGCTGGTCACCACCGGCTTGGGCATAACGGGCAGGCCGTTTCCCGGGCCGCGTTCAGGCCTTACTTTTTCAAACAGTCTTGCATGCACCGTACATTCTTTGTATCGGGACGATCATCCACATAGAAACCATCCCGGTTTGGCATCTTGATGGCAGTCAGTGTCTTTGCATCCAATCTGGCGTCAGCGGCAATGATCTCGTTTTTGTTCAGCAAATAGGCGGTCAGGCTGTATACCTCATCGTTGGACAGCGATTGCGGACTTTGAAACGGCATCGTGCGCCTGATATAGTCGAACACCGTGGTCGCATAAGGCCAGTAACTGCCAATCGTTTTGACTGGCTTGTCGGACGCCAAAGAGCCTTGGCCACCCATGAGCCTGGGGCCGATGCCGCCTTCGAGATTGGCCCCATGACAGGCAATGCACTGCGTTTTATAGATCTTCTCGCCTGCGGCGACGGTTCCGCTGCCATTGGGTAACGCTTTGCCATCCGGCGATATGTCAATGTTCCATCCGGCGATCTGCTCGTGCGTGGCCGCCGTTCCCAGGTTCTTGAAGCCATCGGCTTCTCCGGCGTTCACCGGCGTTGCCAAAGCAATCGCGAACACGGTCAAAAATAGCGATTTATGCGCGTCCATTTGTCACCTCCCCGGTTGCCGAAATTTTCCAAGGCTGAATCGCATTGTTGTGATAGAACGAGGATTTCCCCCGCGCCTGGATCAGTTGCGCCAAAGTCGGCTGCACATATCCCGTCTCATCCATTGCACGGCTCATGATCATTTTTTCCTCGCCATGCCACTCGAACGGAAACCGAAACGCGACCAATGCCTTACTCAATACCGGCTCTTGCAATGTCGCAGGCTGCCATGTGTTGCCGCCATCAACGGATACATCGACAGCGGTAATCTTGCCATGACCGCTCCACGCGATCCCTCTTATTTCGTGGGCGCCCTTGCGTGTCAACTTTTGCGCTCCCGACGGCCGGGTAATGATCGACTTGCACTCCATGACAAATGAAAACTTGCGTGCACGCCCATCCGCCATCAGGTCGGTATATTTTCCGGTTTCCTCCCTGGTGTAGCCTGGATCTTCAACGACATGAATGCGCCGCAGCCACTTGATACTCATGTTGCCTTCGAACCCCGGCACGAACAACCTGATGGGATAACCTTGTTCCGGGCGCAATCTTTCGCCGTTTTGGCTGTAGGCAACCAAGACATCGTCCAGGCATTTTTCCATGGGAATGCTGCGCGTCATGGCTGCGCCATCCGCGCCTTCGGCCACGATCCACTTGGCATTTGCCTTCAAGCCGACATGCGCCAGCAAGGTTTTCAGTGGCACCCCTGTCCACTGTGCGCAACTGACCAAGCCAGCCACTTCACCTGCCGTCTTGCCATAGGGAGGAAGGAAATTCGGATTGCCAGAACACTCCAGAAAGTACGTTGGGGAAATGCAGGGAAACTGGCGCAGTTCTTCCATGGTAAAAATAAGCGGTCGCTCAACCAGGCCATGGATCATGAGCCGATGTTGCCGCGGGTCGATGTGTGGCACGCCGGCATGATGACGCTCGTAGAAAACGCCATTCGGCGTTATGGAGCCGTCCAGTTCCTGCAACGGCGATGTGCTGTAGGCAGACATGGGCTCTTTCAGACCCGGGTACATGCTGCGCACGGTTTCGGTCTCGAATGCGGATGGCGCGCCATACGGCTTTGCCGTCGGCGTGCCCAGCGATTTCGTCCATGTCGGTACAGCGGGCGGCAGGCTGTCCGCGACGGCTCCCGCCGCCCCTTGCGTCTCCGCGGCGATGATCTCGTTCGAAACCAGGGTACCCGCTGCGAGGGCGGTGGTGTAAGCGCTTCCCTTTAGCAGAAAATGACGTCGTCCCAACCGCATTGTTGTTCCCACCGTTGGTTCGTCAGCGCTTGCCGGATCGGGCGTCTGCAGTGCCCATTTTTTCCTATGGTCCATCATTGCTCCTCCTATTTGTGGTTTTATGCGCCCACCAAACCGACCGATCGGTCGGTTTTTTGATTATATCGATGTACCAGTGCAATAGCCAGCGCGTGTTACAATTTGTCCACACGTCACATTGAGTCAGCCGACACATGCAATGAACAAGTCCGTAACCGCTGCGCAATCCCGCTCCGAACTGCCTTCGCAACAAAAAATAATGAAAATCGCGGCGCTTTTGTTCGCGTCCAAAGGATTCCACGCAGTCAGCATGAAAGAATTATGCGAAGAGCTGGATATCAGTCGCGGGGCTTTCTATCATTACTTTCGCAGTAAAGATGATGTCTTATATGAAATCTGCACTCGCTATATGTCAGAAGTGATTACCCAGGCGCACATGACGCTCAACACCGAGCCCGATCCCGTGCGCTGTCTCTACAAGCTGGGGCAGGAACTGCTGACGGTCATCGCCAACAGCCGATCGGAGCTGACGGTTTGCTTTCGCGAAATCCAGAGTCTGGGACCTGAGCAGAAAAAGAAAGTCCTGGCGTTGCACCGGGACTACGAATCGATCTGGAAAAAAACGGTTGAACGTGGCGCCGCAACCGGCCAATTGCTACCCTACTCTTATTCCCGGCTGAAATCCATACTTGGCATGTATTACTACAGCTATATCTGGATCGACACTGATAGAAGCAGAGGCTTACCCGAGGCCATCCGGATCATGAATGAAATTACACTGAAAGGCCTGCGGGCGTAAAACACCCATGCACTCGACAATGCCCCCTTCCCCTCCCAACGCCTGGCTTGATATCTCCGCCCCGATCCCTCCCCGACTGACGCATAGGATCCAACAGCTCGGACGCACCCGCGATGATCCCTACGCATGGATGAAATATATTCCGAATTCGGGCACACGCACCCTCGATACCTTGCCGGCACAATTACGCAAGCACCTGCAGGACGAAATGCAATACGCGGAGCGCGTATTGGCGCCGCTCGCGCCGCTGGCCAGACGATTCAAGGACGACATGAATGCGCGAACCTCGGAAACCGTCATTACGCAGCCGAGAACATCAAGGCAATGGCAATACGGTTCGAAAATGCCGGAGGAGGCAGAACACCGTATTTTCTTGCGCACCTCGCAGACCGGGGAAGAACAAGTCTTGCTTGATGAAGCCAAACAGGCCAAAAACACAGGCTATTACCGGGCGACCGATCATCAGCATAGTCCCGACGATCGCTATTTTGCATGGGCCGAAGACAGGGTCGGCGACGACCGGCACCGGCTCTGTATTCTGGACACCACCACCGGCGAAATGAGAACGCTCGTCCCTGCGGATGCCTTCGGGTATGGAGGCTTTACGTTTTCAGCGTCCTCGCGCTATTTATTCTGGATTTGGCGAGACGCGCATAGCCGCCCTACCCGGTGTTTCCGCACCTCTGTCGATGGGGCGGAAACCGTATTGGTCTATGAGGAACAGGATCCGGCCATCTTCATGCAGATCATGCGTACCGCCGCCGACGGTTTCATCGCCTTGACGCTGGCCGGCCCGGATATCAGTGAGGTTCGTCTGATTTCATCGCGCAACGAAACCGGCCTGCCGAAGGTTGTGGCCCCGCGCCAGCGCGGAACCCAATACGAAATCAATGAATGGGCCGACCGCCTGCTAATACTCACCAATGCCGATGGCGCGCTGGATCGCAAGATATTAAGCGCCGATCCGGATACTTTCGCAATCGAATCGGAAGTGGCGCCTCATCGCGCGGCAATATCGATTGTCTCGATGATACCGTTCGCCCTCGCGCTGGCGACGCTGGAACGCGAGCATGGCCAACTGGGCCTGATACTGCGCTACCCGGACGGTAGCGAGCGTCGGATCGCCTTTGCGGAACCCGCCTACGCAATTGACGTGCCTCCCGGCCAGGCATACGACGCAAGCCGGATGCGGATCGTTCACCAGACACCCGCCAGCCCCCCACGCTGGCTCGATATCGACCTGGTCTCGGGCGTGATCACGGAGGTCGGGCAAACCAATCTTTCGGGATTCGACCCTCAGGCCTATCTGGTTGAGCGCCTGTACGCGACCGCGTCCGACGGTGAACATATTCCAATTACCGTATTATCGCGCCGCGACGCGCATCCCGGGCAGGCGCTGCCACTGCTATTGACCGGCTACGGCGCCTATGGGATCAGCAGCGAACCGCTGTTTTCCCTGCCCGCGACGGTATTGGTCGATGCCGGTTTTCGATTTGCGATCGCACACGTTCGCGGCGGCTCGGAAAAGGGCCGTCGCTGGTTTCTCGATGGCCGTGGCATGAAAAAGAAGAACTCCATGACCGACTTTATCGCTTGCGCGACGCACCTGGTCCAGGCAGGCTACGCGACCAGCGGCCAGATCGTCGCGCATGGCCTTTCCGCGGGCGGTCTGCTCGTTGGCGGCGCGATGAATATCGACCCGACGCTTTGGGCCGGGGTCATCGCACAGGTGCCCTTCGTCGATATGCTCAATACGATGAGCGATGCCGACCATCCGCTTGTGCCACTATTTCGACCTGACTGGGGGGATCCATTGGCCGACGCTGACGCCTATGATTATATTGCCTCGATTTCCCCTTACGAGAATGTCGGCGCCGCCCCCTACCCAGCCGTGCTGTGCACCGCGGGCTTGAAAGATGATCGCGTTCCCTATTGGGAGCCTGCCAAACTGCTTGCCAATATCCGCCATCACTCGACTTCGCGCAACCCGGCTGTACTGCTGCTCGACCTGGAAAGCGGACATCAGTCCAGTAGCGATCAAGACAGCGAGTTTGAACAGGCGGCCATCTTTTGGGCATTTGCGCAGCAATGTGTCGAGGCGGCCAGACAGCGAAACCGTCAGGACTGACTTGCCCGCGGATCCTGGGCCGCGGCGCTGGATTGACGCGATTCCCTGAATAATCGACCGGCAAAGTAGGCGGACAGGCACAATGCCGGCACCGCGGTGAAGACGATGGCAGTCAGCAGCGAACGCCGCAATACCCATTCCGAAAGCGATCCTGCGACCATAGGGCCGCTTGCGATAAATACCGAGACGATAAAACTCCATATCGCGAAACACCGGGCTCGCAATGTCGATGTCGTCAAGTCCTGCAGCATGGTCGGCACAAGCGCGTTGGCGACGCAGGTGACGAACAAAAACAGACCAATCGCAATAAAAGCCTGATCGATCGCCGTGGTCGCAAGCAGCAGCACCACCAAGGGCACCGCAATCATTGCGCCAACCCCCATGATCAACGGTCGCGCCGCGCGCCCGTAATGGTTTGATAAATACTTGTCAAGCAGCCCGGCAATCGGCAAACAGCCGACACTCGTGCTCAATACGATAATACCCATGGCGTGGCCGATTGTGGCGACCTCAACCTCGAATTTTCGCTCGAAGGCCAGCGCGATCAACTGATTGGGTGCCTGCACGGCAATCGCCATACAGCCAGCCGTACCAACAAAAAAACCAATGGTCCGCCAGTGCGTCATCAGGAAATCTTTCAATGAATCCATCGCCTGTGTCTGTTGCATCGACATATGGCGGGGAGGATCCACGGTCAGGAAACCGAGCAACAGCAAAGGCAGGCCGGCGGAGGAAAGCAGCAGGAATGCCTTGCGCCATGGCTCCATATCAAACGGGATCAGGGCCGTGGCTGCGCTGACGAGCTCGCCGGCAAAGTAGAAACCACTGCTTGCGCCAATGGCCATCAACGCCGCAAAGCTCAGGTTGGCGACCACGCGATGGCGTTCAGGCGCCAGGTCCGGGATCATGGAATATACCAATGGCACCATTGCGAAATCGGTGATGCCCGCGGCCGAACGACTGATAAAGAACAGGGGGAAATTGGGTGCGAGCGCGCTGCATACCGTGAGCGCGGTTGCCACCACGACCAGGCATATCAGGACTCGCTTGCGCGAGAAGCGATCGGCAAATCGGGCAAAGGGTATCGCCAATGCACTGCCGATCAGCACATTCCCCAACCCTTGCAATATCCCAAGCGTGGCATCGCCGACACCGAAACTACGCTGGATGGCTGACAGCGAAATGGCCTGCAGCCCCAGGTCGCTCATTTGCGTACCGGCAACAACACCCATATAGACGATGGTGAACAGCGCGGCCAGAGACCAGTTTTCTGGCGAACTGCCCGGATCATTCGTTGGTGACGCATTTGTCTTTATCATCTTTGCTTCTTGCAGATCATATCTAGTACGCAGGCCGCGGACAGGCTTCGCTTGGCGCCGTTCCACGCTACGTCCGGCGACGCGCCGGAACCAGGCACCAATGCCTGCCGCCGGTCTAGAACGACAATGATACAGACGCCTTGAAGGTACGGCCCGCGCCAGCCGTCAACTGGCCAAATTGTGGTGCAACCGTTGCCCAATAACGCTTATTGAATACGTTGTCCACGCCGACCCTGAATGTTGTTTCGCGGCCGGCAATCATCGTTTTATACCGCGCGCCAAGGTCTACCCGGGTCCAGGAAGGGATTTCCCCCGTATTTTCCTTGTTGACGTACTGCGCGCCGCGATGGGTGACATAGCCCTGCAACGTCAGTCCTGGCGCGAATGATGTATCCCATTCTGCACCCAGCGAGGCCTGGAACTTGGGCACACCTGCTGCGTAGTTTCCGTCATTCTTGCCGTCCTGCGTTTTCTTCAGCCGCGCGTTCATAAACGTCATCCCGCCCACCAGGCGCACGCCATCTAGCGGCTCGCCGTAAACACTGAGTTCAACGCCGCGGTTGCGTTGCTCACCCGCATCGGAAAACAGATTGGTGGCGCTGTCCAGATAGAACTCGGGCTTTTCAAGCTGGAACACCGCCAGGCTGGCGCCATAGTCCCCCATATCTACCTTGAGGCCCGCCTCCAGTTGCTTGGTGCGCGCAGGCTGGAAAGACTCGTTGCGGTTGCTTGCAGTCAATGGCGCGGTTTCGCCGCGCGTCAACCCTTCGATATAGTTGGCGTACAAAGACAGGTTTGCCATTGGCTTGAACACCAAACCGAAGAACGGTGTCACAATCGATTTGTCGTAGTCGGACGTCGCCTGGCCATCATAATTGAAATAACCGGTGTTGCGGAGGTTCTGATGCCGCACGCCCGCCGTGAAGAGCACCCGATCATCCAGGAACGACATGGTGTCGGAAAGCGCGACACTGCGCAAAATGGAACGCTCCACCTTGATGGGGTCGTCGACATCTCCGCCGGCCAGGGTTACCGTGCCCGGTTCCGGATAATGGACGGAATCATGGATATCGCGAGGTTGCGTCTCAAAGAACTGATAAGCGGTATGATTGGTCGTGCGTAGCGCCGAGACGCCCAAATTAACCTGATGCAGCACCGAGCCGGTAGCAAAGCGCCCGCGCAAGCCGACTTCGCCGGTCACGGTGTCGCGCTCGTAGGGACTGCGCAGCGGCGTATTGGTCCCGATGCCTTGCCCGTTGACCGTGGCGCCGGCATAAAGCCCATCCTCTTTGTCGCGGCTTGTGCCGATCGCGGCGTAGGCCATCCAATTATCGGATAGGTCGTACTCCATCCGGGCTACCGCAAACGTGCTTTCCAATTTCGAATAGGCCCAGGGCTGGGCAAAGTTCACCCCGGTGCCCGGCGCATCCGGCACCCCGTCGCCGGTCAGATTAACGGTGGGACGCGTCTGATCATAGCGCAGGCGCTGATAACCGACATCCAGTGAAGCGCGCAGGCGCTCGCCCCGGTAGTCCAGCCCCAGCGTCAGCAGCGACGTTTTGCCGTCGCCATCCTTCACGGCGGTTTCCCCATCGCGATGCGCGGCGTTCAGCCGCAGGCCGAACTCCTTGGCATCGCCCCAGCGGCGCCCCAGATCGATGCCGCCGCCGAATTGGCCCCTGCCGGTGTAATCCAACGTGAGCTTGGTCAACGGATCGTCGGTTCCGCGCTTGGGCTGGATATTGATCAGTCCTCCCAGCGCACTGCCGCCGGGCGCCGCACCATTCAGAAAAGCGCTGGCGCCCTTGAAGATTTCAACGCGCTCTATCATCTCGGTGGGCAGCACCTGGCGCGGCAGGATACCGTACAGACCATTGAACGCCAGATCGTCATTGTTTAGCGGAAACCCGCGGATGACAAACGTTTCGGCAAAATTGCCATAGCCGTTGCCCACCTGCACGGTGGGATCGTTCTTGATCGCCTCGCCGAGCGTACGCGCCTGCTGGTCTTCAATCAGCTTGGCGGTGTAACTGCTGATGATAAAGGGCGTGCTCATGCTGTCGGCATTGCCAAGGATGCCCGCCTGCCCGCCGGTGCCCACCTGCCCGCCTTTATAGGCCGGCGGCGTCGGGGAAGACAGCGACGACGTTTCGTCGGTCGCGGTAATCGCCTCCAATTGGGCCGCTGGCGCAGCCGTCGGCGCCGAGACGGTCTGCGCCTGGGCGGCAGACACGACGCCGAGCAGGGCAAGAGACAGCAGGCTTGGGGCAAATACTGGGGCTTGGCGGGAAGAGGATGTCATATTGAAGTGGTGATGGAAAAATTGCAGGCTGGTCGCATCCATTTCTTTCATAGCTGGCTTTCAAGGCCAAGGGACATTGGAGCTGCGAATATGCCGATAAGCATTGATTGTAAATGATATTAGTTCTTATTCACAAAATTAATCTTATCTTTTTAACAAAATGTCGGGAAAGCAGCGCTCGCGCCTGTGCTATCCGGCTATCGCGCGCGTCTGGCGGGGCTATTGCCAGGATTTTCCGACACATTGCTTGCAAACGTTAAATGTCAAGACATCTGAAATTTGGTAGTTAATTATTTTTTCTTTTAAAAACAGCAGGATAAATTGCACAACTCGACGACAAGCGGCGTTGTTGCTTACAAATCCGAGTATTTGATCGTTGTCTGTAATGACCTTCCCGCCAGAAGTACGCACAATGGGCCTGTGGGATTTGCAGTCTCACTTTCAAACTACGGAGGTCATATATGACGAAGAAAACGACACGCTCACTGGCCCTGCTGGCCGCGGTTTCCGGCATGATCGGATTGGTCGGTTGCGCTAACGATGGCTACAGCACCAGTGAGTCTGCCACGCCGACAACCAGTTCAGAAGCACCAATGACGTCGACGGGTCCGGCAGCAGGTTCGACAACGACGACCGCGCCGGCGCCGGCGCCGGCGTCTGCGCCAGCACAGCCCTAAACGGGCCCGGGCGGTGCTTGCCCATCGCCCGGACTAAGGCCGGCTGCGCCGGATGCGCCCTATTGCGACTCCTGATCTTGCCGGCGACCACAATCGCAATCTTCGATAATCGAACCCGTTAAATTACCCGTGCCCTTTTGCCGCTTTTCCGTATATGCGTGACGACGACACGGCCTGGTCACGCATCGTCGGCAAACAGGTCGCCGCCCTTCAAGGCTCTTCCTTGCGATACGCAAACATGGCGGTAAGATAAGGAACGCTGATCCGCTCCTGCCGCGCCAGTTCGGGCGTCTTCTCGATAAGCGCCCGCAACCGCCTCCTGACCTGCGCGCGTTCATCGTCGGAAAGCGCGGCGATAAAGCTGGTGGACATGGCGCGATCAATGATCACTTGCTCGGGATTTCCCGTGTGAGTATGATAGGCGCGCCGCTCCCGCAGGGCAACAAAGCCCCTCGCAGGAAAAACCTGGCGCCAGTTGCCCGAATGATAGCGTGGCGTATCGCCTTCATAGGCATCGACAATTTCACCCATTGCCGCGACCCAGGGTATCGCCGTATCACGGCTATTCCAGATCAACCCCAGTACGCCGCCCGGCTTGAGCACCCGTCGCATTTCCGCTAGCGCTTCTGGCGTTGCAAACCAGTGAAATGCCTGCGCGCACACGACTGCGTCGACCGAGGCGTCGTCCAATCCAATCTGGCTGGCGGTACCACCCATGACGTGAATCGCAAATTTTTTCGCGATTTCGGCGCGCATTGCCTCCACGGGCTCCAGGGCAATAATTTCAGCACCCGTTTCCATCAGTAGCGGCAGGAACTTGCCCGTCCCGGCTCCCACTTCGATCACGCTTTTCCCTGCGCCGAGCGCAAGCGTTTGACGCAGCCAGGCCACTGCATCGGGTGGATAGCTTGGCCGTCCGCGCACATAGGTTTCGGCGGACGTGGTGTAGCCTTTCAAGGCAGAATGATGAACAACCATAAGAGCGACAGCCTCCCTCAAGACAGGAAACCCCAGTCTCCTGCGTTATTTCTACGCAGATTGTAGGCCCAGGATCCCCACGGTTGGCTGAAACGTCGCTGGCGCCAGCGAACTAGCCGCCCTGGTCTTGGACAGGCCGAACGCGCCGCGCCGAAACCACGTTGTCCGCTACGCTCAGCAGGGATGTGATGAATCCATCGTTACCGCGCCCGGTGTAGCGCGACCTGTTTGTCTGGGTTGCATTCAAGCATGATATCCACCCGCCCTCCCCCTGATGAGCTGGCCGGGCAAGGCGCCGGTTGCCACCCCTTGTTCGAAGATCGGCATGCCGTTGACGATTGTCGCAACATATCCATCCGCTTTTTGCACCAAGCGGCGACCACCTGCCGGCAGGTCATAAACCATTTCCGGCCCGTGCAACCGGAGGGCGCCAGGGTCGATAATATTGATATCGGCCTTGCGGCCCGCCACCAGCAAGCCCCGGTCATGCAGGCCGTAGACTCGGGCGGTATCCGCCGTCTGACGCTTGACAACCCATTCCAATGGCAACTGCGCGCCTCGCTTGCGATCGCGAGTCCAGTAACTCAGCATGAACGACGGCATGCTGACATCACAAATGTAACCGCAGTGGGCGCCACCATCGGACAGACTGTTCACGGTATTGTCGTGCTGCAAAAGCTCGTGCAAATGATCCAGATTTTCATATGAATAATTGAACGACGGAAAATACAGAATCGCCTTTCCCTCTTTTTCCAGCATCAGATCATAGATAACCTCAAGCGGCGCGCGGCCGCTGCGGGCGGCGACCGCGGCGACACTCTGCTCGGGCATCGGCTCGTAGTCGGGCTCATCTCCCAGTGGATAGATTTTGGTGTACGTGCTGAACAGGCGTTCCGCACGGCGATCAAGCAAACCGGCCTGCTCGTTCATGATCTTGTTGCGCGTCTCCGGTCGTTTCAACTCGGCAATGAGTTGTGCTATTGGCAAATGCTGCAAGGATTGGAAGGTGGGATGCGCGATAAAGGGATGCAAGGTGCTTTCCCAAGAGAATAGAATACCCAGCGGCCTGCCGCTAATGCCTGCCAACAGGGGCAGTTGTTCATCCCGCGCCTGATCCAGATTGTCGCGAATCCGTTTCCACACATCCGGCGCCCCGTCGGTTTGTTGCAAATTGAACAGCACCGGCAGTTTGTTATGCCGAGCCAGCGCAGTCAGCCAGGGAAGCTCCTGTTCCATGGCCGGATGGTTCGCGGTCATTTGGAAAACACCATGCCCCAGTTCGCCCATGACCGTTCCCAGCGCCATCAATTCATCTTCGGTTGCGAACGTGCCAGGCGGATACTTGCGTTCGTCATACTTGTGCAGGAAGGTGCGTGCCGTTGAAAAACCAACGGCACCCGACAGCAGTGCCTCGTGCAGAACAGCACGCATCGCGATGAGATCGGCAGGCGAGGCTTCGTCATGATGAATCGCCCGGTCTCCCATGACATATGCGCGCAATGCGGAATGCGGCACCTGGGCGCCAATATCCAGTGCCTTCGGACAGCGATCCAGCGCATCGAGATACTCAGGAAACGTTTCCCATTCCCAGCGGATGCCCTCGGAAAGCACTGAACCCGGGATGTCCTCCACACCCTCCATGACTTTGATCAACCATTCGCGACGATCCGCCTTGACGGGTGCGAAGCCGACGCCACAATTGCCCATGATTGCGGTTGTCACGCCATGCCAGGTGGACGGGCTCAGATAGGGATCCCAGGTAGCCTGCCCATCATAATGGGTATGAATATCCACCCAGCCGGGCGTTACCAGACAGCCTTGCGCATCGATAACGCGTTTCGCGTTTCCAGCCTTGCCGCCGACACACGCGATTTTTCCATCGCTTATGGCGATGTCGCCTGTATACGCCGCGGTGCCAGTGCCATCCACCAGCGTGCCGCCGCGAATCAAAAGGTCATGCATTTTCAATCTCCATTTATTCCATCTTGATACCGGCCGTCCGTATGACCTCGCCCCAGCGCTCATAGTCGCGCTTTACAATCCTGGCGTATTCTGCCGGGCCGGCGCCGCTGACCTCATTGCCATTGGATTCGATCATTTTTTTAATCTCCGGTGTTTGCAAAGCCTTGCGAAATACAGACGCGATCTGCTCGGCCACTTCAGGATTCAGGTTTCCCGGCGCAAACAATCCTTGCCACCCCACAATATTGAGGCCCGGCAACCCCTGCTCTTCCAGCGTGGGCAAATCTGGCAATACGGCCAGGCGCCTGTCTGTCGCCGGACCCAGCAATTTCACCTTTCCAGCCTTCCAGTTTTGCACCGCCGTCGCGGTACCGTCAAAATACACATCGACCTCCCCCGCCAGCAGCGCCCGGCTTGCATCGGCAGTCCCTTTGTAGGGAACATGCACGATGTCTATTCCCGCCTCCTTTTTCAGGATTTCCCCATTCAAATGCGACGTCGACCCAGGACTATATGAGCCGAAGTTCAACTTACCCGGATTTGCTTTGGCATAAGCGATCATTTCCCGGGTTGTATTGAAAGGTGCATTCTTGTTCGCCTCAAGCACGGTTGCCGAGCGCACAACCTGGATCACAGGTGTAAAGTCCTTGAACGGGTCGTAGGGCAACTGCCTGAACAAATGGGGGTTCTGGGTATGGGTGACAACAATGGTATAGAGCAGACTATAGCCGTCAGGTCGGGCGCGAGCCACTTGCGTGGCGCCAATCAGCGTTCCGCCACCCGGCTTGTTATCGATGATGACCGGATTACCGGTTTGTTCGGTGACTTTTTGCCCCAGCATGCGAGCCAGCGAATCGGATCCGGACCCGGCAGGGAACGGAACGACAAGCGTAATCGGTTTGCCTGCCTCCGGCCACGCCGCGACATTTGCGGCTACGGCGGGCGTCATCACACCACAGCATAGACTGGCCATAACGCCAGCGGCAAGCGCAGGGAACCAGGTTCCCAATGTTTCCTTTTGCATCGCTGTCTCCTATTTTCTTTATTTATGTAGCTTGCTCGACAGGCGACGTGCCGGCTACTGCCTCTGGTCACCGGCTCAGCGCCCGTCTGTTTGCACTTTAGGCGGGCGCAGCGATAAAATCAAATGCATATTTATGCCTATTTTGATGAGAAAAATACATAATGCTGAGCTTGCGTGCGCTAAAACATTTTTCGGTTCTGGCCGCCGAGGGCAATTATTCGCGTGCCGCGGCGCGCCTGCATATGACACAGTCGGCCCTGACCCGGAGCATTCAGATGCTGGAACGGGAAGTCGGTTTTACGCTGATGGATCGGTCTGCCGCAGGAATTCAGCTCACACGCTCTGGGCAGACGATTCTGGCCCGCACGCACCGGATACTATTGGAAACGGCCGCGTTGGAGCACGAGAGTGAATTGATCCGAGGCCTGGATACAGGCAAAGTCGCTTTCGGCGTCGGGGTCTTTCCCGCTGCGGGCTTTCTTTCCCCCTTGCTGACTCAATTGGCCAAAGCGCACCCAGGCATCCATGTCCAAGTCGAAATCGAGAGCTGGCGACACCTGCGCCAGATGCTGGAAGACGATCGCCTCGATTTTGTGGTGGCAATCACGCACAGCTTGCCACCGTCGTCCGACTTCACGATACGTCGCCTGCCGGAACAACATGCGGGACTCTTTGTGCACGCCCGCCATCCACTGCTGGGCTTGTCCAGGTCGGCATTGCAAAAAGCCCTGCCTGGCTACCGGCTGGCCGCCACCAACCTGCCCCCGCGCGCCAAAGCGCAATTGGCTGCCATCTATCGCATATCCGCCGTGGAAGCATTGCCTATTTCCCTGGAATGCAATAGCCTGGAAACACTGCGCGCCGTCGCACTCGGCAGCGATACGGTGCTGTTTTGCACCCAGGAGGCCATCAGGCCGGACTTCCAGGCCGGCAGATTGATTCAGTTGCCCTTGGCCTACACCTCGGAGTCCACTTTGACCGGCGGAATCATATACCCCACCCGGCGAACACTTTCACCGGCAGCAAAAAGGGTCATCGCGCTGATCGAAGCGCATATGCGGGCGGCATAGCGCGAAGTTACCTCGCGATCCTCGCACAAGTCCTGCATATTCTCACGAAAGCACTAAGCGCCCGTGGCGTCTTCATGCGCGGCCGATCCTTCTTGAGTCCCGTGGATTCGTGGTTTTTATTGCCTAGTCACACAATTTGCTTGAGTTGGCATAAAATGGAGGTTCAAGCTAACTACTGGAAAATGGCAAATGAGCAACGATACAGACTTTGACACCGCATTTGAGGATATTGATTTCGACGCCATCGAAAAGAAAAATGCGGAGAAGATCGAAAAATTGAACGAAAACCTCCCCGAGGTGGACAACGACTGTGGCGACGCCTGCAAAATCTGACTCACGGTTGCCTGTCTGTCCCTAGGATAGCTCGTCCGCTGTTCAAAAAAACAAGCGTTTTCGGGGGCAGCCTGCGTATCCGACATGCACGGGAAATCGGTGGCGGCATCTCCTGACACGTATTCCCGCAAGGTCCTCCGGCCAAAAACCATATCCATCCAGCGATCCGCCGTCCCTGCTCGCCCCAATCGATGAGATATAAATCGTCCTTTTCATCGAAGAAAATATTGCCGTATCCCAAATCTCCGCGCACGAATACCCGTGCTTCGGAAAAACAGTGCGCAGACGGATGTCGGGGCGAGGCCGAGACTAGCCCCGGCCATTGGCTAATGGTCCACATGCGGATCGCACAAGCCATGGGCCAACAAATGTTCCAGCTCGACCAACCGGAAGTTGCTCCGGCACGATACGGACAATCGTCAAAGGTCAAGGACTGGGGCCCGCGTATCGCTTCGCAAAGCAAAGCCGGCATCGTCGTTTTTTTATAGGTGCCGGATCAGGGCGATGGCCACACTATGATCACAACGGCACTTGGCTGTGACGACAACAACGACGATGGACACAGACAAGGCGCCGCACCTGAAGGTGCTTTTTCCTTGGCGCTTTTTTTGTTGAAGCTTCAAATTTATTTGAACATGCTTCATTTTCTTGACCAGCCACAAGGGTAGGCGTACATTCTCACTGCACCCCTAGCCAGCGCACGCTTGGCATCGGGTGCGGCCCCGGATCCTCTTTAACAAGTTCCCGGGGCTTTTTTTGCATCGCAATATATCGATGCCGGCATTCAAACATTGCCCCTGCTTCGAAGGCTGGCCGTCAGTGCCTAACTGATTAATGCCTTGCGCCCATCCTCGTGGCTGGCCACGTTCATTTTCGCGCCGGTCGCATAGTAACGCACCAGTGACTTCTCCCAGCTTATCGCCCCGGTATTCCCATGTGCCACAAATTGGCATCGACACAAGCGGTAGCAATACCAGAGATAACTGTTTTTAATCGGCTTGTTTTCCCATGCGTATACGCTGCCGTCTTTGTTCATGGCTATGAACTTTGTCCAGTCAGGAACAACGATAAGTGACGCGTGGTAGTTCACAACCTTCAGCGATTGTTTGATGTTCATTTTGCGCACCCAACCCAGGCTTGTTCGCCTGAGTCCCTAAGCACTAAGCAAATATTTTCATTTGTGATAGAAAATGCTTCTGCCGTATCTATTTAATATACAATGTAACATTAAGTACAGACAGGTTGTGTCAAAGAATGCAAATTGTGGGTAATGCGCCCAGCACTGGCAACAATAGGGCTTTATTACAAACGCATTGATCCTGAATAACAAAGGAATCTCGCCAAAAAAGCCTCCATCCTTGGCAGGCATATCAGTCAACACTTTCGATGAGACCAGTTCAAAACACCCTTCCCGCAAGGAAACGAAGCCTGAGACTTGCTTTTTCCGCCATAACAATAAATTCAATTGTGATTTCAAGCATTTCCGTTCAAACACCTGTTTTAATTACGTAAATTATTGTTGTAATTTATACAAAATTGATAAATCTGTTGATTTATTTTTACATATTGATAATATCAACAAGTCGATTTTTTTCAAAAATTGACAATTCGTAAGAGTTCTAACGAATTTCAACTGAAATTCTCTATGAAATGGGCAGGCGAATATAAAAGTCGCCACTCCTCTGGCGGATTAACTACTAAATCAACTTATATGGATAGGTGAATTATGGCAACAGTAAATCTGGATATTGGCGGTCTGTTACAGCCGACCACGGCAACAGTGGATCAGGCCGACTACAGCGGCGATACCCTGCTCAATGCGAGAGCATTAAGCCCAAATACAACGCTGAACATTAACAACTCAACCGGCTCCGAGGACGTACTCGAACTGCAACAGACTATCAGCGTTGGTCTGCTGTCCACCAGCACGGTTAACCTGGGTGAGAACGCCAACGTCAAGCTGACTGGTCTGGCCGGCGTAAACGTAGGTTCTACGTTCAACTACAATCTGAGCGAAGGTTCCACGCTGGAAATGACGTCCAACTTCCTGTCTCTGGGCTTGGGAAACACGGTCAACGTGGATCTCGGCGCGACAGGCACCTCGACGTTCATCTATGATTCAACCGGGATCAACGTTGAGCTGTCCGGCTACCCTAACCTGACAGGCGTTACCGCTGGCGACCAAATCCAAGTGATTGGAGCAACCAGTGGCGAGTACGTCAATGGTGATCTGATTTTCAAGAACGACTTGGGTATTACTGTCGGCCGCTTCAATGCCGATGGACTGGATCCAACGAAAGTGACCTTCCAGGGCGGCACCATGGTTTACGCTTGCTTCCTCAA
>JBEBPQ010000018.1:0-83934 GCA_040395835.1 Advenella kashmirensis
AAGCGTTTAATTCACTTATCATTTAACGACTATTTTCCCAGGAGCCCATCATGGCAAAAGGCATTCGTGAAAAAATCAAGCTGGAATCTACAGCTGGTACTGGTCACTTCTACACAACGACCAAAAACAAACGCAACACACCAGAAAAAATGCTGATCAAAAAATTTGATCCCGTTGCGCGCAAGCACGTTGATTACAAAGAAACCAAACTGAAGTAATCCTTGCTTCCCGAATCCAAAAGCCCCGGCCTCTTTAAGTAGACGCCGGGGCTTTTCAATTGGCCGTCGCATGACTGCCGACGCGGTTTTCGCGAGCAGCCAGGCTGGTTGTACCGCAACGCCCCCTTAGCGGCTATATGTCATTTGTAGCCTTCCCCGTCTTCACCGAATCCAGGAAGGTACGCATTAATCTTCCCTGATAACGGGACCGATGATAAATAATGGACAATTGGCGACTCAAATTCAGGAATGGCGTATCCAGCACCGCCAATCGCCTGGAACTGGCGGCGTGAGTCACTGCCACCTGCGGCAGAAAAGCAATGCCCAGCCCGGCGATCACAGCCTGCTTGATGGCCTCTATCTGCCCCAGTTCCATGACGACCTTCGCCTGCGGCAATTTATCCAATTCGATATCGCTGATAACACGCGTTGCCGATCCCCTTTCCCGCAGGATCCAGCGCGCATCCGTGAAGTCCCGTGGCTGCAGCACCTTGATTTGCGCAAGCGGATGGTCGGGTCGGGTACAAACGCATAATGCATCATCCATCCAGGGAAAGGATTCGATCGCCTCGTGATGAACCTGCCCCTCGACGCAAGCAACGTCGATACTATGGTCGACGACTTGCCGCACGATTTCGTCGGTGTTGGCCACATTCAAATAAACAGTCACCCTATCGTTATCCAACACAAAACTGCTTAATAGATCGCCAACCCGGTAATTGCCCACGGTATTGCTGGCGCCAATGCGAAACTCGCCCGTCAGCACATCTTCCTTGTCTTCGGCACGCTGGCGAAACTCCGCCATGCGTTCCATGATTTCCTGCGCCAATGGCAATAAACGGCGTCCGGTTTCGTTCAGATACAGGCGCCCCTTGTCGCGATCGAACAACGGCGCCCCCAACTGCTTCTCCAGTTCAGCCAATGCCATGCTGGCCGCCGGCTGCGTCAGATGCAACGCCTCAGCCGCCGCCTTGACACTGCCAAGGCGCGCAATGCTGGTAAATACATCCAATTGCTTGGGGCTGAACGATGCCATCAATTTTCCTTATTCTAGTTATAAAGTATTGTAACTTTACTTATACCATATCCAAGCCTAATATTCCCATACATCAGTAATATGCTAATAGATATTGGATATATCATGTCAACGACGACCGCATCTTCTTATAGTCTATCCGCCGCCGCGGTAAACGGACCAACACCGGCCAGCAGCACCCCCGCCGCCAAGCCGGCGCATCATAAGCACTCGGTGTGGCCCGGATTATTGTTGGCTGTTGTTATTGCATTGGTGGCCGAAACAGCCGGCCGCGCCCTGCCGATCATCGGCGGCCCCGTATTCGGTATTTTAATTGGTATCGTATATCGCAGTGCTTTTGGGCTGCATGCCAACCTTCGTCCTGGCGTGACATTCTCATCCAAAAAGATTCTACAGCTCTCCATCATCGTGCTCGGTTTCGGTCTCAGTTTTTCACAAGTCATGGTAACGGGCGGCGAATCCCTTGCCGTTACGCTGGTCACTGTCGCGGTCGCGTTTGTCAGCGCCTGGGCATTGGGCCGGATGCTGCGCACGCCTTCGGATTTGACCACGCTTATTGGCGTCGGGACGGCAATTTGCGGCGGCTCGGCCATTGCCGCGGTTACGCCGATACTCAAGCCTTCCGAACATGATACGGCCTTCGCCATTTCCACGATTTTTCTTTTTAATATCGTGGCCGTGCTGATCTTCCCGCCGTTGGGTCACTTGCTTGGCCTGAGCGACTACGGTTTCGGCATGTGGGCCGGCACCGCGATCAATGACACCTCTTCAGTTGTCGCTGCCGGCTATGCATATAGCCATGCCGCCGGCGACTTTGCGACCATCGTGAAGTTGACCCGCGCAACCCTGATCATCCCGATCTGCCTGTTCCTGGTCGTCCTGGTTGGGCTGCGCAATCGCAAACAAGGCGAGCAGTCGGTCAACCTGGCCAAGATCTTCCCCTGGTTCATTATCTGGTTCCTGGTTGCTTCGCTGATACGCACCACGGGCATTATTCCCGACCCGATGCTGGAATGGCTGAACGTTGCCGCTAAATTCCTGATCGTTGTCGCCCTTGCAGCAGTCGGATTATCCGCCGACCTGAAAAAGATCTTCGCAACTGGCTATCGTCCAATCTTGCTGGGTTTCCTCGTTTGGCTGGCTGTGTCGGTCAGTAGCCTGGCGGTCCAGGCCGGCATGGGTCAGCTGTAAAAGCGGTAGCGCGCAGGGCCACGAAGGCCCTGCCGCTATATGCCCTGGGTTCGCAGTTGCAACCACTGCAGCGCGGCACCGGAAACATGCGGGGCCAATCGCTTGCGCACCTCCTCGTGATACCGGTTCAGCCACTGGATTTCCTTTTCATCCATCAACGTTCTGTCAATGCAGCGCGTATCGATCGGGCAAAGCGTCAACGTCTCGAACTTCAGATAGCTGCCAAACTCGGATTGCCCGGCAGGCACCGCGGCAATCAGGTTTTCAATGCGAATACCCCACTTCCCCGGGCGGTAAAGACCGGGCTCGTCCGAGGTGATCATTCCGGCTTTCATTTCTGTATCGGGAAAGCGGTAGGCCCGGTGCGAAATCACTTGCGGCCCTTCGTGGACATTCAGGAAATATCCCACGCCATGGCCGGTGCCGTGGCCAAAATCAAGCCGCTGCTGCCACAGCGGGGCCCGGGCCAGCGTGTCCAGTAGCGGACCGGGATAATTCTCGGGAAAGACGGCTGCCGCCAATGCGATCATGCCTTTGAGCACATGGGTGAAATCCTGCCTTTGCGCTTCGCTCAGTTGCCCAACCGGCACGACCCGGGTAATGTCGGTGGTGCCATTAAGATACTGTCCGCCGGAGTCGATCAACAACAGCCCGTTCCCCTCGATCACGGCATGGGACGCCTCGGTTGCCATATAGTGCGGCATGGCGCCATTGGCATTGAAACCGGCGATTGTGGAAAAACTGGGCGACTTGAAATGCGGCTGTCTTGCGCGCGCAGCCGTAATTTTCTCGTCGATCGTCAATTCGGTAATGCGTTCTCCTGCCGCCAGGGCCGCTTCGAACCAGGCAAAAAACTCACACAATGCCGCACCGTCCTGCACCATTGCCTGCCTCACGTTATCAAGCTCTGCGTCATTTTTAAGTGATTTGAAACGTTGCGACGGATTGAGTTGTTCCACAATACGCGCCTGGCGGGCATGATCGACCAATCCGATTGTGGTGCGTGCGGGATCGACCAGCAATGTCGTATCATCGGCCAACGCTGCCAGCGCATCGGCTACCCCGCCATAAGGGGCGATCGCAATGCCATCGGCCACCAGGCGCGCTTGCAACTGCGTATCCAGTTTTTCACTGTCGATGTACAGCGTTGCCTGGGTTTGCCCGATAAGCAGATGCGAGAGGAAAACCGGGTTGTATGAAACGTCGGTTCCACGTAAATTCAACGCCCAGGCGATATCATCGAGCGACGACAGCAAATGCCACTGCGCCTGCACCGCGTCCATGGCATACCGGATTGCCTGCAAGTTCTCCGCTCTGGTGCGCGTTGCAAACGGCGCCATGTGCTCCTCGACCCGGCCCGTCGGCAAGCCTGGCCGATCCGGCCAAATCGCTGACAGCAGGTCGCTATCGGTAAGTAACTTGCCGTCGATACCGGCCACGGCCCGCTGCAAGTCCGCTGCCGCCTTCAGGCTGAGCACCTGCCCGTCGACGGCCACCACTGCCTGACGCGCCAAATTGGCGGACAGCCATTCATTTACACCGGGAACTTGCGCGTGCCCGGATCGCATCAATGTCATGCCGCTTTCCAGCAGTTGCTGCTCAGCCTGCTCCCAATAGCGGCTATCGACCCACAGCCCGGCGAATGTCGCGGTGACAACCACCGTTCCCACCGATCCGGTGAATCCGCTGATCCAGCGCCGGCCCTGCCAATGCTCGGGAAGGTATTCTGACTGATGGGGATCGGCAGAGAGAATCAAATAGGCGTCAATGCGGCGCTGGGCCATGGTTTGACGCAATTGCAAGATACGTTCGTGGGCAAGAGACATAATAGACGGCAACTCCGATATGAAAATACGCGGACTTCAGGCAGGCAGTCGCTTGCATGAAGTCCAAGCATTTACAATATACCATTGCCGCGAAATTTTCATGCGGCTTCATATGCAGGGTAAATATATGGCCGCGATTTCAACGCTCATTCGCTATGCTGCGCTCAGTGGCTTTATCGGCGTGGCTGCCGGCGCCTTCGGCGCCCATGGCCTCAAGGCACATGTCGACCCGTCGTTATTGCCGATCTGGCATACGGCCGTCCTGTACCAGTTGATCCATACCCTTGCCTTGCTGCTCGTCGCGGCGCTCGGCGAACGCCTGGCGTGCAGTGCCTTGAAATGGATCAGCCTCCTGTTTGCCGCCGGCATCATTATCTTCAGCGGTAGCCTTTATATTCTGGTACTTAGCAATGTCAAATGGCTGGGCGCCATCACGCCCATTGGCGGCGTCTGCTTCCTGGCCGGCTGGCTATGGCTGGCTTTGGACGCGGGTAAAAACCGGCAAAGCTGAGCATGCGCAAAGAAAGGCCTTTCGCGCGGGGAACGTGAATGCCAGCCCTGACCTGGGCAAAAAAAAAGAACACCCGAGGGTGTTCTTTTTCATTGCCGCGCTTGCTCGCGCAAGTTAGGCAACAGCAGATACATCCAGCTTGGCCTTGGTTTTTTCCTGGATCTCTTCGAGGGAGACATCGGGCGCGATCTCCAGCACTTTCAGGCCGTTGTCGGTCACTTCCAGGACGCATAGATCAGTAATGATAATGTCGACGACGCCAACGCCGGTTAACGGCAACGTGCACTCGGGCAGCAGCTTGATATCCGTCGTGCCGTCTTTCTTGCGGGCAACGTGCTCCATGAGCACGATCACGCGCCCTACACCGGCAACCAGATCCATGGCGCCCCCCATGCCCTTGACCATTTTGCCGGGAATCATCCAGTTTGCCAGATCCCCTTTCTCGGAAACCTGCATGGCGCCCAGAATCGCCAAATTGATTTTGCCGCCGCGAATCATGGCAAAGGAATCGGCCGACGAGAAAATGGAAGACCCCGGCAAGGTTGTCACCGTTTGCTTGCCGGCGTTGATCATATCCGGATCGATTTCCTCTTCGGTGGGAAACGGGCCAATGCCCAGCAGGCCATTTTCCGATTGCAGCCAGACCTCCACCCCTTCCGGCACATGGTTGGCAACCAGCGTTGGCAATCCGATACCGAGATTGACATAAAAACCGTCTTGCAATTCCTGTGCTGCGCGAGCAGCCATTTGGTCACGAGTCCATGCCATGTTTATTCTCCTTTAGACGGGCGGGTGGTGCGCTGTTCAATCCGTTTCTCGGGATTTTCGTTCAGCACGATGCGCTGCACATAAATGCCGGGCAAATGGATTTGATCCGGATCCAGCTCGCCGATCTCGACGATTTTCTCAACCTCGACCACCGTGATCTTGCCCGCCATGGCGATGTTGGGATTGAAATTACGCGCGGTCTTGCGAAATATCAGATTGCCGCTACGATCGGCAATATAGGCCTTGATCAGGCTGACATCGGGCGCGAGCGAACGCTCCATGACGTATTGGTGCCCGTCGAAGTCCCTGATTTCCTTGCCGTCGGCCACGATGGTGCCAACGCCCGTACGGGTGTAGAAAGCGGGAATGCCAGCGCCACCCGCGCGCAGTTTTTCGGCCAGCGTACCCTGGGGCGTGAACTCCAGCTCAAGTTCGCCGCTCAGGTATTGTCTTTCGAATTCCTTGTTTTCGCCGACATAGGAAGCGATCATCTTCTTGACTTGTCGCGTATTGAGCAACTGGCCAAGTCCGAATCCGTCAACGCCCGCATTATTGCTCACGCAAGTCAGATCCTTGACACCCGAATCCCTGAGGGCGGCAATCAGCGCCTCGGGAATGCCGCAGAGACCGAATCCTCCAACACCGATCATTTGCCCGTCGGCCACAATGCCGTCGAGCGCCTGACTGGCATTCGCATATACCTTATCCATTTATTCTTCCTTTACAGATTGTGAAACATGAATGAGAGACCTTGATACCCATGGAGCAGCGTCCTGGCCTATGCGCAGACACCGAACTGTTGCCGCAATTGCTTGACCAATGGTTCCGACCATGGGTGGGACTTGCCGGAAGCCAGATGGCTGAGCACCACGACCGTGCGCGACCTGGCGTATTCGACACCGGGCTCGCCCTCCTTCTCAATGATGACCTGGCAATCGATGCTGGAGCGGCCCAGACGCGTAAGCCGGTGAATGACCACCATGCCGCCGGGCCAGGTCATGGGCTTGAGAAAATCGCATTCAGCCCGTGCCAGCACAACACTGGTGCCCGGCTCGAACAGCGCGCGCATTGGGCCGAATATCTGCATGCGCGCCTCTTCGGCTGCCCGGAAATAAACGGTATTGTTGACGTGGCGCAGCATATCCATATCTGCCCAGCGCAACGAAAAAACGTAACGATGCTCACCAGAGCCGGTGTGCTCCTGTGCCTGCTCGGCCCCAACGGTTTCCTGCATTGCATTGCCTCCTTGTATCCAGGCACACTTTAGCAGATTTCCAATCGCTCTACCGCCTGCGATTCATGGCTAGGTAGTTTTCCTGATTAGTGAAAAATCCGACAGGAGCCTGCGGCATTTGACGCATGGCACAAACGCAAATGCGGGGCGCAAGGCCAATTTGCCGGGTAATGATTCCGTCTGACGGATTTTGCTGCGGTTAACTGCTACTTTCAACATAAATAACTGCATTTGCCCCCTTGTTGCAATACAATCGACATTAAATTGAATTGATAAATCCTAGGAGCATGCGCGAATGTCAGAACGCGAATCAATGGAATATGATGTGGTCATCGTGGGGGGCGGACCTGCCGGGCTTGCCGCCGCGATCAAGTTCAAGCAATTATGCCAGGAAAAGGGCCAGGACTATTCCGTCTGTGTCCTCGAAAAAGGCGGCGAAATCGGCGCCCACATCTTATCCGGTGCCGTCATGGATCCGCAGGCCCTGAACGAGCTGATCCCCGACTGGAAGGAAAAAGGCGCGCCGCTGGATGTCGCTGTCACCGAGGACCAGTTCCTTTTCCTGAACGAAACCGGCCACAAGTCCACTCCGAAATGGGCATTGCCGCCCTGTTTCCACAACGAAGGCAACTACATTGTCCGCCTGGGCTACGTTGCGCGCTGGCTGGGCGAACAGGCCGAGGCAATGGGCGTTGATATTTTCCCCGGCTTCGCAGCCACCGAGATCCTGTACACGGAATCCGGCGCGGTGCGCGGCGTGGCCACCGGTGACATGGGTCTGGACAAGGAAGGTAACCAGACCGCCGCCTACCAGCCCGGCATGGAACTGCATGCGAAATACACGCTGTTCGCCGAGGGCTCACGCGGACAACTGGGCCGGCAGCTCATAGAGAAATTCAATCTTGACCGGGACCGGGACCCGCAAAGCTACGGTATCGGCATCAAGGAAATGTGGGAAATCGATCCTGCCAAGTTCAAGCAAGGGCTGGTGGTGCACACGGCGGGCTGGCCGCTGGACTCAGACACCTATGGCGGCTCCTTCCTGTACCATCTTGACAATAATATCGTCATGGTCGGCATGGTCGTCGGACTCGACTACGCCAACCCCTGGCTTTCCCCATTCGAGGAATTCCAGCGCTATAAAACGCACCCGAGCATCAAGCCCTATTTCGAAGGCGGCAAACGCATCGCGTATGGCGCCCGCGCGATTACCGCCGGCGGCCTGCTGTCCCTGCCCAAACTGGTATTTCCCGGTGGTGCGCTGATCGGCTGTGAAGCTGGCTTTCTCAACGCCAGCCGCATCAAAGGCAGCCACGCCGCCATCAAGACCGGCGCCCTGGCGGCAGAGGCCGCGTTCGAGGCGCTGGCGGCCGAGCGCAGCCAGGACGTCCTGTCCGCATACCCGATCGCCTTTGAGCAGTCCTGGCTCCATGAGGAATTGAACAAAGCCCGCAACTTCAAGCAATGGTTCAAGAAAGGACGACTCGTCGCCACCCTGATGACGGGTATCGAGCAATTGTTGTTCAAGGGCAAAATGCCTTGGACCATTCATCGCAAAAAAGCCGATCACGAGTGCCTCAAGCCTGCGGCCGAATGCACCAAGATCGAGTATCCCAAGCCCGACGGCAAACTGACTTTCGACCGCCTGAGTTCCGTGTTCATTTCCAATACCAATCACGATGAAAACGAACCGGTGCACCTGACTTTGAAAGACGCATCGGTGCCGGTCCAGACCAATCTGCGCGTCTATGCCGGCCCGGAGCAACGCTATTGCCCCGCCGGCGTCTATGAATTTGTCAAGAGCGACAATGGCGAAGACCGCTTGCAGATCAATGCCCAAAATTGCGTGCACTGCAAAACCTGTGACATCAAGGATCCGACCCAGAATATCGTCTGGGTTGCGCCTCAAGGCGGTGAAGGGCCGGTATATAACGGCCTGTAATCCTGTCTTGCGGTGGCGCGCCTGCCCGCCGCAAGCGATTACAGCACCCCGGCGCGCCGGAACGCGTAGCGAGAGGATCCATGCCTCGATGGCGACTGCGCAGTAAAAAGCCTTGCCGGCAAAATGCTGGCAAGGCTTTTTATCATGCTGGCGCTAGGCTTCGCGCCCCGCCCGGCCCCGCTTCTGCGCATGAGACGCAAGGACAGGCCAGGCGCCGGATCAGACCGATTCGTTCAATTGATCCAGGATCGCGGGGTTTTCCAGCGTGGAAACATCCTGCGTGATTTCTTCGCCCTTTGCCACAACGCGGAGCAGCCGGCGCATGATCTTGCCCGAACGTGTCTTAGGCAGATTATCGCCAAAACGGATATCCTTCGGCTTGGCTATCGGCCCAATCTCCTTGCCTACCCAATCGCGCAACTGCTTGGCGATTTCCTTGGCCTCGTCGCCCTGCGGGCGATCCCGCTTCAACACGACAAAAGCCACGACCGCCTCGCCGGTGGTCGCGTCGGGCCTTCCCACAACAGCAGCCTCGGCGACCAACTCATGCGCAACGAGGGCGGACTCCACCTCCATCGTACCCAGGCGATGGCCAGACACGTTCAATACATCGTCGATACGACCCATGATCCAGAAATACCCATCGCTATCGCGCTGCGCACCGTCGCCGGCCAGATAATAGCCGCGGAACTCGGGCGGGAAGTAACTGCTCTTGTAGCGTTCGGGATCACCCCATACGGTGCGAATCATGGCTGGCCATGGTTTTTTGATGACCAGAAAGCCGCCACTGCCGTTGGGCACATCTTCACCCGTCTCATCGACGATCGCCGCCATCACACCAGGCAACGGCAGCGTGCAGGAACCGGGCTTAAGCGGCGTGGCACCCGGCAATGGCGTAATCATTTGCGCACCGGTCTCCGTTTGCCACCAGGTGTCGACGATAGGACAACGCTCTTTACCCACGTTTTTGTGGTACCACACCCAGGCCTCGGGATTGATCGGTTCGCCGACCGAACCGATGATGCGCAGGCTGCTCAGGTCGAAACTGTCGGGATGGACCTTGGGATCGGCGTCTGAGGCCTTGATCAACGAACGAATGGCGGTCGGTGCGGTGTAGAACGTCGTCACGCGATGACGGTTGATCATTTCCCAGAAACGGCCTGCGTTGGGATAGGTTGGCACCCCCTCGAAGACCACCTGAGTCAGTCCGGCGGCCAGCGGGCCGTATGCGACGTAGGTATGCCCAGTGATCCAGCCCACATCGGCCGTGCACCAGAACACATCCCCCGGTTTTTGATCAAATGTCCATTTGACGGTCATGATGGCCATCAACAGGTAGCCGGCCGACGAATGCTGCACGCCCTTGGGCTTGCCGGTAGAGCCCGAGGTATAGAGAATGAACAGCGGGTCCTCGGCGTTCACGGCGACAGGCTCGCATGTGTCGGACTGTCCATCCACGAAGTCATCCCACCAGATATCCCGCCCTTGGGTCCAGGCGGTATCGCCACCGGTGCGACGATAAACGATGACCGAACGCACCTTCTCGGTGTTCGGCATGGCCAGCGCTTCGTCGACCGCGGATTTCAATGGCAGCGCCTTGCCGCCACGATACTGTCCATCGGACGTAATGACGACGGACGCCCCCACATCGACGATACGCTCATGCAGGCTCTTGGACGAAAAGCCGCCAAACACCACGGAATGGATAATGCCAAGGCGGGCACACGCCTGCATGGCAACGACAGCCTCGATGGACATGGGCAGATAAATGATGGCCGTATCGCCCTTGCCGTACCCGGCCGCCTTCAGGCCGTTGGCAAAACGGCTGACCCGTTGCAGCAACTCGCGATAGGTCACCGGGGTAACGGCACCATCGTCGGCCTCGAAGATGATGGCCGTCTGGTCGCCCCGGCCTTCCTCTATATGTTTATCCAGGCAGTTGTAGGAAACATTGAGTTCGCCATCGGCAAACCATTTATAGAAGGGTGCGCGGGAACTATCGAGCACCTGGCCGAACGGGGTCATCCACTTGAGGTGCTCATTGGCGCGGCGTTTCCAGAAGCCTTCGAAATCATCTTCCGCCTCTTTATACAGTGCCTTATAGGCTTCCATCCCCGCGACATTCGCCTGTTTGGAGAAAGCATCGTCGGGAGGAAATACTCGACTTTCTACGAGAACGGACTCGATTGAACTGGACATAAACAGGTCTCCTGTATGTATAGTGTTGAAAACGGATGTCTTGATAATCTGTAAGTGTTGCCGCCACGGGCATCGCGAAAGTGAGATATATAGTAGCCGAGATTAAGCAAAAAAGTCATCAGCAACAACCTGTAGATAATCAGTATCCATGCACATTCCAATGTATCCACCTGCTGTCCGCTTGGCATTGCAGTGACTCCTGCGCGATGGCCGGAGCGGATGGCGCGGCTCGGGGCGCCACCGCGCGCCGAGCAAGGCATGCACGACTTAACAATCGCGGGTTCCATCTGTGCCGCGATGGCGGGCGGCCAGCCCCGCCGATGCCGCAGCCCATGCCAAGACTGCCCGCCAGCCAACCTCCGCTCTCTTTCCACGCATTCCATAACAAAAGAATTATTTTCTTACAATGGTGAAAAATTACAGATACCCGAACGCATGACAGAAAGATCTCAGAAGTTAATCGCAGCATGCGCTTAAAAGCAGCCAACTTCGTTTATCTTCAAAATTCATTTTGCAGGCATGTCAAATTGTTATTTTCTTGGTCAAGAATGTAAATTTTTCTTAAGCATTTTCTAGAATTTCTTTAGAAATTGGTTGTGACTGCGTTGATTTTTATGTAGAATTTGCTCAGCTTTTGGAAAAGCTAGTTCGCACACCCTACTTTTAACTATATGTAACGACTATGCCCCCACACCATTCCGTTGATAGCGACAACTTCAAGTCCCGGCTACGCCGGTCGTTATTCTCCCTCCTCTGTTTTTCCCTCTGCAGTTTCTCCCTCTCCCAAGTTGCCCTCGCCGATACCCTCGAGCAAGAACCCACGCAAAAACTTATCATTACCCAAAATGGTATTGTTGATGCCTCGACCGAGAAACCGGTCAGCGACTGGAATCCCCGCATTTCCGATCCCATTGGCGATCTGATCGCGCAGGCGAAACTGAGCAGGAACAACAAGGATGCGGCCATCGAATCTCCCGCGACGGCGTCCAGCGAGCTGGCCGAAGCCGCGCTTAACTACCTGGGTGTTCGCTACCGCTATGGTGGCACCACACCCAAGGGTGGTTTCGACTGCAGCGGCCTCATCGTCTATGCGGCTAACAAATATATGGGCGTCAACCTGCCACGCGTTGCCGCGTCCATGGCCACGGTCGGCGAATCCGTAAGGCGCGACGAACTGCAACCTGGCGATCTGGTGTTTTTCAACACGCGAGGCAAGCGCTTTTCCCACGTCGGCATTTATGTTGGTGAAAATAAATTCGTCCACTCCCCTCGCACCGGATCGGTCGTGCGCGTTGACAAGATGGACAATACCTACTGGAACAAGCGCTATAACGGCGCCCGCAGACTGGAAGGACAGCGCGTCGCTTCGCGCTAACCCCAAATCATCGGGCGTGTTGCCAGCTCAGGCAATGGCAAGCGCAGCATGAAGCGTGCTTGCGATAAAAAACGGCATACTTGCGATTGAAAGTATGCCGTTTTTTTGCCCCACGACCCTTCATCAGATGGCTTTTGAGAAAAGAAAACGGGCGCTTCGGGCGGTGCAAGCATGAATTAACCAGGCACGGCGCACGACTGACATTGTGCACTAGGTTTTATCATTATTAGCGACATGGCCGCCTCACCACGCCTCCCCGCGGGCCGAAACACCGTCAGCGGCGAGATGCCATGCACATCGCGCGCAAATTGGCCGCCCCGAGCCCCTGCCGCCGGCTTGCTGGCTTAACGGCGTTTTTCTGCAGCGGCCCGTTGTGGACAGCTTGCGCAACGATACCCACTTTGCGTCAGGGCCTGCTCCATGCTGCACAAGGAGCGGCGGCACGCCACGACCGGCACGCCGGCCTTTTGCGCTGCCGACCGAAACGACTTCATCACGTTATGCCCAAGAAAGTCGGTAAGCAAAATGACGATCTGCGTGCCCGTGGGCAATTGATAGGTTTTCTTCTGATGAGACGGATCACGCCCGCTGATATGTTGCTTGATGTGAATATTATGATCTTTGAGTAGCATTGGGATATTACCCAGCCGGTCAGCGCCCACCACTACAGCATTCATATTTCCAATCATCGTGTTCTCCTTGAAAGGTGAACTGATTATAAATGAGAATCATTATTGTTTGCAATATAATTTTTATTGATCAGCATTGACTATTTTTGCTATCGCCATCGGCCTAGGGTTAATACGGTATAGCTCTGTTTCAACAAACGACGCATAATATCAAACAGTTGTTTGAATTGGTTGTTTAATTATGACAAAAAATAGAAGCCTGATAACCCGTAATGCCATTTTGAATGCTGCAGAGACGCTATTTGTCAAGGCGGGGTACGACGCCACGTCCCTGCGCCAGATTACAACCGCAGCAAATGTCAACTTGGCCAGCATCAACTATCACTTTGGCTCCAAGGAGGAATTGGTGCGGGCGGTGCTCAAGCGCCGCCTGGAGTGGATCAACCGTGAACGCATCCGTCTGCTTGACCGGCTCGAAAAAGAAGCCGCGCCCAATCCGGTGAAGCCGTCATTGATCGTCGACGCTTTTTTCGGCACGCTGCTGCGCCATGCGTCCGATCCGGAGCATGACGCCAATATTTTCATGCGCCTGCTGGAGCGCACCATGACGGATCCCTCCAACTTTATCAAGACCCTGTTCGCGCAGGAATACGCGGAGGTGGTAGAGCGCTATAAGACCGCCTTTATCCGAGCCATGCCCGACGTGCCGGAAGTGGAAATCGTATGGCGATTCCATTTCATGTTGGGTGCGACATCCTACGCCATTGCTGGTATCAATATTTTGCAGGGTGTGTTGCCCAATGTCACTGCATCCATGATCGACGAAACGATCTACGACGAGCAGCTCCTGCCCCGTTTAATGAGTTTTCTTTTAGGAGGCTTGCGTGCCCCTCTTCCAATCATTTAAAGCATTCCGAAAGCGCCGTATCAGCAAGCCGCTGTTGGCCAAATTCAAGCAGGTCCTGCCGGACATGTCGGACACCGAGAGAGACGCGATCGAAGCGGGTACCGTATGGTGGGATGCGCAGCTGTTCAGCGGCAAACCCGACTGGACGGCCTGGCAGCATTTCCCCAAGCCCGTGCTAACGGAAAAAGAGCAGGCCTTCATGGACAACGAAGTGCGGCATGCCTGCTCGCTGGTCGACGACTGGAAAGTGACCACCGAGGATTTCGACCTGCCTCCGCAAGCCTGGGAGTACATCAAGTCCAAGCGCTTCCTGGGCATGATCATCCCGGAACAATATGGCGGCCTGGGCTTCTCGGCTTTCGCACATTCCGAAATCATGACTCGGCTGTCCACGCGCAACTCGGCGCTGGCAGTGTCGGTCATGGTGCCCAATTCCCTGGGGCCGGGCGAGTTGCTGGTGCATTACGGTACGCAAGAACAGAAGGACCATTACTTGCCCCGTTTGGCGCGTGGTGAGGATGTCCCGGCATTCGCGCTGACCAGCCCCTGGGCCGGGTCGGATGCGGCCGCCATTCCCGATAGCGGCGTGGTTTGCAAAGGCCAGTGGAACGGTCAGGAGGTGCTGGGCATGCGCGTGTCCTGGAACAAGCGCTATATTACGCTGGCGCCGGTGTGCACGCTGCTGGGCCTGGCTTTCCGCCTGTTCGATCCCGATGGTCTGCTGGGAGACAAAAAAGATATTGGCATCACATGTGCACTGGTTCCACACGATCATCCTGGCGTCAACATCGGCCGCCGACACTTCCCCCTGAACGCCATGTTCATGAATGGCCCAACCCAGGGCGAAGATGTCTTCATGCCGCTGGACTTCATCATTGGTGGCCCCGAAATGGCCGGCCAGGGCTGGCGCATGCTGATGGAGTGCCTGGCAGCGGGCAGATCCATTTCCTTGCCCTCCTCCAATGTCGGCATGTCGCAAATGACGGTTCGGGCCGTCGGCGCCTATGCGCGGATTCGCAAGCAATTTAACCTGTCCATCGGCAAATTCGAAGGGATCGAGGAAGTCCTGGCTCGCATGGGCGCTCATACCTATATGGCAAATGCGGTACGCACCATGACCGCGGGGGCGATCGACTTGGGCGAAAAGCCATCGGTGGTGTCATCAATCGCGAAGTACCATGTCACGGAGCGGGCACGCATGATTGTCAACGACGGCATGGACATCATCGGCGGCAAAGGCATTTGTCTGGGCCCGTCCAACTTCCTGGGCCGCGCCTATCAGCAGATTCCTGTTGGTATTACCGTGGAAGGCGCCAACATTCTGACCCGCAGCCTGATCATTTTCGGACAAGGCGCTATTCGTTGCCATCCTTATGTGCTCAAGGAAATGGCTGCCGTTAAAGAAGCGGATGCCAGTCTGGCGCTGGAAAAATTCGACGAAGCCTTGTGGGGCCACATCGGGTTTACCGTCAAAAACGGTTTCAGGGCATTGGGTGCAGGCCTGTTCGGTTCGCGTATTCTTGGCGTCAAGGCCGGCAAGGCCGCGCAAATGCGCCACTATTTTGGCCAAATCACCCGCCTGTCCAGCGCGCTGGCCCTGACCGCCGATGTCTCCATGCTGGTGCTCGGCGGCAGCCTGAAAAAACGCGAGAAAATTTCCGCCCGGCTCGGCGATGTCCTCTCATTATTGTATCTGGCCTCGGCCGCGTTGAAGCAGTTCGATGACCAGGGCACGCAGCAAGAGGACGCGGCGTTCGTCCATTGGTCGGTTCAGGACGCGCTGCATAAAGCGCAAACCGCCCTGCTCGATGTCTATCGCAATTTTCCCAACCGCTGGATCGGCGGCGCGCTGCGCCTGGCCGTGTTCCCATGGGGAGGTGTCTTTGGCAAGCCGGAAGACAAATTTGATCGCAGTATCTGCGAGCAACTGATGCAGCCCGGCGCAACGCGCGATCGACTGACTGCCAATTGCTATCTGCCTGAATCCGAAGACGATCCGATCGGCGCCATTGAAAAAGCCTTGCTAGCGACGCTTCGCGCGGAGCCCATCGACGCGAAAATCAGAGAGGCCGAAAAGCGCGGCGTCTTCGATGGACACCCTGCCGGCAATGTGCGCGATCTTTCGGAACTCGCCTTCAAGATGGATCAAGTCAGCGAGCAGGAGTACGCCCTGTTGCGTGAACGGGACCGCCTGCGCGACCGGGTCATTCACGTCGATGATTTTCCATTTGATCTGGGCGCCGCGAAAATGCAACCCCATACCCCATCCACCCAATCGAAGGAATCCTGAACATGACATTCAAACCTGTTTATGTCGTCGATGGTGCCAGAACACCTTTTCTCAAGGTGCGTGGCGGGCCCGGCCCGTTCTCCGCAGGAGATCTGGCCGTTCAGGCCGCCCGCGATCTTTTGCTGCGCCAACCCATTGAGGCCAGCGCGCTTTCCGAAGTCATCGTCGGCTGCGCGGCACCCACGCCCGACGAAACCAACATCGGGCGGGTCGTCGGGTTGCGCGTCGGCACCGGCGATCGGGTGCCCGCCTGGACGGTCATGCGCAATTGCGCATCCGGCATGCAGGCGCTGGATTCGGCCTGCGCGAATATTCAGACCGGTCGTTCGGACCTGGTGCTGGCTTGCGGTACCGATGCGCTGTCCCGCGCCCCGCTACTGTTTTCCGACGGCATGGTCAACTGGCTGGCCAAATGGAACGGCGCGCGCTCCCTGGGGGAAAAACTCGGTCTGCTACGCCAGTTCCGCCTGGGCAATCTCGCGCCCGTGATCGGCCTGCTTAAGGGGCTGACCGATCCCGTGATCGGGGTCTCCATGGGTCAGACCGCCGAGAATTTGGCCTGGGACTTTGGCATCACACGCAAGGAAATGGACGAATACAGCGTGCGCAGCCACGAACGGGCTATCGCCGGGCAGAACCGCCAGGCCTTCTCGGAAATCACGGCACTCATCGATGCCAAAGGCAAAGCCTACACCGAAGACGATGGCATACGGCATGACTCGACCGTTGAGCGACTGGGCAAGCTGAAACCCGTATTCGACAAGCCCAGCGGCAATGTGACCGCGGGCAATAGTTCGCAAGTGACGGATGGCGCGGCCGCCCTGCTGCTGGCTTCGGAAGAGGCGGTAGCGCGTTGGAATTTGAAGCCGCTGGGACGTATCATCGATGCGCAGTGGGCCGCGCTCGATCCTTCCCGCATGGGCTTAGGGCCGGTGCATGCCAGCGCGCCCATCCTGGCGCGCCATGGCCTGGGCCTGAACGATCTTGATCTCTGGGAAATCAACGAGGCCTTTGCCGCGCAGGTACTGGGATGCCTTCGCGCGTTCGAAAGTGACAAATACTGCCAGACGCATTTCGGACGCGCGGCCTTCGGGACGCTCGACCAGGAGAAGCTCAATGTCGATGGCGGCGCAATCGCATTGGGGCACCCTGTCGGCGCTTCCGGCGCCCGTATCGTGTTGCATTTGCTGAACGCGCTGCGCGCGCGCGATTTGCGTCGCGGCATGGCCTCGATTTGCATCGGTGGCGGCCAGGGTGGCGCAATGCTTGTCGAAACAATCTAGGAACCATCATGACCACAGAGAAGACGTACCAGAACTGGACCATTCGTCACGATGAACAGAATATCGCCTGGCTGGCGATCAACTGTCCGGATCGCAGCATGAACGCGCTGGCAAGCGACGTCATGGAAGAGCTGTCGGCAATCGTCGCCGGCCTTGAGGCCACGCCGCCGAAGGCGCTGATTATCCACTCAACCAAGCGCAACGGATTTATCGCCGGCGCCGACGTGCGGGAATTCCAGGCAATCGACAATGTAGACAACGGACGCAAATTGATCGAGCGAGGCTGGCACCTGTTCAACCGGATCGAGAAATTTCGCTTCCCGAGCCTGGCGCTGATTCATGGCCCCTGCCTGGGCGGCGGCCTGGAATTGGCCCTGGCTTGCCGTTACCGTATCGCCGTCGATACCCCAAAGCCGGTGATCGGTTTGCCGGAGGTCAAGCTCGGCATTTTCCCGGCATGGGGTGGCTTGATGCGCCTGCCTCGCCTGATCGGGCCGCAGGCGGCGCTGAACCTGATGCTCACTGGCCGTACCCTGGACGGCCGCCGGGCCAAGTCGGCTGGCGTGGTCGACCTGCTGGTTGCTCCACGCGTCGCGATGCAATCGGCAACCGATCTTGTCTTGTCCGGCAAGCCGGCGAGAAAGGCCAAGGGTCTCGCCGGGCTACTCAACCACGCGCCGCTCAAGTCCCTGGTGGCATCGCAAGCCCGCAAAAGCGTGCGGGCGAAAGATCCTTACGGACACTACCCCGCCACAATGACAATGCTCGAACTGTGGGAAAAGCACGATGGCGATCCACTGGCCGACCCGCAAGCGCTGACAACGCTGTTGCAGTCGGATGTAACCCGCAACCTGATCCGCGTATTCCATTTACAGGAGCGCCTGAAAGCTTTCGGCAAGAACGACAAGGCCCGCGCCATCACGCATGTGCATGTCATCGGCGCAGGCGTCATGGGAGGCGGGATCGCCGCATGGTGCGCCCTGCAGGGTATCCGCACCACCTTGCAGGATACCGATGCGGGTCGTATCGCTGGCGCGTTCAAGCAAGCTGCGTCAACCTATGCCCGCAAGGATCGATATACCGCGCAAGCCGCGCGCGACCGACTGATACCCGATCTCGCAGGGCACGGCGTCGCCACGGCCGATCTGGTGATCGAAGCCATCAGCGAAAATATCGACATCAAACAGAAGCTGTACCAGGAAATCGAACCACGCATGAAAGCGGATGCGATCCTGGCGACCAATACTTCCAGTCTGTCGATCGGCGATCTGCGCAAGGTGCTGCAGCGACCCGAACAATTCGTCGGCATTCACTTCTTCAACCCGGTCGCCAAGATGCCACTCGTGGAAGTCGTGCATACCGAGGGCGTGGACGAAATCGCATTGGCCACCGCCACCGCCTTCGTCGGAAAAATCGGCAAGCTCCCGCTGCCAGTGCAGGACACGCCCGGATTCCTGGTCAATGCCGTACTGGCTCCGTATATGCTCGAAGCTATGCGATGCGTGGACGAAGGCATGGATCCCGAAGTCATCGACACCGCGATGTTGCAATTTGGCATGCCGATGGGCCCCATAACCCTGGCCGATACGGTGGGCCTGGATATCGCCATGGCCGCTGGACAGCAATTGTCCGAGGGGCAGGCACCACCGCGCTGCTTGCAGGAAAAAATTTCGCAAGGCAAGCTCGGTGTCAAAACGGGCGAAGGCTTCTATGTCTGGAAAGATCGCAAGCATGACCAGCGAACCGGCAAGCCGATTCCGGCCGGGCTATCGCAACGCCTGATCAAGCCATTGATCAATCAAACGGAAAATCAGATCAGCCGGCACATTGTCGCCGATGCAGACCTGGCCGACGCCGGCGTCATTTTCGGCACAGGGTTTGCACCATTTACAGGAGGGCCTATTCATTACAAAATAAACCATGGAGACCTATGACATCGCAGAGCCTTGAAAAAGGATGCTCGACGCATTGATTCCACTAAGTCATGTCGAATCGGCATGACATGTTACACACTTAGGATGGACGTATGAAAAAACATACATACAAGATGCACCGCACGCTGATCAGCGTCGCGTTGCTCGGGTTGGGGACAACAACCATGACTGCGGCACAGGCCGCCGGCTTCAATCTGCTGGAACAAAACGCCAGCGGCCTGGGGCTTGCCTATGCGGGAAGCGGCGCTATTGCCGACAACGCGTCGACCATCTACTTCAACCCGGCCGGCATGACCAACCTGCCCGGCCTGAATGTATCTGTCGGCGGAAACTATATTATCCCTTCGTTCAAATTCAGCAACGACAACACCAGCCTGCCTGCGGCGTTTGGGACCGCCAACGCGCGCCTGTCCGGCGTCCAGCTGGGCGATGAAGGAAAAAACGCGGGTGGCGGTGCTTTCGTGCCGAACGCTTACGTCTCCTACCAAGTCACCGATCGCCTGTTCGCCGGCTTGGGGATCGGGGCGCCATTCGGCCTGACCACCGACTATGGCGACGGCTTTATGGGGCGCTATCATTCCAAGAAGTTCGCCATTGAAACCATTAACTTCAACCCTTCCCTGGCATTCAAGGTCAATGAAAACTGGTCCATCGGCGCGGGCCTGAACATCCAGCGAATCTCGGCCGAATACAAGAAAAACACCGTGGTCGACATGCGCGGCCCGGTCGCCGCGGGCGTGACCCAGCGATTGATCAGCCAGGGCGTGCCGGCCCAGGTTGCGGCAGCCCAGGGCAAGGCCACTGGCGATGCCTACGGTCCGATCCTGGACGGCGACGCCAGGCTGAAGATGCGCGACACCGCGTTGGGCTGGAACATTGGTGTTATGTTCCATCCTAGCGAAGATACCCGCATTGGCCTGTCGTATCGCTCACGCATCAAATACAAGGCCACTGGCGATACCGATGTCGATATCAACCGCCCTTCCGCGGCGATGATCTCCATGCTGCCCGAGCAGATCCAGCAAATCTACGGCATGGTGCCGTCTTCCCTGAGCTCCTCGTCGTCGGCCAGCGTCACCGTCCCGGATATGGCTCTGCTCAGTGTCTATCAGCGCGTCAGCCCCCGTTGGGAACTGCTGGGGGACATCCAGTGGACCGGCTGGAGCAGCATTCCCGAGTTGACCATTCAAAGCGACAGCCTGCCGGAGACATCGCTGCACTTGAAGTTCAAAGACTCCTGGCGCATCGCCATTGGTGCCATGTACCAGGTCGCGCCCAACTGGAAGCTGAAGGCGGGCGTCGCATGGGATCAGTCGCCCGTGCGCAAGGCGGAAAACCGTCCGGCCTCGTTGCCCGACAACGATCGCTACTGGCTTTCTCTGGGCGCCCAGTACAAGCCCTCTGAAAATACCGCGATCGATTTCGGATACAGTTATATGTTCCTGAATAAATCGCGCATCGACAATTCCAATGACGGCAATCTGGCCCAATACGGGAATCTTAACGGCAAGTACAAAGCCAGCGGCCATATCTTTGGCCTGCAGATTTCCCACCGCTTCTGAGCGCAGGCTAGCCACCGTGCGGGCGTCTCCCGAGAACGCCTGCACGGCATGTTCATAAAAACAAGACTTTCGGAGACATTTCATGACGATAAGACAGCAAGTCACAGCCGCTGCCGCGATTTTCCTTGCCAGCGCCGCATTCCAGGCAACAGCGCTCACACTCGACGGCCATACGATTCCCGACACATTGCAGGCCGGTCCCTCGCAACTGGTATTGAATGGCGCCGGTATTCGCAAGAAGGTCGTATTCGATGTTTATCTCGCCGCGCTGTATACTAGCCGCAAGACGAATCAGGCGTCGGAGCTCATCAACAGCACGCAACCGCGGCTACTGCGCCTGACACTCTTGCGGGACATCGACAGCGCATCGCTGGCCGAAGCATTGAACGATGGCCTCAAGGACAATACCAACGACGCGCAATGGCAGGCAATCCGGCCTGCTGCCGAAAAGTTCGCCAGTCTGCTGCTGCAGCATAAGGACCTGAAGAAAGGCAGCGTGATCGACATCCTGTTTACGGGTGCAGGCGTAGCCGTCTCTGCCTTGGGCAAGCAGCAAAGCGCCATTGCCGACGTTGATTTTTCCCGCGCCCTGCTAGCGGTATGGCTTGGCAGCGACCCTGCACAATCGTCGCTGAAACGCGCGCTACTGGGCTCCGACTGAACAGGAAAAAAGCACAAAGCAAGTCGGCAAGAGAATACGGTACTATTTCCAGGAAGAAGATATGGAAAAAATCTGGTTGAAGCATTATCCTGAAGGCATCCCTGCGGAAATCGACGTGAACCGCTACGCGTCACTGGCCGAACTGTTCATAAAAAGTTGCGAAAAGCACGCGGCTTCCACGGCATATATCTCGATGGGCCGACATCTGACCTATGCGCAGTTGCTCCAGGAGGCAAGCCAGTTTGCCTCCTGGCTGCAATCGGCGGGCGCGACCAAGGGGACCCGTGTCGCGCTCATGATGCCCAATACGCTGCAATATCCAGTGTGCCTGTTCGGCACGCTGTTGGCCGGTTGCGTGGTGGTCAATTGCAACCCGCTTTATACGGTGCGCGAACTGGAACATCAATTGAAGGATGCACAGGCGGAATTCATCGTTGTCGTGGAAAACTTCGCGAAGACTTTGCAGGCAGCGCAACCTGATCTACCGCAATTGAAACATATCGTGGTCACCTCGCTTGGCGACATGCTCGGCCCCTTGAAGGGCTTCGCGCTTAACCTGATCGTGCGGCATATAAAAAAAATGGTGCCGGCATGGTCATTGCCCGGCCATGTCCGGTTTCGCGACATCAGGCGGCAGCGCTTGGCCCAGCCTTTCAGACCTGCCGCGCTGACGCACGATGACATCGCCTTTCTCCAATATACAGGTGGCACGACCGGCGTCGCCAAGGGCGCGATCCTCACGCACGGCAATCTGGTCGCCAATTTGGAACAAGCCCACGCATGGGTCAAGCCCTATTTGAAATCCAACGGCAAAGACCTGGTCGTCACTGCCCTGCCGCTCTATCATATCTTCGCGCTGACCGCCAATTGTCTGACCTTCCTGCGGCTAGGCGCAAGCAATTTGCTGATTCTGAACCCCCGTGATATTCCGGCATTTATCAAGGAACTGAAGACGTATCCCTTTACCGCCATCACGGGCGTCAATACCTTGTTCAATGCGCTCCTGAACAACCCCGCCTTCTCCTCGGTTTCCTTTGAGCACCTGAGGTTGACGCTGGGCGGAGGCATGGCGGTGCAACGCCCGATTGCAGAGCGTTGGCAGAAAGTCACCGGTAAGCCGCTGAGTCAGGCCTACGGCCTGACCGAAACATCGCCGGCTGTCACGATCAATCCCCTGGATCTTGCCGAATTCAACGGTGCCATCGGCCTGCCCGTTCCGTCAACGGACATCTCTATCCGCGACAATGAAGGCAAAGAACTGGGCATCAAGGAAACTGGCGAGCTTTGCGTGAAGGGTCCGCAGGTGATGCGCGGCTACTGGGGCAAGGACGATGAGACTGCCAAGGCGTTTGAGCCGGATGGCTTTCTGCGCACAGGAGACATGGGCTACGTCGACGAAAAGGGTTATGTTTTCCTGGTGGATAGGAAAAAAGAGCTGATCATTGTGTCGGGTTTTAACGTCTACCCCTCGGAGATCGAGGAGGTGGTCGCCTCGCATCCCGGTGTCGGCGAAGTTGCGGCCGTGGGCGTGGACAATGGCGCTGCGGGAGAAATCGTAAAAATCTTTGTCGTGCGCAAAGATCCCGCACTCACGGAACAGGCCTTGATCGATTTTTGCAAGAAGGAACTCACCGGATACAAAGTGCCCAAAAAAGTCGAATTCCGCGACGAATTACCCAAGTCGCCGGTCGGCAAGATCCTGAAGCGGTCGTTGAAGGAAGCCCCTGCGGAACCGACCTGATACCGGCGCACGCAACGGCAAAAAACCATGGAAGAAAAGCGCGCTTGATAGCAACCGCCGCCATTGCGTTTGCCCCCGGGGATAAGGCAATGGCGGCGGTTTGATATATGTTGTTTTTTCCTTGCCCGATGGCTGCGTTCCGCGCCGAAGCGCGCCAATGCCGTTACAACGCCCGTCTCTGCTTCGCCCTCACAAACCGCAGAATCAAGAGACGCGGCGCAATGGCGGCGTATAGTCGTTCTCGCTATCGCCATTGGTGTTAAGGGCAGTTTCGATTGCCTCGCGTGTCAGCTCCGGTGTCAGCATGCCAAGGAAATCGTAGACATAATCGCGCAGAAAAACACCGCTTTTCAGACCGATACGGGTCGTATGTGTGCCGAACAGATGCCCGACGGGAATACCCACGAACCCGGTATCGCGCCTCGGGTCGAAGGCCACGCCAGCAATAATGCCGATGCCCATCTCGACATCCACGTATGTTTTGATCACATCGGCGTCAATCGCTTCGAGCACAATGTCCGGCTTGATGCCTTTCTGGGCAAACGCCTCATCGATCGAGGTGCGTCCGGAAAACGCACGGTCGTAGGTAATGATGGGATAGGCGGCGATCTGCTCCAAAGAGAGGCTTTTGGCCTGGGACGACGTCAGCTCGGTCAGCGGATGATCCGGCTTGACGACCAGGGTATGGTCCCAGCTATAGCATGGCAATGTCGCCAGCCCGTTGACTTCGGATAACGATTCCGTCGCAAGTGCAATGTCGGCCTGCTCCTGCAGCACCATTTGCGCCAGCTGTAATGGACTGCCCTCGGCAAGAGAGACGTGCACCTTGGGGAAGCGGCGGCGGAATTCCGGAATGAATCTGGGCAGAAAATAGCGCGCCTGCGTATGAGTACACGCTATGACAAGGCTGCCCTCGTCGCGGCGGGCGAACTCGTCGCTGACTTTTTTCAGATTATCGACCTCAATCATGATGCGTTCAATGATGCTGGCGACGGCCGCGCCGGGCTTGGTCAGCCCCTTGATGCGCTTGCCGTGCCGCTCGAACACCTTGACGCCCAATTCGTCCTCGAACTCGATGATCGCTTTGGAGACGCCCGGCTGCGAAGTAAACAGAATCCGGGAAGCTTCGGTCAAGTTGAAATTGCGCCGAATGGTTTCACGTATAAATCGAAATTGTTGTAGATTCATTATCCTTGCCTATATTGACCACCAGCTATGAAGAAATGCCTGCGCTAAATAACGGAGGGGCAATTTAATGCGGAATGTCTGGTGCGGTGGCACAGCGGATTACCCGAAAATCCGTCTATCGACGAAGCGACCGGGACGCGTTCCTAGGATTATAAGTTATAATGAATCGATTCTATATAATTAATTCATATATACATATAGTCAATTGCAAATGAAATATGGATATATATTTGCTATTTTGCCATAACCTTATGATTTTTAGGAACTTTTAGCCGCGTCCTGACACGGAAGGCATAAATACACAAGGCAAAGACGATGATATGCAGCGACACGGTGCCCAAAAGGAAATCAACTCTGCCATTGCTGATCCAGCCGCGCATCAGATTGATCAGATTCATATAAAGCAATCCCATTAGGCCGGCCAGCAACAAATCGCCGGACCGTCCAAGGCGCGGATTGACGGCGCCCAGCGGAATAGCCAGCAAGGCCAGGTTCAGTGCCGCCAGCGGCAAAGACAGGCGCCACATGATTTGCGCGCGGCTATCATTCTTGCGATCTTCGATCAACTTGGTCGTCGGCCGCGATTTCATTTGATTCAGGGCATTTTGCCGCGCGATCTCATTGGCATTTTCTCCTGAACTGTTTTCCAGGCGCATGGTATAGGAATCGAAGCTGACCATACGGAATGCCGCGCTATCGGTTTTCATATCGTAACGGTTGCCGGGCCCCAGGATCACGTAGCGATCACCGTTGTCCTCGCGCCTGACGCGGGCATTCTGCGACGTCACGATGGTGTACCAGTCCTTGTCCAGCACGCGGGCGAATACGGCGCCAATCTCATCGTCGGGATTCTTGGGCGCTTCGGTGAAAAACACCCGCGCGCCTCCTGCTGACTCGATAAACTGCCCTGCCGTGATCTTCGACAAATCGGAACGCTGTTCATAGCGCTGCCGGTACTCCTCGATCTGGCGGTAGGCCCATGGCGTGACCTGCAGCGTCAATAACGCGATCAGGGCGCAAACCGGGACGGCCACGCGCAATACCGGCTTGACCCAGTCTTTCAGCGAAACGCCGCTGGCAAACCAGACCACCATTTCGGATTCCCGATAATTGCGCGATACCGTGGTGATGGTCGCCACGAAAAGCGTAACCGCCAGAATGGTTGGCAATGCGGTAATACTGGAGAGTGCGGCAATACCCAGTACAATGTCCGCGCCGATCTGGCCCGCCGCCGCCTGCCCCAGCAACCTGACCAGCAGCACGCTGAGCCATACGATGATCAAAGTCGAAAAGACGACGCCACCGTGACTGGTGATTTCTGCAACAACGGACCGTTTGAATAGCGACATAAGAAAAGATGGGCGATAATGAGGACATCTTTCCGATGCCTCAAGGTAGAAACAACATGGAATTTAACACACAAACAAGCCGCTCGATTCAACAAATCAAAACGCCTGCCCTATTCGTCGGCGTCTATGCGGACGGCGTAATGGGCGAGATCGCAAAACTGGTGAACCATGCCTCGGACGGTGCGCTCGAGGCCGTGCTGAAGCAGGAGTTCAAGGCGGCTGCGGGAGCGCTGATCGATCTGCGCTCCCTGCCCGGCGTTCGCGCGGAACGTGTCATTCTAGTAGGACTGGGCGCCAAGGAAAAGTATTCGGCATCGATCCTCGCCAAAGCGCATATAGCTGTTGCAACGTATTGCAGCGACGCATCCCTGGCCTCCGCTGTCAGCACGCTGCTCGAAGAGCCCTGCGCCGCCACGACGTTGCGCCATAGTGCGCAACTGGCCGCCACCGCGGCTGGCAACGCCACCTACAAATATACAGCGACATTCAGCAAAGACAAACGACCTGGCACTTCCGTTTTCAAAAAGCTGACCTTCACCATTGACCGCCCCGACGAAAAACAGGTCGAGGAAGGCATCTGGTTCGGCGCGGCGGTTGCCCGCGGCCTGCGCTTTACCCGCGAATTGGGCAACCTGCCCGCCAACGTGTGTACCCCCAGCTACCTGGGTGATCAGGCTAAGCAACTGGCCAAGGACCACAAATCGATTTCGGTCGAAGTGCTGGAGCGCAAGCAGATAGAGGCGTTGAAAATGAATGCATTCCTGTCCGTCGCCGCCGGTTCGGATCAGCCGCCCCGATTCATCGTGCTCAAATACTCGCCCGGCAACGGCAAGAAAAGCCGCAAGTCGGAAGGCCCCATTGTCCTGGTCGGCAAGGGAGTCACATTCGATACCGGGGGCATCTCCCTGAAACCAGGCCTGGCCATGGATGAGATGAAGTACGACATGTGTGGCGCCGCCTCGGTCCTGGGTGTATTCAAGGCGATTGCGCACATGGAACTGGATACGGAAGTCATTGGCTTGATTCCAGCAACCGAAAACATGCCCAATGGCCATGCCACCAAACCGGGCGACGTTGTCACCAGCATGTCTGGCCAAACCATTGAAATCCTGAATACCGACGCGGAAGGCAGGCTGATCCTGTGCGACGCGCTGACCTATGCGGAACGCTTCAAACCCGCCCTGGTCATCGATATCGCCACCCTGACCGGCGCCTGCATTGTCGCGCTGGGCCACGTCAACAGCGGCCTGTACGCCAGCGACGACGTCCTTGCCGACGAACTGCAGGACGCCGGGAAACGCGCCCTGGATACCGCCTGGCATATGCCGCTGGACGACGAGTACCAGGAACAGCTCAAGTCCAATTTCGCCGATATGGCCAACATCGGCGGCCCGCCGGCCGGATCCGTGACGGCGGCGTGCTTCCTTTCCCGCTACACCAAGGCCTATCGCTGGGCGCACCTCGATATCGCAGGTACTGCATGGTCCAAGGGCGGCGCCAGCAAAGGGGCATCAGGGCGGCCCGTGCCGCTGCTGTGCCAGTTCCTGATTGACCGGCAGGCAACCGGCAATGCGCGTTGATTTCGCGTTTGGCGCCAGCGACAGGCTAGGCATGGCTTGCGAGGTCGTGCGCAAGCAATACCTCGCCGGCCGGCCCATCCTGATCTATTGCCCGGATGCCAAGCGCCTGGCGGTCTTTTCGCGCAAGCTGTGGAGCCTGGAGGACACGCTTTTCATTCCCCACGACGAAGTGGATCCCTCCGCCCCCCAGCCCGCTCCGGTCCAGGTCATCCGTGAGCAGCCTGCGGCCGCCCTGACACCGGGTGCGCCGGTACCGTGGCTGCTGAATCTGGACCTGGATTGCCCACCCGAGGCGGAACGGTTCGAACGTATTCTGGAAATTGTCTCGGAACACGAGCAGGACAAGGCGGCCGCCCGCAACCGCTATAAGCAGTACACTGCCGCCGGCCACGATGTCAGGGCGCACAGGCTTGGCAACGCCTGATCTGCAATGGCGCCGTCGGCGCCCAAGCACAAGGAGTCTATCAGATGTCCATTACCTTCAGAAAACGCCCCAACCACACCATTTCCACGCCAGCGCGCGAAGAAGAGCCGCATCTTGACCTCAAGGCGCTGGATGAACAGCAGGCCCGCGAGGCCGTCGAGGACGACATCCCCGTCCTGATGCCTTCGACCACCGCAGACGCAGGCGCTGCTGCAAGGCATGCAGCGGCAACGCCCGGGCCCGTCGTCGACGCGCCCAGCCGGATTGCACGCGGCCCCGAACCCCAAGCCCTGCACATCCCGGAACCGGATCATTTGCGCCCGGCACAAGCACCGGTCTTTTCCGCGGCAAGCCCCCCGGCGCCAAGCACCTCCGAGCCCTTACCACCCGCTGCCGCGCCGCCTGCCGGTGATACGCCTCAGGTGGAAACGGGCGAACATCCCAAGTTCGAAGACTACGCGCCGTTTTTAAATGCCGCGGCTGCCTCCAGCCGTCATGCCAAACCCGAGCTCTATGTCTGGACGGACGACGACACCGATGCGTTTTCTGGCAATGCCCAGCGCGACTTCACGCTCAATCGCATTCAGCCCACCGCCGGCAAACCCGAATTCGATTCATCCCTGTTTCGGGCCCCGTCCCGACCGGATGCGCTGGCCGCCTCTACGCTGCCCGCACAACCGGCATCCGACCCCGCCATCGCCATGCAACAAGAAATCGACGCCCTGGTCACCGAATTGCTGGACGAATCCCACGACTACCTGAAGCGTCGTTTCCTGGAGGAGATTCCGGAAATCATCGCCAAGTACCAGCGCGGGCATTGATAAAAAAGCGACCGATATCTGGATTTCAGGTAAAATTCAGGGAACTGTCAGCTACTTCCCTTGTCTGATGTATACTGAAATCCATGAACTTATTATGTACACGGAGAAACCATGACTGATTTCCGCCAAACCATTTCGCAGGAAGGCTACGCTACCAGCCAGGTACAGCGCAACCAGGTGTTGCGCAATACGTACTGGCTACTTGCGCTGTCCCTGATCCCGACCGTTCTGGGCGCCGCCCTGGCGCTGCAACTGAACCTCAATACGATGCTGGCCCCCGGGATATCCACCATCGTTTTCCTGGTCGGCGCTTTCGGGCTGATGTTCGCTATTGAAAAGAACAAAAACAGCTCGCTGGGCGTGGGGCTGTTGCTGCTGTTCACCTTCTTCATGGGCATGATGCTGTCCCGCCTGATCGGCCACGTCCTTGATTTTCGCAATGGCGCGCAACTGATCATGCTGGCCTTCGGTGGTACTGCGGCCATCTTCGGCGTGATGGCGACGATCGCCACCACTACCAAGCGCGATTTCACCGGTATGCAAAAGACCCTGTTCGTCGGCGCTGTCGTCTTGTTGCTTGCCGCGCTGGCCAACATCTTCCTGCAAATTCCAGCCCTGATGCTTACGATTTCCGTCCTGGCCATCGTGATATTTTCGGCCTTCATGCTGGTTGACGTACAGCGTGTCGTCAACGGTGGCGAGACCAACTATGTGTCGGCCACGCTGGCTATCTACCTGGATATCTACAACGTGTTCGCGAACTTGCTGGCACTGCTGGGTATCTTCGGCGGCAGCCGCGAATAATTGTCGTCGTCAGACTTGTAACGGAAAAGCCGCAGCGCAAAGCGCTGCGGCTTTTTCAATTCTTGACATCGAGAATACATAATTTTCCCTATACTTTCATGCATTTAAGGGTAAACAGCAAGTGACGTCTGAATAAAACCTGACTAGACTGGGCGCTTGCTGCAGCATCCGCATGCACTAAAAAAGCACCTTTAACAAAACCTCAGGATTAAAAAAGATGCATACTTTCAAGAATGCTCGTCTATTGACCCACATTGCCCTGGCTTTCGCAATGTCCGCTGGCACTGCAATCGCTGCCGATTATCCGGAGCGCCCGGTTTCCATGATTATCCCGTTCACAGCCGGCGGCCCTACCGATAACGTTGCCCGCTCGCTGGCGGAAGCCATGCAATCCTCGCTGGGCCAGACGGTCGTGGTTGAAAACAAGGCTGGCGCAGGCGGCACAATCGGTACGACATATGTCGCGAATGCCAAGCCCGATGGTTATAACGTATTGCTTATGCACATCGGCTTCTCGACCGCACCGTCGCTGTACAAGAAACTAGGCTATGATCCTGACAAAAGCTTCAAGCCGGTTGGCTTGGTCGTCGATGTCCCCATGACCCTCGTGGCCCGTTCGGACTTCCCTGCCAATAACATGAAAGAGCTGGTCGAATACCTGAAGGCAAACCAGGACAAGGTCACGCTTGCGAATGCAGGCGTCGGCGCAGCCAGTCATCTTTGCGGCACCATGCTCATGGACACCCTGGGTGTAAAGCTGCTGACTGTGCCATATAAAGGCGCCGCACCGGCCATGAACGACCTGCTGGGCAAACAGGTAGACCTGCTGTGCGACCAGACCACCAATACGACCCAGCATATCAAGGCCAAGACAGTCAAGGCCTACGCCATCACTAGCGACAAACGGTCTTCCCAGTTGCCTGATCTGCCAACCATGCAGGAACAAGGCTTCAAGGACTTCAAAGTCGGGATCTGGCATGGCATGTGGGTCCCTGCCGGCACACCTGACACCGTCGTCAAAAAACTCGAATCCTCCTTGCAGGCGGGGATGGCAAGTCCAAAATTCAAAGAGCGCATGGATGCGCTGGGCGCGGCCATTCTGACCGATGAAGCCAATCCAGCAGCCCTGGACGCAAAAGTCAAAGAGCAAATTCCCGTATGGGCAGACTTGTTCAAGAAAGCTGGCGTACAGCCTCAGTAATACGGCATCCATGCCGGCGCCCCGGGACGATCCCGCGATATGAACGGATGGCGCCCGGCTGAAAAGACAATGATGCGATACACCCCGGCCATGGGATGCAAATCCAGCTTGCCGGGGTGTTTTGCTATGCCGACCCCGCCCTGCCACCCGCGCCGACGCCACCTTGTCGGCAGGCCGGCGGCGGGGCCGAGCAATCAGGGCAAGCCGGACACATTCAGGTTCTTCGGATATTGCACGGAAAACTTCAATGCGACCTTACGCGTTTCTCCCGCCTGCAAAGTCAATGTCTGCTTATACCGGCCATCGCCCTGCAGCGCAATATTCTCTCCGGAGGGTTCCAGGCGCCTGACGTCGATTTTTTCGTCCCCAGACACCGGGAAACGATCACGCAACACCAGCTCCACCGGTTGCTTGCGATTATTGCGAATTTCAGTCACGTACTCATACGTGTGCCGGGTGCCTGTGCCAGTCAAGCCGGTCGACTCGGTGAAGCGCTGCAACGGCTGTCGTTTGACGGATATCGCCTGGTCCACGCCCATTGCCAGCTCCAGGTCTTCTTTGGGGAAAATGGTCTTGATCGCGGCCGCCGCGATGAACTCATTATCGAAAAAAGCGTTTACCGTGCCGGCCAGCAACGGAAAATCCTGGCTGTTGCGCAATTTCAGCGTGGCAAATACCGCCTCGGCCTCGGCGGGCACCAATTCATAAGACAGCGTAGCGGGTTCGGCAAGCGTCGCCAGCGGCACCCGCTGCTCCTGTCCGCCGGCCTTGATCGTTTGTTTGCCCGGAACCTGGAACGTGGTATTGGTCGTCTGGGTTTGCGCCTGCGCCACATCGTAGCTCGCCGCATCCGCCGCTTCCTCCATGATCGGCGCTGCCATTGACTTGCTGCGCATAGCGGCGCGCGGCATCGGCATGGGCCGCGGCGGTGCGGCGACATCAACGCGCCAGGGCTCCAGCTCGGGCAAGAGCACGCCGCTTACCGGCCTGGCCGTTGACAAAGTCAGGTTAACGCCAGACCAATCCTCCGATGTATTCTGGCTGACCTGGCCGAAGTAATTGAGCGATAGCGTACCTTTGCCCGAATCGTAGCGCGCATCATATACGGGCTGCCAGCCTGCGCCGTCAATCACATAGCTGAGCAGGCTCTCGATGCTTGCGGGTCGGGCCAGGCGCACGCTTACCACGACCTTGCGGCTCTCATTCGCGTTGCCTTGCGCCTGCTCCTGCCGTTGCCGGAGCAACTCGAGACGGGCTTGCAACTGGTCCTTTTCCGAAATATGCGCGCGCCGCGTCTGCATCGCGCCCAGCAGCTTGTCCTGGGTAAATGACATCAGGCCCACAAATGCCTCGCTCGACAGCAAGGGGGCATCCTTGACTGGTGCACTATGCCCGCTCTGGTATTGTTTGATAAAGCTGATCTGATTATTATCGATAGCGATCTGATCGTCCATGGCAACGATTTGCCGTTCCAGCTCCTTGATCTGCGTTGCGATATTGGCGATGCCCGCTGACTGGCTGGCGTTCTGGAACTCTGGTTCGCTGGACACATGCAATATCTGCAAGCCACCCTCTTTCGCCGAGGCGTTAAATTGCAGGCTATTTTCATCCATGCTGGCAGGCAAGTTGGCAAACACCAACGCATGCTCGCCAGCCGGTATGGTCTGATCGGCTGCGCGACGCACCAACGCACGATCCGGATACACCGTTACCCGATCGATCTTGGCATCGATGGTGAACGTTTCGGCATAGGCGGGCACAGCCATGCCGCCGGCCAGCGCCAGTCCGATCGCAACGGCAATACGCCCCATGGCGAACCGGCGCCGCACAGGGCCTTGCATCCGTTTCAACGCCATGGCGTTGCGCTGCCCTGCTGCCGGAAAATCGCCGCCGCGCGCGGACCGGGTCCTGTCGATTGGGTTTGGCATTGACATGGAAACTCTCCTGAAGATATATCGTGCATCATACCCGACGGCCCAGGGCATGGAAAGTCGGGCGAGCCGCAGGCAATGCGAAGGAACGACAAAAAACGTCAAGGCCGGGGACCGGCCTTTGCGCAGGGCGCAATAGCGCCATGGCTGGATATCGCGGCTACGGCGATCCATTGGGACAATGAAAAACAGGAAGGAGTAAGGCAAAGCGTCAAGCGAAAGTGCGAAGCAACGACGCAATTGGAAATTGGAAATCCCTCGAAACGGCGGCCGGAAGCCGGTAGCGAAGGTCCTGCGTTTCCGATCAGTACTGCTTGAGCGACAGCAGTACCTGGCGCGTCATTAACGGCCGCTTTTCAAGCAGGTCATCAATGCGTTCGCGCAGCAACCGCCGCAATTGCGGCTCCGCGGTCGTATCATCGAAATCTGGTGGCGCGCCTGGTAAACCGTAACCCGTTTCCTGCAACAAAGTCCATTCAAACTGCCGCAAGGAGCCGGTCGCGCGCGATCCGGACGCCAATTGCCGCAAGGCATTGCTGTAGGCGTCATACAATTGCGGGTGCGGATCCTCGCCTGGGAGCATGCGCATGATCAGCTCGTTCATATACCAGGCCGACATCAACGATTTACCCTGCAAGGCATGCAATCCGGCCAGTTCGGCACGGATCAGCGTCTTGACTTCCCCCTGTCCTGACCATGACACCTGCAGCGGCTGGAAGGCCGACAGGACCGGGCGCAACACCGAGTATGGCCGCTTCGCCCCCTTGGCAACAACGGTGACAATGCCGTAATGGCGCGAGAACAGACGGGCGATCAACGAAGACTCACTCCAGGCCGTTGCCTGCAGCAAATAGGCAGCCGTATCCTGGACCCGGCTGCTGCGTTTACTCATATCCCAGGTCGCGCAGCGCGCTTTCCTTATCGGACCAACCCTTGCGCACTTTGATATAGATTTCCAGGAACACCCGCTTATCGAGCAAGGCGGCAATATCCTGCCGTGCCTCGGTCGCGATACGCTTCATATGCGCGCCTTTGGCGCCCAGCAAAATCGGCTTGTGGCTTTCGCGCTCCACGACCACACAGGCCGCGATTCTGGCACCCTCCGCGTCCTCGTCCCATTGTTCGATGGCAACAGTGCAGGCATAGGGCAACTCGTCACCCACCAACCTGAAGATTTTCTCCCGAATCAGTTCCGAAGCGATAAAGCGCATGGACCTGTCCGTCAACGCATCTTCCTCGAACATAAACTCGCCAAGCGGCAGGCGTTGGGATATTTCCGCAAGCAGCGTATCCAGCTGAATGTGTTTTACCGAACTGACCGGCACAACGGCGTCATAGGCGAATTTGCCCATGATACGGCTCACGAAGTCAAACAGCGCGTTCTTATCCTTCAGCATATCCACCTTGCTGACGACCAGGATGCACTTCTTGGACGACGGCAATAGAGGCACGATCTGCTCGTCGCCTTCCGACCATTTCCCCGCCTCGACGACATGTACAATGACATCGACATCGGCCAGGGCCTGCGTCACCACGCGATTCATCATTCGATTCATGGTGCCGCCATGGCGAGTCTGGAATCCCGGCGTATCGACAAAGACAAACTGCGTGTCGTCCTTGGTCAGCACACCGTGGATACGGTGCCGGGTGGTTTGCGCCTTGCGGGACACAATGGAGATCTTGCTGCCGATCAACGCATTGGTCAGCGTGGATTTGCCGACATTGGGGCGTCCGACGACCGCGATGAACCCTGTCCTGGTTTTGACAGGATCGGTATCGTGTGTGTCCGGGGTCATGGGGGTATCACTCATTTTTTCTCCTGCTCCACCGCGACCGGCAAGGTAAGCTGGGAAACTTTGCGCACCCGCTTCTTTCCACCGGCCTTGGGTAGCGCCGTCTCCAACACGCCGAGCATGATTCTGGCCGCCGCCTGTTCCGCGGCGCGCCGACTGCTGCCGCTAGCCTGTCGGCGCAGATCAAGCTCTGCGATATAGCATTCGACCTCGAACTGCTGGTCATGTGCCGCCCCCGTGGTGGCCACCACAGTATACACGGGCAAGGCAAATTTGCGCGCCTGCAAGACTTCCTGCAACAGCGTCTTGGCGTCTTTGCCCAGCGTATTGAAATCGACCGATTCCAGCAATGGTGCATACAGCTTGTGGATCACCGTTTGTACCGCCGCCACGCCGTTATCGAGAAAAATCGCGGCAAAAATCGCTTCCAGCGCATCGGCCAATATGGAAGGCCGGCGGAAACCGCCGCTTTTCAGTTCGCCTTCACCCAGCAGCAGAAACTGGGGCAATTCCAATCTATGCGCAATATCGGCCAGCGTCGCCTGCTTGACCAGGCTGGCCCGGATACGGGACAAGTCGCCCTCGTCCTCGCGTTGCAGTTTGTCGAAAAGAATGGAGGCAACCGTAAAATTAAGGATCGAATCCCCCAGGAACTCGAAACGTTCATTGTGTTGCGAACTATGGCTGCGATGCGTGAGGGCCTGGACCAGCAGGCGCTGGTCCTTGAATTGATACCCGAGTAAACGTTCCAGTCTAGAAAGATTCATCACTTGAATGTACCGATACGTCCCAGATCACCGAAATTCATCCAGATCAGGAACGCCTTGCCGACCAGGTTGCGGTCGGGCACAAAACCCCAGAAGCGGCTGTCTTCACTGTTGTCCCGATTGTCGCCCATCACAAAGTAGCTGTCTTGCGGCACTTTGCAGCGAAAATCGGTCCCCGCGAACTCGCAGTTTTCCTTACCCGGGAATGTCGCCATGCCCAGCAAAGCGCCACGCCCCGGCATGTTCAGGATCTCATGCTCATGCTCGCCCAACTGCTCTTTTAATTGCTCCGGAGAGCCGCTTTGCTGCGAAGGATTGACATAAGGGCCAATCCGGTCCACCGGCACCGACTGTCCGTTGATTGTCAGGCGCTTGTTGCGGTATTCGACCACATCGCCAGGCACGCCGACCACGCGCTTGATGAAATCCATATCGGGATTGACCGGATACCGGAAAACCACGACATCCCCCCTTTGCGGGTCGTTGATCGGCATGATTTTCTGGTCGATGATTGGCAACCGGATGCCATAGGTGAATTTATTCACCAGAATCATATCGCCGTTCTGCAAGGTTGGAAGCATGGAGCCTGAAGGGATGCGAAATGGTTCGGCAATGAACGAGCGCAAAACGAATACAAACAGGATCACTGGGAAAAAGCTCAATGAGTATTCTATCCACCAGGGACGGTGTGCTTGTTCGTCTTCGCCAAATTGCGCGACGCGACGTTTACGAAACACCAGCAAATCTAGTAATTTTATTACACCTGTAATAACAAGCAGAACAAACAGGATTAACGCAAAGTTCATTATTTGTACCCTTATTTATCTTCAACTTGCAAAATGGCCAGGAATGCTTCCTGTGGGATTTCCACACTGCCAACCTGTTTCATTCGCTTCTTGCCGGCCTTTTGTTTCTCCAGCAGTTTTTTCTTGCGCGTAATGTCTCCGCCATAGCACTTGGCCAGCACATTCTTGCGCAACGCCTTGACGTTTTCACGTGCAATGATCTCGGCGCCGATTGCCGCCTGGATCGCCACGTCAAACATCTGCCGCGGAATCAAGCCACGCATTTTGGATACAACCTCGCGGCCGCGATAGCGGGCGTTGGCCCGGTGCACGATCATGGAAAGCGCATCGACTTTATCGTTGTTGATCAGCAAATCCACCCGCACCACGTCTGCCGACCGGTATTCGAGAAACTCGTAATCCATGGAGGCATAACCGCGCGAGACGGACTTGAGTCGATCGAAGAAGTCCAGCACGATCTCGGCCAGCGGGATTTCATAAACCAGATGCACTTGGCGGCCGTGGTAGCTCATGTTCATCTGGATGCCGCGCTTGGCGATGCATAGCGTAATGACCGCCCCCACATATTCCTGCGGCATGAACAGTGTCACCGTTACGATCGGCTCCCGGATATCGCGGATCTGGCCGATCTCCGGCATGCGCGACGGGCTTTCGATCATGACCACTTCGCCATCGTTCCTCTCGACCTCATAGACAACCGACGGCGCGGTGGTAATGATGTCCATATCGAATTCACGTTCCAACCGCTCCTGCACGATTTCCATGTGCAGCAAACCAAGGAACCCGCAGCGGAATCCAAAACCCAGCGCCTGTGACACCTCGGGCTCGAACATCAGCGCCGCATCATTCAGCTTGAGCTTTTCCAGAGAATCGCGCAACTGATCGTACTCGCTGCTCTCCACCGGATACAGGCCAGCAAACACCTGCGGCTTGACCTCTTTAAACCCTGGCAATGGCTTTGACGCGGCCTTATTCGCGATGGTGATCGTATCGCCGACTTTGGCGTCGGCCAATTCCTTGATACCGGCAATCACAAACCCCACCTCGCCGGCGCTAAGCTGGTCGCGCGCCACCGATTTGGGCGAAAACACACCCAGTTGCTCGCACAGGTGGGTCGCGCCTGTCGCCATGAACAGAATCTTGTCCTTGGGCTTGAGGACTCCGTTCTTGATGCGCACCAGCATGACCACGCCGACATAGTTGTCAAACCAGGAATCGATAATCAGTGCCTGCAGTGGCTCATCCGGACTACCCTGCGGCGGTGGCACTTTGGCCACGATCATCTCCAGGATGTCATCGATTCCCTCGCCGGTCTTGGCACTGGCTTTGATGGCATCGCTGGCGTCAATACCGATCACATCTTCGATTTCACTGCGCGCGGCCTCGGGCTCCGCCGAAGGCAGATCCATTTTATTGAGGACCGGCATGACTTCGACACCGAGCTCGATCGCGGTATAGCAATTGGCCACGGTCTGGGCTTCCACCCCCTGGGTCGCGTCCACGACCAGCAACGCCCCTTCGCAGGCCGACAGGGAACGACTCACCTCGTATGAGAAATCGACATGCCCGGGGGTATCGATCAGGTTGAGATTGTAGACCTTGCCATCCTTGGCCTTGTATTGCAAGGCAGCCGTCTGGGCCTTGATGGTAATGCCGCGCTCCCGCTCGATGTCCATGGAATCGAGTACCTGCTGGGACATTTCCCGGTCTGCCAAGCCGCCACAACGGTGGATGAGACGATCCGCGAGGGTGGACTTGCCATGGTCGATGTGGGCAATAATCGAGAAATTACGTATATGTTGCATAAAAAGTGCAAAAAAGCCGCGCCGGTATACATTGCCGTCAATGTAACCAAACGCAACGGTAAGCGGTGTCTGCGCACCGGAAATAGCCAAAACGGCGGCGTCAGCTTCGACCCCTGGTCGAAAATCCCGCCTTATCAGGCGCGTGCCACGGCCATGTTGACGCATGTTGCCTGAAAAAAGGGGCGCATGAAGCGCCCCTTCGCCTGCATAGCGTATTGTAGCGTTATTTTGCAGGTGTTACCGGCACCCATTGAGTTAAATTATCACGTCGAATCAACAAGGCCGCGGCCTTGCCCGGCTCCAGTTTCTCGACGATGCTCCGGAACTGCTTCACATCCTGCACATCCTGGTTGTTGAGCGCCAGAATCACGTCACCCGGCTGAATGCTGGCCTCCAGGGCGGCACCCTGGGCATCCTTGACCAGCACACCACCTTTAATGCGCATGCGGCTTTGCAAGGAGGAAGGCACGGACTCGATGACCAGCCCCAGACGATCCGCGCTACCGGTCTGCTGATCGGCGCCGGAATCGGCGGTCGCCTCAGAGGGCGCATCAGGGATTTCATCGACCTTGACATTCAGTGTCTCGTATTTGCCACGGCGCCAGACTTCCAGGGGTGAATTGCTATCCGGTTTGGTCTGTCCGACAAGGCGTGGCAGGTCAGACCACTTCTTGACCTCGGCGCCATTGAACTTGGTGATCACGTCACCGGGCTGAACGCCCGCCTTGTCGGCAGGCCCCCCCTGTTCGACGTTGCTCACCAGCGCGCCTGAAGCCTTGGGCAGGCCGATTGCCTTGGCCACTTCCTCGCTGACCTCGCCGATCTGCACGCCAATGCGTCCGCGCGTTACCTTGCCTGTGCTCTTGAGCTGATCGACGACGCGCATGGCTTCATCGATCGGAATCGACAGGGAAATGCCCATGAAGCCGCCGCTCTGGGAAATGATCTGCGAATTAATGCCCACGACTTCGCCCGACAGATTGATCAGCGGTCCGCCCGAGTTGCCGGGGTTGACCGCGACATCGGTCTGGATGAAAGGCAGGTATTCGCCAGTATCACGATTGATCGCGCTGACGATGCCCGACGTTACGGTTGAATCCAGGCCAAACGGAGAGCCGATGGCCAGTACCCACTGGCCCTTTTTCAGGCTATTGGAGTCGCCAATCTTCAGGACAGGCAGGTTCTCTGCCTGGATTTTGATCAGGGCGATATCGGTGCGCTTATCGGTGCCGATGACCTTGGCCTGGTACTCTCGACCGTCGTTCATTGTCACGGTAATTTTGGACGCGCCATCGACCACATGATTATTGGTCATGATATAGCCGTCTTTGGAGATGATGAAGCCGGATCCAACGCCGCGTGGAACCGTGCGCTCTTCATCCGAGCCACGCGGGCCACGACCCGATCTTGGCCCGCGGTCGCGCGAAGGCGGCACGAAATCGGGGCCGAAGAAAAAGCGGAACAGATCATCGGGATTGTCGCCCGGCCCGAAACCCTGGCTCTCGCGCGCGGAAATCTTTTCCATGGTCCGGATGTTGACGACCGCGTTTTCGGTCGATGCCACGATAGAGGTAAAGTCGGGCAAGGCGGTCACTGCAGTCGAGGTCGGTACCGGCGCACTGGTCTGCGCATTCTGCGCAAAGCCGCTGAACGGTACGACTGCCGACGCGGAACCCAGTCCGATCAAGGCAGCGACAACGGCGGTCCGTAACGGTTTTTTGACCTTGTTATTCATGATTATCCTTCTTCAGAATTACTGAATTGAAACAGGTTGAATGAATTTTGTTGAAACAGCCAGGTCTTTCAGGGTCGGCAACGGAATGGCACCAATGGCGGTAAGCCAGAAATCGTCGACCCGCTGGCGAAACACATTCATCGGGCCGACCTTGGCATCACCTTGATTATTAAAGGTTTTTTCTGCACCCTTAACTTTCTGTATGAATACCGAAATGGATGAAAGACCATCTGTAAGTATTAGTTGCTTTACGCTGTCTTTAGTTCCTTTGGGCCTGACCATGCTCATGATAGGCGCGAAACCGTCAGGATACTTGATCCGCCAGCCTTCCTTCTGCAGGTCGACCATCACCGGCTTCTGTTCGATGCGTTTCCAATCGGCATAATTCAGCGCCGATTTCAGCCTGGCCGTATCCACGTCTTTACCCAGCATTAATCCGGTAAAGGTAATTTGTTCGATGACGGCACCCTGGCTGTTCACCGTTTGCGACTTAAGCAATAGACGGGACTTTTCATCGGCACATAGCCGGAACCCGTAACGATCTTCCTGGCGCGGTTGCACCTCGATGATTTCACATGGCCGCCCCGCCACCCGATTGGTGCCCTGGCCGGCGCGGATATCGTAGTATTTTTCCAAGTTATCCGCTGGACCGAGCAGCAACGCGGGGAAACGATCTTTGCGCGGCTTGTCGATAATAACGATCTTTTTGGCGGGAATCAGGCTTTCCACCACGTTATTGTTGCGGATGTACTCCTGGGCATCGCCATCCAGCACCTCAAGGCGCTCTTTGACACCTTCGCCATCGACGACATGGGTCACGCGCGACGTAATCATGACATCGCCCTGCTGATAAAGGAACGTGCCACTGTAATCCGTCGATTCGGCAGCCTTCTGGATTTGGATGAGCAACTGCGCCGGCGATGCCGCGAAGGCGGACAGACAGGGGAAAACCATGCCGCAAAATCCGAGCAGCAACGAGCGTGAGGTTCCCAGGCGCACTGCCGAAGCCACGGCCTGCCGGGTCACTGTGCATCCCCCAGATCATAGGAAACCTGGCGTACCGGGTAGGCACCCACCATCTGGCTGTGCGCGGTGACATAATCCTGGAATTCGCGCTGCGGGCTGGCCATCGAATTGGGCGACGAATGCACCGCCACGACCGGCGCAGCGGCATCATTGCCCTGCGAGGATTCCTCAGGCTGGGTCGGCAGATTGACCCATACGATGGCGGCAACGGCTGCCGCGGCCGCGGCGCCGGAAACGCCCCAACGCATGAAAGTCCGTCGCTGCGCAACATGATGGGCGGGTTCGGCCGCAACCAGCTTGCTGATGCGCGCATTGAACAGATCCGAAGGCCGGATCGCCAGGTGTTCGCTGCGCAGGACATCGCCAATCAGATGATAGGTATCCCAGGTCTGGCGCCCGTAAGGGGTATCCACGCGCGACACATCGAAGTTGTCGCACTCTCCATCCAGCATTTCCGAGATGGTTTCGTTCCAGTCAATCGCGGGTGGGGTTAATTTGGTTTCCATGATGTATTCCTTACCAGCGGCGGTCCTGGGATTGCCCGAGGACTGGCTTTAATTTCGCCGCAATGGCTTCCCGAGCACGAAAGATGCGCGACCGCACGGTACCTACCGGGCAGGCCATCGCCTCCGCAATTTCTTCGTAGCTGAGTCCTTCCAGTTCGCGAAGCACGATCGCCATGCGCAGATCGTCCGGCAACGTTTCGATCGCCTCGTTTACCGTCTGGACGATCTCCTGCGTCACCATGCTTGATTCCGGCGTGGCGATATCTATAAGATTGTCCGAATGGGAAAAAGTTTCACCATCTTTGTTTTCGAGCGTATCCGGATAGTTCAGCTTGCGATCGGACGAGCTCAGCCAGTTGCGGGCGGTATTGATGGCAATCCGGTATAGCCACGTATAAAACGCGCTTTCTCCGCGAAACTGCGGCAGCGCCCGGTAGGCCTTGATAAACGCCTCCTGGGCAATATCCTCGACTTCGCTCTGATTGCCGATCATGCGGGCGATCAGCCCCATGATCTTGCGCTGGTACTTCAAGACCAGCAGATCGAATGCCGTTTTGTCTCCCTGCTGAACCCGCTGGACCAGTTGCCAGTCGACATCGCGTTCGGTCATGGCACGACTCCGATCAGGCCGCGCGGCGGCGGCCGCCAGCGCGTCGCCTGGACCAGCGCGCAGAGGCGCCGCCAGTTGGCAGGGTGCTGGGTAAACGACCAGACGGTATACTGCCGGCTGCGCCTGGCGGGGAAATAGGGATCGCGGAGCGCGAGCGTGATCCAGCACGGTCCTTTCCAGTAGGCGTGCAGCACGCGATATTTCGCAGCGGATCCATTTTCGTATAGTGCATAGGTTCCGTCCGGGAGCACGTCAAGCCCCCCCTGCGTTTTTGGCGGCAAATCCCTTTTGACAGCCAAAAACAGCATTGCCGTTACAACGGCCAATTGCGGGCCGGCGATGCACAGCATCGCCAGCGCAGCAAGCAACATCCGGCAGGGATAGATGAAATCAGGCTGGCGTAGCGAAAGCCGTACCTGCCAGTGCTGATTCAAAATGCCGTGCAAATCAAACCCGTCGCACAATCATCGAGCCGTTGGTGCCGCCAAACCCGAAAGAGTTCGATAGCGCCACGTCGATTTTCATTTCCCGGGCCGCATTGGCACAATAATCCAGATCGCACTCGGGATCCTGATTGACCAGGTTGATCGTCGGCGGAGAGACTTGGTGATGTACGGCCAGGGTGGTGAATACGGCCTCAATGCCACCCGCCGCACCAAGCAAATGGCCGGTCATGGACTTGGTGGAATTGACGACGGTCTTGTACGCGTGCTCGCCCAACGCCAGCTTCAGTGCTTCGGTTTCGTTCTTGTCGCCTAGCGGCGTTGACGTGCCGTGGGCATTGACATAATCGACCTGATCCGGATTGATCTGGCCATTGTTGAGCGCATTGCGGATACCGCGGCGAGGGCCATCACGGTCTGGCGCGGTAATATGATGCGCGTCCGAGCTCATGCCGTATCCCGCGAACTCGCCATAGATACGGGCACCGCGTTTGCGCGCATGCTCGTATTCTTCAAGAACCAATACACCGGCGCCCTCTCCCAGCACGAAACCGTCCCGGTCAATATCCCAAGGGCGTGAAGCGGCTTGCGGATCATCATTGCGCGTAGAAAGCGCCCGCATGGCCGCGAAGCCGCCGATGCCCAGTGGGGACACGGTGGATTCCGCCCCGCCTGCCAGCATGACGTCGGCATCGCCGTACTCGATCAGCCGGGCCGCGTCACCAATGGAATGCAGGCCCGTGGTGCATGCTGACACGACCGCATAGGTCGGCCCCTTCAGGCCCAGCATGATGGAAACCTGGCCTGAAATCAGGTTGATGAGCGAAGCGGGAACAAAGAACGGGGAAATGCGGCGCGGGCCTTTTTCCAGATAATCGGCCTGCGTCTCTTCGATACGCGGCAAGCCGCCGATACCGGAACTGACGATCGCGCCGATGCGTTCAGCATTTTCTTCAGTGACGGTGAGCCCGGCATCCTGCCACGCATCGACGCTGGCTGCGATACCATAGTGAATGAACGTGTCCATCTGCTTGGCTTCTTTGGCAGACAGATATTGCGTAATATCGAAATCCTTGACTTCGCCGGCGATCTGCGCGCTGAACGCAGAGGCATCGAAACGGCTGATGCGGCTAATGCCGGAACGGCCGTTTACAATGTTATCCCAGGCTTGCGGTACTTTGTTTCCGACTGGGGAAACAATGCCCAGACCTGTAATGACAACGCGTCTTTTCACGGTTGGCTCCTACCCTTTACTGTAGTGAAATTCAATCATAGACCTGAAATAAAAAAAGGGTTTAGGAAAGCCTGACGCCGCCTACTCCGATCTGTTGAAGTAAACGCCAGCCTCTTTCCAAAACCGCTTTTTTTATGACAACCAACTGCCGCGGCAAATTGGCTGGCTCGCACAAATTAAGCCTTGTGAGAGTTGATGTAGTCGACTGCCTGCTGAACTGTCGTGATTTTTTCAGCTTCTTCGTCAGGAATTTCTGTTTCGAACTCGTCTTCAAGTGCCATGACCAACTCGACCATGTCCAGAGAATCTGCGCCCAGGTCGTCAAGGAATGAAGACTCGTTCTTGATTTCTGCTTCATTCACACCAAGTTGTTCTGCGACGATCTTCTTGACGCGTTGTTCGATGCTATCCATGTAAATCTCCAAAGGGGGAAAATCCCGCAATTTTAGCCAACTACAAACCGATTGCAAAAGGCTTTATGTGAAAAAAATATTTTAGCCAAACTGTTTTCAGAAAACTGTAAAACTAAAATACAGTTTAAAAATTACCACTGCACTTTTACGTAACCTGCATTTTAGTAAAAATTCAGGTTCGTACAAGGAAAAAAACCATGCTACCCTAAATTACTGCTACTGCGTGTCCGCCGCGGTGTCGCGCCGGGCCGGCAACAACGATAAAAACACCTGTCGCCGCGGCGATTTCCGACAATTCGGCCGCGGCTACCGGGTTATTGCATATACATGCCTCCGTTGACATGCAAGGTCGCGCCGGTGATATAGTCGGCCTGCGGGCCGGCCAGGAAGGCGACCGCATTGGCAATATCGGCGGGCTGCCCGAGGCGGCCCAGGGGTATCTGGCCAAGTAGCGCCGCGGTCTGGTCATCGCCAAGCGCGCGGGTCATATCGGTATCAATAAAGCCGGGCGCCACACAATTGACGGTGATGTTGCGGCTGCCAAGCTCACGCGCCAACGCACGGGTCATGCCGGCAACGCCAGCCTTGGCGGCGGCATAATTGGCCTGCCCGGGGTTGCCCGAAGAGCCTACCACGGAGGTAACGTTGATGATACGCCCCGCCCTGGCCTTCATCATGACCTTCAGAACGCCGCGGGATAAACGAAATACCGCATCAAGATTGGTGCCGATCACATCGGACCAGTCGTCGTTCTTCATGCGCATGGCCAGCCCGTCGCGCGTGATGCCGGCGTTATTGACCAGGATATGGGGCGCGCCGTCCTTGGCCAGTTCGGCCAACAACGCATCGCAGGCAGCCACGTCGGTCACATTCAGGACGACACCACGTCCGCCCGAGGCGGCCAACAGATCGCTGATTGCCTGGACGCCGGACTCAGAGGTTGCCGTACCGACAACTGTTGCGCCGCGATTTGCCAGCTCCAGCGCGATCGCCTTGCCCAGCCCCCGGCTGGCGCCTGTGACCAGCGCGACTTTGCCGGACAGTTCTTTCTGTTCAGACATGCTTTGTTCCTTTATGCATTTATTTCAGAGAGCACGGTATCCAGCGATGCCTGATCATTAATGGCAAATGTGATCAGCTCAGGCTCGATCCGCTTGATTAATCCAGTCAGCACCTTGCCCGGCCCGCACTCTACCACATGTGTAACGCCTTGCGCCTTCATGGCGCGGATGGTCTCGACCCAGCGCACAGGGTGCCATGCCTGGCGCACCAATGCGTCCCGAATCGCAGCAGTGTCGGCGGCAATGGCGACATCGACGTTATTGATGACATCGGTATCGGGCATCGCGAGGTCCAGATTGCCCAACGCCTGGTTCAATACCGCGGCGGCGGGTTCCAGCAAGCGCGAATGGAATGGCGCCGACACCGGCAAAGGCAGCGCGCGCTTGGCTCCCTTTTCCTTGGCCAAGGCGCAGGCACGCTCGACCGCCTGCTTGTGGCCGGCAATGACCACTTGCGCCGGCGCATTGAAATTGACGGCTTCGACAATTCCATCGGTACTGGCTTCCCGGCAAACGGCAAGCACGGTCTCGTCGTCCAGTCCCAGGATTGCCGCCATGCCGCCAGTGCCGACAGGCACGGCCTCCTGCATGGCGGTTGCCCGCAACCGGACCAGCTTGACCGCATCCTCAAGGGAAAAGGTACCCGCCGCGCACAGGGCCGAGTATTCGCCCAGGCTATGGCCAGCCATCACTGCCGGCTTGCCGCCGCCAGCGGCCCGCCAGGCCTGGTACATGGCAACGCTGCAGGCCAGCATGACAGGCTGGGTATTGACGGTGAGATTCAGATCTTCGGCCGGACCGTTGGCCACCAGACCCGCCAGATCCTGCCCCAATGCCGCGGAAGCGCGCTCCAGGGCCGCATCGACGACGGCATTGCCTGCCCAACCCGCCAACATGCCGACCGTTTGTGAACCTTGGCCGGGAAATACAAATGCAAGTTTGATCATATCCTTGTCGCTACCTTATGCTTTGCAATGGAAAATTCAAATACGGGCCAGGACCGAACCCCAGGTGAAGCCGCCACCCACCCCCTGCATCAACACCACATCGCCTTTCTTGATGCGTCCGTCGCGACGGGCCTCGTCAAAGGCGAGCGGCACACTGGCGGCAGAAGTGTTGGCGTGCTGGCCAACCGTAGCGACGACTTTTTCCTTCGGAATACCGAGCTTGCGTCCCAGAAAATCAATAATGCGGATATTCGCCTGATGCGGCACCATCCAGTCTATCTCCGAGAGGTCGATACCGGCCTTCTCGCAGACTTGCCTTGCGGATTTGTCCAGCACCGTTACTGCCTGTTTGAACACGGCCTGCCCATCCATGCGCAGGAACGGATCGCCCGTGACTTCCCCATTCTCGATTCTGCCGGCCGTATTCAGGATGGTGTTCAATGAACCATCGGCATTCAATTGCGATGCCAGAATGCCCGGCTCATCGGATGCCTTCAACACCATGGCGCCGGCGCCATCGCCAAAGAGCACGCAGGTGCCCCGGTCGTTCCAGTCCAGGATCCGCGAGAAGACCTCTGTGCCGATCACCAGGGCGCAACGCGCATTGCCGGCGCGAATAAAGCTATCGGCGGTGGTCAGCGCATAGACGAACCCGCTGCAGACCGCCTGCACATCGAATGCGGCCGCGCCTCGTGCGCCCAGCCTGGATTGGATCAGGCAGGCGGTGCTGGGGAAAATGAAATCGGGGGTGGAAGTGGCGACAATGATGAGGTCCAGGTCTTGCGCCGTGATGCCGGCATCTTCCAGTGCCTTGGCTGCGGCCTGGGTGCCCAGTTCGCTGGAGGTGACGCCAGGCTCGGCCAGATAGCGCTGGTGAATGCCAGTGCGCGTCACGATCCACTCGTCAGAGGTTTCCAGGCCTCTTTGTGCCATGTCTTGCGCAAGCATCGTGTTGGTGACACATTTTGGAGGCAAATAGCTGCCCGTACCCACGATGGTTGAATAAGTCATGTATGGCTCCGAAGTCGATAAATAAAGTAAAGCAGGCAATTTTATAGTTTTTATAACTATTATGCGCTGTTTTCCGTATTTTTTGCACGAATGAGCTGACTGATCTGCTGCACCGAACTGGATGTTTTCTCCAGCAGCTTGCTGGCGACCGCCTCGCGCGCGCGTTCCAGCGCGCGGGTATAGGCATAGATATCGGCAGACCCATGGCTTTTGATCACGACGCCGCGCAATCCAAGGAGTGCCGCGCCATTATGATTGCGCGAATCGACCCGGTCGCGAAAACGGTTGAGCACGGGTTTGGCAACGACCCCGGCCGCCATGGTAAGCGGATTGCGCATGAATTCTTCCCGGATCATGCTACCGATCATCTTGGACAGGCCCTCGACCGATTTGAGCACCACGTTGCCGACGAAGCCGTCGCAGACAATCACATTTGTGGTTCCCTTGAAAATATCGTCTCCTTCTACATTGCCATAGAAGTTAAGATTACTTGCGCGCAATAGCTCCGCGGCTTCCTTGACGACCTCGTTCCCCTTGATTGCCTCCTGCCCGATATTGAGCAGGCCGATAGAAGGGTTCTCGATGTGATCAATGGATTGGGACAACGCGGCGCCCATGATGGCGAACTCAAGCAGATGCTCCGCCGTGCAATCCACGTTGGCGCCCAGGTCAAGCATGGTCGTCGTGCCGCCCAACTGATTGGGCATGGCAGTCGCGATGGCCGGACGGTCGATGCCGTCAAGCGTTTTGAGGACGTAGCGGGAAATGGCCATCCAGGCGCCGGTATTGCCGGCGGACACGCAGGCATCGGCCTGCCCGTCTTTGACGCAAGTCACCGCGACACGCATGGAGGAGTCTTTTTTCCGGCGCAAGGCAACGTCGACCGGATCGTCCATTGCGACGACCTCGGAAGCGGCAACGACATTGAATTGCGCGGGATTTGCCGGCTTGGCCTGTTTAAGCGCCGATTCTACCTGATCAGGCAGCCCTACCAGCAGGAAAGAGGTATCTGAATGCCGGGCGGCCATCTGGACGGCCGCCGGAACCGTGACTGGAAGGCCGTGATCGCCTCCCATACAGTCAATTGCAATTCTAACCACGATAAATAATATTCTGTTGCGAAACCACCGTGGAGCCTATCGCTACCCTTAAGGCAACAGTCGGCAACGTCTCTGGCATCGCTACTGGCAAATTATTCGTCGTTTTTAGTTTTCAGTACTTTACGGCCACGATACACGCCATTCGGGCTGATGTGGTGGCGCAAGTGCAGTTCACCGGTTGTTGGCTCGATCGCTGTGGGCGGTGTCGTCAGAAAATCGTGCGAACGGTGCATGCCGCGCTTGGAAGGTGTCTTTTTGTTTTGTTGAACAGCCATGATGACTCCGAAAATAAAACTGCATAATCCAAAAAAATTATGCTTGAAATTGGTTAATGTTACTGCTTCTTTAAAGCCGCCAGCGCCGCAAATGGCGATGGCTTTTTGCCTACCTGCTCGGGTTCACCCCGTTCCTCATACTTCACGCATTCTTCTTCATGCCTGGGTATGTAGGGCAAGCTTAGAATCAATTCGTCTTCCACCAGATCCAGCACAGGCTGGCCGGACTGGGCAAGAATTTTATCAGGCGCATCCAGACCCACGTCATCCGGATCGTCACCGGCTTCAAGCGCCGCCTGACTGGTGACCACTTCCAGCTGGGTGCCGCTGTCCACATCGAATACGAAGGGCTGCATGCACCGCTGACAAATCAAGACCGGCCGGGCCCGAACACCAAGATGCAAGAAACGCTGCCCATGCGAGCTGCGCTGACCCCGGATCGACCAAGCGACCTGCCCTATCCCGACCTCGTCCTTGACGGCCTGTTCCTGCGCCGGCACGATTTGCGCCGGCAGCATTTCCATGACGCGGGTAAACGCCGACAGCGGCGTCAAGCCACTTTGCTCGGCGCCTCGGGCGATAAAATCCAGAACATCAATGACAGGATAGCCAGGTTTCATAACATAGGCCCAAAAAACAGGCTTTCAAGATAGGTCTCTTTCTGCGCGATCAATGGCTTTCACCACAAGGGCTTTCACCATTAACGGCCTTCGCCATGAACTGCGGGCCCCAACTGCAAAAACCTTTTCTAGGCCTCGCTTCCCCATTTCGCGCTTCCTCGTTACGCCCACGTACCCCACGCACCGAAAGCCGCGCGGGCTAACTAACGTAAAAGGGTAAAAGCAAAAACGCAAAATGTAGAAAAACCCTGCATTCAGGTGCGCCAAGCGACACAATCCCTGGAAAACATAAGATAATAACTTGTTCCACATCGTTAAGTCAATGAAAACCATGTCATTTCCCCATCCCCGTCTGATTCTCGCGTCATCTTCCCGCTATCGCAAGGCCATGCTGCAACGCCTGGGCCTGCCTTTTGACACGCAGTCCCCCGATATCGACGAAACGCCCCTGCCCGGGGAAACCCCCGAAGCACTGTCCCTGCGCCTCTCTATCGCCAAGGCGCAACGGGTAGCCGACCAGCATCCGGGCTGCCTGGTCATCGGCTCCGACCAGGTCGCCACCCACGGCCAGCACCCCATAGGAAAGCCTGGCTCGTTCGAAAAGGCGTTTGATCAGTTGCGCCAGCTCTCGGGCAAGACAGTGGAGTTTCACAGCGCGCTGGCGGTCACCGACGGCCAGCGCTGTGAATCGGCCGATGTCGTGACGCGCTGCCTTTTCCGCGATCTGACCGATGACGAAATACGCCATTACCTGGCGATCGAAACACCCTTTGACACCGCGGGCAGCGCCAAGGCTGAGGGCCTGGGCATCAGCCTGATGCAAGCCATGCACAGCGACGATCCCACCGCCATCATCGGCCTGCCCCTGATTACGCTTTCACGCATGCTGCGTGAGTTCGGCCTCAACCCCACACTCCTGGCGCAACACTCATGATAGATACCCTCCACCTGCTCCCCGTCAGCCTGGGCCCGGCCCCCCTCGAGCACTGGCTGCCCGCGGGCGGACGCCAATGCGCCGCCGGCCTGGCCTGTTACATTGCGGAAAATGCCAAAACAGCCCGTGCCTACCTGAAACAGACCGGCACCAACATCCCTATACAGGAAATTACCATTCATACCCTGACCGCCAAGACTACGGACCAGGAGGTCCGCCGCTGGCTAACCGAGAATACCGGTCAGATCGGCCTGGTCTCGGAGGCCGGCTGCCCAGCCGTCGCCGATCCCGGCGCCCGGGTCGTATTGCAGGCACACCAGCTCGGCATTCGGGTCGTCCCCTGGGTCGGACCGTCGTCCATTTTGCTGGGCCTCATGGCCAGCGGCCTGGATGGCCAGCGCTTCGCCTTTCATGGCTACGCGGAAATTTCGCCAGCCGAACGGGCCCGGCAATTGAAAGCCTGGGAACAAATATCAGCAAAGCAGAACCAGACCCAGCTCTTTATCGAGACGCCCTATCGCAATCAGGCCATGTTCGCCACGCTTCTTGCGACCCTGGCGCCGTCCACGCGCCTGTGCGTGGCGCGTTCGCTCACCACCGAGGACGAATGGATCCAAACGGATACGATCGCCGGCTGGAAAAAACGCGCCGCCCCGCAACTGGATAAGCTCCCGACCCTATTCCTTTTCCTTGCCTGAGGCCACACCGCAGCGCAGCGTGCACGCGGCACCCGCATCAGCCCGTCCCGCGGCAATCCTGATCCGCGCCGCCCTGACCAATCAAGGCTCGGCCGGCGCGCTATTGGCCAGGTTTTCAATAATCGCGAAAGTTTCCCGGTCCGCCGTACCGCGATAGTCCACGGGACGGTAATGCATCTGGAAAGCGCGCAGCACCAGGCGGGTTTGCGCATCCCAGACACCGGTTTGCGCTACCGGGTAGCCAATCTGTTTCAGCATGGCTTGCCAGCGACCGGCTTGCGCGAGCCAGCCAGGCGCAATACCTGGCTGTCGTCGCCGCACGGCCGTCTCGTCGTACCAGCGACCCAGCCCCTGCATGGCCAATTCCCTCCACGGAAAAGCCGGGCCGGGATCGATCTTGCGCAGTGGCGCAATATCACTGTGCGCAACGATATTATGCGCGCTCACATGATGGCGAGACTGGATATCACGCAATAAATCCGCCAGCAACGCAATCTGCCTGCGATCATACCCGGCCCAGCGCTGCCCCATGGCATCCAACGGACCGGCATTGACGATCTCGATGCCAATCGACATCGCATTCAGGTTCTTGTAGCCAAACCATTCGCTTGCCCCCGCATGCCACGCGCGCCGGCTTTCATCGACCAGGCGAAAGACTTTCGGCGGCCTGTCTGCAACCAGATAATGGGCGCTGACCTTGCTTCGCGTCAGCAATTGCAGGGAATCCGATAGGTTTTCGGAGGTATAGTGCAGCACGATGAAGCGCACCCGGCTGTCTTGCGCCCTCGCCTCATACGTGGCGTCTACAGGCAAACGCCCAACACACCCCGCCAGCAGGCCGGCCGCCCCCAGCAACAACAATGCCCCAGACATAGCATTAACCGATTGATTGCAGACGCGATTCATTAGGCCCATTCCGGATCATCCGCTGATTTTGGCGAAATGACACGGGCCAGGCGCTTCGCTAGGCCTCCTGGACGATTTCCAGGCGCCTGCGACGGCCACGCCACGCGCGCGCCACTCTCCACAAAAGCAGTAAAGCCAGAAGCGTACCATACAGGGTTGGTTCGGAGAAGTCATGCTTGCCAGCACGCATCAGCCAGAAATGCACGATGCCAAGCACGCCGATCGCGTACACGGCCTTATGCAGGCGCGTCCAGTTTTTGCCCAGCCGGCGCATCCAGCCCTGCGTCGAGGTCATGGCCAATGGCAGCATAAGCAAAAAGGCCGCCATGCCGACAAAAATGAAGGTTCGATCCAGGACATCGGTGATCATCGACGAAATATCAAGATTGCGATCCAGGATAATCCAGGTCAGCAAATGCAGCACAACATAGAAAAACGCGAATAGACCGAGCATGCGCCTGACCCGGACCAGCGCGGGCTGATCAAGCCATTGCCGCAGGGGCGTCACCGCCAGGGTAAGCAGCAGCATGGCCAGCGTCCAGAATCCGGATGAACGCGTAATGAATTCCACCGGATTGGCGGTCAAGCCATCGGTGTAGCCCAGATAAAACCAGCGCAGGAACGGCGTCAGGCATAACACAAATAAGGCGGGCTTGAACCGTCCGACCTGTTTGGCGGTCCAACGCCCGGGGATTGCGCCGGGCATTGGCGACGACACCGCACGACCTGTTTGACTCATGACCGGCTCCGTCTAAAAGTTCTGGCGCAGATCCATGCCGCTATAAAGCGACGCCACCTCATTGCCGTAGCCATTGAACTTGAGGGTCGGCACCTTGGGATCGAAAAAACCGCCGCCAATGATACGCTCATGTGACTGGCTCCAACGCGGATGCGGGACATCAGGATTGACGTTCGCATAAAACCCGTACTCCGACGGGGCGATCGCAACCCAGCTTGTCGCCGGCATCGTCTCGGTCAGAATGATCTTCACAATCGATTTCCCAGATTTGAAGCCGTATTTCCAGGGCACGATAATGCGCAGCGGCGCGCCATTCTGGTTAGGCAGACGCTTGCCAAAAACACCAAAGGTCAGCAATGTCAGGGGGTGCATGGCCTCGTCAATGCGCAATCCCTCGCGATACGGCCAGGGAATAATCCGGTCGCGCAAGCCCGGCATGGCCTCGGGCTGGGTATCGGTGACAAACTGCACGAACTTTGCCTTGCTGGTTGGCCGGACCTGGTTGAGCAACGCCGAAAGCGGATACCCAACCCAGGGAATCACCATGGACCATGCCTCCACGCAGCGCAGTCGGTATACCCGCTCTTCCTGCGGCGCCAGCTTGAACAGCTCATCCAGATCGAAAGTCCGGGGCTTCTCGACCTCGCCGCCGACCTCGACCTGCCACGGCGCCACGCGCATCTTGCCTGAATAATCCGATGGATCGCCCTTGCCGGTGCCGAACTCGTAAAAATTATTATAAGTGGTGACATCTTTTTCGCTGGTCAGCTTGCGGTCGATTTTGGCCGCGGCATATTCGGCATTGGGCTTGACCCCATCGATAGCCGGAAGATCGGCAGCCTGCGCGCCGGCCACCGCCGGCCAGAGCGCTGCTGTGGTCGTCCCCAGGCCGGTCAGCGCGGCCAACCCTGCCGCCCTCTCCATCCATTGCCGGCGGGAACGCCAGACCGGCTCGGGTGTGATTTGCGAGGAAGGGATATGCGGATAGCGTAGGCGAGAGGACATAATAGGCTCCAGAAACCGGCGAACGCTTCGGCTCGCCAAATCGAATACTGATTAGTCGGTTAGACGTACGCTTTCTTACAATGTTCCAATAAAAATTCTTGCAACTCTGGGACCGAGTGGGCCACCCGCGTCGGCCGGGCCGCCCGGATTTCATCCAGCCCATGGGCGCCATAGGTTACGGCGATACTATGCATCCCTGCGGCGTGGGCCATCTGGATATCATGGGAGGTATCTCCGATCATCACCGCCTGATCAGCGGGAATCATCAATTCATCGAGCAGTTCTTCGAGCATCTGGGGATGGGGCTTGCTGAAAGTCTCATCAGCGGTTCGTGTAGCATCGAAATATCGTCGCAGATTCATGCCGTTAAGCACCCGATCAAGGCCGATCCGGCTTTTGCCCGTTGCCACTGCGGTCAGCACCTCCTGTGCCCGGAGCATGCCCAACAGGTCCAGCATACCAGGAAAAACCTTCAGCTCCGGGTCTTTAAGCAGGTAGTGGATCCGGTAACGTTCCAGAAACGCGGGCAGTTGCGACGCCTTCAGGTCAGGAACCGCCCGCTGCAGCGCCTCATCCAGCGACAACCCGATCACCCAGCTGGCCTGCGCTACGCTGGGAACCGGTAAGTGCAAATCGCGGCATGCGGCCTGGATCGCCGCGACAATGGAATGGGTGGAATCCATGACCGTTCCATCCCAATCGAATACAACCAATGAATAAGGCATTATGCTCCCAAACTCAATAGAAATTATCAATGAGGGTTACATTCTAGCAGGCCTGTGCCTTGCGGCGACGCCGGTGGACAAGAGGGATCGGTAGCACCCAGATCTATGATTCGCATCCAAATGCCGCTATTTTCAACCCAATTTCATGCAATGCACCGCAAAACACCACCAAAAGACAATTCTCGTCAACGGGAAGCCCCCAGCCTTTCCAGCAGGCGGCGGCAGACTTCGGGCAGCGGCGCTTCCAGCGCCAGCGGCTCGTTGGTCAGAGGGTGTGGTATTTCCAGGGTATGGGCATGCAGGAACATCCGGCCAAACCCCTGGCGGGCAAACTGGGCCCGGGTTTGGTCATTTCCGTATTTTTCATCGCCAACGATAGGAAAGCCGCTGGCCGCCAAATGCACGCGGATCTGATGCGTCCGTCCGGTCCGCAGCTCCGCCTTGATGAGCGTATAGGCGCCAAACCGCGCCTCCTTGGTCACGATCGTATGCGCGGCGCGGCCATCGGCCCGCACGCGGACGCGGCGTTCACCGTCCCGCGTCAGGTACTTCTCCAGGGGAAGGCGGATATGCTGGCGATCGTTGACCCAGTCGCCCTCCACCAGTGCCAGGTAGCACTTGCGTCCCCGGCTTTCCTTGAGCATGGCATGCAGGGCCACCAGCGCGGAACGTTTTTTTGCGATCATCAGCAAGCCCGACGTTTCCTTATCCAGGCGGTGCGCCAATTCCAGAAATCGCGCCTCTGGTCGTGCCGCCCGCATCTGCTCGATCACCCCGAAGGACACGCCACTACCGCCATGCACCGCCACGCCCGAGGGCTTGTCGATCACAATTAGCGCATCGTCTTCGTAAACAATGGGAAATTCGGCGGCCGGCACCTTGCGCGGCGCGTCTGCGACCGGCACACGCAGCGGCGGAATGCGGACCTCGTCCCCGACCTGCACTCGGTATTCAGCCTGAACCCGCCCCTTGTTGACCCTTACCTGACCGCTGCGTATCGCCTTGTAAAGATGGCTCTTGGGCACCCCCTTGCACTCGCGAATCAGGAAATTATCGATGCGCTGCCCCTCGGATTCGACGCCTGCGCGCACCAGCCGGACAGAAAAAGATGGATTTTTATCAGAAGTTTGTTTGCACATACTCAAAAGAGCCTTATAATTCCTAGACCACAAAAAGACTGAATAAAACCGTCCGGCGTTGAGAAACCCGCAGTCCAAGAAAAGCTGCAAGCAGGTCTCCGCCCGTCAGCCAAAAACGCATTGTACCGCCCTAACGTCCAATCCGTTGTCTGTAATTCAGTCTTTTGAGTGACTGGCCAATAAACGATCCGGCACAGACCGTCTCTGTTATCAATGCGGCAGGCCATACATCATCTGCCCACGGAAACGTCGTCCCGTCTGTTTATTTGCGTACAGAATAAACGAAGCGCCATGGTTTTTATCCAATCCTGACGCTGCCCGCAAGGCGGCGGCAGGACGGGAACACAGAAGAATTAAACAATTGATATTACTTTACTCTGTTGATTTTCTGACTGACCCCTACGCACGTCGCGACCCGACGGCGCGCCGGATCACATAAAGCGCCCTGACCTGCGCAGGTCTCGCGCAGTCAGTCGTCTATTCTTACGTTTTCACCAGTTACTTCGTGGTGAGTGCAACGGCGTTCGTTGCCCTCGTTTAACGGAGAAACTGCTCTATGAAACGCATGTTATTTAACGCAACGCATCAAGAAGAATTACGCGTTGCTATCGTCGATGGCCAGAAGCTGATCGACATCGATATCGAAACCGCTGGCCGCGAACAGCGCAAGGGAAGCATCTACAAAGGGGTCATCACTCGTATCGAGCCCGGACTGGAAGCCTGCTTTGTCAACTACGGCCACGATCGCCACGGCTTCCTGCCCTTCAAGGAAGTGGTTCGCAGCTATTTCAAGGAAGGCGTGGACGTGCGCAATGCGCGCATCCAGGACGCCTTGCGCGAAGGCCAGGAACTCATCATCCAGGTGGAAAAGGAAGAACGCGGCAACAAAGGCGCCGCGCTCACAACCTTCATTTCCCTGGCTGGCCGCTATCTGGTCCTCATGCCCAACAACCCCCGTGGCGGTGGCGTATCGCGTCGCATCGAAGGCGAAGACCGCCAGGAACTGCGCGAAGCCATGGAACAGCTTGACCTGCCGTCCGGCATGAGCATCATCGCCCGCACCGCCGGTATTGGCCGCAGCGTTCCGGAACTGCAGTGGGATTTGAAATATCTGCTCCAGCTATGGACTGCGATTGATGCAGCCGCCAAGGACTATCCCGCCCCGGTCCTGATCTATCAGGAATCGAGCCTGGTCATTCGCGCCATTCGCGACTACTTCTCTCCCGATATCAGCGAAATCCTCATCGACACGGAAGCCATTACGCAACAGGCGACGGCATTCATGCAGGATGTCATGCCCGATAATGTCCATCGCGTCAAGCGCTATCAGGACGATATCCCTCTGTTTTCCCGCTTCCAGATCGAACACCAGATCGAAACCGCCTATTCCCGCAACGTCCAGTTGCCTTCCGGCGGTTCCGTGGTCATCGATCATACCGAGGCGCTGGTTGCCATTGATGTCAACTCCGCCCGCTCCACGCGCGGCGCCGACATCGAAGAAACCGCGCTGCGCACCAACCTGGAAGCCGCCGAGGAAGTGGCGAGGCAATTGCGCCTGCGCGACCTGGGCGGCCTGATCGTCATCGACTTCATCGATATGGAAGATGGCAAGAACCAGCGCGCCGTCGAGCAGAAACTGCGCGATGCCCTGCATTTTGATCGCGCCCGTGTCCAAATGGGCAAGATCTCGCGCTTCGGCCTGATGGAGTTGTCGCGCCAGCGCCTGCGCCCTGCCCTGAACGAAGGTTCGCATATTACCTGCCCGCGTTGTAATGGTACTGGCGTCATCCGCGATGTCGAATCCAGCGCTCTGAATGTGCTGCGCCTGTTGCAGGAAGAAGCCATGAAGGAAAATACGGCGGCCTTGCACGCACAAGTGCCGGTAGAGGTCGCGACCTTCCTCATGAATGAAAAACGCGCTGACATCGTCAAGCTGGAGTCCCGCCTGAAAGTCAATTTGGTGCTGATTCCGAACAAGCATTTCGAAACACCGCATCATCATATCGAACGTATCCGCTACGACGATTCCCGCCTGGACGATCCCAAAGCCAGCATCGACCTCATCGAGAATCCCGAAACTACAGTCAAGTGGGAATCCACCAAGGAAAAATCCGAACATAACGAGCGCCCCGAGGCACTTGTCAAAGGCATTTCGCCCGATCAGCCCGCACCCAGGGCGGTCAAGCCGGAATCCGTTGCACCGATGGCTACGGCAACCCCGCCAACCATTCCCGGATTCTTCCAGAAAGTCCTGTCCTGGCTCGCCGGACCAAAAGTAGCTACGCCTGCCCCGGCTCCCGCCGAAACCGCAGTCAAGGAGAAAACCGAGGGCCGCAGCCGCAACAAACAGGGACAATCGACCGAACGCAGCAGCAACCGCAATCGCCGCGGCGAGAAACGCAGCACCGCCAAAGAGGAAGATGGCGAAAACCGCCGCACGCCTCGTGGCCGCCAGCGCCGCCAGGATGATGCCAGCCGTGAAACCGCCACGGACGCCAAACAAGAAGCAACAACAACGACCGCAACGCCGGCAGCAGCCGGCAATGCCGCCGACGACAACGGCGGGCGCTCGCGCAGCCGACGCGGTCGCGGCCGCAATCGCCGCCAGAATGACGAGGCGGCAGCCGCAACCGTTGCCGATACCGAGCAGGCCGACGTCACCGGAGCCCAGGCTGAAGAAGCCGCGGCGGGCGAAAAAGCCCAGGCGCCAGCCCGTACCCGCCAGCCTGCCGCGGAGAAAAGCAGCCGGCCCACCCCCCTGGAGCAAGATCTGATCGACCAGGACAGCGACGACGAAACCGATAGCACGGTCGAGGGCGACGAAACGCAGGCCGGCGATGGCGAACCTCGCCGCCGCCGCCGCCGTAGCCGTCGTGGCCGCCGCCAGAACGACGCAGCCGATGCAACAGCAACAGCGGAAAATACCGCCTTCGTACCCAACGATGTCCTGCTCGCTAGCGAAGCAGCCACAGTCGGCGACGCCCAGGCCGAAGCCGCCGCAACAACGGAGGCCGCAGCCCAACCCACTGCGGCGGACGCTTCCACGCGGGTACCGGCGCAAACACCAACCAGCGAAGACACCAGTCTGGTTGCGCAGGCAACGAGCGACACCGTCCAGCCTGAAGCGGCAGAAGTCGCAGCACCGGCAACAGCTAGCGCGATGCCAGTCACCGAGCCGGCCGGCGACAGCACGCCTGCTCCTGCAGCGGAGCATCCGGTAGCCGCGCTTGCCGAAACCATTGCCGAGCCAACGGCAAATGCCGCCAAGCCCGAAGCTGAAGCCCCGACGGAAGTCGTGCAAGCAACCGAGGCCACGACGGAAGCCGCTGTCGTCGCGACGGAACAACCGGCAACCACGCCTGTCGTAGAGCAAGCCGCTGCGGATCAGGAGGCGCTCCCTGCTGACAGCGCAGAACCGGCAACCCAGGCAACCAGCCTGCCTGCCGACGTAACGCCGGCCAATAAGGAAGCATTGCAGGAAGTCATCTCCGGAGCAGGCATGGAATGGGTTGAAACACGCCCAGGTCTCACCACCGAGGAAATGATGGCCCCGCCGCCAAAACCGGCGGGTCGTCCTCGCAAGTCACGCCGGCAAACCCAGACTGAGCCCTTGGAAATTGTGGAAACCCGTTCCGAATAAGGCTCGCCGAGCCCGCGTTCCTCTCATGAACGCGGGTGCGCATTGAGCCAGGCAATGACCCCCCCCTGTTTGTTTCCGACCCGTCCATGACGGATTGAAACAAACAGGGGGGGTTTCATTGGTGCTTCCTTGACTGTAGCCTGCCTCAGTCCAGCGTGATATTCCCGGTTTTGATGACTTTGGCCCAGTCCTCGCGTTCCTTATCGGAATATTCCTTGAACGCCTTGGCTGTCATGGGCATGATTTCCACCCCCAGCGCCTCGACGCGCTTGCGAACGTCTTCGCTTTCCAGCGTGCTCTTGAGGTCCTGATCCAGCTTTTCAACGATGTCCTGAGGCAACGCGGCTGGCCCGACCAACCCCTGCCAGGCATAGGCAACAAAATCACCCACCCCCTCCTGCGCCATGGTCGGCACATCGGGCAACAGCGGCAATCGCTCCGGTACCGTCACCGCAAGCACTTTGATCTTGCCCGCCTTGATATTGGGCAGCGAAGACCCTAGGTCTCCAAACATCAGATCGACCTGCCCTCCAATCAGGTCCTGCAGCGCAGGCGCCGCCCCTTTGTACGGGACATGGACGATCTTGGTCTTGGTCAACTGCATGAACCGCTCCAGCGCCAGGTGATGCGGCGATCCCGCGCCCGCGGACGACGCCGACAATGCGCCCGGATCCTTGCGCGCCGCCTCAATCAGTTCATTGACGTTCTTGAAACGGGAATTTGCCGGCACCGCCAGCACCAGAGGAAAACGGGCAAGCCCGCCGATATAGGTGAATTTGGCCGGATCGTACGTGAGTTTTTTGTATAGCGAGGGATTGAACGCCAGCGTACCGGAATCGGCGGTCCCCACGGTGTAGCCATCGGGTTTGGCGCGGGCAATGGCCGAAGCGCCAATCGCTGTGCCACCCCCCGGCTTATTTTCCACGACGATGGTTTGTCCCAGCGTTTTCTCCAGGCTTGATGCGACTGTTCGGGCAATCACATCGGTCCCGCCGCCCGCGGGATATGGCACGATCCAGGTGACCGGCCCTTCAGGCCACGCGGCCTGCGCCATGGTGCCTGCCAGGCTCAGCGCTCCAGTCGCCAACCATGTTCTGATTCTCATTCTGACTCTCCACGATTTGATTCCGACAACGATATTCAATGACCCTGCGCATACGATTGCCAGACAACTGTCCGAATGCGTCCCGGGCCCCTACCGAATAATGCAGGAGTCTGCCCGAATGCGTAATTGGAAATTACCATTATTCAGACCGCGCGGCTTCGTCAATCAAGGCGCGAATGCGATCGGCGTCGCTGATCTCATTGCTCATGAGCAATACCAGCCGGGTCAGGAAAAGTGGCTGTTGCTGTTCCGGCACTGCATCCAGGCTGTCCGCCAGATGATCGTAAACGGCTTCCAGTGCCTGTGTTTCAATTGACATTGTGTTGCTCCCAATTCAGTTGACTGCCCGGCATGCGGGAAAGGCCAGCCGCGATACAGGATGGTTTGTAACTGCGCCAGCGCCCACAAGTATGATGGTCGGGCCTGACGAGATAAAGTGCCTGTCCCTCGACGCCATAGCGCCGTTCCAGCACCGCCCGCGGCACCCGAAACGCCGGATACGCCTCCTCCCCTGTTTCCAGCCGGTCCGACAGCACGCGCAGCGAGATGGCGCATCCGGCAGAACGAAGCTGTTCAATCTCGGCGACAAGCGCTGCGGGCACCGCCTTCTGGCCGTCAATCGACAGGACGATCACCTGATATGCGTCGTCGAACTTGTCGTAGAGCCAAACCTTGTCCTCCAGCCGCACGTTGGGAAAGACTGCGCCATTCTCCAGCGACGGTGGCATCAGGGCATTATCATCGTGCGCGCAATTGAGAGGGGAATGGCGATAGGCATGGGCGCGCGACGTTCGCCAATGAAACAAGGGGCGAACGAAATCGTGCCTGATCGACAACGACAGCGTCGCGTCGCGCAATAAGCGGTAGCCGTTGGTTGGCGGCGCCATGAAACGCGTGCTCTTGCCCGCTTCATCGATGATTTCGCGCGCCGCCGCAACCCGGTCTGCGCTGTATGTTTGCAGCAACGCGGGCTGCGCGCGCTGCTGGACTACCGCCGCCAGCTTCCAGGCCAGATCCATCGCATCCTGAAAGCCGGTATTGGCCCCACGCACGCCAAAAATGGGGAGTAAATGGGCGGCATCGCCCGCAAAAATTACACGCTGCTGCACATAGTCCGGCAACGTCAGGGCTCTGGCGGAGTACACGGAAGCCCAATCCATTTGCCAGCTTTTATCCGCGTAACCCATCATTTTGAGCTGGGCGTTGACGGCGGCAGCAAGGTTCTCTGGCTGCAAGGCAGTCTCGCTGGCGACATCGGCCGGCAACTGGTAGTCAAAGCGCCAGATATTGTCCGGTTCGCGATGCATCAAGATCGTGTTGCCGGGATTCCAGTCTGGCGAAAAGAAGGCCAGGCGCTCCGTCGGCAGATCCAGATCAATCCGGATATCCACGATGACGAACCGCCCTTCGTAGCTGTTGCCCTCGAGTCCAAGCCCCAGCTGCTGGCGCACGGTAGAGCGGGCACCATCGGCGGCAATCAGCCAATCGCTGCGATAGGCATAGCTGCCTTGCGGCGTATCCACGTCGAGCTCGATCCCGCTTTCGTCCTGCCGGAATGCCGACAGGCGGTTTCCCCAGCGCAGTTCGATCAGCGGTTGCGCCTGGATTGCCTGCACCAGAAATGTTTCCAGCCAATTCTGCTGCAAATTGTTCAATGGCGGAAAACTATCTTCGGGATCAACCGGCGTTTCCATGCGGAACACCTGCCTACCCTTGTAATAAGAATTGCCGCTGGTCCAGGGCAATGCTTTCTGCATGACCCGTTCGGCCACCCCCGCGTGTTGAAGAATTTCCATCGAGCGCCGCGTGAACACGATGGCGCGGCTTCCCTCGGACACCTGACGCTCCGCCAACAGCACAACCGAACGGACACCATGGCGCGCCAGTAATAACGCTGTCGCCAGACCGATGGGGCCGCCTCCCACGATGGTAACGGGCACGGCGCGGGAGGAATTGTCGTGGGGAAAATATGCCGGGTAAACCGTATACGGGTGATAAAGCGATGCGCGCGGCTCACTGACAGGCTGATGCATCCTTGTCTCCTGGAAAATATGGGCGGTTTGCCGCTGCTCAATTGCGGCTTGCTTGTCTCGATATTGGTTGGCCGATTGAACCTTTGGCTGCCCTGTTTTATTTGGATCTTAATTTATTTTAGTTGAATAATCAACCAAAATAAAGAAGCCAGAACGTAAACCCGCCAATAGGCACCCCATGCCGATCATGGATCCGCTCGAGATAACTGGGCAAAGGGGCAGGAAAAAGGGCCGACTGTTTCGGCCCCTCGTATGCGCAAATCACAGCCCGACATTTCCTACTCAAGCAAGATATGCGGCAGCCACAACGAAAACGCCGGGACATAGGTAACCATTGCCAGCGTGACAAGCAAAGCCCCATAAAATGGCCAAATGGTGCGCATCAGGGCACCCACGGATATCTGCCCGATGGCGCAGCCGATGAACTGCGTCGTTCCGACCGGGGGCGTATTCAAACCCAAGGCGCAATTGAGCAACATGACAATCCCGAACTGCACCGGCCCCATGCCATACTGCATGCAGATCGGCAAAAAAATCGGCGTACAGATCAGGATCGTGGCCGCCATGTCCAGGAATGTCCCCAACAGGAACAAAATGATGTTCACCATCAGGAAAATTGCCCAGGGACTGGAGGCGATAGACGCCATCAGTTCGCCCGTTTTTTCGGCTACCCCATAGAACCCAATCAGGTAGCCAAAAGTCGCGGAAATACCGATAAGCAATAAAACCAGGCCAGTCGTCTTGACGGCTTTTCCCGCGGCGCGAACAAACTGCGCCCAGGAAAGCGAACGATATACCAGCGCGGTCAGCGCCAGCGCATAAATGACAGCAATCGCGGCCGACTCGGTGGCGGTAAACACACCGCTTAGAATGCCGGCGATGATCAGCACGATGACAAACATGCCAGGTAGAGCCGCAGCCAGCGACCGAAAGACTAATGTCCAGCCGGGAAAGGTACCTGCGGGATAGCCGCGCTTGCGCGCGACCAAATACGCTGCGGCGAGATTGCACAACGTCAGTATCGCCGCGGGAACCACACCGGCTGCGATCAGCGCCGCGATCGACACTTTGCCGCCAGCGGCCAGCGTATAGATAATAATGTTGTGACTGGTAGGCATCAGCGCTCCTACCAGTGCCGCATGGGTCGTCACATTCACCGCGTAGTCCGCATGGTAGCCCTCGCGTTTCATCATCGGTATCATTACCGAGCCCATGGCGGATACATCAGCCACTGGCGATCCGGACACACCGCCGAAGAGCGTACAGGCAACCACATTTGTCATACCAAGACCGCCACGCACATGGCCGACCAGAGACTTGGCGAACACCACGATACGATCCGCGATGCCACCGTACATCATCAATTCCCCGGTAAAAATGAAAAATGGAATCGCCAGGAAGGAAAATGCATTCATACCAGATGTCATTTGTTGAAATGCCACCGCGATTGGAAGATCTTCGAATGCAACTGTTGCGATAGAGGCAAGGCCGATGGAAAACGCAACCGGAACGCCAATAATCAATAGCGCCATAAACGAAAGGGATAACAAAGTCAGTGCCATGCGGGAATCACCTTTTCATTGCGCAGCTGCGCAATGATGTGTTCGATGGAAAACAGCGAGATCAACATGCCCGAAATCACTGCCGGTACGTATTTCCAGCCCTCGGATATCCCCAGGTTGGGAATTTTGTATGTATGAACGGACTCGGCCAACAGGCCGCTATGCCAGGCCATGATCACGCCAAAGGCCAATACCAGAAAATGCACCAGAATACGCAATCCATATTGCGCTGCCGGCGGCAGCAGATCGGCCAACGACTCAAATCCGATATGGCCCGCGTCCCGCACTCCCACCGCCGCGCCCAGCATGGTCACAAATAACACCAGTAGCAACGACAGGCTCTCCGCCCATGTCGGCGTATTATTCAGTACATGCCGGCCGAACACCTGAAACGCCACGGCGGCAACCAGGCAGATCAGTCCGACAACACTCAAGGTCATGCACAGCCTAGCCAGTTGCGTGCACACATAGGAAAAAAGACGGCAAGGGCGGCAGCGTGCGGCGCCAGCCCCCTCCCCCTGGACACGCAAGGATTCTGCGGAAGACACAGACATGAAGTCCCCCTACTGCATGGCTTGAATACGGCGGACCAGATCTTTCATTTCCGGCGTCGTCACATATCGATCATAGACAGGCTGCATCACGGCCTGGAACGACGCCTTGTCCGGCTCTATGATTTGCGCACCGGCTTTTTCCACCACCGCCCGGGATTTCGCCTCCCGCTGTTCCCAAAGCTTGCGCATATAAGGCACGGACTCTTGCGCCGCCTCGCGGATGATCTTGCGGTCGGCTTCGGGCAATTTATCCCACTGGCGCTTCGAAAACAGCAAAATTTCCGGCGTCATCGTATGCTGCGTCATGGAATAATATTTGGCGACTTCGTAGTGGTGCCCGGAATCGTAACTGGGGAAATTGTTTTCGGCCGCATCTACCAGACCGGTCTTCAGGGCAGTGTACACCTCGCCCATCGGCATCGGCGTCGCGTTAGCCCCGATCGCCTCCACCATGGCCACGGACAAGTCCGATTGCTGAACCCGTATCTTCAGGCCCTTGGCATCGGCCACGTTTTTAATCGGCTTGTCACGCGTATACATGGAACGGGCGCCGCTATCGTACCAGGCCAGCCCGACAAACCCCGCCGATTCGCAGGCGCGCAGGATTTGCGCGCCAATATCGCTATCGAGGACTTTGTGCAAATGCTCACCGGAGCGGAACAGGAATGGCAGGGACGGCACACGGGTCACTTCGCAAATGTTGTGCATGGCGGCGCTGCTCACCCTTGCCATCGCCAGCGCTCCCAGCTTGACCTGCTCGACGGAATCATTTTCGCTGCCCAGCGCACCACCGGCAAAGACTTTTACGGCGATGCGGCCCTGGCTGCGTGCCTGAACCAATTCCCCCATATGGCGCACCGCCTGCACTGTCGGATAATCGTTGGGGTGAATATCGGCCGAACGCAATTCGAGCGAATGCGCCACGGACCCGGCCGCGATGCCAAGCAACGCGGTGCCCAGCATGAAAACAGTACGAGTTAAAGGAAATTGCTGCATGACCTGCCCCCCCATTTGGAGAAATTGTTTTGAAGATACGATTGTTACTTACCGGTAATGCGTGCCCATCACCCGTTTGCGACGGCTTTGCTTCCCCACGCCCTGCTTCTCGAAGAGACACGAATGGCTAGTCGCGGTAAGCCGGCTCCTCCAGGCCGCGCGTCTGAGGCCGTAACGCGAACACCGCGCCATCCAACGCATCCGGCTCAGCCCCGACCGCGCGGATCGAGGTGACAAAAAGCGTGTCCATTGCGGCTCCGCCGAATGCGCACATTGCGACCCGGCCAACGGGTACATGCAGGCAGCGATCCAGGCGTCCGTCCGGCGTATAGCGATAAATGGCGCCTGCCTCGTTACCGCAAATCCAATAGCACCCGTCCTGATCCACCGCCGCGCCGTCAGGACGGCCATAGGGCAGGGACTGGATAAAAATCTTTCCCGGCCCAGGCTGGCCGTCATCGGGATCATAGTCATGAACCCAAACGCATTGGCGCTTCGGATGTGAATCAGACAGATACATGCGCCGTCCATCCGGACTGAACGCCAGACCGTTAGGAACAATCATTGGCATCTGCAGTGCCTGGCACAGACGTCCGTTTGCGTAGCGATACATTCGCCCGACATCCCGACCCGCGGCCATATCCATACACATCGTGCCAGCCCAGAACCTGCCTTGCCGATCGCAACGGCCATCATTGAAACGCATGTTCGCCATAGGATGGGATACCGTGGCCGCGGGCTGCAGCGATGGCTCGGGCGTATCCGAGGTCAACCTGGGTAGCGTAAACACGCCGGTTTCCATCGCGGCCAACCAGCCGCCTGCTTCACGGCGCGCAATGCAGCCTGCCATTTCCGGCACGCTCCAGCTCGTCGCCGTATCACTGGCCGGCAGGTAGCGCCATAACGTTCGCGCCGGGATATCGGTCCAATACAGGGCCTGCTCGCCCACATGCCAAACCGGACTCTCTCCGACCCCACATCGCATGGTGCCGACACGCTCCGCCCCAAGACGCATTCTTCCTCCTTTTGCTTGAACGTCACCCTCGCCGCAACATACCGGCGCAGCCGCGCCCGATCCTGCATGATGTCACGACGGAAATCAACCCGATAAGAGATATGACATCAGATCATAAAACAAAACCAGGAACCGAAAATGCAAAGCAAGCGCCACTCATCAAGGCATGATTGATCAGACTGCCCATCTAAATGGGAAAGCATCGGCTGGCAGGACAGGCGAATACCCATAGATGGGGTCAAAATCCAAACAAAGCTGACCGTTAACTTATATGACGTCCTATAACTATGGGCGTAGTATGAAATTTAATGATTGCCCGTGTCAAGCGCCATGTGATTGGGGATATCCCGAGGGGCCCTCACGTCCGGCCACAGCAACCTGCAACTACGGACCGGCGGTCAAGTTCCGATGAATTTTGTCGAACAGGCTGAACAGGGTTTGCTTTTCCTTAGCGGTCAGCGACTTCAGGGCGTATTCGTTGCGACGTATGATGAGCTCCACGATTTGTTGATACACGTTTTGCCCCGCCTCGGTCAGGGACAGCTCGAATGCGCGTGCATCCTTGCTGTCACTGCGTTTTTCAATGATTCCCTGGTCCGCCAGCGACACGACAGCGCGGCTGGCCTGGCTTTTGTCCAGGTTGGCCAGCCGGGCCAACTGAATGACAGATAGCGTGCCATAATAGCCGAGGACGGCTGTGACGCGACCTTCCCCCGCATTCAGTTGCACATTCTGGATGTCTGAGTAATCCACATACCGGTCGATCAGTTTGGACAACTGATGCATCTGGTATGTCAGCGTTTTCTCGAGGCGAAAAGAACTGGACTCCATGATTGCGCGCCTGGCTGAGCTCAGGATGCCACGGCTTCGCTGGATTGACGCATCAGCAATGCCATCAGGCGCGCCAATTCGGTGCGCAGTTCCCGGCGATCCACAACCATATCCACCGCCCCCTTCTCCAGCAAGAACTCGGCGCGCTGGAAGCCTTCCGGCAGTTGTTCGCGTACCGTCTGTTCGATTACCCGAGGGCCGGCAAAACCGATCAGCGCCTTGGGTTCGGCAATGACGACATCTCCCATGAAGGCAAAGCTGGCCGATACGCCGCCCATGGTCGGATCGGTCAGCACGCTGATGAATGGCAGGCCTTCCTGCGCCAGCCGGGTCAGCATGGCATTGGTCTTTGCCATTTGCATGAGGGAAAAAAGGCTCTCTTGCATGCGCGCGCCGCCCGAAGCGGCAACACAGATAAACGGTGTCTTGTTCTGGATGGCCGCCCGGACGCCGCGTACGAAGCGCTCGCCCACGACCGAGCCCATGGAACCGCCCATGAACTCGAACTCAAAACAAGCCAGCACGACAGGCACGGCGCAGATGCTGCCGCTCATCACCACCAGGGCGTCCGATTCCCCGGATTTTTGCGTCGCTTCCGCCAAGCGTTCGGGATATTTACGGCTATCCTTGAACTTCAGCGGATCGGTGGAGCGAATGGCGTCGCCGATTTCCACGCGACCATCCTGGTCCAGCAATGAATCAATGCGCGCCCTTGCGCCCAGCCGCATATGATGGCCGCACTTGGGACATACATTGACCGTTTCCACCAAATCATCGTTGTACAACACCGATTCACACGATGGACACTTGACCCACAATCCCTCTGGAACACGCCTGGCCTGCTGATCGGCCTTTTTGTTAATCCGCGGAGGAAGAATCTTGTCTAACCAGCTCATTGCTAATCCTTATTTCTCAATGCTTATTTTTGTACCTGATCCAGCGCGCTCCGGATATCCGCCAGCCAATGGCCCGCCGCAGCGACAGCCACCTCGGCGCAATTGCCGGCCGGCTGCTGGGCGACGGCCCGCTCGATCGTTTCGATCAGGCGGCTGCCGATGACCACAGCGTCGGCCACCTGCGCCACATCGGCGGCGCTGGCTGCGTCACGGATACCAAAGCCCACGCCAACAGGAATGGACACATATTTCTTGATCAACGCCACGCGCTTGCGAACCTCTTGCGCATCCAGCGACGCGGAACCCGTAGTGCCACGCAGTGACACGTAATAAAGATAGCCCTCGGCCACTTTCGCCACGGCTTGGATCCGTGTTTCGGTGGAAGTGGGCGACAACAGAAAAATCGGCGAAATGCCGCGCGACTTCAGCTCTGTCGAAAAATCGTCATATTCTTCGGGCGGACAATCCACAACCAGTACGCCATCCACGCCCGCCTGTTCGGCGGCGACGGCAAACTGCAACTGCCCCATGGCCTCGATTGAATTGGCATAGCCCATCAGCACCACCGGCGTTGTCTGATTCAACTTGCGGAACGTTCTTACCATGGATAGCACGCCATGCAGGTTGACGCCCTTGGCAATCGCCCTTTCTGTCGCATGCTGGATAACCGGACCATCGGCCATGGGGTCTGAAAACGGCACGCCCAACTCAATGATATCGGCCCCCGCCTTCACCAGGCCGTGCATCAGTGGTACCGTGGCGGACGGATCGGGATCCCCGGCGGCGATATAGGGGATCAGCGCCGTGCGCCGCCCCAGTTTTGCAAACGTTTTGGAAATCCGTTGTTCGCCCATGCCGGTTCCTTACAGCGTCATGCCGGTATATTCTGCCACGGTGTGCATATCTTTGTCACCCCGGCCGGACAGACACACTAGCAAAATGGCGTCCCTGGACAGGGTCGGCGCGATTCTGGCGGCATGCGCCAGCGCATGCGAAGACTCGAGCGCTGGCATGATGCCTTCGAGCCGGCAGCAGCTTTCAAACGCAGCCAGCGCCTCCTGGTCATCGACGCTGACATAGCTTGCCCGCCCGCTGTCATTGAGCCAGGCGTGCTCGGGCCCGACGCCGGGATAATCCAGGCCGGCCGATACCGAATGCGTCTCGAGTATCTGACCGTTGCTGTCCTGCATCACATAGGTGCGATTGCCATGCAGGACCCCGACACGACCGGCCTGGATCGAGGCTGCATGCTGGCCGGTGGCGATGCCTTTGCCAGCCGCCTCGACGCCGATCAGTTGCACCTTGTCGTTTGGAATATAGGGATAAAAAATACCCATGGCATTGGAACCGCCGCCCACGCACGCAATAACGGCATCCGGTTGGCGGCCGGCAACCGCCGGCATTTGCTCAATGCACTCCTGGCCGATGATCTGCTGGAAATCGCGCACCATGGCCGGATAGGGATGCGGCCCCGCGACAGTGCCGATGATATAGTAGGTTTCGTCAATCCGGGTGACCCAGTCGCGCATGGCTTCGTTAAGCGCATCCTTCAAGGTGCGCGACCCGGATTCGACCGGCACGACCGTAGCGCCCAGCAGCTTCATCCGGTAAACGTTGGACGCCTGGCGGCGGACATCTTCCGCCCCCATGTATACGACACATTCCAACCCATAGCGGGCCGCCACCGTCGCGGTTGCCACGCCATGCTGACCGGCACCCGTTTCTGCGATGATGCGCGGCTTGCCCATTTTCCGGGCCAGCAAAATCTGGCCAATACAATTGTTGATCTTGTGCGCACCGGTATGGTTCAGATCTTCGCGCTTGAACCAGATTTGTGCCCCGCCCAGCTGTTCTGACCAGCGGCGGGCATGGTAGACGGGACTGGGCCGGCCGACGAAATGCGCCAGTTCGTAGCGATATTCGGCCAGAAATTCCGGGTCCGCCTTGTACCTTTCATAGGCCGTTTTCAATTCCGATATGGCATGCATCAGCGTTTCGGCGACGAAAACGCCACCGTAACGGCCGAAATGGCCCCTGTTGTCGGGAAAAGAATAGTCGGTCAAAATGAATTCCTGGCGTCGATCCGGCAAGGGAATAAACGGCTATTTTACATGTTTTAACACCGCGAGGCGCTGATAATCCCGGGGATTTCCAATATGCCGTTCATGGCTTTGCGCAACTGTTCACCGTCGCTGACTTCGACTGTGAAATGCAGGTGGGCGATCGACGCCTTGCTCTGCGTATTGACACCAACCACGTTCAGCTTCATACGCGCGAACAGTTCTGTCAGATCCTTCAGCAGGCCGCTTCGATCCTGGGAATGAATCGCAATATTGACCGGATACACGGTGTCTTTGGTATCCCCCCAGGTAACCTCGATGACGCGCTCGGGATGCCGGTTCTTCATGGCAGCGAACGAGGCGCAATCGGAACGATGGATAGACACGCCCCGCCCCCGCGTCACGAAACCGCCGATTTCGTCGGGCGGTGCCGGATGGCAACAACGCGCCAGCTGGGTCAGCAGTGAATCGACCCCCACCACCAGGACGCCGCTTTTACCTGTCTTGACCGCGCTTTGGGCCCCCGATGCCCGCGCGACGATAATCTCGTGCCCGGTGGTCTCGGGTTCGGGCTCCAGGAAGGCCGTGGCAATCTGCCTGAGGCTGAACTCGTCCTTGGCAACCGCCACATACAGATCTTCGCTGTTGGCAAAACCCAGGCGCTCGGCCAGTTGATCCTGATTCACGGCCGTTTTGCCCAGCCGGGCAAGCTCCTTTTCCACCAGATCCTGCCCGGTGGTGATCCGCTTTTGCAGTTCGATGGCATTGAACCATAGCCTGACCTTGGCGCGCGCGCGCGGACTGGCGAGGTACCCTTGCTGCGTGTTGATCCAGTCTCGCGAAGGGCCGCCCGATTTGGCGGCGATGATCTCCACAGTCTGACCGTTCAACAGCTTGGTATTGAGCGCCACCATCTGTCCGTCCACCCGGGCGCCGCGACACCGGTGCCCGAGGTCGGTATGCAGGTGATAGGCGAAATCGACAGGCGTTGCGCCTTCCGGCAGCTCAATGACGCGTGCCTGCGGCGTCAAGACATAGATGCGGTCCGCGGACTTCTGAGCCTGGCGAACGCTACGCCCCGGCCCCGGATTTTCCGGCTCGGCCGAGCCAGTGCCGGCTTCTGCCGCCGGTGCCAGGACAGGCCCCGCATGCTGCGCCGCCAGCTCTTCCGCCTCGTTGACCGGCAGGCCGACTTCCTTGCGCCAAGCGAGCAGTTGCCGCATCCAGGACACCTGCCGGTCGTACATGCTGACCGCCGCCACCTGCCCGCCTTTGGGACCCGCCTCTTTGTATCGCCAATGCGCCGCCATGCCGTATTCGGCGAAGTCATGCATTTTCCGGGTGCGGATCTGCGCTTCGAAATTCTGCCCGTCCGGCGTTTTCAGGACCGTATGCAAGGACCGATATCCGTTCGGCTTGGGCCTTGCGATATAGTCATCGAATTCGTTCATGACCGGGGTCCACTTGGCTTGCAGCAGCGACAATGTCGCATAGCAGTCGCGCTCATTGGCAACAATAATGCGGATCGCCAACAGGTCGTAGAGCTGATCGAACTGCAACTGCTTATGGCGCATCTTATTGTAGATGCTGTAAATATGCTTGGCCCGTCCGGAGACCTCGGCCTCGATGCCCATATCCGCCAGCGAACGGCTGATTTCGTCGCTTAAAGAAAGGATGCGCGCTTCCCGCTCGATACGCTTGCCTTCCAGTTTGCGCGCGATCTCCTTGTAAATATCGGGCTCAAGAAAGCGAAATGACAGGTCTTCCATTTCCCATTTGATTTGCCAAATACCCAACCGATTGGCCAGCGATGCGTAAACGTCGCGCGTTTCTTCGGCCAGATCGATCGGGCAGGGCTTTTTGGTTTCGGCGTACCAGCGCAGGGTTTGTAACCGCGACGCCAGCCGGATCAAAACGATTCGCAGGTCGCTGGCCATGGCCAGCAGCATCTTGCGTAGCATTTCACGCTGATCGCGCGATTCGTTATGCCCCTGGGACGAAGCGCTGCGCGCAATCGCGCCGATCCTCAGCAAAGCGCGCGAACCGTTGATCAAGTTGAAGGTTTCCAGACCGAAACGCTTGATCAGTTCGCTTTTCCTATCCTGATCCGATTCACTTTCCAGATCAATGGGGATCGACAAAACCAGCGCGGCGACCAAGGTAGCGACATCCAGCTGCAACAGCGACAGGATGCGCAGCACCCCTTTGGCATGACGCACCGATGGCTCGCCCGTGGCAATACTGGCCTCTTGCAAGGTCGGCTCGCACCAGCGGATGGCCTGTTCGAGCGTGGCCCTGCCTTGATCGTCCAGCCCGTTGCATACGGCGTCCATCCATGCGCTATCCTGGAAAGAATCCGGTATATCCCCGGCGCTTGTTGTTTTCATGAGCAGAGTCGATTGATGGTAAAGTGTCATGGCAAGGCCTGGAGGGGCCCCGCACCCGAAACGGCGGCGGGCAAGCGCCCGCCTGGCAAAACCTTATTTTAACGCCGCAATGGTAAAAAGAGCAGGCTTGTGTGAAATGTTTATCCAGTCCGTAAAACAGCGTGACCGTCAGCACCGGAAAACCTGGCTGTCCAGCGTGGCTTGCGTTCGGCTGCACACACGCCCTCACCTGACATCCCGGCCCATTTTATGGCATTTGAAATGACTCCGCGCTCATTGCTTATACTTTGGCATTCTCGCACCGGCGCAGCCCACCAAGCGGCCCAGCGAGCCTGCGATGCCGCGCTGGCCATCAAGAAGGCGCTGGCGAGTCCCAATACCGTGCGGCTCCTGGCGGCCCAGCAGGTCACGCCGGCAGATATGCTGGCTGCCGACGCCTACCTGTTCTGCGCACCGGAAAACCTGGGGTCGCTGACGGGCGAAATGAAAGCCTGCCTGGACATCCTTTACTATCCGCTGCTTGGCCGCATAGAAGGCCGGCTATATAGCCAGATTATCGCGGCCGGCAGCGACGGACAGGGCGCGCAACGACAATTGCGACGTATCTGCAGCGGCTGGCGACTTAACGAACAAGTGCCCGGCATTATCCTGAATACGCGCAGCCAGACGCCAGCCGAAATCCTGGCGCCAAAAACCCTCACACCGGCGCAATGCGAGCAGGCCGGCGAAATCGGCGCCACCCTCTTTGCCCTGCTTTAGTTCCGCGCCGACGCAAAAAAGCCTTGGTATGCCACAGCACACCAAGGCTTTCTGCCGAACCGAAAGATCCGGGCGATGACGCGATCGCCTACAGCGCGGCGGTCGCGACGATTTCCACCTTGTAGTCGGGGTTGGCCAGGCGCGCCTCGATGGTTGCGCGCGGTGGCGCATTTTCCTGGGATACCCATGCATCCCAGGCCTTGTTCATTTGGTCGAACTCTTTCATATTGGCAACGAAAATCTGCACCATCAGCAAGCGTTCCTTGCTGGTGCCCGCCTCTTTGAGCAAGGCGTCGATCGTGGCCAGCACCTGGCGCGTCTGCCCTTCCATGTCCAGGCTGGCGTCGTCGGGCACCTGCCCGGCCAGATAAGCCACGCCGTTATATACCGCCATATCGGAAAGGCGACTGCCTACGTTGGTGCGTTTAATGTCACTCATGACTGACTCCATTGAGCTGGTTGTTTATGTAAAAGCGTGCATTATCACATAGCTTGCCCGCTTTGCGCAGCCGATTGCCTCCTGTCAGGACGCGAAAGCAACGCACAGGCCCTTGCCGCCTGCCGCGGCGGCACCGGTGCGAATGTCAGGCGGGCGGCAAATCGAAGACGTGACGCAGGTAGGTCAGGTAAGCGGGATCGTCGCACATCGTCTTTTCCGGCTCATCGGACACCTTGGCGACCGGCTGGCCATTGCAGCGAACCATTTTCATCACGATTTGCAATGGTTTGACGCCCAGGTCATTGGTCAGGTTCGTGCCGATACCGAAAGAGACCTTGCAGCGCCCGTTGAAGCGGCGATGGATATCCATCGCGACCGGGAAACTGAGACCGTCGGAGAAAACCAGGGTTTTGGTGACGGGGTCCACGCGATTGTTCTGGTAATGCGCGAGCAACCGCTCGCCCCACTCGAAGGGATCGCCAGAATCGTGACGGGCGCCATCGAACAGCTTGCAGAAATACATATCGAAGTCACGCAGGAAGGCATTGGTGCCATAGACATCGGAAAGCGCGATACCCAAATCCCCGCGATATTCCTTGGCCCATTTTTCCAGGGCAAACACCTGCGAGTCGCGCAGGCGCGGCCCCAGGGCCTGGCACGCCTGCAGGTACTCGTGTCCCATTGTCCCCAGCGGCGTGACGCCATACTGCTTGGCCATGAGTACGTTGCTGGTGCCGGCGAAATTGCCTCCCATCTGCTTTTGCAGCGTTTGCACGACCTCGTGGTGCCACTCGCCGGAGAAGCGGCGGCGCGTGCCGTACTCGGCCACCTTGAAATTGCTCATGTCAGGAGAACTGGTGATCAGCTGAATCTTCTCGACCAGGCGGCGGCGCCCCTCCTGGTAATCCAGGTCGGGGGCCTTGTTGCGGAAGTATACCTCGTTGACAATGGCCAGCACGGGAATTTCAAACAGGATCGTGTGCAGCCACGAGCCTTTAACTTCGATTGAGATTTCGCCCGCCTCCTGGCCCGCGGCCACGGTAATGCATTTTTCCGGCAAGTGGAAAAGGCCCAGGAACTCGACAAAGTCCCCCTTGATGAACCGCAGGTTGCGCAGGTAGTCCAGTTCGTCGTCGGTGAAACGCAACTGGCACAGTCCGTGGATTTCCTCTCGGATTTCCTCGATATAGGGTTGCAGGTCGATTCCCTTGGAGCGGCATTTGAAACGGTATTCCACCTGCGCGCCCGGAAAGTGATGCAAGACCACCTGCATCATGCTGAACTTGTACAGGTCGGTATCGAGAAGGGACTGGATAATCATAGTAAGCGACAATGTGTTTTTATAACCATATCACAGCTATAGGGTTTTGAGCATTTTCGCCAAAAGATTAGGTAAAATCCTAGTTTCACATAGTAAATAATGAATCTGGAGTGGTAATGACTCACGTCGTGACCGAAAACTGCATCAAATGTAAATATACGGACTGCGTAGACGTCTGTCCGGTAGACTGTTTCAAGGAAGGCCCCAATTTTCTGGTCATCGATCCCGATGAATGCATCGACTGTGCTGTCTGTATTCCCGAGTGCCCCGCCAATGCGATTTTTGCAGAAGAGGATGTACCGCAAGACCAGATGAAATTTATTGCCATCAATGCCGAGCTCAGCGCCGACTTCCCGACAATCAGCCGTTCGATCAAGCCGCTGGACGATGCCGATGAATGGAATGGCAAAGCCGACAAACTGCAGTACCTAGAGCGCTGAGCCAGCGCCCCGAGTAGTATGACCCAGGAAAAATACACCAGCCAGACGATTCTAGACCGCACCGATTGGATTCCCGGAAAACTGTTTTCGGTGACGACGACCCGGGACCCTGCCTTCAGCTTCGAGCCGGGGCAATTTGCCCGCCTGGGCCTGCCGGCAGACCCGGAACAATCATCGGCGCCCGATATCTGGCGTGCCTATTCCATGGTGACCCCCCCTCATAAAGATACGCTGACGTTCTACTCCATTGTCGTACCCGATGGTCAATTCAGCCCTCGTCTTGCCCAACTTGGCGCCGGCGATGCCATTTATATCGACAGAACTGCCTTTGGATTCATGACCATTGAGCGCTTTCCCCAAGGCGGCCAACTGTGGATGCTCGCCACCGGCACGGGCCTGTCGGCCTACCTGCCCATGCTGGACGATCCGCAAACCTGGGCACGGTTCGAACGGATCATTCTGGTCCACGGCGTGCGCACAGCCGACGAGCTGGCCTACCAGGAAGATATTGCGCGCTTTGCCAAGGCGCACGCGCAACGCGACGGACAGTTCACCTATCTGCCCGTGACGTCGCGCGAAAAGCAGGCAGGCAATCCGCAGGGGCGCGTCACCACCCTGATCGAAAACGGAGAGCTGGAACGGCTGATCGGCGCCCATCTGGACCCGGAAACCGCGCGCGTCATGCTTTGCGGCAACCCCGCCATGGTCAAGGATGCCCGCGCCCTCCTGGGCCAACGCGGCTTCGCCACTGGCAGGCGCGGCGTTCCCGGCTCACTGGCTGTCGAGAACTACTGGTAACAAGCAAAAATACCGCGATATGTTCATGATTTACCCGGATACAGAGAAAAAGCGCGTGACTTTGCACCCGGGTTATTGTTAATATTTCCTGCAATATCACTGTAACATCAGGCAAGATACCGACATTTCCCCTATTTCACTCGGTTTCTTGACATACGTTGACATGTGGGCCGAACCGCTTGCGCATGGCGGGTGGTAGAATTTTTATATTGACAGCCAACTTTCCACAAGAATTGGAACAAATATGATCATGCTTTACCAGCTCCATGAGCTTACCCGAAGCTTTATCGCGCCGATGGCATCTTTCACCGAAATCGGCTCCAGCCTTTTCTCCAATCCCTTCAGCCCGTACACCTACCTCCCGCTCTCAAAAAACATCGCGGCCGGTTTCGAACTCTTCCATCGCCTGGGCAAGGACTATGAAAAGCCGCAATGGAACATTGATACCGTGAAGGTCGCCGGCAAAGACACGCCGATCAGCATCAACACGGTCCTGGCCAAGCCGTTTTGCAATCTGATCCACTTCGAGCGCGGACATAGCAAGCATCCCGACGGCGATCCCAAGGTATTGATCGTTGCGCCGCTCTCCGGCCACCACGCGACATTATTGCGCGATACCGTGAGAACCATGCTCACCGGCTACGACGTCTTCATCACGGACTGGGTCGATGCGCGCATGGTTCCCTTGTCCAAAGGGCCTTTCCATCTGGACGACTATGTCGACTATATCCGCGAATTTATTCGCAAGGTCGGGCCCGACATGCATATCATGTCGGTGTGCCAGCCAACCGTGCCCGTGCTGGCCGCGGTCTCGCTCATGGCCTCCGGGAAGGAGGCGGGCATGCCCAAATCCATGATCATGATGGGCGGCCCCATCGACACCCGGTTGTCGCCCACCCAAGTCAACAGCCTGGCCTACTCCAATCCCTTCTCCTGGTTTGAAAACCGCCTGATCCATGTCGTGCCCGGACGCTACCCCGGCGCCGGCCGCAAAGTGTATCCAGGCTTTCTGCAACATGCGGGCTTTGTCGCCATGAATCCGGACAAGCATATGGAATCCCATTACGATTTCTATATGAACCTGATGTCGGACCAGCTTTCCGAAGCCGAGCATCATCGCCGCTTCTATGACGAATACAATGCGGTGCTGGATCTGCCTGCGGAATACTACCTCGATACCATCCGCGTGGTTTTCCAGGACCACCTGCTGCCGAAAGGACAATGGGACGTACGTGGCCAGCGGGTCAAACCTGCCGATATCCACCACACCCGCCTGCTGACCATCGAGGGTGAAAACGACGACATCACCGGACATGGTCAGACTGAAGCGGCGCAGAAACTGTGCTCCGGGCTTGACGCCAAGGACAGGAAACACTTCATGGCCAAGGGCTGTGGCCACTACGGCATTTTCTCCGGATCGAAATGGAGAAAGCAGGTGTTCCCGGTCGTGGACGCGTTTATCAGCGAAACCGAAGCGGCAGGCAGCGACAGGAACAAGGCTGCCGCCTGAGACGGTATTCAGCCGCGCTTTTCGGTACAATGACAAGGACGTTGCTGATGCGCGTCCTTTTTTCTTTTCTTCGTCTATGATTACCGAGTCCCTGATCAACCGCATTGATGCGGTATTGCCGCAAACACAATGCACCAAGTGCGGCTTTGACGGCTGTCGTCCCTATGCCGAGGCGTTGGCCAATGGCCAGACCACGATCAACCGCTGCCCGCCGGGCGGCCGGGCGGGTATCGAAAAATTGGCAAGCGTGCTGGAAACCCCGGTGCTTCCTCTGGATGAAACATGCGGCGAGGAAGGTCCCCTGATGCTTGCCGTCATTGATGAAGCGCATTGCATCGGCTGTACGCTTTGCATCAAAGCCTGTCCCGTGGATGCGATCATCGGGGCCAATAAATTCATGCATACCGTCATTCCTGCGCTATGCACCGGCTGCGATTTGTGCATCCCGCCCTGTCCGGTCGATTGTATCGACTTGGTTCCGGCCAAACGGGATTGGACCCCATCGGACGCCAACGCATCAAGGCAACGGCATATCGTACATAAGCAGCGCGTGCTGCAACAGCAGCAGGCAAACGAAGCGCGCCTGGCCAGTGCGACACTGTCCGGCGCGGCCACGCCAAGCCCGGCGCAAGCCGACAGTCCCGCAAGCGCGCCAGCCGGCGCTGCAGCCAGCCTTTCCCCGGAAGCGGCGAAAAAAGCGGCCATCGCCCAGGCGCTGCAACGCGCCCGCGCACGCCGGCAAAACAAAACACCAACAGGAACCGAATGAACGCAGAGAAACGCCGCCAGATTTTCGAGCGCCTGGCCAGCGCCAATGCCAACCCCACCACCGAGCTGGAATATGAAAACACCTTCCAGTTGCTGATCGCTGTCCTGCTGTCGGCTCAGGCAACCGACAAATCGGTCAATCTTGCGACACGCCATATTTTCGACACCTGCAAAACGCCGCAACATGTGCTGGACATGGGGCTTGAGGCCTTCACCGAAAAAATCCGCACCATCGGCCTTTATCGCACCAAGGCGAAAAATGCCCTGGCAACCTGTGCCATCCTGCAGGAACAATACCAAGGCGTCGTCCCGGACTCGCGAGAAGCGCTGGAGGCGTTGCCCGGTGTCGGCCGCAAAACTGCAAATGTGATTCTCAACACGGCCTTCGGCCAGCCCGCCATGGCCGTGGACACGCATATTTTCCGGGTATCCAATCGCACGGGCCTGGCCCCTGGCAAAAATGTCCGGGAAGTCGAAGACAAGTTGCTGCGTTTTGTCCCCAAGGATTACCTGCTGAATGCGCACCACTGGCTGATCCTGCACGGCCGGTATATCTGCCTGGCCCGGACTCCGAAATGTCCGCAATGTGCAATTGAGGACTTATGCGAATACAAGGCAAAGACGCCCGCAACGGCTGCCCCCAAGCCCAGGACCGCGAATGGCAAGCCCACGGCAAAAACGGCCGCCATGCGTCGACGCAATGGGTTGCCCGCGGCCACCCAACCCAAAAGCGCGGCAAGCGGTGCCGCACGGCGCGTCAGGCCGACTCGCCCAGCATAGAGGCCGCCGCCTCGGCGCTTGTGCCGCCAAGGCCCAGGTAGGCCTCTACAACCCGCGGGTCGGCGCGCAATTGGCTCGCCGCCCCTTCCGCTGAAACTTCGCCCATTTCCAGCACATAACCGTAATCGGATGCCTGCAATGCCGCCCTTGCGTTTTGCTCTACCAGCAGAATCGATACGCCGGTTTCGCGCAGGCGCATAATCGTCCGGAATACCTCCTGCACAATGCGCGGCGCCAGACCCAGGCTTGGCTCGTCCAGCATCAGCAGCGCAGGCTTCGACATCATGGCCCGCCCCACGGCAAGCATCTGGCGCTCCCCGCCCGACAAGGTGCCCGCCTTCTGTCCGCGCCGCTCAAGTAGGCGCGGAAACAATTGGTAGACTTGATCCAGCGTATCCCGCCAGCCTGACTCCCGCTGCCGGTAGCGTCGAAAACCGCCCAGCAACAGATTGTCCTGTACGCTCATGCTGGTGAACAACTCGCGTTTCTCCGGCACCAGGCACAGCCCAGCGGCAACCCGTTCTTCAACCGGCAGCCGGGTAATATCCTCGCCTTGGTAAAAAATTGTTCCTTGCGATTTGGCGGTGACAGGCAACGAGCCCATCAGCGTATTGAGCAAGGTCGACTTGCCCGCCCCGTTGGCGCCGATGACACTCACGACCTGGCCCTGCTCGATACGCAGACTGACTTCGCTGACCGCCCTCACCTTGCCATACTGGGCGCTCATCCCACTTGCTTGAAGCAGGCTGCTCATACCCGCACCTCCCTATCCATCGCCTTTGCGGCACTCGCATCAACAGGCGCTTGCAGCACGTCATCCTCCAGTCCGCCGAGATAGGCCTGCAGCACTTTCTCATTGCGCTGGATTTCCTGCGGCGCCCCTTCCGCAATCTTGGTGCCAAAGTCCATGACCACCAGATGATTGGTCAGCCTCATGACGAAATCCATATCGTGTTCAACCAGCAGGATACTCATGCCCTCCTGTCTCAGGCCGTCCAGCACCTGGGCCAGCTCCTGTTTTTCCCGGTAGCGCAGGCCTGCGGCGGGCTCATCCAGCAGCAATAATGCCGGATCCAGTGCCAGCGCCCTGGCCACTTCCACAATCCGCTGACGTCCCAGCGACAAGTTACCAGCCAGTTCGTACATGCAATCGCCCAGTCCGACACGCTGCAACTGACGGGCGGCCTCTTGCAACAATGCCGCCTCATCGCCGCGGTCGAGCCGCAATATGCTGCGCAACGCCCCTACCTGCCTGCGCAAATGCCCGCCCAGCGCAACGTTCTCGATCACCGTCATTTGCGGCAACAATTGGGTATGCTGGAAACTGCGCGCAATCCCCAGCCGAGCCACTGCATTGGCGTTGTCCGCTTGCAGCGTTTTTCCGCGAAAAACCACCGACCCCGAGGTGAGCGGCAAGACTCCGGTAATCAGGTTGAAGGTTGTACTCTTGCCGGCGCCATTGGGGCCGATCAGACCAACGATCTGGCCCGCCTGGACCTCGAAGGACACATTATTCACCGCCACCAGACCGCCGAACTCCTTGCGAATATTCTGTACCTGCAGCAAGGCATCGCCAGCAGCCGGTTTGTCCGCTTGCGCCAGCGGCTGACCACCGCGCCACCAGCCGGTTGCCAGGTTGGCTGCCTGCCCGTCCTCGCGGCGACCAAACAGACGCGTGACAATTGGCCAGAGCCCCTCGCGCGCGTGATGCAGGACGAATACCACCAGAATGCCAAATACGATCAACTCGAAATTGGTAGACGTATCGAACAGCTTGGGCGCGATGTCCTGAATCTGATCTTTCAGGATCAGGATCACGGCCGCTCCAAACACCGCCCCCCATATGGAAGATGCGCTACCGACGACCATCATGAACAGGTACTCGATACCATAATTAATGCCGAACGTGCTCGGGCTGACCGCACGTTGCTCGTGCGCGTAGAGCCACCCTGCCAGGCTGGCGAGAATGGCGGCAAAGAGAAAGGCAATCACCTTGTAGTGAAATGTGCGCACCCCGAAGGATTCGGCCATTTTTTCACCGTTTTTCAGCGACCGGATCGCCCGTCCGCTGCGCGAGTCCAGCAAATTGACCGACGCCCAGGCCGCCACCAGCACAATGGCCCAAATCAGATAGTAAATACTTTGTGCCTGCAGCAGCGGATAACCGAAGAAATGGATGGGTGGGATACCGGGAATACCGTCGTGCCGGCCTAGAAACGGCATGTTGCCGTACAGATAATAGAAAATCAGACAGACCGCAATTGTCGCCAGCGATAGATAATGACCGGAAAGCCGCAGTGTGACTTGCGCCAGCACGAAAGCCAAAGCAAGCGTAAGCAGAATCCCGGCCGGCAACCCGATCCACGGAGAAACACCATGCACGGCCGACAGATACGCGGTCGTATAGGCACCAATACCCACGAAGGTCGCCTGCCCGAAAGAGGTCAGCCCGCCAACACCGGTCAATACGACCAACCCCATGACCACCAGGCTCGCGATCCCGATCGCGTTGATCTGGTTGATCCAGAACTCGGGCACGCCTGGAACGAGCGGCAATATTCCCAGCAACAAAATAAACACCAGCACCGGCCATTTCCTCATTACGACTCCCCTTCCTCGTGGCGGCTTGTCATGGACAGCACCAGCAAGACAGGAATGATCAGACCGAATACGATGACTTCCTTATACTCGCTGGCCCAGAAGGTGGAGAACGCTTCGATAACGCCAACCAGCAAGGCGCCGGCCGCGGCAACCGGGTAGCTGACCAGGCCGCCGATAATCCCGCCCACAAAGCCCTTGAGGCCAATCATGAAGCCGGTTTCATAGGTGATGGAGATGAATGAGACAATCATGATGCCGGACAGGACGCCGACACAGGATGAAAGCAGGAACGTGAGTACACCCGACATATTGGTGCTGATGCCCATCAGGCGCGCGCCCCGCCGGTTCACCGCGGTTGCGCGCAACGCCTTGCCATACAGCGTTTTGTCAAAGAACAGCCAAAGTCCGACGATAATGACACCCGTCATTCCTATGACAAAAAGACTTTGCGACGACCAGGTCAGGCCGAGCAACTCTAGCTGGCCATCAAAGAATGGCTCGGACACCAGACGGCCTTCTGCGCCGAAAAACGCCAATCCCATGCCCACAAAGGCAAAGTGCACGGCAATCGAGACAATCAATAGCGACAGCACCGAGCTTTCGGCAATGGGCTCATAGGCCAGTTTATACAACATGGGGCCCAACGGGACGATCAGGACCAGCGTCAGCAGCGCCTTGATCCAAAGCGAGGGGTTCGTGGCCAGCACCATCGGTGCCGCGAAAAATACTGCCAGGGGCAGCAACAAGCAAAACAGCGCGGACTTGAACAACGTTCGCGCCGGCTTGCCCCTGGCCACCAGCCAGCACTCGCGCAAGAACACCAGCACGCCAGCGACCACGAGCAGCCAGCGTGTACCGGGCAACTGGTTTTCGGCCAGCATCGCAAAGGTTAATGCTCCGTATGTGACGAACTCGCCTTGAACGATAAGAATAATTCGAGTGACGGCAAACACCAGCACCAGGGACACGGCCAGCAGTGCGTAGATGACGCCTGTCACCAACCCGTCCTGCAGCAGAATCTTCGCGATAGACCAATCCATTCTTTTTCCGTTTATGCCTGTTTAGCCAAATATCAATTCAAATCCTGTGCGAATTCCCAATGGCCGCCCTTGACCCGCAGCAGCACGCGGGCGCGCTCATCCAGGCCGGAGTGATCATCAGCCGACATATTGAATACGCCATGCACGCCCACCACTTCCTTGCTGTTTTCAATCGCGTCGCGCAAGGCGACGCGAAACGCTTCGGTCCCCGGCTGGGCGCCGGTGCCCAGCGCCTGCGGGATCGCTGCGGCGATCAGCGCCCCGGCGTCCCACATGTGGCCGCCGAAACCGCTGACAGTGCCCTTGCCATACTTGGTTTCGTATTTCTGCGTGTAGTCGAGGCCGCTGACGCGTACCGGATTGCCCTCCGGCAACTGACTGGCCACCAGGATCGGCCCGGCCGGCAGGATCAAGCCTTCGCAGGCAGTGCTGCACATTTTCAGGAACTCGGCGTTGCCGGCCCCATGCGTCTGATAGATTTGCCCTTTAAATCCACGCTGCTTGAGTTCGCGCTGCGGCAACGCCGCCGCGGTCCCGGAGCCCGCGATCAGGATCGCATCGGGCCTTGCCGCCACAAGCTTGAGCACTTGCCCGGTGACACTGGTGTCGGGTCGCGCGTAGCTCTCGCTGGCAACGATATCAATGGATTTGCCGGCAAGCGCGTTTTTCAGCTCTTTAAGCCAATTCTGGCCATAGGCATCGGAAAAACCGATGAATCCCAGTTTTTTTACCCCAGCCTTCTCCATGGCCTTGACCAGCGCCTGTGCCATCAAGACATCGTTCTGCGGTGTTTTGAAAGCCCAGTGGCGCGCGCCATCGGCGGGCTCGACGATGCTGGCGCTGGCCGCCAGGCTGATTACCGGTATTTTCTTTTCCGCGGCCACATCGACCATGGCCAGCGAGCCAGGCGTGGCCGTACTACCGATCACGACATCGGCATTGTTCTCGCTAGCCAGCTTGCGCATATTGCGAACGGCTTGCGTGGCATCGGTCGCGTCATCGAGCACGGTGTACTTGATTGTCACTCCAGCGGCCTGCGTTGGCAGCAATGCCACGGTGTTGCGTTCCGCGATACCCAGCGAAGCAGCCGGCCCGGTTGCAGATACCGATACCCCCACGTTGACCGTCTGCCCTGCCGCCCATGCGGCATAGCCGTAGCACACAAGGGCCGCGCCAAGCACGCGAGGCAATAGCTTCAATTTCATCATGTCTCTCTCACTTTTTCTGATTTCGCTTCATTACAAATCGCTTACCGCGGGCGTGCCGGCACGGTACACTGCGCCGCAGTGGACAAAATATGTCACACTTGCACGCTCAATCATACAGTTTTGTCCTGGTAATTCAGGAACAAGGCGCCAATATACTTTAAAATAGACTGTTAGCGGCGTGCTGCCGGTCCTTGCGGCCCATTTCCTACAAGGGTGGGCGCAACCGGAGCGGGCATCCACGACATCAAGCGCGTCCGGCGCCACCCCGGCCCGGAGCCCAACTGCAGG
>JBEBPQ010000019.1:0-77896 GCA_040395835.1 Advenella kashmirensis
CTACGATACACCCGGGTCCTCACCGGATCCGTTAGAACCCAACGCGCAGATAAGCAGATTGGCGTCATTCTCGCGTTTGTTGCCGGCGCAGTGAATGCCGGTGGATTTCTCGCGGTACACCAATATACCTCCCATATGACGGGTATTGTGTCATCCATGACCGATCAGTTGGTACTGGGGGCCTACGATCTTGTGCTGGCGGGCCTGGGCGCCCTGATTTCGTTTCTTTGCGGCAGCATATGCACAACCGTCATGGTCAATTATGCAAGAGTTCGCCAATTGCGCAGCGAATATGCAACGCCTTTGCTGCTTGAGGCCTGCCTGTTGCTATGCTTCGGCGTGTTGGGCGCGCGGATAGCGGATATCCATGGCTTGTTTGTTCCGATTACGGTCATGATTCTTTCCTTTCTGATGGGATTGCAAAACGCATTGATCACCAAATTGTCGCGGTCGGTGATCCGCACCACCCATGTGACGGGTATTGTGACGGACATCGGCATTGAACTGGGGAAGCTGGTCTATTGGAATCGGCGGCGCACGCTTCGCCAGGACGCGCCCTTCGTACGCGCCGACCGGGACCGATTGCGCTTGCATTGCGCATTGCTGCTGGCTTTTTTCTCTGGGGGCACGATCGGCGCTTGGGGATTCAACCATATCGGGTATATCTCAACGGTGCCGCTGGCCTGCGTCCTGGTGCTGGTGTCGTGCATTCCGGCATTCGATGATATCCGGGCTTTCTTCCTGGGACGACAGGCGTGACCCGGGGCGCAGGCGAATCCCGCAGGAATGCGGCGAGCGGTAGACTCCGATATTCAGACCGTCTCGAAAAATGATGTAACTGGCGCGCGCAATGCTGGATTTCGCGCTATAGTAATGCTGTACATATTTACAGTATTTTTTTAAGATGCCCAAATCCATGCCCGCGACCAAACGCTTTGCCTTTGTCGATGTTGAGACAACCGGCGGTTCGGCGGCCACCGACAGCCTGACCGAAATCGCGATTATCCGTTATGACGGTAAAGCGGTCCAATCCTGGCAAAGCCTGATCAATCCGCAGTGCCGTATCCCGGGCTATATCGAAAGCCTGACGGGCATTACCAATAGCATGGTTGCCAATGCCCCGACGTTTGCCGAGCTTGCAACCGAAATCCAGGCGCAATTGGCGGACCATATTTTTGTCGCGCATAATGCGCGTTTCGATTATGGGTTTGTCCGCAATGCGTTCAGGCGGGCGGGCATCGAGTTCAAGGCGCCGTTGCTGTGCACGGTAAAACTGTCGCGCAAGCTATATCCGCAGTATAAGAGGCACGGTCTGGATTTCCTGATACAACGACACGGCCTGGTCATGCAGGATCGGCATCGGGCCTACGACGATGCGCATGCCTTGCTGCAGTTCTGGCAATTGGTGTGTCGCGATCATGATCCGGCACAGATTGATCGCATAGTGGAAGCATTGATCGCCCGGCCTTCCTTGCCGCCGCACGTCGATCCGGCCGCCATTGACGCGCTTCCCAATTCGTTTGGCGTTTATATTTTTTATGGCGAAAACGAGCTGCCCATCTATATCGGCAAAAGCAACCGTCTGCGTCAGCGGGTGCTATCGCATTTTGCCAGCGACCACACCGCGCCAAAGGAGATGAAGATTTCCATGCAAATCCGGCGCATTGAACATATTTGTTGTGCGGGCGAAGTGGATGCCCTGTTGACCGAGTCGCGCCTTATCAAGGAGCGCATGCCGACACTGAACCGCCAACTGCGTCGCCAGAAAGAGATATACAGCTGGCAATTGGTAGAGCGCCAGCCCGGGCTATGGCAGCCGGTTCTGATAGGGGGCAGCGATATCCACATTGGCAATGGTGATCACCTATATGGCTTGTTTTCCTCGGCCCGGGACGCCAGAGAGGCATTGTTGACCCTTACCAAGGAGCATGCGCTGTGCAAGACAACGCTGGGACTGGAAAAGGGACGTGACGGCCATCCGTGTTTTGCCAGGCAGCTAAAGCACTGCAACGGCGCGTGTTGCGCAGAAGAGTCCATCGTGGCCCATTCGGCCAGGTTGATGGCGGTCCTCGAGCCCATGCGCCTGAGCGATTGGCCGTTCGATGGGCCGGCATTGCTGCGGGAAGGGCCGCTGGTGCATGTCGTTCTCAATTGGTGCTACCTGGGAACCGCAAGCAACGATGCCGAACTCGAGGACTTGGTACGGGTCGGCCGCGGCGACTTCTCCCGGGATACCTATCGAATACTCGTCAAGCATCGCGCAAAGCTGGTCGCAGCCAATGCGGGGGCGCTTTGCCTGGATTGAACGATCGGCCGGCAGGGGCCGGCGTGGCGCCGGGCGGGCGAGTTGCCGGCTACGCGGCCGTGGGCGTGCTTTCACCGGTCAGCAAATACTGCATCGTGTCATAGACGCTGCGAATCTGATCGCCGAACGGCAGCGGATCCTTGCCGCGGAAAAACAATCCCTTGCGCACATCGCCGTTGAGTGCGTCGGTCAGGCGCTGGTCAATGCAAAACTGCCCGATTTTGGCGATACCATCGCGCAGGCCGCACACCTGCAGGCAATTCATATTCTGCACGCAGCGCCTGGGATCGGCCTTGGCCGCAGCTTGCAGTTTTTGCTCATTGCCCAGGTATTTTTTCAGATAGGGCGTCATGACCGCACGTGCGGGCAGGCCGGCAACGGACATGAATTCGACAATATCCTGGGGCCTGGCCTGGGCCAGGACTTCCTTGAACTTGTGATGCGCATCGCCCTCCTTGGTAACGGCAAAGGCCGTGCCGATCTGTACCGCCGAGGCCCCCCAGTCCTTGAGCGCCGTGGTGATCTTGCGAAAGCTGGCCATGCCGCCAGCCAGGATCAATGGGATTTTTTCACTTTCCAGGCCGAGCTGGCGCAAGATCGAAAAGGTTTCCTCCAGCACCCGACTGAACGAGAAGCGCGGATTGCTCAGGTCTTCGATGGCGGTCGCGCCAAGGTGTCCACCGGCGTGGCTGGGATGCTCGATGACAATGGCATCCGGCAGGCGATTTTTCTTCATCCAGCGCTTGAGAACAATCTGGATCCCGCGTGATTCGGACAGGATCGGAATCAGGGCGATATCGGGATGGTCGCGCGTCAGATCCGGCAACTCCAGCGGCAGGCCCGCACCCATGACAATGGCATGCGTGCCGGACTCGCAAGCCTGCTGTACCAGCCCTGCATAATCGTTGACTGCTTTCATGACGTTGACCGCGATCATACCCTTGCCGCCGGCGTTGACCATGGCCTGTCGGATCTCGCGGTCCAGGGCGATCCGATTGAGCTTGTCGTAGTTCTCCTGGCGGGGGTCGCGCTTTGACTGCGCCAGCAAATCGGGATGGAGGTGGCGTAGATCAATGCTGGCGATTGTCCCCAACGCGTTCTGTTGCGCAACCGCGCCGGCCAGGCTGCTGGCTGAAATGCCGACCCCCATGCCTCCCTGCACCACCGGAAGGAGCGAGCGATTTTTGATTTTCAGCGGAGCAAAAGCGTGCATGGGCGGTTCCCAATAAAAGCAAGCAAGCCGCTTGCGGGTACGACAAACGAAAGTTCAGCGTATTGTGCGGCCATCGGTCGACCGGGCGCTTGATAAATATCAATCTCGATTGAAATAGCAGCCTGTTTCCGGCCGAGCGCCGTAGCGTCAATTTCCGTGCCTGCCTTGAGGATTTGGATAAAAGTGTTCGCCGGCAGCCGCTAAAATATAGGCACGCCAGGACAATCGCTGGTTATTTTCCGTCAAGTATTCGTAATGGATGTCATATGCCCAATCTGTCTTTCACGCAAGTCGACGTATTTTCGAGCCTCCCATTCAAAGGCAATCCGCTTGCCGTCATTGCCGATGCAGATCATCTCGATGAGGCGCAAATGCTGGCGATCGCGCGCTGGACCAACTTGAGTGAAACGACCTTTTTGATGCAGCCGGCAGATAGCAGTGCGGATTACAAAGTCCGTATTTTTACACCTTTCGGCGAGTTGCCTTTTGCCGGACATCCCACCCTGGGCACATGCCATGCGTGGCTGGAACTGGGAAACCGGGCACAAGGTGCGCGCGTGATACAGGAGTGCGGGGTTGGGTTGGTGCCGATTCTGGCGCAGAACCAGCGCCTGGCGTTTGCTGCGCCGCCATTGTTGCGCCAGGGGGAGCCCGAGACGGCCTTGCTGGAGCAAATCGCAAACGGCCTCTCGATTCGCCCGTCGGATATCAGGGCGGCGCAGTGGATCGATAACGGTGCCGGGTGGCTAGGACTGTATCTGGAGGATCATGCGCAGTTGCTTGGAATCAAGCCCGATCCCGAGATATTGCGAGGTATGAAACTAGGCTTGGTGGCTGATGCGCCCGCCGCAATGGGTGACGATGTCAGGTTTGAGGTCAGGGCTTTCGTCTGTGATGATTCGATTCTGGAAGATCCCGTCACCGGTAGCCTGAATGCGGGTATCGCGACTTGGTTTTTTTCTTCAGGCATTGTGAAAGCATCCTCGTATGTTGCCTGCCAGGGGAGCCAGTTGCAGCGCGACGGACGAATCTACTTGTCTCGCACCGACGAAGCGATTTGGGTCGAAGGGGCGACGAGTACACGTATTACCGGCACAATCTCCGTTTGAATCATGGCCGCCACGGCGCTGGCAAGCGGGAGGGTCTTCCTGCCCGGTGAATTTCGCGAGTCGTAACGGCTAGAAACGCGGGAACGGGCATCGAGAAACCCAGAGAAACCCCAGATATATTTGGTAATAGCAATGGGGCATCGTGGTCTTTTATTATCAAGGCGTGCTTGAAGAACGGCACATTGTAAGTTTGACCGCGCAGGCACTGCGCGACCTTGAGAAGGAGCATGATTATGTTCACACTGAAAAAAATGCTTGTTGCCGCCTTGACGGCGCTTACGCTTGGCACAGCGGGTACGGCTATCGCCCAGGACCATCACGCAGACCGGCATTTCAACGGAGCGCGCCATCCCTATGCGGTCCAGGTAGACCATCGCCGCTATGATCGCCATGATCGTTATCACCGGCATTATCGTGGTCCTTCCCGCTATGACCATTATCGCCGCTGGGACCGTCCTCGCCATTACAGCCGTCATCACCGTTATGACCGTCATCGCTACTACAACCGCTGGAATCGCGACTACCGCTACGTATGGTAATATTTGACTGCAGCACGCCATATGGATGAGTAACGGCAGCGCCCTGATCGGCGGACTGATTTGCCTGATCCGACAGGAAGCCTAGCGGGCCTGCTGTGCTCAGTGACAATGATAATAATCAATATCGTTGCAGGAGAGAGGCATGTTACATTACGCCATTGTTTTCTTTATCATCGCCATCATCGCCGCGGTCCTGGGGTTCGGCGGTATTGCCGCCGGCGCGGCGTCCATCGCGAAAATTCTTTTCGTCGTTTTCATTGTCCTGGCGATTCTATCGCTGATCTTCGGCAAGCGTTCCAAATAGCGTATAGCCAGTGACTTGCGATACAGGGCTTGTCCACCGGGCAGGATTACGCCCGGCGCTTGCGGCTGTTCCCCGATCGCCGTTTTTCTTCGATTAGCAAGGCCGCCGCTGCCAGCATGACGATACCGGTCATCAGGAATACGGCATTGAATCCTGCCTTGTTGGCGACAAATCCACCCGCCAGCGGTCCAAGCACGAGACCCGCGTATTGAGTCGAGGTGGCGTAGCCCAGGACGCCGCCGGCCGCACCTGCTGGCACATGATGCCGGATCATGGCCGTCAAGGCGGGCATAATACCGCATAGCGTCATGCCCATGAGTAGTCGCAGGCCAATGAATTGCCAGTCGGTTTGCGACATGGATTGCATGAAAAGCAGTACAGCCGTTGCCGAAAAGCTGGCGATCAGGACCTGGCGGTGCCCGTGGGCATCTCCCCAGCGCCCGACTGCCGCTGACAGCACCATGCTGCCGAATGCGGTTGCCGACATCGCGATGCCGGCGAGCAGGGGAATCTGGTCGGTCATGGTGCGCAACGATGCCATATAAAGCGTCACAATGGGCTCGACAGACATATTGGCAAACATCAGCAAGGTGCCGGCCAGTAGCATCAACAGGACAATATTGCGGTCGTGACCCGATTTCCAGAATGAATAGGGCATGGTGTGCGCGCTTGTTGCTGCGCGCGGTCGATGTTGTTCCTTGATCAGTAAAACCGTGCAGAAGAACGCAGCCAGGATAATGGCGCCCGCAACGAAGAACGTTTCCCGGATGCCAAACAGGGCGGGGGCGATTCCGCCCACCAATGGCCCCAGCAGATTGCCCGCCAAGGTTCCCGAAGCCAGCAAGCCTACCGCCCAGCCGGTGTGTTCACGGGGCGTCTGTGTTGCGACCAGAATGGTCGCACCTGACGCATAGCCGCCTAGCAGACCAACCAGCAGGCGCAGCCAGAAAAGCTGCCAGACTGTCTGGGCGCAGCCAATCAGGGCAATGCCGATGGCCATGCCCAGGCTGGCGCGAATCAGTATCAACTTGCGTCCATAGCGGTCGGCAACCTTGCCCCAGACGGGTGCCATGATGCCGGCCGCCAGGAAGGTGATGCTGAATATCCACCCCGACCAACTGACAATCTCCTGTTCGTCGCTCACTCCCAGGTCTCGGATATAGACTGGCAGGATTGGCAGAATGAGCGTCATGGCCAGAATGGTCGTGAACGAGCCAAACAGGCAGACATAAAGATTTTGCTTCCAGTGAATTTGCGAAGTGTCTTGGTCGTGGGGAGGTTGATTCATAAACGGGCGTGCAACTGAGTTTACCGAATGGGCGGGTTCCTTACTCTAAACACAAATGCCATAGGCTGCCTTAAAAAAAACTGAAATGATGGGCAATCCCGGTATTCAATACAGCAATCGGGTATTTATGTTTGCCAAGTGTCTGATTTTTGCGACGAAGTCGGGGTCGCGAAATCCATCGACACAATAGAAATGCCGTTTTCCTCTACAATCGGCACGCTTCCCTTGCGATACCCCGCATCGATTCAGGACTATTCCGATAAAAATAATGGAACCTTTTCGCGCATATTCAGACTTCTCGTCACGAGCGTTCCTGCGGTCTACGGTTCGCCTCCTATTGTTCATCCTGGCCGTCTTGCCTGGGTTCAGTTTCGTTGGTGCCGCCGATGCCGCGACCATACAGCCGCGGCAGGAACAGCAATGCCAGGGCCGCCGGGACATTGCGTTTGTGGCGCATGAAGATGACGACCTGCTGTTCATGAACCCGGACATTCACGATACGATCCGGAACGGCGGGTGTATGCAAGTGGTTTATCTGACCGCGAGCGAGCGCGGCGAGGGCGTCCCCTACATGGAGCAGCGGGAGAACGGTGTCCGGGCCGCCTACGCGTTGATGGCGGGGGTGCCCAACACTTGGCGCCTGGATCCGTTGCTGGTCAACAAAGTCCAGCTTGCCCGTTATACCCTGGTGAAAAATCCACGGGTTTCCCTGGTATTCATGCGGATCAAGGATCCTTGGCTGAATAAAGGGTGGGGGGATCTGACGCCGTTGTCGCGGCTGGAAATACAGCCTGACCAGATGGCGCAGTCGCTGGGCGAGTATTTTGTCACCTATAACCGGGCGTCGCTGGTCAAAACCTTATCGTCCCTGGTGTTGCAATATGAACCGGCCAAGGTGCGGATGCTGGACGATAGCGTGGATACGCCCTATAACAAGCTTTGCTGGCGGTGCGTGGGACATGATCACCCGGATCATATCGCTTCGGCTAGATTGGTCCGTGACGCGCTGGCCGTGACTGCGGGTAACTACGAACCGGTGTCTTATGTGGATTACCCCAGCCAGGAGCGTCCGCTTACGCTCACTTTGCGCCAGTCCAGTGAAAAATCCCGCGTTTTCAACCTGTATGCGCAATTTGATTACCACTATTGCACGGTGCCGATGAACTGCCGCGAGCCGCTGGGACCGGCCGCCTTGTGGGTCGAGCGCATGTATTACGCCAGCCGCGCCGATGCGCCACCAGCCGCGCTTCGCACCGACCGGGCCGGCGCTCTGGTATTTATTCAGGCCGAATATAGCAACGCGGTGGCCTACTGGAGCGAGGTCCGGCGTAAATGGACGGTGCTGGGCGGGCTGGTGTCGGGGCAGGTTACGCCATTTTCCGGCGCCGGCGTGATTGGCGTTTTCGCAAGGGATGGTCATGGACAGGCCTATGTGAGCTACGATCAAGGCCGAAGCGCGGCTGGCGCTGCCTGGAACCCCTGGCGCCGTTTGCCCGTGTTGCTGACCACACAGCCACAGGTGGTTGCCGGCGACAAGGAAATTGCCGCCGTGGCGATGGGCAGCGATGGACAATACCGTTATCTGACCATGGCAACGGGTCGGGCTTGGCAGATCAGCCGCATGCCCAGACTGGATGCCGCCAGCCAGACTTTTGATTTCCTGCAGCTCGGCAGGTACCGGCTGATGCTGGCACAGACGCTGAAAGGGGAGGTCTGGATGACCGTCAATACCGGGGGCCCGGGATGGCGCCCCTGGGTTCGTGCCGACGGGGTGGACGGGCAGGGGGGGCTGACCGCTGTCATGGAAAGCCCCGATGTCGTCCAGGTCTACTATCGGAACAGGACGGATGGCCACTTGCAACGGGCGCGGGGGAAATTGCGCATCAATGACAAGTCCGCCTCGTTGCGCTGGGTGGATATCCATGATTTTGGCGTGGAGTTTCGGGAGCCACCTGCTGTGTTGAAACTGCGCAATGGTCAGATTGTGGTGGCCACGCTGAGCCGAACCGGAAAATCCATTCTGACCCTGGTCAACGGCGAGGCCGTCCGTGTCAAGGGTCCGTTCGCCTCGGTGCCGGTCCTGCTCGATACGCCGGACGGTGTAAAGCTGTACGCACGCCTGGCCGATGCCAACCGGTGGCTACAGCAGTACCAAACCCTGACGCTGAAAAACGGCGATTGGCAGGATACTGGCGTGCTGCCGCAGCCGCCCTTGTATGGCGGACATAGCTTCGATCGGACGCTGGATATCCGCGAGCCGGCGCTGGAGCAAATGCCTCCCGATCTACCCAGGCCGGGGGCCAGGCCACAATAATTGGTACAATCGATTGCTCCAAAACCAAGAGTATCAGAGTGGTGATGACCTATGAGCGAGCATGCGCGTACCTGGACCGAAGCTATCGGCGCCGAAAAGGAAAAGCCTTATTTCAAGGCCTTGCTAGATCGCGTGCGCCAGGCGCGTCAATCCGGAGAAACCATTTATCCTTCGGAACATGACACCTTCAACGCCTTTCGGCTGACGCCGCTGGAACAGGTAAAAGTCGTGATCCTGGGGCAGGATCCTTACCATGGCCCGAACCAGGCCCACGGACTGGCTTTTTCCGTCAAGCCCTCGGTGCGGATCCCGCCTTCTCTCGTGAATATCTACAAGGAATTGCATACCGATATCCCCGGATTCAGCATGCCTAACCACGGGTTTCTTGAGCAATGGGCGCAACAAGGCGTATTGCTGCTCAATACCGTGCTCACCGTACAGGCCGGCCAGGCCCATTCGCATGCCGCCTGGGGCTGGGAGACCTTCACCGACGAAGTCATTCGGGCGTTGAATGAAAAACGCGACAATATTGTCTTTATGTTGTGGGGTAGCCACGCTCAGAAAAAAGGCGCGTTCATCGATCGCCAGCGGCATCTCGTATTGACTTCAGTGCATCCGTCTCCCTTGTCGGCGCACCGTGGCTTCTTTGGTTCTAGGCATTTTTCCAAGGCCAACGCCTACTTGCAAAACCACGGGATTTCGCCGATCGATTGGCAGGTTTAATCGGCTTGAAATCGCAAAGATTTCATTTATTTGACTTGCATCAAAATATATTTTTTGTAATTTTCCCATAATACCGGCTAAGTAATAATAGAGGGTACTTGCATGGTTGGGGGCTGTCTATCCGTTCATGAGTTTTTGGTCCGTATTCCTATGTTTGAGGGGTTGTCCGTAACAAGCCTCACCTCCATCGCTCAGTCAGTTACACAGCGATCATTCAATAAAGGCGCACTGATCCAGAATATCGAGGAAAAAGGCATCGTCCGTGAAGGATTTCACGTCGTTGTATACGGGCAGGTCAAATTATTGTTCGTCGCGCCTAACGGTGGCGAGAAAGTGGTGCGTGCGCTGGGGCCGGGCGACAGCTTTGGCGAAGAACACATGTTCATGCACAATATGGGTAATCCGCTATCGGCGCAGGCGACAAGCAGGGCATTTCTATTGCATATCGCCAAGGATAGCGTCGTGGCGTTGCTGGAGCGCGAGCCGGAGTTCGCCATGCGCATGCTCAATAACATCAGCAAGCGCCTGTACGCCTTGCTGCAGGATATCGAGGCCTATACGCTGAAGTCGGCCACCCAGCGTGTCATTGACTATTTCCTGAAGCACGCCAGCGCCGAGCGCGGCAGCCAGTTCCGCTTCGATACCAATAAAGCGCTGATCGCCTCGCTGCTGAACATTACCCCCGAACATTTCTCCCGGATTCTACGTGAATTGTGCATGCAGGACCTGATTTCGGTAAGGGGACGCGACGTGTTCATTCCCGATATCACGCGTCTGGAAAGCTACGAAAACAGGTAGGGCGGCGCACGCCAGCTCAGTCCGCCTGTGGCTGGCTCAGTTCCAGCGGTTCGCCCGCTGGCGGTGCGACTTCAAATACATTCAACGTCATTGAAATCAGCGTGTAGTAGCCCGCCAGCCCCACCAGATCGACCACGCCGTCCTGACCCAAAATCGCGGTGGCCTCGTCGTAAAGCGCTGGCGGCACCTGGCGGGTTTCAACCAGCGTTGTCACGAACTGGTGAACAACGCGCTCGTCGTCCGCGGAAAACGGAACCACTGGATTGCCGTGCAGCAAGGCCTCGACCGTCTCGGGGGAGACGCCGGCCTTCAGGGCGATAGGCTTGTGTGCCCACCATTCGAAGTCGGACTTCCACAGGACAGCCATGACCAGGATCGCCAGTTCGGACAATCTTGGCGACAGGCTGGAATCATAGCGGCAGTATTGGCCCAGCGCCTGCGCGTGCTCGGCCAGACCGGGACGATTGAGCCAGATTGCCAGTGGACCACGCACGCGGCCTCGCGGGCCTGCGGTAATGGCGTCATAGATTCGCTGCTGATGATCGTTCAGGTGATTTGGGTCGGGGGCGGAAAGGCGTGGCATGAATATCCTTTACTTGATGATTTGAAACATAGTGCGCTTGGTGTTGCGGAAATTGGGCCGGACCCGGCTGCTCCAGTCTGTGGCGCGCACCGCCAGCCACGGGGGAGACCCGAAAGTTTCGCGTCCCTGCAACTGGTATAGGGCATGATAGCGCGGCGATCCTTCCAGGCTACGCAGCCGCATGGCGCGTATCGTGCCCGGCACGGCGGCCAGGCCGGGCATATGCTCCTGCGCATACCAATGATTGAAATCGGCTTCCGCCCCGGGTGCGACATCGGTTTCGACCACATAATGCCAGGCCGGCTCGCTGCCGGCGGTTGAACCCGCCAGATCCTGCAGGATCTCCAGTTCGACGATCGTGGCCTCGCTGCTCAGTTGCACCAGTCGCTGCCGCAATGACTCGCGGGAACCCGTGAAGACGGGTTCCGGTTTGCCTGCTGTCGTTTCCGCAATGCCGGTGGCGCCGGTCTGCAGCGAGGCGCCCAGGTAAATATAGGTTTCGGGCGTGTCGGCGCCGTGGCAAAGATAAAGCGCCGTGTGTCCGCTATCCATACAATCGGAAAGCAGATCCGCGCATTGCCGCTGGCTGAGCGCGACGCCCGGGATACGAAGCAGAAGCAGGGGGGTCATAGGGGGTAATCCTCTTGTGTGCGAGTGGGAGAATCGAACCGGTACAGCACCTGGGGGTTATCCACCAGGATCAGCTGGCGCATTGCCGAATCGGCGCAGATTTCACCAAAGATATTGAGTAGCTGGCCGTCGTCGGGCACGGCGCCAGCAACATTCGGGTGCGGCCAGTCCGTGCCCCACAGCACGCGCTCCGGCATGGCTTTGATGATGGCCTGCATAAACGGCCGGGCCTGCGCATACGGGGCTGTGCCACCTGCCAGGCGATCCATGCCCGATACCTTGACCCACGCCCCTGGCTGCGATTGCAAGGCCAGCAGTGCCTGGAACGCGGTGGAGTCCGGCCCGTGGGAAATATCGATGCGACCCATATGGTCGATCACATAGGGAACGGGCAGGCCGCGCAAGTGTGGTAGTAGGGAAAGCAGCGAGGTCTCGTCAGCATGGATGCAGAGATGCCAGCCCAGCGCCGCGATTTTGTTTGCCATGGCCTTGACATCGTCAATGGTAGCGCCGGCCAGATGCGAAACGAAATTGAAACGCACGCCCCGGATGCCGCTGTCGTCAAGCTGCTGCAGAGACGCCATGGAAATATCGGCGGGAACCAGCGCCACGCCGCGATATTGGCCTTTGCCGCGCGCAATGGCGTCGATGATCGCCGACATATCGTAGCCGTGACAGTTGGCCTGCACCAGAACTGCCCGCCGCAATCCCAGGTTATTCTGCTTGGCCACCAGGTCCTCATAGCCCGCGTCAGGGGGCGTATAAGCTCTGTCCGGTGCAAACGGGAAACGGCTGGCCGGCCCGAAAATATGACAGTGGCTATCGCAGGCGTTGGGCGGCACATCGAATCTGATCGTCTCTGTGTGCTTTTTCGCCGGCGCGCAGTCGTACATGGGGAATCCTTGGGGGAGCGTTCGAAGTTGACAGTGCCTAGCATGTTAGCGGCGCCGGCAGGACCGGGCAAGCAGGGTGGGTTGACTTCTGTTATGCGGATTTTGCATATGGGGGAACACCGAGCGCGCGTGGGCGCGTAATCATCACAGATGAAGTGATCACAGACGGAATCTGCGAATTGTGCATCGGAAACGGGAAAGGCACACTGGCATCGTTATCAAATCCAAGGAGGTAGCGATGCATCATTCGTTAAAAAAGCAAAGCGGCCAGGGCATGACGGAGTACATCATCGTTGTTGCCCTGGTGGCTATTTCTGCTATTGCAGTGTTTCAGTTGTTCGGACAGACGCTAAGGTCGCAAACGGCAGCGATCGCCAAGGAACTTGCGGGAGAAGACGGGACCGCTCAGTCGCAGGCCGCCAGATCGGCGGCGGAAAAGGCTGCCAGCCAGACTGCAGCTAAGTCGCTGAAAAGCTTCACCGGCAACGGTGATGCCGGCAGCGCCGCTGAGCAATAATTTTCACTGTTCTGTACGAATGCACCCGATGTCTAGCTGTCAACAACGGTTTTATCGTCAACAGGGGCAGGCTGTCGCCCTTGGCCTGTGCCTTATCGTCCTGCTGGCCATTGCGCTGATCTATCAGCTTGGCGTAGGCCAGGTGGCGGCAAGGAAAGCCAGGCTGGTGCATGCTGTCGATGCGGCGGCCTATTCGGGTGCATTAGTGCAGGCGCGGGCGTTGAATATGCAAGCTTATATTAATCTTGCCCAGACGGCGCACCAGGTCGCCATGGCGCATCTGGTGACTTTGGGTTCGTGGGGCCTTTTTGGCGCATCGCAGGGACGGCAATTCTCTTTGCGCAACCCGCCTGCGCATGTCATCGGGATGATGTTCGGTTCGTCCCAGTTGTCGTCCTATTCTGCTGCCAGCAGGGCACAGGCCCTGAAGCAAATGGCTGGCGCAGACGGGGCTCTGTCGCGTCAGTTCGCCGAACATGACAGGATCGTCAGAAAAGTGCTTTATGCCGCAGCCCAGGCGGTTCACAACGCCATGCCCTCCAGTCGGAATCAGACTATTCATCGTGTGCTCGTTGAAAATTTTCCGCAGGCGCGTGTTGCGGAGAATCTCGCTCTCCGCGCATCATACGAGACAACGCCAGCGGTTCCAGAACGCAGTTTGTTAACCGGGCATCCAGTCCCGGTTCGCTATCCAGCCAAGAAAGGTCTGCCGTTGTTGTGGACGGTCATCGACGATCTTGAAAAAACTTTTACGGTAAAACACTTGCCGACGGACCGCTATCGCTCATTTATTGAGGATGTCATTGGGGCTTATGATTTTCTTGGAACGCGGGATTATACGGAAAAGAACCCATGGGTCGTCTACTACAGTTGTCCACATTTGCGACATGAACTACGCCGCCGGGGGCGTACGGTTCTGGATGGCGGTGGAAATTGGCAATCAACCGATACGCTTTCCTACCATGCCTTGCGTAGCAATAAATATATCGGCTGCTATTACCGGGAATATCCAATGGGATGGGGCTGGGTCCCAGGCAAGGCCACTGAAATGCCTGCGGACATGCCATACCACGAAGACGCACCGGACAATTTTGGCGATATCGATTTCTGGCGTTGGGTGAGTACCGCCACCAATTGGGATATTTTTACCGGCCAGGCGAATCCGCTCGCCAATTCCAGAGCGGTGGTAGGCAGGCAGCGCTGGTCCGGCGGTGGACTTTCTCCGTATTTCACGGTGCGGCAGCAATATCGAGACAAGCCCCTAGGGTTTACGCTGAATGTCGTGCAACGCTTTGAAGACCAGCCTGACTTACATGCTGTTTCCTCTGCGGAAACGTTTTTTGAGCACGCACCTGACCGTCGGCATCACGTCTCGGAACTGCAAAATTTATGGCATCCATTCTGGCAGGCGCATCTGGTCGACCAGCATGTCCGGGGGTTACGTCCATGAGTTCTCTAGAAACACGACAAGGTGGCCAGGCTCTGGTTGAGGGCGTGATGCTGATTTTTCTGTTACTGCTGCTGGCTTTTTGTGGCATCTGGCTCAATAGGCTGCAGGATATCGCGCTCACGGCGCAACACGCGGGAAGATTGGGTGCGTTCGACTTGACCCGCCGCCCGGATGTGGATAAATCGTATCTGGTACGGCAATTCTTTGCCGAGAGGGCTGCGTCCTGGAAAACTTTTCAGGGGCAATCGATGGTGCCGGACAAAGCGGTCCGAATCCAGGTAGGGCGGCTCGGCGTTTTGCCCGCCGAGGCCCAGCCGGGAGGAACCCACTCGCAGGCGGGCAAGCTAAGGCCGGATTGGGGCATACAGGATCGGGGTGTGGCCAATGTCGCTTTGCTTGTCAGGCCTGAGCATTCAGTGCCGCAGCCAGCTGCCGTTGAATCGATCCTGGGTAGATTGAGCAACATCGATGCGTTGCCTCTTACCATACGTCGACATACCGCCATCCTGACTGGTGCAGGACATGCCAAGGACGCCGAAGTTGCGCACCGGCGCGCGGCAAGCTCGACTGCTGGCTGGAGGCTGGCGGCAGACAATAGCCAAGGCGTTGCTCGCCAGATCGATAAACTCATGATGCCTGTAGACGCCGCCTGGCAACGTCCTCGATTGGCGTTGGATTGGTTTGGAAAATGGCAAGGGAAAATGCCATGAATACATTTTCCTGATGCGTATTCCCCTTGCGTATTTGGTATGTCAAGGAGAAACAGCTTAATACGTCCAAAAAGCAAAAAGGTTGAAGTTTGTGTTTAAAAAAAAGATTGTTTTAATTTTCGTGTCGCAAATGCTCATATGCTCGCTAGCATTTTCGCAGCCGGCTGATTCCAGTCTTTTACACGATGATTTGCCTGTTTTCCTGACAAGGTTGGGCCATCAGCTCACTGGCATACAACAGGGGAGTGTCGCTTCTGTTCTGCTATATGGCCGCCTCTTGAGTTTCATGACGCTCGTTGTCAAAGAATCTCCACCACAGGTCATGCAGCACTTGCATCGCCTGGCGCTTTTTGAGCGCTTTACACGAGTGGGTCATCGCGTCATTTATGACGGTCGAATAGGCGCATTTCAGGTGCAGCTTGTGCTGGATCTGGGAAATGCTCGGGAAACGCAGGCTTTGCTAAGTGTGGTTCGGTCGGCGCAATGGGAGGGCGGTGTACTTTCCCAGTCACAGATCGCCGGCGAGATGGTAGGCAGCAGACGCATGAGCATCCCCTTGCCCGACGGCGGCCAATTGCTCAACGATATTTGTTTTCTCGAGTCTGGGCGGACTTGTTATCGGGTATATCGTTTTCCTGACCGGAATCTCGACGATGTTAAGGCGCGACAGCAGCGACTGCTCAAGGCCGAAGAATGGCAGCGGCAGGGAAACAATTTAGGATTTTCAACGTGGAAGAAGGGGAGAAAAATGATCCAGTTTATGTTGTTAAGCGTAGAGGGCCAGACGAGCCTGTTTCTGGCAACGTCTGAACTCGATGGACAGGAATGATATGGCGGTTTTGCGCGTTTTCAGGATCGGTCGCAATGGCGTGCTTCTTGCTGTCGCGTTAGTCGCGGGCCTGATGGCGGCCTGGTTCGCCCGCAGCTATATTCAGGAACACATCCTGGAACTGGACGAACAGGCCAAAGTTAAAACGGTGCGAAGGATTGTCGCCGACTACGATCTGCCGGAAGGCCTGCGTCTGGATCGCGCACACCTGGCGGTTCGCGAGATGCCGGCAACTTGGGTACCAAGCGGCAGCATTGCGCCTGATGACGTTGCAAGCGTGGAGGGGCGGGTCGTGAGCACATCTCTACGCAAGGGGGATGTCCTGCTTTGGGCCAATCTGACAGTACCCCGTCATGCGCCATTTTCTCAAAAGGTGCGTGAAGGTCGCAGGGCGATTTCAATCCCGGTCGATGTCATCAATTCGGTTTCCGGCATGCTGGTGCCTGGCGATCTGATCGACTTGTACGTGTCTTTCGAGTATCGAAAAAAGCGCATTACAGCGCCGCTTCTTCAAGGAGTATTAGTGCTTGCCACCGGATCGCAGACACGATTGACCGGTGACCAGGCGTCGGACGAAACAGGACAGTATTCGACAGTGACGCTGGACACCTCCCCAGAGGAGGCCGCCAGGCTTGTCGCAGCACGTCAGTCTGGCACGCTGACTGCCTTGTTGCGGCACCCAGATGATGCAAAAACAAGCAACAAGGGCGTGCAAGGCGATTTGGCGACGTTACTTGGCATATCCAAGCCCATCGCAGCAGCCAAACCACACCCTTCCGTTGTTTATGGTAATCAGCAGCAACGGAAGCTGCCATCGCTCGCACAAGAGCCGGGCGTTATTGCGCCAGATACCACAAAAGGGCTGATTGATTTGCCCGAGAGCGCGGACATCGTCAGTGCCTGGATCAACTCGTTGCCAGGGGTAAGAGACGAGAACGCAAGCGGTACCGAAATACAAGTCAAGGAGTTGCAATGACACGATTAAAGCGTTTGATTTCTTCTATCTTTATTTATCTCTTCTGTTTCTTCGTCATGCCCAGTCAAGCTCAGGAAAGCGCAGCGTTGCCCGGCAATCTGAGTTTGCAGGTTGGCGATGTCAAGGTACTTGCGTTCGAGCGCCTGTCCCGTGTCGCCGTTGGCGACGGCAAGATTCTCAACGCGTTGACCAATGAAGACCGGGAAGTTGTCATCTTTGCCAAAGCACCAGGAGAGACGATCGTGCATATTTGGGACCGGGATAATCAGGGAACCCAATTGCGTGTGCGGGTATTCGCGGCGGGAGAGAGGAAATTGCAGCAGGATATTCGCCAAATGCTGAGGCGAATGGCGCATGTAAGGACAACAACGGTGGGTGACAATATTATCGTCGAGGGTGATGGAATCAGCGATGCTGACCGTGAGCGGCTTGCCGTATTGGCCAAGCATTTCCCGCAGGTTGTCGATATGACGAGTCAGATCGGCTGGGACCAGATGGTGATTCTGGACGTACAGGTGCTGGAACTGCCGCGCAACTATTTGAAGGAGTTTGGCTTGCGCTGGGGCGCGGCAACAGGTGGCGTAGCGATGGGCGCGGCCTGGGAGCGCGCTTCGGCCGCCATGACAAGCCGGCCTGGCGCGAGTGCGCTTGACGCGCCGTTTCGGGCTATTTCCCCAATCGGTTATTTCGGCCTGAATACGTTGCTTTCGGCTTCCGTACAAGCGCTTGCGCAGCAAGGCGATGCGGTGGTGTTGGCGCAACCGCAATTGATGGCGCGCAGCGGCGCGACAGCCGAGTTCCTGGCGGGAGGTGAGGTGCCTTACACCACCTCTGATAGCAACGGACAGAATCGTACGGTATTTAAGCCATATGGGGTCAGCCTGAAAATTACGCCGCGTATCCAACGAAATGGCAACGTGCGTTCTACGATAGAGGTTGAGGTGAGTACTGTGGACAATTCACTGTCCCTGAATGGCGGGCCCGCGCTTAAAACCCGGAAAACCTCGACCGAATTCAATGTTCAGTCCGGGCAGACCCTGGTATTGGCAGGTTTTATTTCACGTGATCAATTCCGTAGTGTTGATAAGCTGCCGGGCTTGGGGGATATACCGATACTGGGAGCGTTGTTCAGATCGCGACGTTTCCAGAATAATGAAACCGAACTGGCCATTTTCGTTCGTCCGGTTGTTGTGTCTGCGGATAATGCGGATTTGCAGGCGCGTGTCGCCAAATCCCGCAGCATTATCGAGCACACGTTTGGACGCGAGGCGCAACTGAACACGCCACTGCGGCTTGTGACGGCAGGTCAGCGATTGCCTGTCGACTCGGTGAGCGATGTGGAGAAACTCGTCGAACCGATGCTACCGTCGCGCTGGCGTCCAGTTGTCGGGCGTCCCGCCGTATTTGTCGGATCAGAGGTCTCATTGCCCGGGGTAGCACAATGATGGTCGTGGAACTTTTTTTTGAGGATGGCGGTCGCCGGCAAGTGCAGATTCCTTTACCCGCATTGATCGGCAGGCACCACCGTTGCCAGGTACAGTTGCGCAGTTGGCGGGTTGCGCGTCAACACGCGCGCCTGGTGCGCAAGGAATCCGGAGTTTTCATCGAAGACATGGGTTCACTCGCAGGTACCACACTCAACGGGGTGCGGGTCACGGAGTACGGCCCGTTAGCCATGGACGATGAAATTCTGATCGGCCCATGCCGGATCGTAGTTGTCGATTGCGATGCGACCTTGCATGGCGGCGCGGTCACCTTGTCGCAGAATGCGGGAAAAGACGAGGAATGGTTACATGAGGAAGCGCGAGCCGGGTCTATCGCCATGCCAATGCATGCGCCAGTCGACGTCGAGGCGAATGCTAGCCCAGGCTCCGCCGCTGTGGTATTGGAGAACGACCCTGCGGTTTGGTGCATGGCACAGGAGATAACAAGTGCGAGCAGGACTGACCAACAACGCCAGCATCAGCAACGCATTCATGCGCGCCTGCTTGAAGCGCTTGATCTGAGACGAAAGGATGTGTCGCAGATGAGCGATGCTGCGCTGAGAACGGAAACCGATTCCATACTTGGGCAAATCATAACGGAGGACGAGCATCTGCCGGCCGATATTGACAAAAATCGTTTGAGGCAGGATGTGCTTAATGAGGCCATAGGATTGGGGCCCCTGGAGCCGCTGATGGCCGATCCAACGGTCACTGAGATCATGGTTAATCGCCATGACGAAATTTTCATTGAAAAGGCAGGAAAACTGGTCCGGTATCAAGGTGGATTCAGCAGCGAGCAATCGGTGCTTGGCGTCATTGATCGTATCGTGGCTCCGCTGGGGCGCCGTATCGATGAAAGTTCTCCCATGGTGGATGCGCGTTTAAAAGATGGATCGCGAGTCAACGCAATCATCCCACCTGTAGCGTTGCGCGGCGCAAGCCTTACGATTCGGAAGTTTCCCGAGTTTCGACCCGGGCTGGAAGATTTGATACGACTGGGCTCACTGGACGATGCCATGGGTCGATTTCTCGCGCTGTGCATTCGTCACAGGAAAAACATGATTGTTTCGGGCGGGACGGGTTCAGGCAAGACAACGTTGCTCAATATCCTCTCCAACTGCATTCCTTCCCATGAACGGATTATCACGATCGAGGACGCGGCCGAATTGCAACTGAATCATCAACATAAAGTTTCCCTGGAAGCGCGACCGGCAAATGCAGAGGGCAAGGGGCAGGTACAGATCCGCGATCTGGTGCGCAACGCCCTGCGTATGAGGCCCGACCGCATCGTGGTTGGGGAGTGCCGCGGGGCCGAAGCGTTTGACATGCTGGCCGCAATGAATACGGGGCACGAAGGCTCACTGACGACGCTGCACGCCAATACGCCAAGAGATGCGCTAGCCAGACTGGAAACAATGATATTGATGGCTGGGATGGATTTGCCGCTCGCTGCGGTCCGAGAACATATCGCCAGTAGCATTGACTTCATCGTTCAGCAGAGCAGGCTCTCTTGCGGTCGTCGCGTGCTGACCTCGATTACGGAAATTTGTGGTTTGGAAAGTGGCATTATCAAGTCCCAAGAAATCTTTGGCTTTGATCGAGCCGGCCATGGCGCGTTTGTCGGGCGCGGCATTGTGCCCGATTGCTTCGAAGCGCTGCATGGCACCGATGCGCCGCTCGATCCAGACATGTTCAGCAGCTACTCATCGCTAGCGCAAGCCACGCCTGCGTATTCCTTTGCGCAACCTTTTCGCGATGCCTCTGCCGGGAAACGGGAAGGGGTCGCGTAGATGATTTGGCTGGTTTTGCTATCCGTTCTTATTTCAATGACCTTCCTGTTCTTGTTGGCTCAGCGCTTGTGTCGGGCGTGGCTCGCAAAATGGGAAATGCGCATAAAAACCGATACCGTGGCCAGTTTGCGGGATTTTTTCCTGTTTATCGACCCGTCTGTCCTGTGGTCGACAACGATCATGTTATCGCTTGCCCTGGCAGGCTTGGCATGGCTGGCCAGCGGGTCCTGGTGGCTGGCGGTACCGGCTTCGGTGCTTGGCGGTTTTGCACCGGCACAGCTGGTCGCGCGCATGCGGAAAAAGCGTCTTGCCATGTTTGATCGGCAACTTCCAGACATGCTGCTCGCACTGGCCGGGGCATTGCGTGCCGGGGCCGGGGTTCATGCCGCGTTGCGTCAGATTGCCAATGAGGCCCCGGCGCCCTTGTCTCAGGAATTTGGTTTGTTGTACCGCCAGCAACGCCTTGGGGTTTCTTTCGAACAAAGTCTGGATCAATTGCATCTCCGGATGCCGACGGATTCTACCGGCTTATTTGTGTCGGCGTTGCAGATCGCTGGCCGTAGCGGGGGCAGCCTGGCTGAAGCATTAGAGCGAATCGCCGAAACCCTGCAAGCGAGATTGCAAATACAAAGTCGAATACGCGCCTTGACTGCTCAAGGAAAAATGCAAGCCTGGGTGATGGCCGCATTACCGTTTGTGCTTATGCTGGCGCTTTGTTTTCTGGATGCTGACAGTATGCGGATGATGTGGTCCAGCCCTGCAGGCTGGCTTGTCCTGCTCATCCTTTTTTTGCTGGAAGCACTGGGCCTCTGGTTTATCCTGAAGATTGTCAATATTGACGTATAGAGGCGAACATGTTGCTCTGGTTGAGTTGCTTATTTGCCGGCCTTTGTTTTTGTCTGGTACTTTATCTCGCCTTGGTGCCCACGTTGAGCCGGAAGCGTGCACCGGCAGTTTTCAGCGGTAGGTACGTATTGATTTTCTTATGGCCATGGATTCGAGCGCTTGGCGGCGCGGTGCATCCCTTGCTATCCTGGAAGTATCGCAAGCGACTGCATTCTCTGATCGGTTATGCTGGATTCTCCCGAGTGTTGACTGTGGAACATTTGGCGGGAATACAAGGCGTGTCAGGGATGCTTGGTATTCTTCTGGGGGGTGTCCTGTCGTATTGGATTTTTGGTTTTCTGGGCGGGTCGGGCATGCTTCTAGCCATGGGGGGTGGCGCATTTGGCCTGGGCGCGCCATGGCTGTGGGTGAAGGATCGGGCAAGAAAACGTCAGAGCGGCATATTGCGGGACCTGCCTTTTTTTCTTGATATGACCACATTGTGTGTCGAGGCAGGGCAGAATCTTCAAGGCGCGCTGTCGCATGCCGCTGCATTGGGGCCGCCGTGTGTATTCAGGGAGGAACTGCGCTTCAGCCTTAATGAAATGCGCACCGGCCGTCCCAAAGTCGACGCCCTGCGGGCAATGGCGGTGCGTATCGGAACAGCAGAAGTAAATCAGTTTGTTTCGTCTATTGCGCAGGCGGAAAGTATGGGAATGGGGTTGGGGCCGTTGCTTCGCTCCCAATCCAGGCAGCGAAGGCAGGAGCGCTTTCATCGGGCGGAAAAACTGGCGCTTGAGGCACCTGTCAAAATGCTGTTCCCGCTAGTATTCTGCATTTTTCCCTGTACCTTCATTGTGCTGGCGTTTCCTATCGCGATGAAAATCATCGATGCAGGAGGCTGAATGTCCGTATATAAGCTTCGACAACTGGCAACGTTCCGCAGCCGCTTGCGTGGCTGCCTGGGGCGCAGCAAGCTGGGTGATGCGGAAGTGTTGCATCTTATACCCTGCAGGGCAATTCATACTATTGGCTTGCGTTTTCCGTTGACAATTATCTTTCTGGATCGTCAGCACCGGGTGTTGCGCTTTATCGCATACCTGCCGCCGCGACGCATTGCATTTCATCCGGCAGCCTACTCGGTCATAGAATTGAGTCCAGGTCGGATCCATTCCGAAAAAGAAGCCGAAGTGCTGGTACGGCAGTTGTTTCAAGCGCCATAAGTATGTGGGAGATCATCTCTTTCATGTTATCTGGTTGCGTGCCGGCGTTGTTGTGCCGGTCGGCGGGCACTCAGATTCCTGATCTCGTCGCCCGTTCTGGTAAAACGCCTTGATCTTTTCCACCGCGGCCATCTTCAAATAGTCCTCTTTCTTCTCCGACCAGATCACGGAGGTAATAGAGCGCTGGGTATGCTCGAACTCGATAAACCGCAGGTTGGGCAGGCCGCAGTGTTTCATGCAGTCGGGCACAATCGACACCCCCATGTTCTGCGAGACCAGGCTCAGGATACTGAGCCAGTGCCGGGTTTCATGCATGGCCTTGGGAAAGAACCCGGCACTGATGCACATCGATAGCAGGATCTCGTAGTAAACCGGAGAGACATGCCGGGAGAAGAAAATAAACTGCTCGTCCTTGAAGTCGGTCAGGGCGGGAAGCTTTGCGCTGCTGTCTTTCATGGCCGGGTTGCCGGTATGCGTGGCAAGCAGGAACGGTTCGCTGAAAATCGTATGCTGGCGCAGGTCCGCCGGCAGGCGATTGCTGTGGATGAAGCCCAGGTCGAAATTGCCGGTGGCGACGCCATCGATAATATCGCCGGAATTCGACTCAATGAGCTCGGTTTCCAGGTTTTCATGCTGCTGGCGCAGTTGCTCCAGCAATTGCGGCATGCCGCGGTAAATCATGGAACCCACAAATCCGATGCGTAGGCTGCTTGATTGTCCGCCTTGCAAGATCCGGTTTTTCAGTGAACCGGTGTGGCTCAGGATAAACAAAGCCTCTTTGTACAGGATCAGGCCGGCTTGCGTCAGGATGACCTTGCGGCTATTGCGCTCGAACAGCTTGGCCCCCATGGCGGCTTCCAACTGTTTGATCGCCAGGCTCAGGGGCGGCTGGGATATATTCAGGCGCAACGCCGCCTTGCTGAAGTTCAGGGTCTCCGCGACAGCAACGAAGTAACGCAGATTACGCAGTTCGAGTTCCATATCTATATTTTTTATGTATAGATGTTAATAAAAATAGTATTTCCAAATATACATGGTTTTCCTTACCCTGTAGGAAACTCTGTATATTTTCCGGGAATTTGAACATGGACACGCATAACATTCCAGACAGTCGAGGCCAGAATTTCTTCAGGCTCGACCCGTATTCCAGCCATTTGCTCAAAGTCTATTTGCCTGCGGATCTGTACCAGCACCTGTTGCCGGTCTTTGATGAGCTGGGCGCGAATGTGGGCGGCGTTCTGGATGCGCTTGCATCGGTGGCGGATAAGCACCCGCCAACCTTGTCGGTGCGCAGCCGGCAGGGCAATGACGAGTCCCGTATCGAAAAGCATCCGGCTTATGTCGAGTTGGAAAAAATGGCCTACGAGACGCTTGGCCTGGCGGCAATGTCGCATCGCCCTGGCGTGCTCGGCTGGAACCAGCCTTTCCCTGCGGCGGCAAAATATGCCCTGTCGCATTTGTTCGTGCAAGCCGAGTTCGGCTTGTGCTGCCCGGTAAGTATGACTGATTCCCTGGCGCGAACGTTGAAGCGCTTCGGCGACAAGGCGCTGGTGGAACAGATCCTGCCGCAAGTCACGGCGGCGGACTTCGACGAGATGAAGCAGGGCGCCATGTTCATGACCGAACAGGCGGCCGGATCCGATGTGAGTGCCACTCAGGTGACGGCGGAGCAAGGTGAGGATGGACATTGGTTGCTGTCCGGCGACAAATGGTTCTGCTCTAATCCGGATGCCGGGTTTGCCATGGTGCTTGCACGCAGCGAAACGGCGCCGGGGCTCAAGGGGGTGTCGCTGTTTCTCTTGCCCAAGACGCGGCCTGACGGCTCCCTCAATCGCTATCGCGTCTTGCGGCTCAAGGATAAATTGGGCACCCGTTCCATGGCCAGCGGCGAGATCCGGCTGGAAGGCGCGTTTGCCTGGCTGGTCGGCGAACGTGGCAAGGGCTTCCAGCAGATGGCCGATATGATCAACAACTCCCGTCTGTCCAATGGCATGCGCGCGGCGGGGTTGATGCGGCGGGCCGTGAGCGAGGCGGTCTTCTTCTGCATCCACAGGCAGGCCTTTGGCAAGCGGCTGGTCGATATGCCGCTGATGCAGCGCCAGTTGGCGAAGATGATCATGAAGGCCGAGCAGGGGCGGACGGTCATGTTCCAGACGGCAAAAGCCCTGGAGCAGGCTGATGCAGGTGATGCGTTTTCCAGGAATCTGCTGCGGATCCTGACTCCGCTCATCAAGTTCCGCGCCTGCCGCGATGCGCGGTCGGTGACGGGCGACGCCATGGAGGTGCGCGGTGGTTGCGGATATATCGAGGAATGGACCGAGCCGCGACTGATGCGGGACGCGCATCTCGGTTCCATTTGGGAAGGCACCAGCAATATCGTCGCTTTGGACGTGTTGCGCGCGATTCGCAAGAGCGAGGGGTTGGCGGCATTGCAAGCGCATGTCGGCAATCTGCTGCGAGATGGCGTCCCGTGCCCGGAAGCCTTGCGAGCGGAGCAGGATCGCTGCATTGAACGCACTTTCGCTCTGGCGCGCGATGTCGCCAATAGCCAGGACGACGTTTTCGCACGGCAGGTCGGTTCTGCGCTGTATCACGTGGTTTCCATGGCCGCCATGCGCTGGGAGGCAGCGCAGCCTGGCCTGGAGACCAGGGCCCTGCTGGCGGATCAGGTCCTGCTGCATCGCCTGGCGGCCCGCGATCCATTGGTGCGCGTGCGCGATGAAGCGCAAACGCAGCAAATCCTGGCGTACGCGAGTGCGCCCGGGAATGACTAACTATTTTGCATGAAATAAAACCTGGATTTTGACAGTGGCGCCCGGACGATCAAGTCCAGGGAGCGCCTCAACGAGGAGACATATATGTTCAAGCTGATTCAAGTCGGCACCATCGCCTTTGCCGCATTGCTTGCGGTTCCCACTGCCGCCATGGCGGCGGACACCTATCCCAGCGAGGTCATCAAGCTGATCGTGCCTTACCCGCCAGGCGGCCCCACCGATGCGCTGGCGCGCCGGCTGGCCCAGGGGGTCGGCAACAAGCTGGGGGCCACTGTCGTGGTAGAGAATAAGGCGGGGGCCAACGGCAATATTGGTGCCGATTATGTCGCCAGGGCAAAACCGGATGGTTATACCATTATGTTCGGCACTTCCGGGCCATTGGCGATCAACAGTAGTCTGTATAAGAACCTGGCCTATCAGCCCGAGAAGAGTTTTGCGCCTATTATGAAGATAGGCCACCTGCCGAATATCCTGGTGGTCAATCCGAAGGTGCCGGCCAATAACGTGCAAGAGTTGATCAGCTATGCCAAGGCGCATCCCGACACCCTGAGCTACGCCTCATCAGGCACCGGTGCCTCGTCGCATCTGGCGGGCGTGTTGTTCAACTCCCTGGCAGGCACGAATATCTTGCACGTGCCGTATAAGGGAACGGGGCCGGCGTTGAACGATCTGCTGGGCGGACAGGTATCCATGGCGTTTACCGATGTGCTGACGGCATTGCCGCATATTCGCGAAAAAAGACTCAAGGCATTGGGCCTGGCAAGTGGCCAGCGCTCCAAGGCGCTGCCCGACCTGGCGACCATTGCCGAGCAGGGTCTGAAAGGATATGACGTCAGCGTGTTCTTTGGCATCGTGGCGCCGGCCAACACACCGGCGGAGATCGTGACAAAGCTCAACGGCGCGTTCAAGGCGACGCTGGCCGAGCCCGAGATTCAGGAAACCTTGGCCAGCCAGGGCATTGTCGAGGCCGAGAAAAAAACACCCGAGGAACTGGCCGGTTTCATTCGCGACGAAGTGCGCAAATGGAACGATGTCATCCATAACGCATCGATACAATTGGATTGAGATTACGTATGACCGAAGCAAGCAGCAAGCAAGAGAAGTCGGCGCTGACCGGCATGACTGTCGTGGATCTGACGCGCGTGCTGGGTGGCCCGTATTGCACGCAGATTTTGGCCGATCACGGCGCGCAGGTGCTCAAGATTGAACCGCCAGCGGGCGATGAGACGCGGGCGTGGGGGCCACCGTTCGTAGAGGAGACCGCAGCCTATTTCCTGGGGGTGAACCGAAACAAAAAAGGGCTGGTCCTGGATTTAACGACGGAAGAAGGACGGCAGTTCCTCAAAGGGCTGCTGCAGGGCGCCGACGTACTGGTGGAAAATTTCAAGCCCGGTACCTTGGAAAAATGGGGGCTGGGGCAGGCTTATCTGCAAGAAACCTTTCCGCACCTGATCCATTGCTGCATCAGCGGCTTCGGTGCCGAGGGGCCGCTAGGCGGCCTGCCGGGCTATGATGCCTGCGCGCAGGCCATGTGCGGTCTGATGAGCGTCAACGGAGAGAAGGGCGGGGCGCCGACGCGGGTCGGGTTGCCTGTCGTGGATATGGTTACCGGCCTGAACGCGGCAATCGCGATTTTGCTCGCCCTTAACGAAAGGCACGGCAGCGGCCGCGGACAATACCTGGATATTTCGCTATTCGATTGCGCCGTGTCGCTGTTGCACCCGCATGCGCCCAATTATTTTGCCAGTGGCCGGATTCCTGCGTTGACCGGTAATGCGCATCCCAATATCGCGCCGTACGAAACGTTTCCGACCCGCAGCGGGGAAATCTTCCTGGCGGTAGGCAACAACCGTCAGTTTATGCAGCTGTGCGCAGTACTGGCGCATGCCGGGATTGCGCAGGATGCCCGCTTTGCGACCAACGCCGATCGCCTGGCCAATCGCCAGGCCTTGCGGGACGTGTTGACGCCGGTCTTGGCGGGGCACGATGCGGCCGAACTGGCGGACCGGTTGTTGCGTGCCGGCGTGCCGGCCTCGCCGGTCAATAACGTGGAGCAATTGCTGAATCATCCGCATACGGAACATCGGCAAATGGTGCTGGAAAAGGGAAGCTATCGCGCGATCAACACGCCGATCAAATTGTCGCGCACCCCAGCCCGTTTCCATTCCCTGCCGCCAGCGTTTGGCGAGCATAACAAGGAGTATGGCCTGGGCGAATAATTCAATCGCTGTTTAAAACAGACCGTCTGGTTCGTCTTTTGGGGATGGTGTACTATTGATTCGCAAGCAGGCCCTGGTTTCAAACCCGCCGGCAGTCATGCGGCATTCCTGCTATCCCTCCCAACCATGATAAGACAACGAGACAGTTATGACATACAAAGCGCCACTGGATGATATTTTCTTTAATCTCAAGGATATGGGGCTGCTCAAGCAGGTGCTGGGCCTGCCGGGCTATGAGGAAATTGGCGAGGATATCGTAGAGGCGGTCTTGCACGAGAACGCCAAATTTGTTCAAGATGTGGTGGCGCCCAGCAATAAAGACGGGGACCATGTGGGTGCGGTTTGGAAGGACGGCGCTGTCACGACGCCGTCGTCTTTCCATAAAGCCTTCCGCGCCCTCAGCGAAGGCGGCTGGCAGGGCTTGCCGCATGATCCCGAACTGGGTGGACAGGGGTTCCCCAAACTGGTGGCCGCCGCGGTTTCCGAAAACCTGAACGCCGCGAATCTGGCATTTGCCTTGTGTCCCTTGCTGACAGACGGCTTTATCGAGGCGGTCACCCAGGCGGGCAGCGCACAACTGCAGAAAACATTTGTGCCCCCAATGCTTGAAGGCCGCTGGACCGGCACGATGAATCTGACCGAGCCCCAGGCTGGCTCGGACCTGGCGTTGCTCAATACCAAGGCCGTGAAGCAGGACGACGGCACCTATCGCATTTCCGGGCAGAAAATCTTCATTACCTATGGCGAGCATGACCTGGCCGAGAATATCGTCCATTTGGTGTTGGCAAGAACGCCTGATGCGCCAAAGGGGATCAAGGGCATCTCCCTGTTTGTTGTTCCCAAGTTCCTGGTTAACGAGGACGGGACGCTGGGCAAGCGCAACGATGTCTGGTGCGCTTCAATAGAAGAAAAACTAGGGATTCATGGCAGCCCTACTGCCGTATTGTTATATGGCGCGGGCAAGGGGGAAGTGGGCGAGGGCGCGATTGGGTATCTGGTGGGTGAGGAAAACCTCGGACTCCAATACATGTTCATTATGATGAACGCAGCGCGCTTCAATGTCGGCGTTCAGGGTATTTCCGTGTCGGAACGTGCGCTGCAGCAGGCGACCGCCTATGCTGGCGAGCGGGTTCAGGGCAATGCGCTGGAAGGGTCGGCCGGTCCGGTCACCATTGACCGTCACCCCGATGTGCAGCGCTTGCTGCTGACGATGCGCGGCCTGACCGAAGGGGCGCGGGCTGTGGCGCTGTACGCGGCCATGTGCAACGACGTTGCGCACTGGCATCCCGATGAAAAAGTCCGGCAACAACATACTGCCCAATACGAATATCTGGTGCCGATTATCAAGGCGGTGTCCACGGAGAATTCCGTGGAGGTGGCTTCCCTTGGGGTCCAGGTGCATGGCGGCATGGGGTTCATCGAGGAAACCGGTGCTGCGCAATATTACCGCGATGCACGGATTTTGCCGATTTATGAGGGAACGACGGCGATCCAGGCGAATGATTTCATCGGACGCAAGACGTTGCGCGATGGCGGTCAAGTGACGCGCGGGTTTGTCGGGGCGATGCGGGAAACCGTCGCGGCGCTGAGTACTTCCGAGGACGACGCGCTAGTGTTTATCGGTACGCAACTGGATGCGGCTGTGCAGGCCTACGAAGATGCCCTTGATGCGACGCTGGCGTTTGCCCGTGATGGTCAATTGCGCGGTGCCTTTGCAGGAAGCGTGCCTTTCCTGATGCTGGCGGGTTATGTGCATGCGGGTTGGCATCTGGCCAATGCCTCTCTCAAGAGTCAGGCAAGACAGACCGAAGTGCATCGGAAAAAAGTGGCGACCGCGGTCTTTTTCGCGGCGCATATCCTGCCCAGGGTCGGCGCGTTGGGCGCTTCTGTGAAGGCGGGGGAATCGGTGCAAAAGGCGTTCTCGGCGGTCTTTGGATAAGCCGAGAAAACCGGCCATGCTATATTTAAAGTGGTAATATTGACATTATTATTTATTCTTTCTGGGAATAAATAATCTTTGCCATAATTGTTGATATTCGGTCTGGCCAACAGGGCCAGGCGCCTTTACCGACTTATCAAGGAGATAGCATGAGCACAACGCTGCGTTTGGGCGATAACGCCCCTGATTTTGAACAGAACTCTTCCATTGGCCCCATCAAGTTTCACGAGTTTCTGGGTGACAGCTGGGGTGTTCTGTTTTCCCACCCAGCCGATTTCACACCGGTGTGCACAACCGAACTGGGTTACACGGCCAAACTCAAGGACGAGTTCGCCAAGCGGAATGTAAAAGTACTGGCGGTATCAGTTGACGATGTCGATTCGCACAATAAATGGATCGAAGATATCAACGACACGCAGAGCACGAGTGTGAACTTCCCGATCCTGGCCGATGACGACCGCAAGGTATCGACACTGTATGACATGATTCACCCGAATGCCAGCACGACTGCGACCGTTCGTTCCGTATTCATCATCGACCCGGCCAAGAAAGTACGTTTGACACTGACCTACCCCGCCAGTACCGGCCGTAATTTCAACGAGATCCTGCGCGTGATCGATTCGCTGCAGTTGACCGATTCGCACAGCGTTGCCACCCCGGTCAACTGGGAAGACGGACAGGACGTCATTATTGTGCCGTCGCTGAAGGATCCCGAAGTGCTGAAGCAGAAGTTTCCAAAAGGGTATACGGAAATCCGCCCTTATCTGCGTACGACACCTCAGCCTAATAAATAATGCAATAAGAAGCAGGCAATAAGTCGCATGAGCAAGGTTTTGCCGGGACGTCCGACCTAAGCATAGTCAGGCGGCCGTTCCAGGGTGGATAATCGCTTGCGGGAGTACCCAGAGCCATGGCCAATGCCATGGCTTTTTTGCATGATGATGCGATAGGTCGCCAACACCTGCTTGCCGTGCCCAGAAGCCACTAGGGGAAAGGCGTAGCCGGTATCTGATTGCCTGTTGTGCTTTCCGCGTCGCCTGCCACAGCCTTGGCTGGTTTGCCGAGGTTGGGTTTGGCCAAATGTGCAGGGGCGGGATGGGAGCGGGGGAGAGGGTGGTGCGAATGCGCCACAACTTGTGCGAAAAAAGGCTTGCAAAAAGTACTGTATATATGTACAGTATCACTTATCGCATGCATAGTCGCGATATAACTAGATTAGGGTCCTAGTTATTGCCTGCCTGGTGTTAAGTCTGTGCTTCAGCGGCGTGATTACCATATTCCCACAACGCTGAAGATTAACCCGGGCAGGCGCCTCTCAACTACCGGAGAATCCAATCATGACGACCAATAATACCCAGAGCCCAGTGGGCAAGCATTCAACCCCTGTCACATCAACTATATCAGTTTGCCCTCAGTTCGACCAGTCTTTTGCAACACTGTACCGCAGCAGGAAAAGCACCCAGCGTCGCAAGGGTCATGTGCTTGCAGATATCTGCATGGTCACAGCCTGGTTTGCGCTGATTCCCGTTATCAATTTACTGGGTAGCGCCGCAGGCCTGCACTGACCGCGTGGTATTCGGCTTTGGGTTGCTATTTGCCCATTCGTGGGGGCAAGGGCGAACAGGCTGTGCGATCATTTTGACGTTATCAGCCTGGCATTATCTGTATTGCCTTTCAAGACGCGAGTCGTACCAGGTTGATACGAGCCCGTCGATGCAAGCCGTTGTTATCATATGAATCCCTCTTATTTATTGCCTTTAAGCGGCACGGCTAATGGCGAGTATCATGGTAAAAGCGCCTGTTCAGGGCTCAGTCGTCGGGCTTTACCCTGAAATACTTGGCAAGTTGCCTGGTAAAAATGCAGATGAGTCATCAAAAGCGCTGCCGGACTGGGCTTGTTAAAATCATCCGGGTAAAATGGATGCCGACTAAAATAATGATCATCTCCGGTTGGATCATCTCCGGTTGAATATTGACTTGCCGGAAGCAAGCGACGGTTAGAGCGACAGGCGCTTGGCCGGCGCATCTCCTCTCGATGTTGTTTTTTTATTGAATTCAAGTACTTAACATTGATCAATCTACATCGAAACAGGCCGGGAAGCTAGTTTTTTTGTTGAAAGCACGATATACTTACGAGTTCTATTCATCCTCTGTCGGTAAAAGCGCCTGAATGGGTCGGCGCAATCACGAAATGTGACGTTACTTTAAACAGCCGTTCATGATGAACCGGAGTCTATTATGAATCTTATCGAAAAACTCGAGCAGGAAGAAATCCAGCGCCTGACCGGTGGTAATCCCGTGACTGAATTTGCGCCTGGTGACACTGTCGTTGTCAGCGTAAACGTGGTTGAAGGTAGCCGCAAGCGCGCCCAGGCTTATGAAGGCGTGGTTATTGCCAAGCGCAATCGCGGCCTGAATTCTTCTTTCATCGTCCGTAAAATTTCATCCGGCGAAGCCGTTGAGCGTACATTCCAACTGTACTCTCCACAAATCGCGTCTATCGTTGTGAAACGTCGCGGTGATGTTCGCCGTGCCAAACTGTACTATCTGCGCAATCGTTCAGGTAAGGCAGCGCGTATTAAAGAAAAATTGGTACGCAAGGCCGACAAGCAGGTTCAGGCATAAGCAGTATTTCGTATTGGGCAGGCCTGTATGGGCTCAATGTGGTAAAAAAGCCGGCAATGCCGGCTTTTTTATTTCAGTCAATTCCGGCAATGAACCACGGTTTTCTGCTTGCCGTACAATAAAATCATTACTAATAACAGGATAATACCTTGTCCGCACCTCTCAGAAAGCCTGTCACCCCAGGCTTTGATCCCGCTGCACAGAAATGGCAGACGGCCGCTGAAAATCTCAGCGCCATCGAGCCGTCGCTACTGACCCCGGAATTTGTAGAGCGAGCTTTTGACCATCGCCTGATTTGGACTGCAGATGCGTTGGTGCAGCAATGGAACGAGGCCAAAATCCTCCAGTATCAATCGGAATCGTATATCGATTCCGCCGTGTTGATGCCGCTGGTTCGGCATGACACGCATATTTCCGTATTACTCACAAGGCGTTCTGAAAAGCTTTTCCACCACCCCGGGCAGATCAGCTTTCCTGGAGGACGGGTCGAGGAGGGGGATATCAATCCCCAGCATACCGCCTTGCGTGAAACGCATGAAGAAATCGGCGTGCCAGGCCAGCATATCTCCGTATTGGGCCAATTGCCTGAGTTTTATACCGGCACAGGTTTTTTGCTAAGGCCTTATGTCGGTTGGCTCGACGGCGCCGTCCAGTTGAAGACGGATAAGCTTGAAGTGGCCGAGGTGTTCGAGGTGCCACTGGCATTTCTGATGGATCCGGCCAACCACCGCTTGCATCATGTCATCCAGCCAGACGGCAATGAACGCTATTACTATTCCATGCCCTGGCAGGGGTATTTCATATGGGGCGCGACGGCAAGCGTGATCAGGAATTTTTATCACCGCCTGCTGGCCATCGTTTGATTGATCTTCCGAAATCAATCATTTCCTTCCGGGATCAATATTTTTGCGGTGCTGTCGTTTCTGCAAGAATGCGCATATACAGTTCGTGTCGCTTGGCGCTGATTTGTCCCTGGTCTTTTGCCGCCAGAACACCACAACCTGGCTCATGCCGATGTGTACAATTATAAAATCTGCAATTCTGGCTATACGGGGCAAATTCCGGAAACCCGTGCTCGACTTCGGTCTGGGTGAGATGCTTAAGCCCGAAAGCCTGAAAACCCGGGGAATCGATCAGGTCTCCCACATTATTGGGTAAATGATAAAGGCGCGATGATGTGGTTGTATGCTTGCCGGTGCCCAAGGCAACCGAATGCGCTTGCGTTTCGGCATGCGCCTGCGGGATCAGGACATTAAGAATGCTGGATTTTCCCATCCCGCTTTGTCCCAGCAGCAGGCTGGTTTTGCCTTCGAGGCGCGGAAGCAGCGTTGCGCGCAGCGCCTCGGGATTCAGGGTAGTGGTTTCCAGCACGGGAACGCCAAGCTGCGCCATGTCGGCCAGTCGTGCCCGGGCCACAGGCAAGCCGTCGGCAAGATCGCTTTTGTTCAGAAGAATCAGGGGCTCAATGCCCGCGCTGAAGGCACCGGCCAAGGCGCGGCCGGTCAAGTCGTCTGAGAATAATGGCTCCACCGCAACCACAATCAACAACTGGTCGACATTGGCGGCGAATTGCTTCGAGCGCATTTCATCCGAGCGGTAAAGCAGGTTTTTGCGCTCATGAATACGCTCGATACGGCCTTCGTCCTGTCCTTGCAGCGCGATGTCGACATGATCGCCCACGGAAACGCCCGTGCGCTTGCCGCGCGTATAGCATTGCCGCAATTGCCCATCCTGAAGTTCGACCTGGTAATGACGTCCGTGTGCGGCAATGACTCGACCGCTGATCATCCTTGCGTGGCCTTAAGTTGTTGAAGATGTCGGATGCGCACCGAAGCGGGCGGATGGCTGTCATAGAAGGCGGAGTGCACCGGATCGGGTGTCAGCGTAGCGGCATTGTCGTCATACAGTTTGACCAGTGCGGCGATCAATGCGTCGGAGTTGGCCTGAGTATGCGCGTAATGGTCTGCCTGAAATTCGTCCTTGCGCGAAAAGAAGCTGAACAGTGGCGTAAAAAAGAAGGTGAATACGGGCATGGCCATGAAAAACAGCAGCAGGGCCATGGCGTCGCTTGCGCCATTGAGCGGGGAGACGCCCAGACCCTCATAAAACCATACCTGATGCTTCATGTAGCCCAGGATCGCAAAAAATACCAAGGCCAGTAGGAAACTGAAGAACATGCGCTTTTGCACATGCTTATGGCTGAAATGACCGAGCTCATGCGCCAGGACGGCTTCGATTTCATCGGGGTCTAGTTTACCCAGCAGCGTATCGAAGAACACAATGCGACGCGATTTGCCGAAACCCGTGAAGTAGGCATTGCCATGGGCCGACCGCTTGGAACCGTCCATCACGAACAGGCCCTTGAGCGCAAAATGGCAGCGCCGGGCCAGGTTGTTGATACGATCGGCCAGTTCCGGATTATCCAGCGGGGTGAATTTATTGAACAGCGGTGCGATCCAGGTAGGGAAGATAAACAGCAGGAAGGCGTTGAACACAACCCACACCGCCCATGCCCAGACCCACCAGAATGGGCCGGCGGCGCTCATCAGCCACAAGGTGATCGCAGCCAGCGGCAGACCCAGCACCACGCTCACCAGCAAGCCTTTAAGGGTATCGCTGATAAAAAGCCCCAGCGTCATGCGGTTAAAGCCGAACTTCTGTTCCAGCTTGAACTGCTTCCAGAGGCTGAAGGGCAGGTGCAGCAGGCCTGAAATAAACAGAACGCTTCCCAGCAGGAGTAACTGGCGCCAGAAGTCGCTGTCGACCAGATGCAGCAAGACGTTATTGATGGCCTGCAGGCCTCCCAGCAAGGTAAAGGCGATCAGGACCATCGCATCGAAAACGCGTTGTGTTACCGCCAGCTTCATGCGTTCTACCGTATAGTCGGCGGCGCGTTGGTGGCTGCGCAGGCTGATTTTTTCCGCGAACTCGACCGGCACTTGTTCGCGATGGCGGGCGACATGCCGGGCCTGGCGACTGGCTAGCCAGCAGTGGATCACCGTTTCAAGAACGAGGAAAAAAACAAATAAGTACATAAACAGCGTTGCGGACATTTCTTGTGTGTGCTCTGTGCGAAAATAACGTTTCTGAACAATAAGGATCGAAAATGGCAGTGAATGATCTGCGGCTGGTCTGGCTGGACATGGAAATGAGCGGCCTGGACCCTGAAAAAGAACGTATTCTGGAAGTGGCTGTTGTTGTCACCGAACCCGACCTGACTCTGGTCGCCGAAGGCCCTGTTCTTGTCATTCACCAGCCCGATATGTTGCTGGACGGCATGGATAAGTGGAACACTTCCACACACGGTCGCAGCGGCCTGACCGAAAAGGTGCGTGCGTCTACACTGACTGAAGAACAGGCGGAAGACATCCTGTTGGCGTTTCTCGCACCGCTGGTTCCCAAGGGCGCGTCACCGCTTTGCGGCAACACGATCAGCCAGGACCGTCGTTTCATGTATAAATACATGCCGCGGTTCGAAAGCTATTTCCACTACCGGAACCTCGATGTAAGCACGTTGAAGGAATTGTCGCGCCGCTGGAAACCAGAGGTATACAAGGGATTCGACAAGAAGAGCCGGCATGAAGCCTTGGCCGATATCTACGAATCCATCGACGAACTCAAGTACTATCGCGAGCATTTTATCAAGCTTTAGCACTTCACGGTTAAATACCCATGTTTAATGGCTTCAAGGCGACCGCGACCATAGGCGGTATCGGTACAGACCTGATTCATATTCATCGGATACGCAGTGCACACGAGCGATTCGGTGCGCGTTTCATCGACCGTATCCTCGGGCCGCAGGAAAAGGAAAAGTTCCTGCGCCGCCATGCCCGCGATCCGGAGCGGGGCCTGCGATTCCTGGCGACCCGCTTTGCCGCCAAAGAGGCCTTTTCCAAGGCGATTGGCCTCGGAATGCGCCAGCCCATGAGCTGGTCGCGTATGCAAACCCTCAACGCGCCTAGCGGCAAGCCTGTGGTTGTATTGGCGGAGCCGCTCAAGCATTGGTACGAGCAGCGTTATGGCGTTGCCCATATTTCCCTGACCGACGAGTCCGATCTGGCCATGGCATTCGCCATGGTAGAGAGCAAGCCTGCCGCACAGGCCGGGTCTTCGCTTTCCCCTGACTAATCACCAAGCCCAAGGAGTTCCCGTGTCTGTTTCTTCAACCCGCTCGCGACGTCGCGCGGCGCCCGCGAAAGCCCAGACCCATAGCCATCGCAATGCGATCCAGTTGCCTGGTCCCGTCATGCTGGACGTCGCCGGCCATCGCCTGACCTCGCAAGAGCGCGATCGCCTCGCGCATCCGCTGACCGGCGCTGTCATCCTGTTCGCCAGGAACTACCAGAATCCCGAGCAATTGGCCGAGCTGACCACCGAGATTCATGCCGCGCGCAAGGAACCGCTGTTAATCGCCGTCGACCACGAGGGCGGACGGGTGCAGCGCTTTCGCGACCAAGGCTTTACACCTCTGCCGTCCATGCAGGATCTGGGGCGGTATTGGGAGCGTAGACCCATGGAGGCGATGCGGGCCGCGACTGAAATCGGCTATGTGCTGGCTGCCGAGCTGCGCGCCTGTGGCGTGGATTTCAGTTTCACGCCAGTACTTGATCTTGACTATGGTGTCAGCACTGTCGTGGGCACCCGCGCCTTCCATCGCGATCCCCGCGTTGTCACAATGCTGGCCCGCGCCGTGATCCAGGGGTTGAGTCTGGCGGGCATGCGTTCATGCGGCAAGCATTTTCCTGGCCATGGATATGTCGACGCCGACTCGCATGTCGCGATTCCGGTCGATGACCGGGACCTGGAAACCATCCTGGCCGATGATGCAAAGCCCTACAGCTGGCTGGGCGCCCCCGTGCTTTCGGCCGTCATGCCGGCGCACGTGATCTATCCGAAAGTCGATAAATCGCCGGCTGGGTTTTCCAAGAAATGGGTACAACAGATCCTGCGCCAGCGCCTGGGTTACGAGGGCGTGGTCTTTTCCGATGATCTGACCATGGAAGGTGCGTCCGTCGCCGGCGACATTACCGCACGCGCCGAAGCAGCACTGAAGGCAGGATGTGATATGGTGTTGGTATGCAACCGCCCGGACCTGGCGGATAGGGTGCTGGACAACTTGTCCGTCAGGACTTCGCCCGAGTCGGTTGCCCGTGTCCGGGCGCTGAAACCGGCGATGCCGTTCATGGACTGGAAAACATTGCAAGCAGACGGGCGATATCAACATGCCAGAGACTTTCGATCTCAAATCCTTTCTGAGTGACTTGCCGCATTTGCCAGGGGTTTATCGCCATCTGGACGAAGAGGGTACGGTATTGTATGTGGGCAAGGCGCGCGACCTGAAAAAGCGCGTCTCGTCCTATTTCCAGAAAACACCGGACAGTCCGCGCATTGCACTGATGGTGGCCCGCGTCAAGAAGGTCGAGGTCACGGTCACGCGCTCGGAAGCCGAAGCCTTGATTCTGGAAAACAATCTGATCAAGAGCCTGCGCCCGCGCTACAACATCCTATTCCGGGACGACAAATCGTATCCCTATCTGATGATCAGCGCGCATGATTACCCGCGCATTGCCTACTACCGGGGCGCGACCAGCCGCAAAGGACGGTTTTTCGGTCCCTATCCGAATTCCTGGGCGGTGCGCGAGACCATTCAGATTCTGCAGAAGGTATTCCGCCTGCGGACCTGTGAGGACACGGTCTTTGCCAATCGGTCCCGACCCTGTCTCCAATATCAGATCGGGCGTTGCACTGCGCCTTGTGTTCAGTTCATCAGCGATGAGGATTACGCTCGCGACGTTGCGCAGGCCGTCCGCTTCCTGGACGGGGATGCCGACGATATTGTCAACGACTTGCAGCGGCGCATGCAGGAAGCCTCCGACGCACTGCGGTTTGAGCAGGCCGCGGCGCTGCGTGACCAGATGCACGCACTGGCCACGGTCTTGCACCAGCAATCCATGGAAGAGGTCGACAAGACCGATGTGGACATCATTGCCGTTGCGCAGGCGGCGGGCAAAGTTTGCGTAAACCTGGCCATGGTGCGCGGTGGCCGCCACCTTGGCGATCGTTCTTTTTTCCCCACGCAGGCCGATGGAGAGGGGCCTCCCGAAGTCCTGAGCGCCTTTATTGCCCAGCATTACCTGGAAAATCCGCTACCGCCGATTCTGGTGGTCTCCCACGCCTTGGCCGACGAAAACCTGTTGAGCCTGCTTAATGAGCAGCAGCCAGCCAGAATCCGGTCGCGGTTGCAGACGCGGCCACAAGGGGTTCGACGTGCCTGGCTCGAACAGGCTTCTCGCAATGCAGAATTCTCGCTGGCCCGCATGCTTTCCGAATCGACATCCCGGGCAGCCAGGACTCGCGCGCTGGCTGAGCTGCTTGCGCTGGATACTGACGACGAGTCGCTGGATGCGCTGCGCATCGAATGTTTCGACATCAGCCATACAGCGGGCGAGGCAACGCAAGCCTCCTGTGTGGTCTATCATCACCATGATATGCAACCGTCCCTGTACCGCCGCTACAACATCGCGGGTATCACGGAAGGGGATGATTATGCGGCCATGCGCCAGGTGCTGGTGCGCCGCTTTTCCAAGGTGGCCGATGGCGAAGCACCGCTGCCCGAGGTCGTGCTGATCGACGGCGGTAAGGGACAGGTGGAAATCGCCCGCCAGGTTTTTGTCGAGTTCGGACTGGATACGCGCGTGATCGTCGGGGTAGCCAAAGGCGAGGGGCGCAAGGTAGGACTGGAAACGCTGGTGTTCACGGACGAGCGCGAGCCGGTCGCGTTGGGGCTGGGATCCGCGGCATTGATGCTGGTGGCGCAGGTCAGGGACGAGGCTCACCGCTTCGCCATCACCGGCATGCGGGCCAAAAGGGCGAAAGCCAGGAATGTATCCAGGCTGGAAGAAATCGAAGGCGTGGGCGCCAAGCGCAGACAGAAACTGCTTGCCCGCTTTGGCGGTTTTTCTGGCGTCGCCTCGGCCAGTATCGACGATTTGCGCTCGGTGGAAGGTATTTCCCGGGAACTGGCGGAACGCATCTATGAATCATTGCGTTAATGGTAGGATTATGCATTATGTCGTCGTCCCTGGTGTAAAGCCCTATGCCTGTTAATATACCGATTATCCTGACCTGGATGCGGATCGCCATGATTCCGCTGGTCATTGCGCTGTATTACCTGCCAGTCAGCTGGATCGGGGAGCCGGTCCGCGACACGGTCGGGGCGCTGGCATTCATTTTTGCCGCGCTTACCGACTGGTTCGATGGTTGGCTGGCGCGACGTTGGAACCAGACCTCGTCGTTCGGCGCATTCCTGGATCCGGTTGCCGACAAGCTGATGGTATGCGCGGCGCTATTGATCCTGCTGGACCTGAACCGGCTGGATTCCTTCATCGCGCTTATCATCATCGGGCGGGAAATAACCATTTCGGCATTGCGTGAATGGATGGCGACGATCGGCGCACGTGATAGCGTAGCGGTGCATTGGCTGGGTAAATTCAAGACGGCCGCCCAAATGACGGCAATCCCTTGCCTGCTGTTTCACCAGACATGGAAATCCATACCATTTGCCATCGTCGGGCAGGTCCTGGTCTATATTGCCGCCATCCTCACGATCTGGTCCATGTTCTACTACATGAGAAAGGCATGGCCGATTATCAAGAAGCAGCAAATTTGAAACCGTAGTCCAACACGACACCATCAATTCACATGAGTATGCAAGCCCTGACTTCGCCGGTCGGTATGCCAGACGCAGATAATAACGCCCGCGACTGGAAAGTGATCGCCCTGATCGGGGTCTTGCATGGCGGTTCGCATTTTTATCAATTGGTGCTGCCTTCCCTGTATTTGTCGCTCAGCCGTGAATTTGGGTACAGCTTTGCCGAATTAGGCTTCCTGGCGACGGTTTTTTTCGTGGTATCAGGGGTTGGGCAGGCATCGTCAGGTTTCGTGGTCGATCATCTGGGTGCCAGGCCGGTGCTGCGCTTTGGCCTGGCCTGCATGGTGGTGTCAGCGCTTCTGATATCCGTATCGACCGCCTACTGGATGTTCATTCTGGCGGCATTGATCGGCGGCCTGGGCAACTGCGTGTTCCATCCGGTGGACTTTTCCATTATCAACCAGAACGTGAGCCAGAGACGACTGGGACACGCGTTCAGCATTCATGGTTTGTCGGGCAATCTTGGCTGGGCGTTGACGCCGATCTTCATGGCTTTCTTTATCGTGCAGACCGGATCCTGGCGTATCGCGGCGGCGGCGGCCAGCATACTGCTGCTGGTGCTGTTCGTGGCCACGTTCCTGGGCGCGTCGCTGATTGCCACCCCCGTCGCCGAGGAAAAATCCTCGGATAAGGGCAAGGCGGACACGGAAGGCAGCGCGGCGCAGCCGGTGTCTTCGCAGGCGCCACGTGCCGGCTTCCTGATGAAGCTGCAAATGCTGCTTAAAAACCCCGCGCTCTGGGGGGCCTTCCTGTTTTTTGCGTTTACCTCGGGCTCAATGTCGTCGGTGCAGAATTTCACGATCCCGATTCTTGGGTCGCTATACGGTATTGGCAAGGAATGGGCGAGCTCGGCGCTGTCCCTGTATATGGTTGCGGCGGGCGCCGGGTTGCTGATTGGTGGTTTTCTGGCGGGCAGCACCCGCAATACGGAGCGCATTGTCGCCGCGTCGTTGGCGACTTCAGGCGCCGTCTTCATTGCGCTGGCCATGGGCGCATTGCCGGACGGGCTGGCAATGGCGGGGCTTTGCGCCGCCGGTTTCCTGAGCGGCATGGCGGGTCCCTCGCGCGATATGCTGGTGCGCCGCGTCACGCCCAAGGGTGCGCTGGGGTCGGTCTATGGCCTGGTATATTCCGGCATGGACGTGGGGTCGGCGCTGGGACCGGTATTATACGGATTCATGCTTGACCATCAGGCCGTACGGGGCCCGTGGTTGACATCGGGGATTGCATTGTTCGCTGCCGTCCTGGCCGCATTCTGGGTGGCATACTGTGCCCGCAAACAAGAAGGATAATTCATGAGTGCAACGGACGCGACCAGGCAAGGCCAGCCCCTGTCCATGCAGCGAATACTGCTTTGCGGGGCTGTCATCGTAACGCTGGCCATGGGAATCCGGCATGGTTTCGGGCTGTGGCTGGTGCCGATTACCCAGGAAAAAGGCTGGAATTCCGAAACCTTCTCCTTCGCCATTGCGGTGCAAAACCTTTCCTGGGGCATCGTGGGTATTTTTGCCGGCATGCTGGCCGACCGGTGGGGCGCGTCGCGCGTTATCGTTGGCGGCGGCATTTTGTACGCGCTCGGGCTTTGTGGCATGGCGCTGTCCGATTCTCCGGCTATGTTCATGCTGTCTTCCGGGATTCTGATCGGCGCGGCGCAGGCGGGGACCACCTATGCGGTCATTTTCGGCATTATCGGGCGCAACCTGCCAGCCAGCAAGCGTTCGTGGGCAATGGGCGTAACGAGCGCGGCCGGCTCTTTCGGCCAGTTCTTCATGGTGCCGGTGGAAAATACGCTGATCAATACGTTTGATTGGCATTATGCCTTGCTGATTCTGGCAGCCTTGTCGCTGGTCATCCTGCCGCTGGCATTGGGGCTGAAAGAGCCAGCGCCGGTGGTCGGGCAGACCGGTCACCGCCAAAGCATTGCCGAGGCCGTGAAAGAGGCGTTTGCCTACCCCAGCTTCCGGCTGATGCTGGGTTCCTATTTCGTCTGTGGCTTTCAGGTAGTCTTTATCGGCGTGCATATGCCCACCTATTTGAAAGACGCGGGTTTCCAGCCGGGCGTGGCGACCTTCTCGCTCGCCCTGATCGGGCTGTTCAATGTGTTCGGCTCCTATTTTGTAGGTATCCTTGGCCAGTCCATTCCAAGGCGGTTCCTGCTGGTAGGCATATACAGCTTGCGCGCAGTTGCCATCCTGATCTTTATCAACCTGCCGCTATCGATCTATAGCGTCTATGTATTTTCCGCCGTGATGGGATTACTGTGGTTGTCGACCGTGCCGCCGACCAATGCGATCATTGCGCAGATTTTCGGCGTGCAGCATTTTTCCATGCTCGGCGGTTTTGTCTTTTTTTCGCACCAGATCGGTTCCTTTCTTGGCGTTTGGCTGGGGGGATGGCTGTATGATGTATATCAGAGCTACCAACCCATGTGGTATATCGCCATCGCACTCAGTGTCTTCGCGGTTTGTGTCACGTATCCGGTAAAAGAAGGCCCGATACAGCGGGTGCCGCAAGCGACCTGAATGCAGTAGAAAAAAGGGGGCCATGATGTCGATGCTCAAGCGTTGCACTGCCTACGCCGCCGCACTGGTGGTGTTGCTATTGGTATTCTCCCTGTATTTCAGTCCGGACTTGTACCTGACCGTCTCCAATCTGTTCTGGTCCTGTTTTGGCTAGCGCTGGTTTCTTTCCGGTCTTTCCCCTTATTTCGACTTTCCGCTGCCTGCGCGGGATCCTTTACGACTGTTGCCGGCTGGCGATGCCTGAATGGTATGCATTGCCGTCCTTTCCTGCTTGAGGTTATCAGGTATCGGCAGGCGGGCGGGTGTCGATGAAAATCGTGTTATGAAAGGCCGGGGAGGGCGCGACGCCGATGTCTGGTGTCGAAGACGACCGCCGGGTCTTATCGGATTGACCGCGTGGCAAATGGGGCGGATTTCACATTATGATATTGTCATTTCATAACGTGGATTATCGATGTTGCAAGTGCACTAACAGGATTTCATTATCACAAATTTCGTTTCATAATCCGAAATTAAAATTATAACTAATTGATTTATAAAAAAATAATTTTTAGTCTTATATAAGATATAAGTGTGTATTGCGGTGCATTGTTCAGATAGAATTTTCTCCATGGATCTTTCTTTTATTACAGGAGTCAATCATGTCTAAACGCGAAACAGCAATCCGCAATCTTCAGAAAGAGTGGGCCGAAAACCCTCGGTGGCAGGGCATTAAACGTGGCTACGGTGCAGAAGATGTCGTAAAACTGCAAGGTTCTCGCCAGAATGAATATACCCAGGCGCGCGATGGGTCGGAGAAATTGTGGCATCTGCTCAATAATGAACCTTTCGTCAACACCCTGGGCGCCCTGACCGGCAACCAGGCTATGCAGCAAATCAAGGCCGGTCTGAAAGCCATTTATCTGTCCGGCTGGCAGGTGGCGGGCGATGCCAATATCGCCGGTGAAATGTATCCCGACCAGTCCCTGTATCCGGCCAATTCCGTACCGGCAGTGGTGCGCCGGATCAATAATTCGCTGACACGCTGCGATCAGATCCAGTGGATGGAAGGCAAGGAAGAGGGCGACGAGGGCTATATTGATTATTTCGCCCCGATCATCGCCGATGCCGAAGCCGGTTTTGGCGGTGTTCTGAACGCGTTCGAACTGATGAAAGGCATGATCGAGGCAGGCGCTGCCGGCGTGCACTTCGAAGACCAACTGGCGTCGGTGAAAAAATGCGGCCACATGGGTGGCAAGGTTCTGGTGCCGACACGCGAAGCCGTCGCCAAATTGGTGTCCGCGCGCCTGGCCGCAGATGTCTTGGGCGTACCGACCGTATTGCTGGCGCGTACCGACGCCGATGCCGCAGACTTGGTTACCAGCGATGTGGACGAGAACGATAAGCCGTTCCTGACCGGCGATCGCACGCCAGAAGGCTTTTTCCGCACGAAAGCCGGCCTGGATCAGGCGATTTCCCGTGGACTGGCCTATGCACCTTACGCCGATCTACTGTGGTGTGAGACATCTACCCCTAATCTGGAAGACGCGAAAAAATTTGCCGAGGCAATTCATAAACAATTCCCAGGCAAATTGCTGGCCTATAACTGCTCGCCATCGTTCAACTGGAAGAAAAACCTGGATGACGTGACGATCGCCAAATTCCAGCGTGAACTGGGCGCCATGGGCTACAAATTCCAGTTCATTACATTGGCCGGCTTCCATGCGCTGAACTACGGTATGTTCGAGCTGGCACACGGCTATGCGCGCAATCAGATGAGCGCTTTCGTGGAGTTGCAGCAGAAAGAGTTCGCGGCGGCTGAACTGGGCTTCACCGCGGTCAAACACCAGCGCGAAGTTGGGACCGGCTATTTCGATGCGGTAACGCAGACAATCGAAGGGGGTCGTTCATCCACAACGGCGCTGACCGGATCGACCGAAGAGGCCCAGTTCTCTCACGGTTAATCGGATGTGCCGCTGCCGGGCCGGGACCAAGCTGGTTGGCCGGGCCCGGCAGCATGCACATGGACCCCTAGGTCGTTATCTATTGCGATTTGCCCATCCGTGGGGTAAATCGCAATTTTTTTTGCAAGGTCGAGATGTGCCTGCCGGACCGGAACCGGTCCGGCCCCGCGGGTCAGTAGGGCAGCGTGACCGGATTGCCGGCGGCACGCTGGCGCTGCGCCAGCCCGTACGCCAGATCGGCGACCGAAGCGGCATAGAAGTAGCTGCGGTTATACTTGGTAATGGCAAAGAAGTTGCGTGTTGCCGTCCGGTATTCATTGCTTCCCCGGATTTCATCACGCAAATCAATCACCCCGATTTCCTTGCCGGACTGCCAGTCTCCACCGCTGGCGCCAGGACGCAGGCGGGCTCCCTTGCCGTGCAACTGTTGCCATGTCATGGAGGGCTCCAGTCCGCCATCCACCAGGCTACCCGCCGTGGCGGGCAGGGTCACGGGCGCGAACACGGGATTGCCGGCGCGCCAACCATGCTTGGACAAATAGTTGGCGACCGACATGATGGCGTCTTGATTGCTGTATCTCAGGTCGATGTGTCCGTCGTTGTCGCCGTCCACAGCGTAGTGTTCAATGCTGATCGGCATGAATTGCGGCAGTCCGATAGCGCCCGCGTACGAGCCAGTGGCAGTATTGGCATCGACTTTGTCGCGATAGTCCAGATCCAGCAATGCCGCCAGCTGGTTACGGAACATCTGGCTTTTTTCGGGCCGGTTGGGTTCTGGATGGTTAAATCCCAGAGTGTACAGGCTGTCCAGGACGCGGAATGAGCCGGTCTGCTCTCCGTAAACCGTCTCGACGCCGATAATCCCGGCAATGATGGCAGCCGGCACGCCGTAGGCCTTCTCGGCCCTGGCCAGCGTCTGGCGATTGGCGTTCCAGAAGGCCGTGCCTTTGCGCAGCCGGATCGGTTCGACGAAGCGCGCGCGATAGCTTTGCCAGGCTCGCACCACGCGGCCGCCGGTGCCTTTGGGCGTCATGAGCCGGATAACACGGGAATCCACGGTGGCAGTCGCCAGCAACTGGGAAATATGCTGCTCCGGAATGCCATGACGCTCCGATACCTGGCTGATGAATTCGCCGCGATTGGCGCTCAGCTTGCGGTTTTCGGCACTCCAGCCGGCGGGGCCATTGCCGGCCGGCTGGTCGATGCTACCGGTGGGTGGCGTGGAAGAGCAGGCTGCGAGTGATATCAGCAATATGGGCAGAACGAATGCGGCTTTGCGTTTCAAGTGGAACCTCTTGGCAAGTGGTGGAGACAACGATCAAAAAAAGCGCCCCGACCCGATAAGGGCGCGCGTCGGACTGCGCATGGCTGGCTTGCGGGCCGACGGATCCGGCAGCAAGTATGTGCAGGTAAAATATGGTAGATTGTATGCAGATTAGAGCATATCGTTCAACATTGCGTCAGTAACTAAAAGAAGTAGAGCGACATCGTGGAGACACTATTCATTACGCACTCATCTTGCCACAGACACGAGATGCGTGCCTGGCATCCGGAGTCCCCGGCACGGCTCGATGCCATCAATGATCGGCTGGTGGCCAGCGGCCTTTCCGATTTCCTGCAGCACCAGCCGGCCCGGGAAGCCACCGAGGATGACCTGTTGCGCGTGCACACGCCGGCTTATATCGATTTCCTGCAAGCAAACGTTCCCGAGTCGGGCTACTTCAACGTCGATACGGAAGAAACTTGCATGAACCCTTATACCTGGCAAGCGGCCCTGCATGCTGCCGGCTCGGGTCTGCAGGCGATCGATGAAATCATGAACGGTCGCGCCCGTAACGCTTTCTGCTCGGTGCGCCCGCCAGGCCATCACGCAGAGCCCGCACGGGCCAGTGGCTTCTGCTTTCTCAATAATATCGCCATCGGCGTGCGCTACGCGCAGGCGCGCTACGGCTTGAAACGGGTCGCCGTGGTCGATTTCGATGTCCACCACGGAAACGGTACCGAGGCGACATTCGCCAACGATGATTCCGTGTTAATGTGCAGTTTCTTTCAATACCCGCTGTTTCCCAATAGCGGGGTGGATCATCCGGCGCCCAATATGCATAATAGTCCGGTGCCGGCGTATACCCAAACCGAGACGATCCGGGAATTGGTCTCGCGAGAATGGCTGCCGGCATTGCATGCCTTCCAGCCTGAGTTTATTTTCATCTCCGCGGGCTTTGATGCCCATCGGGAAGACGATATGGGCCAACTGGGCCTGGTCGAAAAGGACTATGCCTGGATTACCGGAGAGGTGGTGGACATCGCCAACCAATATTGCCAGGGTAGGATCGTAAGCATGCTCGAGGGCGGGTATGCGTTGTCGGCGCTCGGGCGTAGCGTTGAAGTCCATGTCCGGAGGCTGGCAGGACTCTGAATCCGGGTAAATCGGCCCCGTCTGTTGCGCACAGCGAAACTGCCGGGCCTAAATTCTCGGGATTGAAAGAATTGCTTAATTCTCTCAAATCAAGCATGTAAAATAATTGGATTCTATTAGGCGTGCGGGACAGATACCCCGCAAAATCAAGGAGATTGTTGGATGAAGGTTTTAGTGCCTGTAAAACGCGTGGTTGACTATAACGTCAAAGTACGCGTGAAGTCGGACCAGTCTGGCGTTGACATTGCAAATGTGAAAATGTCAATGAATCCGTTTGACGAAATCGCAGTCGAGGAAGCCACGCGTCTGAAAGAGGCCGGCACGGCCACTGAAGTCATCGCGGTTTCTTGCGGGGTGGCGCAGTGTCAGGAAACATTGCGTACTGCAATGGCCATTGGTGCCGATCGCGCCGTGCTGGTTCAGACCGACGCCGAGCTGCAGCCATTGGCTGTGGCCAAGTTGCTGAAAGCGGTCGCCGAAAAAGAGCAGGTCAATCTGGTCATTCTCGGCAAACAGGCGATCGACGACGATGCCAACCAGACCGGACAGATGCTGGCGGCATTGCTGGGCTGGTCCCAGGCAACCTTCGCCAGCAAGGTCGTGATCGAGGGTGACACCGCCAAGGTCACGCGCGAGGTTGACGGCGGTCTGGAAACCGTTGCGGTCAAATTGCCGGCCATTGTCACGACAGACCTGCGCCTGAACGAGCCACGTTATGTGACGCTGCCCAACATCATGAAGGCCAAGAAGAAACAGCTGGACACGCTTACGCCGGAAGAACTGAATGTCGATGTCGCACCTCGCATCAAGACCTTGAAAGTCAGCGAACCGCCAGCCCGCAAGGCCGGAATCAAAGTGCCTGACGTTGCGGCACTGGTCGACAAACTCAAGAATGAAGCGAAGGTGATTTAACATGACAACTCTTGTTATTGCAGAACATGACAACCAGCAGTTGAAGACTGCCACATTGAACGCCGTGGCCGCCGCCCAGAAAATCGGTGGCGATATCCATATCCTGGTAGCCGGCAGCGGTGCGCAGGAAGTGGCTGCGCAAGCCGCCAAAGTGGCTGGCGTCAGCAGCGTGCTGCTGGCCGAAGCCGATTATCTTAAAGACGGCCTGGCAGAAAACGTGGCCGAGCAGGTGCTGGCGGTCGCGGGCGACTATAGCCACATCGTGTTCCCCGCGACAGCGTCCGGCAAAAACATTGCGCCGCGCGTTGCGGCCAAGCTGGATGTCGCCCAGATCTCGGATATCACGGCAGTCGATTCCGCCGATACCTTCGAGCGCCCCATTTATGCCGGGAATGCCATTGCCGTGGTCCAATCCTCCGACGCCAAGAAAGTCCTCACGGTGCGCATCACGTCGTTTGACGCCGCGGCTGCCGAAGGCGGCAGCGCGCAAGTCAATACCCTGACCGCTGTTGCCGATACGGGCCTGTCTTCTTTCGTCGGACGCGAAGTCGCCAAGAACGATCGTCCCGAATTGACCTCGGCGTCGGTCGTCGTGTCTGGTGGTCGTGGCATGGGTAGCGCAGAAAACTTCAAGTTGCTTGAGCCGTTGGCCGATAAACTGGGTGCCGCGCTGGGCGCTTCGCGCGCTGCCGTCGACGCGGGCTTTGCGCCCAACGACTGGCAAGTGGGCCAGACCGGCAAGATTGTGGCGCCGCAGCTTTATGTTGCCATCGGTATTTCCGGTGCAATTCAGCACCTGGCTGGCATGAAAGACTCCAAGGTGATCGTCGCTGTCAACAAAGACCCGGAAGCGCCGATCTTTGGCGTGGCCGATTATGGCCTGGTGGCAGACCTGTTCACAGCCGTACCCGAGCTGGAAAAAGCGATCTGATTCCCATCGGCTCCCCTCGCAAGAGGTGGAATGAAAAACAGCTTCCTGTTTCGGGAAGCTGTTTTTTTTATTGGCAAGCAGGCGCGATGAGCGCTGTGCTGCAAAACCGCAGGCAGCATCGACGGCCGGGCCAGAGGCCCGCCGCCGGGGCGAATTACATTTGCGCGATGCGGTCAGCGCGCTTGCCGGAGTCGGGATGGCTCGAGAACATGCTGGAGCCGCCTTGCGACAGGGACTCCAGCTTGCGCAGTGCCGAAACCGCCGCGGATTTATCGCGGCCCTGTTCGCGCAGGACCTTCAGGCCGAAAGCGTCGGCAGCGTATTCATGCGATTGCGAATATTGCGCATTGACCAGATTGTTGGCCAGGGCGCCCAATGCGCCGCCGGACAGCGTCGACAGAACCGGCACGCCACTGGCGGCGCCGGCTTGTTGGGCAGCCAGGCTCAGCAGGCTGGAGCGGGCTTGGGCCTTGGAGTGGCCTTCAATGACGTGGCCCACTTCATGGCCCAGAACAAACCGTAGTTCATCATCGGTCATCTTATCCATCAGGCCGGAGTACACGCGGATACTGCCATTGGGCAGCGCGAAAGCATTGACCTCGGGATTGATATAGGCCTTGAAGTGCAGCTGCCTGCCTTCATAGCTGCGCAAATCGCTGGTGACCCGGGCAAGGCGTTTGGCGTATTTACTGTTGGCCGATGCAACGGTATTTTGAGAATCCAACTGCTGTTGCGACGTGACGGCCAGCGACTGGATCTCCTCGTCCGAGACGGTGGCGGCCTGGAATAACGACGAAGCAGCGCCAGCCATGCCGGCGATGTTCATGCTTTCACATGCGGTAAGCGTGGTCGCGGCAACAAGCGCAAGCGCGAGATTTTTTAACATGATTTTTTCTCCTTTGGCGAAGCCCAAGCGGGCCGGCTTATTTATACAATAATTGGTCGATCAACGCCAAAAATGGCGGCATAGCTAGAGTAAAAACCGCAGTAAATCGTCGCCACCATGATCATCATGACAATCTGCAGGGCGAAGGCAATCAATAATGGCGGCAAGCCAAAAGCCACCAGTAGCGGCAAAGCAACGAACTGCAGAAACACAAACAACAAAAACCAGGTCATGAAATAAATCAGAAAACCGCCTTTGTTGCGCCATGATGCGACAAAGGAGTAGAAGATCGCTTTGCTGACTGTTTGTCCTTCCCAGCCGATCAATTGCGGGACATGCCAGAACATCAGCGTGACCATGAATAGCAAAACGGCCCACAGTAGCAGCAAGAGCAAGGAGGAGCTGTCCAGCAACGCATCGGTCGCCGTCTCCGGTGTGCTAGCGCCGTTCAGGATGGCGGCAATCTGGGTGGCCGTTTGTTCATCCAGCAGCGGATACAGCAGCAGGAAGCTAAGCAGCAAGATCAGCGCCGCATAAACGAAACCCGACATGGCAAGATTGGAAATGACTTTCGGCTTTTGCAGGCTGGCGAACCAGCTCTTTGGGTCCAGATTGGCAAATCCTGCCGGTTTCCCCTGGATATCCCTGCAAGCGCTGACCACGATCAAACTCGCGATGGGCATCGTTACGATAAACAGACCTACGCCGAGCACGGGTATGGCCAGCAGGATCTGGCTGACCATATTGATGACGAACAGCAAGGCCAGCAGTGCGAATGGCTGCTTGCGAAAGATCAGAAAGGCCTCTTTCAACCATTGCCAGCCGGAGGAGGCGGGAAGTGTTGCTGCGTTCATGATGTCCTTTTATGGTAAGGCCGGAGCCGGGTGTTGCATGCGCTGCACCAGGATGCGTTCGAAATGCGTCGGGTCGTGCGGTTTCAGCGTCTGGGCGGGGCGGGGCCGGAAAAAATCATTCAGGCGCGACGTCCAGAAGCGCAATGCCGCAGCACGCAAGGCCGCAGGCCACAAGGCTTTTTCGTCTTCGGTAAAGGGGCGGACCTGCGCATAGGCAGTCAGCCAGGCCTGAACCAGATCGGCCTTGAGCGCGCCGGTGCTACGCTCGATACACCAATCGTTCACGGCGACGGCGACGTCGAACAACCAGGCGTCATGGCCGGCGAAGTAAAAGTCTATGATGCCGCCCATCCGGGGGTCATCATAGGTGCCGTCAAACAGGACATTGTCCCTGAATAGGTCGCAGTGGCAGGCGCCGGCGGGCAGGTTTTGCCATCCGACCGTGGCCTGGATATCCTGCTGTTCCTTTAATGCAGTCTCAAACAGCGCGTTTTGGTCCGGGGTCAGGAACGAGCGGATCTCGGGATAGATGCTTTCCCACCAGGCCAGGCCGCGTAAATTCGGCTGGTGCAGCGCGAAGTCTTGCGCGGCAAGGTGGGCCTGGGCCTGGGTTCGCGCCGCAATCTTGCAGTGCAGATCGCTGGGATCGGATTCGTAACCACCGGCAAGGCGCTCGACAATGGCTGCCGGTTTGTCCTTGAGCGTGCCGATGCGCAGACCGTCGCGCCGCGTCTGCGGCATGGGTACCTGGACCTTTTTGCTCGCCAGCGTATGCATCAGCTCAATGTAGAAATGCAACTGCTCATGATTTAGGACTTCGAAAATCGTCAGCACGTATTCGCCGGCGGTCGTCGTCAGGAAGAAATTGGTGTTTTCAATGCCGGCCGTAATGCCGCGCAACGAGATGAACGTGCCAAGGTCATATTCCCCGAGAAAGTCGGCGGCTTCCTGGTTGCTGATAGTGGTAAAAACGGCCATGTGAAAAAGACAAAATAAAGAATCAAAGAATGGCGTCATTTTAGTTCAGGAAACCGTCAATAAGCGGCAGTGGCGGGGCGTAATGAAAAGAATCAGGGTGCAGGTTTGCTACAATGGGGCACTTTCCAGACTTTGGGCGGATAGGTGAGAATCTACCCGCTTTATTCCCGAGACAACAGCATGGCCATGTTTTCGCCTTTTGAGGCCCGCAACAAACTCACGCGGTTTGCGTGGCTGACAAACCGGCCCGCCTTTTTTGTCTGGGCGATTATCGTCGGGGTGGCCGGCGCCGGCATGACGATTCTGTTTCACGTCGCCATTCACGGCGGGCAGTTGCTTACCGGTTCGGTGCCTGGCGAAGTGGAAACGGTGGTGAGTCGCTGGAACGATACCGAAAGGCTGCTGTTTCCCACCATAGGCGGACTGATCGCAGGGACGTTGCTGTGGCTTTCTTCCAGAGTGCGCAAGGACCTGAATGCCGACTATATGGAAGCGGTCGCGTTGTCGGATGGTCGCCTGTCTCTACGACAGGGCTTGCTGCGTGTCGCCTCGTCGTTGAGCACTATTGTGACCGGCGGCTCGATCGGGCGCGAAGGCGCGATGGTGCACCTGGGCGCGCTGGTCGGATCGGCGATTGGCCGTTTTCTGGCCTTCAACGCCAATGAAATGCGCTTGCTGGTCGCTTGCGGCGCGGCGGCCGGTGTATCCGCCGCCTATAACGCGCCGCTTGCGGCGGCCCTGTTCGTCGCGGAAATTGTCCTGGGCACGCTGTCTATGACTACGCTGGGGCCCTTGATTATTTCTGCCGGCGTGGCCAATGTCGCCATGCAACTTAGCGGCTACTACCGTACCATGTATGAAGTCAAGCCGCTTTCGGTGGCGCTGGACTGGACGTTTCTGTTGCTGATTGTGCTGGGTGCCGTTGCAGGTCTTCTGGCGCCGCTGTTCTTGCGGTTTCTGGACGGGGTCCGGCGGCTGTTTCGCAAAACCCGCTTGCCGCTGCCCTTCAGCCTTGCGCTGGGCGGCGCATTGCTGGGCGGTATTCTGGTGCTGGAACCCAAAGCGGCGGGTAACGGCTATGCGCCGATCGAAGCCATGCTGACACAATCGTGGACGATATCGGCGGTCCTGCTGATGCTGGCCTATAAGGTGATCGCCACCGGCTTTACGGTGGGGTCGGGGGCAACGGGCGGCGTCTTTACCCCCATGCTGATGGTGGGCGCCAGCGTGGGGATGCTTTTTTATCAGGCCTTGGCGCTGTTTGTGCCGGGTTTGCCGGAACAGCCGGCGCTGTATATGCTGATCGGCATGGGGGCATTCCTGGCGGCGGGTACGCATGCGCCGCTGATGGCGATTCTCATGTTGTTTGAAATGACGCACAGGATCGACCTGATTCTGCCGCTCATGTTCGCCTGCGTGGTTGCCAATATCGTGACCGGCCTGTATAGTACGCCCGCCATGTACGGGGTTACCCTGACGCGCGAGCAGTCGACGCGCCTGCGCCGTCGTATTTCCAGTATGCCCCTGGAGGGGCTGATCACCGAAGCCCAGACGGTATTGCGCTTGCAGCAAACGCTGGGAGATGCCGTGACCATGTTCCAGGATTATCCTGTTCGTTATATCTATGTCATCGACGAAGACGGTAAATACCAGGGGGTGCTGTCGAACCAGGAGGTGACACGCTGGCTGCTGTCGCAATCGCCGCTGACAACGCCCGTCTCAGAACTCATGGTTCAGCCGCAGTTCATTCCGGTCCTGCATCCGTCGATGACGCTGGCCGAAGGCCTGGAACTGTTTCTGACGTTCATGGGAGAGCGTCTGCCGGTCCTGCAATCGGAAGATGACCCAACCCTGATCGGCATTGTGCGCAAGTCGGCGATTCTTGAACAACTGGAAGAGCAGCGGGAACTGCAGGATCGGCATTTGCCGCCACAATTGGACTTCCGGATTTCCGGTGATAAGTAAACGATGTCTTTAACTCAGATGAATGAATATGCCGCATCCGGCCTGGCCGGGATCTCGTCTCCAGCAAGCCGCTCGACCGGTGCCGTAGCTGCGCTTGACTACGCCGATCTTGCCGGGCCTCGTCCCTGGCGGGCCAGTGTCGCGCCCATGATCGACGTGACCGACAGGCATTGCCGTTACTTCCATAGGCTACTGGCGCCGCAGGCGTTGTTGTATACCGAGATGATCACGACCGGCGCGCTGTTGTTCGGCGATGTGCCGCGCCATCTGCAGTTTAACGATGCGGAGCATCCGGTGGCCCTGCAACTGGGCGGCAGTGAGCCCGATGCGCTGGCACGCTGCGCCAGGCTTGGGCAGCAATGGGGCTATGACGAAATCAATCTCAATTGCGGCTGCCCTTCGGAGCGGGTGCAAAAGGGGGCGTTCGGGGCCTGCCTGATGGCAGAGCCGGCCTTGGTGGCCGATTGCGTCAAGGCGATGCAGGACGCCGTTGATCTGCCGGTTACGGTCAAGCACCGGCTGGGCCTGGATTACGATGAGTCATATGGCTTTGTCAGGGATTTTGTCGGACGGTTGTTCGATTCCGGTTGCCGGGTATTCATCGCGCATGCGCGCAATGCCGTACTCAAAGGGTTATCGCCCAAGGACAACCGCGAGGTGCCGCCGCTGCGCTATGATGTCGTGTCTCAATTAAAAAAGGACTTTCCCGAGGCTCTGTTCATTCTCAATGGCGGGCTGGTGGAGATAGGGCAGGTTAGCGATGGCGTTGCGTCATTCGATGGCGTGATGTTGGGGCGGGCCGCCTGGCATGAACCCTACCTGCTGCGGCAGGTCAGCCAGATGCTCTGGCCGCATGTGCCGGTGCTGGACGATGCGCAGATTGTGGCGCAGATGGCACAGTACGCCCAGGCGCAAGTTGGCAATGGCGTGCCGATCCGCGTCGCCGTCAAGCCGATGCTTGGCTTGTTCAATGGTCGCAAGGGGGCGCGCCAGTGGCGCCGCCATTTATCCGATCCGGCCCAGCTTGCCAGGCAAAACGCGGATATCCTGCAAGAAGCGTTCGCCTTTATCGGTCCATCGGCCGCCTAGCTCGCCCCGAGTCTGGCGGTGGATTGCCGGTTCGCCTTGCGGCTATCGCGGGGTCGTCGTTACATTTTTTTTTAGGCAAAAAAATATATTATTAATCAATGCCTTGAGTCGTATTTATAGGTTTTGCGCGAAGTTTGTCGGGCTTGATAAATCTCTATAAATACAATATATTGTGGTCTATCTCATACAACAACACTATATATAGTCCCCTTCGGTCCCCAGCCTTAAGGACCGCTCTTTCAATCATCATGGATGCGCGCAATGAACAGCACACTCTTAGTCACCAAGCGTGATGGCCGAAAGGAACCCATCGATCTGGATAAAATTCACCGCGTCATCGCGTGGGCAGCCGAGGGGCTGGACCATGTCTCGGTGTCGCAGGTGGAACTCAAATCTCATATCCAGTTCTATGATGGCATCAAGACCGAGGATATTCACGAAACCATCATCAAAGCCGCAGCAGACCTGATTTCCCAGGCGACGCCCGATTATCAGTACCTGGCCGCGCGCCTGGCGATTTTCCATTTGCGCAAGAAGGCGTTCCAGCAATTTGACCCCCCGTCACTGTACGACCATGTGCGCAAGCTGACGGAAATGGGCAAGTACGACGAACATATCCTTCAGGACTATACAAAGGAAGAGTTCGATGCGCTCAACGGCTTTATCGATCACTCGCGCGACATGAGCTTCTCTTATGGCGCGGTCAAGCAACTGGAGGGCAAGTACCTGGTGCAGAATCGTGTGAACCAGGAAATTTACGAAAGCCCGCAGTTCCTGTATATCCTGGTCGCTGCCTGCCTGTTTTCCAAGTACCCGAAAGAAACCCGCCTGTCTTATATCAAGGGGTTCTACGATGCCACCTCGCAGTTCAAGATTTCACTGCCAACACCGATCATGTCGGGCGTTCGCACGCCGACACGCCAGTTCAGCTCTTGCGTGCTGATCGAGTGCGGCGATAGCCTGGACTCCATCAATGCGACCACCAGCGCGATTGTGCGCTACGTATCGCAGCGGGCCGGCATTGGGATCAACGCCGGCCGCATCCGCGCGGTCGGTAGCCCGATCCGGGGCGGCGAAGCACAGCATACCGGTTGCATTCCGTTCTACAAACATTTCCAAACCGCGGTCAAATGTTGTTCGCAAGGCGGCGTCAGGGGCGGGGCGGCGACGCTGTTCTTCCCGATGTGGCATCTGGAGATCGAGTCCCTGCTGGTGCTGAAGAACAATCGCGGCGTTGAAGAAAACCGCGTGCGCCATATGGATTATGGTGTGCAGATCAATCGCATGATGTACCAACGGTTGATCAAAAATGGCGAAATCACGCTATTTTCTCCTTCCGATGTCCCCGGCTTGTACGATGCGTTTTTTGAGGACCAGAACAAGTTCGAGGCCTTGTATGAGAAGTATGAGAAAACGCCCGGCATCCGCAAGCGCGCTGTCAAGGCTGTGGATCTTTTCTCCCTGATGATGCAGGAGCGCGCTGGCACAGGCCGCATTTATATCCAGAACGTGGATCACTGCAACACGCATAGCCCATTTGATCCTTCGGTAGCACCGGTACGGCAGAGCAACCTGTGCCTGGAAATTGCCTTGCCGACCAAGCCGCTGGAGGATATCAACGACGAGAACGGCGAGATCGCGCTGTGCACCTTGTCCGCGTTCAACCTGGGGGCCATCGAGTCGCTGGATGAGCTCGAAGGTTTGTCCGATCTCGCGGTAAGGGCGCTGGATGCGTTGCTGGACTATCAGGACTACCCGATAAAGGCGGCCCACATTGGTTCCATGAAACGTCGTACACTGGGTATTGGTGTGATCAACTACGCCTACTACCTGGCAAAAAATGGTGCCAAGTATTCCGACGGCAGCGGCAACGCGCTGACGCATCGTACGTTCGAAGCGATTCAGTATTACTTGCTGAAGGCGTCTGTACAGTTGTCCAAGGAGTTCGGCCCTTGCACGGCTTTCAACGAAACCACGTACGCCAAGGGCATTTTGCCGATCGACACCTATAAGAAGGATCTCGATGGCATTTGCACCGAGCCGCTGCACCTGGATTGGGAAGGCCTGCGCAAGGAGATCACCACGCATGGTCTGCGTAATTCCACGCTGACCGCGTTGATGCCATCGGAAACATCAAGCCAGATTTCCAATGCCACAAACGGCATTGAGCCGCCAAGAGGCCTGGTGTCGGTCAAGGCCTCCAAGGATGGAATCCTGAAGCAAGTGGTGCCGGAATACGAACGGCTTAAGGACAATTACGAATTGTTGTGGAGCATGCCCGGCAATGACGGCTACCTTCAGATCGTGGGCATCATGCAGAAATTCGTGGATCAATCGATTTCTGCCAATACCAATTACGATCCGGCCAGGTTCGAAGGCGGGCGCGTTCCCATGAAGCAGTTGATCAAGGATTTGCTGACTGCGTATAAATTTGGCGTCAAGACCCTTTATTATCAAAATACGCGGGACGGTGCCGAGGACAAGCAGGAAGACCAGGCCGCCGATGAGTGCGAAAGCGGCGCATGCAAGATTTAATGAACGCGTTTTGAGTAAGAGAAAATAATGGCATATAGTACTTTTTGTCAGATACCGAATGACCAGCTCAAGGAACCGATGTTCTTTGGGCAATCGGTGAACGTTGCTCGCTACGACCAGCAGAAATATGAGGTATTCGAAAAGCTCATTGAGAAGCAGTTGTCGTTTTTCTGGCGGCCGGAAGAGGTCGATGTGTCCCAGGACCGGATCGACTACCAAACGCTGCCGGAGCATGAAAAGCATATCTTCATCAGTAATCTGAAGTACCAGACGCTATTGGATTCGATTCAGGGCCGTAGTCCGAATGTGGCGTTGTTGCCGCTGGTATCCATTCCAGAGCTGGAAACCTGGATCGAAACCTGGTCGTTTTCGGAAACTATCCACTCGCGCTCCTACACGCATATCATTCGCAATATCGTCAACAATCCGTCCGTGGTTTTCGACGATATCGTGGCTAATGAATACATCATCAAGCGTGCCAGCGACATCGCGTTTTATTACGACGATCTGATTATGCTGACCCAGTTGTATAACCAGTTGGGAGACGGCAAGCATACGGTCGGTGGCAAGCAGGTCGAGGTTTCCCTGCGCGAATTGAAGAAAAAGCTGTACCTTTGCCTGATGGTGGTGAACGTGCTCGAGGCTATTCGCTTCTATGTCAGCTTCGCCTGCTCGTTTGCCTTCGCAGAGCGCGAGCTTATGGAAGGGAACGCCAAGATTATTAAACTGATCGCCAGGGACGAGGCCTTGCATCTGACCGGAACGCAGCATATGCTGAATATTCTGCGCAGTGGCGAGGATGATCCTGAAATGGCCGAAATTGCCCGGGAGACACAGGATCAGTGCTTTGAGATTTTCAAACAGGCGGCCTTGCAGGAAAAAGAATGGGCAGAGTACCTGTTCCAGGGAGGATCCATGATCGGCCTGAACAAGGATATCCTGTGTCAGTACGTCGAGTACATTACCAATCTGCGCATGCAGGCCGTGGGGCTGCCACCGGCATTCGACGGGGTCCGGCAGAACCCGATCCCCTGGATCAACGCCTGGCTGTCTTCGGATAATGTGCAGGTTGCCCCGCAGGAAGTGGAGATCAGCTCATATCTGATCGGCCAGATTGATTCGCAAATGAATACCGACGAGTTGCAGCATTTCGAACTATGACAGTCGTAATAACGACCGATAGCAGGTTTGAATTGCTGGAGGGAGAAACGCTGCTTGAGGGACTGGAGCGCAACGACCACGAGGTCGAGTTCCAGTGCCGCGCAGGTTATTGCGGGTCATGCCGCAAGCGCCTGGTGGCGGGCAAGGTCAGATACCTGACCGAGCCACTGGCATATATCGCCAGGGATGAGGTCCTGCCTTGCTGCTGTGTGCCCGACGGGCCAATCCAGCTCGAGGCCCATCGTGTTTATGAGCCTGAGCAGCAAGTGTTGGGCGAAGAATTCAGTGTTCAGACATCGCTGGATTTTGGGCCGGACGAGCGTTAACCGCAGTTGTCCCGGTGTGGTTGGCGGTCTGTCGCGATGACTTGCCGGCGTTGCTCTGAAAGGCGAATTTCAACGCAAAAATGATCGCCATCACCCAAAGCACCAACCAGACGACATGCATTCCCATCACGAACAGATTACGCCCGCTTAACGGGGCCGATTGAGCCATGACATCGTTCAGGACCGACATGGAAAGCCCAATCATGATGCCCGCGAAAAGCAGCACTGTTAGTATAAAAGACCATTTCGGATCGAGTTTCATCGATATTCCCTGTTATTGAGTTACCCGGCAGGGCAGCAACGCCGCTGAGGGCCAGGTTGGCGATGTCCGTGATGGGTTCCAGTCTAGGTGAAATGGCCCGGGCTGTGAAATATCAAATACTTATGTCTATATTGCCCCTGGTTCAATGGGTAAAACGTTCGGATTGCCATTGGGTGTTCGCGCTTTTTTCCGACTCATATACAATAGGGATGGAAAATGACCTGCGTGCCCCGTTCGTAGGCACGCAGCCGCAGGCAATCGACAAAGTGGTGGAAATATGAGGTGTTACTGTATTACCGGATTCAATACCCCCCTGCAGTTAATGGAGTCTGCTGACGCGAAACCCACGGGCACCCAGGTCGTTCTGGATGTGAAAGCCGCCGGCGTTTGCCACAGCGATCTGCATTTGTGGGAGGGGGGCTATGACCTTGGCCAAGGGCGCCGTCTGGAGCTCAAGGACAGGGGCGTCAATCTGCCGCTGACACCCGGGCATGAGACCGTGGGAACGGTGCGCGCGCTGGGACCGGACGCCAGCGGCGTGGAAGCGGGCAAAAATTACCTGGTGTATCCCTGGATTGGTTGCGGCGAGTGCGTCGTCTGCCTGCGAGGTGACGAGAATCTGTGCGCCAAACCCGCTTGCCTGGGCATTCACCGTCATGGCGGCTATGCCACGCAAATCGTCGTCCCGCATCCCCGTTACCTGATCGATATCGGCGACCTGGATCCGGTGTTGACCGCGCCTTATGCTTGTTCCGGACTGACAACCTTTTCGGCGCTCAAGAAATTCGATCGCAATATCCTGCAGAACGAGCCCGTCGTTATTTTCGGCGCCGGCGGTTTGGGCCTGATGTGCCTGCAATGGCTCAAGGCCATGGGCGGCAAAGGCGCGGTCGTTGTCGATCTTGATCCAACCAAGCGTGAAGCGGCGCTGCAGGCAGGGGCCCTGGCCGCCGTCGATGGCAATAGTCCCAATTTGGCCGCGGAAATCCAAAAGGCGGCCGGTACCAGCACGATCTGGTCCGTTATCGACTACGTCGGCGCCCCTTCAACGACCACCGCTGCGTTCAATTTACTGACCAAGGGCGGCAAGCTGGTCATTATCGGCCTGTTCGGCGGACAAAGTGAATGGTCACTCGCGATGTTCCCATTGAAAGCCGCAACAGTGGAGGGGTCTTATGTCGGTAATCTGGGCGAGCTCAAGGAATTGATGGAAATCGTCAAAAAGGGTGCAATCCAGCCGATTCCGGTCACGCCTCATCATCTGGATCAGGCTAACGATGTGCTGATGGCGTTGCATGCCGGAAAAGTCATTGGCAGGGCAGTGCTCACGCCCTGACGCAGGTTCGATATGAACGGATCCCCAGACCATGCACACGGTGTTGATCAAGCGGCCTCGGTCGCCACCGGCAGCGCACTGCCCGAAGGGGCGGATACTGCCGGTGGTCAGCCGCGAAGATTTGTGTTTTTCACCAATTCCAGCTCGGGAAACCAGGATACCGAAATATTCCTCGGCAAGATCGAAACAGCGATGCAAGGGCATGATTATCATGTCGTTTGCGTGTATCCGGACGACAAGCACGAGGATAAGCAAAAGGAGGCGATCAGCCTGGTCAAGCAGCATGACGCCATCCTGGTGGTCGCGGGTGGGGACGGTACCATCAGCGCCATGGCCAATCATGCCATCAAGGAGCAATTCCCCATGGGCGTCGTGCCTTTCGGTACGTTCAATATGTTTGCGCGCGATCATGGCCTGTCGCTCGATACCGATACCGCATTGAACGATTTGTTGACAGGACAGGTGCAGCCCGTGCAGACTGGCCAGATCGGCGACAAGCACTTTATCGTCAACGCGACGCTGGGGCTATACAGTCAACTGCTGGCCGACCGCGAAGAGTGGAAAAACCAATTTGGTCGCCACCGAGGTGTCGCCATCTTTGCCGCTTTTTCCACGATTATGCGCTATGGCCGCTCCTATTTTCTGCAGTTCACCCAGGGACACGGCCGGCAATTGATCAAGACAGTCAGTTTCATGGCTTGCAATAATCGCCTGCAAGCCGAGCAGGCCGGCGTGCAATATGATCAGAAACTGGGCCATGGCTATCTGTACGGCATTGTGCTCAAACCTTCAAGTCGCAAGCGCATGCTGCTGCTGGCGTTCAAGCTTATGTTCAAGAAGCTGAATGAGGACCGTCAAATCATCAGCTTTCCATTCGACTGCCTTGATATCGATAAGAAAAAAGGCCGCAATTCGATCGAAGTGGCCATGGACGGAGAAATCCACAAGCTGAACGCGCCGTTTGAGGTACGGGCCAACGTCGGCCTGCTCAATGTATTGCTGCCGGTTGATTCAGCCCACCCTCCAATCGATCAACCATCTCAAGTGTAGCCATGTTGCGAATTATCCAGTTGTCTGACGTACATTTCGGGACAGTACGCGCCAGCGTGCTTAACGCGCTCGTGCACACGGTCAGGGAACTGGAGCCGACCTTGTGCATTGTATCCGGAGACATTACCCAGCGCGCCAAGCGTAGCGAGTTCCTGGCGGCTAATGCGTATCTGCAAACGCTGCCGGCGCCGGTGCTGTGTATCCCAGGGAACCATGATATTCCGTTGTTTGCATTGTGGACGCGATTCCTGGCGCCCTATGCCCGTTACCGGCGCTATCTGCACAAGGAAGTGGAGCCGGTCTTCGAAACGGACCGAGCGATCGTCATTGGGGTGAATACGACGACACCATTCCGGCATAAAAAGGGGATTGTGTCCGCTGCCCAGATTCAGCGTGTCGAACGACTGGCACGCCAGCACAGCGACCGCAAAAGCGTGCTCGTCGTCGCGCACCATCCGTTTCATGTGCTGGAGCAACGGGATCGGAATCAACTGGTTGAAAACCATGAGGAGGCCATTTACGCCTGGTCCGCGGCAGGCGTCGACCTCATCCTGGGCGGGCATATCCATGTCCCCTATGTCTGCCCGCTGCGGCAGGCCTACCCAGGTTTGTCGAACGAGATGCTGGTCGTGCAGGGGGGCACCACTACCTCAATGCGGGTCAGGCGCCATGTGCCCAATTCCTTGAATGTGCTGGATATTTATCCGGAGAAACGCATTCATATCACCACCTGGCGCTACCAGTACAAGGATGAGAGCCATCCGAATCGTTTCATGTGCGCTGAAAAAGATTTGTGGAAAACAACTTGAAGCCAGGGCAGGGCCGCAGGGACCGATCTTGGACGAACACAACAGGCAGTCGTCCCGAGAGGGCAATGGAGGCCGACGGGTGGTCGGCTGGCTCGCATGCTATTTATCGTCTTCGGTTTCGCCCGGCCAGTCGCGAATATAGGCCTTGAGCATTTTGTTTTCGAACTTGGAGGCTTCGAGCATGGCGCGAGCCATATCGTAGAATGAAATCACGCCCATCAACACCGGGCCGTCCATGACCGGTACATACCTGGCGTGATGCTCCAGCATCAGGCGCCGCACCTCCTCGGCATCGGTATTGGGAGAAACGCTGACCGGCGCATCGTCCATGATTTTGCGGATCGTGGTCTTCTCGGCGTGATCGCCGGCGTCGTGCAAGTGCCGGATGATTTCCCTGAAGGTAAGCATCCCGGCCAATTGCCCCTGGTCCATGATTACCAGAGAACCAATGTCGCGTTCGCTCATGGTGGCAATGGCTTCCGCCACCGATTGGTCCGGCGTTGCGGTGTAAAGAATATTGCCCTTGACTCGCAGTACTTCGCTGATCTTTAACATGGCGGTCCTCCTGTGTAACCCTTCTCTTTGTTTCCCCGGTTGTATGCCGTTGGATACCCTATGATATGGAAATGTACCTGAAATCAAGTCCGATGCAAAGTTAATTCAGCCGGCTTGCCCGTGTTGCGGGCCGTGGGGCAACAGTTTCTTCGCCTCGCCGGCGTTGTCGGTCAATGTCGCCTGACTGGCTTCACCTGCTTGCCCTGTCGCCAGGATATCGCCCAGTTTCACGGTTTCCGGCGCGGTGATCAGCCGCGGAATGACCGCCAGCAAAACAGGATCATGGTCTATTTCGATGATATTGTGATCGAACAGGAAATGGTTGGACAGCGGCTCCAGGCCGGCATTCATGCTGCTGGCAAGGACCCAGCGCTCGGAGCGCTTGCCCGAGGTGCTGACGATATAGCCCATGGAAACCAGTGGCTCCAGGATGTCCAGGGTTTCGCTGTAATTCATCTTGATTTGCCTGGCAATATAGGCTGTGCCATAGCCCGGCGGATTGTGATCGCGGGCGCCGTGCAATAGGCGCAGGATGAAAAGTGCAGTTACGAAATGCACGCCGGGATACACTTTGTTATGTATTTGTCCTGATCTGATTTGCGGAGCCATGGCGGCGACTGTCGCGCCGAACAGGACGACCAGCCAGGAGAGGTAAATCCACAACAGGAAAATCGGAATTGTGGCGAACGCGCCGTAAATCAACGTGTAGGAAGGGAATTGGGTGATGTAATATGCAAACCCTGCCTTCATGATCTCCAGCAAAATGGCCGTGGTGTACCCGCCGATCAAGGCATCTTTCCACGCCACCTTGCGGTTCGGCACCAAATAATAGAGCAAGGAAAACACCAAGCCGGATACGATGACCGGCACGAGCGTGAACAACAGGCTTTTGAGTATCGAGAATTGGGTCACCAGCCCCAGCTTTTCCTGGGCTATGTAGGACGAGGTCCACAAACTGGCACCCACGAAGATCGGGCCCAGCGACAATATTGCCCAGTAAACGAGAATCCGCTGTCCCAGCGGTCGTTGGCGTTTGACATTCCAGATCGTATTGAGGACTTCGTCAATGGTCATCATCAACATGATGGAGGTCACGATCAGGAAGCCGACACCAATGGCAGTCAGCCGAGAGGCCTGCTGGGCGAAAGTGTTCAGATAGCTCATGATGGTTTCCGACACATTGGCTGGCATCAGGTTGTGTGTCAGGAACTGTTCAAGCGCAACCTTGAAATCGGTAAACAGCGGAAAGGCGGTAAATAGCGAGAGAATCACCGCCAGCATCGGCACCGTTGCCAACACTGTGGTGAAAGTCAGGCTGGAGGCGACCTGCGTGAGCTTGTCGCGGATCAGTCGCTGAATGCCAAACAGGGCAACCTGTTTATAGAACTGCAGGCCGAGGCCGGCATCTCCCATGTTCAGGCGCAATTCCTCCTGCGCCTCTTCCGTTTCCTGTTTTTTTTGCTGTTCCTTGGTGAAATCGTCTTCTTGAGTCATGGTCCAGTCGTGGTTAATCCCGGTTTCAAAAGGCCAAGTCCGTATGTGCAGGCGAACTCGGATGTGGGTGTCATATAGGCTGGCAATACGGATCAGTATAACAAACACCTCGTCGGGCCACGCGCGCCACGCGCGCCGCATTGCTGCAAATTGTAATCGACGGCTGCGGGGTGGCGCCACTGAAAACACCCGGGTATAACGCTTATAATGAAAGCATGAATCACCGCTACTTTCAGGATTGACCTTGACACATCCTTCTTTCCCTTCTTCTGCGGAACCGGATTCCCCGGCGCGGACCGAACCTGCGGCGCCGTCCGTTCATCGCAGTCATCAAGTCCCCCTGAACCCGCGTTACCGCGTTGTGGCATTCTTCTCCCTGCTTGCCTTGCTGTTGCTGTGCATCGCCTGGGAGCTGGTACTGGACCCGCTGGTGCCGGGGGGAAGCATTTATGTCCTCAAGGCCTTACCCTTGATCTTTCCCCTGTATGGCGTCTATCGGGGCAACCTGTATACGCTGCAATGGTCATCAATGCTGGTTTTGCTCTATTTCATGGAAGGTGTTGTCCGCTGGTATTCCGATATCAGTCCGGTATCGTCCACACTGGGGGCGGTCGAGACCGTGCTTTCCCTCTTGTTCTTCGTGGCCGCCATTCTGTATGTGCGCCCCGCCAAACAGGCGGCAAAGCGCGCTAAAAAACAGGGCAAATGACTATGCTCAGCAACCTCACCGTCAGCAATTCCTTCGCGCAACTGTCGCCGGCGTTTTATACCCGCCTCAAGATGCAGGGGCTGACCGATCCCGCGTTACTGCATGTGAATCCAGACGTGCTCGCGCTCCTGGGATTGACGCAAGAGGATGCGCGCTCCGAAGCATTTCTCGCCATGATGTCGGGCAATGCGGATTTGCCGGGCGGCGTGACGCTGTCGGCCGTATACAGCGGCCACCAGTTCGGTGTCTGGGCCGGACAGCTTGGCGACGGGCGGGCCCACTTGCTCGGCGCAATCCAGGGCGTCAACGAGCAGGGCGATCCTGCGCTATGGGAAGTGCAATTGAAAGGTTCCGGCCGCACGCCTTATTCGCGTATGGGCGATGGCCGCGCCGTGTTGCGGTCTTCCTTGCGAGAATACCTGGCAAGCGCAGCGATGACAGGATTGGGTATCCCGACCACGCGGGCCCTGAGCCTGGTCGGCTCCGCCGATCCGGTCTATCGAGAAACTGTTGAAACCGCCGCAATCGTATCCCGTGTGGCACCGTCGTTCGTGCGGTTCGGTTCATTCGAGCATTGGTACGCCGCCCAGGACAAGGAGCGCTTGCGCGAGTTGCTGGACTATGTGGTCACCCATTTTTATGCCGCGGAGGTGCCGCGCGAAGACGGGCAGCATTCGCTTAGCGATATGGTCGCAAGCTTTGTCGATGTGGTCACGGCGCGTACTGCGCGCCTGATGGCCGATTGGCAATGCGTGGGGTTTAACCACGGCGTGATGAACACCGACAATATGTCGGTACTCGGTTTGACGCTGGATTACGGGCCCTACGGGTTCATGGACGCATTCAGGATTAATCACGTATGCAATCATACCGACTCCCAGGGACGATACGCCTGGAACGCGCAACCGTCGGTAGCCTTGTGGAACCTGTATCGATTTGCCAATTGTTTTGTTGCCCTGGGTGTGGAGCCGGATCTGCTGAAATCCCGACTGGAACGCTATGAAGGTCTGTTCATCGACGCCTACCGCGCGCGCATGACCGCAAAACTGGGGCTGCATGCCTGGCAGGACGGCGATGACGAATTGATTGATGCCTGGTGGCGGTTGCTGCATGAGCAATCGGCCGATTTTACCCAGAGCTTCCGGCGTCTCGCTCTGGTTGACGAAGACGAAGCGCCATTGCGCGAGCTGTTTCCAGATCCAGCGCCCCTGCAGGCGTGGCTCGCGAGGTATCGGCAGCGTCTCGAGGCGGAAGTGGCGGCGGGCGGTGATATTGATCGCGTAGGGCGCATGAACAGGGTCAACCCGGCTTACGTGTTGCGCAATTACCTTGCGGAAGAGGCGATCCGCGCGGCGGCAAAAGGCGATATGCGCATTACCGATGATCTGCTGCGGGTACTGCGGGATCCCTTCCAGGAACAATCGGGTATGGAACGCTATGCCGCCATGCCGCCCGACTGGGGGCGTGAACTCGAGGTTAGCTGCTCCTCCTAGCCGTCGGCGCGGCTGGTTTCTGGTATGCTTCATTCCTGCGTTGTTTCAACGAATTTATTGCTTTTTCTGGATCTGGCATGTCGGGTAATACATTAGGCAAACTTTTTTCTGTCACGAATTTTGGCGAATCGCATGGTCCGGCCATCGGCTGCGTGGTCGACGGTTGTCCCGCCGGCATGGCGTTGTCTGCCGAGGATATCCAGCGTGAACTGGATCGGCGCCGCCCCGGGACATCGCGCCACGTTACCCAGCGTCAGGAGCCCGATACCGTAGAAATTCTGTCCGGTGTCTACGAGGGCAAGACGACAGGCACCGCAATCGGATTGCTGATCCGCAATCAAGATCAGCGTAGCAAGGATTATTCGGCGATCGCCGATACGTTTCGTCCCGGCCATGCCGATCGCACCTACTGGGAAAAATACGGCATTCGGGATCCGCGGGGCGGGGGCAGGGCATCGGCGCGACTGACCGCGCCTACCGTCGCGGCCGGGGCCATCGCCAAGAAGTGGCTGAGCGAGAACCATGGAACAGTCATCCGCGGCTATATGAGTCAATTGGGACCCATCTCGATTCCCTTCAAATCCTGGGACGACGTGCCCGGCAATCCGTTTTATGCGCCGGACGCCGCCATTGTCGATGAGCTTGAAGCCTTCATGGATCAATTGCGTAAAGATGGCGATTCCATCGGGGCGCGCATCGAGGTTGTGGCGCAAGGGCTGCCGGCAGGTTGGGGCGAGCCGCTATATGACCGCCTAGACGCCGATATTGCCCATGCCATGATGGGGTTGAACGCAGTCAAGGGCGTATCGATCGGCGCCGGCTTCGATTGCGTCGCGCAGCGCGGCTCGGAACATGGCGATGAGCTGACGCCGGACGGCTATTTGAGCAATCATGCGGGCGGTGTGCTCGGCGGGATTTCCACCGGGCAGGATATTACGGTATCGCTGGCGATCAAACCGACCTCGAGCATCAGGATCGAGCGGCGCTCGGTGGACAAGGCCGGCGACCCGGTCATGGTTCAGACGCTGGGACGACACGATCCCTGTGTCGGCATACGTGCAACACCCATCGCCGAAGCGTTGCTGGCGCTGGTGCTGATCGACCATGCCTTGCGCCAGCGTGCCTATCGCTAGGCCGACCAACGCGCGGCCACGTCGGCCACGCGCCGTGTGGCCCGATGTTTTTTTCGTTGGTGGTTGTCGGCCGGCGATACCATGGTGACAACACCGAGGGTCTTGGTGCCAATAGGAACATGGCAAAAAAGCAGCCTGGTGGCTGCTTTTTCATGGGTGGACACCAAAAGGCTGTAACGGCTTTGCTTATTCGCTCTTCACGTTGGCCTTCAGCACCGTGCCCGCCACGGCGCCGAATGAAATATCTGGATAGCCAGGCTTGCGGCAAATAGCCTTCATGATAATTTCATCGCCATCTTCCAGGAAGCTGCGTGATTCTCCCCACGGCAGCGCTATCGGTTTCTTGCCTGCCTGAGATAATTCAAGCAGGGAGCCGGCTTGTGCCGCTTGTGGCCCTGATAGGGTGCCGGTCCCCATAAGATCGCCCGGCTGTAGGTTGCAGCCATTGACGGTGTGGTGAGCGATCAGTTGGGAGGGCGTCCAGTAGGCGTCTTTGAAGTTGCTGGTGGATAGCGAAAAGGGTTTTTCACCTGCGTCCCGTGATTGTTGCGTTGTAATGAGTACCTCCAAGGCAATATCGTAGGCGCCGCCGTCGGCATTGGCCTGGGATTGCAGGTAGGGAAGGGGCTGGGGATCGTCCGCGGGATGCGCAAAGGCCGTGCGAAACGGCGCCAACGCCTCTTGGGTAATCACCCAAGGGGAAATCGTGGACGCAAAATTCTTGGACAGGAAGGGACCCAGGGGGACATATTCCCAGGCCTGGATATCGCGCGCCGACCAATCGTTCAGGATGCAAAAGCCAAATATGTGTTTTTCCGCCTGGTCGATTTCGACGCGCTGCCCCTGTTCGTTGCCTTCCCCGACGAAAATCCCCAGTTCCAGTTCGTAGTCCAGGCGTTTGCATGGGCCGAAGCCAGGCGTGCCGCCTTCTGTCTCGGGCTTGGTCTGGCCGACCGGACGAGGAAAGGCCTGGCCGGACACGCCGATGCTGGAGGCACGACCGTGGTAGCCGATAGGAACCCATTTGTAATTTGGCAGCAACGGATTGTCCGGGCGAAATTGCCGGCCGATCGCGGTGGCATGATGCACAGAGATATAGAAATCCGTGTAGTCGCCGATCCGGGACGGTGTGATGAATTCCGCTTCCTCCTGGGCAACCAGAAGTGGCCGGAGCGCTTCTTCCAGCGACGAGCCCACGCGCAATGCCTGGGAGAGGGCCAGCCGCAAGGCCGACCAATAAGGCTGTCCCAATGCCATCAGGCCGTTCAATTGCATGCCCTGGCAGGCTTCCAGCGCCGATTGCGCCTTATCGGTAAACAGGTTCAGGTCGTATAGCCGCGACAGATCGACGATCTGGTCACCGATGCCAACGCCGGGGCGGAAGGCCTCTCCTGATCCGCGCCGGCGGAACGACGCAAACGGCAGATTCTGTATGGGAAATCCGTTACCTGGCACGTTGGCGCTTTCGACCCAGCTTTGCAGGTCGGCCTGATGGGTATCGTTTAAAGTCATCATAATCATAGATCGTTGAAAATAAAAAAATTTGAAACTATTGTGGCATGGCGGCACCTGCGCCCAGTGGGCCTGATGGACCGCCGTTGCAGCCCGAATCACGCCGTGGCGCGGATGGCCTGCCCGAGGACGTCGAAGATTTCGCCGATTTGCGTTTCATTGATGATAAGCGGAGGCGAAATGGCAATGATGTCGCCCGTGTAGCGCAGCAGGACACCGGCATCGTAGCAGCGCTGGAACACCTCCGCTGCGCGGGCGCCGACCGCGTTGTCACGGGATGCCAGCTCGACGCCCGCTACGATGCCGAGATTGCGCACGTCGATGACATGGGGTAATCCTTGCAATCCGTGGGCGGCGGCCTCGAAAACGGGTGACAGGCGTTTGGCATTGTCGAAAATACCTTCGGATTGATATAAGTCCAGGGTGGCATTGATGGCCGCCATGGCCAGCGGATGGCCGGAATAGGTGTAGCCGTGGAACAATTCAATGCCATTGTCGCTGGCATTGATGACCGTATCGTGCACATTGGTAGAGACAGCGACCGCGCCGGCCGGCACCGCGGCGTTGCTCACGCCTTTGGCCAGGGTGATGAGGTCGGGCACGATGTCGAAATATTCGCTGGCGGTGCTGTCGCCAAGGCGACCGAAACCGGTGATCACTTCATCGAAAATAAGCAGTATGCCGTGCTTGCGGGTAATTTCCCGCAAGCGCTCCAGATAGCCCTTGGGTGGAATCAGTACGCCGGTGGAACCGGCCATGGGCTCGACGATGACAGCGGCAATGGTGCTGGCGTCATGAAGGGCAACGATGCGCTCCAGTTCGTCTGCCAGATGCGCGCCCCAGGCTGGCTGCCCCTTGCTGAAGGCATTGTGTTCAAGGTTATGGGTATGCGGCAAGTGATCCACATTCGGGATCAGCGAATTGGCAAAGGCCTTGCGGTTGGGGCTGATGCCGCCTACCGAAATGCCGCCGAACCCGACACCATGATAGCCGCGCTCCCGGCCGATCAGGCGGGTGCGTTGCGGCTGACCGTTGGCGCGATGATAGGCCAGTGCAATCTTAAGCGCCGTGTCCACGGATTCGGAGCCTGAATTGGTAAAGAAAATGCGTTGCAGCCCCTCTGGCATGAGTCTGGCGACGGCGGTTGCCGCGTTGAAAGCGGCCGGATGGCCCATTTGGAAACTGGGGGCATAGTCCAGGCTTGTCGCCTGTTCGGCGATGGCTCGGGCGATCTCCTCGCGGCAATGGCCCGCGTTGACGCACCACAGGCCCGCGCAGCCGTCCAGCACTTCGCGCCCATCGGTCGTCTTGTAGTGCATGCCTTTGGCCGAAGCCAGCAGCCGCGGCGCTTTCTTGAAATTTTTATTGGCGGTAAACGGCATCCATAGATGGGAAAGATCAGGGATCTGCGTCGTCATGATAGTCTCCGGTAATCCATCTATTCTACCCACAATAGTCGCATTTTTCCGTGAATACCGGGAACTTTTTGGCATTGTCGCGCGCGCTCGGCCATGGGGGCGGTGTTCGTCCGGATTCACTGCATGATGGCTACCTGAATGTCGCAGCAAAAGGGAGGTTAATTCAATATAGTAGTACAAATACTAGTATATGATATGGTCTTGTTAACGTCCGGCATTCAGCCATAATACAAAAAAGCGCGGAAACCGGCGCAACGACGCCCAGGTATCCTGCGGCAGGCTATCCGATCAATCAGGAGATTATTTTGGCTCAGACCCTCTACGACAAGCTCTGGGACGCCCATGTGGTGCACCAGGAAGACGACGGCACCTGTCTTTTGTACATAGACCGCCATTTGCTGCACGAAGTAACCAGTCCGCAGGCCTTTGAGGGGCTGGCGATGGCGCAGCGCAAGCCTTGGCGGCTGAGTGCGAACCTGGCCGTTGCCGACCATAATGTGCCCACGTTGGGGCGCGCCCAGGGCATCAATGACCCGATTTCCAAGCTGCAGGTCGATACGCTGGACAAAAACTGCGAAACCTATGGTGTTACCGAATTCCGCATGAACGATCTGCGCCAGGGTATCGTTCACGTCATTGGTCCTGAGCAGGGCGCGACCTTGCCCGGCATGACGGTTGTTTGCGGCGATTCGCACACCAGTACGCATGGCGCCATGGGAGCGCTGGCGTTTGGCATCGGCACGTCGGAAGTGGAGCATGTGCTGGCGACCCAGACATTGCTGATGAAAAAGAACAAAAACATGCTTATCCGGATCAATGGCGATCTGCCTTTCGGCTGTACGGCCAAGGATCTGGTCCTGTATATCATCGGCGTCATCGGCACGGCAGGCGGCACCGGGCATGCAATCGAGTTTGCCGGGAAGGCGATCAGCGATCTGTCCATGGAAGGGCGCATGACGGTTTGCAACATGGCAATCGAGGCTGGAGCGCGATCAGGCATGGTGGCGGTCGATGATAAGACCATTCAGTATTTCAGGAACCGTCCCTATTCGCCCATTGGCCCATTGTGGGACCAGGCGGTTGCGTACTGGAAGACGCTGCACTCCGATCCGGGGGCGAAGTTCGATAAGATTATCGATATCGACGCGCGCCAGGTCCGGCCTCAGGTCACCTGGGGCACATCGCCCGAGATGGTGTTGTCGATAGAGGATCGGATTCCCGATCCGGACAGGGAAAAGGACGATGTGCGCCGCAACGGGATGGAACGCGCCCTGGAGTACATGGGGTTGAAGCCGAATACGCCGATTTCCGATATCCGTGTCGATCGTGTCTTTATTGGCTCCTGTACCAATTCGCGTATCGAAGACTTGCGCGCTGCCGCCAAGGTTGCGCGCGGCCGAAAGGTCGCGGCCAATGTGATCCAAGCCATGGTCGTGCCCGGTTCCGGGCTGGTGAAGAAACAGGCGGAGCAGGAAGGGCTTGACAAGATTTTCGTCGAGGCAGGGTTCGAGTGGCGTGAGCCGGGTTGCTCCATGTGCCTGGCCATGAACGCGGACCGCCTGGAGCCGGGCGAGCGCTGCGCCTCTACCTCGAACCGCAATTTCGAAGGCCGTCAGGGGCAGGGCGGACGCACGCATCTTGTCAGTCCCGCCATGGCCGCCGCCGCGGCGATAGCCGGTCATTTTGTCGATGTCAGAAAATTAGGATAACAATCATGGAAGCATTTACCATTCACGAAGGGTTGGCGGCGCCGTTGGACCGCGAAAACGTCGACACCGACCTGATTATTCCCAAGCAATTTCTCAAATCGATCAAGCGTACCGGTTTCGGGCCCAATTTGTTCGACGAGCTGCGCTACCTGGATCATGGCGAACCGGGCATGGACAATAGCAAGCGTCCGCTCAATCCGGATTTCGTGCTGAATCAACCGCGCTACCAGGGGGCCAGCGTGTTGCTAGCGCGCAAGAATTTCGGTTGTGGCTCAAGCCGCGAGCATGCCCCCTGGGCACTGACGCAATATGGTTTCAAGGCGATCATTGCTCCGTCCTATGCAGATATTTTCTTCAACAATAGTTTCAAGAACGGGCTGTTGCCCATTGTGCTGTCGGAATTGGAGGTCGCACGGCTGTTCGACGAGGTTCGCGCCTTCAACGGCTATAAACTCAAGATCGATCTGGACCGCCAGGTCGTGATCGCCCAGGATGGGCGTGAAATGGGCTTCGAAGTCGACGCGTTCCGCAAATATTGCCTACTTAATGGTTTCGATGACATTGGCCTGACGCTGCGCAGGTCGGATCAGATCCGTGCCTTCGAAGCCGAGCGATTGGCGCGCCACCCGTGGCTGGAAGGCAGTGCAAACCTGGGCGGCTAACCGCCATACCTTAGATATCAGATAGGAATCAATCACGTTATGACACATACCATTGCCGTATTGCCTGGAGATGGCATCGGCCACGAGATCGTGGAGCAAGCCCAGCGCGTGCTGGGCGCCCTGGGGCTGGATCTGAACATGGAGGCCGCACCGGTCGGCGGCACCGCCTATGACTTGCATGGGCATCCGTTGCCCGAGGCCACGCTGGCGCTCGCCAAGCGCAGCAGCGCGATCCTGTTTGGCGCGGTGGGCGACTGGAAATATGATTCGCTGCCACGCGAGCATCGGCCCGAGCAGGCCATCTTGGGGCTGCGCAAGCACCTGGGCCTGTTCGCCAACTTGCGTCCGGCGATTCTGTACCCGCAATTGGCCAACGCGTCAACGCTGAAGCCGGAAGTGGTGTCGGGCCTGGATATCCTGATCATTCGCGAATTGACGGGCGATATCTATTTTGGCAAGCCGCGTGGCGTACGCCAGGTGGAAGAGGGCGAGTTCAAGGGCGAGCAGGAAGGGTTCGACACGATGCGCTACGCCGAAACCGAGGTACGCCGTATTGCCCGTATCGGTTTTGAATCCGCGCGCAAGCGCAACAAGAAGCTGTGCAGCGTGGACAAGGCCAATGTCCTGGAAACATCCCAGTTCTGGCGCGATATCGTGATCGATGTCGCCAAGGACTATCCGGACGTGGAACTATCCCATATGTACATCGACAACGCGGCGATGCAGCTGGTGCGCGCGCCCAAATCATTCGACGTCATCGTGACCGGCAACATCTTCGGGGATATCCTGTCGGACGAGGCGGCCATGTTGACGGGATCCATTGGCATGCTGCCCTCGGCGTCGCTCAATGCGTCCAACCAGGGCTTGTACGAACCAAGCCATGGTTCGGCGCCGGATATCGCGGGCAAGAATGTGGCCAATCCGCTGGCAACCATCCTATCTGCCGCCATGTTGCTGCGCTATTCCCTGGATCAAAGCGCTGCGGCGGAGCGCGTGGAAACGGCGGTAAAGACGGTGCTGGAGCAAGGGTTGCGCACAGCAGACATTTTCGAGGAGGGAACCACAAAAGTTTCCACTTCGCAAATGGGAGATGCCGTATTGAAGGCGCTAAACTGATATAGTTAAGTAAATTCATCGCTATCAGTACCTCCCCTGGCGGATGCCTGCGCGATTGCGGGCATCCGCTATCGCGCGTTCAGCCTGAACCATTTTGCCCCAAGGCTTGGGGGCAGGGACGCAACGGCTGCGCAGTGGAAAATATAGCGACAGCGCCGCGGATTTTTATTATTTCATCGATTTTATTCAGATTTACACAGTCAGGTAAGCAATTATGTCTCAGTCAGTAGGTTTCGTCGGTTGGCGCGGAATGGTCGGTTCGGTCCTCATGCAACGCATGCGGGACGAGGGCGATTTCGCATTCATCAACCCAGTGTTTTTTTCCACCAGCAATGCCGGCGGAAAAGCGCCCGCCTGGGCGGAGGGCGCAGGCCCCCTGCAGGATGCGCACGATATTGAAACGCTGAAGAAACTACCCATTATCGTTACCGCGCAAGGCGGAGACTACACGACAGCGGTACATGGGAAATTGCGCGACGCGGGCTGGAATGGCGTATGGATTGACGCCGCCAGCACCTTGCGTATGAAGGATAACGCCATCATCGTACTGGATCCGGTGAACCGCAACGTCATTGACACGGCCATCGGCAAGGGAGTCAAGGATTTTGTTGGCGGCAATTGCACCGTCAGCTGCATGTTGATGGGTCTGGCCGGCTTGTTCAAGCACGACCTGGTCGACTGGATGACCAGCATGACCTATCAGGCGGCATCAGGCGGCGGCGCGCAGCATATGCGCGAACTGCTCACCCAATTTGGCCTGCTCAACGAATCGGTCAGGCCTTTGCTGGATGATCCCGCCTCGGCTATCCTGGAAATCGACCGCCAGGTGCTGGCCAAGCAGCAGGACGCTGGCCTGCCCAAAGATATGTTCGGCGTGCCGCTGGGCGGCAGCCTGATTCCCTGGATCGACAAGGATCTGGGCAATGGCCAGTCACGCGAGGAGTGGAAGGCCGAGGCGGAAACCAATAAGATTTTGGGCCGCGGAGAAGGCTTCGGCAGCGCACCGATTCCGATCGACGGACTGTGCGTGCGGATCGGCGCCATGCGCTGCCACAGCCAGGCGCTCACGATCAAATTGAAGAAAGACGTCTCTATCGACGAGATCAGCGATATGCTCAAGGAAGGCACCGAATGGGCCAAAGTCATTCCCAACACGCGTGAGGAAACCATGCAGGACCTGACGCCCGTGGCGACGACCGGCACGCTGGATATCCCGGTTGGCCGTCTTCGCAAAATGTCCATGGGTCCGGAATACCTGAGCGCTTTCACCGTGGGTGACCAGTTGCTATGGGGGGCGGCCGAGCCGCTGCGCCGCATGTTGCGTATCAGCGTAGGGGAGCTGTAATCATGGAACTGCCTGTCTGGATCGCGAATTACATCGCCCTTTGGCTGGTCGGTGTCCTGGCCGTCATTGTGCTGGGCCTGCTGGTCATGGTGAGATGCGACCAGAAACGCCGCGACCGGCAGCCAGCCGGTCCGGGCTACGAGGCATTCCAGCAAAAGCTCAAGTCCATCAATCTGGATTTGGATGCACCAGATAGTGACGCCGCTTCGCGACCCGGTGCCTGAAGCCGCTATCGGCCAGCAGACAAAGCGCCGGATTGCGCTTGGTATTGCGTATAACGGCAAACCTTATCTCGGCTGGCAAACCCAGCCGGGCGGGCGCACTGTCCAGGATACGTTGGAAGCGGCGCTGGCGGCCTTCGCCTGCGAGCCCACGCCTACCATTTGCGCCGGTCGCACCGACACTGGCGTGCATGCCCGGGCCCAGGTGGTACACATTGATACTCCCCTGGACCGCAAGCTGGAGTCGTGGGTGAGGGGAGTCAATGCCCATTTGCCCGCCGATATCGCAGTCAGATGGGCCCAGGTTGTCCCGGACGAGTTCCACGCCCGCTTTTCCGCCACCTCGCGCACGTATGTCTACCTGCTGCGCAACGAACGCATCCTGTCGCCGATCTGGCATGGACGCGCAGGCTGGGATTTCCGGCCGCTGGATCTCCAGGCGATGAGAGAGGCGGCCACTTACCTGGTCGGGCAACATGACTTCAGCAGTTTTCGCTCATCGCAATGCCAGGCGGCCAGCCCGGTCCGCACGATAGAACATCTGAGCATTGCGCAGCAAGGCGTTTTTTTCGTCTTCACGATCAAGGCCAATGCCTTTTTGCATCATATGGTGCGCAACATTCTTGGTTGCCTGATTTATGTCGGCAAAGGCCGCTACCCACCGCAATGGCTGCAGACAGTCCTGGCGCAGCGGGATCGCAAAATCGCCGCGCCGACCTTCATGGCAGATGGCTTATATCTTGCCCAAGCTGGCTATCCGGCGCATTTCGACCTGGATCGGCACGACGCGTTCGATCTGGATAATGCGTTGCAGGCATTGCTTTTCCATAACTGACAGTCATATCGGTTGTGATTTTCCCTGGCTGCATCACGAATGAGGCGTTGCAAAAATGTGTAAAGGCCGCTTCCAATAAGGGTAATTATTAAGGGAAAGCGGGTACATATTCCTGTACCATCCACGGGTAACCAAAAGTTTCGCATTCCCTGTCCATACTCACAATACCCCTTGGAGACTTCAACGATGAAGCGTCGTTCATTTCTAAAAAAAGCAACGGCAGGCGTTGCTGCCAGCGGAGGCGCGGTGCTTGCTGCGCCCGCATTCGCGCAAGATGCGCCCAGCATCAACTGGCGGCTGGCCTCCAGCTTCCCGACCAGCGCGGATGCCATCTACAATGGCAGTGTCAATTTCGCCAAACATCTGTCAGAAGCGACCGACGGGAAGTTCAAGGTCAGCGTGCATCATGCCGGGGAAGTCGTGCCTGCCCTGCAAGTGCTGGATGCAGTACAGAACGGTACCGTGCAATGTGGCCATAGCGCAGCTTATTACTATTATGGTAAAGATCCGGCCTTGAGTTTCGACGCGGCGGTGCCGTTTGGTCTGAATACGCGGCAATACAATGCCTGGATGCGGTCGGGAAATGGTCTGGCGCTGACACGTGAAGTCTATAAAAAATTCAATATCGTGAACTTCCCCTGCGGCCACACGGGGACGCAAATGGGAGGCTGGTTCCGCAACGAGATCAATAGCGTGGAAGATCTCAAAGGCTTGAAAATGCGGTGCAGCGCATTTGCTGGCGCGGTTTTGTCTCGCCTTGGCGTCATTCCCCAGCAGGTTGCCGGCGGCGATATCTATCCGTCGCTAGAAAAAGGTACGATTGATGCCGCCGAATGGATTGGCCCATACGATGATGAAAAACTGGGATTCAACAAAGTCGCCAAGTATTACTACTATCCAGGGTGGTGGGAGGGCGGCTTTCAGGTCTCGCTGTATGTCAACGAAGGCGAGTACAACAAGCTTCCCAAGCATTATCAATCGGCGATCATGCAGGCCAGCGCGCTGGCGACTGAAGAAATGATCGGCACCTATGACGCCAAGAACCCCGGCGCCCTGCGGCGCCTGATCGCAGGCGGCGGTGTCCTGAAGCGTTTCCCCAAGGCCGTGCTCGAGGCTTCCTTTGCCGAAGCGCAAAAAGTCTACGAGGCGCTTTGTGCGAAAGATCCCCTGTTCAAGAAAGTCCATGACGACTATATGGCATTCCGCAATGACGTCTACCCCTGGTTCGGAGTGGCTGAATTCAGCTACGATGCGTTCATGCTCGATGCACTGAGAAATAAAAAATAATTCTGCATGTAAAATCCTACTTCTCGCCAGGAGTTTGCCGAGCACGGTGAACGACTGGCGGAGTCGTTTCTCCAGTCGGCTTATTTTCTCTTTTCAATTTTTTTGGTCTGAAAGCAAATGAAGTTTCTCTTCACTCTTTCCCGTGCAATCGATGCGCTCATGATGGCTGTGGGGCGGATTGTGATCTGGCTGACCCTTGTGGTCGTCCTGATCAGTGCCGGCAACGCCGTCGTGCGCAAAACATTTCATTACAGCTCGAATGCGTGGCTGGAAATCCAATGGTATTTGTTCGGCGCCATCTTTCTGCTGGCCGCCGGCTACACGTTTCTGAAAAATGAACACGTGCGTGTGGATATCATTTCCCAGCGCTTATCCAAGCGCACGCAAATCATGATAGAAACCGTGGGCGTGCTGTTCTTCATGCTGCCCGCGTGTTTGCTGCTTATCTATCTGTCATGGCCGTTCTTCATGCTCGCCTACGAAACCAATGAGCAGTCCTCCAATGCCGGGGGCTTGGTACGCTGGCCGGTGAAGCTGCTGCTGCCGATTGGCTTCAGTCTGCTCGCACTGGCGGGAATTTCGCACCTGATCAAATGCGTCGCTTTCCTGGCGGGCAAGGGGCCGAACCCCCTGGCGCCAATCGCGGGCAAGACTGCCGAAG
>JBEBPQ010000020.1:0-76886 GCA_040395835.1 Advenella kashmirensis
AACGGATGCTGCAGGAATCGGTTGATTCGCTGCTGGATAACGGTCGTCGCGGCAAGGCCATGACTGGCGCCAACAAGCGTCAGCTCAAGTCCCTGGCCGATATGATCAAGGGTAAGAGCGGCCGCTTCCGTCAGAACCTGCTGGGCAAGCGGGTCGACTACTCCGGTCGTTCTGTGATCGTGGTGGGCCCTCAGCTCAAGTTGCATCAGTGTGGCCTGCCCAAGCTGATGGCGCTGGAACTGTTTAAGCCGTTCATTTTCAACCGTCTTGAAATCATGGGTCTGGCCACGACGATCAAGGCCGCCAAGAAGCTGGTGGAAGCCCAGGAACCCGTGGTCTGGGATATCCTCGAAGAGGTGATCCGCGAGCATCCGGTAATGCTCAACCGTGCGCCGACGCTGCACCGCCTGGGTATTCAGGCGTTCGAGCCGGTGCTGATCGAAGGTAAAGCCATTCAGCTGCATCCGCTGGTGTGCGCGGCCTTTAACGCCGACTTCGACGGTGACCAGATGGCCGTTCACGTTCCGCTGTCGCTGGAAGCGCAACTGGAAGCCCGCACGCTGATGCTGGCGTCCAACAACGTGCTGTTCCCCGCCAGTGGCGAGCCTTCCATTGTGCCTTCCCAGGACATCGTGCTGGGTCTGTACTATACGACTCGCGAGCGTATCAATGGCAAGGGCGAAGGCTTGTTCTTCGCCGATCTGGCCGAACTGATCCGCGCTTACGATAACCGTGAAGTCGAGCTGCAGACCCGCGTGACCGTGCGTCTGAACGAGTACGAGAAAGACGACCAGGGCGAGTGGCAGCCTGTGCTGCGCCGTTTTGAAACGACGGTTGGTCGCGCGATCCTGTCCGAAATCCTGCCTAAGGGCCTGCCGTTCAGCGTGCTGAACCGCGCCCTGAAAAAGAAAGAGATTTCTCGCCTGATCAACCAGTCGTTCCGTCGCTGTGGCCTGCGCGATACGGTGATTTTCGCCGACAAGCTGATGCAGTCCGGTTTCCGCCTGGCGACGCGCGCCGGTATTTCCATCGCCATGGGCGATATGGTGATCCCGACCGTGAAGGAAGAGATCCTGGCCCAGGCCAGCAACGAAGTCAAGGAGATCGACAAGCAGTATTCGTCCGGTCTGGTGACTTCCCAGGAGCGCTACAACAACGTGGTCGATATCTGGGGCAAGGCCGGCGATAAAGTCGGCAAGGCCATGATGGAGCAATTGGCAACCGAGCCGGTCGTCACCCGTCTGGGCGAGAATGCCCGCCAGGAATCGTTCAACTCCATCTACATGATGGCCGACTCCGGCGCCCGGGGTTCTGCCGCGCAGATCCGCCAGCTGGCCGGTATGCGAGGTCTGATGGCCAAGCCTGACGGCTCGATCATCGAAACGCCGATTACCGCCAACTTCCGCGAAGGCCTGAACGTATTGCAGTACTTCATCTCAACGCACGGTGCCCGTAAAGGTCTGGCCGATACCGCGTTGAAAACGGCGAACTCCGGTTACCTGACGCGTCGTCTGGTGGACGTGACCCAGGACTTGGTGATTACCGAGACCGATTGCGGCACGACCAATGGTTATCTGATGAAAGCGCTGGTCGAGGGTGGTGAAGTGATCGAGCCGTTGCGCGATCGTATTCTGGGCCGCGTCGCGGCTGCCGACATCGTCAATCCAGATACGCAGGAAACGGCCATTGCCGCCGGCACCCTGCTGGACGAGGATGCCGTGGAACTGATCGACCGCATCGGTGTGGATGAAGTGAAGATTCGCACGCCGCTGACCTGCGAAACCCGTCATGGCCTTTGCGCGCATTGCTACGGCCGCGATCTGGGCCGCGGCAACATGGTCAACACCGGCGAAGCCGTGGGTGTGATCGCCGCGCAGTCTATCGGTGAGCCCGGTACCCAGCTGACCATGCGTACGTTCCACATTGGTGGTGCGGCGTCGCGTGCGGCGATGGCCTCGTCGGTCGAGACCAAATCTGCCGGTACGGTCGGCTTCGCGGGCTCCATGCGTTATGTCACCAATGCGAAGAACGAGCGCGTGGCCATTTCCCGTTCCGGTGAAATCGTGATTTTCGACGATAACAACCGCGAGCGCGAACGTCACAAGATTCCTTACGGCGCGACCGTGCTGGTCGGCGATGGCGAAAGCATCAAGGCGGGTACCCGCCTGGCCTCGTGGGATCCGCTGACGCGTCCGATCGTATCGGAATACACCGGTCTGGTGCGTTTCGAGAATATCGAGGAAGGCCAGACCGTGGCCAAGCAGGTCGACGAAGTGACCGGCCTGTCTACGCTGGTGGTCATTACGCCGAAATCACGTGGCGGCAAGACGCTGATGCGTCCGCAGATCAAGCTGCTCAACGAAGCGGGCGAGGAAGTAAAAATCGCCGGCACCGATCATCCCGTGAATATTTCATTCCCGGTCGGTGCGCTGATTACCGTTCGCGATGGTCAGCAGGTCAATATCGGTGAAATTCTGGCGCGTATTCCTCAGGAATCGCAGAAGACCCGCGATATTACCGGGGGTCTGCCGCGCGTGGCCGAACTGTTCGAGGCCCGTTCGCCAAAAGACGCGGGTATGCTGGCCGATGTGACCGGTACGGTTTCGTTCGGCAAGGACACCAAGGGCAAGCAGCGTCTGGTCATCACCGAAATCGACGGTACCGCGCATGAATTCCTGATCCCCAAGGAAAAGCAGGTGCTGGTGCACGACGGCCAGGTGGTCAACCAGGGCGAGATGATCGTGGACGGCCCGGCCGATCCTCACGATATTCTGCGTTTGCAGGGTATCGAGAAGCTGGCCACCTACATCGTCGACGAAGTGCAGGATGTGTATCGTCTGCAAGGCGTGAAGATCAACGACAAGCATATTGAAGTGATCGTGCGCCAGATGCTGCGTCGGGTGAATATCGTGGATCCGGGCGATGCGTCGTTCATTCCTGGCGAACAGGTCGAGCGCGCCGAGTTGCTCAACGAGAACGATCGCGTGGTTGCCGAAGGCAAGATTCCCGCGACCTACGATAACGTGCTGCTGGGTATTACGAAAGCGTCGCTGTCTACCGATTCGTTCATTTCCGCGGCTTCCTTCCAGGAAACCACCCGCGTTCTGACCGAAGCCGCCATCATGGGCAAACGTGATGAGCTGCGCGGCCTGAAGGAAAACGTGATCGTTGGCCGTCTGATTCCAGCCGGTACCGGCTTGTCGTTCCACCAGGCTCGCAAGGCCAAGGAGGAAAACGAGCGTGCCGAACGTGCTGCCGTGCGTGCCCAGGAGAATCCTTTCGAGGATGCCGCTCCGGTTACGCTGGACAATGTGTTCGCGCCGATCACGACCGATCCGGGCGAGGAGCCACCTGCCTCCGAGTAATGCGGGCAGTTGTTGCTTGCGGTAAATGCGGCTGCGGCCGCAGGAAAAGCGCCTTGCATTTCGATGCAGGGCGCTTTTTTCATGCCGGTATTTCATGGTGGAATGAAAAATTTCACCTCAATTTCAGTTGGCACGCGATACATTTGTCATGTCGGGACTATTGGCAAGACGGCACCGGCACATTTCGATACAATAAATCTCCCCCCACACCTTACTGTTTAAGCGAATAAAGCCATGGAAAAAGTCTCTCTGGAAAAAAACAAGATCAAGATTGTGTTGCTCGAGGGCGTTCACCAGAACGCGCTGGATGTATTGCATGCATCGGGCTATACCAATATTGATTATCACAAGAAAGCACTGGAGGGGGACCAGCTCAAAGAGGCGATCGCCGACGCGCATTTCGTGGGGATTCGCTCGCGCACCCAGCTCACCGCCGAGGTCTTGCAGTCGGCGAAAAAACTGGTGGCTGTCGGCTGTTTCTGTATCGGTACCAACCAGGTTGATCTGCAGGCGGCCAAGAAGTTGGGTATCCCGGTATTCAACGCGCCGTTTTCCAATACCCGCTCCGTGGCGGAACTGGTGCTGGCCGAACTGATTTTGCTGATGCGCCGGGTGCCTGCCGCCAACGCCGAAGTGCACCGGGGCGAGTGGGTCAAGTCCGCCGTGGGCAGCCACGAGGTGCGTGGCAAGAAACTGGGTATCGTGGGTTACGGGCATATCGGCACGCAATTGTCCGTGCTGGCCGAGGCCCTTGGCATGGAGATCTATTTCTACGACATCGAAAGCAAGCTCCCGCTGGGCAACGCCCGGGCAGTGGGCTCCTTGTCCGATCTGCTGAATATTGCCGATGTGGTGTCGCTGCATGTACCGGAAAACGACAGCACCAAGGACTTGATGAGCGCCGAACGCATTGCCCAGATGAAAGTGGGTTCGCATCTGATCAACGCCTCGCGCGGCACGGTGGTGGATATTGACGCCTTGGCACTGGCCTTGGAGGAAAAACGCCTGGCGGGTGCGGCGATCGATGTCTTCCCGGTCGAGCCCAAGTCCAATAACGAGGAATTTGTTTCCCCGCTGCGCAAGTTCGACAACGTGATCCTGACGCCGCATATCGGGGGCTCCACTTCCGAGGCCCAGGAAAACATCGGGATCGAAGTGGCCAGCAAGCTGGTGAAATATTCAGACAATGGTTCGACCCTGTCCGCGGTCAATTTCCCCGAAGTGTCGCTGCCCGAGAACAAGAGCGCCCGTCGCTTCCTGCATATCCATGAGAACCGTCCCGGCGTATTGACGGCGATCAACCAGGTGTTCCAGCAGGATGGTGGCAATATTGTCGGCCAATACCTGCAGACGGACCCGCAGAACGGCTATGTGGTGATCGACGTGGAAACGGCGGAGGTCGACATGGCGCTGGAGCAGCTCAAGGCGATCCCTGGCACGATCAAGGCACGCGTTCTGTATTGATCGCATTGCCGTCAGGCGCGCCTTGCTCGCGGTATCGGGGCTGTTGCGGGCGTCGCTGACTAGCCAGGCCGGGTTCTGCCCGGCCTTTTTCGTTGCGGCAGGCTTTTAGCGGTCCAGCCCCAGTCGTATCAGCTTGCCGTCGCCACTGTCGGTCAATATATACATTTCGCCGTCAGGGCCGGCACGCACGTCACGCACCCGCTCGCCGGTGAAAATGACTTCTTCCTGGCCAACGGTATTGCCATCGACTTTCAGGCGCAGCAGGCGTTGCTGGGCGAGGGCGCCGATAAACACGGACTTTTGCCATTGCGGATAGCGCGGGTTGTCATAGAAAGCCATGCCACTGATTGCCGGCGAAACCCTCCAGGCATAGATCGGGGGTGTCAGGCCGGCACCGGTTTCACCCTTGGCTTCGGGTATGGGCAAGCCTGAATAGTTGATACCGTAGGTCGCCAGCGGCCAGCCGTAATTGTTGCCCGGTTGCGGGATGTTGATCTCGTCGCCGCCGCGAGGTCCGTGCTCATTGGTCCAGAGCTGCCCGGTCCAGGGATTCAGGGCGGCGCCCTGCTGGTTGCGGTGACCGTAGGACCATATTTCCGGGCGCGCGCCCTGCTGTTTCACGAAGGGATTGTCCGGCGGAATCTTGCCGTCGGGAAAGAGGCGGACGATCTTGCCCTGAAGCTTATCCAAGTCTTGCGAGGTCGGGCGCTCATTGTTTTCCCCAAGCGCGATAAAAAGATGGCCTTGGCGGTCAAATACGATGCGCGACCCGAAATGGTTGCCGCTCGACAGCTTGGGTTGCTGGCGGAAAATAACCTTGAAATCCTCCAGTCGCCGATTGTCGGGAGACAACCGGCCAAACCCCGCCGCTGTGCCGGCCTTGCCATCGGCGCCCGCTTCGGCATAGGTCAGGTAGACATGGCGGGTTCGGGCAAAGTCAGGCGCCAGGACGACATCGAGCAGTCCGCCCTGGCCATTGGCCCAAACCTTCGGCGTGCCGACGACAGTCAGCGGTGCGCTGCCAGCCTTCCAGTAGCGCAGCGCACCGCTGCGCTCGGTGATGAGGATGCCGGCATTGTCCGGCAGAAAAGCCATGGCCCATGGATGATCCAGTCCGGAAAGCAGGGTGGTTGAACGCACGTCCGTGGCGACTGGTGCGTTATCGCCCGGCGAAAAAACCGTATCGGCCCGGGCTGTCATGACCAGGCTGATGGCGACCCCGAGGGAGACGGCGGTGTTGGCAAGGATCCGTTTGGGGTTTGGCTGTGTCCGTCGTGGGGGCGAACCCACGGGCGGTTGCGTATAGGCTTGGTCTGGCATCGAGTCGTCTCCATAAAGCGGTGCGATGGTATGCAAATCTTAGCAAGAAGTTTCTATTGTTTATAGCATGGTTTTCTTTCAGCTAATAGTCAGAATTGAGGCGGCCTTGTCAATGACGCCGCCATGCCTTATGCCAGCTCGCTGGAGCCCGGTCTTGGATAAAGGCGGGCTCATGCCCGGACATGGGTGCATGGTTTTGGTGCGGTCCCGGCGTCCGGGCGTGATTCGACAGGTGGTGAAACGCAAGGATCAAGGCGGCGCGAATCCTTGATGATCTGGCCCGGCGAGCCGCGCATGCCGGATCGCCGGGCAAGCTGGCACGCGTTTTGCTTGGATGCTGGAGTCACTTCCAAGGAAATCCCATGAACCTGTCCCCCTTCAAGCAAACCATAATTACTGTTGCAAGCATGGCCGCGCTTGCCGGCGCCGCGTCGCAGGCCGCGCATGCGGCGTCCGTGTTGACGATCGCAATGACCGCCGCCGATATCCCGAGGACGTCGGGCCAGCCTGACCAGGGATTCGAGGGCAATCGCTTTACCGGCATTCCGATGTATGACGCTTTGGTCGAGTGGGACCTGTCGTCGGATAAGGGGGCGACGCCGCTGGCCCCGGGTCTGGCAACCAGCTGGACGGTGGATGCGTCCGATAAAACCAAGTGGGTGTTCAAGCTGCGTCCAGGCGTCAAATTCCATGATGGCTCATCATTCGATGCGAACGCCGTGGTCTGGAATGTCAATAAGGTCCTGGATAAGACCGCGCCTCAATATGATCCGGCCCAGGTGGGCGCCACGGTGTCGAGAATGCCGACGCTGAAATCGGCGAGGGCCGTCGATGCTATGACAGTTGAAATAATCACGACGGAACCGGATGCATTTTTGCCGTATAACTTGACGAATCTGTTCATGGCGTCGCCGGCGCATTGGCAAAAGAAATTCGATGCGGTGCCCGCGTCCGTCAAGGAACCGCTGGAGCGGTCCAAGCAGGCGTGGAATGCCTTCGCCGCCGATGCGTCGGGCACGGGGCCTTTCAAGCCGTCGCGACTAGTGCCGCGGGCCCGCCTGGAAATGGTGCGCAATGCGGTTTATTGGAACCCGGCGCGCGTGCCCAAGCTGGACAAGGTGGTGCTCATGCCAATGCCTGAAGCCAGTGCCCGGACGGCGGCGCTCATGTCGGGCCAGGTCGACTGGATCGAAGCGCCGGCGCCCGATGCCCTGGAGGCGATCAAGGCAAGGGGCAATACCATATATACCAATGTGCAGCCGCATATCTGGCCATGGCAGTTTTCGCTGGTGGAAGGCTCTCCCTGGGCGGACAAGCGATTGCGGCAGGCGGCCAATCTTTGCGTTGATCGCGAGGGCATGAAAGGCATGCTCGGTGGCCTGATGGCACCAGCGCAAGGTGTGGTCGCCAGGAACAGTCCCTGGTGGGGAAGTCCAACTTTCGATATCAAGTATGACCCCGAGGCTTCGCGAAAACTGATGCGGGACGCGGGCTTTTCCGAAGACAAGCCGGCCAGGGTGAAGGTGCAGATTTCTGCCTCGGGCTCGGGGCAAATGCAACCGCTGCCGATGAACGAATATATACAGCAGAACCTCAAGGCGTGTTTTTTCGATGTCGAGTTCGATGTCGTGGAATGGAATACGTTGTTCAACAGTTGGCGGTTGGGCGCCAAGGATCCGAGCGCCCACGGTGCCCAGGCAACCAATGTCAGCGCAGCAACCATGGACCCGTTCTTCGCCATGGTGCGTTTTGTCAGCAGCAAGGCCCTGCCGCCGGTATCGAACAATTGGGGATATGTCGTCGACAAGACGTTCGATGAGTATATCCGCGAGGCGCGTACCAGTTTCGATCCGGCGCAGCGCGATGCCGCCTTGGCCAAGCTGCATACGCGGATGGTGGACGAAGCCGTGTTTCTTTATGTGGCGCACGACGTCGGTCCCCGCGCCATCTCCAACAAGGTGAAGGGCGTTGTGCAACCGCAGAGCTGGTTCATCGATATTGCCACGATGTCCAAGCCATGAGGCGGCAAGCGTATTCCCGGCCGGCATGCCGGCATCGCCGACTGGATGAGGTCCCACTATCATGACGTATTTTTTCCGACGACTCGTGTACTCGCTGCCGGTGCTGCTAGGCGTGGCCTTCCTGTGTTTTTCCCTGGTTCATATTGCCCCCGGCGACCCCTTGATATCGGTCATGCCGCCGGATGCCTCCGAAGCGCTGCGCAGCCAAATGATGCAGATATATGGCTTTGACCAACCGTTTCTGGTGCAGTTCTGGCACTGGCTGTGGCGGGCGCTGCAGGGCGATCTGGGCATGTCTATCGCAACCAGCCGCCCGGTGGCCGCAGAAGTGCTGGCGGCGGTTGGCAATTCCCTGCGGCTGGCGATGCTGGCGGTCGTCATTGGCTTTACCCTGGGCATCACCTTCGGCCTGATTTCCGGCTACGCCAGGAATTCGCTTTGGGATCGGCTGGCGTCGCTCAGTTCGATTTTCGGCGTAAGTATTCCGCATTACTGGCTCGGCATGGTGCTGGTCATTGTCTTTTCCGTCTACCTGAATTGGTTTCCTGCCACGGGTGCTGCCGCTGGCGACGGTGCCGGCTGGCGTTGGGACTGGGATCACGTGCAGTACATGATTCTGCCCGCCGTGACCATGTCGGTGATTCCCATGGGGATCGTCGCCCGGACGATCCGTGCGCTGGTAAGCGATATCCTATCGCGGGAATTCATGGTGGGTCTGCAGGCGCGAGGCCTGGGTACCGGCCGCATTTTCCTGCATATGATCAAGAACGTTGCGCCGACCGCGCTTTCGGTGATGGGATTGCAACTGGGTTATCTGCTGGGTGGCTCGATTCTGATCGAGACCGTATTTTCCTGGCCGGGAGCTGGCTTTCTGCTCAATGCTGCGGTCTTCCAGCGCGATTTCCCCTTGTTGCAAGGCACGATCCTGATCATGGCGATTTTCTTTGTCCTGCTCAATCTACTGGTCGATACCGTGCAGACCTGGCTTGACCCTCGCATCCAAAGGTAATGATATGGCTGTTCGTTCTCTGACTCAAACCCTGGACGCACCCGCCGCCGTACAGCGATCGGAGGGATACTGGCACGGCGTCGCGCGGAACCTGCGGCGCAACCGACTGGCCATGCTGGCAGCCGGCTTGTTGTTCGTGTTGCTGCTGATGGCAATGCTGGCGCCATGGATCATGCCGGCGGACCCTTATAAATCATCGATCCTGCACAGATTGAAACCGATAGGCGCCGAGCATTTTCCGCTGGGCAGCGACGAATTGGGGCGAGACATGTTGTCGCGGCTGATTCTGGGTGCCCGGCTTTCCCTGTTCATGGGAATTACACCTGTGATAATTGCATTCGGGATTGGTGGAACAATCGGCATCATCGCCGGCTATGCGGGGGGGAAGATCAATTCGGTCATCATGCGCCTGACCGATGTCCTGTATGCGTTCCCTTCTGTCTTGCTGGCGATCGCGCTGTCCGGAACGCTGGGAGCGGGAACCGGCAATGCCCTGTTGTCGCTGACTGTGGTCTTCATTCCGCAGATCATTCGCGTGGCCGAAAGCGTGACGACACAAATGCGCACGCAGGAGTTTGTCGATGCCGCCAGGACATCTGGGGCATCCTCGTTCAGGATCGTTTTCAGCCAAGTGCTCAATAATGTGCTGGGCCCAATCTTCGTATTTGCCACCAGCCTGATTTCTGTCTCCATGATTCTGGCCTCCGGCCTGTCTTTCCTGGGGCTGGGCGTCAAGCCGCCGGAGCCGGAGTGGGGGCTGATGCTCAATACGCTGCGCACCGCGATTTATACACAGCCGGTGGTGGCAGCCTTGCCCGGCCTGATGATTTTCATCACGTCCATCTCGTTCAATATCTTCTCGGACGGGCTGCGGCAGGCAATGGATATCAAGGAGTCATAACATGGCCACGCAATTTTCCGAGCGTCAGGATGTGGGCGGACCGGCGCAGCCGCTGCTGATCGTGAAGCATCTGCTCAAGCATTTTCCGTTGAAGACCGGCTTGTTGCGACGCCGTGGCGATGCGGTGCAGGCGGTTGACGACATCAGTTTCGATGTCATGAAATATGAAACCCTGGGGATCGTCGGCGAGTCCGGTTGTGGCAAATCGACCACCGCCCGGCTGCTCATGCGGTTGCTGCAGCCGGACGGTGGCGAGCTGATTTTCGACGGGCTCGCGGTCGGTAGTTCGCAGTTGCCGATGAAGTCGTTCCGGCGCCAGGTGCAAATGGTTTTCCAGGACAGTTATTCGTCGCTGAATCCGCGGATGACGATCCTGGACATCATCGCTTTCGCGCCCATCGTGCATGGTGTGCCGCGCCAGGAGGCCGAGCGCGAGGCCATGGCGCTGCTGGAAAACGTGGGTCTGGATCCGCAACGCTTCGCCGGGCGATATCCGCACGAGCTGTCGGGCGGGCAGCGGCAGCGGGTCAACATCGCCCGCGCCATCGCCTTGCGCCCGCGCCTGATTATTCTCGACGAGGCCGTGTCGGCGTTGGACAAGTCGGTCGAGGCCCAGGTCCTGAACCTGCTTTCGGACTTGAAGGAAAAATACAAGCTGACATTCGTTTTCATCAGCCACGATCTGAGCGTGATCGAATATCTGTGCGACCGGGTGCTGGTCATGTACCTGGGCAAAGTCGTCGAATTGGGCACCACGGAGCAAGTGCTCAAGGCTCCGTCCCATCCCTATACGCAGGCATTGCTGGCTTCGGTGCCAACCACGGATCCGGATCGGCGTACGCAGCGGGCGCCGCTGGCGGGCGATCCGCCCAATCCGATAGCACCGCCGTCGGGTTGCCGCTTTCATCCGCGTTGCAAGCAGATGATTGCCGATTGCAAATCGAATCTGCCTTTGCTACTGGGCGACCGCGCCGGGCACCAGGTGGCGTGCATCAGGGTAAATGACCGCATCGGGCAAAGCGTCGCGGTGGCCTCGGCAGAGGCCGCCGGCGCATCGATCTAGGAGAGGGTAGTGAACAGTCAGGCAATGAGAAAGGAGGCCAGTGGCGCGATGGCGCCGGAAGTGGCTGAGCCAAGCCGCCAGGAGCCGGTCGCGCGTGCGATCGATGTCAAAGACCTGGAGGTGACGTTTCACCGGGCAGGCAAGACGATACAGGCGGTCAATGGCGTGTCCTTCCATGTCGCCAAGGGGGAGACCCTGGTGCTCATCGGGGAATCCGGATCCGGCAAAAGCGTGACTTTGCGCGCGCTGATGCGCTTGCATCCCGAGCGACAGACGACGCAAAGCGGTGCGATCGACATTGGCGGGGCGCAGGTCCTGCAGTTGGCCAAGCCGCAGCTGCGCGCGTTGCGCGGCAAGAAAGTGGCGATGGTGTTTCAGGAACCACTGCTGGCGCTGGATCCGGTCTATACGGTGGGCCAGCAAATGATCGAGTGCATCCGCACGCATCATCGCGTCGGCGCACAGCAGGCGCGCGAACAGGCCATCGCGGCGCTGGAGGCGGTGCGTATTCCGAGTCCCGAGAAACGCATGGCGGCCTACCCGCACGAGATGTCGGGAGGAATGCGGCAACGGGCCATGATCGCCCTGGCGCTATCGGCCCAGCCGGAGGTGCTGTTGGCCGACGAGCCGACGACGGCGCTGGATGCGACGGTGCAGATACAGGTGCTGATCCTGCTGCGCGAATTGCAGAGAAAACTGGGCCTGGCGATTGTCTTCGTGACGCACGATATCGGCGCGGCCACGGAGATGGCGGATCGCGTCGCTGTGATGTACGGGGGACGTATCGTCGAGGAGGGTGGCATCAAGGAGATTTTGCATGATGCGCGCCATCCCTACACCCTGGCCTTGCTCAAAAGCCGCCGGCATGGCATGGCGCGGGGCAAGCCGCTGGAAGTGATCCGGGGATCGCCCCCGGACCTGGCGAACCTGCCTACCGGTTGCGCGTTTGCGGCGCGTTGCGCGCAGGTCATGGATCGTTGCAGGACCGGTCTGCCGCAACAGACGAACATTACCCGCAGCCATCGGGTACAGTGTCATCTGGTGGCCGATTGATGGTGTCGTGTCAAACAACGCAATTCAGGTAGCGAAGGATGAATATGAATGAGCATAGCAGTGTTGGGCGCATCAATGCGCAGCGTCTCTGGGCCTCGCTGATGGCGCTGGCCCGCATCGGCGGAACCGAGAAGGGCGGGGTGAACCGCCTGGCGCTGACCGAGCTGGACAAGGAGGGACGCGATCTCTTTGTCCGATGGGCGACCGAGTCGGGTTGCACGGTTCGGGTGGATGAAATGGGAAATATTTTCGCGCGCCGCGAAGGATTGGATCCGCAATTGCCGCCGGTCATGACCGGCAGCCATATCGATACCCAGCCGACCGGCGGCAAATTCGACGGCAATTACGGCGTGCTGGCGGGGCTCGAGGTATTGCGCACGTTGAACGATCTGCAGATCCGGACACGGGCGTCGCTGGAAGTGGCGGTATGGACGAATGAGGAAGGGTCGCGATTCGTGCCGGTCATGATGGGCTCTGGTGTATATGCCGGCGCTTTTTCGGCGCAGACCGCCCTGCAGAGCAAGGATGTCGAGGGCATCAGCGTGGCCTCGGCGCTGTCGGCCATTGGTTACGACGGCCCCGCGCAGTGCCGTGCCACGCCCGTCAAGTGTTACTTCGAGGCGCATATCGAGCAGGGCCCGGTGCTTGAGCGGCGTTCGCATACCATCGGCGTGGTCACCGGCGCGCTGGGCCAGCGTTGGTACGATGTGGTCGTACAGGGTGTGGAGTCCCATGCCGGGACGACACCCATGGAGTTGCGCAAGGATGCCTTGCTGCCGGCCACGCGTATCATGGGCGAAGTCAATGAAATTGGCCGACGCTACGGCCCGGACGGGCGTGGAACGGTCGGCTGGGTCGATGTCTACCCCAATTCGCGCAATGTGATTCCGGGCCGGGTGCGCTTTTCCGTGGACTTGCGCGCCCTGACCGATGATGACCTTACCGCAATGACGGCCGATTTTCGGCGCTATTGCGAAGCCATGGCGCAGCGGTACCAAGTACAGGTCCACGCCGAGGAAGTCGTCTATTTTCCTCCCCAAGCCTTTGACCCGGAGCAGGTCGGCGCCGTCGAAAGGAACGCGGCTCGGCTGGGCTATCCGCACTCCCGGCTGGTCAGCGGTGCCGGGCACGATGCCGTATACCTGGCGCGCGTTTGTCCGGCGGCCATGATTTTCATCCCGTGCAAGGACGGGATCAGCCATAATGAAATCGAGGATGCCCTGCCGGCGCATGTGGAGGCGGGCTGCAACGTACTGCTGCACTGCATGCTCGAGGCAGCGGGTATCGCATAGCGGGATATATCATGGATCATTACGCTTTTACGCCTGTGGCCAAGCTGGCAAGCAGTCTGGAAATGAACAGTGTCACGTCGGAGTTGCTGACGACCTTTTTTCTGAACCGCATCGAGAAATTCAATCCGGTATTGCAGGCGTTTGCCTGTGTGTTCAGGGAGCAGGCGCTGGCGCAGGCGCGCGAATCCGATGCGCGACGCAAACAAGGCAAGGCGCTGGGCCTGCTTGACGGCATTCCCGTGGGTATCAAGGATCTGTGCGATATCGAAGGCACGGTCACGGCTTGCGGCTCCAAGCAATGGGAGCACCGCGTCAGCACGCAGACGGCCGACGTGGTAAAGCGCTTGCGCGCACAGGGGGCCGTCATTATCGGCAAGACGCATACGGTGGAGTTTGCTTTCGGCGGCTGGGGCACCAACCCCTTGCTGGGTACGCCCAGGAACCCCTGGGATCGGCGTTATCACCGTGTTCCCGGCGGCTCGTCCAGTGGTTCCGGCGTTGCGGTGGCCGCCGGGCTGGTGCCGTGTGCCCTGGGCACCGATACTGGCGGTTCGGTCAGGATCCCGTCTGCCCTCAACAGCATCACCGGACTCAAGACCACGGTCGGCGTCATCGATACGGCGGGTGTCTATCCGTTATCCTCGACGCTGGACAGCGTGGGGCCCATGACGCGGACGGCGGACGATGCCGCGCTGTTGCTGCATGCCCTGACGCATGGGCCCGGAGAGCACCTGCAGGACCCCTGGCACCGCCTGCTGGATGATGGCAACGGCCTGGACGGTATGCGGATCGGCGTGATGCCCGGCGAGGATTACGGCATGCCGGTGCAGCGTGCCGTGCGCCTGGCCGTGCGCGATATGGTGCGGATGGTGGAAATGGCCGGCGCCAGGATCGTGCGTGAAGCGCCACCCTTTGATTTCACGGAAATGATGCAGGCCTGCGGCAAGCTGATCGCGGCGGAGGGATGGCGCGTACATCGGGCCTATATCCAGGACCCGGCGATGCGCTTCGGGCCGTTTGTGCGCGATCGGCTGATGGCGGGCAGGACGATTTCCGATATGCAATATCAGGATTTGCTGGAGGCGCATGGCCGCGCGCAGGCAGTGTGGGCGCAGTGGATGGCCGACAAGGATGCCTTTATGCTGCCTACGGCGCCGTTTAGCCCGATCATGCTGTCCGACGTGGACGAATCGAATACGCCGCTGGGATATTTCACCCGCTTCGTCAACTGGGTGAAGGGGTGTGCCCTGGCGCTGCCAGGCGGCTTCGACCAGAGCAATCTGCCGGTTGGCGTGCAACTGACCGGCAAGGCTGGGGACGAACGCACCCTGCTGCGCATCGGCAGCGTCATTCAATCCATGACGGCCTGGCACGCCTATTCCCCGACGTTGCACTAGCTTGCAAGGCAATATGCGGCGGGTTGTCGTCGCTGGCCGACGTTGTTGGCCAGGCCCGCGGCTAGCGGTAACTTTTCAGGTGGATGCTGGTTTCGGAATTGCTGATATTGCGGATCAGGCGGATGCGTTCCAGCGCCTGTCCAAGGTCGGCCAGCGTGGCCGCCTCCAGTTCGGCCAGCAAATCCCAGCGGCCGTTGGTATCGTGCAGGGCCACGATGCAGGGCTCCCCGAGCAGGCTGGCCACGACCTGGCGCGATAGATTTCCCTCAATGGCGATACTCATCCAGGCGCGGATAGACTGCGTCTGGTGGTCGGGTCGCAGTTGTACCGTGTAGCCGATAATGACCCCGCTGTCCTCCAGCTTGAGGATGCGATTGCGGACTGTGCCGCGCGACAGTCCCAGTTTTTGCGCCAAATCGGCGATGGAGAGCCTGGCGTTCTGGCGCAGCAGGGCGATAAGCGATTGGTCTGTGGTGTCCATATTGTTCAAAACGGCAATATTTGATGTCATTATGGTAAAAGATTAATGAAAAGTATTCAAGATTGCCGATATGCGTTGCCGCGGCGTTGCGGCAAACTATAACCATCGCATAGCCGCAGGCGGGAACGCGGGTGATGAAATGGCCGTTTCACCCTATACGCAGCGCAAGCAGTCGTCTGCCGGCACATCAATATCGAAACGGCCCGGAGACGACCATGAACAATCTGAATCAACTGAATCTGACCACCGAGCTGATTCGTCCCCAGGATGTCGCCTATATCGTGCAAAAGCAGGGTATGGCAGCCACCCTGCAGGGCGTGGCCAGCTATATTCTGGCCGACTATCTGCGCTGGGACGAATTCGACAAGTCCGCCCGCGTGGCCAAGTACGTCAAGGACGGCGTCATGGAACTGATGCCCATTGCCGATAAAAAGAACTACTCGTTCAAATATGTCAATTGCCATCCCCATAATCCCAAAGAAGGGCTTTCCACTGTCCTGGCCTTCGGCGCGCTGGCGGACAACGCCACCGGCAAGCCTGATGTCATCTGTGAATTGACGCTGACAACGGCGTTTCGCACGGCCGCCATGTCCGCGTTGGCCGCCAAATACCTGGCGCGTAGCGATAGCCGCAGCATGGCGCTGATCGGCAATGGTTGCCAGAGCGAGTTCCAGGCGCTGGCATTCCATCATTTGCTGGGCATCCAGGAAGTACGCCTCTTCGATCTGGACCGCGAGGCATCCCTGAAGCTGGCCAGCAACCTGCGCCATACCGGCATGACCGTGGTGATTGCCGACAGCGTGGCCGAAGCCGTGAAGGGCGCCGACATCGTGACGACCGTCACGGCCGAGTATTCGCGCGCGCATATCCTGACGCCGGACATGATCGAGCCGGGCATGCATATTAATGCCGTTGGTGGCGATTGCCCGGGCAAGACCGAGCTACATCCGGATATTTTGCCCAAGGCGACGGTCTTCGTGGAGTTCGAGGCGCAGACCCGGGTGGAAGGCGAATTGCAGAACGTCGCGCCTGATTTCCCCGTGCGCCACCTATGGCAGGTATTCCAGGGCAGCGCCAATGGCAGGGAGTCCGATACGCAAATCACGTTGTTCGATTCCGTTGGATTTGCGCTGGAGGATTTTTCCGCGCTGGTTTATATGCGGGATACCGCCAGAAAGATGGGTCTGACGCAGCCGATTTCCCTGGTGCCCGATCTGGCCGATCCCAAGGATCTGTTCTCCTACCTGGGCGTGGGACAAATCCGCCGGGTCGAGGAACCCGTCGCCGCGCTTCCCTGATCGGCCTGGGGTCGGACGGCGGTTTGCCGACCACTGATGGGCATGAGTCCGTACAATAGCGTTATTGATGGCTATGTACAGACTCATGCCTTTGTCGTTTTCAACTTCGCCGGTATTGCAATTATGGTTCGCGGGTCCCGACCTGGCCGTGGAATATGATGCGTCACGCCTGTCCCCGGAGGACCGTGAACGCGAGGCGGACCGGTTGCGCGGCCGCACGGCCGGCGAGTGGCGGGTGAGCCGGGCGCTCAAATCCAGGCTGGCGACGCCCTACCGTGCCGCCAGCCTGTCGCACAGCCATGGACACGCCCTGTGGGCCGCCACATCGCAGCACGACGCCATTGGCGTGGACCTGGAGCGGATTCGCGCGATCGATGTGCTGGCGGTGGCGGCGCTGATTGCCACCGACGCCGAGTTGCATTGGCTGAAGACGCTGAATGGATCCGAACGGTCGCAGGCGTTCTATCGGCTCTGGACGCTCAAGGAGGCGCTGATCAAGGCGGGGGGCGGGGCGTTTCCGGCGGATATGACCGAGGTCGGCCTGGCCGCCCCCGGCTCGCTGGCTGATTTGTCGGATTGTCGTGCCGGGCTGGTGCTGGCGGGATGCCAATGGCACGTGCGCGGACTCGGTGCGCGCGCCTGGCATGGCGTGTCGGCCATACTTGATCCGCATTGGGCGATGGCCGCGGTCTGGCCGGCAGCCAGGTTGCGGCAGGGGCCTGCGTGTTCGTTGTTCGCCAGGGAGGCGCTGGTGTCCGGCGAGCGGCCGTTAGCCCTGAGCCAGCGGCAATGGATCGGGCCCGCCTGCCAGGCCGCAGGCTGACCCGAATACCGGGCAGGGCCGAGGGGTTTCGCCTCGCCCTGTGCTGGAAACTACAGGCCAAGCAGCGCCATGGCCTGGGCGCGATCGGTGACGGTCGCATATTTCTGTTGCATGTCGAACAGGTTTGCATCATGCGGGCCCAATGCCCGGTCTCCAACGCAGTCCGAGACCACCAGCGGCTGAAAGCCCAGTTGCATGGCGTCGACCACCGATGCGCGCACGCATCCGCTCGTGACCGCGCCGGCGACCAGCAAGGTCTTCACGCCGCGCTGGGTCAACCAGGCCGCCAGCGACGTTCCGAAAAAAGCCGAGGGAACATTCTTGCGTACGATCAATTCTCCCGGCGCCGGCGCCAGTTGCGGCACGATCTGGCTGTTGGGTTCGTGTTCGGTCAGACCGAGCATGCCGGGGACTTTCAGGCTGAAAATATTATTGTCCGCACCATCGTCGGCATAGACGATGCGCGTGTGGGCAACAGGCCAGCCCTGTTCGCGCGCCGTTTGCAGCAGCAATTGCGTGTTGGCGATGGCTTGCGGAATATTGCCGCCGCCGAATACGGCGGGATCGGCAAAGCCGTTGACCAGGTCAATGATCAGCAGGCCATAGGGCCCGGGGTGCTGCAGCCGGGCGCCGAAGCCCTGTTGCTGGTAAACCGCATTTTCCTGGCTCATTGGCCTTCTCCTTGCACAACCTTGCCGTCGCGCACCACCGCGGTGCCGTCCAGGCTGACGGTGCAGCGCCGCAGCGGGATATCGATATGGCATGCCGTGGTCCGGCTGCCGCCGGCTTCATTGTTGGGTCCCAGGGAGAATAGAAAATTGCCCTCGAAAGCGCGGGCGTCCATGCCGATGGTGGCCTCGCGGTCATACAGCCCCAGGGTGGACCAGTGGGCGCGGGGTTGCAGGCCCCAGCCGATGTGCGAAATGGCGTAGGCTTCGGGGTCGTTGAAGGTTTGCATGTATTCGGCCAGCAACTGGGCGTCGATTCCGCCTTCGATCTTCGTGGCGTAGCCGTTCTCCACTGTCAGCACGATGGGCTCGGCGACATACTGTTTCTGGGGCAACAGGATATCGCCCTTGTCGATCACAATGCGCCCGTTGGCCCCGCCCTCGTTGGGCCAGGTCAGGCTAAAGCCGCTGGGCCAATGGTCCCAACGCCCCGGCTCGTCGACGTAGCCGTACTCGCTGATCGCCGGGAATTCGCCCAGGGGGCAACGCAAGTCGGTGCCGGCTGCGGACGTGATATGCATTTGCTTTGCCGCGGAAATTCGCGCCGAGGCAGCCGTGACACGCTGCTTGTCGGCCTCGCAGGGGACCGTGCGCACCAGCACTTCCGGCGGCTCCACCGCCAGCAGGATTTTCGTGCCGTTTTCCAGGATTTCGCCCTGTTCGGGAGAGAACAGCAGGGTCATCAGGTCCAGCACCAGGTCGCTCGCCTTCAACGCCGCGATCGCGGCCCGGTTGTCGGTCAGGGGCGTGGTGCCCAGATAGGCAAGCGGATCGCGGCTGAGCGCCTTTTCGGCATTGACGGGCGGCAAATCCAGGCGGCTGACGATGGCGCCTTTGGACTGGGCGGCGATCATGGCGCAGGACAGGGTTTGCGGGTGGGTGTTGGCGCTGGTCAACAGCGTTACGATTTGGCCCGGTTTCAGGTTGGACAGGGTCAGGACCTGTTGCCAGGCTTCGATCAATTGATAGTCGGAAACTGCCATGGTGTTTTCTCGCTTAGTCTTGGTAGTGGGCGGAAGCAACACCCGCCGAACGCTGGCGGCGGGTGCGGCGGTGGCGCGCCGGCGGGAGGCAAGCCTTTGCAGGGGCCGCCCTGGCGCGCGCGGCAATCAGTCCAGGGGAGCGCCCAGGAAATCGCCGAAAGCCGCGTAGAAGCCTGGCTCGTTGTCCCAGGGGATCATGTGGCCGGCATTGGGGACGCGCGTAGTGACCAGGCCCGGGATCAGGGTGGCGATCTCCTTGACGTCGTCGTCGGTGACGACATCGCCACGCTCGGCGGTCATCAGCATGACTGGCACGTGGATTTGCGGGAAATTGGCATGCACGTCATCGTTCTGGAAATCATTGAAGCTTTGGATGATCGCCCGTTCGTCGCAGGTGTGCAGCCACTGCGCCCGAAGCGCCAACTGCTCTTGTGTCCAGGTCGGGCAAAAGGCGCGCATCGCATCGGCGTCGCAGCCTTTGCGCGCCATGGCCATGGAGTCCACATACCAGGGCAGCTTGGCCGGATAGGGGCGGCGATCGGGGCCGGAGACCGGCGGGTCCACCATGACCAGCGCCTCCAGGCCCTCAGGGGTGGCACTCGCGGCGCGTGCGCCGATGCGTGCGCCCATGGAGTGACCAACCAGGATATAGCGCTTCAGGCCCAGCGCATTGGCAAGCGCGATGACATCGGCGGCCTGGGCATCCAGTCCGTAATCCAGGGTATCGGAGGCTTCGCTGAGACCGCGCCCCCGCACATCCAGCACATAGGTGTCGAACTTTTCGCCGAATTTCTCGCCGACGAATCCCCAGGTGACGGCGGGACTGGTAATGCCTGGAATAATAATCACGGCGGGGCGGCCGGCCCTGTCGCCCGCCGCGCCGCCATAGCGCAAATAGTGTTGCCGGATACCGTTGGCGGCAATATTGGCGCCGTATTGATAATGACTCATTTCATCTTCCTCGAGTGATAAAGCAGGCGCTGCGCGTGAACGGGATCACGGCGCACGCTCCTGCGGACTGCCTAATGCAATTCTTACGGACCGGGGGGTAAACGGCGCCCGGTAGAAGCGCACGCCGCAAGCGTCGAACAGGGCGTTGGCGACGGCCGACGCGCAGGGAACCGAAGCCGATTCGCCGGCGCCCATGGGCGGCTCTTCTTGGCGCGGCATCAGTACGACGTCGATCGGTGGCACGTTGGTGAAGTCCATGATCCGGTACCCGCCCCATTCCGCCTGGACTGTGCCCCGCTCATCGAATTCGACCGCTTCGTACAGGGCGCGGCTCATGGCCTGGATCGCGTTGCCATGCAACTGGTGACGCACGCCCGCCGGGTTGATCATCTGGCCGGTGTCCTGGCCGATGACCGCGCGCGTGATGCGGATTTGGCCCGTTTGCGCATGAACGCTCAGATCGACGATCCAGGCCGACCACGCCGCGCCGAAACCAGGAAAACGGGAATGGATATAGCGCGCATACGAGACGCCGCGGCCATGCAGCCAGCCCTCGCCGTCGGGGGTGCCGCGGCTGCCTGGGTTGCCGGGCCGCCAATGCGCTCTTTCTCCCACCGACGCCAGCAGTTCCCGGGCTCGCAGGTCCGTGGCCAGATGACGCGCGCGAAATTCCAGCGGGTCCGCGCCGGCCTCGATGGCGAGCTCGTCGATAAAACAGTCATGGGCAAACGAATTGGGCAGGGCGGAAACCCCCCGCAGCCAGGATGCGCGGACAATCGTCGCCATATCGTTGCAGACGACACGTTGCTGCGGATAGTCGTAAGGCGGCACTGCCGTGCGATCACCCATTTGCAGGCTGCGCGGCGCCGCGCTCTGCCGTCCCGTGAGCAAGAGCGGGAGCAGGGGGCCGTCATTCGATGGGTAGTGGGTGCTGAAATCGTAATGCCGCAAGTTGCCGCCGGCATCGATGGAACCCTCGACATCCATCAACTGCGCGGCGCCCTTGGGTTCCCAGCCATGCTCCTGTTCGCGGCTCAGTTGCACGCGCACCGGCACACCGGTCTGCCGGGAAAGCAACAGGGCATCGCCGCAGACGTCATCGGCGCAATTGCGGCCATAGCAACCGGATGCCTGGAGGCGGATGATTTCGATGTCTCCCTCGTCGAGCGCCGCCAGTTGGGCCAGGTTCGTTCTCAGCATATGCGGGTTTTGGGTGCCGGACCAGACGCGGATATGGCCGTCACGGTAGTCGGCGACCGCGCAGGACGGCCCGATGGAGCCATGCAGTTGGTAAGGCCAGACATAGGTCCGCCTCAGGGTGCGGGCGGCGTCGGGAAGCGCGGAAACTTCGGCCCGATTGTCCGCCAGCACCCGTTCCACCATGGGTTGCCGGCGGATTGCCTGTTCCAGGTCGGCCAGCGACTCGAGCGCGGGGACGGCTTTCCAGCGTACCTTCAAGGTCTGTGCCGCTCGGATGGCATGTTCTTCGCGCCTGGCGACGACACCGATGAAGTCACCGATCACGACGACTTTGATTTGCGGATCGATATGCCGCACCGAGGTCACATCGACCGCCTCCAGGCTGTGGCCGATAAATGCACCGCTATCACGACCGACATAGGGGGGCCGGACCACTCGTCCGTGCCACATGCCTTCCAAGCGGATATCATGCACATAGATGAACTCGCCCGTGGCCTTGGCGGGAATATCGACCCGGGGTTGGGAGCGGCCGACGATCTTCAGGTCCCGCGCGGGTTTGGTGACGGCATCTTCCCGCAGGTACGCGCGCAGTTGCCTGCCTTTGAGCAGCGTCCAGTAATCGATGGCCTGGCCGGGGCCGGCGATGATCATGCCGTCGCAAACTGTCAGGCCGGCGGCGTCGACCCGCCACATCGTCGCGGCCAGCTCAAGTAATAGATGGCGAGCCTGGGCCGCCGCCTTGCGCAAGGGTTGGGCTGATATCTGGATCGATGCGCTGGCGATGGTCGGCCCCTGGTTGGGAGCGGCGTCTGTGTGTCCGAGTACCATGTGGACGCGATCGATGGGGACATCGAGCTCATCGGCGACGATTTGCGCCAGCGCCGTCTGGATGCCGGTACCCAGATCGACATGGCCATTGAACGCGCGCACCCAGCCTTCGTCGGAAAGCGCAACGAAGACATCGTCGTAGGCTTGCAGATAATCCGACTGAACCCCGGGCTGGCCGGGGGGCGGTGCCGGGGGCACCGCCGGCGCGCGCAGGATCAGAAGCGTGCCTGTCGTGTCCAGCAGCGCCTGCTGTTCGGCGCGGGGAGCCTGGTAAGTCATAAAAGGTTTTCCGGGTAAGGGATCCGCTTCGGCGATAAAGGGCTATTTAAAGTGTACACGCTTAATATGGATTGTCAATTCTACAATTTCATTTACATTTAAATTGCTTTTATTGCATATGAAAACTAGTATTAACGCTAGTTAATCATATATATAATAAAGATTATTATGGTGCAGGAAAATACATTCGAAGAAATTCAGGAATGGAAGGGTTGTCGAAATAGAATCGATAATTTAAAGTGTATAAGCTGATTTAAGTAGTTTCAAATGAAATATCCTCTATGGCTGTGAATACTATCCGCGACTATTGCCTGTCGGTCAATGGGCAGACGCACGAGGTGAGTGTCGAACCGGACACACCCTTGCTATATGTCCTGCGGAACGATCTTTGCCTGAACGGGCCCAAGTTCGGCTGCGGGCTGGGGGAGTGCGGCGCTTGCACCGTGCTGGTGGATGGCGTCGCTGCGCGGTCTTGCGTGGTGCCGGTGAGCATCGTGGAAAATCGCAAGATTACGACGCTGGAGGGGCTATGCCAGGACGGCAGGCCCAACGCCGTGCAGCAGGCATTTATCGATCACCAGGCTGCGCAGTGCGGCTATTGCCTCAATGGCATGATCATGACGGTGCAGGCCCTGCTGAACCGCAATCCCCATCCGACCGATGCGCAGATTCGCAATGAATTGCGCCATAACCTGTGTCGTTGCGGTACGCATGTGGAAATCATGGCGGCGGCATCGGCAGCCGCGAAACCGACAACATGACCGATTCTTCCGCGACTTCCGTTTCTTCCGCTGTGGATCATCCCGGCGCGCCTTTGCGTGGGACCGATATCGCCGTGCCCGCCGCTGACTTGCTGTTGCATGGCGCGGTGTTGTATCCGCCGGGTGGGACGCATGCGGCCATGCAGTTGCAGTCGCTCGATAGCGCCAGCGCCAGCCAAGTGCCCGGCGTGATTGCCTGTATCCGTCGAGGTAGCTTCGCAGGCGTCGTCGCGGTGCAGCGCACCCTGGCGTTGCAGGCTTGCGCGCTGCTGGATGCGCACTGGGCGACCCCGGTGGCGAGCGCCGCCAGCCTGCAGGATGCCACCGTTGACGCACCGGGCGGCAAGGGTCAACCGCGGGGGGAAGCGACAAACTATGCCTGGCAGCCGGGCCGATCTGCCGACGGGAGCGCCTGGGCCATCGCCTGGCGCCGGAACGGACAATTGAGTGTGTGGGTCGATACCCATCGACCGGCGGCATTGCGCGAGGAAATCGCGGCGTTGACCGGGCTGAAGGAGCAGGGGATTCGCATTGTCGATCACGGCGGGGCAACCCCTGACGGATACGAGACAGCGATCGAGGCCGTGCTGCTGGCCTGGGATATGGATCGCCCCGTGCGCGTGCAGTCGGCGCGTGCCGACGCCCTGAGGATAAGCGCGCGCAGCGATGACCCTCGGTCGCCGGCCACGTCGCTTGCCGCCAATCCGCGATGGCAAATCAATGCGCCCGGTCCCAACCGGTTTTCGCAGGCGGGCGCGCGTTGTGGATTGGTCCACCCCGCCCCCGGCGGCATGCATGTGTTGACCGATTATGCCCGCGCCCCGGTTCCCGACGGGCAAATGCAGACGACCGTGGCCGATCCGCACAGCTATGCCGCCGCGACCGTGTTTGCGCAAGAGTCCTATTTCGACGAATATTGCCAGGCGCAAGGACTGGATCCGGTGGAAACGCGGATGGCGCAACTGAAAAGCGAGAAGGGCCGGCAGTTGCTGCGGCGGGTCGCGCGCAAGGCCGGCTGGGAAGAGGGCGATGCGGCAGCCCGCCCCGGGTTGGGCCTTGCCTACAGTCATATTATCGATAATGACCGGCGGCCGCCGCAGGAGATCTGGTCTGCCTGGGCGGTAGAGCTGGGCGTCGACAAGGCCACCGGCCAATTGGCTGTGCACAGACTGACGGTGGGGCACGATGCCAACCAGGCGCAGGATGCCGGCGTTGCGCCGATGCCGGCCAAGGCGCTGCAGGATCGGCTGGGACGCTGGGCCCAGGCGTTGCTTGGCGACACCGGGCACGGCGTGTCGAAGGATGCGTCTTCGCAAGGCGGGCGCGCCGATCTGGCGGTGCCGGACGTTAATCTGGTCAATGGCGCAAGCAGCCTGCAGCCGGCCGTTGCCTGGGGACCGGGCGTGGAACTGCCGGCGGCGGCGGCCATTGCCAATGCGGTGTACAGCGCAACCGGCGTAAGGTTGCGGGAGACGCCTTTCGCATTGCCTCAAGTCGCGATAGCCACCGAGCGCAAGCGCCGTGGCGGCTGGCGCAAAACATGGATGGGCGGCATGCTGGCCGCGGCGGCTGGCGCCGTGATGGTGGCCTCGCCCTGGCGGCCCGCCATCGCGCCGGTCAACGGTATTGATACTTCGATTTTCTCCGAGCAGGCCATTGCCCGGGGGCGGTTGGTCGCGCTGGCGGGCGATTGCATGGTCTGCCACACCGTGGAGGGCGGAGAGCCGTATGCCGGCGGGCTGGGGCTGGAAACGCCGTTTGGGACGGTGTACACGACCAATATCACGCCCGACCCCGAGACTGGGATCGGCAACTGGTCCTACAAGGCATTCGAGCGGGCCATGCGCGACGGCATACACCGGGACGGCAGTCACCTGTACCCCGCCTTTCCCTATACGGCGTACGCGAAGATGTCGGACGAGGATTTGCAGTCCCTGTACGCCTACCTGATGACTAGGCCGGCGGTGGTCGCGCAGAACAAGGAAACGCGCTTGCCTTTCCCGATGAACATGAGACCGCTGCTAGCCGGATGGAATATGCTGTTTCACCGGGATCGGCAGGCCTATGTGCCCGACACCGGCAAAAGTCCCTTGTGGAACCGCGGCGCTTACCTGGTCAACAGCAGCGGCCATTGCGCGGCTTGTCATTCGCCGCGCAATGCCTTGGGCGCGGAAAAAAATGGCGAAAAATCCTTCCTGGGCGGCGGCTTTGCCGACAATTGGGAAGCACCGGCGCTGAACCGGCTGTCCTCGGCGCCGATTCCCTGGACCGAACAAGAGTTGTTCAGCTACCTGCGCACCGGCTATTCGCCATTGCATGGCGTGGCGGCGGGACCGATGGGGCCGGTGGTGGCCGGCCTGGCGCAATTGCCCGAAGAGGATGTACGGGCGATCGCGCACTATCTAGCCAGCCTGAATCCGGCGGCGTCGCAACGGCAGGAAAGCCATGCCGCGCTGGCCGCGCAACTGGAGGCCGGCGCCCAGGCGGAAGAACAGGCCCGATTGATGCCTGGCGAAACCTTGTTCAATGGGGCTTGCGCGGTTTGTCATGATCCGCGCGGCGGGCCAGTCCTGTTCGGCGCGCGGCCATCGCTTGCGCTCAATTCCAATCTGCACAGCGATCACCCGGACAATGCCATTCAGGTGTTGATGCACGGTATCACACGCCCGGCGGTTGCGGGACTGGGATCCATGCCGGGATTCAAGAACAGTATGAATGATGAACAGATGGCATCGCTGCTGAGCTATATGCGCAAGCGCTTCGCGCCGGACCAGCCCGCCTGGAAGAACCTGAAGGAGAAAATCGGGCAAATACGGACGCAGCCTGGCCATCCGTGACATGACATTTGGCATTGAAACGCCATTCTCATGATGTGTCTGCCCGCGTCGTGTTCTTGATTCCCCGAGTCGTCATTGGCGCGCGCCCCATCGTTGCCGCTGACTGGCGTGGCACGGTCGGCGCGTGTTGCCAACGCATTTCGCGATGGCATGTTGACGGATGAGTGATTTGCAACGGCCTCGCCGGATCCTAGAATGGATGGTCTCGTCAATACCAGGAGTCTGTACGCGTATGAAAACCTATCGAATCGGCCAGATTGTGCCCAGTTCCAACACGACCATGGAAACCGAAATCCCGGCAATGCTGCTGGCTCGCGCCACCCAGTTTCCCGAGGATCGCTTTACTTTCCATTCTTCGCGCATGCGGATGATGAAAGTGACGCCGGAAGAGCTCAAGGCGATGGATGTCGCCAGCGATCGCTGCGTGGTGGAATTGAGCGATGCGCGCTGCGATGTCATGGCTTATGCCTGCCTGGTGGCCATCATGGCGCAGGGCAATGGCTACCATCGCCAATCCCAGGAGCGCTTGCAGAATACTGTCAAGGAAAATGGCGTGCCTATTCCTGTCCTGAGCTCGGCCGGTGCGCTGGTCGATACGCTCAAGGAATTCGGTTTTCGCAAGGTATCGATCATCACGCCTTACATGAAGCCGTTGACGCAGCGCGTGGTCGAATATATTGAGGCGGAAGGGGTCGAGGTCAAGGATGCGATCAGCCTGGAAGTCGCGGACAATCTGGAAGTGGGCCTGCTCAATCCGGAAAATCTGCTGGAGCATGTGCAACGTCTGGACCATGATGGCGTCGACGCGGTCATTCTTTCCGCCTGCGTGCAAATGCCGTCTCTGCCCGCCATCCAGCGGGCACAGGACCTGATTGGCAAACCCGTGCTGTCGGCTGCCGTCGCCACTGTCTACCAGATGCTCAAGACGCTGGGGCTGGAAACCAAAGTGCCGGACGCCGGTCACGTGCTCTCGGGCAGCAAGGGCGCCTGAGTCTGCGGCAGTCGGCGTCCGGGGCGAGTGCTGGCCGCGGGGCCGGGCTATGCTTTGTTGCCTGGCGATCCCGCAGCGGGGTATGGGACAGGCAATTGCAGGTAAGATATGTGCATGAAACTGGATCCCGTTACGCTGAAACTCTTTGTGCGGGTGCTCGAAGAGGGCACGATCAGTCGCGCCGCCGAGCGCGAGCATATTGCGGCGGCCGCGGTCAGCCGCCGCATCGCCGAGCTCGAAGAGGGGTTGCAAACCGCTTTGCTGGCACGCAGCAATAAAGGGGTGACGCCGACTGCGGCGGGGCTGGAACTGCTGTATCACGCCCGTGCCTTGCTCAACAGCATCGATACCATCGAGACGCGGCTGAAAACCTATGCGCAGGAGCAGCGTGCGCTGGTGCATATCCTGGCCAACCCGACCGCCATTATCCAGTTTCTGCCCGAGCCGCTGGGCAGCTTTGCCCGGCAGTATCCGGATATTCGCGTGCAACTGGAAGAACAAACCAGCGTGGAGATCGTGCGGAAAATAGAAGCCGGCAAGGGCGATCTCGGCATATTCACCGATTTGCCCTACGATGCGCAGATCGAAACTTATCGCTTCCGGCAGGACGAACTCGTGTTGCTGGTGCCCGCGGATCATCCGCTGGCGAAATATCAATCGGTGGCGTTTGCGCAGACGCTGGGTTACGAGCATATTTCCCTGCTGTCGGGCACGCAGATCAATTATCAGATTACCAAGGCAGCCATGGAGGCCGAAACGCCACTGCGCTTGCGAACCGTGGTGTCTGGATACGATGCCATGTGCCTGCTGATCAATGCGGGTATGGGGATCGGCGTATTACCGTATCAGAGCGTCGGCGCCTATCAGATTCCCAACACCGTGATTGTGCCGTTGCAGGATGAATGGCGCCGTCGCGATATCGTGATTGGCATACGCGACAGGCGGGGCCTGCATGCGGCCGCGCAAAGTCTGCTGCAGTTTTTGCTGCCGGCCGATGCTGCGGCAAAACCGGCACGCGCCGACCCTGCCGCAGGGGGCGAGGCGCCGCCGCGCTAGCCCTCTGCCTGAAGGCTGGCATTCATTTTTTTCAGCAAATATACGATGGCGATTTGTTCGGCGGGATTGAGCTCGCCCATGGTAAGTTTGCTTATCTTTTGCGCGTTTGGAATGGTGCGGGACAGCAATTCCCGGCCAGCGGCGGTAAGGTCCACGATGACCTTGCGCTTATCGCGTTGCCCGGGCGAAAGCTGGATCAACCCCCTGTCCTTGAGGCGGCTGATGATGCCGCGGATCGTCGCCTGGTCGATTGCGGTTGCCTCGACCAGCTCCGCCTGTGAGCAACGCCCATGGTCTCGCAGCGCGCAAAGGGTGACGAACTGTATCGCCGTCAGTTGCTCGTCGCCGACGTGCTGCTGGAAGATTGCCGTGTGACGCTGCACCGCCTTGCGCAGCAGATGCCCGACTTGTTCTGTCACATCATAGGGCTGGCTGGCCGCTTGCGGTCCCGACTCTGGTTGCTTGTTTTTTTTAGACATGGCTAAGCTCTATTGAAATGCACCCTGAACGTGGCTTCGATGTTCAGGCGTTAGTGATTAGTATACCCGCTGACCCGGGGGGCGCCTTTTGCTTTGGCGCCGATGCTGCCGGGAGATGCCTAAATCTTACCCGTTTCTTGTCGGCATTTGCATGAAAATAAAGCCTATACACTATAAAAATGCACTGATATGAATGCTGTCCGCACTGATATTGTGCATGAAATATCCTATTTAAATTAAGTATTTCATAAAGATAAAAACCAGTATAAACCCCAATCTTTTTGTATTTCAAATAAAAATATAAGTGTGTACACTATTAATTATTGAACTAAACACAAATGACATATCTTGGAGTTTTCATGAAGGACACAGTCAAAATTGCCATCGTTGGGGCCGGTCTGGGCGGTGCTGCGGCAGCGACGCTTTTGCAGCAGGCAGGATTCGAAGTCGAGGTGTATGAACAGGCGCCAGAGTTTTCCCGTCTGGGCGCGGGCATTCATGTCGGGCCGAACGCCATGAAGATTTTCCGTCGCATGGGATTGGAAAAAGCGCTGGACGATATGGGATCGCATCCCGATTTCTGGTTGAGCCGCGATGGTGTCAGCGGCGACTATCTGTCGCGCATTCCCCTGGGGGATTATGCCAAGAAAGAATACGGCGCTTCCTATATCACGGTGCATCGCGGCGATATGCACGCGCTGCAGATCTCCAGCGTTAAGCCCGGCACCGTACATTTTGGCAAGAAGCTTGAAACGCTGAATGACGATGGCGAGAAAGTGCATCTCGGCTTTGCCGATGGCACCCGCGTGACCGCCGATATTGTCATTGGTGCCGATGGTATCTACTCGAAAATCCGGGAAACGCTTTTGGGTGTCGAAGCCCCCACCTATAGCGGCTGGGTTGCCCATCGCGCCCTGATTCGCGGCGAGAACCTGGCCAAATTCGCCGACGAATTCGAGGACTGTGTCAAATGGTGGACGGATGATCGCCATATGATGGTCTACTACACCACGGGCAAGCGCGATGAATACTACTTTGTCACCGGCGTGCCGCATGAGGCATGGGATTTCCAGGGGTCATTCGTCGATAGCTCGCAGGAGGAAATGCTCGCGGCTTTCGAGGATTACCATCCGACCGTCAAGAATCTGATCCGCTCGACCGAGAACATTACGAAATGGCCTTTGCTGAACCGCAATCCCTTGCCCTTGTGGAGCCGCGGGCGTCTGGTCATGCTGGGCGACGCCTGCCACCCCATGAAGCCGCATATGGCCCAGGGCGCCTGCATGGCGATCGAGGATGCGGCCATGTTGGCCCGTTGCCTGCAGGAGACCGGCATTGAACACTACCGCAGCGCGTTCCAGCTCTATGAGGCCAACCGCAAGGAAAGGGCCACGCAGGTGCAGGCCGTCTCCAACGCCAACACCTTCCTGCGTACCCAAGAAGACCCTGCCTGGGTATACGGCTATGACCTGTATGCGCAGGATTTGAAGCAGCCAGACACCACCACGGCATGATCCAGAACCGGGCTTCGGCCCGGATTTCCAGCGCATCGACTCATGGCCTGTGTTCGCACGTGGGCTGACCCGTACCTCTCCGGAGACATTTGAAATGAACTCAACCGTATCGACGCAGCCTTTGGTCCAGGCGGGCAATCCGACCCAGGACCTGTATAAGAAAATCACATGGCGGCTGATCCCCTTTTTGTGCTTCTGCTATCTGGCGGCTTATCTGGACCGAATCAATGTGGGCTTCGCCAAGCTGCAGATGGTGGAGGACCTGCAGTTCAGCACCACGGCCTATGGGCTGGGCGCCGGACTGTTTTTTGTCGGCTATATTCTTTTCGAGGTGCCCAGCAATCTGGTGCTCGAGAAGGTCGGTGCGCGCATCTGGATTGCCCGCATCATGATCAGCTGGGGCGTGCTGTCGGGACTGACCATGTTCGTGACAAGTACTACCCAGTTCTACATTCTGCGGTTTCTGCTGGGCGCGGCCGAGGCCGGTTTTCTGCCTGGCGTGCTGTACTACCTGACCACCTGGTTTCCCACGTACCGGCGCGGCAAGATCATTGCCCTTTTTATGATCGGGTTGCCGCTGTCCAGCATTATCGGCGGTCCCATCTCGGGCTGGATCATGGGCCATTTCGACCAGATGCACGGCCTGAGCGGTTGGCAATGGCTGTTTCTGCTCGAGTCTATCCCCAGCGTCCTGCTCGGCATCCTGACTTTCTGGGCGTTGCCGGACGACCATAAAAAAGCCAAATGGCTGGATAATGAGGAGCGCGTCCTACTGCAACAGGACTTGGATAAGGACAATGCCGAAGGCAAGCACAGCAAGCATTCCTTCAAGGACGGTTTTTTCAACCTGAAGGTGTGGATGCTCGGCAGCGTGGATTTTTCCATTCTGCTCGGCGCCTACGCCATCGGCTTCTGGATGCCGACTTTCATCCGCAATGCCGGGGTAAGCGATACCTTTGATATTGGATTGCTGACGGCGATCCCCAGTATTGCCGGCCTGATCGGGATGCTGGCCATCGGCGCAAGCTCGGACAAGCATCGCGAACGCCGCTGGCACCTGTCCATTCCGCTCACCGTGGGCGCCATTGCCCTGGTCTGCAGTACGTTTGTGGCGCATAACATCTTGCTGACGGTGGCGGCGTTCACGATCGCTTCCTGCGCCTTGCTGGGCGCGGTGCCGGTGTTTTTCAGCCTGCCGGCGACGTTTCTGAAAGGCACGGCAGCGGCGACCGGATTTGCGCTGGCGTGCTCGGTCGCCAATATCGCAGGGCTGGTGAGCAACTCGCTGATCGGCTGGGCAACCGATTTGACCGGCACCGCCAACGCCGCGCTATGGTTCTTTGCCGTATGCCTGGTTTTCAATGCCGTGCTGGTGCTGGTGGCTTTTCCCGCCAAGCTTGTTAACCGGTAGACACCGCGGTTACACTGCTCGCATACTGTGATCCCCGGGCTTGCTGCGCACGCCGCGAACCGGGGGGCGCTTGCTTGCGTCCATCGTGGCTGCCGTGACAATGTCAGTGGGCCGGGGCAAGCCAATCATTTCCGATTCCACACCCACCGGCCATGAAGGTTTACCTTATGCAAAGCATCCAACTGACGCGCGTTACCGTGGCGGACGCCGCAGATCTGATCGCGGCCAATCGCGCCAATCAGGCATATCACGCGCCCTGGGTTGCGCCTTTTGTGGACAGGGACGGGTTCGAGCGTTGGTTTGCGCGCAATCTTGTCGGCGCCACGGTCAGCCTGGTGGCGCGCGACCGGGCATCAGGAAGGATCGCCGGGGTGGTCAATCTGAATGATATCGTGGCGGGCGCGTTGCAGAGCGCTTATCTGGGGTTCTACGGGATGGCGGAGTTTGGCCGGACTGGGCGGATGAGCGAAGCCGTGCGGCAGGCGGTCGGGGTGGCTTTCGGCGAGCTGGGATTGCATCGGGTCGAAGCGAATATTCAGCCCGGCAACCTGGCCTCGATCGCGCTGGTACGCCGCCTGGGATTCAGCAAGGAAGGATTCTCGCCCCGCTATCTGCGGATCGGCGGCCAATGGCGGGACCATGAGCGCTGGGCGCTCGTGGCCGACGAATCGGCGATTGCGCCGCAGGCATAGAACGTATCACAGCGCTCCGCTTTCTCTGCGGAAAATCAGCGAGGTATTGATGCCGCCGAATGCGAAATTATTATTCATGACATATTCGGTATCAATGTTGCGCCAGTCGTGTCGCAGATAATCCAGCTCGGCGCAGCGTGGATCCACATTGTCCAGATTGAGTGTCGGCGCAAATGCGCCGTCATGCATCATGGCGATGGAGAACCAGGATTCGAGCGCCCCGCAGGCGCCCAGCGTGTGGCCCAGGAAGCTCTTTTGCGAACTGATGGCCACCTGGCTGCCGAATACTTTCGCGGTGGCGTGTGATTCGGCGATATCTCCCTGTTCGGTGGCCGTGCCGTGGCCATTGACGTAGCCGATCCGGCTCGGGTGTAGACCGGCGTCTTCGAGGGCGAGCTTCATGGCACGATGCATTGTGTCGGCCTGCGGACGCGTGACATGGGTGCCGTCCGAGTTGCTGCCGAAGCCGACGATTTCGGCATGGATGCGGGCGCCGCGGGCGAGGGCGTGATCGCGTGCTTCCAGGACGAGCATCCCCGCGCCTTCGCCGATAACCAGTCCGTCGCGATCCCGGTCGTAGGGGCGTGGCGAAGTATGCGGGGCGCTGTTGCGCTGACTGGTGGCGTAGAGCGCATCGAAGACATAGGCCTCGCTGGGGCACAGCTCTTCGCCGCCACCGCCGAGCATCATGGGGATAAGGCCGTATTTGATGGCTTCGTAGGCATAGCCGATACCCTGGCTGCCCGAGGTGCAGGCGCTGGACGTAGGAATGATGCGTCCTTGCAGTCCGAAGAAAATACCCACATTGGCTGCCGTGGTATGCGGCATCATGCGTACATAGGTATTGGCGTTCACGCCTTGCGAATCGCCGTGCATGATCAGGCTGGCCAGCGCCCTGACATCTTCGGTGCTGCCTGTGGATGAACCGCAGGCAACGCCCATGGCGCCCGATTGTATGAGGGAATCACCCAGCAAGCCGGCATCGGCCAGCGCGCGCTCCGCGGCGTCCACGCATAGCTGGGAAACCTTGCCGAGGCTGCGCAGTTGCTTGCGCTGCCAATGGGCGGGGTATTGATAGTCGGCAATCGGGGCGGCAAGGCGGGTGTTGATTTCGCTGAAGGAATCCCATTCCGGCATGGTGCGCACCGCGCTGCGCTTGCGGGTGAAAGCCTGTCGAATCTCCGGCCACGAATTGCCCAGCGCGGTGACACCGCCGATGCCGGTTACGACAACGCGCTTCATCAGCACAGCCCTCCGTTGACCGCCAGCACCTGACGGGTGATATAGCCGGCGTTTTCCGACATGAGAAACGTCACGGCGGCGGCCACCTCTTGCGGATTGCCGGCGCGTTGCGCGGGAATCATTTTGAGTATTTCTTGCACCGGAACCTGTTCATCCAGCATATCGGTGTCGATCAGGCCCGGCGCCACACAGTTGACGGTAATGCGGCGTTTTGCCAGCTCTATCGCCAGCGCCTTGGCCGCCCCGATCAGGCCCGCCTTGGAGGCACTGTAATTGACCTGCCCGCGATTGCCGATGAGCCCCGATACCGAGGCCATGCAAACGATGCGGCCGGGTTTGCGCCGGCGGATCATGGGCATGATCAGGGGGTGCAGCACGTTGTAGAAGCCGCCCAGGTTGGTCTCCAGCACTTGGTCCCAGTCTTCGTCGCTGAAGGCGGGGAAGGCGTTGTCGCGGGTCAGTCCGGCATTGAGGACCACACCGTAGAAGGCTTCGTGTTCGCCGAGGTACTGTTCCAGCGCCTGGCGGCAGTGCGCGCGATCCGCGACATCGAATTGCAGTATATCGACGTTGCGGCCCAGGGCCTGGATTTGCCCGGCCACCTGCAATGCGTCCTCGCGTCGCTGGCGGCAATGCAGGGTGATATCGTAGCCGGCTTGCGCCAAGTCCAGCGCAATGGCCTTGCCGATGCCCCGACTGGAACCGGTAATGAAAACCCGGGGCGTTGTCATGCTGGCTGCTCCTTCATGTATTGTTCGATGTCGGGCGGGCTGAATACGCTCAGCCGCGCGGTGGCCACAGTCACGGGCGCGGTCGCCGTATTGCCTTCGTTCAGCAGACCGAGACTGCAGTCGAAGACCCCGAAGCCGCTGGCGTCATCGCGCGTCGAGGCGCTGACGTCGACAAGCAGCAGACTGCCCTGGGCAACGCTGGGGCGGTGTAACTGAACCAGGCGACTGCCAAGCAGGAAACCCGGCTTGACCGGTTGTCCGGCATCATACGCATGGCAGCCGGCCAGCGCGGCAATGGCTTGCGCCATGATTTCCACCGCGCACCACAGCGGCAACTGGCCGGTGTCGTCCAGAAACAGGTGGTCGGGGCCGATACGGGCCAGGGCGCATAGCCGGGTGTCGGTGTAGCTGGATATTTCGTCCAGCAGAATCATCTTGCCGGCGTGCGGCAGCAGCGGGGCGACGTGGCGGATCGGTGTTTGCATCAGGGTGCCTCGCCCAGGATCAGCACCGCGTTGTTGCCGCCGAAGGCAAAGGACAGGCTCATGCCGATGCGGGAGGGAGATGCCCATGTTGACTGGCTGTCGGTCAGCATGATGGCGGGCAGGTCGGGATCGAACTGCCCGTCCCAGTGCTGCGCCGGCAGCCGTCCGGCTGGATTGGCCCGGCGATCGATCATTCCCCACAGCAGGGCCGCCTCCAGCGCGCCGGCCGCCCCCAGGGTATGGCCGGTCAGCGGTTTGGTGCTGGTGCAGGGCACGCCCTGCGGAAAGCAAGTGGCCATGGCCAGGCTTTCCATGCTGTCGTTCAGCGCCGTGGCGGTGCCGTGCAGATTGACCCAGCCGATAGCGTCGGGCGGTATGTCTGCGCGATCCAGCGCCTGGCGAATGGCGAGAATGGCGCCCTTGGCTTGCGGATCGGGCGAGGACATGTGCCAGGCATCGGCGCTATTGCCGTAGCCCAGCAATGGTAGGCCATCGGTTGGGTCGCGCGTCATGACGAAAAGCGCCGCCGCTTCGCCGATATTGATGCCATCGCGATTGACGGAGAACGGGTTGGCAATGCCGGCAGACAGGGCTTGCAGCGAATCAAAGCCGTTGATGGTCAGCCGGGTCAGCGAATCGACGCCGCCGCAAATGACGGCGTCGCACAGATTGCCCGCAAGCAGCCGGTGCGCTGTGATAATGGCCCGGGCACCCGAGGTGCACGCGGTGGAAATGCTGTAGGCCGGACCATTCAGTTTGTAGTGGCTGGCCAGAAAATCCGCCGGCGCGGACAGCAACTGGTATTCATGCTGATACAGTTCGCGATGCCAGCGCCCCTCTTGCGCAAAGGCCTGGAAGGCCGGGTAATTGTTCTCGACGCCGGTGGTCGTGGTACCAATAATGACACCAATCCGGTCTGCGCCATGTTTTTGCAGGGTCTGCAGGATCAGGCTGTCCAACTGGCTGACCGCGTGCCACAGCAGGCGATTGTTATGTGTATCGAATTGCGCCGGCGTGCCGGCCGGCAATGCCGGAGGCGGCTCCGCAGGGCAACCGGTGTACAGGGATTTGTCCGTCACCCAGCGGGTATCGGGCGCCAGTGGCGAGGCGGCCGCGTCGTGCAGTGCCCGCATGGTATCGGCAAAGGTCAATCCCAGTGCGCTGACGGTGGCGGGCTGGCTCAGGTAACTTCTCATGGGGTCGGGGATAGGCGCGCCACATGCCATTGGCTGTGGTCGGGCAGGGTGATGCGGATGGCTGGTGCGCGGGGCTGGCCGGTGCTCGAGGAGGAAGCGCCGGTACTGCCATCGGCCGGCAGTTGCAATGACCAAAGCATGCGTTCCTGGCGCTGGAAAATATAAATGGGGTTGGCATCGCCCTGGCGGTTGATCACCACGTCCGGGTAGGCGGCGCGCCACTGTGTGCGCGGCAGTTGCGCCGCGATGATGGCTTCGAACAGATGGCGGGCCTGCGGATTGGGCGGCAGGAAACCATCGGTTTGCCAGGTGCCGTCGCGCAGGACCAGGCGCGCAAGGGGGGCGCCCAGGGCATTGGTTTGAATCCAGCGACTGGCGCCCTGCGCCTCCGGTTGCACAACCAGCAGGCTGTCTTCGGCTTGGCCGGGGCCCGTAACCAGGCTCAGCTTGTAGGTTTGAACCTGGCTGGGCGTACTGAGTTGCCGGGGCAGGGTCGATGTTGCCGCGCAGCCGGCGAGAAACAGCACGAGCAGCAGGCACAGCCAGGCGCTCGCGGGGTTGCGATCAGGTATCCAGTTGCGCTTCACCACATATCTCCGCCAACGCGCTCAGGCGCCGTTCTGATTTTTCGACATAGGGGTTGTCGGTGTCCCAGGCGTAGCCCGCCAGGACCGAGGCGATCATGCGCCGGATGTCCTGATTGACTTCCGTGGAGTATATAACATCCTGGAAGCGGTTGTCGTACCAGCCCGTCACGTAGGTTCTGAATGTATCGATGCCCAGGCGTAGCGCAGCGGCGAATTCGGTTTGCCAGTCCACAACTTGCCCCCGCAGCGTTTTGTCTACGGCCGCCGTGGCCAGCTTTGCCGAGTGCATGGCAATGGTGACGCCCGAGGAAAACACGGGGTCGAGAAACTCGGCCGCATTGCCCAGCAGCGCATAGCGCTGGCCGTACAGGCGGGTCACATTTGCCGAATAGCCTCGTAGCCGGTTGACAGGGGTATCCCAGTTGGCATTACCCAGCAACTGGCGCAGGCGTGGTATCTCATTTGTCATATCCTGCAGGAATGGCAGGGGATCGCGTCCATTCATGGCCAGGTGCTCGGGTTGGCCGACGACGCCGATAGAGCAGCGGCCGTGACTGAATGGAATCAGCCACATCCAGATGGCGCGATTTTCCGGGTGAGTGGCAATGGTGATCTTCTCTCGATCAAAGCCCGGATCGCTGATGTTGTCCTGGATATGGGTGAACCAGGCTTCGCGCATCGGAAAGTCAGACGGCTCTTCGAGCGCCAGCAGGCGGGGCAGCACCCGTCCGTAGCCGCTGGCATCCAGGACAAAGCGGGCTTGCAGCGTGTAGGACTGATCCTGGTCTGTCGTGACCGAGAGGGTCGCGTGCTGGTCCGTGCTGCGCAGATCGGTGACGCTGTGGCCAAAATAGACCTCGGCGCCCTTTCTTTCCGCCTCCTGGATGAGAATCTGATCGAAGCGCGCACGCTCTACCTGGAAGGTTGTACCGGGCCCCGGTGTGAATTTGTCACGAAAATCGATTTCCGCGTATTTGTCGCCCCAGGTGAAGGCCGCGCCGTTCTTGAGCTGAAATCCGGCGTCATTGACCACTTGTAGTAGTCCGGCTTCGTCGAGAATGGTCATGCAATAGGGCAGCAGGCTTTCGCCGATGGAAAAACGGGGAAAATGCTGGCGTTCCAGCACGCATACCCGCCATCCGCGTTGTCGCAACAGGGCTGCCGCGACGGATCCGGACGGTCCGGCGCCGATAATGGCGACATCGGTGCTTTCAGGAAAGTTGGCTGTTTTCATGGAAATCGACCTGTCAGGGTTGAGGGCGGGAGGCAGGGGCCAGGCAGGCCCGCATATACCAGAAAGTATAAACGACGTTGCACAGCACGCCCAGGACGACGCTCAGCCCGAAAGTCGAGACGGCGGGGGTGGTGCTGAAGTAGAGCAGACCAAAAGTGATCATGGTGGTGACCGAGGTCATGAAAATGCCGGCGGTCTTTTCTTCCGGCGGCAGGGTGGGCGTGTACGCGTAGACCGCGTAGTCGATGCCGATGGCGGTAACCAGCAGCAGGCCAAAAATACAGAACAGATTGAGCGGGATGCCGATCAACCCCGACAGACTCATCACCGTGATGGAAGCCGACAGCGGAACCAGCAAAATGCGCAGCGCCGGCCGGACGCCGAAGACGCGGTACAGGATGATAAAACCGATGATATAGGAAAGCAGTTTGAGCAAGATGGCTTCCGCGCGGGTTTGGTCGAACAGGGTATTGATGTGGCTGCGTTGGTCTACCAAGGTGACGCCCGGCAGGCCTCGCAGGGTGTCGGGCAGCAGGGAAGGGTCGTGCAAGCCATTCATGGTGACCATACTGCTGGCACGCCCTTGCTGGTCATGGCCCAGCCAGAGTGCGCGCCAGGGTTCGGCCAGCGGGCCACGCAAGGATTGGGCAATGGTCAGGACAGGCTGCTTTTGCCGGCGGTCGAGTTCGGCGCGAATGGCGCTGTCGGGCACGCCAAGCGCACGCAACGGCGCCCAGGCCTGGGGTTGTTGCGCCAGCTTGGCGAGCGTCGCGCGCAATGCCTGTTGCTCGCTGGCCGGATTGACCCACTGGCTCAGCGCGAGGTAATTGCGCAGTTTGCCCTGCGCGACCAGGGCATCCAGCCGGCGCGCCAGTTGCTGCTCGGTCTGCAGCAGGCGGTCCTCGTCAGCGGCCTGCACGATGAAATACTGGCTGGTAGGCTCGATACCGGTCAGGTGGCCGACCTCCATGGCTTGGGCCAGCAGTGATGGCGGCGTATTGACCCAGTTGCGGATGTCATCGCGCCAGTCGCTCAGGTACAACCCGGCTCCTGCCAGCGAGACCAGCAAGATGGCGAGCAAAGGGGTGCGCAACACATTGTCGCCTGTTTTGCGTATGCCGAGCCGCAGGCAGGATAGAAAAGGCAGCAGGCCCGGCATGGGGTGCGGTTGCCAGCGCTTGAATAGCGCAGGCAGCAGCAGGCGCGTGAACAGAAAGGTACTGAGCAGCGCGGCCGAGGAGAAAACGGCGGTTTGCTGCAGGATCGGCAACGGCGTCAATAGTAAGAACAGGTAACCGGTAACCGTTACCGAGAGGCTGATGACAAAGGGACGCGAGACGCGTCTGACGGCTTCCCAGGGATGCCACCGGGCGTCAAGCGTGGCGTGGCTCAGCCAATGCAGGGGGAAGTCGACCACCAGCCCCACCAGGCTGGTGCCGATGATCAGCGTCAGAATATGGATAGACCCCAGCAGGGCGATGCAGGCGGCAAATCCCGCCAGCAGGCCGGCCATGACAGGCAGGGCCAGTAGCAGGATGCGGGGGGAGCGGAACATCAGCAGCAGAAACAGAATGGTCAGGGTGCTGCCCGTGATGCTCATCCAGGTGCTTTCCTGTCCGCCCTCGGCCTTGCCTTGGGCGCTGTAGATAGCGCCGCCGGCCATCAGCACGCGGGCCTGCTGCGTTGCCGCCTGTTGCTGTGTTTGCGCGATGAGCGCCAGCAACTGCGCGTCGTCGCCGGAACCGTCGGTTGCGTCCAACTGCGCGCGCATGACATACCAGATACGGTTGTCGGCCTGCAACTGCATGGTGTTGGTGGCGATATCGTAATGCACGGCGGAAGCCGCTTGCAGCTTGTTCGCCAGGCGCGAGGAAAACCCGAGCCAGTCCTGGTCGGCGGGGACAAGCGTTTGCTCGCCCAGCGGCGACATGATTTGTTGCGCGCGCTGGCCGAACCAGGCTTGCGGATCACGCGCCAGTTGCGCCCGCGCCGACGGCGGCAACCCCGCCTGGTTCATGCTGGAGAGCGCCGCGCGCAATTGATCCACGTCGCCGGTCGCGTGCAGATCGACATGGGCGAACAAACCGCTGGCTTTCCACTGCTGCGCCTGGCGCTGCGCGGTGGTCAGGCCAGCAGCAGGACTATCGGCGCTGGTCAGCACAATGATTTGCCGGTTCAGCGTTTGCTGAATCGCGGCCTGCGCCTGCGCTTGTATTTCGGTTTGCCCCGATTCCGGCGGGATCAGGGTCAGCAGGTCGGTATGGACGGGGTTGCGGTAGGCCAATTGCCAGGCAGCGTACAGCAGCAGCGCGAACAGACCCAGAATATAGAGGCCGGCCAGGCCGCGTTCATTGGTCCAGCGCATGCCGGGCATCATCTGGTAAAGGCTGGTCGGTGCGCAGATTCGAAAAAAGGATTTCGGTCTTGTCACCCTGTGTTTCATTGAGCGTAACCTGCGTTACGGTCTGCCCGCCGGTAATGGTGATGCGTTGAAAAATCTGTTTGAGCACCGGCGCGGTGGGGTCCAGCGTTAGTGTCCAGCGGCCGGCGTCTCCTTGCAGGGACTGGCTGAACTGGCTGGTCAGGTCCCGGGTGTTGCCGGATAACAGATTCATGAAGAGCCGGATCTGCGATTGGCTGCCCGCCCCCTGTTGCTGCAGTGGCTGCCATTGCCCGGCGCTGTCCTTTTGCATCATGCCTTGTGGCGTGATACGGATGACACTGGCTATTGGACTGAGGGTTTCCCACAGCAGCCCCTTGTCCGCCACCATGACGAACCTGCCCCGACTGAGCAGCGGCTGGCTGAGCGAGCGCAGGAAGCGCTTTTGCTGCACATCGCCCTGCACGGTCTGGTGCGCGGACAACTGCTGTTGCAGGTCTTGCAGCGTGAAGGCTTGCGCCGTGCCGGATAGCAGGACCAGCATCAGCAAAAATGCCAGGCGCAGTGTCAAAGGTAGGGATCGGATCAGGGGCATAAAGGGACTCGTGATTGGCGCGTTAGTTTTCAGGGTGCAGAACGCGGCGGATCCGATCCTGCCAGTCCTGCGGGGTTTCGAACTGCATTTCGCGGGTTTGCAACAGCACCGCGACCTGTGTCGTTTCCGCCTGGGTCAGGCGCTCGCCGGATACCGCGTCGGTAATCTCGTAGGCGATACGCAGGCGCGATTCCCATTCGCGCACCTGCGCGCGGACCTGCACCCGCTGGCCGAACATCGCGGGGCGGACATACTTGAGTTGCATGGTGACCACAGGCCAGACATAACCGGCCTCGCGCATGGTGTCATAGTTGTAGTCCAGTTTATCCAGCAGTGCGCAGCGTGCGACTTCAAGGTACTTGACATAATGCCCATGCCAGACAATCTGCATGGCGTCGACGTCGAAGAACGGAATGGTCAGCGGCACGGAAATGCTCAGGCCGGGATGCTCAGTCATTGTGTTTCCAGAAGTCGTAGAAATTGAACCATTGCAACGGTGCCTTCATGCAGACCTGCTCCAGGCGCTGCGCATAACGTTGCACCCAGTCGCGGATGACGATGTCGCGGTCCTGGCGCGACCACTGAATGCGATCGCTCATGCGTTCGATCTGCAGGCTGTAGCGGCCATGGTGGCGCGTGCAAAACAGGGTGTTGACGCTGGCCTTGAGCAGGCCCGCCATGAGCCAGGGACCTTGCGGAAAGCTGACGGTATCGCCCAGAAAGGAAACCGGCACCACTTTTTCGCCGCGCACTGGTTCGCGATCGGCCGCGATGGCGATCCATTCGCCGTTGTCCACGCGTTGCTGCAGCATCATCATGGTATCAATGTCCAGCTCAGTGACTTGCAGCAGGCGGATATCGTTGTCCGCCCCCAGATCGGCCATCACCTGGTTGTACATTTGCGCATGTTTGCTGTGAATCAGAATGTTCAGCACCAGCCCCTTGTGATGCGCCACCAGCGCCCGGCTGATTTCGGTATTACCCAGATGCGAGCAGATCAGTATTTGCCCGCGGCCCTTGGCGTAAAGCATTTCCCTATGGATGCCTTGCGGATCCTCGACCACGATATGCTCGTAGCGCAGGCGGCCCTGCCAGACCGACATACGGTCAATCAGCGCCTGGCCGAAGGCCAGGAACTGCCGGTAGACCGGCGCACAGCCAGGTACCAGGTCGGTGCGCCCGGACCAGGACCGCAGGTGCCGCTGATAGTCGGCGATGTTGCGGCGTTCTCCCGGCGAGGTGACATAGAAATACAAGACCACGATATGCGCCAGCACGCCCAGGAGCCATGTGGGGCAGTAGCGGATCAGGCGGGTGGCCAGCCTGAGGACGAACAGATTGCCCCGTTCCTGCTTGTCGGACCAGTGCTCGGTCATATGCGGTTCCTGGTCAGGGCGCGTCGCAGCAGCGAAGGTAGAAACGGCAGCATATGCAGGCAACTGCGCGCATGCATGCGGGAGATGAGCAGATTGTCGCGCACCATGCGGTAATGGGAAATGCCATCGGCCGCATAGGACACGCGGCTCGGGATCCATAGCAGCGGCGTCTGGCGCCAGTACAGATGCATCAGGATTTCCGGGTCGAAGTCCATCCAGTTGCCCAGATAGGGAAGGTCCCTGACAAAACGCACCGCGGCCAGCGGATAAAGCCGGAACCCGCAAAGGGCATCGGGAATGGCGCGCGACAGCGTCTGCAAGTGTACCCAGAACAGCGTCACCTTGCGTCCGTGCAGGCGGGCAGCCGGGATATCGTCGCCGTAGACAGGACGTCCGCAAATGGCGGCATCGGGATGCTGCGCGGATAGGGAGAGAAAGGCCGGGACATCACCAAGATCATGCTGGCCGTCTGCATCGACCTGCAGGGTGTGGGTATAGCCCAGGGATTCGGCCACCTCGAACCCGACCTTGACGGCGCTGCCTTTGCCGCCGTTTTCAGGCTTATGGTGGACATGTACGCCGGGCCGGGCGGCGAGCTTTTCCAGGATTGGCCGGGAGGCGTCGTCAGACCCGTCGTCGACGATCAGGACAGGCAGTCCCTGGTCGCACAGGTTCTCCACCACGGCTTGGATGGTTTCCGGATGGTTATAGAAGGGAATCAGGGCAATGGTGTGATTCATTTCGCACTTACCTTACCGAATCAGACCCGGGCTGTTTTTTCTGCAATGACATGGCTGCGGCCTTGATGGATATCCGCATCACGACGTTTCGCCGAAAGCGACGCGTCCTGACGCCGTCATGGTTGCCCCGGTACGCACGGAGAAGTAAAGTTTATGTTTGTCATTGTCCCATTTTAGCGTCATTGTGCAGTGATCGGCAGGGCGCAAAAAACGCTGAAACTTTAGATTTTCAATTTGCAGCGTAGCGCCGCTGCATAGGTTGCGGGCCTGCGCCTGTTCCAGCGCCCAACCCAGCTGCACCACACCGGGGACCACCGGAAATGACGGGAAATGACCGGAAAAATAGGTTAAATCGATGGGAATGCGCGATGTTAGGAGAGTTTCGGATGCGCTGGCGGGTTTTGCGTCGGGATGGCCTTCGGTCTCGCAAAGCGACCAATCGGGGCTGCGAACGAGCGCCGTGAAGCAATCAGAAACCTGTTGCCGGGTGATCTTTGACTGGGCATTGCGAGGCAGCGCCAGCGGAAAGCGCCAGTGCCGCGGAATGGCCAGCGGATCCACCGAGCTGCGCAGCAGCGTGGATAGCGCCTTGACCACGTGGCGACGGCCATGCTGGCGAAAAGCAGCGATACCGTCCGCGGACAGTTCCACCATGGCGCAAAGCCTGCCCGACAGCGGACTGGGGGCGCAGTGGATGTCGTCGACATAGGGATGGGACAGGGCCGCTTGCTCGATGCGGGCCAGTGATATCCGCTTGTCTTCCAGCTTCAGTATGCGGTCGGCCCGGCCTTGCAGGAAAAAGCGCCGGTCATCGCTGCGCTGAATGACATCTGCGGTTTGCACGAGACCGTCGGTCCATGGCGAGCGCACGGCCAGGCGGCTATCTGCGTCGGTTTCCAGGATCACATCCTCGAAGGGCGTCCAGCAGGGCTCGATGTGCCGTGTCGCGATGACACCGGTTTCGGTGCTGCCATAGATTTCATGCAGCGGCCATTGCCGCTGCAACAGCGCGGCCCGGGTCTGATCGGCAAGCACACCGCCGGCGGAGACGACCCGCGCCAGCCGCGGGCCCAGCGGCTGCCAGGGCAGGGTGTCGGGCAAGCGTTGCAGCAGGGCCGGGCTGGTGATCCAGATGCAGCGGGGATGCGTCAGTGTTTGCTCGACCAGTGTTTCGGGGTAGCGGGCCTGGTTGCGGTCAGGAGTCAGGCCGGCGAGCAGGGGAACCATGACGCGGAAAGTCAGGCCGTACATATGCTGGTGGCTGACGCTGGCCAGCAGCGTCGCCGGCAGGTCGTGCAGCGACCATGCCTGGATCAGGGCCTGCGCTTCGGCCAGCAACTGGGTGCAGGTTTTGCGAACGACGCTGGGCGCCCCGCTGGATCCGGAGGTGCGCAAAAAGGCATGGGCCTGCGGTGGCAGCGCCAAAAACAGACCCTGGGCGCCCCGGTCCTGAAAGATGCCGGCGGCAGGCACAGGGGTGGCAGCGCTGGCAAGCCGATCCAGGCGTAATGCCGGTGTGGCGGCATCTGATATCTCCTGGTCGCTGATCCATAGGGCGTTGTGCGACCGCGCCCAGGCGCGCGTATCGTCCAGTAGATCCGGCGCAAGCAGCACCGGCATGCCGGCCGCCCAGCAGCCCAGCAATGCGCAACTGAACAGCGCCGTATCTTCGAACCACAGGGCGGCGCAGGGCTGCGCCTGCGCCCGCAGCAGACAGACCAATTGGTCAACGGTCGCCGCGAACTGATCGCGGGACATGGCCGGTTGGGTAAAAACCGGCGCGTCAGGGCGCGGGAAGGGCAGCAGTATGCCGTGGGCAGAGGTATTCATGATGCGGTTTTCCGCTTGTAGTATTGGCGGTATATCCATTCTCCCGCAAACAGCAGCCCCATCAGCACATAGGAAATAAAGCCGGTGTACAGCGACCACGCCCGCGCATAGCCGGCCGCGCCGAGCAGGTAGGTAATACCGCCGTTGACGATGAAAAAGCCAATCCACACCTTGGTGACATTGCGTGTATAGCGTATCCCGGATTCGGGCAGGTCGGGTTCACGGCTGCGCGCGATTCGTTCCACGACGCTCATCGAGGTGAAAAGGCTGCCGGCGAAGACGGCCAGCAGCACCACGTTAATGACCACCGGATAAAAATAGAGGAACCCAGAACGGTCCGTCAGGGAAAACAGCGTGACGCAGGCCAGCAGGGCCACGGTCACGATTTGCTGCCAGCGCTGCCCGCTCAGCAGGCTTTTCATTCCCCATAGCAGCAGCAGTCCGCCGGTGATCCATAAGCTTCCCACCTTGTCTTTCCCGTAATACACCAGAAAGGGATAGGCGGCCAGCGCCAGGACCACCAGCACGTTGAGCAGACGCAGGACACCGCGCGGCACGCTGACAGACACCTGCCGTTTCCCCTACACGGCGGCGAGCTTGCGGTTCACGGCGTCGACCACGTCCTGCACGGTACGCACGCTGCGGAAATCGTCGGCCTGCAGTTTCTGGCCGGTGGCGCGCTTGATATGATCGATCAGGTCGATGGCGTCGATGCTGTCGATATTCAGATCGTTATACAGGTCGGCGTCCGGTTGAATGCGTTCGGGGTCGATTTCAAACAGATCAACAAGCGAAGTCTTCAGCGTTTGGTAAATTTGGTCTGATTGATTCATGGGAGTTCTCAGGTTTGTGGGTGGCGCTTGAGTTCGGTGACAAACGCGGCAAGGGTATTGATATCTTTGAAATGTTCGCGCAGATTCTGTGTCTTGGTGTTGAACTGAATGTCAAAGTGCTTCTGCAGCGCCAGGCCCAGCTCCAGCGCGTCGACCGAATCCAGCCCCAGGCCTTCGCCGAACAGCGGGGCGCTATCGTCGATGTCGTCCGGGGTAATGTCTTCGAGCCCGAGGCTGGAGATGATCAGTTCTTTAATTTCCAGATTGATCGCTGTGGTCATTGCTGTAGTTCTCGTTCAAAGTAAGTCTGTAGATAGGCATTGAGTTGCCGGGTTGCCGCTGGCATGGGCTTTCCCGACAGCCAGATGGCTGGATCAATGTCATCGCCGATGATGAATTCATAGTTAACTTTTTCATGCGGGATGAGGTACCACGGCTGGCCTCGTTTGAAGCAGCGCGGGCGCATTCGGATTATAACAGGGGTGATCACCGTGGCGCCGCGCAAAGCAATGGCGCAGGCGCCACGGTGAAAGCGGATCACGTTGTCCTCGCCGGTCCGGGTTCCCTCGGGGAAGATCAGCACCGATTGCCCGCCCCGCAGGGCGGCGACCGCGTTGTCGATGACGTCGGGCGAACCGTCGTTGGGGATGAAGCCGCAGGCGGCAATGGCGCTGTTCAGGAACGGGTTGTCCAGCAGACTCTGCTTAACGATGCAGTTGGATTGCCGGGCATGTCCGAGCAGAAAGACGACATCGAGCAGCGACGGATGGTTGGCGATGATGAGTTGCCCGGGCCGGCCCAATCGATCCTGGTCGGGAAAACGGTAGTCCAATGCGCCGATGAGTCGGACATAGCGCAGAAACTGGCGCCATAGGAACTGGATAATGCTTCGCGCGGGCTTCTGGTTTTCGAGCCGGCGGCGGTCCAGCAGGCCGGTGGTGAAGGGGAGCAGCACCAGTTTCAGCACAACGCCGAACAGGCCGAACACGATGTAGCCGCTGGCGATCGCCAGCCAGCGCCACTTGTGCCCGAAAAAGAGACTGCAGCGGCTCACGGCTGGCGGGTCCATGTCCAGCAGGCAGGGGGATGCGCCGTCAGCGTGGTCCAGTGGGCCTGGCCGCTGATCAGCCGAGCCAGGACCCCGGGATCGTTGTCCTGGTTGAGCGGGGCGGTCGCGGCGTCATCTCGCGACAGACGCCAGCCGGCGCCCGGTTCGACCAGCAGCGCACAGGCATAGGGAAACGGCGCGCGCTCAATATTGACTTCGTATCGGGCCTCCAGGGGGTCGTTGGCATAGAGCACCAGAACCTGGCTGGCGCCGTCCTGCAGCATGAGCCAGGCCTCGAGCATGGCGTGCTCAAGGCCATTCGCATGGGCCGCGATGGCCGACTGTTCGGCGTAATTGCCATGATGGATCGCCAGTTGACCGGCGATGGCGTTATGCACCGACAAGCCGAATGAGGTGGGAGAGACGCCGTTGCCCTGCGCCAACTCGACCAGCAATTGAAAACTGCGGTTGATCTCGCCGTTGCACGAGCAAAACACCACCGGACATTGCGGGTATCTGGCAAGTATTGGCCAGGCCACGGAAAACACCATGCGCGACAGCGGGCTGAGCCGGCGCCGTTGCATGGCCGGCAAAAAGTCCAGGGCAGGCGTCTCTTGCGGATGTTGCAGACGGACCTGTTCTTTCTCCTGCGGATCTGATGCCTGCAGCCATTGTGCCCAATGCGATGCGCAACTGAGTCCTGGTGCAAGCGCATTGTGTTCGGAGATGGTCAGTTCGAAAGAGAACATGGGTGTTCGGTGTGTCTTCGAGAGGTTAAATCGGACCCAGGGGGCCATGAATCGCATGTTTCTGAATACAGCAGATGTAACACAAAAGAACATTTAACGCTTTCTCCTGGGAAAAGGCGCTCCATGCCATCGCTGTCGATAGCAGTGTAGCGGTTTCCTACGCTTGACTCAGGAGAATGTAATGGGGAGTAAGATTTCAATCACAGTGAGGACCGGCGTACCGGCACTGCGCATTTGACGGGCGTGGGCGCTTGCTTCGGTCCAAGTCGCCAGCAGCGGCACCGATCCAACGAGCGGGTTTCCGGTCGCAGAGGACCGCGTCGCGCAATGGAAGACGCCGCCATTGCCGGCAAGAAAGCCCGCAGGGTCGACCGGGGTGGCCAAATGCGTGTCGCGTGCGTTGCCTTGGTCCGCACGCGATTGCCGTGACGGGCCCCGGAGCCTGGCGTCGCGTCAGCCTCTGCGAACGCCAGCCCCGTCATGATGAACAGCGGACCGGCGGGTCCGTCCGCGGGTTGGTCGGCTCATCCCGCCAGCGCCGTTAATGGCGTAGCAAAACGGCGGGGCAAAACGGGCATTTACAGGGCAATGGTAAAGCCGCCATCCACCGCCAGCGTCTGGCCGGTGACAAACGAGGCCTCGCGTGACGCCAGATAGCAGACCGCATTGGCGATATCGTCTGGCGTACCCCATTTTTGTTGCGGGACCCGGTCGAACAGCCATTGATTGAAGCCGTCATCGTTTTGCAGGCTTTCGTTGAATTCCGTGCCGATATAGCCGGGGCCACGGCATTCACGGTAATGTTGTGCGGGCTGAGCTCAACGGCCCATTGGCGCGCCAACGCGTGCAGCCCGGCCTTGGCGACCGTGTAGGCGGTAATGTCCTTGCGTCCCTGCAGGGCGGTCACCGAGCCGGTCACAATGATCCGCCCGTACTCCCGCTGCACCATATGGGCGGCCAGGTGGCGACCCAGCGCCCATTGCGCCGTCAGATTGAGCGACACGATCTCTTCGAATTTTTCCTGGGGAAAGGTCAGCAGGCTTTCCCGGTGCTGCATGGCTGCATTCGCCATAAAGATTTGTATTGGTCCGTGCTCCCGGATCAAGCGATCGACGACCGAGATCGACTGCGCAATGTCCGCGGCGTCGAAGGGCGCGTCGATGACATCCAGGCCGGTCTGGCGCAGTTTGTCGCCAGCCTGGGCCAGCGTGGCCTGGTTCCTGCCGTTGATTATCACCCTGGCGCCCTGTTGCGCCAGGACGCGGGCGCTGGCCAGGCCGATGCCACGGCTGGAGCCGGTAACCAGCGCCGTCTGTCCCGCCAGCGAGAATCTTGCGCGACCCGCGGCGCTAGAAGTCGACATTGGCGGCGCCTTTCAGTTGCAGGATATCGCGTGCTTCGTCGGGCGTGGCGATTTGCAGGTTCAGTCCTTCCAGCACCTGGCGGATTTGTGAAACCTGGTCTGCGTTCGATTCGGCCATGCGCTTCGGCGCGATCCAGAGTGAGTCTTCCAGCCCTACCCGCACGTTCGACCCCATGCTCGCTCCCATGGTGGCCAGCGGAATTTGGTTGCGTCCGGCGCCCAGAATCGACCATTGATAATCATTGCCGAAGAGCCGGTCGGCGGTGCGCCGCATATGCATCAGGTCCTCTGGGTGCGGGCCGATACCGCCGAGCAGGCCGAAGACCGATTGGATAAATGGCGGAGACTTGACCAGACCGCGATCCATGAAGTGCGCCAGGTTATAGAGATGGCTGATGTCATAGCATTCGAACTCGAAGCGCGTGCCGTTTTCGTTGCCCAGGCGCAGAATGGTCTCGATATCCTTGAAGGTATTCTTGAACACCAGATCGCGGCTTTTCTCCAAATGTTCGCGTTCCCAGTCGAATTTGAATTCCTTGAAACGATCCAACATGGTATACAGGCCGAAATTCATCGAACCCATATTCAGCGAAGCCAGCTCGGGCTTGAAGGTGGTCGCCGGACGCATGCGCTCCTCGACCGTCATATGCGGGCTGCCGCCGGTGGTGATATTGATCACGGCATCGGTTTCGGCCTTGATGCGGGCCAGGAAGGGCTTGAAAAACTCCGGATCCTGCGTGGGACGACCGTCTTTCGGATCGCGCGCATGCAGGTGCAAAATCGCGGCGCCGGCGCGGGCGGCGGCGATGGCGTCATCGGCGATCTGGTCGGCCGTGACCGGCAGGTGCGCGGACATGCTTGGCGTGTGGATGGCGCCGGTGACGGCGCAGGTAATAATGACTTTATGCGGTTTTTTGCTGGTGCTCATGATGCGGTGTCCAATTTAAGGAGTAAAAGTTCGGATCGGGGTGTCCGGCCGCCGTCGCGCCTCAGGCGGTGGTGTCCGGTTCCGGCGCAGTGGCGTGCCGTTGCTTGTGGGCGGCCAGCGCCATCAGACGCTGGTCGCGCCAGGCGCGGCGCTCGGCCAAGTCTGGTTCCGGCAGTGTGTCGCGCCTGGCTGCGGTGATGGTGTCGATGAGGGGCGCGGGCCAGGCCTCGCTGCCGACCTGGGTCTTTGCCAGTTCCTGATACAGTGGGCCGTAGCGCTGCGCATAGTCGCGTATGCCGCCAGGCGCGTTCAGGTCAATGGTTTCGAACGGTCCCATGAAGGACCAGCGCAACCCCAGTCCGTCGCTGACAGTGGTGTCCAGATCCGCGACCGAGACATAACCCTGTTCGACCAGGCGGAATGCTTCTCGCAACAGCGCACCCTGCAGCCGGTTCAGGATGAAGCCGTCGATTTCCTTTTCGACGGTCACCGGCTTTTGCCCGACCGCGGTCATGATCTCCCGCGTCCGCATCAGCGTTTGCTGGCTGGTCCATTCGGCCCCACTGAGTTCGACGACCGGGATCAGGGACGGCGGATTGACCGGATGGGCGACCAGGCAGCGATGGCGGCCGGCCAGGCCTGCGGTGAAGGCAGAGCTCGGGAACCCCGAGGTAGAGCTGGCCAGAATGGCATCGGGCGGGGCAGCGGCATCCAGGCGGGTGAAAATATCCAGTTTGATCTCCAGGATTTCCGGCAGATTCTCCTGCACATAGGCGGTGTTCGCCACCGCCGCCTCGAGCGTGTCCGAGACCTCGATGCGCGCCATGGCGCCGGGGACGTCGTCGACCAGGCCGTATTGCGCCAGCGTCCGCATTTGCCGCTCGATCAGCGTGACGGCGTTCCGGGCGGCCTCGGCATTGCCATCCCAAAGCGTGGTCTTGCAGCCGGCGCGGGCAAAGACGACGGCCCAGCCCTGCCCGATAAGGCCGGTACCGATGATGCTGACTGCGGGTAATGAGGAGGCGTTCACGATGACATGGGTTCCATGAAAAGGGGCGGCATGCCGATGCGGTTCATGACGCGTGGCCGGCGTTGCCGGCCGCCCGGATAATGACGGTGGCGTTGCGGCTACAGTTTGCAGGTCGATTCGGACTCGGGACCGTAGGCTTCTTCGCCGGGGATGGTGGCCGATACCTTGAGGTAATCCCATTCGCCCTTGGACTCGGCCGGTTTCTTCACTTCATGCAGGAACATATCGTGGACCAGCAGGCCATTCTTGCGCACTTTGCCGTTCTTGATATAGAAATCCGAAATCGGGTTGGTGCCGAACCATTCCCTGATGGTCTTGCCATCATCGGTGCCGGTGGCGGCCACGGCTTTCAGATAGCTCTTGACGGCGGAATAATCGCCCGCCTGATTGAATGTCGGCATGGCCTTGTGCTTTTTCATGAAGGCCTGGGCCCAGGTACGCGAGGCGTCATCCTGATCCCAATACCAGGGGGCGGTGCGATACATGCCCTGCGTGGCCTCCAGCCCCAGCGCATGAATATCGCTGATATACACCTGCAGGCCGGCCAGGCGCATGGTGGAGGTAATGCCGAAATCGTTGGCGGCCTTGACCGACGCGATGAAGTCGTTGCCCGAATTGGCCAGCCCCAGAATCGTGGCGCCCGAGGATTGCGCCTGCAACATGTAGGACGAGAAATCGGCCGTGCTCAGGGGCACCTTGACGCTGCCCTTGACCGTGCCGCCCGACTGGGTGACCACTTCGGAGGCGGTCTTCTGCAGGGCATGGCCGAAGGCATAGTCCGCGGTAATGAAGAACCAGTCCTTGCCCCCTTGTTTCAGTACCGCCGAGGCGACGCCATAGGCGAGGGCGCGCGTGTTGTAGGCATAGTGGATCGTATAGGGCGTGCAATATTCGTTGGTGATGGCCGTGGCGCCGGCGCCCACGGAAATCAGCGGGATGTGTTTTTCAGCGGCGACCGTGGCCATGGAAAGCGTGGTGGCAGAATTGGTGCCGCCGATAATGACGTCGATTTTATTCTGATCGATCCAGGCGCGCGCCTTGGAGGCGGATAAATCGGCCCGGTTCTGGTGGTCCGCGGTCAGCAGTGTGATTTTCTTGCCGTTCACGGCGCCGCCCAACTCGTCTATCGCCATTTGGATGGCTGTTGTGCCGCCGGGGCCATCGGTATCGGCGTAAACGCCCGACATGTCCGTAATGAAGCCGATGCGGATTTCGTCGTCGGAAATGCCGGCGGCCTGGGCGAACGGCGTCATTGCGATCGCGCAACAACTTGCGATCATTGCTGTTGTGACTTTCATGTTGTCTCCTATACACTGGCTGCGAGCAAGTGCTTGATGTTGTAAGAATATAAGCTAAACTATAACAACTGTGATCACAGATTGAATCCTGGTAATTACCCTGATATGACGACTTCCCCCATTCCCGCCGCCAGCCGACAAACCCTGAGTGCATCGGTGCTTGAACAAATCAAACAGATGCTGTGGGGAGGCCGGGTGATGCCCGGCGAGCAGTTGTCGATCCGCAAGACGGCGGAGGCGCTGGGGGTAAGCATGATGCCGGTACGCGACGCGATTTCGCGCCTGGTGGCCGACCATGCCCTGGAGGTCACCCCCAACCGGTCGGTCCGGGTGCCTATCCTGAGCCTGGCGACATTCACCGAAATCACGCGCATTCGCATGGAAATCGAAGGGATGGCCGCGGCGGAGGCGGCGCAACGCCCGGTGGATGTCCTGCTGCCCGCGATCGAAGCGTTGAACGCCGAGCTATCCAGGGAAATGACCAAAGCTCAGGCCGATACGGCCGTGTTGGTCAGCCTGAACCAGCAGTTTCATTTTTCGGTGTACGAGGCGGCGCAGATGCCGGTGCTGTTCAAAATGATCGAAAGCCTATGGCTCAGGATCGGCCCCATTCTCAATTACGATTTACGCCAAGGCTCCCCGAGGACGACGGAACAGGTGGCGGTGGCGCATCATCGTCACCTGATCGACGCCTTGCGCCGTGGCGAGAGCCAGGCGGCCCGCCAGGCGGTTGCCGATGATATACGCGAAGCCTACGAATATATTGCCACTCGTACGCCCAGCTTGTTCCTGGCACCGGCAAGCGCCGGCACGCACGAGCCGACGGGCGATGCGGCCGCCGCGCTGCCGGATCCGGTAGCGCGCTGACCGCCCGGCCGCGCGGTTTCAGGAAATTTTCTCGGTATGCCCGTCCACGGCCAGCGCCTGGCCGGAAATATGCAGGGCCAGGTCGCTGCAGACAAACAGGGCCTGGTTGGCAATGTCGTCGGCCGTGACCATGCAGTTGAGAGCGGCCTGGGATTTATAAACGGCCTCGACTTCTTCGTGGGGCTTGCCCAGCATTTTGGCCTTGGCGCCGATGACTTGCTGGATGCGGGGGCCGTCGACCGCGCCGGGACAGATGGCATTGACGCGAATGCCTTCCTTGCCGAGTTCGTTGGCCAGGGAGCGGGTAAAACCGATCACCCCCCACTTGGATGAAGAGTACGGCGTGCGCCCGGCGAACCCCAGCCGGCCCGCCGCCGAGGAGAGATTCAGGATAGAGGGATGCTTGCCCTTGCGCAGATGCGGCAACGCGTATTTCACATGCAGGAACTGGCCGGTAATGTTGATGCGCAACGTGTTTTCCCATTCGGCCAGGGTGATGTCCTCAACGGGGCCGGTGGGGCCGGCGACGCCGGCGTTATTGACCAGGATATCCAGGCCGCCCAGTGACTGAACGCCGGCCTTGAGCGTGCGGATGACATCTTCCTCGTTGCCCGCGTCGCCGGTGGCGGTATGGATGCCGGGCAATTCCTGTTTAAGCGTGGCCAGCGCCGCCTCGTTGATATCGGTGACGAAAACCGCCGCGCCCGCCTGGCTGAACACCCGGGCCATGGCCAGACCAATACCGCTGCCGCCCGCAGTAATAAAAACCCGCCGTCCTTGTAAATCCATGTGTGTCTCCTGTCGATGATAAATTGAATTTGTTTTGGCTATCATAACTGGCTGGCCAGAATTATTAAAGTGTGATCACAGTATTCCGGAAAAAGAATCTGCGGTGCACCGGCGGCCCCATGCGCTGGCCGGCACTCGCGCCGGGCATTGCGCAAGGGCTGTCACTGCGGGCGCGGCGCCCTGGGGCGGCGGGGCACACGGGATCGTGCAGAGCGGCAGGCGGGTGTTACACCATGCCGTTAAGCAGGTACAATATCAACCGCAGAAAACTAGCAAAGACGATGAATGCGCGGCAAGACCTGATAGTCGGCCCGAACCGGATCGTCGGGAGAAATCTTTACATGCAAAACGCTCGGAAAAAAGTCAGTCTGGTTGGTGTCCCCACCGATGTCGGGGCCGGCCACCGCGGGGCCAGTATGGGCCCCGAGGCCATCCGCGTGGCAGGCATTACGCAAACCCTGACGCAACTTGGCATTGAAGTGCGCGATTGCGGCAATCTGAACGGGCCCCCCAATCCATGGGAGCCGCCACGCGATGGCTATCGCCATTTGCACGAAGTCATTGCCTGGAACCGGCTGGCGCATGACGCGCTGTACGCGGAATTGCGCGAAGGCCGCTTTCCCATCATGCTGGGCGGCGACCATTGCCTGGGCGTTGGCTCCATTGCGGCCGTCTCGCGCCATTGCCGCGAGCAGGGCAAGAAGCTGCGAGTGCTGTGGCTGGACGCCCATACCGACTTCAACACCGCCGACCTGACGCCCAGCGGCAATATCCACGGCATGCCGGTGGCCTGCCTGTTTGGATATGGGCCGCGCGAGTTGGTGGAAATGGCGGGCGCCGTCCCGGCCCTGCAGGCCGATATGGTGCGCCAGATCGGCATCCGCAGCGTGGACGAAGGGGAAAAGAAATTCATTCACGAGCAGGGCATCGAAGTCTATGACATGCGCTTTATCGACGAGCACGGCATGCGCCATACCATGGAGCAGGCGCTGGCGGGCATGGACGAGAAGACGCATCTGCACGTCAGTTTCGATGTCGATTTCCTGGATCCCGACATCGCGCCGGGCGTAGGCACCACTGTTCGCGGCGGCCCCAACTACCGGGAAGCGCAACTGTGCATGGAAATGATCGCCGACACCGAGTGCATGGGGTCCCTGGATATCGTTGAGCTGAACCCGGCGCTGGACGTTCGCAACCAGACTGCGGAAGTGGCGCTGGACCTGGTGCGCAGCCTGTTCGGGCAGAGCACGCTGGTGCGTCCCAAAGCGCGGCCGGGCAGGTGATATGCAGCCATCAACGCGTACGCAGGAAAAGGAAAAAACCGTGTTCGAGCGGTTCATGCATGCCCTGGTCTTCGAGCTGCTCGCCATCGGCCTGTCCGCGCCGCTGGCCGCGCTGCTGTCCGGCCATGCCATGGCCGACATGGGCGTGGTGACCGTCGTCATCGCGGTGATGGCCTTGCTTTGGAACATGGCCTATAACGCAATGTTTGATCGCTATCTGGCCTGGGCTGGCCGCAGCAAGACACTGGTGTTGCGCATCTGGCACAGCATCGGCTTCGAGCTGGGCCTGTTGATCATGGCCATCCCGTTCATCATGTGGTGGTTGCACATCGGGCTGTGGGAAGCCCTGGCGCTGGATATCGGGCTGATCCTGTTCTATCTGCCTTACGCCTATCTCTACAACCTGGCCTATGATACGCTGCGCAGCCGCTATTGGGGGCGGGCGGCGCCCCAGGCCTGAGCCGGTGGGGCTTACTCGCCGGCGCCAGTGCGCCAAACGGCGCCGGCCCGCAAGGCGTGCCGGTAGACCGGGCAGTCTTCGTCATGGGCACCCGGCAGGTAACCGATACTCATCAGAAATGAATTGACGATCTCGCCCCCCGTGAACTTGAAGGTTTTGCGAAACAGGCGCACCCAGTCCGCCTTGCCCATGGGATGATGCAGCGCCAGCCAGGCCTTGAAGGAGCCATGCTCTTTTTGCAAAACCTGGATCACCTGCGCGTTGTGGATCGCCGCATTCACCTTGAGCCGATTGCGGATGATGCCCGCATCGGCCAGCAGGCGCTCCCGGTCAGCCTCGGTATACGCAGCGACCTTGTCGATATCGAAGTTGTCATAGGCGGCGAGAAAATTGGCTTCCTTGTTCAGGATGGTGGACCAGGACAAGCCCGCCTGGTTGATTTCGAGAACCAGGCGACCGAACAATTCATTGTCATCGTCTACGGGAAAGCCATAGCGATGGTCGTGGTAGTGCTTATGGGCCGAAGGCGGGTCGGCGGGCAGTTGGGCGACGAATACACAGTAGCTCATGATGTTTTCACAAAGAAGCGGGGGAAGACCCTTGCGGGCGGCAAAACCGTAAGATACCATGCTGCTTTAAGAATTTTACCGCTTCTGTCTCCTGCCCCTGCTCGCGAGGATGCCGGAACCCGATAGCCTTCGTTCCCTCTGTGGTCCTCCCTTCGAGCCAGTCATGTCCAGCACCGACGTCCAACCCGCCTCCGCTTTTTCCCTGAACCGATACGAACTGGCGCTGGTGGTCATCACCGTGTTCTGGGGCGCAACCTTCCTGATCGTGCAGAAGGCGCTGGCCCATAGCGATCCTTTTGTCTTTGTCGGCATGCGTTTCGGTTGCGCGGCGCTGGCCATGATGTGCTGCTCGCTGCGTATCCTGCGCGGCCTGACATGGCTGGAGGTGCGCGCGGGGTTGCTGATCGGCGTATGCATCTTTCTGGGCTACAGCCTGCAGACCGTGGGCTTGCAGACCATTGCCAGCAGCAAGTCGGCCTTCATCACGGCGCTCTATGTGCCGCTGGTGCCGCTGATGCAATGGCTGTTTCTCAAGCGCGCGCCAACCTTCATGAACTGGGTGGGCGCCCTGATGGCGTTTGTCGGCCTGATTCTCCTGGCAGATCCGCAGAGCATGGAAGGCGGTGTCGGACTGGGAGAGTGGCTAACGGTGTTCAGCGCCATTGCGATCGCGGTCGAGGTCATCCTGATCAGTCGCTATGCCGGTAGGGTGAACTTGCGTCGGGTAACGATTTTTCAATTGGCCACGGCGTCCATGCTGGCCTTTGCCATGGGTGGGATACGCGGCGAGGCGGCCCCGGACCTGGGCTCTACCGCATTGCTGGCGAGCGTCCTGGTGCTGGGGCTGGCCAGCGCCGTTATCCAGATCACCATGAACTGGGCCCAGAACCATATTTCCGCAACGCGGGCAACGGTGATCTACGCAGGCGAGCCGGTGTGGGCCGGTATCATCGGGCGCGTGTTCGCCGATGAACGACATTCGGCCGTCGCGTTGTTTGGTGCCGTACTTATCGTCGCCAGTGTTGTGATCAGTGAACTACGGTGGCGACCCGGGCGCAACATCCCCGCGGCCGGTCGCTAGCCCGACACGCATGGTCACGCCTGGTTGACGGCCAGGGTCAGCGCGCCTTGGCGAGTTCCTCGGCCACAATGGCCTGGCTGCGCAGGTATGCTGGGCGTTGTATCAGGCGCGCCACGTAATCTTCGAAGGCCGGGCGCGCTTCAAGCAGGCCGAACTGTCGATAAAAATGAATGGACGACCCCACATAGACGTCGGCCGCTGTAAATTGTGCGCCACACAAATAGGGCCCGGACGAGACGGCCTGCTCCAATGCCGCCACCGTCAGCGCCAGCGAGCCGAAGCCGAGCATGGCGCCCTTTTCGGCCGGAATATCGATATTCAGCGTTTTCATTGTCATGGCCGCTTCCAGCGGGCCGGCGGCGAAGAACATCCAGCGATAATAGGCGGCGCGTTCAGGCGCGTCCGCGGCGGGCGCAAGGTTCGCTTGCGGAAAGCGATCAGCCAGATAGGCGCAAATGGCCGCGCCTTCGGTAACGACCTGGCCGTTATGGACAATGGCGGGGACCTTGCCCATGGGGTTGATCGCGAGATACGCCGGCGTTTTCATGGCGCCCTGGTAGTCCAGGTAGCGGATTTCGTACGGTTGCCCGACTTCTTCGAGCATCCAGTGCGTAATGACGGCGCGTGACTGTGGATTGGAATAGAAAATAATTTCCGGAGACGACATAGTGGATCCTTAGGCGGTGGGGGAGTCGAAAACAAGGCAACGGCACTGCGTCCGGCTTGCGGCAATCGCGGGGTTGCCATACAAATACTGGCAATACAAGCATCATAAGGCAACTCCGGGATGCAAGAAAAGGGGGGCGCCAAATCCTGATCCCGTCAGGGTTTTGACGGCCCGCCCGCTGCCGGGATGCTTATAATGGTTTCATGCGCGTAAACATGGTGGCCGAATGTGGCATTCGGCGCCGGTACGGGCGCGCAGCCAGCCACGGCAAGCGAAGGGCCGGCAGCGTCCCGTTTTGCACCACCTATTTTCAACTTTGAGCAGACGAGAGGTTACGCAATGAAGACAAGGATCGAGAAAGACAGCATGGGGCAACTGCAGGTACCGGCGCAGGCGCTGTATGGCGCACAGACCCAGCGCGCCATCAATAATTTTCCGATCAGCGGCCAGCGCATGCCAGCCGCCTTTGTCCATTCGCTGCTCCTGGCCAAGGCTGCGGCGGCCAAGGCCAACGTCAAGTTGCGGCAAATTCCGCCGGCCATGGGCGACGCGATCGTGACATCGGTAGACACGTTGCTCGAAGGCGACTACATGATTCATTTCCCGATTGATGTCTATCAGACTGGCTCGGGCACCAGCACCAATATGAATGCCAACGAAGTGCTGGCCACGCTCGCCAGCAAGCTGTATGGAGAGCCGGTCAGCCCGAACGACCATGTCAATTATGGACAGAGCAGCAACGATATGATTCCGGGCACGATCCATATCAGCGCGGCCGTCCAGTTGCACAAGGCGCTGCTGCCTGCGCTGGCGCACCTAGCCAAGGTCATCCGGAAAAAGGCGCGCAGCGTCGACCGCTATGTCAAGACCGGCAGGACCCACCTCATGGATGCCATGCCCGTGCGGATGGGCCAGAGCCTGGAAGGCTGGGCCGTGCAGGTCGAGCAGAATATACAGATGCTCAAGGCGCAGCAACCGCTGCTGCAGACGCTGGCCCAGGGTGGCACGGCAGTGGGCACCGGGATCAATGCTCATCCCAAATTCGCGGCCGAGTTCGCGCGGCAGATCAGCACCCTGACCGGCGTGCGGTTCAAGCCGGCCGAAAACTTTTTCGCGCATATCAGCTCCCAGGACATCGCGGTTGCGCTTTCCGGACAGTTGAAAACGACGGCGGTGACACTGACGAAGATCGCCAATGACCTGCGCTGGATGAACTCAGGGCCGTTGGCGGGCTTGTCTGAAATCGAGCTGGAGGCATTGCAACCCGGCTCATCGATCATGCCGGGCAAGGTCAACCCGGTCATTCCCGAGGCCACCGCCATGGTGGCCGCCCAGGTTATCGGCAATGATGCCGCCATTACGATTGGTGGCCAATCCGGCAATTTCGAATTGAATGTGATGCTGCCCCTGATCGCCCATAACCTGCTCTCCAGCATCGGGCTGCTGGCCAGCGTGTCGCGCCTGCTGGCCGACAAAGCGGTCGCGACTTTCAAGGTCAATGAGCCGCGCCTGAAAGAGGCACTGGACAAGAACCCCATTCTGGTAACCGCCTTGAACCCGGTGGTCGGGTATCTGAAAGCGGCGGAGATTGCCAAGCAGGCGTACAAGGAGAAACGGCCGGTGATCGAGGTCGCCGTGGAAAAAACGGATATGGACGAGGCCCAGTTGCGCAAGCTGCTGGACCCGAAAAAGCTGACCGAGGGCGGGCTTTGAGCGCTTGTCGCGCAAGGGCCGGCCACTGCATCGCGGCATAATCATGGAACAGCTGGAATTCTTTGACATCCCCAGTCCCTGCCGGGGCATCTGCGAGGTGAACCATCGCGGGCTTTGTCGCGGCTGCTTGCGCAGCCGGGAGGAGCGGTTTCACTGGCAGACGTTCTCCGATTCGCAAAAACGGGAGATCCTGCGCCTGTGTACGCAGCGCAGGCACAAGCTGATCCTTGAGGTCATTGCCGCGCGTCAGCAAGCGGCGGACCCGGAGCAGCCGGCAACAGAAAAGGACCTGTTCGACGCGGCAGATGAGGATGTCGACCAGGAGGCGGCCCCTCGCGCGCCTCGGGCCTAGTCCGCCAGGCAAACGGCCCGTGCCTGGCCCAGCTACTTGGCGGTTTCCTCGACGGCATCGCAGCCTGGAAATTGCGCCACGTCCATCCACATCACTTCCCAGATATGGCCATCCAGGTCATTGAAGCTGCGCCCGTACATAAAGCCATAATCCTGCGGGTCGCGCACTTCCGTGGCGCCCAGGGACAGCGCCTGTTGCATGAATTGATCCACGGCGTCACGGCTATCGCTGCTGATGCATAGCAGAACTTCCGAGGTTTTGGTTGCGTCGGCAATGGCTTTGGGCGTGAAATCGGAAAAGCGCTTGTTCTGCAGGAACATGACACTTGCCATTTCACTTAGCGTCATGCAGACCGCCTCGTGATTGCTGAACATAGGATTGAACTCGAAGCCCAATCCCTTGAAGAAGCGGGTGGTGGCGTCAATGGATGAAACCGGCAGATTGACGTATAGCTGGGTTGTCGGGTTTGGCATGATAGTGCTCCAGTGAATTAGAGTATGGGAATACGGAAAAAATGGCGCAGTGCTATTGTGGTTGCTTGGTTCCGAAATAGTTCAGGTACCATCTTTTGCCGAAGCGGTCGATGACCACGGCAAACAGGTCCGCCCAGGGCGTCGGTTCGATCTGCTGGATAATCGTGCCCCGATCGCCGAGTATTTCGACGCAGCGCCGCAAACTTTCTTCGCTGTCCAGGGCAACACCGAAGGCAAAGTCATTGCCGGGCTGGAAACCTTCGGGGCCATTCATGTCGGTGCCCATGATCATGAAATCCTTGCTGGCCAGTTGCCCATGCATGACGGCATCGGCCGAGGGCTGCTGCATATCCGGACACCCCCCCGCCCCGAGCACATCCGACGGACTCTGGAACATGAGCTTGCCGCCAAAGCAAGAGTGATAAAGCGTCAGGGCTTCGCGACAATGGCCGTTGAAGTTGAGATAGGGTGACACGTGAGCTTGCATGATCCTCTCCTGAAAGGTGCCGGCCTGTCCGGGCGGACATGCCTTGATGGCATTTGTAATTACCTTGCGGGTAACTAGCCGATGTTCGGCCATGTGGAAAATATAGCTTGCGTCACATTGGAAAAAAAGTGTAAATAACGGCATTATGGCAGGTCAAATGCGTCATAATCAGTAGCGCCAATAGCAGTGCTGGCCACTTCGACACGCGGCAGAGCCGCATTATTTTCATGGTGCATACGATGAAAAAAATAATTTTCCTTGTACCCCAGGGCGTGAATCTGGCAGGCCTGGAACAAGCCCGATTGGGGTTGGCCGAGGCTTGCGCCTATCATGAACAGCAGAACCGGCCACGGCCCTTCGAGGTCTCACTGGCCGGCGCCAGTCGCGACATCCTGGCCGGCAGCGGACACTACACGATTCACCCTGATTATCTGCTGGCGGAGATCCCCCCTGCGGATCTTTATATCGTACCGCCGGCCGATCCGTCTGCCGATGCGTTGAAAAATAACGCGCAACTGGTTGCCTGGATCGGATCGCAGTTCGCAAAAGGAGCGCCGCTTGCCGGCCTGTGCATGGGCAGCGCCCTGCTGGCCGCTGCGGGTATCCTGGATGGCCTGCGCGCGGTCACGCACTGGCAGGCGATTGAGGGCATGCAAAAAGCGTTTCCCAAAGTGCGATGGGATGCCGAGAAGACGCTGGATTTCGATGGCGGCATTTTCACCAGCGGGGGCGCGGTATCGGCCAGCCGCCTCATTTTGCATCTAATCGAGATGCATTCGGACAAGGAGACGGCGATTTATTGCGCGAAGGTTTTCCAGCTTGATTACGAACGTCATTCACAGTTGCCGTTCTCTATTTTCAACGGCTGGAAGGAGCACGGCGATCCGGTGATCATGCCGGTTCAATCGTTTCTGGAACGCCACTATTCAGAGCGGATAACCGTAGAGCAAATATGCAACTCATTCGCCATGGGGCGTCGTACGCTGGAGCGGCGGTTTCGCAAGGCAACCGGGCAGTCCGTTCTGGAGTATCAACAGCGTGTGCGGGTAGAGGCCGCCAAGCGGCAGCTCGAGATGACCAGCAGCACTATTTCAGATGTGATGTATGGTGTCGGCTATAACGATGCCAAGGCCTTCCGGGACACGTTCCGCAAGTATTGCGGCCTGTCCCCCCTGGCTTATCGCGAACGCTATCAGTAAATCGCGTCAATGCGCGGCGCGCTGCGGATCGCCCATAGCGCCTGCAAGCCCTGGTCGAACTGTGCGCCGCTCAGGGAATGGCCGTAGCGGGCGAGGCCGCGGACTTTTTCCTCGATTTCCTGGCGACTCAGGGTATTGCCGGGGTCGCCCTTGGGCTCGTCGACACGTCCTTGCAAGGTCCGGCCATCGTTGGTGATAACGGAAACTTTGCCGATCCAGCGTTGCGGATAGGCGGTGTCGACTTCCTCGTCGCGCTGCATGGTTACGCGCTGGCAGAACTCGGCAACCGCCGCGTCATTGAGCGCGGCATCGAACTCGGCCAGGCCGGCCCGCTGCCTGAGGGCGATGAGCGCGAGCACGGTTCCCATGGAAAACTTGGATTGATGCACGGTTTCCGGCTTGATGACGGCACCCAGGACATCGATCGCGCCCTGGTGCACATGGGTGATGACCTGCTTGATGTCGCCGGCTGTCAGCCCGTGATCCTGCATGACCTTGGCCAGCGCATCGGCGGCGGGATGAGTGTGCCTGCAGGAGGCGTGATATTTGAATGACGTTTCGGCCAGCGCCCAGCGCGTACCCAGTCCATCGGTCAGCTTGGCCGGATCAGCGTCGCTGGACATGCCTGCGCCCATGCCCTGGGCGCCTTCGAGGATCTGTTTGGCGCCAGTGAAGCCCTTGCCGGCCAGCCAGGCCGCGGTCAGGCCGTTGGCAGCCGCTTTGCCGGTGTGCAATTGCTTGGAGTCGGCAGCGGTGCGCAGGAACTCCCACAGGCCCGCAGCCTGGGTGCCGGCCGAGCCGATGGCGTCGAGCATCTGCGCTGGCGTCAGTTGCAACAGGCGACCGACGGCCACGGCCGCGGCGATCGTGCCGGCAGTGCCGGTGGTGTGAAATACCTTGTAGTGCGAGCGTCCCAGGAATTCGCCGACGCGGATGCCTGCTTCATAGCCGGCGACGCAGGCCGTGAGCAACGCCTTGCCGGAAGACCCCAGCTCCTGGGCCATGGCCAGGGCGGCCGGAAAGACCACCGCGGCAGGATGGAACACCGAGCCGTTATGCACATCGTCCTGCTCCACCATATGGGCGGCGGCGCCGTTGGCAAGCGCCGCGAACAGCGGCGACGTGCGCCGTTCCGAACCGATGATCTGGGCCCGACCATCCTGTGGTCCCATGGCCAGCGCGAAATCGCGGATTGCCGTGACCGGACGCGCCGGGTAGCCGGCCAGGATGGAGCCGTAGGTATCCAGGAGGAAATCCTCGCAGCGCGCGACGACCGCCTCGGGGATCGTGTCGAACTGCAGCGTAGCGGTGAACTCGGCCAGGATGGCGCTGGGTGTGGTATTCATGGCAAGGGCCTTTGGCAAAACGTAGGTGGCAGGGGTTAGAACGAACGGGGCAGGCCCAGTACGTGTTCGGCAACGTAGGAGTAGATCAGGTTGGTGGAAATCGGCGCGACCTGGTACAGGCGGGTTTCGCGGAATTTGCGCTCGACATCGTATTCGTTGGCGAAACCGAAGCCGCCGTGGAACTGCAGGCAGGCGTTGGCCGCTTCCCACGATGCTTCGGATGCCAGCAATTTGGCCATATTGGCCTGCGTGCCGCAAGCCTGCTTGGCATCGAAGCGACGCGCGGCTTCGTAGCGCATGAGGCTGGCGGCCTCGATATTGATAAAGGCCTTGGCAATGGGGAATTGCACGCCCTGGTTCTGCCCGATAGGACGGCCGAACACATGGCGTTCCTTGACATAGGCGCTGACCTTGTCGATAAACCAGTAGCCGTCGCCGATGCATTCGGCGGCGATCAGCGTGCGCTCGGCATTCAGGCCATCGAGAATATACTTGAAGCCGCGCCCCTCTTCGCCAATCAGGTTTTCCTCGGGAATTTCCAGGTTGTCGAAAAACAGCTCATTGGTTTCATGGTTCACCATGTTGGGGATGGGCTGCAGCGACATGCCGCCTTTGAGCGCCTGGTGGATATCGACCAGGAAAATGGACATGCCTTCGGATTTGCGCGTCACCTGCTCCAGCGGCGTGGTGCGCGCCAGCAGAATCATGAGGTCGGAATGCTGGACGCGGGAGATCCATACCTTCTGTCCATTGACCACATAGCGCCCGTCTTTCTTGACCGCGGTCGTCTTGATTTTCGTGGTATCGGTGCCGGTGGTCGGCTCGGTGACAGCCATGGACTGAAGGCGCAGCTCGCCGGTGGCGATCTTTGGCAAATAGGTTTTCTTTTGTTCGTCCGAGCCATGGCGCAGCAGGGTGCCCATATTGTACATCTGGCCGTGGCACGCTCCGGAATTACCCCCACAGCGGTTGATTTCCTCCATAATCACCGACGCTTCAGTTAGACTGAGTCCGGAGCCGCCATATTCCTGCGGAATCAGCGCCGCCAGCCAGCCGGCCTGGGTCAGCGCATCGACAAACGCTTCCGGGTAGGCGCGCTTTTCATCGATTTCGCGAAAATATTCGGCGGGGAACTGGGCACATAGATCACGAACGGCATCGCGAATGTCCTGATGGGCATCAGAGTGGTGTTGCATGGTTGAAACCTCGGAAATGGGAACGGATAACAGGAGGATACTGTGACAGATTTCGTGTGGTTTGAATATTGCTGTTTGCTTAACAAAGCCTTTACCGTTTATTAAGGAGCGCCGTGCATGGCGATGCATTTTGATCTGACCGACATGCAGCTGATGGTTCATATCAGTGAAGTCAACAGCCTGACCAAGGGGGCTGAGCGCTCTTTTCTGTCGTTACCGGCGGCCAGCAACCGGGTCAAGAACCTGGAGAATAACCTGGGCACCGCGCTGCTCTATCGCAATAGCCAGGGCGTAACGCTGACGCCATCTGGCGAGGCCTTCGTGCGGCATGCGCACATCGTGTTGCGACAGCTGGAGCATCTGCGGGGCGATATCCGGGAGTTTGCCGAAGGCATCAAGGGCAAGGTGCGGGTCTACGCCAACACGACCGCAATGAATGAATTCATGCCCGATATTCTCAGCCGCTATCTGGCCCGGCATCCCGACGTCAGTGTCGAATTGCGCGAACGCCTGAGCTACCGCATCGTCAAGCTGGTGAGCGAGGGGTTGGCCGATATCGGCGTGGTGGCGGGGATCGACGCCGAGCTGGTTGGTTCGGACGATGGGCTCACTTTTATTCCTTATCGCGCCGACAATCTGGTCTTGGTTACGCCGCGCCAGCATCGGCTGGCGGGGTACGATGAGATCGGCTTTGCCGAAACCCTGTCCTGCGAATTCGTCGGCCTGTCCGAATGGAGCGCCATCCACGCCTTTCTGAAACAGGCGGCCGAAACGCTCGGCAGCCCCTTGCGTTTTCGCGTTGAGGTCGGCGGGTTCGAGGCGGTGTGCCGCATGATCGCGGCGGGCGCGGGTATCGGGGTGATTCCCGAAACCTCCGCCTTGCGCTATGCGGCGAGCATGCCGCTGAAAATCATCCGCCTGACCGACAGCTGGGCGGTACGCCTGCTGCATGTGTGCGTGCGCAATCTGGAAGAGTTGCCGCCGTTTGCCCAGGAACTGGTCGCGTTGATGCAGGAGGACGCCCGCGATAACCCCAAGGCGGGCAGCTAGTTTGCCTCTTTGAAAAGCCCCCCTTTCAGGATTAAGAATTCCCTTGCCCGCTTCGACAGGCTATGCTCGGGGATTGAACATGCCGGCGCAGCATCGTTGCCGCCATGGACCCTTCAAACCTCCATTGTCAGGAAAGAGTACGAATGACGCAGCAAGCAACAGAAACCCAATTGTCCGATTGGATCGGCCGGCAGGAAAGGACGACGGATTTCATCAATCCCTCGCACGTTCGCAAAATCGCTTCGGCGCTGGAGGCCGCGGCGCCCGAATCGGGCGAAGCGTTGCCGCCGCTATGGCAATGGGCCCTGTTTGTCGAGCCGGCGCCGCTGGATGAGCTGGGCGAGGACGGTCACCCCAGGCGCGGCGGTTTTCTGCCGCCTGCAGAGAACCGCAACCGTATGTGGGCTGGCGGTCGCTTGCAGTTTCACCAGCCTCTCTTGGTCGGCAAGGAAGGCGAACGGGTGTCTACGATCACGGCGATCAAGGAAAAGGAAGGACGCACCGGCAGGCTGTTGTTCGTGACAGTCAGCCACGAGTATCGCCAGGACGGGGTCCTGTGCATCAGCGAAGAACAGGACATTGTCTACCGGGAGCCATCCGCGCCGAAACTGGGCGGTACGGAAGCGGCGCCGCAAGGGGCATGGTCCGACACCATCGTACCTGGCACGACAATGCTGTTCCGTTACTCGGCCGTGACGTTCAATGGCCACCGCATTCATTACGACTATCCCTATGTGACCGACTGCGAAGGCTATCCGGGCCTGGTCGTGCACGGCCCAATGATCGCCACGCGTGTGCTGCAGGCGTTTTGCAAGGCCAATCCGGATAAAACGGTAACGGGCTTTTCCTTCCGTGGCTTAAGGCCGCTGATCGCGCCGACCGCCTTCCAGGCCAGCGGCCAGATCGAGGCGCCGGGCCAGGCACGCCTGTGGGCCGAGCAAGAGGGCACGATTGCCCAGGCGGCGGAGGTGCAATTCAAATGAATACTACGTCATCCCCCAATCCCCGTCCGCTTGACGGCATTACCGTACTGAGCCTGGAGCACGCGATTGCGGCGCCGTTTTGCACGCGGCAATTGGCCGATCTGGGCGCGCGTGTCATCAAGGTTGAGCGTCCCGGCGTAGGCGACTTTGCGCGCAAGTACGATGAGCGCGTCAAGGGGCTGGCGTCGCATTTCGTCTGGACCAATCGCTCCAAGGAGAGCCTGACGCTGGACCTCAAAAGCCCAGAGGCTCGGGAAGTGCTCGCCCGGCTGCTGCCGCAGGTCGATGTCTTGGTGCAGAACCTGGCCCCGGGCGCGGCGGCAAGGCTTGGTTTGTCGTTCGAGGCGCTGCATGCGCGCTATCCGAAGCTGATCGTCTGCGATATTTCCGGTTACGGGGCGGGCGGTCCGTATGAACACAAGAAGGCCTATGATTTGCTGATCCAGAGCGAGAGCGGTTTCGTCTCGGTCACGGGCGGGCCGGACGAACCGGCCAAGGCCGGGTGCTCTATCGCCGATATTGCAGCCGGCATGTATTCCTACACCCATATCCTGTCTGCGCTACTGCAGCGCGGCAAAACCGGCAAGGGCAGTCATATCGACCTGACCATGCTGGAGAGCATGGTCGAATGGATGGGTTTTCCGCTTTACTACGCCTTCGATGGCGCACCGCCGCCGGTGCGGGCTGGCGCTGCGCATGCCTCGATCTACCCCTACGGGCCGTTTCTTGCCGGCAATGGCAAGACCGTCATGCTGGGACTGCAGAACGAACGCGAGTGGAAGATTTTCTGCGAACAGGTGCTTGAGCGGCCGGAGCTGGCAACCGATGCGCGCTTTTCCTCGAATACCTTGCGCAACACCAACCGCGAAACGCTGCGCGACCTGATCATTCAGTCGTTCGCGCAGTTCGATGATGAACAGATCATCGAGCGCCTCGAGGCGGCGGGCATTGCCAATGCGCGCGTCAACGATATGAAAGCCGTCTGGGATCACCCGCAATTGCAGGCGCGCAACCGCTGGCGCCAGATGGATAGCCCAGCCGGGGTCCTGCCAACGTTCCTGCCGCCGGGCGTGAACAACAGTTATGAGTTCAAGATCGGCGGCGTGCCGGAGCTGGGCCAGCATTCCTCGGCCATTCTGGGCGAACTGGGCTATGATGACGCCACGGTCAGTGCGTGGCAAGCCGCCGGCATTGTGTAGATAATCAAGAAGGAGTTCGATTGTAATGGAAATGCGCTCAGCATTATTTGTACCCGCAACGCGCCCGGAGCGGATTCCGAAAGCGCTGTCCAGCGGCGCCGACGCGGTCATCGTGGACCTGGAAGATGCGGTGGAACACAATGCCAAGGACAGTGCCAGGCAGGCCTTGCGGGACTTTGCCGAGGCAAATCCGGAGGCGCGTTTCCTGGTGCGGATCAATGACGCCCGCAGCCGGTGGTTCAATGATGATATCGCGTTGTGCGCCACGCTGCCGAATATTATCGGCGTCATGTTGCCCAAGGCCGAAAGCGAATCGCAGATCGCCGCCGCGGGCATGGCGAAAAAACCGGTGTATCCCATTATTGAAAGCGCCCTGGGAATCATGCGGTTGCCCGAGATCTCCCAGGCCGCAGGCGTGCAGCGCCTATCCTTCGGTGCGCTCGATTTGACGCTGGACCTGAACATGCAGGGTGGGTCGCAAGGCGCCGAGATGGTATTGGGCGGGGTGCGCCAGCAACTGGTGATCCAGAGCCGGGCGGCAGGCATCGCCGCGCCGCTGGACGGCGTGTTTCCCGATATCGCCGACAGCGCGGGCCTGAGCGCCGCTATCGGCCTTTCCAAGGGCATGGGGTTCGCCGGCGCATTGTGTATCCACCCGTCCCAGGTACCCGTCATTCATGCGGCTTTCGAAGCGAGCGCCGAAGAGAAAGACTGGGCGCGCCGGGTTTTGGACACCTATGAGCAAAATGGCGGGCTTGCCGCATTCAAACTGGATGGCAAGATGGTGGATATGCCGGTCATCGAGAAAGCGCGCCGGATTCTTCAGATTCGTCCCGCGGCAGCCTGATAATAAAATCCGATCCTTGTCCCGGCGTTGAGTGGACTTCGATCGTGCCATGGTGGCGGGCAATCACCGTTTTGACGAACATCAGCCCCAGTCCCAGCCCGCCGGGGTCGGGCTGGCGGTTCGAGCCGACACGGGTAAACGGGGTGAACAGGCGTTGCAGATCCTGCTTGCTGATGCCACGCCCCTGGTCGCTGATGACGACCTTCCAGCTGTCGTTATCCGCGCTGAGCGAGCACGTGATGGTCGTGTCGTTTTCGCTGTATTTCAGGGCGTTGTCCAGCAGGTTGTTGAAGCAGCGCATCAGTAAGGACTGGTTCCCCTTGATGAATGCGACCGGCGGTTCGATGTCGTTGCGGATATCGATATTGCGTGCGCGGCTGGTTGCCCAGAATTCGTTGATGGACTCGTCCAGCAGGTCGCTGAGATTGATGGGCACGAATGTGATATTGGATTTTTCCGCGCGACTGAACTGCACGAAATCCTCAACCAGTTCGATGGTCTTGCCGGAAAGGCGTTCCACCCGTTGCAGCAATTCATTGGTCGGCAATGCCGTGTCCGTGCCGCGCTGCATTTGGATCAGGGCGAGAATCGAGTTTTGCGGCGATCGCATGTCATGTGAAATAAAGCGCAGCGTCTCGTCGCGATTGCGTTCGGCTTGCCGCAAGGCGCTGATGTCGATGAGGTTGAGAATGTAGCCCGAGCGCTGGCCGCTTGAGGTGTAGGTCGGTACGTATTTGAGCAGCAGGTCGTTGCCCGCCCGATCGCGTACTTCGAGGCCCTCGTCCTTGTGGATGCTGCTGGCGTGCAGCGGCGCATCGCTTGCGCCGCGCTCCGGGTTTTCGATGGCGCTCATGATCTCCCGCTGCAGGATCGGATCGGCGATGATGTTGTTCAGGAAAGCATTCAAGCGCAGGCCTTCGAACAGCGGAGGGCTGCCGATCAGGGTCATGTAGCGACTGGTGGTTTTCGTCCATAGCGTCAGTTGGTGGCCTGCATCGAAGACCACGGCCGGATCGGGCATGGCATTGAAACTGTCGCTGATAAATTGACGCAGGGAACGAACGCGGTTGAGCGCGAAACGCAGCTCGATGAGTCGTTCATTAAGAGAATTATTGTGTTTATGCGGCAGGTCCGCGGCATGGCTTTCGGTGCGAAGCACCGGGTATTCGAGATTCAGGGCCGTCATCTCCCGACTCATCTGGCTGAGCGCCATCTCCTGGGTCCGCCAGCTCCACAGCGGATAGGTCAGGGCAATGCCGGCCATGGCCGCCAGCGGCGAAATCCACAAACTCCCCAGTTTCAGCAGCAATATCGATCCGGCGAGCACCAGCAGCAGCGAGGACATCGTCGCCGCCACGGCAAGGCGTGGCGACAGGCGCCGTACGGCGACCAGCAGCAACAGCACCGGAATGATCGAGAGCAGGGCCCGATAGGGCGCCGCGAGCGTCTGTATCCAGCGCTCTTCGCGGGCCGACTGCAACACATTGGCCAGGATTTCGACCCCGGACATATTATCGGCCACCTTCGATGACATGGGGGTGGGGAAACGGTCGCCCAGCCCGGTGCTCCAGGCGCCGATGAGGACATATTTGTGGTCGAAATACGAAGATGGGATCCGGTTGAATAACACGTCGCTATAGGACACCATTGCGAAATGGCCGGGTGGGCCGGCGTACGGTATCAGAAAGGGCATCTGTCCCGTACGTTGGCGGAGCCGGTCGATAATGGGCTGCTCGCCGCCCACCGCGAGCATGGCGAGACTCAGGTGCAACTGCTCGGGATCCGTGCCGGTAATCGGCTTGATATATCGCGCCATGCCGTCGAAATCCGGCATGATGTTGATGTAGCCAAGCTGGCTCGCCGCCCGGGTCAGCCCGGGCACCGGATTGTTCGATCCCTGGACACCGAAATGGGTAATGAAACTGGCCAGCACGACATTCTTGTTTGCCTGCAGTGCGCGGGCGAACGTTTTGTCGTCGTTGGGCTGGTTCGGGTTGGAGTCGGCAAAGACAATATCGAAACCGACGGCGCGGGCCTGGCGCAGTTTGCCGAGCAAGTGCGCATGCACTTGCCGGCTCCACGGCCAGAAGCCGATTTCGGACAGGCTTTTGTCGTCGATGGCAATGATGACGATATCCGGATCGGCCGGGCGCTTATTGGTGTATCCCAGCGCGACATCGTACAGTCCGTCGCTGAACCGCGATAGCACCGAGAACTGGCTAAACAGCAGCGTGACTGATAGGGTGATGAGAGCGACCAGCAACCATTCGCGGTTGTACCGACGATTGAGCAAATCGTGCCTCCTGCCTTCGGTTTCTTACTGCGTCGTACGCAGCAGGTAGCCGTCGTCCCCGATGCGAATCGGCGAGCCGCTACCGTCGTCGATGGTGTTTTGACGCAGCTGCATGGCCAGCACTGCGTCTTTACCAGACAACGCATGCTCGTCGACGGACCGCACCAGAACGAAAACATTGCCATTGCGTATGCGCGGCAGCGTCACCTGGGTGCCGGTAATACGGGTGCTCCACAGCACATCGTAGCCCTCGCGGTCATCGGCGATGACGACCTGATAGGCGCTGGCACCGGCAACGGGCGCAAAGCGCAGCGTGTAGTCATTGGCGGCGGTGTTCGGTGGCGTGAGAACAGGGGCGGGCAGCAGGGCGCGTGCGCCTTGCGCCTGTCCCGATGCATCGGTGGCGATCCCCTGGTTGTTGCGCAATTCGGTGATGGGCGTGTCGCTGCTTTGGCTGAAGTCGGCCTGGCCCTTGATGATTGCGCTGTAGGCGCCTTTGCCGCTCATGACCCCGGTGCGCAGAATAGTGCCGCGCACGCCGGTGATACTCACGGGCGTGCGTATCTCGAACCGGCCAACGCCATTGCCGTCGGGATTGACGTGGCTGTCCAGGCCGCCCTGGTCGATCTTGAAAATAGAGTCGATATAGTCAGTGCCGGAAAACGCTCGTAGGCGTTGCGCAGTGACGGCACTGTCGGCGGGCACCAGGACTTTGCTGCGATCGGGCAATGTCAGCGTGACATGGCTGTTGGGCGCGGTTGTAATGGTCATGCCTTCGGTCACGGCGGTGCCGACCTGGTTCAAGGGCAAGCCGTTGAGGTAGGCAGTGCCGCCCAGGTGCGTGACAGTGGCGGTGGCCGGCTTCTCGTCGATCAGGGAGAACGGGATTTTCAGTTGGAACCCGATGGGAATGCGATATTGGTCGACAATGCCGTTGAGCTGGCGGATTTGCTTCCAGTTTTCTTCATTGCTGGTGAAACGCTTTGACAGGGTCAGCAAGATATCGCCGGCTTGAACCCGGTAAATGAAATTTTCTCCCCTGGCGCCGGTGGCCTGCGCGTGCGCGCCCCCCATCGGCAGCAGAAAAGCGAGCAGTGCCGCCAGGAACGGGAAAAACCATGGGCGATGTCGTTGCATCGCAATGCCTTCGGTTTTCATTCGGCCAAGTCCTGGATATCGCTGTGATCCGGCTCGGTGGGCGTCACCACCGCCTCCAAACGGTAGCCCAATGCATAGGAAGACACGATGCGCAGGCCGTTTTCAGGGCGGATCTGCAGCTTCTGCCTGACATTGGACAGGTGCGTATCGAGCGTGCGCGAGGTGGCCGGAATATCGCGGTTCCAGATCGCCGCGCTCAAGGCGTTGCGCGAATACAGGCGCCCGATATTGCGGAAAAACAAGGCCGCCAGCTCAAACTCCTTGGGCGCCAGCGTAACGGGTTCATTATTGAGCAGCGCCGAGCGGGACTGAGTGTCGATGACATATGGGCCGATCTTGATGACTTCGTTGGCCAGGTCGGTCTGGTTGACGCGGCGCAGCAGCGACAGAATGCGCACCCTCAGGGTTTCTGCGCTGAAGGGCTTGATCACAAAGTCATCGGCGCCGGCCTCCATGGCCACGACCAGGTCTTCCTCGCTGGAGCGGCTGGTCAGGAAGATGACCGGCAGCGACATGCCGATGTTGCTGCGCACCCAGTCCAGCACGTCCTTGCCGGTAATTTGCGGCAGTTCCCAGTCCAGGATCAGTAAGTCGAACGTATCGGGGTTTTTCAGTTCGCGCATCAAGGCTTTGCCGGTGGCAAAGTGCGTGCCTTGATAACCCATGTTTTCTATCGCCTGCAGGATCTGTGTAGCCTGCGCGCGATCGTCCTCCAGTATGGCAATCTTCAATTTGGTTCCTTTTTTCGGCGTTTTACTTGCTATCGTTACCCATGCGCCGAGTGCAGAAGTACTGCGTTAAATCTGGATGTTGGCGGCTAAGCCAGGCCAAAATAGTTCCCAATTATAGCAATGCCATTGTTTTCTATGAACTATTTCACCCTGATTGGGCGATGTTGCCTGTCTTTCGTGCCGAGATCGACGGCGTTGCCGAGGCGTCGCGCCAGCAGTGGTCTTGACCAGATTCTTTCGATATGTTATCGTTACGGGCTACCTAGTGGTATATGAGGTAGAAAGGTAGTAAAAGCGGTAAAACAAAAGCGGTAAAACTTGTTGCTCTTTGGTTGTTTGAGAGCTGCGCAGGGTCTGGGTTGGTTTTTACCGGTTTCTGGACGAGTTTGCTAAGGCATTCGGTATTGTTTTTTTGCCGGGATTTGCGCATTTCATATGCGCAATGGCAGGAAAAGCGGTGCCGGGGTTCTGGCTTAGGGCCTGAATCTGGCGTTTGGCAACGTTGAGTCCGGGAGTCGCGTCATGCAAAGCCCGCGAGACAATGTCGTGGTTCGACACCGGCGGTACACGAAGGTTTCCTTCAGCGCTTCCCACAAGGGATGCGGCAGGAACTATTCGGTTTCCCGCCTTTGCGGTGTCAGGCATCTACGGGAGCACAATTTTAAAAGCAGTATCCCTGGTCAGAGTGTCGTGTCAGAGCAACATGCAGCTAGGCAATACCGCAGGATTGCAAGGGTTTTTGCGTCAAAGCAACACTTTTTTTGCATGAATGCAACATTGCGTCGCCTGCTCCGTGCCAGACACATGGTCTGCGCGGTCTTTTTCAGCAAGAGAACAAGATCCGCCCGAAACGCCCCGACATGCCCCGGTCATATACCGGCGCTAATATCGCGGCTTTGCCATTGTCCACTTTGCCCCGGGCGTACATTAACGTCAGTACGTAAAACAGACGCAAATGATAATTGGGTACAGGTTCCCTGTACATGAAATAGGATAGAAGGTCATGCCAACCATCAGCCAGCTCGTGCGTAAACCGCGCGAAAGCAGCCACGAGAGCAGCAAGAGCCCTGCGCTTGAAAACTGCCCTCAACGCCGTGGCGTATGCACTCGCGTGTATACCACCACACCAAAGAAACCTAACTCCGCGATGCGTAAAGTCGCCAAAGTGCGCTTGACCAACGGGTTCGAAGTCATTTCGTACATCGGTGGTGAAGGTCACAACCTGCAGGAACACTCCGTGGTTCTTGTTCGCGGCGGTCGTGTAAAAGACTTGCCAGGTGTGCGCTATCACATCGTTCGCGGCTCTCTTGACCTGCAAGGCGTCAAGGACCGTAAGCAGGCACGCTCCAAGTACGGTGCGAAACGTCCGAAGAAAGCCTAATCCGCTGTTTTCTGTCGTCATCCCGTCAAGGTGCCCGCACCCCAGCTTCCTTCCCACCGGATGGTAAGCGTGCAGCCGCAGCTGCGAGGAAAAATTATCTGCGGTACGTAAGGGGCTGGCCTCTCATATAGGCAGCCACGGCCACGCAAGTGGTTCAACTGAAACAGACACTCAAAGGAAGTACAATGCCACGTCGTCGCGAAGTTCCCAAACGCGAGATCCTGCCAGATCCAAAATTCGGCAGTGTTGATCTTGCAAAATTCATGAACGTTGTCATGCTGTCAGGCAAGAAAGCCGTCGCAGAACGTATCATTTATGGCGCGCTTGATCATGTTCAGGCCAAAACAGGTAAAGAGCCTATCGAGGTATTCAACCTGGCTATCAACAACATCAAACCCATCGTCGAGGTAAAAAGCCGTCGCGTGGGTGGTGCCAACTATCAGGTACCCGTCGAAGTCCGTCCCGTCCGCCGTCTCGCATTGGCAATGCGCTGGCTGCGTGAAGCCGCTAAGAAACGCGGTGAGAAATCGATGGACCTTCGTCTTGCCGGGGAACTGATGGATGCGGCCGAAGGCCGCGGCGCTGCAATGAAAAAGCGTGAAGACACACACAAAATGGCAGAGGCTAACAAAGCCTTCTCCCATTTCCGCTGGTAATTTAAGGACACAACCATGGCCCGCAAAACCCCCATCGAAAGATACCGCAACATTGGTATTTCCGCCCATATTGACGCTGGTAAAACCACAACGACAGAGCGTATTCTGTTCTATACCGGTATCAACCACAAAATCGGCGAGGTGCACGACGGTGCAGCCACGATGGACTGGATGGAGCAAGAACAGGAACGCGGTATTACCATTACTTCGGCTGCGACCACTGCTTTCTGGCGCGGCATGGCGGGTAATTATCCTGAGCACCGCATCAACATCATCGACACGCCGGGACACGTTGACTTCACGATTGAAGTTGAGCGTTCCATGCGCGTGCTCGATGGCGCCTGCATGGTGTATTGCGCCGTAGGCGGCGTTCAGCCCCAGTCAGAAACCGTTTGGCGTCAGGCAAACAAATACAAGGTGCCTCGTCTGGCCTTTGTGAACAAGATGGACCGTACCGGCGCGAATTTCTTCAAAGTCTATGAACAGTTGAAATTGCGCCTGCGCGCCAATCCTGTGCCTATCGTCATTCCTATCGGCGCTGAAGACAGCTTCAAGGGCGTTGTCGATCTTATCAAGATGAAAGCCATCATTTGGGACGAAGCCAGCCAGGGCACCAAGTTCGAATACGAGGACATCCCTGCGGAATTGGTGGACACGGCCAACGAATGGCGCGAAAAACTGGTTGAAACCGCTGCCGAAGCTTCCGAAGAACTCATGGACAAATACCTTGAGAGCGGCGAGCTGACAGAAGAGGAAATCAACAAGGCAATTCGTGATCGCACCATCGCTTGCGAAATCCAGCCCATGCTTTGCGGTACGGCTTTCAAGAACAAAGGCGTGCAGCGCATGCTGGACGCGGTGATCGACTACCTGCCTTCTCCTGTGGATATTCCGCCGGTCAATGGCGAGGATGACAACGGCAACGTCGTAACCCGCAAGGCGGACGACAAAGAGAAGTTCTCTGCGCTGGCGTTCAAGCTGATGACTGACCCGTTCGTAGGTCAGCTGACGTTCGTGCGCGTTTATTCCGGCGTTCTGGCTTCTGGCGACACGGTCTACAACCCGATCAAGGGCAAGAAAGAGCGTATTGGCCGGATCCTGCAAATGCACGCGAATAATCGCGAAGAAATCAAGGAAGTGTTGGCAGGCGACATCGCCGCCGTGGTCGGTCTGAAAGACGTGACTACCGGTGAAACCCTGTGCGACGTCGATTCTCACGTCATGCTGGAGCGCATGGAGTTCCCCGAGCCCGTGATTTCACAGGCCGTAGAGCCCAAGTCGAAAGCCGACCAGGAAAAAATGGGCCTGGCCCTGTCACGCCTGGCTGCCGAAGATCCGTCTTTCCGCGTGCGTTCAGACGAAGAATCCGGCCAGACCATCATTTCCGGCATGGGCGAGTTGCACCTGGAGATTCTGGTCGACCGCATGCGGCGCGAATTCAACGTGGAAGCCAACGTGGGTAAACCGCAAGTGGCCTACCGCGAAACCATTCGCAAGGTATGCGACGAAGTCGAAGGCAAATTCGTCAAGCAGTCTGGTGGTCGTGGTCAGTACGGTCACGTCGTGCTCAAGCTTGAGCCGTTGCCTCCAGGCGGCGCTGGTTATGAATTCGTTGACGCCATCAAGGGCGGTGTGGTTCCTCGTGAATACATTCCCGCCGTTGACAAGGGCATCCAGGAAACGCTGTCAGCCGGTGTGGTTGCCGGTTACCCTGTGGTCGATGTCAAGGCAACGCTGTTCTTCGGTTCTTACCATGACGTTGACTCGAACGAAAATGCGTTCCGCATGGCTGCTTCCATGGCGTTCAAGGAAGGGATGCGTCGCGCATCGCCTGTTCTGCTCGAGCCAATGATGGCAGTAGAAGTGGAAACACCCGAAGACTACGCGGGTACGGTGATGGGTGACCTGTCATCTCGCCGCGGTATGGTTCAGGGTATGGACGACATGGTTGGCGGTGGCAAAGTCATCAAGGCTGAAGTGCCGCTGGCCGAGATGTTTGGTTATGCGACCAACCTGCGCTCTCTGACGCAAGGTCGTGCAACGTACACGATGGAATTCAAGCACTATGCTGAAGCGCCGAAGAACGTTGCCGACGAAGTGATCAGCGCCCGTAGCAAGTAAACGTAACAGGTGTTGCGCCTGCCTCGCGTAATCGCGAGCGGGTGCAACGTTTTTACATTCAAGATAGATTTAGTATTGGATAGATATCATGGCAAAAGGTAAGTTTGAACGTACCAAACCGCACGTAAACGTAGGTACGATTG
>JBEBPQ010000021.1:0-70167 GCA_040395835.1 Advenella kashmirensis
TGTCACCCGGAAGAATCCGAATATAGTGCATTCGCATCTTGCCGGAAATGTGGCCCAGAACCACATGTCCGTTTTCGAGCTTTACACGAAATGTTGCGTTCGGGAGGTTCTCTACGACCTCGCCCTGCATTTGAATGACGTCGTCCTTTGCCATGATTTATCTCATCGGTAAGCTCGTACCCTTGAAACTGGTCTTCTTGAGTAACGAATCATATTGGTGCGACATCATATAGGCCTGTACCTGCGCCATGAAGTCCATGGTCACCACCACGATAATCAACAGCGACGTACCACCAAAATAGAACGGAACGTTTTGCCACTGCATCCGCAAGAACTCTGGAATCAGGCACACCAACGTGATGTAGATGGCACCGATCAGCGTCAGACGCATCAATATCTTGTCGATATATTTAGACGTCTGCAGTCCAGGACGGATACCTGGAACAAAAGCACCGCTTTTCTTCAGGTTATCTGCTGTTTCCCGGCTGTTGAATACCAGCGCGGTGTAGAAGAAACAGAAGAACACCACCAGGGCGGTAAATACGGTCACATACAGGGGTTGGCCAGGTTGCAGCGCAGCCGCCGTGTCACTGAGCCAACGCATGTTGCTAGACTGGGAAAACCAGCTGGCGATGGTTGCCGGGAACAAGATGATGGATGAGGCGAAAATTGGAGGGATCACGCCCGCCATATTCAACTTCAACGGCAGATGCGAGCTCTGACCGCCATATACCTTGTTGCCAACCTGACGTTTTGCGTAGTTCACCGTGATACGGCGTTGACCACGCTCAACGAACACCACCAATGCGGTGACTGCGACTACCAGAACCAGAATGAACAGTGCCGACACGGTACCAATCTGATTCTGACTGACCAGCTCGAACATGCTTGCCAGGGCAGTCGGCAACCCGGCCACGATACCTGCGAAAATCAGGATCGAAATACCATTGCCAAGACCACGCTCGGTAATCTGCTCACCCAGCCACATCACGAACATGGTTCCGGTCACCAGCGTCACCACGGTCGTGAAAACGAACATGGGGCCCGGCGCATTGACCAGATCCGGCTGCGCCTGCAGCGTGGCGGCGATCCCGAAGGACTGCGCCAGCGCAAGAATGACCGTGCCATAGCGTGTGTACTGGGTAATCTTGCGTCTGCCGGCTTCCCCTTCCTTCTTGATGGCTTCCAGGGAAGGCACCACTGAGGTAACCAGCTGCATGATGATCGACGCCGAAATGTACGGCATGATCCCCAGGGCAAATACCGAGAAGCGCGACAACGCGCCACCCGAGAACATGTTAAAGAGGCCCAGAATCCCGCCCGATTGTGAGTTGAACAGCTGGCGCATGGCATCCGGGTTGATGCCCGGAACCGGAATATGCGTACCCAGCCGATACACGATCAGCGCGAGAATCAGGAACACAAGACGCTGCTTGAGGTCGCCGTATTTTTTACCGCCACCTGCTTTTCCTGCTGCCTGTGCTTTAGCCACTTTGACCCCTTTTACTCAGCCAGGGAACCACCAGCGGATTCAATCGCTGCGCGGGCACCGGCTGTTGCTGTCAGCCCTTTGAGGGAAACCTTACGAGACAGATCGCCAGACTTGATGACCTTCACATAACGTACTTGCTGACCAATAATCCCTTCCTGCTTCAGAACCTGAACGTCGACTTCTTCGGCCGTCAGTTTCTGCAGATCAGACAAGCGCACTTGCGCGTACAGGTGCTGACCCAGTGGCGTGAAGCCACGTTTTGGCAGGCGACGCTGCAGGGGCATCTGACCACCCTCGAAGCCGACTTTATGGAAGCCGCCTGAGCGTGATTTCTGACCTTTGTGTCCACGGCCGGCGGTTTTACCCAAGCCGGAACCAATACCGCGACCAACGCGGCGCTTGGCGTGCTTGCTACCTTCGGCAGGAGACAATGAGTTGAGTTGCATTTCGGACATCTCTATTCCTTTACGATAGGCTTCAGGCTTCCGAAACGGTCACGAGATAATCCACTTTGCGAATCATCCCGCGAACTTCCGGTGTATCCACCAGCACGCGGCTGCTGTTTACTTTACCCAAACCCAAACCACGCACTGTGTCGCGATGATCTTGCTTGGTGCCGATAACGGACCGAACAAGCGTGACTTTAATTTGCTTCTTCTGTGCCATCATTTACCCCAGAATTTCTTCGACGGACTTGCCACGCTTGGCTGCCACCTCGGAAGGCGTCAGGCATGCGTTCAAGCCGTTCAGAGTTGCGCGTACCAGGTTGTACGGGTTGCTTGAGCCCAGGCTCTTGGCAACGACGTTGCGTACACCCATGACTTCAAAAATCGCACGCATCGGACCACCAGCGATCACGCCGGTACCTTCGGCAGCCGGAGAGATGAGCACTGTGGAAGCGCCGTGCTTGCCCACGACCGTGTGGTGCAGCGTACCGTCTTTCAGGGCAATCTTGACCATGCCGCGACGGGCCTGTTCCATTGCCTTCTGGACTGCGACTGGCACTTCGCGTGCTTTACCTTTGCCCATGCCGATGCGTCCGTCGCCATCACCAACTACAGTGAGGGCAGCGAAGCTCATTGTACGACCACCCTTGACAACCTTGGTCACACGGTTGACCGCAATCATCTTCTCGCGAAAACCGTCATCGCGTTCTTGCTCAGGGGCGTTTTTGCCTTGTGCTTTTGCCATTTGACAATTCCTCGATTAGATCTTCAGGCCGGCTTCACGCGCGGCCTCGGCCAACGCCTTGACGCGGCCATGATAACGGAAACCGGAGCGGTCGAATGCAACGGTTTCGATACCAGCCGCCTTGGCTTTCTCGGCAACCCGTTTTCCAACGATCGCTGCTGCTGCAACGTTGCCACCGTTCTGCTTGCCCTCGGCCAACTCCTTGCGGACTTCTGGCTCGAGCGTAGATGCGGTAAACAACACCTTGTCGCCTTCTGGCGAAATAACGTTTGCGTAAATGTGAAGATTCGAACGGTGAATCGACAGACGGTGTACTCCGAGTTCTGTGATTTTCCGGCGAGTCGCCACGGCACGACGCAAACGGGATAATTTTTTGTCCATGATATATCCTTGCCTGCGCTATTATTTCTTCTTGGTTTCTTTGATGATGACGTGTTCGTCGGAATAGCGAACACCTTTGCCTTTATAGGGCTCTGGTGGACGATAGGCGCGAACTTTCGCTGCAACCTGACCAACGGCCTGCTTGTCGAAGCTCTTCAGAACGATTTCGGTCTGAGAAGGGCATTCGGCTTTCACGCTCTTTGGCAGCGGATGCACGATGTCATGCGAGAAACCAAGTTGAAGCTTGAGTGAATCACCTTGAACCTGGGCACGGTATCCCACGCCAACCAGGGTCAGACGACGTTCGAAACCTTTGCTCACGCCGGTAACCATATTATTTACCAGGGCGCGCAGGGTGCCGGACATCTCTTTTGCATGACGTGACTCGTTGGCCACTGCAAAAGTGAGTTTGCCGTCGTCCAGTGCGATATTGACATCACCACCCAGAGGCTGGTTCAGTTCACCCAAAGGACCTTTAACATGAATGTTGCTTTCGGTGATGTTGACTTCAACACCCTTGGGAACAGCAACAGGATATTTAGCTATACGTGACATATTTGTTCTCCTTATGCCACGTAACACAGAACTTCGCCACCCACGCCTTCATGACGGGCCTTGCGGTCTGTCATGACACCACGCGATGTGGAGACGATGGCTACGCCCAAACCGTTCATCACCTGAGGGATGGAGGCACGGTTCTTGTAGATGCGCAGACCAGGACGTGACACGCGCTCAATGCGCTCGATCACGGGACGTCCCGCGTAATATTTCAGTGAAATCTCAAGCTCTGGCTTGGTCTGTTCACCTTTGATTTCAAAGCTTTCGATATAACCTTCATCTTTCAGCACGGTGGCGATAGCCACTTTCAGCTTAGAGGAGGGCATAGATACCGAAACTTTCTCGACCTGCTGCGCGTTACGGATACGCGTCAGCATATCGGCGATTGGATCGCTCATGCTCATAATTTAATCTCCTACCAGCTCGCTTTAGTCATTCCAGGCACTTCGCCGCGCATTGCCATCTCGCGCAGTTTGTGACGGGTCAAACCAAATTTGCTGAAAACGCCACGAGGACGTCCGGTTATAACGCAACGGTTACGCATACGGGTTGGGTTTGCATTACGCGGTAATTGCTGTAATTTCAAACGCGCTTCGTAGCGTTCTTCGTCAGATTTAGATGTATCGTTGATGATCGCTGTCAAGGCCGCACGTTTGGCTGCGAATTTCTCAACCAGTTTGGCGCGCTTGATATCGCGATTGATGAGTGAAAGTTTTGCCACGTCATCGCCCCTTAGTTACGAAACGGGAAGCTGAAGGCTGTCAGCAGCGCTTTCGCTTCTTCGTCTGTCTTAGCTGTCGTTGTGATGCTGATATTCAGACCACGCAGTGCGTCAATTTTGTCGTACTCAATTTCAGGGAAAATGATTTGCTCTTTCACCCCGACGTTGTAGTTGCCACGACCATCGAACGCACGACCGGAAATACCACGGAAATCGCGTACGCGAGGCAGTGCGATCGTAACCAGACGATCCAGGAACTCGTACATACGCTGGCCGCGCAACGTTACCATGCAGCCAATAGGATAGTTTTCACGGATTTTAAAACCGGCAATCGCCTTGCGGGTTTTTGTGACCACAGGCTTCTGACCAGAGATTTTCGTCAGGTCGGAAACGGCGTGTTCGATCACTTTCTTGTCGCCGACAGCTTCTGATACACCCATGTTCAACGTGATCTTGGTAATGCGAGGCACTTCCATATCACTCTTGTAACCGAACTGCTTTTTCAGATCGCCAGCAATTTTGCTGTTATATAAGTCTTGCAAACGAGCCATGATTACGCCCCTTTCGCTTTCGAGCCAACGACTTCGCCGTTGGAACGATAAATACGGACTTTACGTCCATCCACTTCTTTCACACCTACGCGATCAGCCTTGCCGGTAGCCGGATTGAACAAAGCCACGTTGGAAACGTGGATAGGCATTGTCTTGTCGACGATACCACCGGGATTGTTGCTCATCGGATTGGGTTTAGTGTGCTTCTTAACGACATTGACGCCTTCAACCAGGACGTAGTCAGCATCGACACGGGCCAGAACGACACCGCGACGCTTCTTGTCACGACCGGTAAGGACGATAACCTCGTCACCTTTACGAATATTTTCCATCGATCTGCCCCTTACAGCACTTCAGGTGCCAGTGACACGATTTTCATAAAGCGCTCGGTACGCAGTTCACGCGTAACAGGCCCGAAAATACGTGTTCCGATCGGTTCAAGCTTGGCGTTCAGCAATACCGCTGCATTACCACCAAAACGAATCAGCGAACCGTCTTTGCGACGAACGCCCTTGGCGGTGCGTACGACGACCGCGTTATAAATTTCGCCTTTTTTGACGCGTCCGCGCGGAGCTGCATCCTTGACACTCACCTTGATGATGTCACCGATAGCAGCATAACGGCGCTTGGAGCCGCCCAACACCTTGATGCACATAATACGGCGCGCACCAGTGTTATCAGCCACGTCTAGCGTGCTTTGCATTTGGATCATGATTATTCCTGTTCCAACTTAGTTACATACACTGCCGGTTCCCCGACAGCCCGTTTGCCATTTCCGGCGCCCCAGCCCGCCAACAACTTAAAAAATCAAGAAGTGATAAGCAGAACAGCAAGCACCAGATGCTATTTACATAACCAGTTTTGGTCCCGTCAGGCCGCGCCCGCGCCACAGATGCTTGCGCCACCCTGGGTTGAAATCTGTTTAAATAGGTTCCCCGCTCAAATTCTGCCAGCCTAACAGCCTGTCGCGATTAACGATAGGCCATATGGCAAACCCAATACCGAGCGAAGTCCTCTAATATATCCTACTTCGGTTTGTAAAGCAAGTGAGATAGACAGGAAAGTTGCAATTACTACTTGAAAAACAACAACTTTTTTTAAAATAAACCTTGGAATAGGCGGCGCGTTGGTCATGAACTGCCCATCGCCACGCCGGTTTTCTGCCTGTTGCCGGCTTTGCGCCGACGGCGGCTTGCACGGCACGCCGGCGCCGTGACGCAGGTTACACCGACACCTTGGGTCCGAAACCCGCCCCCCGCCGGGGTCGAATGCACCAGGCGGCGCCTGGGCGTCATTAGGCATGACCCAACGCACCCACCCCGGCGCGGCTAGGCGGGCGCCATGGCCTGGCGCAAGCGCTCCGAGCGCCGCCTGAGCCATTCCAGGGTCAGCAACATGGCGACGGAAAACAGGATCAGCAGCGTGGCCGCCGCGGCAATGGTGGGGTCCAGATTCTCGCGAATGCCGCTGAACATCACCCGCGGCAGGGTATATTGGTCCGGACCGGCGATAAACAACGTCATGACAACCTCATCAAACGAAGTGCCGAACGCGAACAGCGCGCCGGAGATCACGCCCGGCGCAATCAGCGGCAAGGTCACCTTTCTGAAGACATATAACGGCGGCGCCCCCAGACTGGCGGCCGCCCTGCCCATGTTTTGGTCATACCCCTCGAGCGTCGCCATCACGGTCACCAGCACGAATGGCGCTCCCAGCACGGCATGCATCATCACCAGCAGTCCCAGACTGTTGGCCATGCCCAGCGGTGCAAAAAACAGATAGGCGGCAACCCCGAGAATCACGACCGGCACGACCATCGGAGAAATCAATAGGGCCAGCAGCAACCCTTTGCCCGGGAACCGCAGTCGGTACAGCGCCAGGGCGGCCGCGGTGCCCAGCACCGTGGCGATCAGCGTGGCCAATGGCGCCACGATCAGCGTATTCTTCAGGCCATGCATCCATTCGGGCGATTGGAAGAAGTTCTGGTACCAGCGCAGGGAATAACCACTAAGCGGATACACCAGAAACGAGCTGTCATTGAACGATAGCGGTACGATAACCAGCACCGGCACGATCAGAAATAGCAGTACCAGCAAGGCAATAACCCAGTGAACAAAGCGCCAGGCCCGCTCGGCGGGCGTATGCAGCGTATTGCGCCGAAATATCATCATGCCACCCCCACCTTCGCCGACCCTGCCAACCGGCTATAGACGCCGTACAGGATGAGCGTGGCCATCAGCAGCAACGCCGCCAAGGCGCCCGCCAGCCCCCAGTTGATCGTACCGTTGGTATAAAAGGCGATAAAGTAGCTGATCATCTGGTCCTTTGGCCCGCCCAGCAAGGCAGGCGTGATGTAGTAGCCGATCGCCGTGATGAATACCAGCAGACAGCCGGCGCCGATCCCGGGCAGCGTTTGCGGAAAGTAGACGGCCCAGAAACTGCGCAAGGGGTGGCATCCCAGCGAGATGGCGGCGCGCATATAGGCGGGAGAAATCCCCTTCATCACGCTATACAAAGGCAGAATCATGAACGGCAGCATGATATGCACCATTGCAATATATACGCCGAGCCGATTGAAAACCATTTGTATCGGAGCATCAATCAGACCGGCCTGCATCAAGAAGCGGTTGATCAGGCCACCATTCTGCAGCAGCACGATCCACGCCGCGGTGCGCACCAGCAACGACGTCCAGAACGGCAGCAAGACAAATATCATAAGCACATTGCTGATCCGCGCCGGCAACCGGGCTAGCAGATAGGCCAGCGGATAGGCCAGGAGCAGCGTAATTACCGTTACGATCGCCGCCATCCAGAAAGTACGCAGGTAAATATCCTTGAAGATTCCCTGGTCGGGCGCGGCCGCGACAATGCTGCCATCGGCCGACTGGCGCAGATCCAGGGCCGTCAGCAGATAATACATCGTATGCGGCCGGGCATTATTCTTCAAGATTCCCCAGTAGGCAACGTCGGACCAGCGCGGATCGATTTGCTCGAACGCCTCGCGAAAACTTGCCGGCTCCACTTTGAAGGGCATCTTCCGGGCGGTCTTGGCAATCAGCGTGCGAAACCCCGATTGCTCGAAATTGAGACGCTGCATCAAGGGGCCAGTGCTGCGCGCCTCCCGGGCCCTGGCAAGATCCTCGGCCAGCGCCTGGTACATCGGCTCGGTGACCGGTGTGGCGGGATCCCAATCGATCAGCAACTTCGAGGTTGCCGGCAATACGCCCACAACCTCGGGATTGGCGACGCTTTTACCTAGAAACGAGACGATTGGCGCAACAAACGAGAGTATCAGGAACAATAACAGCGGCACGACCAGCCATAACGCGCGACGCGACTCCATTTTCCGGTATCGGCGCTGGCGGCGCCCGCTGCCCACAGAGGCGGATTCAACTGCCATAATGTCAACGATCCCGACACATGGCGCCGCTGCGCGGCGCGCTCATGAAACCCCTACCCGTCATTTGGCAACCCAGGCGTTGTAGCGCTGCTCCAGGGAAACGCCGTTATCTATCCAGAAGTCGACATCAAGGGGAATGGCGTTTTTCTCATTGTCCGGCGCTGTCGGCATATCGACCAGATACTTTTTATCAATGAGTCCGATCGCCTTTTTATTGACCGCACCATAGGCGATATTCTCGGCGTACACTTTCTGTGTCTCCGGTTTGCTGGCGAAGCCGATGAACTTCATGACCTCGTCCTTCTTGGCGTTCCCCTTGGGAATTGCCCAATAGTCCAGATCGTAGACACTGCCGTCCCAGACGACCTTGAGATTTTTGCCTTCGCGGGCCGCCTGTGAAATACGGCCGTTATAGGCCGAGCTCATGACAACATCGCCCGCGACCAGATACTGGGCCGGCTGCGCGCCCGACTCCCACCATTGGATATTCGGCTTGAGCTCGTCCAGCTTGCGGAAAGCCCGATCCACCCCCTCGGGCGTGGCAAGGACTTCATAGACTTCCTTAGGAGGCACGCCATCGGCCATGAGCGCGATTTCCAGCGTGTACTTGGCGCCTTTCCTGAGCCCCCGCTTACCCGGGTATTTCTTCACATCCCAGAAATCAGCCCAGCTGGTTGGCGCGTTGCCCTTGAACTTATCGGCGTTATAAGCCAGTGCCACCGACCAGACGAACATCCCGACGCCGCAATCCTTGTCGGTGGCCGCAGGCACAAAATCATCCTTGTTGCCGACCACCGCCCAGTCGATGGGTTCGAACAAGCCTTCCTCGCAGCCTCGAACCAGCTCGGGGCTCTCCACCTCGACGGCATCCCAAGTCACGCTATTGGTGTCCACCATGGCCTTGATTTTCGCCTGCTCTCCGTTGTACTCGGCGCCCGTGATCTTGATGCCGGTGGCTTTTTCGTACGGACCGTAATAAGCCTTTTCCTGCGCCGTTTTATTATCTCCGCCAAACGACACGACCGTAAGGCTATCGGCGGCATGCGCGCCCTGGCTCCCCATTCCCAGACAGAGGGCGATTGCCGCAGCGGCAAAGGGATGGTCAGTGATATTTTTTTTCATTGTCTCTCTCCTTGTAGAAAAAATCATGCGCTGGTTGACGCCTCCACGGGGTCCAGCAAGCGCACAAATTCGTGGTTCCATCCTACCGTTACCGCATCTCCCACTGATACCGGCCGCTTCAATTGCGACACCGGCTGCTTGACGACAAAGTCGGCATTGCCCGGCACCCGCATCCGAATGCGCACATGATCGCCCAGATAAATCACTTCGCTGACCTTGCCATCACACTTGACATCGACCCCATCCGGCGGCGGATCCAGGGCAATGCGCTCGGGCCGGATCGACACCGATACCCGGTCGCCAACTTTCATACCCAGCTTGAGCGTACCCTTCAATTGCAGGCCATTGTCCAGATTGACAGTGGCCTGCCGCGCCGCCAGCTCGGTGATGTGGCCGTGCGCGCGGTTATTTTCGCCAATAAAGCCGGCGACGAATGCCGTTTCGGGACGCTCATAGATGTCTTGTGGAGACCCGATCTGCTGCACCACGCCATCGTGAAAGATCGCGACGCGATCCGACATGGTCAGGGCCTCGCCCTGGTCATGTGTCACATAGACAACAGTGACGCCCAGCTCCGCGTGCAGGCGCTTTATCTCAAGCTGCATATGCTCGCGCAATTGCTTGTCCAGCGCCCCCAGTGGCTCATCCATCAACACCAAACTGGGCTCGAACACCAGGGCCCGGGCCAGCGCGACACGCTGCTGCTGGCCTCCCGAAAGCTGCGCGGGAAACCGCTGCTCCAGACCGGCCAACTGAACCATGGCCAATGCGGCGCGCACTTTTTCCTGCTGCGCACCGGCATCCAGTTTTCTAACCTTTAGCGGAAACGCAACGTTCTCGGCCACGGTCATATGCGGAAATAACGCGTAGTTCTGGAAGACCATGCCGATATTGCGCTTGTGTGGTGGCAAATTGTCTATCTGTTCGCCGGCAAGCTCGATCGTTCCCGACGAGGGAACCTCGAAGCCAGCCAGCATCATCAGCGTCGTCGTCTTGCCTGAACCGGACGGCCCCAGCAGCGTCAGGAATTCGCCCTCCTGAATGTCGAGGTTAAGATGCCTGACGACCAACTGGCGTCCGTCATAGCTTTTCTGTACGTTCCTGAAACGCACCAAGGGAGTATGTTGCGCGCTTGCAGCGGACATAATGCCGGTCTCTCCTGGAAGTGATCAAGACTGCAAGGATTGCTGCGTGGCATCGAGTGCGCGGGTAAAGGTGTCAACCAGCGTATCGACCTGCTCCCTGGTGATGATCAGGGGCGGACAGAATGCGATCGTGTCTCCGATATTCCTTGTGATCACCCCCAGGCCCTGCAGGTTGCGTCCGACCATGGTTCCCAATTGACCTGGACTGCCCAGCGCCGTCTTGGCCGCCTTGTCGGTCACCAGCTCGACCCCGGCAATCAGCCCGACGCCGCGGACTTCGCCCACCAGCGGGTGATCTTGCAACTGGGCCAGGCGCTGCTGCAGATGCGCGCCTGTGACCGCCGCGTTATCCACCAGATTCCGCTCACGAATGATATTGACATTCTCCTGGCCCACGGCCACGGCGACAGGATGTCCGCCGGCGGTAAAGCCATGTCCCAGCACGCCCAGCTTGTTGCTTTCGTCGGCAATGGGATCAAACACGCGGCTATTGAGCAAAATGGCCGACAGCGGCTGGTAGGAAGAGGAAATCTGCTTGGACAGCACCATCACATCGGGCTTGATGTCATAGGTTTCGCTGGCGAACATTTTGCCGGTACGCCCAAACCCGCAGATCACTTCATCGGCGACCAGCAAGACATCGTACTTGTTGAGCACGGCCTGGATTTTTTCCCAGTATGTCGCCGGCGGCACGATAACGCCCCCCGCGCCCATGACGGGTTCGGCAAAGAAAGCGGCAACGGTGTCCGGTCCTTCCTTGAGGATCAGGGCCTCCAGGTCGGCCGCCATGCGCGTGGCGAATGCCTCTTCGCTCTCGCCCTCCTGCCCTTCGCGCCAATAGTGCGGACATGATGTATGCAATACGCGATCGATGGGCAGGTCAAAACCCTTGTGATTGCCCGGTAGGCCTGTCAGGCTTGCGGAGGCGATCGTGACGCCGTGGTAGCCTTTTTGACGCGCGATCACTTTCTTTTTCTCTGGCTTGCCCAGTGCGTTGGACCGATACCAGATCAGTTTGATCACCGTGTCGTTGGCTTCCGAGCCTGAATTGGTGAAAAAGACCTTGCTCATCGGCACCGGCGCGAGATCAATCAACGTCTTTGCAAACCGCACCGCGGCATCATGCGTCTTGTGCGTGAACAGGTGGTAAAACGGCAGCGTCTGCATTTGCTTGATTGCCGCGTCCACCAGGCGTTTTTCACTGAAACCAACCGCAACGCTCCAAAGTCCTGCCATGGCTTCGATATATTTTTTCCCGTTTTCATCTTCAACGTAGATACCGTCCCCGCGGGTAATCACCAACGGCCCCTGCGAGGCATGGGCGACGGCGTTCGTGTAGGGATGCAAATGAAAAGCGATATCGTCGCTGGCTTGTTGCGAAAAGCTAGAACTCATTATTCCTCCGGTTACTCGTTGCTCTCTGGATATCTATTGGCCGCAGCGCGCCGAACCTGACGCCTCGGACCTGTTTCAGACGGTTCCATATTGCCACACTTTAGCCGATTTTATCCATCCTGTATAAGCAAGTTTTCCCGCCAAAGGGTAAACCTCGAGAAAACAATATGACAGTCGCGGATCTGCCAGCGCGATACGACAGGGCCCAGATCGGCTATGATTCTATTTATTGTCATCTGCCGGTGGCGCGCCGATTGGCGTTTGCAGCCGGGATATCTTCCAACCATTAGCACAAGTGAAATTATCCGTCATGTCAGATTTGAACTGGTCTTTCCCCTATCGTTCGCAGAAAATGCCTGTTTTCGCCCGCAATGTGGTGAGCACTTCGCAGCCCCTGGCTGCGCAGGCCGGTTTGTCCATGCTGTATAAAGGCGGCAATGCCGTTGACAGCGCGCTGGCAACCGCGATCGCATTGACCGTCGTCGAGCCGGTCATGAACGGAATCGGTGGCGACCTGTTCGTGCAGGTCTGGCACGAAGGCAAGCTATACGGCCTGAGCGCCTGCGGCCGCTCACCAGAAAAATGGAATTACGACCTGTTCAAAGGCAAGGACAGCATGCCTGACAAGGGCTGGGGAACGGTAACCGTGCCGTGCCAGATCGCTGGCTGGCGCGCGCTCTCCGAACGCTTCGGCAAGCTGCCTTTTGCCGATCTGTTCGAACCCGCGATCCGCTACGCGGAAGAAGGCTTCATGGTTTCCCCCACCATCTCGCGCATCTGGGCATCACAGGTAGACAAGTGCAAGGACCAGCCCGGTTTCTCCCAAGCCTTTCTGGTGGATGGCAAGGCGCCTAGCGCCGGCTATCACTGGCGTTTTCCCGAGCAAGGGAAAACCCTTAGGGAAATTGCCCAAACCCACGGCGACAGCTTTTATCGCGGTGACCTGGCTGAAAAAATCCTGGCCTTTTCCGATGAAAGCGGCGGCTACTTCACGGCCAGCGATCTGGAAGGCGCCAGCGCGGAATGGGTAGAGCCGATCAGCGCCCGCTTTCGCGACCTGACCTTGCATGAGATCCCGCCGAATGGCCAAGGTATCGCCGCGTTGATGGGCGTTGGCATGCTGGATACCTTCGATCTCGAATCCATGGGACTGGACAGCCCTGACTATTATCACGTTTGTACGGAAGCCATGAAACTGGCCTTCTCCGACCTGCACGAACATATCGCCGATCCGGCACACATGAAAGTGAGCGCAGATCAATTACTGTCCCTTGAGTATCTGCGCACCCGCGCCCGGCTCATCGACATGGACAAGGCCAGCACTCCCGCTGCCGGCATGCCCGCAACCGGCGGCACGGTCTACCTGACGGCGGCGGACCAGCAGGGCACCATGGTGTCCTTCATCCAATCCAATTATCATGGGTTTGGTTCTGGCGTTGTGGTACCCGGCACAGGCATTGCTTTGCACAACCGCGGTTGCGGGTTCAATGTGCGCGAGGGGCACGCCAATTGCGTCGGTCCGCGCAAGAAACCCATGCATACGATCATTCCCGGTTTTGTCACCCGCGATGGAAAACCGCTGATGTCTTTCGGCGTCATGGGAGGCAGCATGCAGGCGCAAGGGCATGTGCAAATGGTCACTCGGTTGGGCGCTTTCAGGCAAAACCCGCAAGCCATGAGCGATGCGCCGCGCTTCCGCGTTGAAAACGGCCCGGTCGTTTATCTGGAAGCGCATACGCCGCAAGCCGTTATCGAGCAGATGCAAGCGCGCGGACACCGTGTCGAAGTGGCGCCGGCAGATAGCCTGGAATTCGGCTCGGCGCAACTGATCTACCGTGCGGAGCATGGCTATTACGCCGCATCCGACTCCCGTCGGGACGGACAGGCAGTCGGTTTCTAAGAAGCCGGACCCGGAGACGAAAACGATGACAAATACAATATTCAACCTGCATCAGGGAACCGCGCCGCTCCTGGTGTCCATTCCTCACATGGGCACCCGGCTGGATCCACAGGTTGCCTCCAACTTCACCCAGGTGGCGGGCCATCTGGACGATACCGACTGGCACCTGGATCAACTCTACGCGTTTACGCTCGCCATGGGCGCCTCCATGCTGACACCGCTATACTCGCGCTACATCATCGACCTGAACCGCCCGCCCGACGATGAAAACCTGTATCCCGGCCAGGACACGACCGGCCTTTGCCCGGTGGACACCTTCGCCAAGGAACCGCTGTACATGCCGGGCCGCGCCCCATCGCCACATGAGAAAGCGCGTCGGCGCGAGCAATTCTGGCAGCCATACCACGCTGTACTGCAAGACGAACTGCAACGCATCAAGCAAGCACACGGCTACGCCTTGTTGTGGGAAGCGCATTCAATCCGGTCCGAAATCAGCCGTTTTTTTCCTGGCAAACTGCCAGATTTCAACTTTGGTACAGCCGGCAACCAAAGCGCCCATCCCGAATTATGCGCAAAGCTGGCCGAACAGATCGAGCAGGACGGTCAATTTACCGCCGCGGCCAACGGCCGGTTCAAGGGCGGTTATATCACGCGGCAGTACGGTAAGCCGGCAGCGCATATCCACGCCGTACAGCTCGAGCTGACCCAGATTGCCTACATGGAAGAAACGCGCCCTTATCGCTACGATACCGACAAAGCCAATCGGGTCGAGCCGCTACTGCGTCAGGCAGTGGAAACGGCGCTGCAGTACGCCAAGCCCGACTAATCCCCCCGGGCCAGGAATAAAAAAGGGCATCCCCAGGGATGCCCTTTTTTTGCCAGCCGCACCACCGCGGTACGGGCAAGCCCCGCTATTCGCCGTCGCTTGCGGCTTCGTTCAGCAATTTCTTGCCCTTGCGGCTGAACTTGCGCAGTAGCAAAGGCAACAAGACCACCACCGCCGAAGCGATCCACAAGCCGATGGAGATATTGCTTTCGTACAAGATGGCGGTATCCCCATTGGTGATGGAGAGCGCGCGGCGCAAATTCTGCTCCATCATATCGCCGAGCACGACCCCGAGCACCAGCGGCGCCATGGGTATTTCCATTTTGCGCAACCAGTAGCCGATCACACCGATGGCCACCACCATCATCAAATCGAAACTGCCCGCATTGATGGCGTAAACACCAATAAAGCTGATGCACAGGATCCCCGGAACCAGCAGCCAGCCAGGGACGGCCAGGACTTTGGAGAACACGCGCACCATCGGCACGTTCATAATGAACAACAGCACATTGGCGACAAATAACGAAGCGATCAGTCCCCACACCAGTTCGGGCTTGGAATCGAACAGGACCGGCCCGGGCGTGATGTTGTACAAGGTCAGAGCCCCCATCATCACGGCGGTCGTGCCCGAGCCCGGTACGCCCAGCGTCAGCATGGGAACGAATGAGCCGATAGCCGATCCCGTAGCCGCCGCTTCCGGCGCCACCAGCCCGCGCATATCGCCTTTGCCGAACTTGGCATTTGGATCCTTGCTTTCGATGAGGCGCTTTTCCTGGGAGTAGGCCACGGCGGCCGCAACGCTGGCGCCCGCACCGGGCAACACGCCAACGAAGAACCCGACAAAAGCGCTACGCACCACGCTCCACCAGGTAAAGGCAAGCTCTTTCAGATTGAACAATTTGCGCCCGCTGGAATCGACCTCGACATGCTGGCCGCGCACGACTTTTTCCAGCATTTCCAGCAATTCGGCGACCGCGAACAGACCGATCACCACGACGACAAACTCGATCCCGTCAGCCAAATGCACGGAGTCGAAGGTATAACGATAGACACCCGAATTGGAGTCGACGCCGACGACCGAGATTGCCAGGCCGATCATTGCAGCCAGGACTCCCTTGACCGGGCGCTTGCCCAGCAAACTGGTCAGGCAGCAGAACGAGAAGACCATCAAGACGAAATACTCGGGGGGCCCGAAGGCCAGTGCCCAACGTGCCAGCAGCGGCGCCAGCAGCATGATGCCGACAACGGAGACGGTGGCGCCAAAAAACGCAGACCATGCCGATAGCGACAGGGCGACATTGGCCAGCCCCTGGCGCGCCAGCGGATAGCCGTCAAGCGTGGTCATGATGGCGCTGGCCTCGCCGGGCACATTCAGCAAAATAGAGGTGATGCGGCCGCCGTATTCCGCGCCCACATATACCGCCGCCAGCAGAATCAGCGCGGATTCGGGCGGAAAGTTCATGGCGAATGCCAGGGGAATCAGCATGGCGACACCATTGATGGGACCCAGTCCCGGCAAAACACCAACCAGCGTACCCAGGAATGCGCCCACCGCGGCGATCAGCAGATTGCTCCAGGTCAGCGCGACACCGAAGCCGATGGATAAATGATCAAGCAAGCCGTTCATAGCAAGCCCTCCAGAATGCCTGCCGGCAGCACCACGTCCAGCGCACGGTCAAACAGGAAAAAGAAAAGAATACCCATGACTGCGCCCCCGATCAGGCACTTGACCCAACCGCCGCCGAACAGGCGACCGACCAGCACCGTCATGATCGTGGTGGCGATAATAAAACCCAGCCATTGGAACAGGAAAGCGTAGCCCAGCGCGACCAGCACCATCAGGAAAATCCGGCCATTGGCCCCGGGAGGATTGGGTTCTGCGCTGAACTGATTCTTGAAAATCAGCCATAGCCCGCACAGGCCGATAATCAATGCGATGAGCAGCGGAAAGGCGCGGGGGCCGACCGGTTCGTAGGAAACCGGCGCCTGCAGGTTCCAACCGAAGACGGTCAGGAAAACGGCAAGGGCCAGCGACGCAATGCCCAGTATGCGATCGTTCATAATGATTAATCCGTACAGAAATAGTCACCGCAGTCAGGCTGCGGTGCGAAGCCCGTCCGCCGGATTGCGGACGGATCCGGCAGCAAGTTATTTTTTTATCAAGCCGAAGGAGTCGGCGAGCTTGCGATATTCGGCGACCTGCGCTTTCACGTAGCTATCGAGCTCGGCGCCGGTTTTGTCAAACGGGAAAAGCCCCTGTTGCTCGCGCAGCTTGGCAAACTTGGGATCCGCCATCATCTTCTTGAAAGCGTCAAGCCAGAAGTTGTAATCCGCATCGGATACCTTGGGTCCGACATAGTAGCCGCGAATGATCGGCCATTGAATATCGAAGCCCTGCTCCTTGGCGGTCGGCACGTCCTTGAATTTGCCTTCGAGGCGTTTATCGTTGAATACGGCCAGCACACGGATCGGCGCGCCACCTTCGAGCATCGTGAATGCCTCGGCCGCATCGCCCATGTATGCCTGGATGTGGCCGCCACGCAGGGCGGTAACCGACTCGCCACCCCCCTCAAACGCCACAAAGCGCATTTTTTTGTAGTCCACGCCCGCGGCCTTGGCCGTTAGCGCGGCTTTCATCCAGTCCTGGCTACCGACGGTGCCGCCCGCGCCCAGTACGATCTTGGTGGGATCTTCCTTGAACGCCTGCATCAACGACTTGAGGTCCTTGTACGGAGAGTCGTCGCGCACGACGGCCACACCATAGTCGGTACCAACGGCGGCCAGCCAGCGCACGTCATTTTCATTGTATTTTCCGAACTTGCCCTGGGCCAGGTTCAACAAGGAACCGCCGGAAAAGGCAACGATATTGCCGCCTTCAGAGGGCTTCTGAGCCACAACGTTGTTATAGGCCACGGCGCCGATGCCACCGGGCATGTAAACGATGCGCATGGCCGATTTCAACTGGTCGGTCTGCTTCAGGCCTTCCTGCGCCAAACGGCAGGTCAGGTCAAAGCCACCACCCGGCTGGGCAGGCGCGATACATTCTGGACGACGCGGCTCATCGGCCAAAGCCTGCTGACCAATGGCCAGTTGGGCAACAATGACGGAAGCGCCGAAGACTCGGGACAGGAAAGAAGAACTCATAGTTAGTCTCATCTTTATATTTGAATTGTAAAAATGGCCATGCCCTTCGCATGGACCGCCACGCTGGCCGCCTCGGCCGACCTGCAGCACGAGACGAACCCGGCACAGGCCATACCGGACTGCGCCCGGCATATTGCGGATACCATTCCAGGATACAGCGTCTGGAAGCATGACGTACCTTACAGGCCGAACCTTTCGGTTACCTTTCAATAACGAAACAATGAGGCTTCAAGAGGACAAAATCAGGGTAAACACTAGGTCCACGCGCAAGCCTTTGTGCTTTTCGCCGTGGCTAAGCGCCATCCGCGCCTGATGCATCTGCATGATCGTATTGACAATCGCCAGCCCGAGCCCGGCGCCAGGCAACTGTTTGCCCGCCTTGCCACGCCGGAACCGGACCCCCGCCTTTTGCATATCTTCCTCGGACATACCCGGACCGCTGTCTTCGATGCTCACCTGCGCGGTCCGCCCCGCACGCTGCAAGCTCATGGTCACGGATCCGCCCGGCGGGCAATAGCGGATGGCGTTGTCCAGCACATTTCCCAGCGCTTCGCGCAGCAGCCACTCGATACCGCGCACCCGCAGCGGCGTGTCGGCGTGCAGCACTTCGATATCGATCCGACGCTGCCGGATCACCGGCCACATATCGCGGATCAGCGAATCGACCAACGCGGCGAGATCGACCGGCTCGCTGTCCTGCCGTACCTGGGTGTCCAGCGAATCACGAACCCGCGCCAGCGCCAGCATCTGGCTGGTCATTCGCGTCGCCCGGTCTACGCCTTCATTCATTGACAGCAGCACGTCGCGGATTTCCTGCGGATCGGACTCCCGAAGCGCGTAGTCCAGCTGCGTCCTGAGCACGGCCAGTGGCGTTTTCAACTGATGTGAAGCGTCATCCAGAAATTGCCGCTGGCGGTCGGCCTGCTCCGAATAGCGCTGCATTTGCGAATTGAATGCAATCACCAGCGGCTTGACCTCCTTGGGCAACGCGGTCATGCCAATGGGACTCAGGTCACTGGGCGCCCTTGCGCGCATTTCGCGGCGCAAGCGCTCCAGGGGACGCAAGGCGAAGACAACCCCGACGATCACGATCACCATGACCCCGCCGATCACCAGCAGATCCCTACCCACGGAACGCCACAGCATGCGGTCGATAAAATCCTCCCGCTCGCCAATCCCCTCCGCGACCTGGATCACAATACGCACGCTCTTATCCCCATACAGCGGCGGATCGGCAGCGCGCGACATCACCACCGAGCGCACCGGCTCTCCCAGATAGGTCGTGTCGAAAAAGTACGCTTTGTTCGGCTCCATGACCATATCCGGCATGGGTAAATCGGCATTGCCAATCACCGACAGGCCATCGTCCGCGGCAATCTTGAAATAGACATCGGCGTTCGCCGTCAACTCGTAGAACTCAAGCAGGGTATACGGTTGCTCCAGCGACAAGCCACCGGCTTGCGTCGAAATATTGTGATTCAGAGAATTGAGCGCGCCGACCAGCGAACGGTCGTAAGCGACTGTGATCTGCTGGCGCAAATCCTTGTTGGACAACGCCAGCGCGGTCAGCATCGTCAGCAGCAGCGCCGGCACCAGCAGCCAGAGCAGGATGGACTTCAGGCTGCGCGACAGCAGTCTCATTCCGGGGCCGCCACGGTTTCCAGGCAATAGCCCACGCCGCGGATCGTCACGATCTGGGTGCCGCTACCCACCAGCTTCTTGCGCAAACGATGCACGATGACTTCGATCGCCTCCAGGTTCACCTCTTTGTCGTCGGCAACGACGCGATCCAGGATCGCCTGCTTGCCGACCGGCTCGCCACTGCGCAACATGAGCACGCGCAGCACCGCCGTTTCACGCGGCGATAGGCCAAGGGTCTGCCCGCCGACAAAAAACTGCTGCTGGGCGCTATCGAAAACCAGCCCGCCGAGCATCCGCTGCGGCCGCTCCTTGCCGCGGCTGCGGCGCATCAGCGCGGTCAGGCGCGCCTCCAGTTCCCCCACCTGGAAAGGTTTGGCCAGAAAATCGTCGGCCCCCTGATGCAACAGATCGATACGCTGGTTCAAGGAATCACGCGCGGTGAGCACGAGCACGGGCGTACGGTCGTCCCTGGCCCGCATGCGCGCCAGCACCCCCGCGCCATCCAGGCCGGGCAAGCCCAGGTCCAGAATCACGGCATCATAGTCTTCCAGTTCCAGGCGGCGCACCGCCATCAGACCGTCATCGGCCCATTCGACAATAAACCCCGCATAGCGGGCGAGACTTTTAGCCAGCCACTTGGCCAGCGACGGTTCGTCTTCTACAAGTAATATTCGCATGATCCGGAGACTGCCCGCTCCATTAACTTTTGTTCATGTTGCCACATCCGGCGATTATGCGCCCACGCCCACAGGACTGCAACCGGAAGACAGCAATGGCGCAGATTACCGCCTGATCAAACTTGGAGATGCGCGGTTTTCGACTCCGCATCGACGCGAGCCAGGATGAAAAATATTGCACAGGTCCCGGCAGCGCATGCAATTTTGCGCAAGTCCGTTTATTATCTTTATAGGCATAAGATTGATAACAAGCTGCCCCGGTTTGATCCGGGATGCCGCAAAACGCAGGCGTCCCCGGAATTTCCATAAGAACCCCAGACACAGGAAGGATAAGTAATGAGCCAGTATGAAGCGTTAAGTCTCTATATTGATGGTGAGTTTTTGTCAGGAGACGGTCGTACCACCCAGGATGTCATCAACCCAGCTACCGGCGAAGTGCTTGCCCAGTTGCCACATGCCAGCGAGGCCGACCTGGACCGCGCGCTGAAAGCGGCGGAGCGCGCATTCCAGACCTGGAAACATAGCTCGCCCATGGACCGCTCGGCCATTTTGCGCAAGGCCGGCGAATTGTCGCGCGAGCGCGCCCAGGAAATCGGACTGAACCTGACACGCGACCAAGGCAAGCCCCTGGCGGAGGCCGTCGGCGAAATCGTCAGTTGCGCCGACCACTGCGACTGGCACGCCGAGGAATGCCGCCGTATCTACGGTCGGGTCGTTCCGCCGCGCAATCCCGCCGTGCGCCAGTTTGTGGTGCGTGAGCCGATCGGCGTTTGCGCCGCCTTCACCCCATGGAACTTCCCTTATAACCAGGCCATCCGCAAGATCAGCGCGGCCATCGGCGCCGGTTGCACGATCATCCTGAAAGGCCCCGAGGACGCGCCCAGCGCCGTTATGGCGATCGCCCGCATTTTCCACGATGCAGGACTTCCCAAGGGCGTATTGAATATCGTCTGGGGCGACCCGCCGAAAGTCTCCGACTACCTGATCCGCTCGCCGATCGTGCGCAAAGTGTCGTTCACCGGTTCGGTGCCCGTGGGTAAACAGCTGGCCGCGCTGGCCGGCGCCCACATGAAGCGCATTACCATGGAGCTTGGCGGCCACTCGCCGGTCCTGGTCTTTGACGACGCCGACATCGGCAAAGCGGCCAAGCAGTTGGCCAAATTCAAGATCCGCAATGCCGGCCAGGTCTGCGTTTCACCGACCCGCTTCTACGTGCAGGAAAAAGCCTACGACCAGTTCCTCTCGGTGTTCCTCGAAACCCTCAAGGGAATCAAGGTCGGCGACGGCACGGCCAAGGACACCGAAATGGGACCGCTGGCGCACGAGCGCCGTGTCGGCGCCATCGCCTCGTTTGTCGAAGACGCGCGCAAGGGTGGCGCAACCATTGAACTGGGCGGCGATCCGTTGGGCGGCCAAGGCTTTTTCTTCCCCCCCACCGTGGTCACCAATATCGGCGACGACGCACGCCTGATGACCGAGGAGCCATTTGGGCCGATCGCGCCTGTCGTGCGCTTCTCGGATACCGACGAAGTCATCAAGCGCGCCAACAGCCTGCCGTTCGGGCTCTCGTCCTATGTCTTCACGACATCGCTGCAAACGGCGACCAAGGTTTCCAATGACCTGGAAGCCGGCATGGTGAATATCAACCACTTCGGTTCAGCACTGCCCGAGACCCCGTTCGGCGGCGTCAAGGACAGCGGCATCGGCAGCGAGGGCGGCACGGAGACCTTTGACGGCTACCTGGTCACCAAATTCATCACGCACGTCTGATCCGATCTCCTCGGCAAACCTCGGCATTGGTCCGATTCTTGCCGCGCTAGCGCCAGGCCGGCTCTTTGCAGGAAGAGAGCCGGCCTGGCTTTTTATTGCCCGGCACATCCAGACTCCGCGCGTTCAAACCCTCCTCTTGTTTATATGCGCATTTACTTGACATACAAGAGTGCTAGAATGCAATTGTCATGATCGTTGCGGCAATGTCGACGGACTGACGGCCTCGGTATCGCTTCGTCTTCGCCTATGTCTGGCGGCATGACGGTATTTTTTCAAATACTTGGAGCAAACTATGAATGCCATTGCAGGATTACTCACTCTGCTCTCCGGCCTGGTCCTCGCCGTCGGCGGCGGCTGGCTGCTTTCGCTGGGCGGTAGCATCTACTATCTCGCTGCCGGCATTGTGCTGCTGATCACGGCGTTTCTGCTGTTCAGGCACCGACCATCGGGCCTGGTGCTGTACGCCGCCTTTCTGATCGGTACCGCAGTATGGGCGTTTTTCGAATCCGGCTACGATTGGTGGCCTCTGGCGACGCGTCTGGGTTTTTTCCTGATCCTGGGCCTCATCCTGTTGCTCCCCGGCGTCGGCCGGCCGCCGAGCAGCCGGCTGAAAGCCGATCGTCGCCTGGCCGCCTCCGAAACCAGCAGCGCCCGTACCGCGCTGGCCATCGTCACCCTTATCGTGGCTGCCGGCGCACTCGGCAGCATTGCCAATCCAACGCATGAAATCAGTGGCCAATTGCCGGATGGCATCGTCAATGCCGACCCCGACATGGGCAACAATGCCCATACCGGAGATCAGGACTGGCACGCCTACGGACGTACCGGATACGGTCAGCGCTATTCACCGCTGGATAAAATCACAAGAGATAATGTCGACAAGCTGAAGCTGGCCTGGACCTACCAGACAGGAGACACCAAAGGGCCTGAAGACACCAACGAATTCACCTACCAGGCCACGCCCCTGAAAGTCGGCAACACCCTATACCTGTGCACGCCGCATAACTGGGCGATTGCGCTGGACGCCGACACCGGCGAGAAAAAATGGGAATACAAGGCAGATGTGGTCGCCGATGGCCAGCGTCAGCATCAGACTTGCCGCGGCGTATCGTACTGGCCCGGTAATGCCGCCGCCAGCGCGACGACCACCGGTGGCCAGGCAACCGATGCCGCACCCGTGACCGGCGCCGGCGCGCAGAGCGCCACGGGCACGACATGCAGCAGTCGCTTGTTTCTGCCGACAGCCACCGCAAAGCTCATCGCCCTGGATCCGCAAACCGGGGAAGTGTGCAAGGACTTCGCCGACAATGGCGCGATCGATCTGACCCACAACATGCCATTCAAGCAGCATGGTTATTATTACTCGACATCGCCGCCAGTCATTGCGGATGATAAGATTATCGTGGCCGGCGCTGTCAACGATAACTACGATATCCACTCGCCATCGGGCGTGATTCGGGCCTACGACGTGCGCACCGGACGACTGCTGTGGAACTGGGATTCAGGCAATCCGGACGATACGGCGCCGTTCGATCCCGCCAATCCGGATCAGAAATACACCGAAAGTTCGCCCAACAGCTGGTCGGTGGCCAGCGTGGACGAGAAACTGGGACTGGTTTATTTCCCCATGGGCAACCGCACGCCCGACCAGCTCGGCCGGTACCGGAACGCCGCCGAAGAAAAATACGCGACCTCTGTCGTGGCATTGAACCTGCAAAATGGGCAGGCCGAATGGGTTCACCAGTTCATCCATCACGATCTCTGGGACATGGACTCGCCAGCTCAGCCAAGCCTGGTGGATCTGAATACCGAGAAAGGCGTGGTGCCTTCCCTGGTAGTACCAACCAAGCAGGGCGACGTCTATGTGCTGGATCGACGCAACGGCGAAGCCGTCATTCCAGTACGCGAAGTCAATGCGCCCCAAGGTACGATCCCTGGCGAGCGCAGCGCCCCCACGCAACCGGAATCGGCGCTCAACTTCAAGCCTCAGCCATTGAGCGAACGCAAGATGTGGGGCGCCACGCCTTTTGATCAACTGTGGTGCCGCATTCAATTCAAGTCTTTGCGCTACGAAGGACAGTACACGCCGCCGTCGCTGCAAGGCACGATTGTCTATCCAGGCAACTTCGGCGCCTTCAACTGGGGCGGCATCGCCGTCGATCCGAAACGCCAGGTCATGTTCGGCATGCCGCTGCACCTGGCCTTTGTCTCGCAGTTGGTCCCTCGCGAAAACATCGCCAAAGGCGCGCAGATGAATGTGGGTGAACAGGGTGTGAACAGCAATGAAGGCGCACCTTATGCGGTCAACATGCATCCCTTCCTTTCGCCGCTGGGTGTGCCATGCCAGCAACCGCCTTGGGGCTATGTGGCTGGCGCCGACCTGCGCACCGGCAACATCGCGTGGCAACACAAGAACGGCACGGTACGGGATTTGTCACCCGTGCCACTTCCCATCAAGATGGGCGTGCCAGGCATCGGCGGCCCGATCATCACGGGCTCCGGCGTTGTCTTCATGGCCGCGGCCGTCGATAATAACTTCAGAGCCTATGACCTGACCACGGGCAACGTGCTTTGGGATACCCGCCTGCCGGCAGGCGGCCAGGCCACGCCCATGACCTATCTGAACAGCAAGAACGAACAGATGGTTGTGCTTGTCGCCGGTGGACACGGTTCGGTCGGCACCAAGCTGGGCGACTATGTCCTCGCCTACAAGCTGTCGGAAGAGTGACACTGGCACGATGAAGGGGCCGCGTATGCCCCCTCATCAGCACTTGTTTCAGACCGCGCCACGGCGCGGTTTTTTCTTGGCCGACTGGCGCCGGAAAAATCCAATTACATATGAAAGCATGATGACAAAATTGCCTATCTTTATACCTCAACAGGCATTAGCTATCGCGCGCGATATGGCAACCAATTGGTCTACAAATTCACCTATGGTTAGCACTAATAGCAAACGCTCTTAATCGTGCGCATACTGTATGGCACAACTAGCAGCGGGGAGCTTCCCCGCTTTCTTGCGGGTTTCTCACGATAAGAACATGACAGATTTAATACTCGAGACAAAAAAGCTCTCCAAGGAGTTCCTGGGCTTCGTCGCCGTCAATGCCGTTGATCTTCGTGTCGAGCGCGGTTCCATTCACGCGCTGATCGGTCCCAACGGTGCCGGGAAAACCACTTGCTTCAATCTTCTGACCAAGTTTCTCACGCCAACTTCCGGAGAAATCTTCTTCAACGGTAAAAACATCACCGCCGAAAAACCTGCCCAGATTGCGCGCAAAGGCATCATTCGTTCTTTCCAGATTTCCGCCGTGTTCCCCGACATGACGGTGCTGGAGAACGTCCGCATTGGCCTGCAACGCGAAGAAGGCACCTCGTTCAAGTTCTGGAAGAGCGACGCCTCGCTGGACAAACTGAACGACCGGGCGCGCCAGTTGCTCGACGAAGTGGATTTGCTTGGCTTCGAGGACCACGTGACCTCCAGCCTGCCCTATGGGCGCAAGCGCGCACTGGAAATCGCCACGACGCTGGCCATGGAACCGGAACTGATGCTGCTGGACGAACCCACCCAGGGAATGGGACACGAGGACGTGGACCGCGTCACGCAACTGATCAAGAAGGTCAGCGCGGGTCGCACCATTCTGATGGTCGAGCACAATATGAACGTCATTTCATCTATCGCGGACCGTATCACCGTGCTGGCCCGCGGCACCGTGCTGGCCGAAGGCGACTATCAAGCCGTATCGACCAACCCAGCCGTCATGGAGGCTTATATGGGAACGTCGGAAGGCAAGCTGCAAGGAGCTCACGCATGAGCGCCATGGCAATCGAAATCAAAGACCTGCACGCATGGTATGGCGAATCGCATATTTTGCACGGTGTCAACATGACCATCCCCAAAGGAAGCGTTGTCACCTTGCTGGGACGCAACGGCGCGGGCCGCACCACGACGATGCGCGCAATGCTTGGCCTGACCGGCAACCGCAAAGGCTCCATCCGCATCAACGGCACCGAAGCCGTTGGCCTGCCTACGCACAAGATCGCGCACCTGGGTATCGGATATTGTCCTGAAGAGCGTGGCATTTTCGCCAGCCTGAGCTGCGAAGAAAACCTGTTGCTGCCGCCGCCGCTGAAGAACCCGAACGCGGCGACCAACATGATGTCGCTGGATGAAATCTACGCGATGTTTCCCAATCTGCAGGAACGACGCAACTCCCCGGGCACCCGGCTTTCTGGAGGCGAACAGCAAATGCTGGCCGTTGCCCGGATCCTGCGCACCGGCGCCGATATTCTGCTGCTTGACGAAATCTCCGAAGGCCTGGCGCCGGTCATTGTGCAGGCATTGGCGCGCATGATCACTGCGCTCAAGCAAAGAGGCCTGACCATCATCATGGTCGAACAGAATTTTCACTTCGCCGCCCCCCTGGCCGACCATTTTTATGTCATGGAGCATGGAGAAATTGTGGAATCGTTCCCTGCGGCGCAGCTTGCTGCCAAGCAGGATACGTTAAACGAGCTACTGGGTGTTTGATCCAGCATTCAACAACAATTAATTGATTCGTGGAGAGTAAGAATGAGACTCACAAAAACAGCATGCGCAGTTGCGCTGGCAATGCTTGGCGGCCACGCGGTAGCTGCCGGCATTTCCGATGACGTCATCCGCATCGGCTTTATCACCGACATGTCCGGTGTTTACTCGGATATCGACGGCAAGGCGGGCGTCGAAGCCATCAAGATGGCAATCGAGGATGCGGGCGGCGCAGTCGACGGCAAGAAAATCGAGCTGGTTAGCGCCGACCACCAGAACAAGGCGGATATCGCCTCGGCACGGGTGCGCCAGTGGATAGACCAGAATAAAGTCGATGTCATCATCGGCGGCACCAATTCCGCGACAGCCCTGGCTTCCGCCGCCGTCGCGGCGGAGAAGAAAAAGCCGTATATTGCCATCGGACCGGGCTCTACCGCCCTGACCAACGCCAACTGCACGTCCTACACCATCCATTACGCCTACAACACCAAGGCGCTGGCCAATGTAACCGGCAGTGCCGTCGTAAAGCAAGGCGGTAAAAAGTGGTTTTTCCTGACAGCCGATTACGCTTTTGGCCATTCGCTTGAAGCCGACACCCGGAATGTCCTGAAGAAGGCAGGCGCAGAAGTGCTGGGCAATGTACGCGTCCCACTGGGCACAACGGATTTTTCCTCCTACATGCTGCAAGCACAAAGCTCGGGCGCCCAGATCCTGGGCCTGGCCAACGCCGGCGGCGATTTCATCACGTCGATGAAAGCCGGGGCGGAATTTGGCTTGTTCCCGACAATGAAACCCGCGGGTCTGCTGGTGTTCATCAACGATGTGCACGCGCTGGGCCTGGAAACGACGCAGGGGCTTTACCTGACCTCTTCCTGGTATTGGGACCAGGATGACGAATCGCGCGCCTGGTCCAAGAAATTCGAGGAAAAGGTCGGTCGCAAGCCGTCATTCCTGCAAGCCGGCGATTACGCCTCCGTGCAATCCTATCTGAAGGCGGTCGCGGAAACCAAGACCGACGATGGCGACGCCATCGTCAAATGGTTCAAGTCGAACAAGATCAATAATATGTTTATGAAAAATGGTGTGACGCGTAAAGACGGCACCGTTGTCCACGACATGTACTTGATGCAGGTTAAAAAGCCCGACGAATCGAAAGGGCCTTGGGATTACTACAAGGTCGTAGAGAAAGTCCCAGGCGAAGAAGCCTACGGTCCTGAAAGCGAATCGACCTGCAAGCTCTGATAGATAACGCTTTTCCCTGACCGGGCCTGAGGGCAGGCCTGGTCAGTTCGATGAATTTTTTTCTGACGCAGTCATTGGAATATGGTTACCATTTTCGGCATTCCCCTAGCGGCCTTTCTCGGACAGATTCTTCTGGGCCTGGTCAACGGCTCTTTCTATGCGGTGCTCTCGCTTGGCCTGGCCGTGATTTTCGGACTGCTCAATGTGATCAACTTCGCCCATGGCGCCCTGTATATGCTTGGGGCGTTCGTCGCCTGGATGGGGCTGCAATTTCTGCAGCTCAATTACTGGGTCATGCTGATTGTGGCGCCGATTATCGTGGGCATCATCGGCATCGTCATCGAGCGACTCCTGCTGCGCCACCTATATAAGCTGGATCATCTCTACGGCCTGTTACTGACCTTTGGCCTGACCCTCCTGATCGAGGGCGTCTTCCGCAGCCTCTATGGCGTCTCGGGCCAACCCTATCCAACGCCGGAATCACTGCGGGGCGCAATCAACCTGGGCTTCATGATTCTTCCCATCTACCGCGGCTGGGTTGTGCTAGCCTCGCTCCTCGCCTGCCTGGTGACCTGGTATGTCATCGAACGTACGCGCCTGGGCGCCTTGCTGCGGGCGGGTACCGAGAATTCAAAGCTGGTCGAGGCATTCGGCATCAACGTGCCGCTCATGGTGACCCTGACCTATGGCTTTGGTGTCGCGCTCGCCGGATTCGCGGGCGTGCTGGCCGCCCCGGTCCTGCAAGTCTCACCATTGATGGGCTCCAACCTGATTATTGTTGTTTTTGCCGTGGTGGTCATTGGCGGCATGGGTTCCATCATGGGCTCGATCCTGACCGGCCTCGGACTGGGTGTCATTGAGGGACTGACCAAAGTGTTCTGGCCGGAAGCGTCCAGCACCGTGGTTTTCATCATCATGGCAATTGTCTTGTTATTGCGTCCAGCCGGACTCTTCGGGAAAGTAAAATGAATCGCCAACTACTTGCTCTGCTGGTCTTTGCACTGGCGCTCGCCGTACTTCCGACATTGGGGGTGTATCCGATTTTCGTCATGAAAATCCTGTGCTATGCGCTGTTTGCCTGCGCCTTCAATCTGTTGCTGGGTTATGTTGGGCTGCTTTCTTTCGGTCATGCCGCCTTTTTCGGCGGCGCCGCCTACGCCGCCGGACACGCCATCAAAGTCTGGGGATTGCCGCCGGAACTGGGCATTCTTTTCGGTGTGCTTATCGCGGCCGCGCTGGGATTGATCGTGGGCTGGCTGGCGATTCGCCGAAGCGGCATTTATTTCACCATGATTACGCTGGCCATGGCGCAAATGGTGTTCTTCTATTTCCTGCAGGCCCCCTTCACCGGCGGCGAGGACGGCCTTCAAGGCGTACCGCGTGGACACCTTTTTGGCTTTATCGACTTGAGCAATGACATCAATCTATATTACATGGTCATTGCCATCTTCATCATTGGCTATTTTATCTGCTGGCGCGCCGTCAAATCACCGTTTGGACAGGTATTGCACGCGATCAAGGAAAACGAGCCAAGAACGGTATCGCTAGGCTATGACGTTGAGAAATTCAAGCTGCTGGCTTTCGTACTGTCGGCCGGCCTGGCTGGCCTTGCCGGGGCGACCAAAACGCTGGTTTTCGTTTCCGCAACCCTGTCCGACGCCATGTGGCAGATGTCCGGCACTGTGGTGCTGATGACCCTGATCGGCGGTGTGGGCACCTTCACCGGCCCCGTCATCGGCGCGCTTATCGTTGTGTTTATCGAAAACAAGATTGGCGATATTGGCCGACTGCTGGCCAATTCAACTGGCATCCAATGGTTCCAGACGCTGGGGGAATCCGTCACGATTGTCATGGGACTGATCTTCATCCTGTGCGTCATGGCATTTCGCAAAGGCATCGTGGGCGAACTGCTGGCGCGCCTGCCGTCCAAGCGCGTCCAAGGCTAAGCCTCAACGCCCCGCCCCCCTGCCGTACTCGCGCGGGGGGGCGTTTTTTCCATGCAGCCAGCAGGCCCGCATATCAGTTGTAATATCTCATATGTCGGCGCACGAGATGACTTCTGAAATAAGTTGCACGGTACTTGCGCAGGCGCGCACGATTGAGCGGCAACATGCCTCAGCAATTACCCTAGGTTCAAATATTAAGGCTTGCTTCGAGTGCATATTCCTTAATACTATCTTGTTTTAATTGAAACCAGTATCGGCGCATCTCGCTCAAGCGTTTGAATTGAAAACAGGCGGATACCATCCGCAACGCTACATCTCCGAGACTCTAATAACGAAGGAATGTCACATGAAAAAAAGTACCCTTTTTTCTGTTGTAACTTCAGCCTTATGCCTGGGCGTACTCGCCACAGGCACTGCTCAGGCGGCAGACTACCCCGATAAGCCAATTCGCGTGATCGTGCCTTTCGCACCGGGTGGCTCTACCGATATCGTAGCCCGCGTCGTCTCCGCAAAAATGAGTGACATTCTCGGCAAACCCATGGTTATCGAGAACAAGGGCGGTGCCGGCGGCGCATTGGGCGCCATCGAGGCCAAGCGCGCCAAGCCCGACGGCTACACGCTATCGATCGCAACGGTGTCCACCATGGCGGTGAACCCGGCTTGCAAACCAACGGGCCTGGGCTATGACGCCCTGAAAGACTTTGCACCCGTTGTCAACTTTGCCAACGTGCCAAACGTACTTGAAGTCAATCCAAAATTTCCCGCCAAGGATTTCAAAGCGTTCCTTGAAGAGATCAAGGCCAATCCAGGCAAATATTCTTATGGCTCCTCTGGAACCTGCAGCGTGCTGCACCTGGCCGGGGAAGCGTTCAAGCAAACCACCAAAACAGATATTGTGCACGTGCCTTACCGTGGCGCGGGCCCTGCCGTAACCGACACTGTCGGCGGACAGATACAAATCATGTTCGACAATCTGCCTTCCTCCCTACCCCAAATCCAAGGCGGAAACCTGCGGCCATTGGCAATCGCCTGGAAAGAGCGCTTGCCTGCACTCAAAGATGTTCCTACATTCGCCGAACTGGGTTATGAAAACCTGAATCAACCCGTTTGGTACGGTCTGCTGGCACCAGCCGGCACACCCAAGGAAGTCATTGAGAAACTTAATACTGCTGCTGTCGAAGCGCTGAAAGATCCAAAAGTCGTTGAGGCACTGGAAAAGCAAGGCGCATTCGTTTCCGGCAATACGCCAGAAGAATTCGGCAAGGAAATCCAGGAGCAATTCGACTGGGCCAAAGACGTTGTGAAAAAAGGCAACATCAAGCTCGACTAACGCACAGTGACATGATTACGCAGACGGAACTGGGCATTCCGGCTGCGTTTTACTCATGGCGCGCCATCGCGTAAACAAATTAATACGAAGGTTTAGATATATGCACATCAAAAATCAACAGGATTTCTGGGCAGGTATCATGTTCGTGGTCGTCGGCGCAGGCTTCGCCCTGTTTGCCGAGTCATACGACATGGGCACCCCGGCCCGCATGGGTCCTGGTTATTTTCCTTTCTGGCTGGGCGTCTGCCTGGCGTTACTGGGAGCGGTTGTTTTCCTGACATCCCTTAAGGGTGAAAAACAGGAAGACACGGATATCGGCCATTTCGATTGGGACATTCTGTTCCTGATCATTGGCTCGATCTTCATTTTCGGCCTGATGCTGGATCACCTGGGACTGTATATTTCAGTGCCGCTGCTGGTGGTATTCAGTAGCCTGGCTAGCCATGAGTTCAGCCTAAAGATTGCCATTTTCAATGCTATTTTCCTGACGCTGTTCACCTGGCTTGCCTTCATCAAAGGCTTGGGACTGATTTTTCCGATGCTGCCTGTTCCCTTTGGCGAATGGTCACTGCTGGCACAGATCTTTGTCCCACTGTCGCTCATTATCGCTGTCGTGACGCTGGCACGCCGTCTTAAAGGAAAATAATCATCATGGAACTACTAGAACACCTGGCACTGGGTTTCTCGGTGGCGTTCACCCCTGAGAACCTGTTGTATGCGCTGCTCGGATGTATCCTGGGTACACTGATCGGCGTGCTTCCCGGCATTGGCCCCGTACCTACGATCGCCATGCTTCTCCCTCTGACTTACGTACTGCCCCCGGTTGCCGGCCTCATCATGCTGGCGGGTATCTATTACGGATCGCAATATGGCGGTTCCACCACGGCCATTCTGGTGGCGTTGCCGGGAGAGACCTCGGCGGTGGTGACGGTGCTGGACGGGCACCAGATGGCCAAGAACGGGCGAGCGGGCGCCGCGCTGTCGATCGCAGCGCTGGGCTCCTTCTTCGCCGGCTGCTTTGCCACTGTGCTGCTGGCCGCCTTTGCGCCGCCCTTGGCCGAAGTCGCCTTCAAATTCGGCCCGGCTGAGTATTTCTCGCTCATGGTCCTGGGCTTGATCGGCGCCGTCGTCCTGGCCTCGGGCTCACTGCCTAAGGCCATCTGCATGATCTTGCTGGGTCTGCTGCTGGGCATGGTCGGCACCGACGTTAACTCCGGCGTGGCCCGTTTCGACTTTGGCGTGCCCGAGCTGCAGGATGGCATTGACTTTGCCGTGGTCGCCATGGGTGTGTTCGGCCTGGCCGAAATCATGAACAACCTGGCACAGAAGGAAAACCGCGTCAGCATCAATGACAAGATCGGCAGCCTGTATCCCAATAAACAGGAGTTCAAGGAAGCCGCACCGGCGGTCCTGCGAGGCACCCTGCTTGGCTCTTCGCTCGGGATTCTGCCCGGCGGCGGCGCCGTGCTGTCATCATTTGCCTCCTATACGCTGGAAAAGAAACTCTCGAAGAATCCGGAGCGTTTCGGCAAAGGGCACCCCGCTGGCCTGGCAGGCCCCGAATCTGCCAATAACGCAGCGGCGCAAACCTCGTTCATCCCGCTGCTGACACTGGGTATTCCTGGCAACGCCGTGACCGCGCTGATGGTTGGCGCCATGACCATTCACAACATTCAGCCTGGTCCGCAGGTGATGAGCAGCAACCCGGATCTGTTCTGGGGCCTGATCGTCTCCATGTGGATCGGTAACCTGATGCTGGTCATCCTGAACCTGCCGCTGGTGGGTCTGTGGGTCAAACTGCTCAAAGTGCCCTATCGCGTGCTGTTCCCCGCCATCGTGCTATTTTGTTCCATCGGCGTCTATTCGTTGAACTACAACGTTTTCGATATTTACGTCATGGCGATTTTCGGCATCATCGGCTATTTCTGGAGCAAACTCAAATGCGAAGGCGCGCCGTTGCTGCTGGGCCTGGTGCTGGGCCCCATGATGGAAGAAAACTTCCGTCGCGCCCTGCTGCTGTCCAGAGGCGATTTCACGACCTTCGTGACCCGGCCCCTGTCGCTGTCGCTGCTGATTGTTGCCGCCATTCTGGTGGTGATTGTTGCCATTCCTTCCATTCGCAAGAAACGCGAAGAAACCTTCGTCGAAGAAGAGTAATGCAACAGGTACAGCCTGGCCGTCCGCGGCCAGCGCTGTCGCCAGTGAGCAAGACGCAAGAAGCAACAAAAAACCGGACCATTTGGTCCGGTTTTTTTATGTGCCAGGCGGCTTCTGCAATACGCCCGGGCCCTCTGCGATGGCGAAGATTAAAGCGACCAGCCGCCGTCGATGATCTGGGTGGTGCCCGTCGTATACACCGACTCGTCCGATGCCAGATACAGCGCCAGATACGCAATTTCCTCCGGCCTGCCGACACGGCCGATAGGCTGACGCGCCACGAAGTTGGCTCGCATTTCCTCTTCCGAAGTGCCGTATTTCTTTGCCTGCCCCGCAATCCTGTCCTTGAGCGACGGCGATTCCACGGTGCCCGGGCAGATCGCATTGCAGCGGATGCCTTGCGATACATAATCTGCCGCCACGGCCTTGGTCAGGCCGATGACTGCCGCCTTGGTCGTGCCATAGACGAAACGATTGGCCACGCCCTTGACGCTGGATGCCGCCGAAGCCATGTTGATGATGGAACCCTGCTGTTTTTCCAGCATTGCCGGCAGGAAAGCGCGAATCATGTGATACATGGAGGTCACGTTCAGGTCGAAAGAGAAGTCCCAGTCCTTTTGCTCGCAACCCATGATGTTGCCATCATGCACATAGCCGGCGCAGTTGAACAACGCGTCCACCCTGCCGATTTCCTGCGCCAGCGCGGCAATCTGCTCGGGCTTGGTCACATCCAGCTTGCGGGTCTCGCACCCCTTAAGGCCCGCAAGCAGCGTTTCATTAAGATCGGTGGCATACACCGTTGCGCCTTCGCTGGCGAATAGTTCCGCCGTGGCCTTGCCGATGCCCTGGCCTGCCGCCGTAATAAGCACGACTTTTCCTGCCAAACGCTGCCCCATGATTTCCTCCTGTGTTTTCATTAATGAAAATAACTTTGATATATAAACATGACCATATTACTGGAATAACGGCAGGGCGGCAACGGCATATGCGTTTACCCGCTTCAGGACAAACCCTTACCCGCCCTGCCGGTAAAATCCCGTATACTTCGCTAACACTTTTACCAGTAAAAACGGAGTTTCATGTCCGCACGCGCCACCCCAGCGGCCGATTCGCGCTACGCCGCACCCGCCCTGGAAAAAGGCATGGCCATTCTCGAGGCGCTCAGCACCAGTCCCGATGGCTATACCATGAACGAACTCGGCAACCGGTTGCAACGCTCGGTCAGCGAAATCTTTCGCATGGTCATCGTACTGGAGCGGCTCGGCTATATCGCGGCAGACGCCAGCGACAGATACAGCCTCACGCTCAAACTCTTCCACATGGCGCATCGACACTACCCGGTGCGAAAATTGACCGAATGCGCATTGCCGCTTTTGCACACCCTGGCCGAACAGTGCCAGCAATCTTGCCATTTAAGCATTTATCGCCATGGCAGACTGGTCATCATCGCCCAGGTGGATAGCCCTGCCCGCTGGTCGCTCAGCCTCAAGCTCGGTACGGAAATGGGGCTGGGAGATACCTCTTCGGGCCAGGTATTGCTGGCTTTCGAAGACGAGGCGACGCGCGACAGGATGCGGCAATCCCACATCCCAACCGATGGCGAACTGGCCTTGCCCGAAGCCCAGCTACTGCGCCAATTGGCCCGCGTCAGGAAGGATGGCTATTCGATCATGAAAAGCCGCCAGATTCAGGGGGTCACCAATATCGCCGCACCGGTCCGTGACCAGCACGGCAAGGTTATCGCCGCAGTCAACGTGCCGCATATTGCCCGCATCGATGCCCTGCAAACACCCTCGGCAGAAGAGGTGCGCCCGCTCTTGCTCGAAACCGCGGCAAAAATCTCCAGCCTGCTCGGCCACGCTTAGCGCATCGCTCTGCCACGGGCGCGGTTTGAAGCCGCCCCGTCATCTCCAGGACCACGCATTGGGTAACCCCCGCGTGGACTCTCAAAATCGTAAAGTCCCCCTTTCACATTTACTTATTGGTCTTATCGGCAAATCCCCGCATACTTGTCGCCTATGTTTTTGCGTATGCACCGCCCATGCATCCGAACCAATGATTACGCCAAGGAGACTCGAAACATGACGCTTATTCCCGCCCGGCTGGCCGCAGCGCTGGCATTCGTGGTGGCACCAACCCTGGGCCACGCCGCGGACTTCCCGGAGCGCCCTATCACACTCGTTGTTCCCTTCGCCGCTGGCGGTCCGACCGATGTCGTGGCGCGCTCGCTGGCCAACGAAATGGGCAAAACCCTGAAGCAACCAGTGGTCGTGGAGAACAAAACAGGCGCTGGCGGCACGCTGGCTGCCGGGCAAGTCGCGGCGGCCAAACCCGACGGCTACACCATTTTCCTGCACCATACCGGCATGGCGACCGCGCCGGCCCTGTACAGCAAGTTGCGCTTCGATCCGCTCAAAAGCTACGAATATATCGGAGAAGTGGTCGATGTTCCCATGACCCTGATGGCCCGCTCGGATTTTCCCCCCAACACCTTCAAGGAGTTTACGGAATACGCCAAGGCCAACGGCGACAAGGTAAACCTGGCCAATGCGGGCCCGGGCGCCGTCTCGCAGCTTTGCGGCTCGCTGCTCCAGCAGGCGTTGGGCGTGAAATTCACGACGATACCGTTCCAGGGCACAGGCCCCGCCATGTCGGCATTGCTGGGCAAACAGGTCGATGTGCTATGCGATCAGACCACACAGACCTTGCCGCATATCAAGGCAAAGGCGCTCAAGTTCTATGGCGTGACCACGAGTGAACGGATCAAGCAGCTTCCCGACGCGCCGACCTTGGCCGAACAGGGACTCAAGGGCTTTGAAGTCAAGGTCTGGCATGGCATGTATGCGCCTAAAGGCACACCACAGCCAGCGCTCGGCAAACTGAATGACGCCCTGAAAACGGCGCTGAAAGCCCCGGATTTTGTCAACCGTATGGATCAACTGGGCGCACAAATCGTCAGCGAAGACAGACAGACGCCCGCCTCCCTGGAAGCCTGGCTGAAATCCGAAGTGGCCAAATGGGGGCCCATCCTGAAGGCTGAAAACATCAGCGTGAACTGATCCGTCCGCGCTTCCCTTCTTGCTTGCCGGCAAGCCGGCTGCATGCCCGGGGCCCGTGGAGAATTTTCCGCGGGCCTTATCACATTCATCGGTGAACTACTCGCAGAAGGCAACATCAAATGTCATGATGGCCTCCAACGATTGCCCGGGTTCCAGTTGCTGACCACCCACCTCATCCGGCCCGTAATCGGCTTGCAGGTTGAAGGCGTCGGACGTATTGCTGACCGGCTCGACGCAGAACCAATCCTGCCCGGGCGGACTATAGACAACCAGGAAATCCAGCGGCTGGGTCGCGGTCATGCGCAACGTCCGCCTTTCGTCGGGCCAATGGATATCAACGACATGATCCCAACCCGTGAACGGGTGGTCGAATACATGGCGATCAATCGTCAGACCCTGTTTCAGGGCCCGCCCGTCGGGATGCTCGGCCAGATGCAGCGGCATGACCTCTTCATCGCTGATCCAGGCGCGTCCAACATTGGCTTTGAGCGTCGTATTGCGATGACGCACGAAATAGGGGTGATGTCCTATGCCGACCGGCATGGTGCGATGTCCGGTGTTGGTGACGCTAAGGCGTACCTTCAGGCGCAAGTCTTCCAGTTCGAAACGTTGCTCGGCCACGAAAGCATAGGGCCATGCATCGGGCTTGTGCGAATAGCGCAGCGTCAGATCCGCATCATTACGGGAAACCACTTCCCAGGACTGATTTCTGGCAATGCCGTGAATGCTGTGTGGCGACGCCTGTTTCTGTGACGGATAGGTGACACGCTGCCCCTCGAACTCGAAGGTGCCGTTGCGCAGCCGGCCGAACCAGGGCACCAGCGGGAAACTGGCCATCTCGGAAACCAATCCCGCCTCGATGGCCTGCGTATCGGGCTCGCGCAACCAGGGGCAAATTACGCCATCAATCCGGTGCCTGTAGCTGACAATGGCCCCGCCAATAGCGGGCGCCACGATCAGCTCCGCCTCTGCCGCGCGCAGGGTGATTAACGCATCATCAGACATTTTTCCTCCTCGTTATCGCGATCGACCTTGCCATCGATGCAGTGCGATTTCAATTGTCATTACTTAATCGCCGGAACCAATCCAGTCCGGCCCGGGTTCCATTGGCCGGCCGGTATTCGCATCCGATCCAGCCATCATAGCCAAGCGACGCCAGGACTGCAAATAAATGATTGTAGTTCTGTTCCCCGGTATCGGGCTCGTGACGGTCGGGCGCGCCTGCAATCTGGATATGCCCCAAGACGCCCGCCTCGGCGTTTTCACGCAAGCGCCGGGTGACATCGCCTTCGGCCCGCTGGCAATGGTACAAGTCCATCTGGACTTTGACGTTATCCATATTGACCTTGGACACAACCTCGCGCGCCTGGGCCTGGGTGGCAAGGAAATACCCGGGCATATCGATCGGATTGATCGGCTCGAGCATCAGGTCCAGCTCGGCGCCACGCAGCAGCGCCGCCGCCTTGGAAACCGTCTCCAGATAATGTTCCGCCGCCGCCTCTCGCATACCGGCCTGCGGCACGATACCGGCCATCAGATGAATCCGCGGCACGCCCAGAATCAGCGCGTAGTCGATCGCCTGCTTCAGTCCGTCCAGGCATTCAGCCTGCCTGCCCGGCAGGCAGGCCAGCCCTTTTTCCCCGGCGGCCATCACACCCGGCGGCGCATTGATCAGCACCTGGCGCAGGCCGTTGTCCTGCAGCCGCCGGCGGATATCACCGGCGCTTTCATCATAGGGAAACAAACACTCCACGCCTTTGAAACCATCCTGGGCCGCCATTTCATAACGATCCAGGAACGGCACTTCGGTATACAACAACGACACATTGGCTGCAAAATTCAGCATGCTTCGTATCCCATCTGCGCCAACAGGCTATCGGGGATCGAAATGCCGTCCTGCGCTGCGGTGTCGGCCAGATTGTGGCGACGCGCCCCCGGCAAACGCACGCCTTCGTCTTCCAGCATGGCGTTGACCAGATCGTCGATGCGATCAAAGTAAACGCGTTGGCCTGCCAAGGCCGCCGGATCGATCAAAATGAATGCTTGGCCCAGGCGAGGTTGATTACCCGTGTCATCATAGATCGGGTCGGCCTCAAAGCCGAAATGCGCCCCTGTCAGCGCCACGCACAGCACCTCTACCATCAGGGCCAGCATGGAACCCTTTACGCCACCCGTCGGCTGCATGCTGCCCTTGAGCGCGGCCTTGGCATCGGTCGTGGGCCTGCCCTCGCTATCGAGCGCCCACCCTTCGGGAATGGGCTTGTTATCGCGCGCCGCCAGGATCACCTTGCCACGTGCCACATGCGACAACGACAGGTCGACCGTGATCGGCTCGGCATCTTCGCGCGGAAAAGCGGCGGCAATCGGGTTGGTACCGAACAGGGGACGCTTGCCGCCCCAGGCCGTCATGGCCGCGGGCGAGTTGCTGAAAGCCAGCCCCAGCAACCCGGCCTGGGCGGCCGGATCGAGATGATAGGCCGCCATGCCGAAATGATGGCTATTGGTAACCGCGGCAATGCAAATACCTGTTTGCTTTGCTTTCTGCGTGGCAAGGGCAATGGCCATTTCGCACGCGGGGAACGCCAGGCCCGCCTTGGCATCGACCAGGACGGCCGAGGGTTTTTCCTGCAGGACTTCGGGCTCGGCATTGCCATCGGCACGGCCGGAGGACAAATGCAATGCGTAGCTGGGCACGCGGGAAACGCCATGCGTGGCAATGCCATGGGCGTCGGCATAAACCAACGCGCGGGCGGTGGTGGCCGCCATGTCCGGATTGGCGCCGGCGGCCGCCAATGTATCCTGTGCCAGGGTTGTCAAAGCGGAAAGGGAAAGTATTGCCATGCTGACTCGCGATTAAAGGGTTGGTGGATCCTGCGGGCAGCGGATGCATGTAACACGCGGCGTTCCCAGGGGCTCTCAACCCTTATCATAATTCAGTCCTCGCGAGCTGGCACGGACAATATCCGAATTCACCCATTTTGCTGGCCGCCTGGCCGGAAACCGCCGGTGCAATACCGGCTGTGCGCTTGGCTAGGCGCGGGGGAGCGCGGCGGCGGCGGTCGCCAGCTCGGTAATGTCCTGCCAGCGTCCCGCCTTGACCAGGTCGGCGGGCGCGATCCAGGAGCCGCCGACGCAAGTTACGTTGGGCAACGCCAGATACTGCGCAACATTGCCGGCATGAATGCCGCCCGTGGGACAAAACTGGATATCGGGCAACGGGCTATGCAGCGACTTGAGCAGCGCGATGCCGCCGACGGCTTCGGCGGGAAATAGCTTTTGCACGGCAAACCCGGCATCGAAGGCATTCATGGCTTCGGTTGGCGTGGCAATGCCGGGCAGAAAAGGCACTCGATTGGCCTTGAGCGCAGGCAACAGGCCTGTCGGCAATCCCGGCGAAACGGCAAACGCCGCGCCGGCTTGCAAGGCGGCATCAAGCTGTGCGCCATTGCGCACCGTGCCCACCCCGACCAGAGCATCCGGGAAGGCGCGAACCAGTTCCCGCACGCCGTCGAGCGCGACATCGGAACGCAACGTCACTTCAAAGGTATTGATTCCCCCGGCCAGCAACGCCTGCGTCAATTGCAACGCTTCGTCGACCGATTGAATGACCATGACCGGCATGACCGGGCCGCGCCTGAGAATGGCAAGTGTATCCAACATCATCGTTCCTTCTAGTTTCATGTTTCCCGCATCTGATCCTGCCGACATGCGGCAGGATTTTCTCAGGCGCTCCAGGATACCAGTTTACCCGGATTGAAGATATTATTCGGGTCGTAAGCATGTTTGATCAGACGCATCAGCTCCAGTGCATCTTCCCCATGCTCCTCCTTGAGGAATTCCATTTTATGGATGCCCACGCCATGCTCGCCCGAGCAGGTTCCATCCATGCGGATGGCGCGCGATACCAGGCGGCGGTTGATGCTTTCGGACTGCTCCCATTCTTGAGGGCTATCGGGATCGATCAACATCTGCACGTGGAAATTGCCATCGCCCACGTGCCCCACAATGGTGTAGGGAAAAGGCATGCCCTCGAGCTCCTGGGCCGTTTCGCTGACGCATTCGGCCAGTCTTGAAATCGGCACGCAGACATCGGTGGCGACCGAGCGCGAACCCGGGCGCAGCTGCAGCCCCGAATAATGGGAATTGTGCCTTGCCGTCCATAGTCGCTTGCGATCCTCCGGTTTCTCCGCCCACTCGAAATCCATGCCACCATTGTCCTTGGTGATTTCCTGGACAATCTCCGCCTGTTCCTTGACACCGGTCTGGCTGCCATGGAATTCGAACAACAACAGCGGCGTTTCCTTGAGCGTCAGTTTGCTGTAGCTATTGACCGCCTTGACCGCGCGCGTGTCCATGAATTCGACGCGCGCCACCGCCACACCGGACTGCATGATTTCGATCACAGACTGCACCGCGTTCTCCAGCGTTGGAAAATTGCAGATCGCCGCCGTGACGGCTTCGGGCTGGGGATAGACGCGTACCGTAATTTCGACGATGATGCCCAGCGTCCCCTCGCTGCCCACGAACAGGCGGGTCAGGTCATAGCCGGAAGAAGACTTGCGGGCGCGGCTGCTGGTGCGGATCACCTTGCCCGTCGCAGTCACCACTTTCATCGACACCACATTCTCGCGCATGGTGCCGTAGCGTACCGCGTTGGTACCCGATGCGCGCGTGCTCGTCATGCCGCCGATAGAGGCATGGGCGCCCGGATCGATGGGGAAAAACAACCCGGTATGGCGGATCTCGTCGTTCAACTGGGTCCGGATCACGCCCGGCTGCACCGTGACCGTGAAGTCCTCTGCGTTGATCGCCAGCACCTTGTTCATTTCCGTGAAGTCCAGCGTGATGCCACCCTCGATCGGCAAGACATGCCCTTCCAGGGACGAACCGATGCCAAAAGGAATGACCGGTACCCGGTACTGATTGCACAGTTTGACGGCATCGACCACCTCTTCGGTATCCCGGGGGAAAATGACGGCTTCCGGCGGACATACCGGGTACGGGGACTCGTCGGTGCCGTGATGCTCGCGCACGGCCATGGAGGTGATGAACCGGTCACCAAATCGGGCCTTGAAGGCCGAAATGGCTTCCTCGGGAAGCTTGCGAATGTTTTTTTGATCCAGTACTGTCATGTTGCGCTCGCTGCGCCCGGTCAACCGGGCGCCTTGTGTCGTTGGGTAAATAGAGAAAACAGCGAGAGGCGTTAATGGTTATCGCGCGACTCGCCGCGTGTTTCAATAATGTTGATATAGGCCGTTGCCGGCTCCAGGCACGCACCCGCGCCTTGCTGCCCCACCATGCCGCGGTAGATTTCCTCCCAGGGCGTCATGTTCAGCAAATCCGGCTTGACCCATGCGGCCCGTCGCGCAGCCAGCGCTTCGTCGCTGATCTGCACATCGACCCGGCAGGTATTCAGATCCACCCGAATCATATCACCCGTCCTGAGCAAGGCCAGGCCACCGCCGACGACAGACTCGGGCGAGACGTTCAGGATCGATGGGCTGGCTGAAGTGCCGCTCTGGCGGCCATCGCCCATAGTCGGCAATGTGTCGATGCCTTTGTTGAGCAGATATGCCGGTGGCTGCATGTTCACCACTTCGGCGCCGCCGGGGTATCCGACCGGCCCGCTATTGCGAATCACCAGAATGCATTTCTCATCAATGCCCAGCGCCGGATCTTCAATACGGTCGTGATAATCTTCAGGGCCTTCGAAGACGATCGCGCGCAGGTCCATGACATTGGGATGCGCCGGATCGGACAGGAAGCGCGCCCGGAATTTTTCATCAATCACACTTGTCTTGATGACGGCATTATCAAACAAATTGCCGGTAAGCACCACATACCCTGCCGCCGGTTTCAGCGGCTGGGCGTACGACCGGATCACCTCGCGATCCGGCGCCGCGACTTCGGCCAGATCCTGCGACAGCGTCTTGCCAGTCACGGTCAGCACATCGCCATTCAATTTGCCGGCATCCAGCAGTTCTTTCATGACGGCCGGCACCCCGCCCGCGCGATGGAATGCTTCGCCGAGGAAGCGGCCAGCCGGCTGGCAATCGACCAGCAACGGAATATCGGGCCCCAGGCGCTGCCAGTCGGCCAGGGTATGGTCCACGCCCATATGGCGCGCGATCGCGACCATATGGATCGGACAATTGGAAGAGCCGCCCAATGCGGCGGCGGCCACCACCGCATTCTCGAATGCCGCCTTGGTCATGATATCCGATGGCCTGAGGTTTTCCCGAACCATATCGACAATGCGCCTGCCGGTCTCATAAGCCATCCAGCCGCGCTCCCGATACGGGCCGGGAATCGCGGCGCAGCCTGGCAAGGACATGCCCAGCGCCTCCGCCAGCGAATTCATGGACAAGGCCGTACCCATGGTATTGCAATGACCCACCGATGGCGCCGACGAAGCCACATTATCCATGAATTCATCGTATCCGATTTCGCCCGCGGACAAGCGCTTGCGCGCATCCCAGACTACCGTGCCGGATCCGGCCAGTTTGCCTTTCCACCAGCCATCCAGCATCGGTCCGCCCGACAGGACAATGGCCGGGATATTGACCGTGGCGGCCGCCATCAGACAGGCGGGCGTGGTTTTGTCGCAGCCCGTAGTCAACACGACGCCATCTATCGGATAGCCGTGCAGCACCTCGACCAGCCCCAGATACGCCAGGTTGCGGTCCAGGGCCGCCGTGGGACGCTTGCCGGTCTCCTGTATCGGATGAACGGGAAACTCCAATGGAATCCCCCCCATATCGCGAATGCCATCGCGGACCCGGGACGCCAGTTCCACGTGATGACGGTTGCACGGCGAAAGATCGGAACCCGTTTGCGCGATACCAATGATCGGCTTGCCCGATTGCAACTCCTCCCGGGTGATGCCGTAATTCATATAGCGCTCGATATACAGGGCAGTCATGCCAGGGTTGGCCGGATTATCAAACCAGCGCCGGCTGCGCAACGACTTGCTTTCTGACGAAGACATAACAGGTTCCTTATTTCAACTAGGTTTATCTATCTACGATTTCTCTATGTGTTGGACGCTTTCTTCGCGGCTTCCAGTACACCATTGACCGTTTCCGCACCGATTTTCGCTTTCAGGCTTTCCACGATCGGAGCAACTTTCTCACGGATTTTCTCTCTTTCCTCGGTCGAGAACTCGGATACCTTGACCTTATGCTCCTTCAGGTAATTGAGCGCATCGGTATTGCCCTGGCGGCTGGCCTTGCGCTGAAATTCCTGGCTATCCTTTGCGGCCTGGACAATCACGTCCTTTTCGTCCTGGGAAAGCTGGTCGAACCATTTTTTCGAGGCCAGGAAGACAAAGGGCGTATACACGTGGTTGGATAGCGTCAGGTAAGGCTGAACCTCGTAGAACTTGCTGGTCTGTATCGTGGACAGCGGATTTTCCTGGCCGTCGACTGTCTTGGTTTCCAGCGCGGTAAACAGCTCAGTGAAGGGCATCGGGATGGCGTTGGCGCCCAATCCCTTGAACACGCTCAGTGCCACCTGGTTCTGCATCACCCGCAGCTTGATGCCGCTGATATCGTCCAGCTTGGAGATTTCATGGCGCGAATTGGTGATATTGCGAAAGCCGTTCTCCCAATAGTTCAGACCGATCAGGCCTTTGGCGGGCAGTTTGTCCAGCAGTTTCTTTCCTTCGGGACCATCCAGCACCGTATCGGCCACTTTTTCATTATCGAACAGGAATGGCAAATCGAATACGCCGAATTCCGGGATCAGGCTGGCGATCGGAGCCGTGGACACGAATGTGATTTCGCCGGAACCGCTGATGAGCGAATTGATCAATTGTTCATCGGGACCAAGCGCGCCGTTGCCGAACGTCTTGACTTTCATCTTGCCGTCGCTGAGCTTGCTGACCACTTCGGCGAAATGGGCCGACGCCTTGCCCGTCGGGCTGTCCTCCGCCAGACCGTAGCCAAAACGGATAATCCGCGGCTTGATGTCCTTGGCCCATACTGCGGCTGAACCCATGCCCAGCAATGCCGCGGCCGTGAGGCCGGCAATTGTTTTCTTCAATGTCATCATCTTTGTCTCCAAAGTCTTGTATAAAGCAGATCAGTAGAACCAGTTCATCGGCACCAGTACAATCTGCGGGAAAAGGACCAGCAACAGAATCAACAGGGTATAGGCAGCAACGTACGGCCATACGCCCTTGATCATATCTTCCATGCGGATACGGGCAACCCCGCAAACCACATTCAACACCGTGCCGACCGGCGGGGTCAGCAAGCCGGCACAACCGACCATGATAAAGATCACGCCGAAATAGGTTGGATCAATGCCCGCCTCCTTGATCACTGGCATCAGGACTGGCGCCAGGATCAGGATGGTTGGCGTCAAATCCATCGCCGTGCCGACCAGGGTCAGCAAGATCACAAGCACGATCATCAGCAATATGGGCGAGTCAACCAATGGCCCCAGCATGGCGATCAACTCTTTGGGCAGATCGGCCAGGGTAATCATGTAGGACGTGACCAGGGCGGCTGCCACCAGGAACATCACCACGCTTGTGGTTGTGGCGGCATTGACCAGCAGCCCCATCAGATCGCGTGGCTTGATCTCGCGATAGATCACCATACCCACGAACAGGGCATAGACCGCAGCCACGGCGGCCGCCTCGGTCGGCGTGAAGATGCCGAAGCGCAAGCCACCGATGATGATGACCGGCAACACCAGCGCCCAGCCGGAATCGCGCAAGGCCTTGAATCGTACTGGCCAGGGTTCTTTCGGAAAGGGCTTGAAGCTTTGCGAGCGCCTTGCGACAAATGTCCATACCAGTACCAGCGTCAGCCCCATCAACAAGCCTGGAACAATACCGGCCATGAACAGCTTGGTCACGGAAATATTGGTCGCAACGCCGAAGATAATGAAGGAGATCGAGGGCGGAATGATCGGTGCGATAATGCCGCCCGCGGCGATCAGTCCGCAGGATTGCTTCAAGTCATAGCCGCGATTGCGCAGCATGGGAACCAGCATGGCGGCAAGCGCGGCGGAATCGGCAACGGCGGAGCCGGACAAGGCCGCCAGCAGCACGCTGGCCATGATGGCCACGTAACCGAGCCCGCCATGCACATGGCCGACCAGAGAACTGGCCAATGCCACCATGCGTCGCGACATGCCCCCGGCATTCATGGCCTCGCCCGCCAGCATAAACAGGGGCACGGCCATCAGCGAAAAATTGTCGGCGCCAGCCAGCATATTCTGCGCCAGTATCTGCACGTCGAAGAAATCCAGGTAAAACATGAGGCCAATCGCGGACAGCAGCAAAGCAAACGCGATCGGCATACCGAAGGCCATGAAGCCGAGCAACACAACCAGAAAAATAGTAACAGTCATGGGAGCTCCTGGTTATTCCATTTCATCGACGGTATCGACTGCCGTGCGGAAGCGGTGCTGCTGGCTGCGCTCGGCCGGCGCCAGCAAAGCTACGACGATATCGCCAATGGCAAGCACAAACATGGCCAGGCTGCTGAACCATACCAACCCGCTAAACAGCGCTTGCGGCCATCCCGTGACCGGCAATGCCGTATTGATACCGATGACCATCTGGTCCCAGCCGCCATCCATCAGCAGCCACAGCACCCACATGATCACCAATTGCCGCAGAATGTGGATGATTTTCTGCGCCATGATCGGCATCCGGTCCAGCATCATATTGACCCCCAGATGCTGTTTCTTGCGAAACGCCATGACCGTACCCAGGAAAATCAGCCAGACAAACGAGAGCCGGGCCACTTCCTCGGAAACGGTAATGCCGGAATTGAATCCGTAGCGCAGCAGAACATTGCCGAACACCAGTACCACCATCACCAGGACACAAAGCCCCAGCAGATAGCTCAGCACTTTTTCCACGAGATTGGTGATCGCGGCCGCCGACCGGAACAGCGGGCTTTCAAGTATTGTCATAAACGTCTCCTTTGCGCCCTGCGCCGGTTTTGCCGGCCAACATTGCGCGTTTTGTATTTGAGTTATCTTGTATTACTCAATATGACTCGTCTTGATGACCGAAATGGGTCATTAGTAAGTGGCGCGTCCGCCTGAAAGGTCAAACACGGCGCCCGTGCTGAAGGCGCACTCTTCCGATGCCAGCCAGCAAATCATGGAGGCGGCTTCGTCGACCGCCAGAAAACGCTTCATTGGGATTTTGGACAGCATGTAATCGATATGTTCCTGGCTCATGGAATCGAATATCTCGGTTTTGGCGGCGGCCGGCGTAATCGCGTTGACCAGAATGTTCTTCTCGGCCAGTTCCTTGCCCAGCGATTTGGTCAGACCGATCAGGCCCGCTTTCGAGGCGCTATAGTGCGAGGCGTTCGGATTGCCTTCTTTGCCCGCGATAGACGCGATGTTGACAATACGTCCATAGCCATTCTTTAGCAATTCGGGAACCAGTACACGGCAGGTGTAGTATGGCGCCATCAGGTTGGTTTGCACGACCTGCTGCCATACCGCCGGATCCAGTTCCCATGTCACGCCATTGCCGCCCGTAATACCGGCGTTATTGACCAGAATATCGACCTTGCCGTGCTGGGCCACCGTATCGTTGGCGGCCTTTTCCACGGCGGCCAAATCCGTCAGGTCCAGCGCATGGGTGCTGACTGTGCCCAGGCTCGCCAAGGCCTGTGCCGATTGCTTCAGCCGCTCGGCGTCCAGGTCCCACAGGGCGACCGACGCGCCCGACTTCAACATGCGTGTGGCCGCTGCCAGGCCAATGCCGCGCGCGCCTCCGGTAATTACCGCAACCCGGTTTTGTAAATTAAGCTGACTCATGAACCATGATCCTATAAATATGCGTTATAGCGTTGCAGGCATTGCAACGCCGTAATGATTGGCCGATTCCGCCAACAATGGAGGAATCGATGCGTGTAATGACACGCCGTCGCGCAACTGTTTGTCGTACAGGGCAAGACCGCGGTCGCCTGGCATTCGCACATGATCGAAACCGGCGCGCGGCGGATTATTGCGGCAGGCGTCGGCGATCCAGTCCATCTGGCGACGGAACGCGTCGACACCACCGAAGGCCGACGGATCATACAGGCTGATAAATACCGTGGCACCCCAGCCGGTCACGTTATCGGCCCGGCCATGCCCCGCCAGGCCGCCGGTCAGGGCTTCGATCAGCAAGGCCAGCCCGAACCCCTTGTGGCCCACCGACAGGCCGCCCAGCGGCAGAATGGTGCCTGGCGGTTCCTGCGACAACACTGCGGGATCGCGGGTAGGCTTGCCCTCGCTGTCGATCAGCCATGCTTCATCGAACTGCTTGCCCTCCTTGGCAAGGCGACCGCTCATGCCGTTGGTGGTAATCGAAGCCGAAATATCCACCAGGAACGGCGATGCGGAAGGGATGCCGACGGCAATAGGATTAGGGGTGAAGACGGCGCGCGTGCCGCCAAATGGGGCAACGCTTTGTCCCGCCGGGTCCGAGCAACTGAGTACGATCAGCATATTCTCACGCACCGCTTTCAGCAGATAGCTGGCCAGGCAGGCAATGTGGTGGCTGTGGCGGATGACCGCTGTCGCATTGCCGAATTCGCGCGCTCTCGGCAGCAAGGTATCAATGGCGCTGTTGACCAGCCATGGACCGGGCAGTCGCCTGCCATCAAGAAACAGCGAGGCGCCCTTGTCCGCGACGACCGTTGCCTCGCCGGTCTTGGTCATCTGTCCCTGCTCGATCTGCTTCAGATACGGGTTGAGCAAGGCCAGACCATGCGTGGTATGGCCAAGCAAATCGCCATCGAGCAGCACCGTGGCCACGTTATAGGCGATGTCCTCGGACACGCCGGCTTTGGCCAGCAGGGTCTGCGCAAATTCACGCAGCGCGCCTGCCGAGTAACGCGTCTGGGCCGATGCTTCCGCTACCTGTTGATGCTGATTCATGTTGTGATTCCTGGTTTGCTTGCAGTGTCGCCGTTCCTGTCGATTGGCGGATGTTTCTTCCGGAAAAAGAGCTTGATGATGGGGATCGTCCAGATCAGGATAGCGACGACGCCAAGGATGGCCGAAATGGGTCGACTGAAGAACATCAGGAAGTCGCCTTCAGCCTTGATCATGGAGGAAATGAAATTTTCTTCCAGCATGCCGCCCAGCACCACGCCCAGCACTGCAGGCGCGATCGGGAATTCGTTTTCCTCCATGATGTAAGCCAGCAGACCCATGACCATCATGATGATCACATCGAACGGGCTGTTATTGATGGAGAATGTGCCGACAATGCCGAACAGCAGAATAATGGGCATAAGAATGGAGCGGGGGACCCGCAATACATTCTTGGCAATTTTCACCAGCGCATAGCCCAATGGCAGCATCAGAATGTTGGCGAGAATGAACACCAGGAAAATGGAGTACATTTCAACCGCATTATTGGTGAAAATCATCGGCCCTGGCGTCAGGTTCTTCATATACAGGACGCCGACCACGATCGCGGTGATCGAATCGCCCGGGATGCCGAATACCAGCGCGGGAATCCAGGCGCCGGCCAATGCCGAGTTATTGGAAGCGCCGGCCTCGACGATGCCTTCGACATGCCCCTTGCCGAACTGTTCCGGTTCCTTGGAAAACTTCTTGCTCATGCCGTAGGACATCCAGGCGGCAATGTCCGCGCCGGCTCCCGGCAGCGCGCCAACGATAGTACCCAGGACGCTGCCCCGCAAAATGGAGACGGGATATTTCTTCGTCAATTTCCACATGCCGGTGAAGATATTGCCGATCTGCGCTTTGACTTCGCCGATATTGTCCTGGGAGTTGACTGCGTAGCGCAAGACTTCGGCGATGGCGAACATGCCGACCATCATAGGCAACAGCGTGACCCCATTCATCAGATCTTCATTGCCGAACGTGAAACGGGGATACGCCGCGGGATTGTTCATGCCGACACAAGCCAGCAGCAAACCAATCAACAGCGATACGAATCCTTTGAGCTGGCTCGCGGGCGTAATCACGATAGCGCAGGATAAGCCCAGCACGACCAGCCAGAAAAACTCATAGGACGAGAAATTCAGGGCGAAATTGGCCAACATCGGCGCGCAGGTAATCAGCACGATCGTACCGAACAAGCCGCCAACGAAGGAAAACACGATGCTGGCACCCAGTGCCTGGTCCGCCATTCCCTTGCGCGTCATGTTATAGGCTTCGTCGGTGTAGGCCGCCGACGATGGGGTCCCCGGGATACGCAGCAGACACCCAGGCACATCGCCCGAAGTGATAGCCATGGCGGTTGCCGTCACCATCATGGCGATCGCCGGCACCGCATCCATGAAGAAGGTCACCGGCACCAGCAGCGCGACGGCCATGGTGGCGCTCAGGCCGGGGATGGCCCCCACGAATAAGCCGAAAACGGCAGCGATCAGAATTACCCCGAGCACAAAGGGATCGGTGACCTGGGCAAGCGCGGCAGTAAAATGCGTCATAAACATAGGATCACCATGCGAAGGACTCGAACAACCCCCAAGGCAGCGGGACTTGCAAGATGCTATAGAAGGCGAAATGGATTGCGGCGGTTGCAATGACCGTAAATAGCACCGTGCGCAACGGGCTGACCCCGAACACCAGGAACGTCACCACCAGAATCACACCAGACGAGATGAAGAAACCCAGATACTCGGCGGTCATGAAATAAAACACCAGCGCGGCAGGGATCATGCAGAACCGCAGAAACGTCACGAGATTCAGGCCTGGCCAGCTGAACGAAATTTGCCTGCCCCCGCGGCGCACACCCTGCACGATCAGGCAGATCGCGCAGATGAACAAACCGATGGAGATCACCCTGGGAAACAGGCCCGAGCCGAACTCCTGCCCCGGAGTAGGGGGAAATGACAGCGCCATTGCAAAAACAATGATGGCGAAGATGCCGATGATAATGCCGGAAAGGGTATCGCTGATTTTCATGGAAGAAGGTTCCAAAATCGCATTGCAGCAGTGCGGCTCATTGAACATTTGTCACAACAAAGTCGCACTGCCCGGGTCGGGTTTTACTTGGCCATACCGATGGCTTTGAGGACTTCGCCAAAATCGGCGGTCGATTTGGCCATGTACTCGCCATAGTCCTTGCTGTTGGCATAGGCAACGCCAAAGCCGCGTTTCTCCATGAAATCGCGGAACTCCTTGCTCTCGTTCACCTTCTTGAGCGCGGCTTCGAGCTTGGTCACCACATCGGCCGGCAAGTTCTTCGGACCGGCGATACCACGCCAGACTCCCACGGTCCACTCATTGCCCGTGGTTTCCTTCAAGGTAGGCACATCGGGATACATGGGCGAACGTTCCTTGGCCATGACGGCCAGCGGCTTGGCCTTGCCTGCGTCAATCATGGAGCGGGCCTCGGGCAATGATGTTGGCACAATGTCGATACCGCCAGCGACCAGCTCCAGCATGGCCGGCGCCGAACCGTTGGACGGCACAAACGGCACGGCAGTGGCGGGCAGGCCCGCCTTGTTCAGCAAGCCGGCAATGGCAATGTGCCAGATCCCGCCCTGCCCCGTGCCCGAAGCCTTGAGCTTGCCGGGGTTGGCCTTGATGGCGTCCATCAGGCCTTTCATGTCCTTGTAGGAAGACGTCGCGCTCACCGTCACGCCGGCGGGATCTTCGTTCATCAGCGCCAGCGGCGTATAGTCGGCGGGCGTAATCGTGGTCAATCCCAAGTGCTTCATGGTCGCGATTTCAACCGTCAGCATCCCCAGCGTGTAACCATCCGGTTTGGCCTTGGAAATCGCCATATGTCCGACAACGCCGTTGCCACCGGTACGATTCACCACATTGACGGGATTATCCAGTTCTTTTTCCAGCAGGGCTGCAATCATGCGCGCAGTGGCATCGGTGCCGCCGCCCGCGCCCCAGGGCACGATCATAGTGATCGGCCTTTCGGGATAGGCCGCATGAGCCAGGCCGGCGCCAACAGCCAGCGTCAAGCCGAGCAATCCTTTCAAAACATCGCGTTTCTTCATTGTTGTCTCCTGATAAGGGCCGCCTGCCAGGCTGACCCTGCTATGGTAGCCGCACACCCAATCCAGACGTACGACGGACTCTTTTCTTGTTATATCCGGTACCGCTTACTGCCGGCTACCCGGCCCTTCCAGGAGGAAACGCCGGCTAGCTTTACCACCACATCGTCCGCTACCAGACGATGTCACTGCATTTCTCAGGCTTGCACCACTTTCTGCTGCTGTTCGCCCAACCCTTCAATACCCAGGCGCATGACCTGGCCTGCCTTCAGATAGACGGGCTCCGGCTTGACACCCATGCCGACGCCAGGCGGCGTGCCGGTTGAAATCACGTCGCCAGGCTGCAGGCTCATGAAGTTGCTCAGATAGGAGACGATGGTTGCCACATCGAAGATCATTTTCGCGGTGGTGCCATCCTGATAGCGCTTGCCATCGACCTCCAACCACAGATTCAGGGCCTGGGGATCGGCGACTTCGTCGGCGGTAACCAGCCATGGCCCGATGGGGCCGAACGTGTCGCACCCCTTGCCCTTGTCCCAGGTGCCGCCGCGTTCGATCTGATATTCGCGCTCGGAAACGTCGTTCACCACGCAATAGCCCGCGACATACGACAGGGCGTCTTCCTTGCTGATATAACGCGCTTCCTTGCCGATGACCACGCCGAGCTCGACCTCCCAGTCGGTCTTCTTGGAGCCACGCGGAATGGCGACATCATCGTTGGGTCCGACGACGGCGCTGGTCCATTTATTGAACACCACAGGTTCGCTCGGCTCAGGCAGACCGGATTCGGCGGCATGATCGGAATAGTTCAGGCCGATACACACGAATTTACCGATATTGCCAACGCAGGCGCCAATGCGGGGATTGCCTTGCACGACCGGCAAAGTAGCGATGTCGATGGCGCGCAGTCGCGCCAGCCCTTCGGCGGTAATGGTGCTGCCGTCAATGTCGGCGATCACGCCGGACAGGTCGCGGATATTGCCGTCGCCATCGACAATGCCTGGTTTCTCTTGCTTGTTTTCCCCATAACGAATTAACTTCATACAGACTCCTGTTGGTGTTGGTCTACGGGCGCAGTCGCGCCGGATTGCTGATGATGGTTGTAATGCGCCTGCACATGTGTCAAGTGCTCATACATGGCCTCGGAAGCGCGTGCCGGATCGCGTTGCGCCAGCGCCTGCACAATACGCTCGTGATCCTGCAGCGTGGATTGGAGAATCGACGGGATCACAGTCGTGATGGTCCGGCTTTTACGCGCGAGCAAGCTGATGCTATTGGCCACTTTCTGCAGATAGGCATTGTCGCAAGCATCGATAATGGTCTGATGCAGCTCGATATCCAGCAGGCGAATCGCAGCATGGTCATTGTTGGCCAGCGCGGCGCGCGCTTCCTCGACATTGACACGCAGGCGCGCGATCTGCGCATCGGTCAGGCGCTCGCACGCCAGGCGGGTAATGCCGCCTTCGATAATCTTGCGCGCATCGAATAACTCGTTAATCTGGTCCGCGTGCAGATCAATCAGCAGGCTCAGGGGCTCGATGAGATCCTCGACATTCAGCGAACTGATGAAATTGCCCTCGCCCTGCTGGATCTTCACCAACCCGAGCAAGGACAGGCCGCGAATCGCTTCCCGAACCGCAGGCCGGCCCACATCGAACAGGACGGCCAATTCGCGCTCGGGCGGCAATTGCTGGCCCGCGACCAATTGCCCCTTGCGGATCATATCGATCAGGCGCTGGGCAACCAATTCGGAAATTGAACGGGATTTGATGGCTTCGAACTTCACTTGTCTCTTTGATTTTTTAAACTATCGCGCCGGATCGGCACACATGCATTCAATGGTAAGACCACTGAATGACACCAGGCAACTATCGATAACCCTTATTCCGCGATCGACCAGGCGACATCCCGCGATCCAGGTTGCCGGATCGCCTCCGCCTTACGCTCGCGCCCCGGCCTCCAGCCGCAGGAGGGTGTCCCGATCTGGATATCCCTCGGTATCGCCGGCCACCTGGACCGCGCACGCCCCCAGAATCGTGGCGCGACGCACCGCCGCGGGCCAGTCCATGCCTTCCAGGCGGGCGCTGATCAAGCCCGCGGCAAAGCCGTCGCCCGCTCCCACCGTATCGACAACCTTGGAGACCGGAAAGCCCTGGACGGTGAAAGCCACTGAATCAGCCTGCGCAAAGGCGCCTTGCGCACCCAACTTGACCACGACTGCCGTCGCGCCCAGGCCCTGGTAAAAGGCGGCGATACCCTGCACGGTCTGCGCGCCGGTCAGCAAGCGCCCTTCCTCCTCTCCCGGCAGCACCCAATCGGCCAGGGCGGCCAGGCGGTTCAGTTTTTCCCGCATCGCGTCCGCGGAGCGCCATAGCGCCGGCCGCAGATTGGGATCGAACGAGATTGTCTTGCCCGCCTTGCGCATGTGCCGCATCGCCGCCACGGTCAGCTCAAAGGTCCCGTCATTCAGCGCCGGGAAGATTCCGGTCACATGCAAATGCCGCGCTCGGTCAAGCCAGTCGGTATCCAGGTCGGCCACGGTCATGGCGCTGGCGGCGGAGCCGGAACGATAGTATTCGATCGGCGGGTCGCCTTGCTCCACTTTGCCCTTGAGCATGAAACCGGTGCGTTGCCGCGGCATCATGCGCACCATCGAGCAGTCGATACCCTCGGCCTGCATGACATTCTTCAGGTACAGCCCCATCGTATCGTCACCCAGGCGGCTGGCCCAGGCCACGTTGCTCCCCAAACGGGACAGCGCAATACCCACGTTGGTTTCGGCGCCCGCCGTCATCTTGTGAAAGGTCCCGACCGACTCCAGGGACCCAGGCCCGGCCGCAACCAGCAAAACCATCATTTCGCCGAAAAGCGCCACATCATAGGCCGGCATGGCCGTTGTCTTTTGCTCCATTGTTCTCTCTTCTCTCGCCTACTGTTTGGTACTTGCCTGCCAGGCGCTCACGAAACGCGCGGCCTGCGTCGCCGTCGTGGCGGCGTCCTGCCCTGGTTTATAAAGATCGGACCCCAGCCCGGCGCCGCGACAGCCGGCCTTCAGATAATCCGCAAGATTATCGGGGTTGATGCCGCCAACCGCATATAACGGCACGGCGGCGGGCATTACCGCCTTGAGCGCCTTGACATAATCGGGACCGAAGACACTGGACGGGAAAAGCTTGAGCGACTGCGCGCCGGCCTGTAAGGCGGCAAACGCCTCGCTGGCGGTCGCAAAGCCCGCGCACACCTGCAGGCCGTGCCGGGAGACCGCCGCGCGAATCAGCTCGGGGTTCGTATTGGGGGTCACCATCAGGCGCCCGCCGCTGGCCGCCAACTGGTCCAGATGCGCTTCGGTAACCACCGTTCCCGCGCCGGTCATTAGCGTATCGGCATGGCGCTCAACGACAAGACGCACACTCCGCTGCCAGTCGGGCGAATTGGTCGGGATTTCAATCGCCTCGAAGCCGGCCCCGCGCAATGCGTCGACATGCGCCAGGACTTCATCGGGGGTAATGCCGCGCAAAATGGCGATCAGTGGCAATTCAGGTATCCAGTGCGTCATGAATCTTCCTTATTCCGTTCAAAATGGCTGTTTCTGCATCCACGCCCACAGGCAACAAGCCGGCCTGGCGCAATGCCTTCTCATAGCGGGTGAAAAGCGTGCCGCTGCCCACCAGCGTTACCTCGGCGCCAGGCGCGGCGTCAAACCGCAACCGCATATCCCTGACCTCTCCGCCGATGAGCAAGCCGGAAAGATAATCGTCCACCGCCTCCGCGGCCAGATGGCGGAGTATAAACTTCGCCCTGACGGTAAACAGCTCGGTGAGCGTATCGGTCGCGGCCAGCCCGGCGGCGACGCCGGCCTCAAAAGCGCCGGCCTGGAAAGCGCCAGCAGGCACGCCGCGTCCGAGCAGGGAGTGATGACGCAGGACATCGAACAGTTCGCCGGTCATGACAGTGGAAAATCCACGAATGACATTGTCTTGCACTTGCGCCCATTTGCAATGGGTTCCCGGCAAGACCAGGAGCGCCGACCGCGATGCCTGTACCGCGCCCAGTATCTGCGTTTCCTCGCCGCGCATGACGTCTGCACCCTCAGGCCCCGCGACACAAACGCCCGGAATGATGCCGGCGCGCGCCGGCCACCCCGGATCCACAGGCGTCAGGCTTCCCGACAGCGCATTCAGCGGCACCGGGCAAGGCAGATAGGCGGCTTCCTTCCAGCCCAGGTTGCTACCCGCCATCCCCGCGATGTAAAGCTGCGTGATGTCTTCGGGCAACACTTGCATTTCGCGCATCAGCGCATGCAGCACCTCGGCGAAGGATCGATCTTGCATGCGGGTAATGCCAAAGGGGGAACCGGCGCGCTTGAGCACGACACCATCCTGGACCAGCCAAAGGCGCAAATTGGTCGATCCCCAATCCGCCGCCAGATAACGCGAAACCATTTTTTCCTTTCTCCTGTGATCCTGTACCGGCTACAGCGCCATCCTCCCGGCAAACGCGCACGACAGTCCAGCCATCGCAAACGGCGATCAGCTTATCACAAACGAAGTTGCGACGGGACATGCCCGCTTGTGACGCGCCAAGGTTCAGGCAGACCAGCTGACGATTTTCCCGGGGTTGAAAATATTATTGGGATCATAGACACGCTTGATATTGCGCATCAGTTGCAATGCGGCTTCGCCATGCTCGGCCTTGAGAAAACCCATTTTATGAATCCCCACGCCATGCTCGCCCGTGCAGGTGCCATCCATTTCGATGGCCCGCATTACCAGGCGTGTATTGACCGCTTCCGCGCGCTCCCACTCCTGCGGATCGTCCGGATCGATCAGCATGACAACATGAAAGTTGCCATCGCCCACATGCCCGACAATGGACCATGGGAAAGATAAACCCTGCAGATCCTCGGCGGTCTGTGTGACGCAATCGGCAAGCCGGGATATGGGCACGCAGACATCGGTGGTAATCCCCTTGCCACCCGGGCGCTGTTGCAGGCACGCGAAAAAGTAATGATGGCGCGCGGTCCATAAGGCGGTCCGCTCCTCCGGCTTTTCAGCCCATTGAAATGCCGTGCCGCCCTGATCGGCCGTCAGTGCCTGTACCAGCGCCGCTTGCTCGCCGATGCCGGCCGGGGATCCATGGAATTCGAACAGCAGCAGCGGCTGCTCGGCCAGCTGGGTATGACTGTAGGCGTTGACAGCCCGCACCGCCCGCTCGTCCATGAATTCGACTCGCGCTATCGGCACCCCGCTTTGCATGATATCGATCACGGCCTGCACGGCATTGCGCAGCGAGGGAAACGAGCACACCGCCGCGGTCACGGCCTCCGGCAAGGGATAGACACGCAAGGTAATCTCGACGATGACGCCCAGCGTGCCCTCGCTGCCCACATACAAATGCGTCAGGTCATAGCCGGCCGACGACTTGCGCGCACGGCTGCTGGTCCTGATGACCTCGCCGTCTGCGGTCACGACCTTGAGCGACAGCACGTTGTCCCGCATCGTACCGTAGCGGACCGCATTGGTGCCCGATGCCCGCGTCGCGGTCATGCCGCCAATGGACGCATGCGCACCCGGATCAATGGGGAAAAACAGGCCGGTATGGCGAATTTCGTCGTTCAGTTGCGTGCGTATGACGCCTGGCTGCACCGTAACCGTGAAGTCTTCGGCCTGCACGGCAAGCACGCGGTTCATATCGCGAAAATCCAGCGTGATGCCACCCTCGATAGGCAGTATGTGACCTTCAATGGAGGAGCCGACGCCAAAGGGAATGAGCGGCACGTTAAATTCGGTGCAGAGCCGGACCGCCGCAACCACATCGTCGGTGTCGCGCGGAAACAATACCGCATCGGGCTGGACCGGCGGGTAGGCCGATTCGTCGCGACCATGATGATCACGTACCGCCGCGCCCGACTGGAAGCGGTCGCCGAACCGTCGCTCGAACGCCGCCCGTCCGTTGTCGTCAAGGTGCCGGGCCGTTGTGCCATGCGTAAGGGCGGAAGGAATATGTGCCATGGGAATCACTCTTTATCGTCGGTCATCAATCAAGGATACGGCCCGCATTAAGCAGGCCTTGCGGGTTCAAGGCATCGCGGATACGTTGCATGAGCGCCAGTTGGGTATCGTCGCGGCTGTACTTGAGAAAGGGCTTTTTCAGGCGACCGATACCATGCTCCGCGGAAATACTGCCGTTGAACCGCGCCGTGAGGGCATAGACCGCCTCTTCCACCGGCTCGACTTCTGCGTCCTGCAAATACCCAGTCGTCAGATGCAGGTTGCCGTCGCCCAGATGTCCGAAAAGCAGATTGATGGCATGTGGCCAGCGTGTCTTTAGCATTGCCATGGCCTGTTCGATGAATAACGCCATATCTTTCAATGGAATGCCAATGTCGAACGCGACGAACGGGCGCAAGGAGGGGAACAGCTCGCCAATGCCGTCCCGGATCGACCAGAGCGCCGCCGCCTGTTCCATGCTTTGCGGAATAACGGCGTCCTGCACCTTCCCCTGCGCCAGCATGGTTTCAAGAAAATCATCGAAGCCGGCATGGAATGCCGGCGTGCCCGCGCCTTCGGTTTCAATCAACACGGCCAGCGGATAGGCGTCGGCGAATGGAACCGGCTTTTCCTTAACCCTTGCCGACAGCGCCATATATTCGCGCCACATCACTTCGAAACTCGACAGCTCGGGCAGGCTGGCCCGCGCCGCCTTCAGCAACGGCGCCAGCTGCGTAAAATCGCGCAACCCGACCAGGGCGCTGCGACGCACCTGCGGCCTGGGAGACAGCCTGAGCACAACCCGGGTAATGATCCCGAGCGAGCCTTCCGTGCCAATGAACAACTGCTTCAGATCCAGACCGGTATTGTTCTTCAGCGTCCGATCCAGCATGGTCATTATCGTGCCATCCGGCAGCACCACCTCCAGGCCCAGCACCAGTTGCCGTGTCGTCCCGTAGCGCAACACCCGATTGCCGCCGGCATTGGTGGCAACGTTGCCGCCAATCTGACAGGAGCCGCGCGCGCCGAGATCCAAAGGGAAATACCACCCCTTTTCCTCGACCGCCGCACAGAGCGTTTCCAGAATCACACCGGCCTGGACCAATACCGTGCCGCCTGTCTCGTCGATCTCTTCGATGCGGTTGAGCCGCTCCAGCGACAAGACAACGTCGCCACTATCGGCAGCCGCTCCGCCAGCCAGTCCACTGCCTCCACCCATAATAGTGATTTTCTGGTTTTCACGGGCGCACAGCGCAACCAGCTCGCTTACCTCCGCGACCGTCGTCGGCCGAGCAACCAGGATGGGCGTGCCCACGCGTACCCCGCTGGCATCGGTGCCGTATCGATGCAGGCTGGCCTCATCGGTCATGATATCAAGGTGCTTGGGTACAAGAGAAAGAAAAGTGGCAGTCATGGATCGGCAAGGCGTGGAAAGGGCAATGCGGGCGGCGCATAATAGGTGCGCCATCGTCATGCCTTTTATTCTATACGATGGCGTACGACTTTACCGGGCTTTGGATTCTCCGCCGACGATACGCCGGGAAACCGCCAGCCGGCAAGCCAGCCCCGCCGCTTGCGGCGGCACCAGACATTGCCGGGTTCAGCCCAGCTTGGCTCCCGCCTGTTCCACCAGCGACTTCCAAATCGGCATATCACGCTCGTAATTGCTACGAAACTCGTCGGGGGTATTGATCAGTGGCTCGAACCCCGCAGCCAGTATTTTCTGGCGAATTTCCGGTTCGTTCGCAATGTCTGCAAGCTGTCGTCTCAGTATGTCCACGACAGCATCCGGTATTGCCGCCGGCGCCGCCATGGCGACCCAGCCGGCAACCGAATAGGCATCATCGGCCATGCCTTGCTCCCGGATGGTCGCCACCTCGGGAAGGATTTCCATGCGCGACTTGCCGGTCACCCCGAGGATCCTGATGCGCCTGGCATCGATGAAGGGCTTGGTATTGAGCGCACTGGCAAAGCACATCTGGATTTGCCCCCCGATCAAATCCTGCAGCATCGGGGCCTCGCCTTTATAGGCCACATGCACCATGTCGGCATCCATGCTTTTACTCATATAGGCGCCGGCCAGGTGCGCATAGGACCCCACGCCCCAGGAACCATACGTCACCTTGCCGCGATTGGCCTTGACATAGGCCAGCAGCGATTTCATGTCATTGGCCGGCAATGACGGATGCACGACCAGCGTTACCGGCGCGATCGAGATCTGCGACAGCATGAACAGGTCTTTTTGAGGCTGATAGGGAAGCTTGTCGTAGAGGAACTGGTTGATCAGCATGGACGTGCTGAGCGAAAGCAATAGCGTGTGGCCATCAGGCCGGGCCTTCGCCACCGCGTTGGTGCCAATGATGCCCGACGCGCCGGCCTGGTTTTCAACGACGACCGGCTGACCCAATCTGGTGGACAGGGCCTCGCCGATCGTGCGGGCGATGATATCGGTAGCGCCACCGGCATTGAAAGGCACGATCAGCCTGATTGGCTTGGTTGGCCAGGCTTTGCCCTGGGCATGGGTTGCCGCCTGCAGCAGGGGCGCGCCGCCAAGGGCGGCCAAGGCCTGTAACAGGATACGGCGTTTAATGGATGTTTCCATGATTGTCTCCTCGAGCCGCTTGTTATCGTTGTGTCAGTATATCGCCAATCCCCTGGGGGATCACTGATATGCGGCGCGGCCGCCGCAAGCCTGGGCATGCTTGCAGCGCAGATCATGAAAACAGGATGGAAACCACGGCGACTGGTCTATGGCGCGGTGCGTGCCGCCGCCTGTGGTTGGCACTGCTCGGCCAGGGTTGCGTTTCTGCCGCCGCGGGTAACGCCAAGCAACCGGCTGCCCGCATGCGCGGCAATGGAGTCACGCGTCACCTGCCCGGCGGCCAGCCAAGTCAGGCTTCCGTCCGTGAATGCGGTAAAGTCCCCGTCGGTCATTTCCGCCAAAAACAAGGCGTGCTCCTTACCTCGTCTTTCGATGTTGGCGCCAACCACCTTGTCTCCCTGAAACTCATAGGTGACTGCCACATTGCGCTTGCCTGAGCATGTGTATTGGGCCTGCACGTTCTGGGTGGGTGTATTTTTCCCGTTGGTGCCGGATGAGGTTCCTTCCGAAGCGCATCCTGCCAACACCGCACCCGCCATCACGGCAGGGATCAAAGTCAAACGCATGTTATCTCCTTGTTGTATCAGTATAAAAATGCCAAGCCTGCGCAAAAAGGAACTATTACATCACAATAATGTTGCGAATAGACGCATATCACGCAAGCCAGCCAGGGATTTAGCAGGCAAGCCGGTCCGCCCCGATCGCGGCATCCGGACAAAATCGACAGGCCAAACAAAAAGCCACCCTCGCGGGTGGCCTTTCTTCTTCGCAAACCGGGGCTCCCCGGCACGCAACGCCGAGGCGCTACGCTGGGGGATAGCCGGTATGGCATCAGATAACGCGTGCTGCTTCAATAAGACGAACGACGCTCCACGATTTAGTACGTGAAATCGGACGGCCTTCAGCAATTTCTACTGTGTCGCCTTCGTTGATCTGATTGGACTCATCATGCGCTTTGTACTTGTTTGAGCGGACTACGATTTTGCCGTAAATGGGGTGCTTCACGCGGCGCTCTACCAGAACGACCACGGATTTATCCATTTTGTTGCTAACCACTTTACCGATCAGGGTACGTTGACGCTTTGCGGGTGTCGTTTGCGTTGTTTCGCTCATTTTACTTACCTGCAGCTTTTTCAGTCATGACAGTGCGGACGCGAGCAATGTCGCGACGCACTTTCAACAACTGACTTGTGTTGGACAGCTGCTGAGTGGCGCGCTGCATACGCAGGCTAAATTGCGCCCTCAACAGACTCTCGAGCTCTTTGGACAGCTCGGTCGTGTCTTTCGAACGGAGTTCACTTGCTTTCATGAATCTCTCCTTAAACGCCGAAGTGACGTGTGACAAACGTCGTCGCGATTGGCAGCTTGGCAGCGGCCAGGCGGAACGCTTCACGCGCCAGCTCTTCGCTGACACCGTCCATTTCGTACAATACTTTACCAGGCTGGATCTCGGCTACCCAGTACTCGGGGTTACCTTTACCATTACCCATCCGGACCTCAGCAGGTTTCTGAGAGATCGGCTTGTCTGGGAAAATACGGATCCAGATACGACCGCCACGTTTAATGTGGCGGGTCATGGCACGACGGGCTGCCTCGATCTGGCGCGCAGTCAGGCGACCGCGACCAGTGGCTTTCAGACCGAAGTCGCCAAAGTTGACATTGGTACCGCGCGTCGCCAGGCCGGTATTGCGGCCTTTCTGCTCTTTACGGTACTTTCTGCGTGATGGTGACAACATAATTATTCTCCTTCTGTCGCAGTTGCGGCTTGCGCAGCATCACCTGTCTTGCGACCGCCACGGCCACGGCCGCCTGGACGACGCTGTCCGTCAGGACGGTCACCACGAGGACGACGAGGACGACGCTCATCTTCACGAGGAGCAGCAGCCACTTCTGCAGGCATTTCGCCATTGGGCAGCAGATCGCCTTTGTAAACCCAGACCTTGATACCGATGATACCGTAGGTGGTCTGTGCTTCAGAGGTGCCATAGTCGATGATGGCGCGCAGTGTGTGCAGAGGCACACGACCTTCGCGATACCATTCGGTACGGGCAATCTCGATACCGTTCAGACGGCCGGAAGACATGATCTTGATGCCTTGCGCACCCAGGCGCATGGCATTCTGCATCGCGCGCTTCATGGCGCGACGGAACATGATCCGTTTTTCCAGTTGCTGAGCGATGGAGTCTGCAATCAGCTGTGCGTCGGTTTCAGGCTTGCGGATTTCTTCGATGTTGACGTGAACTGGCACACCCATCAGGCGTTGCAGATCGGACTTCAAGCTTTCGATATCTTCGCCACGTTTGCCGATGACGACACCGGGACGTGCTGAAAAGACAGTGATACGCGCATTTTTCGCAGGACGCTCGATCAGGACGCGGCCTACAGATGCACTTTTCAGTTTCCGCTTCAGGTACTCGCGAACACGGACGTCTTCGGCCAGCATGCTGCCGTAGTTTTTGTCGTCTGCGTACCAGCGTGAGCTCCAGTTACGGTTAACTGCGAGACGGAACCCGGTAGGGTGAATTTTCTGACCCATTGTGACTCCTTATGCGCCGACTTTGACCACGATGTGGCAAGTCTGCTTCTCGATACGGTTACCGCGGCCCTTGGCCCTTGCGGAGAATCGCTTCATTGACTGAGCCTTGTCGACATAGATCGTCGTGACTTTCAGTTCGTCAATGTCGGCACCATCGTTGTGCTCGGCGTTCGCAATTGCGGACTCCAGCGCTTTCTTGACGATACCAGCGGCTTTTTTTGGTGTGAATGTCAGGATATTCAACGCGTGTGCCACAGACTTGCCGCGGATCAGGTCCGCAACCAGACGGGTTTTTTGCGCAGAGATATGAACACCACGAATTACGGCTGTAGTTTCCATCGCTTACCTCTTAGACTTTTTGTCTGCTGCATGGCCCTTGTATGTACGGGTATGCGCAAACTCGCCAAGCTTGTGACCAACCATATTTTCGTTCACATACACGGGCACGTGCTGACGGCCATTGTGAACGGCAATTGTCAAGCCGATGAAATCAGGCAGGATGGTTGAACGACGCGACCAGGTCTTGATCGGTTTTTTGTCTTTTCCTTCGACAGCGGCATCTACTTTCTTGAGCAGATGGGCGTCTACGAAAGGACCTTTTTTAATAGAACGTGACATTTAGTTCGCCCCTTATTTACGCTTACGACGTGACACAATCATGCTGTCAGTACGTTTGTTGCGGCGGGTTTTGAAGCCCTTGGCCGGTGTACCCCATGGGCTTACCGGTTCACGTGCTTCACCTGTGCGGCCTTCACCACCACCGTGCGGGTGATCAACCGGGTTCATGGCAACACCACGAACAGTCGGACGAATACCACGCCAACGCATCGCACCGGCTTTACCGTATTGACGCAGGCTATGTTCTTCGTTGCCAACCTCACCGATTGTCGCGCGGCAATCAATGTGCACGCGGCGGACTTCACCAGAGCGCAGGCGGACCTGAGCGTAAATGCCTTCACGCGCCATCAGTACGGCGGAAGCGCCTGCTGAACGGGCGATCTGCGCACCTTTGCCAGGCAGCATTTCGATGCAGTGAATGGTGGAACCGATAGGAATGTTGCGGATCGGCATGGTGTTACCCACGCGGATAGGCACTTCCTTGCCGGACAGCAGAGATGCGCCGACTTCCAGGCCACGAGGAGCGATGATGTAACGACGCTCGCCGTCTGCGTAGCAAAGCAGGGCAATGTGCGCAGTGCGGTTAGGATCGTATTCCAGACGCTCTACCTTGGCGGCGATGCCGTCTTTGTTGCGACGGAAATCGATAACGCGGTAATGGCTCTTATGACCACCGCCACGATGACGAACCGTGATGTGACCGTTGTTGTTACGGCCTGAACTACGCTTTTGGGACTCGACCAGACCGGCGTATGGTGCGCCTTTATGCAGATCAGGGTGTACAACCTTGATCATGCCGCGGCGGCCGGCAGAGGTGGGTTTCGTTTTAACTAAGGCCATCTCAGTTTACCTCCGTAAAGTCGAGTTCCTGGCCTTTCTTCAGAGAAACGTAGGCGATACGGTTGGTTTTACGGCGACCCATAAAGCGGCCAGCGCGTTTTACCTTACCCTTACGGTTCAGGACAGAAACGGAATCAACTTCAACTTTGAACAGCATTTCTACAGCTGCTTTTACTTCGGGCTTGGTTGCATCGGGTGCAACGCGCAGCGCGATTTGGGGTTTCTCACCAGACTCAGCGATGAAAGTAGCTTTCTCGGTGATGACGGGAGCCAAAATCACTTGCAATAGACGTTCTGCTTTCATCCCAGCATCTCCTCAAATTGAGCGATTGCTGCTTTGGTGATCAGCACTTTTTTGTAGTGGACCAGAGACAGCGGATCAGCGTAACGCGGTTCTACAACAGCGACGTGTGGCAGGTTGCGAGTTGCCAGGTAGGTGTTTTCATCAACGGTGTCGGTGATGATCAGAACGGAATCCAGACCCATGGCTTTCAGTTTTGACGCAGCCAGTTTGGTTTTCGGCGTGTCGAAGGTGAAAGCGTCGACAACGGCGATGCGATCTTCGCGAGCCAGTTGCGACAGGATAGAGCGGATACCGGCGCGATACATTTTCTTGTTGACTTTCTGACTGAAGTTCTCGTCAGGCGAGTTCGGAAATGCACGGCCACCTCCACGCCAGATAGGCGAGGATGTCATACCTGCACGTGCGCGGCCCGTGCCTTTCTGGCGCCATGGCTTCTTCGTGCTGTGCTTGACTTGCTGGCGATCTTTCTGGGCACGGTTACCGGAACGTGCGTTTGCCTGATAGGCAATCACGACCTGGTGAACCAGCGCTTCGTTGAAATCACGACCAAAGATTGTGTCAGGTGCGCTGACGGTTGCGTCAGACTGGCCCTGATCGTTCAGGAGCTTAAGATCCATTATTTGGCTCCTTTCGCAGACATTTTGATGGCAGGCAGAACCACAACGTCGCCATTCTTGTGTCCGGGCACTGCGCCGCGAACCATAAGAAGACCACGCTCGGCATCAACGCGAACGACATCAAGATTTTGAACGGTACGAGTGACATCACCCAGGTGACCGGACATGCGCTTACCTGGGAAGATGCGACCAGGATCTTGCGCCTGGCCGATAGAACCAGGAACACGGTGAGAGCGAGAGTTACCGTGGGAGGCGCGCTGAGAACCAAAATTGTGACGCTTGATGGTACCCGCGAAGCCCTTACCGATCGTCGTGCCTTGCACGTCGACCTTTTGGCCGGCTTCGAACACGCTTTCAACAGCCACAACGGCACCGGCTGTAAATTCAGCGGCTTTTGCGGGGTCGAGACGGAATTCTTTCAGGACGGAACCGGCTTCTGCACCGGCTTTTGCATAGTGACCTGCTTGCGCTTTGGTAACACGGGTTGCGCGGCGTGTGCCGTAAGCAACCTGAATGGCGGCATAGCCGTCTGTTTCCAGAGACTTGACCTGGGTAACACGGTTGTTGGATACATCCAGCACGGTGACAGGGATTGACTCGCCTTCTTCCGTGAAGATACGCATCATGCCAACCTTGCGACCAACCAGTCCCAGCCGATGAGCGGCAGGCGTAGGTGTCGTATTCGACATCATTTTCTCCAATTCCCAGCTACGATTGGCTGGGGCTAAATTAATTTCATTCGTACGGGGTAACTCAAGACGGCAACGCTACGACTTCGCCCGCACGCCTAACCAATACACATTGGTTAGCCTTACACTATAGCATCCAGAGCGCAACCAAGCAAGCGATTAAACCGCAATTATTCAAAAAAGCGACGCCGAATCAGGGATTTATGTCTTTTTTACGCGACGGGCAGGTCTGCAAACCCGGCGCAAGGCGCCCCATCCAACCCAAACCGGGCGCCGGCGTTAGCGCATCAGCGCCTTGAACAGGTCGGATTCGGGGGCCGACGGCGTCTCTTCCAACTGCAGGCTGGACTCGATGCGGCGCAGATGCTCAAGCATGCAGTCGACCGCCGCCTCTACCCTGCCCTGACGGCAAATATCCAGGAAGGCCGCATGCTCGTCGGACGAACAGGCGGAATCATTGGAAGAGGGAAAACGCATGGCGATCAGCGAGCTGCGCGCCACCAGTTCCCGCACGAACCGGGCCAGCACCTTGTTGCCGCATAGATCGGCGAGCTTGATATGGAAGTCGCCCAGGGTTTCTTCGCGGATATTGCCGGGCACGGCCTTGACCAATGCGGTGCGCTCGTGGCGGATCTGCGCCTCCAATTGCGCGAAATCCTGTGCCGAGGCGGTGGCGATAAAAAGCCGGACGACCTCGCTTTCCAGCAACCGCCGGGTCGCGAACACCTGGTGCGCTTCGGCCACGCTGGGGCGGCTGACGAAGGTGCCCTTGTCGGGCACCGTCTCCACCAGGTTGTCGCGCGCCAGGATCAGCAGCGCCGCGCGGATTTTGGTGCGGCTGACTCCGTACATGCGCCCGAGCGCCTCTTCGCGCAACCAAATACCGGGAGGCAACTGCTTGGCCAGGATGGCGTGTGCGATATCCTGCGCGATCTCGTCTGGCCCGCGCTTGGCCGCGCCAGGTTGCGCGGCGCCTGGCGAGGAAGAAAGGGCCGGCTTGTTGTTGTTTTCAATCGGGGACATGGGCGCACAAGGCTGTTGGTTCGGGAATCTTGCGCGGCCATTATACCAAGAACCCGGTTATCCGTTGCTTGAGGCCGTATGCGAACCAATGCCGATGCCGTCGGAAGGATCGGCCGGCCGGAAGCGCTTGCCCAGCGGAGAGTACTTCATCAGCGCATAGTAGGCGACACCCGCCGGCAGCAGGCTGGCATACCAGGCGATTGTCGGGAAACACAGCGCCACCGCGGCGCCCAGCAACGAAGCCGACACTCCGGCCCAATTGACGCCCCGATACGGTCCGTCGGCATCGTACAGCAGCGCCAGATCGAGCCGGCGGCGGCGCAGAATGTAGTAGTCCACGGCCATCACGGCGAACAGCGGCCCCAGAAAAGCCGAGTAGGTCTGCACGAAAATCTGCAGGCCGCGCGCGGATTCATCACGCACCAGGATCCAAGGAAAGGTGGCGAACGCCAGCAAGCCGACAAGCACGGCCGACTTGCGAAAACTCAGCTTGCAGATATCCATGAGCACATAGGCCGGCGGCACCACGTTGTTCAGGACATTGGTCGTGATTTGCGCAAAGGCGATGAACAGCAGGGTAATGACAAGCAGGGGCTTGTTGTCCACCGCGCTGGAAAAGACCTTGATCGGATCGGCCACGCCGGTGGCGCCCGACACCATGAGGCCGATCAGCCCCATGAAGAGGGTGGCCGGCAGGATGGACATGGCATAGATGGTTGTCAACACGCCGGGCCGCACTTGCTTATGCAATTCCCGCGAGTAATCGCTGACGTTCAGGATCATGGTGCTATAGATGCCCAGAAAGAGCATGGTGGCGCCCCAGAACGGCAAGCCCCACGACCCATCCAGATGCAGGATGGTCTGGTCAATCTGCGGACCGAACTTGACGATCACCGAATAGAACATATAGACCAGCGCGCCCAGGATAAAAATGCTGCCTACGTTTTCGAGCCATTTGATGCCCTGGAATCCGTAGACGGACAAGGCGATCTGCAGCAACTGGAAGCCGATGAAGAAGACAACCAGATTGTCGTAGCCGAACAGCGTCGCCGACGCGACATTGAGCGCGCCCGCCCCGATCCAGCTCTGGAAGCCGAACCAGACCACGGCCGGCACCGCCCGAACCATGCCCGGAAACCGGGTTCCCGTAAAACCGAAAGCGCTGCGCGCCTGGACCATGAACGGAATACCGTACTTGTGGCCGGCCGCGCCATTGATGGCCAGCGCCACGCCGATCACAAAACAGCCGATCGTAATGGCCAGCGCGCTCTGCAGCAGATTGAGCTGGCCCACGACGCTCGAGCCCATGGCGAAGGTCCCGATGGAAACGCATCCACCGAGCCAGGCCAGCAAGTATGACCAGCGGTCCATGATCCGGACCTCCTGGGGTTCGAGGTTCTCTTCTCCTGCTTTTTTCGTATCCTGTGCTGTGGTATTCATGATTTGACGTCTCCTTGCACTGTCTATCCGGCGCGGATAGCGATAGGTTGGTGTATCGAAGGAAAATCAGGTTTGACCGGGCGCGCTCAGGTGCGCGTACTGCCCCGTGAACTGCTTGGGTCGAGGAAAAGCCAGGTCGCCGAACTTGCTGGTTTGCAACCCCAGGCCAACCAGCGCCTCGGCCAACTTCACCGCGGCCGTCACCCCCTCGATGACGGGCAGGCCCACCTCCCTGGCGATGTGCTCGCGCATTTCCGCCATGCCGCCACACCCCAGTACGATGGCGCCGATGCCGTCCTCGGCCTTGGCCCGGCGGCACTCTTCGATAATGCGGACGACGGCGGCATCGGCATCCTGCTCCAGCGCCAGGACCGGAATCTCGGCCGCGCGCACGCGGCGGCAATGCTGGACAAACCCGTAGCTCTGCAGCAGGTGCTCGGCAATGATGCATGTGCGTCCCAGCGTGGTGACGATAGAAAAGCGGGTGCTGAGCAGGGTCGCCATATGGAACGCAGCCTCCGCGATCCCAATGACCGGCGCGCGGGTGAGCTCCCGCGCCGCCAGCAGGCCTGGGTCGCCAAAGCAGGCGATGACATAGGCATCCGCACCGTTTTTCTCCCCCTTCATGACTTCCTGGACGACGCCCACCGCGCTGATGGCCTCGTCAAAATGGCCTTCGATGGAAACCGGACCGCTATCCGGATTGCTGGCGGTGATCCGCGTTCCGGGTCCGGCGATACGGCGCGCCGCCTCGCCTATGGCCTGCGTCATGCTGAGGGTGGTATTGGGATTGATAACGTGGATATGCATCGGTGTCCTGTGTGATTTGCCTATGACTTGCCTGCGTATCAGGCTTGTGGATTAACGATAGCGAAATGAATGCGACGCGCCATTGCCGGATGCGCCGCGAACGGCGGATCGGGATGGCCGTTGAAACCGGCGCATTCATATTGAACACGAAAATTGAATACTAATATTGCATACAATTTTTGCTCATTATTGCATAAGCCATGCATGTGAACACTGGTGTTTACCCGCAAATCCGCGGCGATGGGCCGGTCGCTCTGCGTTGGCGCTACAGTGTGCCTGTGGGATTTTGATGTCTGTTAATATCGTATACAATAATTGTTGACAATATGAATTCGGCCTTTCATACTTGTCCAGGCGTAGCGGCCAAGGGCGTTGACCGCGCCGGTCCTGTGCTTGCAACATATGCCGTGGCCGACCGCTTTTCGCATTGTTCGGCGTTCCGCCCCCTGTTTCAGGCAACCGGGGCGAGGGCCGCCCTGAAAGCGACCTTTGCGTCGTGATTTGGATTTCCCGGAGTGATACGTATGACGCAGCAACCTGACAGCTACCCTCGCGATATGATCGGCTATGGCCGCAATCCCCCCCACGCCAGCTGGCCGGACAAGGCGCGCATCGCCGTGCAGTTCGTGCTCAATTACGAAGAAGGCGGGGAAAACTGCACGCTGCACGGCGACCCGGGCTCGGAACAGTTCCTGTCGGAAATTATCGGCGCGGCGTCGTTTCCCGACCGGCATCTTTCCATGGAGTCAATCTATGAATACGGCTCGCGGGCCGGCGTGTGGCGCATTCTCGGTGAATTCGAAAGACGCGGCCTGCCCTTGACGGTCTTCGCCGTTGGCATGGCGCTGGAGCGCAATCCCGACGTGGCCCGGGCGTTCGTCGAGCTGGGGCACGAAATTGCCTGTCACGGATATCGCTGGCTGCACTACCAGAATATCCCCGAACCCATTGAACGCGAACATATGCAGCGTTGCGTCGACGTCGTGTCTTCGCTTCTGGGACGCCACCCCGAAGGCTGGTACACGGGCCGGGACAGTCCGAATACACGACGGCTCGTCATGGAAGAAGGCCAGTTCCTGTACGACTCCGATTATTACGGCGATGACCTGCCGTTCTGGATGCCGGTCACCATGCGGGACCGGCAGCAGAAATGGCAGTTGGTCGTTCCCTATACCCTGGACACCAACGATATGCGGTTCGCCTCCCCCCAGGGGTTCAATAGTGGCGACCAGTTCTTTTGCTATTTGAAGGACGCATTCGACGTACTCTACGCAGAAGGAGACATCGCGCCCAAAATGATGTCCGTCGGCCTGCACTGCCGGATCATCGGCAGGCCCGGACGATTTGCCGCCCTGCAGCGTTTCCTTGATTATGTGCAGCAGCACGAACGCGTCTGGATCCCGACACGCGCGGCCATCGCGGCGCACTGGCGCAAGCATCATCCCAGCCCGGCCGGCAAATGAGCCCCATAGGAAAACACATGCATAATCGCACGCTACCCATAGCGCCGTTGAGCGCCGAGTCGTTTGCGCCCTTCGGCCAGGTGATCCAGGCCAGCGAGGCCG